>NZ_JBIUWT010000006.1:0-5593 GCF_044743585.1 Microbacterium sp. NPDC087592 | reverse complement strand
GCAAAATGGCCACCCATCGATGGGTGGCCATTTTGTCTAAAAGGAGTCCGGCGGTGTCCTACTCTCCCACAGGGTCCCCCCTGCAGTACCATCGGCGCTGTGAGGCTTAGCTTCCGGGTTCGGAATGTAACCGGGCGTTTCCCTCACGCTATGGCCGCCGAAACACTATTGATGTTTCAATCAAACACATAACAAAGTCATTGTTGTTATGCGGTTCTCGACCGTACATCGAGAACCACTCAGTGGACGCGTAGCACCAACAAACGGTGTGTTATCAAGTCATCGGCTTATTAGTACCAGTCAGCTGCATGCATTACTGCACTTCCACATCTGGCCTATCAACCCAGTAGTCTGGCTGGGAGCCTCTCACCCGAAGGTATGGAAATCTCATCTTGAGGCCGGCTTCCCGCTTAGATGCTTTCAGCGGTTATCCATCCCGAACGTAGCTAATCAGCGGTGCTCCTGGCGGAACAACTGACACACCAGAGGTTCGTCCAACCCGGTCCTCTCGTACTAGGGTCAGATCCTCTCAAATTTCCTACGCGCGCAGCGGATAGGGACCGAACTGTCTCACGACGTTCTAAACCCAGCTCGCGTACCGCTTTAATGGGCGAACAGCCCAACCCTTGGGACCTACTCCAGCCCCAGGATGCGACGAGCCGACATCGAGGTGCCAAACCATGCCGTCGATATGGACTCTTGGGCAAGATCAGCCTGTTATCCCCGAGGTACCTTTTATCCGTTGAGCGACAGCGCTTCCACAAGCCACTGCCGGATCACTAGTCCCGACTTTCGTCCCTGCTCGACCTGTCAGTCTCACAGTCAAGCTCCCTTGTGCACTTACACTCGACACCTGATTGCCAACCAGGTTGAGGGAACCTTTGGGCGCCTCCGTTACTTTTTGGGAGGCAACCGCCCCAGTTAAACTACCCACCAGGCACTGTCCCTGAACCGGATTACGGTTCGAAGTTAGATATCCAGAGTGACCAGAGTGGTATTTCAACAATGACTCCACACGAACTAGCGTCCATGCTTCAAAGTCTCCCACCTATCCTACACAAGCCACACCGAACACCAATACCAAGCTGTAGTAAAGGTCACGGGGTCTTTCCGTCCTGCTGCGCGTAACGAGCATCTTTACTCGTAATGCAATTTCGCCGAGTTCGCGGTTGAGACAGTTGGGAAGTCGTTACGCCATTCGTGCAGGTCGGAACTTACCCGACAAGGAATTTCGCTACCTTAGGATGGTTATAGTTACCACCGCCGTTTACTGGGGCTTAAATTCTCAGCTTCGCCTTACGGCTAACCGGTCCTCTTAACCTTCCAGCACCGGGCAGGCGTCAGTCCGTATACATCGTCTTGCGACTTGGCACGGACCTGTGTTTTTAGTAAACAGTCGCTACCCACTAGTCTCTGCGGCCTCCAAACGCTTTCGGGAGTAAATCCCTATACGCCGAAGGCCCCCCTTCTCCCGAAGTTACGGGGGCATTTTGCCGAGTTCCTTAACCACGATTCTCTCGATCTCCTTGGTATTCTCTACCTGACCACCTGAGTCGGTTTGGGGTACGGGCGGCTAGAACCTCGCGTCGATGCTTTTCTTGGCAGCATAGGATCACCCACTTTTTATCCGCATCGTGTCTCAGCCTTAATGAATCGCGGATTTGCCTACGACTCGGCCTACGCACTTGCACCAGGACAACCATCGCCTGGCTTGGGCTACCTTCCTGCGTCACACCTGTTAATACGCTAACCGCACCAGAATGGGGTCGTGCGCTAGGCCCAGAGCGTCACCCCGAAGGGATCAGTCACTGGGATTCAGACACTTAGCACTACTGGATTAGCTTGGGCGGTTCTTCGCCGGTACGGGAATATCAACCCGTTGTCCATCGACTACGCCTGTCGGCCTCGCCTTAGGTCCCGACTTACCCAGGGAAGATTAGCTTGACCCTGGAACCCTTGGTCTTTCGGAGGACGTGTTTCTCACACGTCATTCGCTACTCATGCCTGCATTCTCACTCGTGTAGCCTCCACGGCTGGTTCACACCGCCGCTTCGCTGGCCACACGACGCTCTCCTACCCATCAACACGGCTGGACCACGAAGGCCTACCAATAATGTCAATGCCACAACTTCGGTGGCGTGCTTGAGCCCCGTTACATTGTCGGCGCGGAATCACTTGACCAGTGAGCTATTACGCACTCTTTCAAGGGTGGCTGCTTCTAAGCCAACCTCCTGGTTGTCAAGGCAACTCCACATCCTTTCCCACTTAGCACGCGCTTTGGGACCTTAGTTGGTGGTCTGGGTTGTTTCCCTCTCGACTATGAAGCTTATCCCCCACAGTCTCACTGCTGCGCTCTCACTTACCGGCATTCGGAGTTTGGCTGACGTCAGTAACCTTGTAGGGCCCATCGGCCATCCAGTAGCTCTACCTCCGGCAAGAAACACGCAACGCTGCACCTAAATGCATTTCGGAGAGAACCAGCTATCACGAAGTTTGATTGGCCTTTCACCCCTATCCACAGCTCATCCCCTCAGTTTTCAACCTAAGTGGGTTCGGTCCTCCACGACGTCTTACCGTCGCTTCAACCTGGCCATGGATAGATCACTTCGCTTCGGGTCTAGGACATGCGACTGAATCGCCCTATTCAGACTCGCTTTCGCTACGGCTACCCCACACGGGTTAACCTCGCCACATATCGCTAACTCGCAGGCTCATTCTTCAAAAGGCACGCTGTCACCCCTACTAAGGAGGCTCCAACGGTTTGTAAGCAAACGGTTTCAGGTACTATTTCACTCCCCTCCCGGGGTACTTTTCACCTTTCCCTCACGGTACTTGTCCGCTATCGGTCATCTGGGAGTATTTAGGCTTATCAGGTGGTCCTGACAGATTCACACGGGATTTCACGGGCCCCGTGCTACTTGGGATACTCTTCGCGCCAAGAGAAGCATTTCGACTACGGGGTTGGCACCCTCTATGACCGGCCTTTCAAGACCGTTCGTCTATACCTTCTTGTAACGCCGCCACCTCGGCAGAGATGACTGAAAAGTCCCACAACCCCCAACGTGCAACACCTGCCGGCTATCACACACGCTAGGTTTAGCCTGTTCCGGTTTCGCTCGCCACTACTAACGGAATCGCGGTTGCTTTCTCTTCCTGTGGGTACTGAGATGTTTCACTTCCCCACGTTCCCTCTACCCGCCCTATATATTCAGGCGGGAGTCACTAGGTCGGCACGCCGCCCAGCGGGGTTTCCCCATTCGGACACCCTCGGATCAAAACTTGCTTATCAGTTCCCCGAGGCTTATCGCAGATTGCTACGTCCTTCTTCGGCTCCAGATGCCAAGGCATCCACCGTTTGCTCTTAAAGACTTGAAATCACATGAGTTTGAATCAGAATCGACACCAGACCCCGAAAGGTCCGGCATGAAATTGACTAATGATCTTTAAGATCATCTTGTGCAACTGACCGAAGTCAGCTGCAAGATGCTCGCGTCCACTGTGTAGTTCTCAAAGTACGGGCGGTGCCCCCATCCACAACCCCACACGGGGGAAACAGAAAGAGGCCCAGAGTAACCGACTGTGCACTCGACCCAAAGGCCAGTGCGCATCCGGTCCCTCAGGACCCAACAGCGTGCAGGTGCGACATCCGCCACCCTCCCCGTTCCCACCAGATCCGAAGACCCGACGTACTAGAGAAGAACAACATCCTTCACACCATGTCAAATGTTCCACCCATGAGCTCCCAGCGAAGAACGTATGCCTTCGATCTGGGTTCTGGACACCCGGAGGTGTCAGATGCTCCTTAGAAAGGAGGTGATCCAGCCGCACCTTCCGGTACGGCTACCTTGTTACGACTTAGTCCTAATTACCGATCCCACCTTCGACGGCTCCCTCCAAAAAGGTTAGGCCACCGGCTTCAGGTGTTACCGACTTTCATGACTTGACGGGCGGTGTGTACAAGACCCGGGAACGTATTCACCGCAGCGTTGCTGATCTGCGATTACTAGCGACTCCGACTTCATGAGGTCGAGTTGCAGACCTCAATCCGAACTGGGACCGGCTTTTTGGGATTCGCTCCACCTCGCGGTATTGCAGCCCTTTGTACCGGCCATTGTAGCATGCGTGAAGCCCAAGACATAAGGGGCATGATGATTTGACGTCATCCCCACCTTCCTCCGAGTTGACCCCGGCAGTATCCCATGAGTTCCCACCATTACGTGCTGGCAACATAGAACGAGGGTTGCGCTCGTTGCGGGACTTAACCCAACATCTCACGACACGAGCTGACGACAACCATGCACCACCTGTTTACGAGTGTCCAAAGAGTTGACCATTTCTGGCCCGTTCTCGTATATGTCAAGCCTTGGTAAGGTTCTTCGCGTTGCATCGAATTAATCCGCATGCTCCGCCGCTTGTGCGGGTCCCCGTCAATTCCTTTGAGTTTTAGCCTTGCGGCCGTACTCCCCAGGCGGGGAACTTAATGCGTTAGCTGCGTCACGGAATCCGTGGAATGGACCCCACAACTAGTTCCCAACGTTTACGGGGTGGACTACCAGGGTATCTAAGCCTGTTTGCTCCCCACCCTTTCGCTCCTCAGCGTCAGTTACGGCCCAGAGATCTGCCTTCGCCATCGGTGTTCCTCCTGATATCTGCGCATTCCACCGCTACACCAGGAATTCCAATCTCCCCTACCGCACTCTAGTCTGCCCGTACCCACTGCAGGCCGGAGGTTGAGCCTCCGGATTTCACAGCAGACGCGACAAACCGCCTACGAGCTCTTTACGCCCAATAATTCCGGATAACGCTTGCGCCCTACGTATTACCGCGGCTGCTGGCACGTAGTTAGCCGGCGCTTTTTCTGCAGGTACCGTCACTTTCGCTTCTTCCCTGCTAAAAGAGGTTTACAACCCGAAGGCCGTCGTCCCTCACGCGGCGTTGCTGCATCAGGCTTGCGCCCATTGTGCAATATTCCCCACTGCTGCCTCCCGTAGGAGTCTGGGCCGTGTCTCAGTCCCAGTGTGGCCGGTCACCCTCTCAGGCCGGCTACCCGTCGACGCCTTGGTGAGCCATTACCTCACCAACAAGCTGATAGGCCGCGAGCCCATCCCCAACCGAAATTCTTTCCAGACGCAGACCATGCGGTCACGTCACATATCCAGTATTAGACGCCGTTTCCAGCGCTTATCCCAGAGTCAGGGGCAGGTTGCTCACGTGTTACTCACCCGTTCGCCACTGATCCCACAGAGCAAGCTCCGTGTTCACCGTTCGACTTGCATGTGTTAAGCACGCCGCCAGCGTTCATCCTGAGCCAGGATCAAACTCTCCGTAAAAAAGAAATGCATACGACACCGGGAAAACGATGACGCAGCGAGTTTGATGCTGACCAAAGAGACAAATTCATTGCTGACTTCATCCATTGCCAACCCCCCGGAAGGAGTTGGTCTTTGATCCAAAGGAATTCTCACCCCCACCGAAGTGGAGACGAGGATAATTTGGCATTTGACAAGTGCACGCTGTTGAGTTCTCAAGGATCGGATGCTCCCACGACCCAGCCATCACAGCCAGGCCCGCAGGGCAACTTCTCTATCTTACC
>NZ_JBIUWT010000005.1:0-41818 GCF_044743585.1 Microbacterium sp. NPDC087592 | reverse complement strand
CGGGTTCGAGTCCCGTTACTCACCCCAGTAAGGAGTAGGGCTGGCGGGGGATAAAACCCCCGCCGCCTACATCCCCGCCTACATCGCCTCGGATCACGCCTTAATGAGAGGCGAGACATGTCCGATGTCATCGAGTTGGCAGGCAATCTCCGAAGCATCGCCGCCGTCGACTACGGCACCCGCGGCGATATCGTGTTCGACGCTGCGCGGATCGTCGAGAATCAGGGCGCCGCCATTGAGCGCGTGCTTGCCCTCCACTCCCGTCAGACGGTTCCTTTCGAGGACTACGCGGTCTGTGCTGAATGCTCAGGGCAGACCTGGCCTTGCTCAACGATTCTCGCGATGGAGCCGTACCTTCCTGCAGTGTCCGACCCTCAGCGTAGGAATGGGGAGTGAACATTGGACGCCGACTCGAAGCCGCCGATCTGCGGCGCGCCCTGCCGGCATGGCGGGATGAGCGCCGCCCGCAAGTTCACCCGCTCCGAGCTCGGATGGATGTGGCACTGCAACCGCACAGTGTCGACCGAAGGTGCACGGTGCTTCCAGCACGCGAAAGTTCTCGCTGATGGCTAGCGTCTCTTCCCGCACCCTCAAGTCGGGCGAGGTGCGATGGCGCGTTCAGGTGCGCCACAAGGGCCACATGAAGCAGACGACGTTCCTGGAGCATAAGGGCGCCGAGGACTACAAGAAGTTGGTCGAGCGTGTCGGGTGGGAAGCCGCCGAGCAGGTTCGTGAGTCGCGCATGAACCGCACCGCAGGCACGCCCACCCTGCGCGAGTACACCCACCGCTACCTCTCCCCCGACAGCGGACTACTGACAGGCGTAGAGAAGGGGACGCGGGAAGGCTACGAGGCTGAGGCTGAACGATCCTGGTTGCAGTTGCTCGGCGACGTACCCATCGACCTGATCACGAAGCCGGACGTTGGTTCATGGCTCGCATGGCAGGAGAAGCAGCCCGTCTGGCGCGATCGACACAAGCCGCTCACCGAGCAGAAGCACGTGTCTTCGAAGACGATCAGGAACTACCACGCCCTCCTGTCGGCGGTCCTCAAGTCCGCTGTCGACGAGGGGTTCCGCCCAGACAACCCCGCGTACAAGATGCGCATGACCCGCGGCGTGAAGCGCGAGAACGTGTTCCTCACCCCCACGGAGTTCGCGACACTTCTCCACTTCATCCCGGAGAGGTACAGGCGCATGGTGCTGTTCCTCGCCGGCACCGGGCTCAGGTGGGGTGAGATGAGCGCTCTGACATGGGCGGACGTGAACCTCCACGGCAATCCTCCAACAGTGCGAGTGACGCGCGCGTGGAAGAAGGCGAAGGGGGCGCCGATCCTGAGCTACCCGAAGTCGTCGAAGTCGCGCCGATCGGTGTCGCTGTTCCCGGACCTCGTTGCGATCATGGGAGAACCGGGCGCATCCGATGAATGGGTATTCCCCGCACCTCAGGGCGGGCACATGTGGCACGGGGCGTTCTACACGCGCATCTGGCGGACGGCAGTGGCGAAGGCGTCCGATCCTGAGACGTGCCGAGCTCTGGGCCTCGAGCCGCTGCGCCGGGAGCCGACCGTGCATGACATGCGGCACACTCACGCCTCCTGGCTGATCGCTCAGGGCATCCCGCTCCCCTACATCCAGGCACGCATGGGGCACGAGTCAATCACGACGACGGTGGGCGTCTACGGACACCTTGTGGCGGATGCGCATGATCAGATGGCGAGTGCGATCGCGCTAACTCTGTCAGGCGTGCAATCCCCGCTTTCGATCACAGAACACGCCGAACCGTAAAGCTCACTTGACAAGTCTGTAATTACGGGCACATAATGGGGACATGCACAGGACGAAAGACTCAGGCCGGTGGGTAGTGATGATCGCCAGAAGATCCTTTGGGGTCAATGGCGACCCCGCCAACGGCAAGAAGAGCAGTGCCCGCTGAACCGAGACAATGAGGTCTCCCGTATACGCAGAAGAAGCCCCCACCTGGATAGGTGGGGGCTTCTCTGGTTTCATGCCGGATGATCCATCCAGCTGTCGTCTTCTTCCTCGAAGTCGAGCTTGCAGGCGATGCCGCCCGTGGGTAGCGGCCCGTCGTAGTACTCCACGCGGTCCTGCGCCGTCACAGGATGCTCTGTGACCAGCGGGCGCCCATCCTTGCGCACACGCGTCTCCTCACTCATGCCGCAACCCTCGCCGCTCGAGCGGTTGCGCGCCGGCTGGCACGTTCGCGGACCATGCGCGCGGTCGTAGGGTCAGCGGCGATCCCCTCAACGGATTGTGCAGCCCTGGCGAGGAGTACGTAGTACCTGACCTCGCTGATGCGGAGCTCGTGGCGGATACGTTCCGTCTTGGTGGGTGTGTGGTGTGGGTGTTGGGCCTCGAAGGCAAGTAGGTCGGTGGGCATCATGCGCCCATGCTCCTCGGGGGTTCAGACATTTGACTAGGCGACGACCTGGCCAACGCCGCTTTCACAATGCACGCATACCCATGTGATATGCTTGCATTAAGGCCTCGAAGCAGGCATCTCGGATAGATTGGGCACGGCGACGACATGACAGAAGCAGAAGGACGCGCAAAGGGCGGGATCGCCCGGGCGTCGAACATGACACCGGAAGATCGGGCAGACGCAGCCCGCAAGGCGGCATCGGCCCGTTGGGAGCGGCCCGCGCCCAAGAAGGCGATCTCCGGGTCTGTGGATCGTCCGCTCATGATTGGCGACGTCGCCATCGAGTGCTACGTGCTCGAAGATGGGACTCGAGTCATCACCCAGGGCGGCATGAACACGGCGATCGGTCGCAGCGCACGGTCGAAGTCCTCGCCGACGGATGACCTGACGCTTCCCCCGATCCTGCGATCCCAGGTGCTCCGACCGTTCATCACCGACCAGTTGCTCGAAGACGCGCAGCCGATCCCGTTCGACCTTCCGACGAGCATGGGCGTGAACACGCGAGCCAACGGCTATCGGGCCGAAGTTCTGCCCCAGCTGTGCGAGGCGTGGCTGTCTGCGCGCGCCGAGGGCGCTCTCGCGAAGTCGCAGGAACCTACTGCACGGGCGGCCGAAATCATCGTCCGCGGCCTCGCACGCGTTGGCATCATCGCGCTTGTTGACGAGGCGACTGGATACCAGGATGTCCGCGCACGCGATGCCCTCGCGAAGATTCTTGAGGCGTACGTCGCTTCCGAGCTGCAGCCGTGGGTGAAGACGTTCGACGTTGACTTCTACAAGGAGATGTTCCGCCTGCGCGACCTCCCCTTCGATCCGACCTCAGTGGCAAGGCCTGGTTACTTCGGCCATCTCACGAACGATGTCGTCTACAAGCGCGTCGCCCCCGGAGTGTTCGATGAGATCAAGGCCCAGCGCGCCAAGGACGAGAAGAAGCGGAAGGGCAAGTTCCACCAGCAGCTCACCCAGGAGGTTGGGCACCCGAAGCTGCGGGAACACATCGCATCTGTGACCACGGTGATGAAGCTGAGCGAAGACTGGAGTGACTTCAAGGTGAAGCTCGACCGGGTGCATCCGATCGTGGATGCCGGCGCGCCTGAAGTCCTGTGGGACGAGGATGACCTCGGCAGGGGGATCTAGCGTCGCCCGTTGGGTGGCCCGGTGTGCACCTCGTCCTGTTGCTTCCTGTGCGCGGCGTACAGGCGCTCACACGCATGGGACAGGGTGTTCGCCCACCCGATGACCTCACCCCGCAACGTGACCTTGTAGCGGATCGCACCAGACACGCGTCGCAACTCGATGCGGCCGAACGGTTCCGCCTCATGCGGTGCCGTCATCACCCAGACACCCGGTTGCGGCTCATCAGTCCAGAAGATCGGGTGCCACTGCGTCATGAGTTCCATGATGCGGTGGACGGCAGACACCCGCACACCAAACCGATAGGATTCCACCGTGAAGAACATGACACTGCTAGCCCTCGGCGCCATCTTCACCATAGGCGTCGTCGCAGCAGCGTTTGCAGACTGGACCATCTTCGGAGCGCCACTTGTTCTGGGGACGGCAGCCCTCCTCATACTCGGCGGCATGTCTGCGCTCGCCTACGCGGATAGCGATAACGCATCCGAAGTCGCAGCTCGTCAATGGCGTGGAGCCGGTGCAGGAACCCTGGCGCTCGGCGGCATCGTGGCTCTCGGGTGCATCCTGTCGATGAACGCCCCCGTCTAGAGCGGTCCGGCTATGTCTTTCTTGATGGCTCTGGCGAGCATCATGGCGTATCTCGTCGCACCACCCGCTGGCGTCTTTGTGGTGGTGTGCACGATCGTGTTCGTCGCGGCGAAAAAGGGTCGAACCAAGCTCGAGAAGACGCTCACTCTTCTGGTGCTGACGATGCCGTTGTACATGCTCCCGGTGATCCCCGGCCTTCACCACATCGCATCGTGGACGACCATACTCACCCTCGCACTCATCGGACTCCTAGCCGCCAACCTCCGCCGCTTCTCCCCCATCATGGCGATCCTGCTGCTCATCCTGGTCAGCTTCAGCGTCCTCACCGGAATGTCCACCGCAGAAGGCATCGAAGGCTGGTACTACCTCGTCACGTTCCTCCTGCTGGTCGTCCCGATCGTCCTCGTATACGAAGCTCGAGACTGGGTTCGGGAACAGCTAGACGCGGACAGCGTCAACCGTCTCCTCACCACGCTCGCCGGCGTTCAGCTCGCACTCGCGGTCGGCGTGCTCATCCAATGGCAAGTTCACACGCGCCTCGGGATCATCATCGGGGAGATCGGATTCTTCAACGTCCGCGTCACCTACGACCTGACGATCTCCGCCTATAGTGTGCTGTCAGGTCTCCTCGCCGTAGGCATCGTCCTCGCGCCGACACTCTGGCGGCGTGGGCGCTGGAAGATGGCCATCCTCTTGGCTGCGGTGTCAGGATTCGCGATCGTCATCAACTCGTCCCGCACAGGGCTCGTGGTTGGTGTCGCCGTCCTCGGCTTGTCGCTCCTATTCCCCCCTCGCGGTGTCCGGCGGATTGGTGCACGACTGGCGATCATCCCCGCTGCAGGGCTCGCATGGTGGCTGTTCGACTCCTACGAGTCATCAGCGCGCGGTTCCATGGCGACAGGCCTCTTCGACGAGAACGGACGCTTCGAGACCTTCGACCGGGCATTCCGTCAGCTCTTCGCCAACGACATGACAGCCATCATCGGACTGGGGTATGCCGACTACAAGGGTGTCCCCCCACATAACTTCATCGTCGAGACGATGGCGAGCTCCGGTGTCGTCACCGCGGCAATCGTCGTCCTTCTCGCGGCGGGCATGCTCATCTATCTGCGGGGTAGCGAATGGCAGTACCCGGTGTGGGCTCTTCTCGGGTCATCGATGTTGTTCTCAGGTTTCTACGCCGTGAAGGGCGCAATGGTCATCGCCGTGTTGATGATCGCTTTCCGTGCTGCCGAGAGCGCCGTGAACACAGAAGGCCCCCAGGCTCACCGACCCGCGAAGGTAGGCAAGCCTGGGGGCTCTCATCTGTACGTGCCGTTGCATACGCACGGGGGTAGGCGCCCTTAGACGGTTGCCCCGGTTGCATCCCCCCATGCAGACGACGACTTTCGCCAAATGGGCTTTCCCAGGGTGGCGTCGAAGACGGACGTGCCGATAGGGGGCGACACGGGGCGCTGTGCTGTCGTCACGACGGGGAGATCGTCGTTGGCGAAGATTGTCCCGCTGCCTGTAGGCGGAACTCCATCGCTGAACGCAAACGAAGCGTCCACACGGTTGCGTCGGATGCGCGCGGACAGGATAGTTCCCGTCTTGCTGAACGCGTACGCCGGCGTGTTATTGATGGTTGCACTTCCGTAGGGCGCCTTGAGGATGCTGTTGTCCTCAAAGGCGATGTATGGGCTCCCGTTCGGGTCGCCAACGAGCGCTACGGACGCGGTGCCGCTGTCCAAGCACGCTCCCACAATGATGTTGTGAGCGATGATCAGGTTGCGACCGGCGATGATCATCGCCGCGTCCCGCTGGTTGATCATGATGTTGTTCACGATCTCGCCCGTGATCATGGAGCTCGACGTCACGCTCAACTTGATTGCGTTCACTCCACCGCGAATCATATTGCCGGACACCTTGGCGTGATTCGTGTTGATCGTCCCCGTGAAGTCGATACCGTTGCCAGTGGACGGCGGCAGGATCGTGTTGTCGGTGATGCTCACGAACGACTGGTATTGGCACTTGATCGTGCCATTGATCGTGTTGCCAGAAACGATCGTGCCGACCGGAAACCCAGACGCCAGGATGGCCGTCCCGTAGAGGTAGATCGAGCGATCGATCTCGTTGTTGATGATACGAGCGCCATCTTTGGGTCCATCAATGCGCAGGCAGTCCTCGGTCAGCGATCCGATGAACTTGCAGCCTGAGATGGTCAGCCCGGAGTTTCCCATGACCGCGCGGAACTGGTCCGTGATCGCCCCGCCTGCCCCGTGCCCGTTTCCGTCGAAGACGCAGTCCTCGATGATGACCTTGGCGATGTCGGCCGACTCGGCGACAGTGATGCCGCGGCGCGCGTTGGTCCGGAAGGTGCACTTCCGAATCGTCACGTCTCGAGCGTTTCCGTTGGCGTCAGGCGGCTCGATGTCGATCCCGCATTCAGGCAACGCGCCGTTTGTGTTGGAGAAGACGCTGTCTTCGATGAGGACGCCGATGCCATCTTCGACCGACAGTCCCTGGCGGCGGTTGTTGTCGCTCACGACGTTGCGGATAGTGACGTTCACTGGTGAGGTGTAGTCGGCGAACGCGAGGCGCTGCAGGTTGATCCCGTCGCCCCAGCAGTTGATGGTGCGAATTCCGTCGATGACGATATTCTCGCTCGCAGCGAGGGAGATACCGTATCCCCACTCGCCGGTCGTCACAATCGCGTTGTCGCGGTTGCCGTCGATCGTGCCGCCGCCCGTGATGGTCACATCCGAACAGTTCACAAGGCGAATGATCTTCGACACCGGGGTCGTCACCGGCTTGGCCTTGAGTGTTGCACCAGCGCCAATCTGGAACGTGATTCCGTCACGCATCTGGATCCCGCCAGCGTTGGTCCAGATCGAGGTGCCGGCGTCTGCGTCGATCATGTAGACGCCCGGAGGGACCACGACTGTAGCGCCACCCTGTGCGAACGCGAAGTCGATAGCCGCCTGGATCGCTGCAGTGTCGTCGGTCAAGCCGTCGCCCTTCGCGCCGAAACGCGGATCGGTGACGAGGACGGACCACCCAAACGAAGCGGAGATCGCAGTGCGAGTCTCCGACTCCTCGTTGTCCACGAGGAGCGCCATAGCTTCGTCGTTCTCGACACCGTTGACCCCCGGGAGCCCCTGAGCTCCGCGAGGGATCTTGAAGTCGAACTTCCGGTTCTGGTCCGGGCCAGTCATGAAGACCTGAGCAAGCGTGCCCGGCGCGGTCGTCTCAGTGGTGACCTCGGCGATGCGCGCGGCGGGTCCACGCAGGTTCGTCAGTGGCACGTAGTCAGCAGCCATCAGGACACCATCCTCAGTTCCCCGATCAGGGGGTCATCGAGGGGCATTTCCTGCCCCGCTGCGGGTGAATACAGCCACCAGCCCTTGTAGCCGGGCGGCGGCGGGTCGAGAGAAACGATCACCGTGTTGGTTGCGAGCGGGACGCCCGGAAGCCCAGTGAGGGGACCGTCGTAGTCGTCTGGGATGAAAATCTGCATCCCGAGGATGTCGAAGTGCGTGTACTCGCCGCCTGGGTTCAGGTGCTCGATGCGAATCGTGTACCAGGCCTTGGGGGCGACCCCATCTGTCGCGGCGAGAGTTACCGTGCCCTGATCCCCCACCATCACCGCGGCCACGGGGGTCGATGAGAACAACCGATCCCCCGCGACCCCCGCACCAGACGGCACGAACTTCACGGTCGGGAGCTTCGAAGCAAGTGATGCCAGACCGAAGTCCGACAACGTGAAGGTGATGGTGGGCATGAGTCCTCCTACTTGTTGACTCGGGAAGCAGCCGCCTGGATACTCGCGTTGAGCTCGGACGGCGTCAGGTGCTCGAGTCGAGCGAGGATCTCGTCACGGCTCAGACCTTCCACCGGGATCAGCACAGGCTCAGGCACCTCGTACACGGGAGGCTTCGCGAGACCGAGCATCCAGCCGAACTTCGGCGACATGTGCGTCTCGAGCAGTCGCGCGATCCAGTAGTAGGCCGCGGATGCCGCGAGCATGAGCAGTGCGAGCAGGGCCGGCTGCACCTCGGGGTCGAGGGGCACGCCGAGGGAGACGAGGAAGGTGATGATCACACCCGCCAGCCACGGCACGTACGTACGGACGAGAGAGTCGAAGAGGGTCTTCATGGTGGTTCTCCTTAGAGGTTTCGGATGCGGCGCTCTTGAGGGCGCTGCACGCGACGCTGATAGATGAGGACGACCCACGCGAGGCCGACGAGCAGTGTGTAGAGTCCGAACGCGACCCACTCGCGTCCGGGGAAGTCGCCGATGAATCGCACAAGGGCGATGAACGCGACGACAAGGATCAGTGCGAGCTTCTGGGCGACGAGGATGCGCATCACGGGGGCGATCTCACGCCACTTCAACCGGCGTCGCGCGTGCTTCGTGCCATGCTTAGCGGTCGTCACCTGGAAGTAGACGAACAGGCTCAGTGGGATCACCCACGAGAACAAGACGAACAGAATCACATCGTCGATGAGCATCACGCCCCCCTAATCCCGGCCATGACGCGTTCCCCGATGTGGTTCACGTACCCGTGCTTCTCGATCCGTCCGACGAGCTGTGCGATCTCGGCGGTGCGAGCCTGCGCATCGGCGAGCGACTTGTCCGCATCGACGTTGGCCTGCACCGCCTCAGCTTTGCCGCCGGCGCCGACGAGCTTCCGTAGCTTCTTCCACATCATCCGACTCACCTCCCGTCAACGGGAGCGCATCGAGGACACGCGCTGACACGGTGGCCGATGATGCGAGGAGGGTGATCTGCTTCTCCTTCTCCCGCCCCGAAGCCTGCTCCGTGAAGTAGGCGTTCTTCCACGCATCAGCCACGCTCTTGGGCACGAGACGTCCCGTCAGGATCAGTAGCACGACGATAGTGAGCAAGGCGGTAGCGCCAATATCGCGGATGTTCGCATTAGCAAACAACGACACAACGTCCATGCTCACCCCCCGCCCCGCGCCCACCCTGAAGTCACTCGTCCACATCCGCCGAGAACGTGACCTTCCGGAGCGCGTTCTCGACACCCTGCTGAGCGGCCTTCAAGATCGCTGACGCGTCGAGCCCCTTCGCATTCGCCAACGCCGTGAGAGCCGCCTCGAGCCCCGACTGCGTGGCCTGCAAATTCGTGACCTTGCTGTTGATGTTCGCGAGCTCCTGGCGAACGCTCGTCACCGATCCGCCACTGCGGTAGATCGGGCCAACCTTCTCGTGAATCTCAGCCAGCGACTGACTGATGGACTTCTTGCCGTCCTTCATGCTGTTGCCACCGTTGAACATGGCGTCGAACAGAGAGTTGAGCTTCTTGTCCTGCTCGGGGGTCATGTCGTCCTCCTCGGACTGTCCTCCGCCGCTGGCGGGCTTGCCGTGGTTCTCGTCTCGGGCACGGATGTACTCGAAGTGGTGTTGCTCGTCCGGCACCGACAGGCGGTTTCGGATGAAGCCGTTCTCGGCGAGGATCGCGACGATGCGGGCGTTGCGCCAGTCGTCCGAATCCAGGGCCGTGCCGGACACATGGAACGACTGTGACGGGTGCACGGCCTTGCTGTGGTCCGGCTTCAGCGACGGCTTGTACCCGGACGCCACGTACCGGGTCCAGTCGATGTACATCACCATCTGGTCCGACCACGACCGGTACGTGGAGTTCACGTCGATGCGGCGCCCGAACTCCGCCAGCACCTGCGCTTCCGCGCGACGGAACGCAGCTGCAGCGTCGGGGGTGAACTGAACGCCCGGGCGGATGGTTTCGATGACGAGACCGCCCATGATCGCCTCCTATGACTCTCGGAGAGGCGGAGCCGCCATCTCCTCTTCCAGCAGGAAGTCGCCACCGAAGCGCTCCGCTTTGACCAGCCAGAAGACCTCGCGTCCGGGATCTCCGTACGCGGTGAAGCGCCCGTCCATGACCTCGTCCGCACCGACAGAAAAAGGCCGGCCGACTGGAGTGAGCTGGACGGTCCGACCTTCGGGCTTGTTCAGCCCTTCGAAGTAGTCGGGGAGCTCGACGAGAACGGAGCCGTCTTCTCCGATACGCGCACGACCGGTGTACTCAGTGCCCGAGACCGGAGACTCCGTGGAGCCGTGACGCAGCCACACGTCCGGCTTCGTCGGATGCGGCATCTTGAAGTTCTTCGATCCCTGAACGTTCAGGTCTCCGACGACGTCGAGATGGTTCTCCGCGTACACCGACCCGGTGAAGCGGATGCCCGCACCTTCGATGTACACGATCCCCGAGGAAATGATCTGTCCTGACGCGGCGCCCGTCTTCCGGATGATCATGTTTCCGACGACGATTCGACCGCTTCCCAGGGTGAGATCATCGTTCATCGTGACCGTGTTGTTCAGCGTGGTGGCGCCGGTCACGTTCAGGCTGCCCGAGATCGTCGTCGCGCCGCCGATGGTCGCGTTGCCCGACGTTGCGAAGTTCCCCTGAACTCCTGTCGGCCCGCGAAGGTACACGTTCCCTGTCCAGTCAAGAACCCCGGATCCTTCAAGGCGACCACTGACGTTCTGGGTTCCGGTGACGGCGAGACCGCCACCTTCGATTCGGATCCAGCCGCCATCGTAAACACGGATGCCGGCTCGACCGATCGACGCGTTCTGCAAGGTTGCCTTCGCGACGCGCTTGACCTCGCGCATGAGCGCCTGAACGCTCATCCCCTGGCCCGGGTGGTCGACGCCCATCACGCACCCCCCGTCGGCTGAACGCTGATCTTCTTCTGGTCGGACTGATCGCCACTGACCTTCACGACGCGCCGGTTGTACCAGCCATCAATGACCCACGGGTCGCCATCGAAATGAAGCCGTGCAGTGTCGCCCACGTCGACCGGAGTGTCTGCCGAGACGCTGAAATCCCACTGCACAGTCGGCGACCCATACGACACAAGATCCTGCGCCGACAAGGACGAGAGCTGCGCCACGTTCGAGATGTGCTTCGTGTTAGTCACCCGGTCCAGAAGCGGATAGGGCGACGCCACATTGCGCTCCGAGCGCACGAGCATGTCGACCTCGGACCCCTCACCGATATACCGGGCATTGTTCGTCACCCGGGCCGCATCGGACGTCTCACTGAACCCCGTGACGGGTGAGCTCTTCGCAGACACAACGAACTCGCGAACCGCGCCAGACGACCAATCGGACGCCGCCTGAAACAACCAGTCCGCCTGACCTCCCGACCACCGGGGGCGGAAGTAGATATCCAGCCCCTCAGCGAGAAGATCAGCGAGAACATCGCCTACCGTCTCCACGTTGTACCCGTAGTACGTGCGGGTCACAGAAGGGCCGGCATACCCGCCGGGAAGCGTGAGCGGGAGACCCATCGCCGGCAATGCTGGCCCATTTCGCCCGCGTTCGATGGCTGAGGCCGCCTGGTACGCGCGGTTGCCGACTACGGTCTCCTTCCACAGCTCAACGTTCCCAGCCGTGTGGTCCCAGGCCCCACGACGGTTGAACAACGCCCAAATGTCCGCGAGCTTCACCGTCAGCGTTTGTGAACCACGGGTGTACGTCGATCCCTGCGAGTACCCGATGTACTCCACCGCACCATCACGCTCAATCAACATGAGCCGTGACCACGGAGACGCCAACGACCGAACCTGCGCTTTCGAGATCGTCCCATCGAGTGGGATCGTCACCGATCCGCCCGAGTCGCCCGCAGACAGCAACCGCGAGTACGAGTACGCCGACACGGGGATCCGATCAATCGGCGCACCCGTGATCGCATTGCAAACGTGAACCAGGAGCATCGCCACAGCGCCTCCTAGATGAACGTGTCCGTGACCCGCTGCACCAGCGTGCGGGAACCGCTGATTGTCGCCGTCACCCCGGGAAGACCGGGAGGAACATCCCACGGTTGGTACACCGCTATCGCGTTGATCTGGCGGATGCCGTTCAAGAACAGCCCGCCAGTCTCGAAGTCGATCTCATGCGCACCGTTCGGCGCTGCTGAGACCGTGACGATGCGACCGTTCGCTCCCGTCACCGTGTACGGCCCGCTACCGGCGCCCACAAGCAGTCGAGGAGTTGCCGGAAAGTTCCCACGGTTCACAGCCGCCGCGCCCCCAGGGAACTCGGATACCGCTCCATACGTCCGCGGATCAGCCGCCCAGAACGTGACCAAGAATCGGGCGGTCGTCGAATCCAACTGGGTGATCTGCGTGGCAGAAGCCAACCGTACGTCGCACCATCGGGAACCGAGCGAGCCCTCGATCGTCAAGCGAGCAGGTGAGCCATCCGCGAGCAACCCCGAGAGACGCGCCTGCATGTGCTCCAAGCCCTCAGGAGTACGCGATGACATGTGCCCCGAGACGGGGATCACGCGCGGCGAAAGGAAGCCCTGCGTATCGAACGACCCGTGAGCAGACGGGCGCACGATGTCTTCACGCCGCACATCAACGCCACCCCAGAAGCTCTTGATACCGTCCGCGTCCAACACAAACCAGTCGCCATGATGATCAGCCGGCCAACCCTGAAACTCGATACCGCCGATACGGGCGCGACGTTCAGCACGCATCAAGCACCTCGCAGTTCGTAGTCCAACCGCTCGGCAGCGATGCGTCCGATCGTCATCTCATCCATCCCCGGAGCCGGGTGGACATCCATCTGCACCGTCTTGCCCGAGCTGGACCCGCCGATACCCTCAGCGAGAGCGCGATTCAGGAGACCGGTGTCAACGACGGACTCGGCCCGGCCAGCTTCCGCAAGCACGGCAAGAGTGCCGCCACGTCGGGGAAGCACGGTCGCCCCGTCCGCAAGGTGAGGGATCTTCCCGATGGTGAAGTCAATCGCGCCGCCACTGACGTCGCGTGCGAAGTTGCCCACCTCGTTCAGGCCCGCAGTGAGACCGTTGATCAGATCGATGATGCCGTTGATGACACCCTTGCCGATATCGAGGATGCCGTTCCAAAGCCCCTCGAAGATCTGCACCACCCCAGACCATGCCTTGTCCCAGTCGCCCGTGAAGACGCCCGTCAGGAACGTGATCACGCCACCGAGAACCTCGACAAGCGTGTTCACGACCGGAATCAGGATCGCTGCGATTGCATCCACAACACCCTGGATGATCGGGATGAGGGCGGCGATCACCGTCTGAAGAATCGGGAAGATTGCCGTGATCAACTGCATCAACGGATCCAGGAGAGGCAGTACCGCAACCAGCACCTGAGAGATGATCCCCGCGAGCTGCACGATGATCGGCAACAGCGGCGGGAGAATCGCGGCCACAAGCTGGGCAAAGATCTCCGCAACCGCTGTGATCACCGGCATGAGCGCCTGCAGAACCTGCCCGAGCGCCCCACCGACAACAGATGCGATCTGCGTCAGGGAATCCATGATCAGCGGCAACACCGGCTGCAGAACCTTGAACGCCAGCCCGATCGGCGAGAGATAGCCTGCGAGCTCCAGGAAGGGCGCGAAGTCGAACCCTCCCGCAAGCAGTTCCTGGAACGTCTCGAGAACCGGGACCAAGAAGTCGCCGAACTTCTCGCCGAGAGTCGCAGCAACACCCTCAAGCGGTCCCATCGCCGAGGTGAGGGCAGTGATCGTCGGTGCCAGTTCCTCGAACAGCGGTCCCAAGAACCCTGCACCGATGCGACCCAGCGACGCCTGCATGTTCGCCATGGCGCCCTGGAAAGTCTCACCAGACTTAAGGGCGGCGCCACCCATCCCCGCTTCCATTGCATTCTGGAAGCGAGCGAAGTCGATCTCGCCGGCTGCGGCGAGCTTCCCCACCTCCTCGGCGGATACGCCCATCTCGTCCGCGAGCAGTTGAAGGATCGGGATGCCGCGTTCGCCAAGCTGGGCGATCACTTCGCCCTGAATCTTGCCCGTGCCCGCGACCTTGTTGAAGATCGACCCCATGTCGCCCATGGACGTGCCTGCGATAGTCGAAGCGTCCGCAACGAGTGACAGAGTGCGCTGCAACTCCTGGCCGGGCTTGACGCCCGCCGCGACAGCAGACGCAGCGACTCCCGCAGCCTCATCCAGCCCGAATGCAGTGCCCCGCACTGCACCCAGGGCGGAGTCCATGATCGTCTGCACAGACTCCGCCGAGTGCCCGAGCCCTTCGAGCTTGGCGGTGGCATTGTCCAAGTTGACGAGGCGGTCGAACCCCTTGGTCAGAGGTGTCGCGAGAGCGTCAACAAGCTTTCCGCCCAGCTGCAGAGCCGGGCCTACGAGACCGCCCGTGAGGCCGCCGATGAAACCGGCTCCCGCCGCGGTGCCCTTCTTGTCGAGCTGCGCACTCAGCCCCGAGAACCCCGAATCCATAGACTTCGCCAGCTTCGACGTGTCAGCGACGAGGCTCACGTACGCGGTGGCGAGTTCGACGGCCATAGCCACCTCCAGGGGCATTCCTGCCCCCGGAGGGGACTACGCACTCACTGGCACCCGCTCAGCAAGCCACACGGCCATCTCGTCCAACGGCAACGGCTTCTTGCCCATGCGCTCAGGTCGACGACCCGGGCGTTCAAGGGGTTTCGGGCGGTTGCGGTTCTTGTGTCCGTCTTTCGTCTTCGACCACCAGAGCATGTGAAGCGAATCCACGACCTCGGCGAGGAGAAACTCCGGTAGCCCCCACATATGGTCAGGGTTCTGTTCCATCCACAGCGCCGAATCGGATGGTTGCTGCATCTCCAAGATAACCTTGACGTCGCGCCAGGACAGAGAATGCCCAACGTTGCGCCACCGCTCACCATGACGGATGAGGTCATATTCGACCGCCTCCGGCGACTCTTGCCAGAGCGCCAGGAGGCGAATCATTCCCCCAGGGAAACCGAGGATTCCTGCTGCCAGGCCTTCAGAAGGGCCGCGATGTCGGCGATGGGGAGCGCTGCCAGCTTGGCCGCAAGCTCTTCGTCATCACCAGCAAGAGCGAGACGCATCGCCTTCGTGACGAGCTTCTCCGGCATTTCTGCCACTGCCTCGACGAACGAGGTCGGCAGGAGGTCGAAACGTGTCGCCTCGTACGTCACTCCCTCGACTTGAAACTGAAACTTGTTCTGGTCCTTCGACTTCTTAGCCGCGGGAACTACATACATGTGCTGACCTTTCATCTGCGCTGACCTGAACGAAACCGAGGGTGCGGGAGGTCAGCACGAAAACCCGCACCCTCGGCGTCTGTTACTCGCCGTCGAAGACTCCGTTGTCGAGCCACTTGGTGGCCTTCACGCCGTTGCCATCCGCGAAGCACTCGATGGTGACCTCGTAGCCGATGACGTCGCCGTCCGAGTAGGTGATCTCGCCGACCTCGGTGATCTGCACGTCCTTCGCGGAGATGCGGATGCGGTTGTCGCCATCCTTGATCTCGAACACGATCTGGAAGTGCGGGAGGGACTCGCCCGTCACCTGAACCTCATGGATCGTTCCGGAAGACGCGGTGGCATCCGTCGTGGTGACGTTGTCGGCACCGTAGACGGCCTCGAGGACGTCGCCGTTCATCGCCTCGATGAAACGGAACGTGTACGTCAGAGAGTGCTCGTCCTGGACGACCTTGACGACATCGCCGCCCCACGCCTTGATCTTCGTCGTGGACCGCTCGCCGCCCTCAGTGACACCGTCCTCGCCGATGTACCCAGCCGACTTGTACGCCGCATCCAGAGCAGCAGTGACGGTGGTGGGGGCCGTCGAGCCGATCGGCGCAAGATAGATCCCGCCCGATGCCAGCGGCTTTCCGGCGGCAACGTTCGCAACAGTGTTGACCACGATGGGCCTCCTTCCCCGCCGCAGCGGGCATAAGAAAGGCCCACCCGGACGGATGAGCCTGATTGGTTTGCTGACCTAGATGGCGGACATCTTCATGACCGCCTGCGCCGCGAACTGATACCGGTCTTGGCCAGAATCAGGGTCTGGCACGTACGCCATGTCCCCCGCGTCTCGAACCCGCGTCACATCGTCGGAAAGGCGGGCCCATGCGAGCACGAGACCCCGCGTGAGTGCGCAGAGCCGTTCGGCATCGACGCTGGACTCTCCCGAGCAGATGAAGATCAGCCTCGGCGCGTCGTAGGCGATGTCGTTGGAGATGCCTCCCGCTCGCGTCACCTGGACGAAGCGAGAAGACCCCTTGGCGGGAAACTTCGTGCCCGCCTTCGCCGAGTCCCCCCGCGCCGCGAACTGAGCCTTGAGGAAGGCCACTGCTCGCCCCTCGGCATCCGGCGCCACGATGACCTCGGCCATCATGCGCCCGCGTCGAGGGAGCGCAGCAGCGTCTGATTCCGCGCATTGTCGACGCGCGCTTCAGCGGTTCCCGTGATGACAGCCGCGCGAGCTCGACCCGACTTTCCCGCGCCCGCTTCTGCAGGTCGAGACTCGTACCCCTCGCCCGCGGCATCCGCGATCGAGTTCGCGCGCTCCTGGAGATCGTCGAGCACTCCCGGTTCGTTGCGCAGCCGTGCGAATCCTTCGATCCGCCATTTGATCTTTGAGCGTGCCATCAGCCGGACACCTCCTTGAGTCGCGCCACACATCCGGTGAACTCGTCGTTGACCCATTCGGGCTGTTCGCCGTCCACCTCGTACAGGACGCCGCGAACAGTCACGCGGTCTTGAGCGCCAAGCTGGGGGCCGGTGAAGTAGATCTCCGGTTCGGTGATCACCCGCGTGTGCCCCGCGGTGACCGGCTCCTGTGATCCGCCCGGGTTGAACCGCCAGATGCCGACTTCGACCGAGTCCGCGTAGCCTGCGGTGGAGTTCCCGTGCTCGTCCTCGGCTCCGGGCATGTATCGCTCGAGCGAGACGTATTCCGTGATCCTTCGTGTGCGCCTCATGGCAGCCACACGTTGGGAATCTTGACCTGGAAGCTCCGCGCGATCGCGTGGTCTTCTGGGGAGAGGCGCGTCGCCCCGCCCTGGGCCCACGTCGCATACGTCAGCTGGTCAGTGAATGGACCAGTCGTCTCACTGAACTGCGAGACTCCGCTCGATGCCACGGGGTCGATGGAGAGGATCTGGCGTGCGATGTCTGCAATGGTGAGGCGCACCAGGTCAGGCACGTCACCGCCGTGGGAGTAATCCACGTTCACGAACTCATGACTCCCCATGGGAACGCGGAGCCATCGTCCGATGCGCGTGTAGAAGACGTCCCGGCCAGCGTCGTCCTTGACCGTGTGGACGGTCTCCACCGGCTTCTGTCGCAGGAATGCCCTGCCGCCGTTGACCTTCACGCGGACGGCCGATCGAGCTGGCGTGAAAGTCTGCCCGGAGACGGATCGGAACAACTCTGATGCCTTGTCCAGAATTGCCCCGACCCGCTCTTCCTCATCGGGGGTGAGGTCGCGACCAAACGCGGCCTCCACATCCTCTCGGGATGCGAGCTGCACTACTGCCATGACCTCACCCCTTCTCGAGTTGCTTAGACCTTGGTGACGGCCTTGGAACCGCCCCCGGTGATCGCCGCCGAGTTGGCCGTCACGATGACGGTCTTCTGGAAGGTGATCGTCTTGGTCGTGGTGCCGGTGACGTTCGCGCCGGACACGCCGTCGAGCTCGTTGACGGCGTCGCGGATCACCGGGTTGGTCGCATCGAATGCGATCGGCTCGGTGTCCTCGCCATCGACGGAGAGGGTGAAGGTTCCGCCCGAGACGGTCCCGGTATTCGCCAGCGTCCAGGTGTCGGACTCGGCCGTGTTCGCGGCTCCGAAGTTGACCTTGACCGCGCGGATGAACTCCATCTGCACCTCACCGTCCGACTGGACGACCAGGCCGTCGTCGCCGATCTGCGGGTCCGTGACGACAGAGCCACCCGTGAAGACGCCCAGGATCGAGCGGTCGTGCAGGGTGTCGCTGTCGTAGTCGAAGAGCTGGCGGACGGAGAGTCCGCCTTCGATCGCGATGGCCGACGACGTCGCACCCTTCGGTGCGGCCGGGGCTACGTACGCGAGGGCCAGTGCCGAGTTGTGGACGAAGTACGACTCGTCGCCGTCGAGTGCGTTCGACTCCACGATGGTGAAGCCTGCCAGACGTCCGACGACGCCTTCGCGAACAGCCTCAGGAAGTCCCGCAGTGTCGACGTCCAGGAGCTTGTCGAACGAAGCGATCTCCGCCGACACCTCGGAACCGACGATCCAGTAGCGGCCGTTTGCCGGCACGTTCGACGAGTTCAGGAGCTTGCGCGCCTGGATCGCGATCTTGCGCGGGTCGGCACCGGGTGCGTAGTTGACCTCGTGAACGAACGTCGCGCCACCGAGGGTGTCAGCGATCGTGTTCTCGAAGTCCTCGACGAGTGCGCGCACCTGCGGGACAGTGACGTCCTGCGAGTAGTTCTCGATGTCGAGGGTCAGTTCCTCGTCGGAGAGCTGCACGGGCACGATCGGGTAGCGCGAGAGCTTGACCTGGATGCGCGACTGCACGAGATCCTGGTAGACGATCGGGTTGCGGTCGCGGAATCCCGCGTCCTGTGCGACCAGGATCGCCGGGCGCTTGACGTTGACGACGTCGCCCTTGGCTCCCTTGAAGTCCGCGATCCCGTACCGGTTCGAGAACAGGTTCGGGAGGACGATGGTTCGCTGGAGGATCCCGAGCGCGACGCCCGCGATCTTCTCCGCCTTCTCAAAGATGTGTGCCATTGGTAGCACCTTTCTGTGTATGAAAACCGCCACCAACGGACGTTGAGGCGGGAGAGTCAGAGACGCACGTTGGCCGCGATGTCCTTCGCGTCAGCCTCTTCTCCTTCGATGTCGTCACCGCGGTCGCCACCGGTTCCAGCGGTTGCGGCCTTCGGCTTGTCTGGCAGGAGCGCCAGGATCTCGTCAGCGTGTGCTTCGAGTTCTTCGCGCGTGGATCCGCGGAGGATCGAAGCAGAGATGGGCGTGGAACGCCCCTCGCTCTTCGCCTTCGCAACCTCGTTTGCGAGTTCTCGTGCCGCGTCAGCCTTGTCGCGTTCCGCGATCTTCGCCTCGGCAGCATCCGCTCGAGCCTGAGCCTTCTCCAGATCGGTCCGAGCAGCGTCTTCGAGCTCGTCAGCCTTCTGGGCTTTCGCGCGCAGCGCTTCAAGCTCGTCTGCGGTGACCCCGTGGCTAGCCTTGGCGTTCGCCTTGGCTCGCTTCTCCCACGTCTGTGCGTACTTCTTCCACTCAGACTCAGGGGCGTCATCTGCCGGCCGCTGCTGTTCCAGTTCCTCGTCGGTGATGTCTGACATCTCTTTCCTCTCCCGTTTCGGGGTATAGAAAAGCCCCACCGTTCAGTGGGGCCAGAACCGCTTCGTGCGGTCGTCTAGTTGAGCGCGGCGATCTGCGCCTTGCTGGTGAACTTCTCGTCGCGCCACGAGAGGGTGGGTCCATACTCGCCGTGCGTACGCGTGACGATCAGGTCCGTGTAGTCAGAGACGGGTTTGTCTCGGACGGTCTTCCCGAGCCCGAGTTCACGTGCTCCCCGGTCTGTCGCGCCGAGCTTCTGTTCGATGGTGGCGTGGGTCAGCTCGAGCAGATCGTTGTTGATGATCTGTTCTTCCGGGTCAAACCCCGGAGGCAGCTTGTCAACCGAGCAGTCGCACCCTGGGTGGATCGGGCTGAGTTCGCCCGTCCAGTACCGCTGCGTGGATGCGATGACGCACAAGGCGCAGTTCTCATTCCCGGTCAGTACGCGGATGAACGCCGTGATGCCGGCTGACTGCAGGGAGCGTTGAGCCTGACGGACTTTCGCCATCTGCAGGTCGGTCGCGATCAGAGAGCCAAGCCGAGTAGCCCCCTCAGATACGGCGAGTGCCATCGGGGCATCCTGTGAGAGCGCCGTGTAGACGGTGGTTGCGGGGCGCCGATAGACCTCATCGGCGGGGATCCCGCGGCCTCCCGTCACGTACTGAACATCGATCCCCGCGCGAGCTCCCACGGCCTGGAAGTAAGCCTCCGTGAGGTTGGCGACCTGTATCTGGCCAGCTTGCACGTGCGGAACAACGAGAGCGACAAGACGGTCGATATCGGCATCCCGGTACGACCCCATGTTGAACCAGAGTCGATTCGCGGCCGTCAGCAGGCGGTTGCGAACCTGCTCAACCGCCTGCTGGTAGCTAAGCTGCGTCACCATTCGCTGCACCGAAGAGCGTCAGTTGCTCGAACGCGATGTCGGTCTCGATCTCACGGACCTGGTCCGCGGACTGGCCCCAGATGTTGCGGGCGATCCACCGCGTCGGCATGCCCGCGGTCTTCGCGAGGTTCGCCGCCTGGGCGCGCTCACCGAACGAGACGAAGGCGGTCGGAGCGAACTCCACCTCGATCGTCTCGCCAGCATCGACGCCTTCCACGCGCATCGCGTCGAGGATCGATCCTTCGAACGCGGGGCGGAATAGTTCGATCCGCTTCTCCGCCTTCGAGATCTCTGCCTCTTTCGCGTTCATCGCACCCTCAGCGGACTGGTTTTGCGAATCGGAGAGGAAGTTCGACATCGGAGTTCCGGTGACACCGCAGTATTCGCGAACGTCAGCTTCCTCGCCCTGAAGCATCGCCTGGATGCCCGCGGAACCATCCGAGAGCTCGGTGAGCTTCGCGCCCTCAGGGAGATCCCAGATCGCTCCGGGGGCGGGGTCGAAGACCTTTCCGTAGTCGACGGGGTCTTCCTCGTCGGGCTCGGGCAGCCCATCGACGACGCGCTGCTTGTAGGCCTGCATCGCGACAGTGACCAGTCGCTGCAGCTTTCCGAGGTTGATGCGGTCGATCACGTCACGGTGCGCGGTGACTTCACCGACGCCGTGGGGGTTCTCGAGAACCTGGATCGGCACACCGCCGTCGTACTCGACGAGCTCGCCGGCATCCCAGCCATCGTTGGTCAGGCGCCGGTATGACCCGTACTCGGTCTTCGCGCCGCGAGTGAACCGCTGCTCGAACCCGGGAACCCAGACGGTGGCGTGATCGATGCCCTTGGTCTTGTCTCGCCACGCCTTCACCCCGGCGATTGCCCGCCAGGGCTGGAGAGGGTCGGGGATCGTGATCATCTGCTCGGGCCGCTCGCTGGTCGTAACCGCGCGGCCGTCGATGTCCTGCGTCAGAAGGTATCCGAAGCCGGTCGTGAGAGCGTTCCATGCCGCGTCGGCAAACACGATGCCGAGACGGTTGTCGCGGTAGTAGCGACGTGCGGCGCCCGCGGTGTCGCTGGCGTTATCACCGACTCGGACACCCAGCGGGATGATGCGGCCTGCGAGAGATTCGCAGGTGCGACCGCCGAGGTTGGTGCGCGACTTCCGCTGGAACGCCACCCATGACTCGCGGAGGTTCGCTCCCATCTCGGGGAGAGGCGCGTCACCGTTCACGTACCGCCGCGACAGCTTCACCTCTGGCAGACGCTCACTCAGAGCCGCCAGCAGAATCGGTAGATACTCCTGCGGTGTCACCGGATCACCCCCTATCTGATTCGTCGAGCTGCCCGCTTGCGCGTGCCGCTCACACCCTTACCAACCGCATCGAGACCGGCCGCGAGAGCCATCATCGAACCCCACGTGAGGTCGATCTTCGAGAAGTCCTGATCGTCGTCCGGCTTCTTCAGCACGTACCCTGCGCGCCGCGGATCGCGTCGCGCATTGAGGAAGTGCCGAATCATGTCGGGGTGACCATCGAACGTGATCTCGCGATTAGAAATCGACTGGTACAACTGCTCGAAGACCTCACAGGTGCGGGTCACGTTCTTCTGAGCCCACCGAATCGGCTCCGCAGTGGTCATCTTCGCCTTGAGGCGCTTGTGATGCGTCGCTTCCCACTGCTTGACCTCGCCGGCCCAACCATCAGACGGGTCCGCGTAGAACCCGACGACGTTGTAGTCCTTGAACGCCTGAGCCACCGCCTGCTCGATCTCGAGCTTCGACGGCTTCCACCCCTCACCCTTCGGGCCCTCGGGCTGCTCCCACAGGCCCACCTTGAACAGGTGCTTCTGCGTTACGGAGTACCCGACGAGGACGGTCGAGTCGGCGATGCCGCGCTTGCGTCCCGATGACCCGTCGAAGCCCAGCGTGACGGGCTCGCCCTTCGTGATCACCTTGTCCGCGATGATTCCGCGGAGCTCGGGGTCGGTCACGAAGGCGTCGCGCGCGGCGTCAACCTGGTTGAGGAAGTCGGCACGCATCTGCGCAGGGTCGTTCGACGTGTCGAGGAAGTCGTCAGCGATACGCTCGAGGTCCGACCAACCCGGCTCGCACGGCGGATCGTGCAGTACACACCCGCGGGCATCTTTGGATGAGTCGCCATAGGCAACGCGCAGTCCATCGATCAACGATTCGCGATCGCCGATGTCTGTTGTCGGGGTGACGCGGTGGTCGAAGTAGATCGACTGCACGTCTTCCAGCGCCGGATGCTTGCCCGACTTGATCTTGTCCCAGAACTCGAACGACGCCTCAGCAACCGACCGCTCACCGAGCGTGTACGCGTTCGGGGTCTCGATCGTCACCCCGCCGAGCTTCGTGGCGTTGTTGCGGAGCGTCTGCGCAAGCTTCACGCCACTGTTCGACCTCAGCCACGTCTCTGTCTGATCCATCGACGCAGCCACGGCCTTGAAGCCCTTGATCGACAACGGGGACGCGGTGATCGGTGCGATACGTCCACGCTCGAGCGCGACGAACGAGTCCATCGGGTCACAGTTGAACTCGTCGGGCGCGCTGCCGTTCCGCAGCATCTCGAGCAGGGGCTCCCAGGTGTTCTTCGTCTGCTCTTCCGTCACCGCGGCGATCGCCACGTACGGGGTGCGAACGGACGACCATGGCTTACCAACGGGCTGCCCGTCCGCGCCCCACCCATCGGGGACGACATCGAACAGCCCCTCAGCGATCATGATGCCGCCGACGAATGGAGATTTGCCCCAGCCTCGAGGCCGCATCAGCACTGAGCGGTGAATCACACGCTTGCAGGTGAGCGGATCAAGGCGGTAGAGCTCGTTCAGGTAGTCCTGTTGCTCTCGCGTCACGATGAACGGATCCGACTGCTCGTCGTCGCCAGCATCCGGGCGTCCGAGGTACTCTTCCATCTGCTCAGCGACCGTCCACCCGAGAGTGGGGAAGTCGTCCTCAGACAGCGGCTCCCAAGGCACTACGCCTCCAGCCGCTTCGTGGAACCGTACCGATCCCGTGCAGACGACACCTTGACGGCGCCGAGAACAGCTTTCGACTCACCCTCGACCGCCGCCGCAGAGAAGATCCGCAGCTTGGCCCGATCCTCCGGAGTGAAGCCGTACTTCGCCTCACGCAGCCTGAGCTCACCAGCCATGCTCAGGTTGCCCTTCCAGAACGACGCGTGAATCAGCGCCGTGTCCAGCAGGTACGCCCAGTCCGTGTCGAAGAACTCGTTCACAAGCGGGTGATGCTGCAGCATGTCCCACCATCCGCGCGTCGCATCCGGCCAGTTGAACGGCACCATGTACGGCTCGCCATCCTTGGGGCGGATCTCCACCTCGAACTCCGGAAGATCCGGCCGAGTGACCGCACGCGCCGGCGTGAGATACCGGACAGGCGCGACATCGGTGTTCTTGCGTGCGCGCTTGTTCGGATTCTTTGGGGCAGGACCGTTGCCAGCCATGTGAGCCTCCAGCCCGTTTCGGGATGCCCGTTTCGGGCAGGAGAATGTACGTAATTACGCACCAAAAACCGTTACACTGGAAGGATGCGAGAGTGTGAACACTGCGGGGTAAGCATCGTTCGAAAGAACGCTCAGGCGCGGTACTGCTCAACCCGTTGCAGGGTCGCAGCACACCGAAACCCGGTGCCGCGCGAACTCACTAGCCGCGACAGGTGGGTGCGATACAGCAGGACCAAAATCCCTCTCACCGCGAGCGGCGACATCGCCTCCAGCACCAACCCGAAGACCTGGACCGACTTCGCAACAGCGAAGAAGTCCGAAGCGGGCGTCGGCCTCGGCTTCGTCCTCGGCGACGGCATTGGCTGCATCGACGTCGACCACTGCGTCACGGAAGGAACGATCGACCCGCGCGCACTCGAGCTCGTCGAGAGCACCGAGCACTTCTACGCTGAGATTTCGCCATCGGGAGACGGCATCCACATCTGGCACCACGCCGAAGAATCAGCCGGCACTCGCAAGGTCGAGAACGGACTGCGCGTCGAGCGCTACTCGACCGGCCGATACATCACCGTGACCGGGCGGAAGCTGTAACACTTTCCGCGCCAGACGCCGATATAAGCGCACGAGGCATCCGAGCGACATCCACGCACGCCTGGGGCGAGAACGGCCCACTGGAGACGACCGCACGGCAGCCAGGGCCAAATCCCCCAGACTCGTACGCAGGATTTTCCACAGCACCTTCCCGCGGAGCGGAGGGGGCGGGTGGGGGTCCGGGCGGGGGCTACCGGAGCGCTGGGTGTGTTTCGCCTGGGTGGTTGAGTTGTGGTCGTGGTGTTGCTGCACGTGCTGTTGCTGCTTGTGCTTGGGTCTCACGGTTGTGGTGCCAGTGGCAGAGTGTGCGGACCATGGCGACTGTGGTCTGTTCACCTTCGTGCCATTGCCCTATGTGCGCGGCTTCGAGGCGTGTGGTTTCCGGGCAGCGGTTGCCGTCGCGTTGGGTCTGCGTGCATCTGTGCCCGTCTCGCTCGAGGCAGGCTTCGCGCACGGCGGTCGGGACGTGGGTGGGGCGGTTGTTCTCCCAGGCCATCCCTCCCCCTTAGTCGTCGTCCCAGTAGTCCCGGCCAGGCCTCATGATGTGGCGTACGGGGCGTCGGGATTCCTTTGCCTCGGCGATGTCGCGTTCTTCGCACATCCACGCTGCTCGCATGGACGGGTAGGTGTCGCCACACATCTCGCAGTCGGTGGTCATGGTTCGTCCCTGTAGGCGTGGTCGATGCGTGTGGCGAGGGCGGCGAGGTTGTCTTCGATGCTCACGATGTAGTCGATGAGCTCGGCGCGAGGCATGCGGGCGAGTTCGCGGCGGCGTCGGAGGTTGGTGCGAACGGCGTCGTGCACTTCCCGAATGTCGCTCACGGCGTCTCCTCTGTGAAGGTTGCGGAGAAGATGCCCAGTACTGCTGACCCGAGTTCACCCATCAGGTAGGCGAAGTCTTCGTTGCCGGAGTGCATGTGCTCTTCGACGTGCTTGCCGTCGTCGTAGTCCAGGCCGTAGATGTGCTGTGCGGCGTGGGCGACCTCGTGGATGATCACGAGCGGGTTCAGGTGCGTCTTGGCCAGGCGGATGATCGCGACGGTTTGGTCTTCATCCCAGTGACCATCCGGGCCGACTCGACCGCGCGTAAACCCGTGGCAGACGCCGGCAGCCTCAGTGAACGTTCCGGTTTCGCCCGACCAAGCGTTGTGCCGTGTCGCCGCGCCTCGGAGGTGGTTTACGTCGGAGTACAGCCGGATCTCGACGGTGCGTGGCTTCCCCGTGACGTGTGTCGTCACTTCCCACGTGCGCGCGCTCACGGTTGCAGCACTCCCTTGATCCATGTCCGCATCTTGGGTGCCCAGTTGGTGGGGTCTGCGGGTTCGTCGTGGTTGAAGAGCAGGTCGAGCGTGGGTTGCTTGACCGCGTATATGAGGATCGAGAGGCTGATGCCGGCGACGATGCCGAGCGTGATCTTCATGCCCTCTCCTCGCATACTTCGGACTTAATGCACATATTGGCTATCCGTGTACGAGGTGCGAGAGATCCAATATCTTCGCGCCTTTGGCGATCAGGTCGTCCCGGTGTTCGTGGCCATGGTGGGCGCAGAATGCGGCCGTCAGGCCTGAGGGGTAGCGCACGTAGACGTAGGCGCGGACGAACGCGGGTGCGTCCTTGTTGTTGTCGCACGCGATGCACGTGTCGTCTGTGACCTCGATGACATGCACGATCACCCTCCCTTGGTGGAGTGGGGTGGAGTCGAAGGAAAGGAGATTGTCGGGACGGGTGGACTTGAACCACCAACTCAGGGCGCTACCCTGCCGCTCTGCCGTTGAGCGTAGTTCCCGGTGTGCCCGCCGCAGCCGTACTGGCTCGGGCGTGTGTAGTTGGTGAGCTCCCGTCATGGGGTGCTCTATGTGCCGCGTGTCATTGCGGCGTCCTGCGACCGAGCTAACCGCGACGCTGGGTCAACGATCTGCCGGGAGGAACAGAAAAGCCTCAGACGAGAGGCGTCTGAGGCTGGTTTTTCACACAGTGGTGGAAGGCATCTCCCATCGTACAGGATGAAACTACATGCGTGTAGTTCGATTCCGCGTGTCGTTTCGTGCCGTGATCTTCCCCGCGGTGAGTGTGAGCATCAGCGTGGGTTGCCTGTTCGGTCCCGCATATCTGACAGCGAGATCACTGTCGGCCGCGATCCAGCTTGTGATGTCCTGTCCGTCGACCGTGACGCGTGTTCCTCCGTCCTGGTAATTGACGATCTCGATGCGGTTGGAGATCGGCGGGTAGGGCACGATCTCCGCCTTCGGGATCTCCTCGATCATGCTGTCTCCTTGTCGTTGAGTTCGTCCGCGAGTTCTTCCATGGCGTCGCCGCCGATCCAGACGGCATCGCAGGCGCGGCAGAGAACCTTGGAGTTCTTCCACATGTGGTCGCTGTCGGGCCGGTAGGTGAGGGCGAGGGGGTTGGTGATCCGCTCCCCCATGTCGTTGACGTAGGAGCCTTCCCCGCAGACGGGGCAGGGTGCGGTGATCTCGATCACCTTCGGCGGGTTCACCATGGCCCGGATCTGTGCCGCCCATGCGCGCATCTGCCCGATGTAGAACTCTTCCGGTTCGTCCCGGGCGAGGAACGCGGCTTGCCAGGCTCTGAGGTCGGTCACGGGGTCACGGGTGACCTGGTCGCCTTTCATTCCGGCCATGTGGCACCAGTCGCCGATCTGCGACGTGATCACGGTGGCCTTGTGGAGGGCGTCGCCGTCGAGGACATTGCGAGTGGATGGTGAACCGCCCGCCCCTGACCCGGAGTTCAGGGATGAGGATACTGCTTCGCGCAGCTGCACGAGGAGGGCGTCTTCGGTTGCCCACGTGAACCCGTCGTCGGTTTCGATCTTGACGTTCTTCGGAAGGGTGAGGTCATCCACCACGTCGTTGAGTTCGGTCATCGGGTTCTCCTTGGTAGCCATGCAGCGTACGGGCCGCGCGGGATGAAGTTGGGAATGTCCTTCGCGGTCGCGTTCTGGAACGTCTGCGCGCTGATGTACCGCTTCTTTCGAGCCTGGATAGATCGCAGCCTGTTAGTGATCCTCACGTCTCCTCCTTCGTGTCGTGACAGGCACACTCACAGGGCGTGGGCTCGTCGGTCTGGTTGTTCCATGCATCACCCGTACAGGCCGCACACTTCCCGTCCCTGCAGTCGGGGCTGAGGATGTCGTAGATCAGCGTTCCGTTTGGCCCGCCCTTGAACGCTGGACCTATGGGTTGCTCAACCGGCATCCGTCGTTCCCCCCCTGCTTCACCGACACGCGATACGGGTTGCGTGCGAACCGGTCGCCGAGGAACGTCCGGTGTTCGGGAAGACCGTGACGATCCGTGAATCCCTCGTCCCATGCTTCAGCGCGCACCTCGGCATCGCGAGCGGCCAGCCAGCGGTCGAACGCCGCCGCGCGTGCCTGCTCGCGCGACTTCTCCGCCTCGTCGAGTGCTACCCACGGACGCGGCTCCCCACCCGTCTCGACGTACTCCCGGATCTCCTCGGTCGTCGGTGCGTACTCGCTCATCGGTTCTGGCGTGGCCGTGGCCAGGTAACGCACGACCCGCTCATCCTTTGCTGCGTCGCTCTGTGGTTCGGTGCGACGGAAGCCAGCCGCGTCGAGTTCGGTGGCAAGTCCGGGCGCATCCATACCGCGAATCGCTTGCCATGCCTCGCCCTTGCTCAAGAAGTCAAGCAGGTCGTTCTTGTTCGCCCGACCGGCGCTCATCGCACACCCCCGCCCCCAGCAGCACGCAGAGCGGCGGCAACGGGGTTGTGCTCGGCGGCGACTTCGAGCCAGCGCTCCCGGTCCTCTGGGGCTTCCGGGACGCCGTCGAAACCCGAGACGCACCAACCGGCCGAGCAGCACGGGCACGTCTCGCATGCACCGCTGCCGCATCCGTTGTCGCAGCACCACACGCCCTCGCTACGCGCCTCGCCGACGAGATCTTTCAGACTCGACGCGATGCTCAGGTCTTCCAACGTGAGGGCTCGCTCCGGTATCTCGGAACGAGTGAACCCGGCAGCGAGCACGGCATCTGCGATCTGACGGTCGATCGGCCGGAGCGTTACCCCGTCCCATGTCGGGTTGGCCCACCCCTGTTCGATCACGAACGCCAGCGCTTCCCGCTCGTCGTCGGTCGGGGTGTGTGCCTTCTCGAACACGGCCAGGGCAACGCGGGCGAGTTCACGCGCACTATCCATCGAGTCGACGGTCACCTCGACGATCGCCTTTGCGGCTTCCTCGATCAGCTTCTCGTTGTCAGTCATCGCCCCTCCTCCTGGTCTTCCTCGTGGATGCCGAACCGGGTGATCTCGTCGCGCTCGTCGGGCGTGAGGTCAGGTGTGGGATTGCTCATGTGAGTCTTTCCTTCGTGAGTTGATCGACCGCATCGCTGCGATGGGTCAGGTCGGTCACGATCACCTCGAAGTGAGGTGTCGCGTTCGGTCGGTACTCGATGCGGGGCATGAGCTTGACCATGTGGGCGGGGTCGTCATCCGCGACGATGTGCGCTGACACGCCCTTGTCGGCGGCGAGGCCATCGAAGATTGCTTTCGCGAACGGCGCAGCGTTGTCGGCGTCTCGGCGTCGTTTGTCCGTCACCACCCAGATCACTTCGACCTGGCATCGCTGCATGGGTTCGATCCCTGCCGCCCATGCGAGGTACTTGACCTGTGCGCGAACCTCAGCCGTTGACTTCGACTTCACGGCCCAATGCGTGCGGTCGTTCGCCGACAGCCCCTTGGGTGGGCGTTCGTATGGGAGCTCGAGAGTCCAGCTCATCCGGCTACCTCCGCGAATACGTGATCCCATGCGTCTCGTTCTCCCGCGGGCGCGAGGAGGGCAGACAGCACGGCTTGGGCGAGTAGTGGCGGGACTGCGTTGCCGATTGCGAGGAATCTCTCTCCTTGGTTGCCAGGCCACGCCATGTCAGTAGGGAACGACTGCAGCGCGGCAGCCTCAAGGTAGGTGAGGCGGAGAGAGGTTCCCGACTGCTCGCCGTGCTCGTGGTGCTCACGGGCCGTGATGCGCGGGTCGCCGGCCACGGTTATTGCTGGGGCGTCCAGCCATTCCCAGTCGCGTAGTTCCTCACGGAACACGAACCCACCAGGTTCCATCCCGCCTGCATTGCCCCGGATCGTGAAGGCAGGCTGATCCAGGGTTCTACCCGGCCGCTCACCGTGGCGCTCCACCATTCCGGCGCCCATCGCCTTACGGGCGACGAACCGGAACGAGTCTGCCTGGCTGGTGATCGTCTGAGCGGGCATCTCAACCGATCGTGAGTGGTACTCCGTCTCCCCACGCGGGATCTGGTTGCCGCGGAGCACCCAGTCGTCGCTCTCCGTGTAGCGGGCGAGCTTGGCGATCGGTTCCGCTCCTCCGGTCTCGACTCCGCCGCCCGTGATGGTGGGTGACGGGCGCGATGCCAGTCCGAAGCCCAGTGCCTCGGCCATGCTGACCCACTTCTCGACGCCCGGATCAAGCCGGTTCGGTTCAGTGGAGTAGTAGCGGGAGTGTGTCGGGGCAGGTGGTGAGACCTTCCCGTCAAGTCGTGCCATGAGAATCGCTCTCTTCCGGGTCTGCGGCACCCCGTACTGTTCCGCGCGGAGGATGCCCGCCCACACCGAGTAGCCGAACGTGCGGAGGACTCGCGCAATGGCATGCCATACCGGCAGCACCTCGGGCACCTGCTCCAGTGCGACGAGTTCGGGGCGGTGTGCCCAGATGTGCGCGAGCGGGGTCAGCACTAGCGCGGTGCGTGGGTCCATGTGTTCTGTGAGCCCGTGGAGGCTTGCTGCGTCCTTCCACCGCTCCTCGTCGATCGCGGTCAGAACGTCATCCAGTGCGGCCCTGCCCTCACCGTTCCCGGCCATGCTGAACGTCTGGCACGGCGGGGAAGCGATGTAGACCCGGTGAGCGGGGACAAGCCACGGGTGAAACAGTCCTGACCAGACGTCCCGGTAGATAGTGCGCATGCGGTTCGCTGATCGGATACGGATCAGGCTCGCGGCGTTATCCACCCCGTACTCCCGGATGCCGAGACGATGAGACGCGACACCCCAACCGACGCCGGCGAAGTGATCGATGGCGACGGTCTGCGATGTCGTTGCATGGAACTCATGCGGGAACTGACTAGGCGAACCACACACCGCACAGTGCCGGCGTGTGACCGGGTGGCGACGGCCGCACTCGCCACAGTCGATGATCGGAATCCCCGTCTGCGTGGTCTCCCCATTCACGAAGAAGCCCCCGTGGCTGCGGGGGCTGGGCGTCGGTTCCGGTCGGGGTTTCGTTCGTATCCGGCGTTGCGGCGGGAGCCGGTGACCTGACGGCGGTGGAGTCCGAGCTTTTCGGCGATCTCCCGGTCCGTGAGTCCCGCGTTGAGGAGTTCGCGGAGGGTGTGGCGTGGGATGAGTGCGAGCCCGTCGCCGCGTGCCTTGTTGGCGGCCGCGCGGCCATCTTCGTGGCTTGCGCGAGCGCGTGCCCCTGGTCGGGCCCGTTTGGCCGTCAGATCGGCTTCTGCGGCTTCCCGCGCTTGCTCCTCTTCGGTGGCGACGATCTCGGCGGGGGTCATCCCTGCGTTGACCTGTCTCCTGAACGCCCAGTCGCCGACGTAGCGAGTGTGTACGGTGCGGCAGGAGACCTCTGCAGGGCAGTGAGCGGTGTTGCAACCACCCTGGAAGCCCTCGATCGTGCCGTGCGGGTAGGTGTTGCTGGTGATGACGTCGGCATTCATCGGGTCTCTCCCTCGATTTCGTCGATATTGAAGGCGAACCGCCACTTGATCGAATCCCTGGCAGCAGAACGCACCGCTTCATGGATGGGCAGCGATGGATCCAGGGACATCAGGAACTCACGGTCCGTGGCGAGGGTGAGCCCGTTCGCGAGAACGTGCGACAGCATGTCGACGTATCGCTCGTAGTGCTCCATCGACTTACCGGTGACGGCTGTCTCAATGCTCATGCGATGCTCTTCTCTCGTTCGCCGGCGAGGTATCGCCGCAACTGTTCGGTCTTCTCCTGGAAAGCGACAGCGAGTGTGTGCTTCACGGGGAGGACGATGATGCGTTCCCGGTGGAGCCTGCGTCGTCGTGTGGGTGAGTTCTGGAGGTCGGTGATGAAGTCGGTGAACCATTCGTCTGAGAGTCCCCAGTCGGTTGGTCGTCCTGGTGTTGGGGTCATGCTTGCGCTCCGTCTCCGATCGGCGTGGACGACTGCACTTCGAGCCACCAGGTGTCTTCCCACTCGACCCGAACCGGGTACGTGCCGAGGCCGAGGCCTTCGAACGTCTCGATGTCGCCGATGTACTCGAAGACGTGATCGAGCGCGCACGCCTTGGTGTCGTGAACGATCCACTCGCGATTGTCGTAGTTCCACCAGTGCTCGAGGCCGTGCCTCTTTCGCTCGGTGTCATAGTCGGGGTTCATCGCCTGGCACGACTTCCGTGCACACGGCTTACCCACCATGCAGTCGTTGCCGTGCGTGCCGCCGAACTCGTAGTCGTAGTCGTCGTTCTCCTCGTTCGGAAGTCGCGTGATCGTGACCGTGTGACTCATGTCTTCCTCCGTCAATGAGAAAGGCCACTACCCCGGGCGGGGTGGTGGCCTTGTGGATGGTTGGTCGGCGTCTATGGCCGATAGGTGCAGCGTGAGCATGTTCCGTCTGCGACGAGTTGATGATTCCCGTCCAGGCAGATCATGTCGGCTGTCACGGTGAATGGTCTCGGTGAGGGCTTCGATCTCTCTGCTGCTTGGACGCGCTTGTATCTCTCGCGAGCTGTTCCGCACGCTCTGCATGGTTTGTCGGTGCCGGTGGGATGGTTGGGGCAGAAGGGGGAGAGTGACGCGTCAGCGTCCTCCCCTCCGTTCCTCTCCTTTCCCTTCCCCTCCCCTCCTGGCGTGAGATCACGCAAACTCGCGTGAGTTTCAGTGAGTTCCGCAGAGTCGAGGTGAGCGCAGACGGGGCACCGTGAGGCCCAGCGGGTATCCACACGCTGATGATCCGTGAACGTCGGAATCGACAAATACCGCTTCCCGCCTGGTAATTCCATACGCTCCACGCGTCCAGCGGCGATGAGCATGTCGATGAGTTCAGCCCCATCGACCATGTCCGCAGGAAGCACCTTGAGCTTCAACCCGAGTGGGTCGTCGGACATGTGCCCCCGATCGCAGGCGTGATTCCACATTCCGATGTAGAACAGCCGAGCTTCGAACGGAAGAGCGATCATCGCACCGTCTGTCCAGAACTCGGGCTTGATCGTTCTAATGCGGGCCATCGGCTCACCCTCCTTTCAGTCGAGGCATCGGCATGGCCTGATGCAGAAGCAGTCCGGGCAGACAACCTCACGGGGTCCGATATCGAACTTGGACCGCTTCGGGGTGCACTGGTCGTGCCGCAGCTGGTCGTCATCGTCGTACCGCACCGCGTCGCCGGGATGGATGCGAGATCCACATTCCGCGGCACAGGTTCCGTCGTAGCGGGCCGGGAACACATGACCGGGAGTCATGACTGGTCCCGGTTCGCGATCTCGAGCAACACGTCCGCGTGACACGGCTGGTCGAGCGGGCACCAGCAGGCGAGGTTTTTCCCGCGCAGATCCTCCACTTCTCGCGGGCCTGGACGATTACTCGGACGGTCACCGATAGCCCAATTCGTCATCCAGAAGTCTCGGTACATCTGAACCGCGACGCCAGGTGTGATGCGGACCGTCTGAACCACGTTCCCGATGAAACGGCCTTCGTCCTCGTAGGCACGGATGACGATCTCGCCACCGACCTTGTACGGGTTGCCCCACTTCGACGGCCGCGCCACGACGACGGTGTTCTCGGGCTTGCGCCACCCCTTCTTCCGGGATAGCTGGATTCGTTCAGGCATGGTCAGTCCTTCAGGTAGATGAGTCCCCAGTGGTGCAGGAACAGTTCTTCGGCGGGGTCGCAGCGCCCAGATGGGAGCGACCACCCTTGAGGTGGGTTCGGTCCGTGAGCGAGGCCGTGGCAGCCGGTGTGGTTCCCCCACCCGCACAACGCGACGAGATTCGCCAGGGTGTGTTTCCCGCCTCGGGACCGGTACTTCCGGTGATGCAGTTCGAGGGGTGCGATCTTGCCGCACCCCTCGCATCTGCCCTGTGCCCGCTCGTGCACTGCGGCACGGATCTTCGCGGGTATCGCGCTCACGTCCGGAACCGGATGAGCTCGGCCAGGTGCTGGCCTTCGTTGAACCGCAAGGGCCTGGTCCCCTTCTCCACTTGGGAGACAGTTGCTTGAGACCACTGGAACCCGCGATCAAACATGCCTGTCGCAAGCTCCCTCTGTGACAGGCCGGCGCGTGTCCGTGCGGTGGCGACGTCGGCGCCGATCTGTTCGTCCGTCTGCGGCGCGCTGACCTTCGCCACCTTCGTGGCGCTGTCGAGAATGCCGAGGTTGCGGAGCGCCCTCGAGCGGGCGATGGTGTCGGCCGATTCGAGGGGTGACCCGGCGATGACTGGGCTTTCCGAGTTCGTGGAGCCTTGCGCCCAGGCGTCAGCGTCGGCACCCTCCGCGACTGGGACGCCCTTGGGGCGCTCCCTGTACGCGAACCCGATCATGACGTAGGTCACGTTCCCGTCCGGGTGCTTGATGGTGTCGTAGATCTTCGAGCCCACGTACCCGTTCGGGTGTGCTTCGCGGAATGCGGCGAACCGTTCCGCTGCGGTCACGAACTCTTCATCCATGACCTGTGCGTGAGGTTTCGGGAGACGGGATCTCCTCGTGTCTTCGGGGATGTCGATGTCGTCAGCCATTGCGGTTCCCGTCTGATTTGAGGCGCGCCACGATGGCATCGAATGCCTGTCCGCCCGGAAGTCCCGCCCTGTGAACACCCAGAGCCGCGTGGCCTGCCGCCTGCGCAACCGTCAGCTTCGAACGGAAGGCATTCCGAGGTTCGAGATACCACTTTCCCGCCCTGTCGTAGCGCACGATGTCGTGCCCGTTGGCACTCACTCCGTGAACAGTCCGGTTGGTCATGCTGTTGCTCCTTCGAACTCGTCGATGTAGGCGTTCACGTTCCAGACGGGTGCCTGGAGGATTCCGATAGGCCCACCACTGCGGGTCTTGTACCCGGGCCACTCCCCCGTCTCGATCGCACGGGCGTACCGTTCACGGGCCTCCCGTGCCCGTCTGCGGGCCATGAGGAGTTCGTCGGCACCGAGGACGTGCACGGCAGTGAGATAGGGCGCGTGCGCCTCCACCACGGCGAACAGGTACGGAAGATTGTCGCCGGTGATGAGGTTGTACGTGTGCTCGTACATGGCTTGCTGGATGTCATATCCGAACCGGAACGCGTGGATCGCGAACTCCGATTCGGACGCGTCCCCTGCCGTGGTTTTCAGGTCCACGATCCGCGGTCCCAGCCAATCCAGCCGACCCCGCAGCGCGACCCCTGTGTCGGGGTCGGTGGCAAACATCGACACCTCAGGGTCACCCGATGCGAGCAACGCCTTCACGGTCGGATTCGACAGCACCGATTCGGCCATGATGTCCACCACCCGGGCAGTGACCCGCTTCACGGGGATCAGCCCACGGTCGCGGGCGTCCGCTTCGAACGCCTTCGCTGCCTTGGTGGAGATGGCCCCGTTCGATGCGAGAACGTTGTCCAGTTCGGTCCCGTCGTACTCGAACCGTTCCGGGCCGTTCCCGTCCGGGTAGATGGCAATGTCAGCGCCGACGCCGAGCACCTTCGTGTGCACGCTGGACCCCAGATCGAAACCAGCCTTGGGCTCCTCCGGGTGCTCCACGTAGTGCTTGTAGTGCGCTGGTGACTGGAGGATCTTCTTCGCCCCGGTGGAGCTCAGCCCCGGTTGGCGGTGATAGACCTGCTCGTCGAGTCCGTAGACCAAACCGTTGTAGTCCGTCACGATGCATCCTCCGGCCAGATGCGACGACCAGCAGTGATTGTCGGGTCAGTCGGATCAAGGACAGACCCTCCGCCTGTTGGCACGAATCCCCACCGGCCCTGACTGCCCCATCGCGTGTACTTGTAGAGATGCTCGTCACCCGACAACGCCATCCCGTGAGCTATGTGCAGAACCCAGTGATCGCCTGCATCAGGAGCGTGCCAGGGCTTTCGCTCCGGGTGAGCCTCGAAGTAGGCCCGAGCCGCGAGCACGTGGCCGACGCGATGATCCATCGGGGGGCCGCCCTGGTCTTCCTCGCGGACATAGCCCTTTGTCATGCCGTCGGAATCACGGAGGATCACAAGGTCGAGGTTCGGGCCGAACATGCGCTCGAACGCTTCGTCCGGGTTCGAGTAGACGACGTAGTCGGGGTTCTCCGGCCACCGCCACCGTCCGAGGGCTTCGTCACGCTCATGCTGGAAGAACTCACGGAGAGCAGATGCCTGAGCCTTGTTCAAGTAGGCGGTGCGACTGATCGTCTCCGCGATGTCGGTAAGGCGCTCCCGCGTGTGGTCGGTGACAGTCGTTCTACCGCCGACCTCAACGCGGATCGTTCCGCCGTTGCTTGCCGTGAACTCGGTCATCACATCTCTCCCTGCTGAAGACGCGCGATGGTGAGCGCGTTGAGCGCCGCCGTCTCCTTCGCTTCCACGTACTTGTAGTGGAGCTCGGCGGCGTACTTCTCTTCTTGTGCGATCTGGAGTCTGTGTTCGAGTTCAGCGATCGATGTCATGTCTGGTTCCTTTCACCCAAAGCAGGCCGTGCAGGCGCAGTGGGGGACGATGGTGGGCCGACGTGTGCACGCCGGCGAGGGGTTGTGTGGCGGCTGTCCCGGTGTCGGCTCGACGCACCTGGGGCAGCCGGGGTCACCCATTGAGATCGCCATCCATCGCGGACTTGAATAGCTCGATGTCGAACGATTCCCAATAGGCATTGATTGCGTCGGATTCGCGCTTCATGCATCCAGGTCGCGTGCACTCATGCCAGACATCGGCATCACCAGCTTCGTAGCGTTCTTCACGCACCGCCATGAAGCGTCCGCAAGCTGGACACTTCTGCTGGTCTGGAGAGTGGGGGTCAAACGGCCTCGGCTCACCCATTGAGGAGCACCAACCCGTAGACGAACCACCCGCCGACGAGGGCGCCAGCGATTCCGGATGACACGGCGGTGAACGCCGCCCATGCTCGGGTGTCACGTAGGGGGACGAGGCGTATGGGTCTGGTGTCGGCACGCTCCACCAGGACAGGAGGGATGCTGTTCGTCGTCATGACCCACTCCCAACCTCGTCGTCTGGCGACAGGTTGAGCGGCACGACATCCGCCCACGGATCAGCGACGACGAGATGGGCCGCGATGATCTGATCGGGAGAGATCACCTTGTCGTCCATGCCTGCGCCCCATCCGAGCGGAGGGAGCATCGCGAAAACGGTCTCGTCCGTGCCGTGCAAAGCCGGGTCGAGAACGATCGCGAGGCAATCGCTGAACGTCCCGTCGTAGCGATAGTGACCTGTGATCCGCCAGATCGATCCCGGCGCAGCATTCGTGTGGTCAGTCATGGTCATGTCTCCGAATCTCGTGTTTGGCGGCCTGTTGCCCGCTGCCGTGACAGTCGAGGCATTCGATTTCGTCTTGGTAGTCGGTTCCCTTGCGGACCGTCGTGCTGCCCCATCCGAAACAGGGGCGGCAGTAGTCGTGGATGGCCGGGTTTGGTCTGCGCTCAGTCATCGCGGCGGCCATGGGATCCGAACCTGCGCTGACTCGGTGGCGGCAACACTGCGGGCCTCACGTGGGTGCGCTTCCGCGAGATGTGCCCGAAACAGACACTCACCATCACCGGGCTCGAACTGATCACCTATCGCGACGTCGCAGATCCCGCATCTGACCTCAACGGATGCACTCATTGCCCAGCTCCTTCGTTCGTCGTCGAATGAGTGAGGGCCGGGCTGATCCCCAGATCGCCCGGCCCTGCACTGGTTCGGCATCCCACATGCCGGTTGGTGGTGGCAGTCCCCCAGGACTGTCACCGTTCCCACGCCCCCAGGGCGGGAAGAGAAAAGGGGCTGGTGTGTGATGCACCAGCCCCAGGGGGTCTCTCGGGAGTTACGTGCGAATTCCCACCCGCACGATCACTCAGAACCGATCCCCTCGTGCCCGTGCGCCGATCTGTGAGCGCACGCACGGGCCTGAACGCGTCACACCGAACGCGTCCAGAAGTCAGGATCTGTATCCGGTGTCAGTTCGTTCCCTGCACTGTCGGGCGGGAACTCCGAAACCATCTGATCGAACGATTCGAGGATGGGGATGTCCGGATAGTTCCGAGCGACCAGACGAGCAGTATGCGGCTTCACAGAGGTTGGTATGTGAAGCGCGACGATCCGAGCCTTCATGCAGCGGAACCCGCGCGAGCCAATGACCGTTTCGCCGTATCCCTCGATAACGGCAGACACGCGGCCCTCGTCGTGGTAGTCGTTGGATCCGTCGTAGTAGGCGTAGAAGCCGTGCTTGCAGTCGCTGAGCGTGTGCGGCTGGTCGTAGTCGATGGGCTTCTTCTCAGTCTCGCCGACACTCAAGCCGCCTCGAACGTTGAGCGTGAAGCTGAACTGTGCCCAGAGCGCATCCGACCGATTTCGACGGCACTCCGCTTCGTTCTCGCCCGGTGTCCAGATGTGCTTGTACGTCACACCGCGCAGGCGTCCGAGGGCGTCGACGTCGAAGGCGCGGACGCCCCTGACGACCCCGACCGCGAACCCGACCTCTTCCAGCACGGGATCGATCATCAGGCCTGTGCCAGAGAACTCATCCATCTTCATGCGGGCACTGGTTCCTGCTCCGGTACCGTCGCTGGAACCGTGGACGGAACTTCCAGCGGCTCCAGTTCGATGTGTTTGCGCTCTTCCCCAATATCCCCCATCGAAGGAGAACGACGGGACGTTGACGTGAAGAGGAACGGAGACACTGGAGATCGCTCCGAGCGCTTCCGACGCCCGACGAGCTTCGACAGCATCGGCCTCGGCGCGGTTGTTGTAGTAGTTGAGAGGATCATGCTTCTTCCTGTTCTTCCGTGACATGGTGTTCCTTTCCGTGCGCAGCCGGGATTCGAACCCGGACAACCCCTTACGGCTCTGCGCTGCCACTAACCCTGTGGCGTGGTTCCGGGCGACCAAACCCCGGCCAACGTGACGCATCACCCTGCGTCTTGGTTCCGCCCGTGCAGCTATGGCGGCGAACTGTCGATATTCCTTCGACTCCACCCGGTTGCGTTCCTGAGGGGCCTGGGCTGCCTGCCCTACGGTCCATTCGTCCTCGTGCACCACAGGTCCACCGGTCCCCCACACGTCTCGTCGTGGGTTCTCCCTGATCCCGTAGCCCCCATCTGGGGGTGTCCGACCCCGATGGCGTGGGGCCGGCATATCTTCACCGGTTGTGTTTGTTCAGTTGTCAGCGCGCACCTGTTTTCGGGTACGCCGAGTAGCGCTACCCCCAGCGACGGGAGTAGAGCCGGATCAGATGACGGTGATCAGCCGGAGAAAGACGCCAGACGGGTTAGGACGCGACGGGCGTGTTCGATTTGGGGATGATTGGTGTTGCCGCCCGAGAGAAACCCGCCCAGAAAGTCGGCGAGACATCCGTCCGCTTCGGCTCGCCGCGCTGCCAGCAGGATCGGACTCGTCGGGTTGGTCTGCGGGTACAGGGTGGAAGCGAACTGAGTCACGATGCACGCTCCTTGATCAGATGCGCAGAACACGGCGGTTCGAGTTCGGACGGCCACAGATAGGTAGCCACCCAGCGAGACCAGTGACGGTTGCACAGTGGGATGTCTTCTGATCGGTCGACCATTTGATTGCCGATACTGTCCGCCTCGCACATCCGGCACGACTCGTTCATCGCACACCTCCGCACGATCGCGGGTAACGGTTCGAACGGATGCCAGAACCAGTCACCACAACCGGATCCTGCGCTCGGGTCGACTCGTAGTAGCGGATCGAGTCACGCACGGCCAGGACGATCACACCGATCCACGCGACGATGATGGCCGGGATCGCGAACCAGAGAGGCAGGGTGTCAGTCACTTCGACACCTCCACAAGGTGCTGGGTGATCTCTTCCTGAGCTGCGGCGACGCCGAACTCTTGAGCAGTGACAGTGCGACCATTCAATGTCGCCGTCCCATACTTGGGGCGCTGCTCACCCTCCCAACCGCACGTGCACGCGGCCTGGAGAGAAGCGCCACGGATCGAGCCGGCGACAAGCGTCCGGTGAGACGTCATGACGACACCTCCACCCCAGGCTGGAAGCTTGCAAGCCCCGCCTGAGACGAGAACACTTGCTGCTCCTGTTCCCCGTGGGTCTCCACACCCGGAACCACTGTGATGACACTCGGATCGGTCACGATGCCACCGCCTCAAGGTGGCGTGCGAGGAACTTCCCGATCGCGGGAAGCGCCGGCTGACGGATGTAGAGCGTCTGTCGCACCTGCCCGTTGTGATGACGGGGTGCGTTGTGCTGCGGGCGGAGAGCGAACTTCTCACCGTGCGCGGCGGCGGCCCGGTACTCGACCTCGTCGACCATGCGGTTCTTGGTCTCGGACCAGCGTCGGCCGATCTTCTGCCGGTACACCCAACCTCCAGCGATCAGGCGGTCCCGGAGCTCGGTCTCCTTGACACCGAGTTCGGATGCTGCAGCACGGAAGGTGGCGACGTCGTCATGGTCAACGAACTGCTCCACGTACTCGACCTTGGGTGCATCCTCGGCAACCTTCGCCTCGAGCTCCTTCACCCGGTTCGAGGTGATCTGCAACGCACGCGCCACGATCTCGTCATCCGCCATCGGCGCCGCGATCTCCTGCTTGCGGGTCTGCACCGCGAAGTACTGCTGTAGTGCCGCGATCTCCGGCTTCGACCCGTCCGCGTTCTGGAACAGGATGTAGCAGGCGTACCGGGTGAGTTGCAGGTCTTCGATCTCGCGCCGTGCACCGGACCCCGTCTGGACCATTTTCGTGACCCCACGAAAATGGTCGGACGCGTCCAGCCCGGACGCGTTCACGGACGAGATCGCCCGGTTGATTGCCTTCGACCAGTTCTCCCAGCGCTCGTAGCCGGCGAAGGGCATGAGGTCACGGGCGGACCAGATCTCACCATCGGTCAGGGTGATGATCTTGAGGTCGTCAAGCTGCACCCTCAGGTCGAGGGCGCTCATGATGCTCTCCTCGCCTTTGCGCGGGAGGGCTGAGCCCATGCGTCCTGCTGAGGCGGAGTGATTCTCGACGCCTCAGGAGCGCTGACTTCTCGTCTCTCTGCCCTGCGACGGGCGGAGTCGTTCAGATCGTAGACCGTGATGCCAAGGTGGTCTGCGATGTCCTGCAGTTCGGCAGCGGTGTACCCTGTCTGTCCGTGGTACTTGCTCGCTGCGGTCGGGCGGCTTCTGTGGATGACCCCCGCCAGATGCGTGATGGTGTTGCATCCCGCTTCAGCGAGTCTGCCCCTCACCGCGTCTGCCAGGGACGTCTGGTAGTCCGTGTCAGCAATTCCTGTCATGCCTGAGACGCTACTGCAGTAATTACTGATCGTCAACAGCGAATCGCAGATTGGTCAGTAATTGGCGTACTCTGGGCACATGGGAGCTAAGTCGCACATGGATCCGCAGGGTTTCTCAGCCGACCTGAACGAGTACCTCAAGAAGGTGCTCTCGGACAACGGCAAGGTCGACCGCAGCGGCAGGTGGCTGGAAGAGGTCACCGCGGGCGCACGGAGCTACGACTACTGGTCGAAGATCGTCAAGGACACGCGCGCGATGACGACGAACGACATCCAGGTGCTCGCCGACGCCTTCGGCATCTCAGCGTTCGACTGGGTGACGTACACGCAGATGCACGCGGCAGGGGAAGAGACTCCCACGCTCGTCTTCAATGTCGGCGGTCACGAAGAAGATGTCAACGTGCTCACCGCGGAAGAGGAGCTCGAATTGCGCCAGAGCGATGTAGACCTGGCGGCCTACCGCGGACGCAACGAGGCGGAGCACCCACGACCTGAGTAGGGGGATCATGCTGCGCGACCTGATACAGCACGCCGGGAGACTTGGCGCCGGCGTCCACTTCGGGCCGATCAACGGAGACGACGAGCTGCTCGGATACTTCCTCCCGAATCGACGACTCATCGTCGTCAAGATCGGCATGACCCAAGCGCAGTCACGTTGGGTGCTCGCGCATGAGTGCGGCCACGCCTACTACCAGCACCGATGCAAGGGGCTCTACGTCCGCGACTCGGCAGAACGGCAGGCCAACGCCTACGCGGCACGCCTGCTCATCGATCCCGACGAGTACGCAGAGCTCGAGCGGATCAACCCCGACCAACACTGGCTCGCAGAAGAGTTCGGCATCGTCGCCGAGGGGATCTATGCGTACGAGGAACACTGCCTCACCCGGCTTCGTGGTCTCACGTACGCAAGTGCACGCATGGGTGTCGACCAGTGGGCCCACCGGTCCGTTCCGGCGTAGAAGCCTGTAGGCACGCCTTCAAGTCAGTAATTGCAGGCACACCTACATCACTACAAAACGCTGGATTTCCGATCTAGCAGTAATTACTTGCATGAGTTAGACTCGAACCACATCAAAATCCGCGTGATTCTGCGGCAATATGGGTACAAACTGGGGTCAGTGAATACGGGTTCGAGTCCCGTTACTCACCC
>NZ_JBIUWT010000004.1:0-288697 GCF_044743585.1 Microbacterium sp. NPDC087592 | reverse complement strand
TTTGACAAGTGCACGCTGTTGAGTTCTCAAGGATCGGATGCTCCCACGACCCAGCCATCACAGCCAGGCCCGCAGGGCAACTTCTCTATCTTACCCACCCTGTCCCGCTTGTCAAATCGGCGCGCCGTGCAGATCAGAGATCCGCAGCGCAGCTGATGACAGCCGCAGAAGAGGTGGATTCCCTATCCTAGACGCAAGCGCCTGATCTCTCAAGTGAGAGTGGATCGGGAGTGGTTCTCCGCTTGAGGGGGGTGAAGCTCTTGGCTCCTCCGCTTCCCTGTGGGGCGAACAAGTAATAAGTTACGTGGGTTCCGGGGTTCTGGCAAATCGGGGCATACAGCCCGGGCGTGTCGTTCGAGCGTTCCGCGCGCTTTACGCCGGGTCAGCCGCGGTTTCCGCCGCGTCGTGCCGCCGAGAGTACGATCTGGCCATGCTCCCACTCAACACTGACCCGGCTCCCAACGCGGGAGCTGCTCTGCTCGACCGCGTCAGGATCCTGCTCGATCTCCCCGCCACAGAGGGAACGACCGAAGCTCACGCCGCCGTAGCCCTGCCCTCTCGGCTCGCCACCGCGGAACTCGCCTGGGCCAGCGTCGCCTCTGCCCTGCTCGCCGCCGGTCGCTCGCCCGCGCTCATCGACCCGCACCGTGTGGCCACCGCCTACCGGAGCGACCGCGTGCTCTCGATCGACGGCGTCGCTCCCCCGGTGTGGTCGCCCTACTCGGGTTTCTGGCGGACTGCGGACGGATGGGTCAGGACCCATGGGAACTATCCGCATCACTCCGCCGCTCTGCGGACCGCACTCGGACTGCAGGATGACGCCGACGCCGATGCGGTCCGCGTCGCACTCGAGGAACGGACGACGGCTGACGCCGTCGCGGGGATCACCCGACTCGGCGGACTCGCCGTCGCCGTGGCCGCCGAGGACCCCGCCGCTGATCGCGCCCTCCGAGCGACGCCGCTTCTCGAGGTCCGACGCACCGACACCCCCGCACGTCGTCACTCCCGCCACTCACGTTCGACGGCGGCGCAGGATGATCGCCACCCCCTCGCCGGTATGCGCGTGCTCGACCTCACCCGCGTTATCGCCGGTCCCGTCTGCACCCGCACGCTCGCTCTCCTCGGCGCCGACGTGCTGCGCATCGATCCGCCGCACCTGCCCGAACCCGAGTGGCAGCACCTCGACACCGGGCACGGCAAGCGCTCGGCACGGTTGGATGCGCGCACCGCGCAGATGCACGACCTGCTCTCAGACGCCGATGCCGTGGTGCTCGGCTACCGTCCCGCCGCGCTGGACCGACTGGGACTTCATCCGAGTGTGCTCGCCGAACGGTATCCGGACCTGGTCGTCGCGCAACTGAGTGCCTGGGGCACGGAGCATCCCGATCGCGCCGGCTTCGACAGCCTCGTCCAGGCGGCATCCGGAATCGCGCTCATCGAGTCGCCGGACGGGGACCGCCCGGGCACGCTTCCCGCCCAGGCGCTCGACCACAGTGCCGGATACCTGCTCGCCGCCGCGGTGACGGCGCTGCTGCAACGCCGCACCGGCGAAGGCGGGTCCTGGTATGCCGGCACCTCGCTCCGCCGCATCGCCGCCGAACTTCTCGGGATGCCGCGCAGCCGGGAGCCGGAAGGGGAGGCCGAGTTCGACGTCGGCCCGCACCTCGCGCGCTTCGAGGTCGACGGCAGGTCCCTCGTCACCTCGCGACCGGCGATGACCGGCCTCGAGTTCGATGCCCCGCACCTCTGGGGGTCGGATCAGGCGATCTGGTGACGACGGCCGCGAACCGCCAGAACGACGCAGAGCACGAAGGTGATCGCACCCCAGAGCGCACATGCCGGAGGCAGCACGCGATAGGCCAGATGCTGCACGGTGAACTCCGTGTCGATGGGACCGAACGCGATGATCCCCCAGACGAGCGCAGCGACCAGGATCACCGGAAGCGAGACCCACCACGCGATGCGCACCCCCTGCGGCAGCGACTGCGCGAAATCCGCGCGCGCTTCCCGTCGACGCAGCCAGAGCAGTGCCCAGACACCGATGATGAGCAGGCCGATCACACTCGACCCGTGCTGAAGCCACTTGAATCCGGGCAGCGGACCCCACATCGCGTCGAGACCGGGGAGCAGCTGCACGCCGGCACGACCTTCATGCGTGAAGAGATCCCAGAGGATGTGCGAGGCCACGCCGATCAGGAAAGACACCGCGAGGAGCACCGGATACCAGCGCTTCTCCCCCACGCCGACGGCTCGTCGTGCGGCTTCCGCACCGCCCTCGCGCCAGTCCTCCGGGAGCCGACGCGCCAGCCACAGCGGCACGAGTTCCGGCACCGCGGGACGCAGGATCACGCGCCAGACGAGGAAGAGCACGAACGCGAGGAGTGCCGTCCACAGGATGTTGCCGAACGTGTGGGTGAACGAGTAGTTCAGCCCGACACCCCGCACGAACAGCGGCAGATCCGGCGTCATGGCGCCGATCGCGATCGCCGCGGGCACCAACGGCGTTCGGATGAACGGCAGCGCGACGAGCGCGTGACTGGGAGTGAAAGGCATCCGGCTCTGCTATCCGAAGCGCGAAGGCTCAGCCGAGGAAGACGCCGGCAAGGGTCTTCTTGCCGCGACGGAGTACGGACACTCCCCCGGGAAGGGTGCCCTGGACCGTGGCAGTCTCGTCTTCGACGCGGTTGCCGTCGAGCGTGACACCGCCCTGCGCGATCGCGCGCCTCGCCTCGGAGAGGCTGGCGACGAGCCCAGTCGCGACCAGCACGTCCACCACCGGGGTGCCGGTGGCGACGGTCGCATTCGGGAGCTCTTCCAGCGCGGTGCGGAGTGTCTGCGCGTCGAGCGCGGTCAGATCGCCCTGTCCGAACAGGGCCTCGGATGCCGCGATCACCGCCGCCGCCGCGTCGATGCCGTGCACGGTCGCCACCACTTCGAGCGCGAGACGCTTCTGGGCGGCACGACGGAACGGCTCCGTCGCCACGAGTTCGGCGTACCCCTCGATCTCCGAGCGGCTCAGGAACGTGAAGACCTTCAGGCGGTCGACGACGTCGGAATCCGCGGTGCTCAGCCAGAACTGGTACATCCGGTACGGGCTGCACATCTCGGCGTCGAGCCAGATCGCATTGCCCTCGCTCTTGCCGAACTTCGTGCCGTCGCTGTTGGTGATCAGCGGTGTGCCGATCGCATGCACGGACGAGCCCTCGGCGCGGCGGATCAGATCCGTCCCGCTGGTGAGGTTGCCCCACTGGTCGGACCCACCCGTCTGCAACACGCAGTCGTACTGGCGGTAGAGCTCGAGGTAATCCATCCCCTGCAGGATCTGGTAGCTGAACTCGGTGTAGCTGATGCCCTCGTCGGAGTTCAGCCGCGCGGCGACCGCATCCTTCTTGAGCATCGTGCCGACGCGGTAGTACTTGCCGATCTCGCGGAGGAAGTCGATCGCGCTCAGCGGCGCGGTCCAGTCGAGGTTGTTCACGATGCGTGCCGCATTCTCACCCTCGAAGCTGAGGTAGCGCTCGACCTGCGCGCGAAGCCGCCCGACCCACTCCTCGACGGTCTCGCGGGTGTTCAGCGTTCGCTCGGCAGTCGGACGCGGATCGCCGATGAGTCCGGTGGACCCGCCGACCAGACCGAGAGGCTTGTGTCCGGCGAGCTGGATGCGGCGCAGCGTCAGCAACTGCACGAGGTTGCCCAGGTGCAGGCTCGGTGCCGTCGGATCGAAGCCGCAGTAATAGGTGATGGGGTCTCCCGCGAGCAGGGCGCGCAGCGCCTCCTGGTCGGTGGACACCTGGACCAGGCCACGCCACACGAGTTCGTCCCACACGTTCTCGAACGCGGGGTCGATCGCCTGGGGTGCGGTCGTCAGATCGGGAGTTGACACGCGCTCCAGGCTATCAGCGCCGCGCACCGCCGAATCGCCTCACGCCGGCTCGTCGAGGAGAGTGATCTCCTCGACGGACAGGGAGATCGACGCCGCATCCATCGCGACATCCAGCTGATCGAGCTTGCTGCCGCCGAGGATGGGACGGATGCCTCGCGCGAGCTGCCACGCCAGCACGATCTGCCCTCGGCCGAGGTCCCGCGCCGCCGCGATCTCGGCCAGCACCGCGAGCCGACGCGCAGTCCCGGGGTGGTCGTACACCTCGGGCACGGGTTTCTCCGGGTTGTCATAGGCACCGGACAGCAGCGGGGTGTACGCCCAGATCTCGATCCCGTTCGCCCGGGCGAAGTCCCGCTGCTCGTCGCTCAGCACGCCGAACGGGTGCGCCACTCCGGGAGGAAGCGTTCCCGGACGCGTGCGCAGGTATGTGCTGTTCAACTGGAACGCGTCGAGGGGAACGCTTCCGATCTTTCTCGCGTGCGCGCGGGCGCGCTCGATGCGCCAGGCCGGGTGGTTGGAGGCGCCGACACGGCCCACCGTCCCGTCGACGGTGAGCGCCGCGAGGGCGTCCACCGTGTCCTCGATCGCGACCGTGCGGTCCTCCTGGTGCAGCCAGAGCAGGTCGATCCTGTCGACGCCCAGGCGTTCGAGGCTCCCTTCGACGGCAGCGTGGATCGCACGCGGAGAGAGACCGGCCCGGTGCTCAGGCCAGGAGCCGGGCCACAGCGGCTCGGCACCGACCTTGGTCGAGATGCGGACCTGCGCTCGTGCATCCGGACGCGCCGCCAGCCAGCGTCCGAGCACCTCTTCGGAGGCTCCCCCCTGCCCCGTCTCACTCGTCCAGAAGCTGTAGCAGTCGGCGGTGTCGATCCAGATGCCGCCACGGTCGACGAAGCGGTCGAGCAGAGCGAAAGAGGTCTCCTCGTCGACGAGCGTGCCGAATGACATCGCTCCGAGGACGAGCGGGGATGCAGGGGTGTTCCGGTTGGTCATGACTTCACTGTGCAACCTGGAGTGCACTCCAGGTCAAGTCCTATGCTCGGATCATGACGACGTACACGCCGGCGGAGACCGCGGCCCGCTCCGGATTCAGCATCGACACGCTCCGGTACTACGAGCGCGAGGGCATCCTGCCCGCGGTGTCGCGCACGGCCGGCGGGCATCGCGCGTACACCGATGCCGAGCTCGGCCTCCTGGAGTTCCTCAAGTGCCTCCGCGAGACCGGCATGCCGGTGGAACGCCTGCGTCGCTACGGCCAGCTCTGCCAGCGAGAAGACTCCATCCCGGAGCGGATAGCGCTTCTCGAAGAGCACGCGGTGACGGTCGAGAAGCAGCTCGCCGAGGTTCTCGCGCAACAGCAGCGACTCGCGGAGAAGCTGGACTGGTACCGCTCCGTGGGCTGATTCGGAACCGTCGTCAGCTGTGCGCCGCCCACCAGACGAGGAAGGCGGCGCCGAGGGCGATGACCCAGCTGACGAGACTGCCCACGAGGAAGTACTCGGCTCTGGCGCCGGTCTCACCGTCGCGGGAGATCTCCGGGAAGCGGACGATCCCCTTCGCCGCCAGCATCGCCGCGAGGATCGGGTACGCGGCGGCGAGCGTGAGGATCAGGACGAGGAGGCGTTCGAGCGGGCCGATCAGTCGCCCGCCCTGGAAGCCGGCCCGCGGATCAGGGGCGGCCGCCACCACAGGTGCCGGATCCATCGTCGGTTCTGCGAGGGCTGTCGTCGGTTCTGGGAGGGTCTGGCTCATCTCCGCGCCGACCGATGCAGCCCCGACGACGGGTGTGGCCTCGGTGACCTGCTCGGCGGGGCGCCAGGTGTGTTCGCCGTCGAGAGCGGCGCGCACCACGAGGTTCGCGGACTCGAGGAGGAACGCCGACACCCCGAGCACCAGGATCGCCAGGTCGAACGTGACCTCACCGAACGGCGAACGCAACTGCCACACCTCGCCGATGAGACCGGCCTGGGCGCGTGCGCCCATCGAGATCACGGCTCCGACGACGACGAGAGCGAGGACGACGGCGGGCCAGAAGCCGGCGCGCGACGCCCGCCCGTCGGGCATGCACCAGACCCAGAGCGCGCCGGACGCGAGCGCGGCGATCATTGGCAGGAGAGCATCGCTGACGCTGCCGAGCAGGAGCAGCACGACGGCCGCGGCCAGGTATCCGATCCAACGCCGCGGGACGAACTGCCGCACGAGGTCTGCGGCTCCGATGGCGAGCAGGGTGAATCCGGCGATGATCATGCCGGCTCTCCCTTCAGGGCGGCGAGTCCTTCGATGAGCGCGGCGGATCCGGCACGTCGCAGCGACTTCGAGACGCTCGGCTGGGAGATGCCCTCCTGCGCCGCGAGCTCCTGCTGCGAGCGGCCGACCAGGCGCCCGTAGGTGAGTCGCCGCTCGCGCGCACTCATCGCACCCACGAGCTCGTCACGCGCGAGCAGGTAGGCATTGGAGACCGCGATCGTCGACGCCATGACCTCATCCTGCCCCGGGGCTCCGACAATCCAGGTGCGCGTGCGCGGCACGGCGCGCTGCTCGCGGGAGTGCACGGTCTCGATCGCGGCCCGCGCGGCGTACCAGCCCGGCCCGTCGGCGAGCTCGCCGTGCACGGAGGCGACGGCGCGCACCTCCCCCACGCCGATGCCGAACCGGAAGGCGATCCCTTCGGGCAGTCGCAACTGGATGAGGAAGAGTGAGCGGAGCGCATCGCCGAGCTCCCGATAGACGCCCTGCTGCTCGTCTCCTACGGTGGGCGTCAACGGCTGCGCCGCCAGCGGCAGGTCGATCTCGGCCTGCGCGATGGTCTCATCCAGCACGCGCTGTGCGGCGCCGCGGTCCCCGAGTTCACGCGAGCCCACGATGTCTGCGATCACAGCGATGACCATGCGATAACCTTATCACGAATATTCTTAGTTATATGCACTATGTGGTTATGGAATGGAAATATGCCTGATTCAAGCATCATTGCCTGGTCCGAGGGAACCTGGACCCACGACCCCGCCGCCGTGGAAGACGCCGAGCACTTCGACGTCACTGCCATCGAAGGCAGCGACGCCTGGCGGCACACCGCCTACGGGTTCGTGCACGACACCGAACACGCCCTGCTCGCACCGCTCGCCGTGGGCGAGGCGATGGAGGTGTCGTTCCGGGCGCCGTGGGACGGCCAGTTCGACCAGGCGGGCATCTTCGTGCGGATCGACGACGAGCACTGGGTGAAGACCGGCGTCGAGTACGCCGACGACCACCTCGGGCTCGGCGCCGTGGTCACCGACGGAGGGTCGGACTGGTCCGTCGGCTTCGTCGACGAGTGGCTCGAGAGCGAGATCACAGTGCGCGTGAGCCGCTGGGCGGACTCCGTGATCGTGCGGGCGCGCACCGCCGAGGAGCCGTGGCGGCTCGTGCGGGTCGCTCCGTTCGACGGCCAGGCAGCGGCATCCGCCGGGCCCTTCCTCGCCGCCCCGACACGTGCGGGTCTCACCGTACGGTTCACCCGGTGGGCGCGGTCCGCGGCCGACGCCGAACTGCACTGAGCTCGACACGGCCGCCGACCGCGAGTCCGGCTACAGGCCGAGCGCGTGGGCGGCGGCCTGGGCGCGGGCGACGAGCTCGGCGCGCTGCTCCGCGACGCGGACCGGTGCGGTGCCGCCGACACCGGTCCGAGACGCGACCGAACCCTCGATCGTGAGGACCTCGCGGACCTCGGGGACGAGATGCGGGGACACCGACAACAGCAGTTCATCGGAAGCGTCTTCCAGCCCGATCCCCTCTTCTTCACACGCACGCACGAGCGCGCCGGAGATCTCGTGGGCGTCGCGGAACGGCACCCGCCGCTTCACCAGCCACTCCGCTACATCCGTCGCGAGCGAGAAGCCCTGGGGCGCCAGCGCCGCCATCCGCTCGGTGTCGAAACGCAGCGTCGCGATCATGCCGGCGAACGCGGGGAGCACCACCTCCAGGGTCTGCACCGAGTCGAAGACCGGCTCCTTGTCCTCCTGCAGATCGCGGTTGTACGCCAGCGGGAGCCCCTTGAGCGTGGCCATCAGCCCGGAGAGGTTGCCGATGAGACGGCCCGACTTGCCTCGCGCGAGCTCGGCGATGTCGGGGTTCTTCTTCTGCGGCATGATGCTCGACCCCGTCGAGTACCCGTCGTCGAGCGTGACGAAACCGAACTCGCGGGTATTCCAGAGGATGATCTCCTCGGACAGGCGCGAGATGTCGACACCCGTCATGGCCGTGATGAAGGCGAACTCCGCCACCACATCGCGGGCGGCGGTGCCGTCGAGGGAATTCTCGGCCGGGCGGTCGAGTCCGAGCTCGGTCGCCACGAGCGCGGGGTCGAGACCGAGCGTGGAACCGGCCAGCGCTCCCCCGCCGTAGGGCGAGACACCGGCACGACGACGCCAGTCCACCAGGCGTTCGAGTTCGCGCACGAGCGGCCAGCCGTGCGCCTGCAGGTGGTGGGCGAGGAGCACGGGCTGCGCATGCTGCAGGTGCGTGCGCCCGGGGAGGATGGCATCGGGGTGGGCCTCGGCCTGGGCGACCAGCGCGTCGATGACCCGCAGGATGTCACGGGCGATCACCCGCGCATGGTCGATCAGATACATGCGCACCAGCGTCGCGATCTGGTCGTTGCGGCTGCGACCGGCGCGGAGGCGCCCGCCCAGCTCCGGCCCGAGCTCGGCGATCAGCGCCTGCTCGAGCGCGCCGTGCACGTCCTCGTCGGTCGGCACCGGGCGCAGGACGCCGTCGGCGACCTTGCGGGCTACGGCATCCAGCCCCTCGTGCATCCGCCGCGCCTCATCGGGCTCGAGATATCCGGCCGCCTCGAGCGCCGTGGCATGCGCGTGGGAGCCGGCGATGTCGTACGGCGCGAGGATCCAGTCGAAGTGCGTGGAGCGGCTGAGCTCCACCAGCTCCGGCGACGGCCCGGTGGCGAAGCGGGCACCCCAGAGCGCGCCCTCGTTGGTGCCTTCGTGCGAGGAGTCGGCCATCACGCGTCCTTCTTGCCGAGCAGCCAGACCAGGAGGGCCTTCTGCGCATGCAGCCGGTTCTCGGCCTCGTCCCAGACCACACTCTGCGGCCCGTCGATCACGCTGGAGTCGACCTCGTAGCCGCGATCGGCGGGGAGGCAGTGGATGAAGATCGCCTCGGGGTCGGCGAGCGTCATCGTCTCGGGGGTGACCTTGTAGCCGCCGAGATCGCGGATGCGCGCGAGCTTCTCCTCCTCCTTGCCCATCGAGACCCAGGTGTCGGTGACGACGACGTCGGCACCGGCTGCGGCCTCGACCGGATCGGTGTAGAGCGCGATCGAACCGCCGGTCTCGGCGGCACGGCGATCGGCGTCCTCGATGACGTCGGCACGAGGGGCGTAGTCCTCGGGCGAGGCGATGCGCACGTGCATGCCGGCCGTGACACCCGCGAGCGCGTAGGAGTGCGCCATGTTGCTCTGGCCATCACCGAGGAAGGTGAGCGTGAGCCCCTTCAGTTCGCCCTTGTGCTCACGGATCGTCAGCAGGTCGGCGAGCAGCTGGCACGGGTGGAAGTCGTCCGACAGCGCGTTGATCACGGGGACGCGCGTTCCTGCCGCCATCTCCTCGAGTCCGGACTGCGCGTAGGTGCGCCACACGATGGCCGCGACCTGGCGCTCGAGCACCCGCGCAGTGTCGGACGGGGTCTCCTTGCCGCCGAGCTGGCTGCTCGCGGTCGAGATGATGAGGGGGGAGCCGCCGAGGTCGGCGATGCCCACCGCGAACGAGACGCGGGTGCGCGTGGAGGACTTGTCGAAGATCACTGCGACGGTCTGCGGGCCCGCGAGACTCTTGTCGGCCCAGCGGTCCTTCTTCAGCTCGATGGCGAGATCGAGGATCTCGGCCTGCTCGGCGGGGGTCAGGTCGTCGTCGCGCAGCAGGTGGCGGGTCATGCGGATACCTTTCCGGCAACAGAGGCCTGGACGTCGGCGAGGGAAGCCGTGAACAGCTCGCGGAACTCGGCGAGTTCGGCGTCGCCGATGGTGAGGGCGGGCGCGATGCGCACGGTCTCGGGGTTGGCGGCGTTGACGATGAGGCCGCGCTCCTGCGCAGCCGCGACCACCGCGCCGGCGACCGGAGCGGTGAGCGCGACACCGACGAGCAGACCACGTCCACGCACGCCCGCGATAAGCGGGGAGTCGAGGCCGAGGAGGATCTCCCGCAGCTCCGCCCCACGACGGGCCGCGTTCTCCACCAGGCCGGCGCTCTCGATCTCGGCGAGCACGGCGTCGGCGACAGCGGTCGCGAGCGGGTTTCCGCCGAAGGTCGAGCCGTGCGAGCCCGGGGTGAAGAGGGCGCTCGCGGCACCGTAGGTGACCAGAGCGCCGATCGGGAAGCCGCCGCCGATGCCCTTGGCGAGCGTGATCGCGTCGGGCGTGATGCCCTCGTGGCTGAACCCGAACCACTCTCCCGTGCGGCCCGCACCCGTCTGGATCTCATCCACGATCAGCAGCGCGCCGTGAGCGAGGGTCAGCGAGCGCGCGGCGGCGAGGTAGCCCTCCGGCAGCTCGACGACGCCGGCCTCACCCTGGATGGGCTCGACGATGATGGCGGCGACGCGGTCGTCCATCGCCGCCTCGAGGGCCTCGATCGTGGCGGGGATGTGCTCCACACCGGCGGGCATCGGCTCGAACGGCGCGCGCATCGACGCCTTCGCGGTGAGCGCGAGCGACCCCATCGTGCGTCCGTGGAAGCCGTTCTCGAGCGCGAGGATGCGCGTGCGCTCGGCGCCACCGTGCAGGCGGGCGAGCTTGAAGGCGGCCTCGTTGGCCTCGGCGCCCGAGTTCGAGAAGAACACCCGCCCGTCGATACCGGCACCCGCGAGACGCTTGAGCCGTGCGGCGAGTGCGAGCTGGGGCGGAGTGGCGAAGTAGTTCGACACATGGGCGAGCGTGGCTGCCTGCGTCGAGACCGCCTCCACGAAGGCCGGGTGCGCATGCCCGAGGGAGGTCACCGCGATACCCGCGAGGAAGTCGAGGTGGCGTCGGCCGTCGGCATCCCACAGATACGAGCCCTCGCCGCGGACCAGCATCGCGAGCCGGTCCCCTGCGTTGAGCACGAGATCGCGTGCCGCGTCGTCCTGCCAGACGGTCATGCCGTCACCTCATTCTTTCCCAAGACCACTTCGGTCCCGATTCCCTTGCTGGTGAAAAGTTCGACGAGCACCGAATGCGGCACTCGGCCGTCGATGATCGCTGCCGCATCGACGCCACCCTCGACCGCGTCGAGGCAGGCCCGCATCTTCGGGATCATCCCCGATTCGAGCTTCGGCAGCATCTCGATGAGGGCTTCCGACGTGAGGTGCGAGACGAGCGAGTCGCGGTTCGGCCAGTCGGCATAGAGACCCGGTACATCCGTGAGGATCACGAGCTTGCGCGCGTGCAACGACACCGCGAGAGCGGCGGCCGCAGCATCGGCGTTGACGTTGAGCGACTGACCGGGGTGATCGAGGTCGGGCGCGATGCTCGACACGACCGGGATGCGTCCGGCGGCGAGGTGATCGAGCACGGGGGTCGGATCGACCTCCACGACGTCGCCGACGCGGCCGAGGTCGACCTCTTCCCCGTCGATCACGACGCCGCGACGGCGTCCGCCGAAGAGTCCCGCATCCTCACCGCTGAGACCCGTCGCGATCGGACCGTGCGAGTTGATCTTCGACACGAGCTGCGGGTTGACCTGACCCGTGAGCACCATGCGCACGACGCTGATCGCCTCGGTGTTGGTGACGCGGTAGCCCCCCTTGAACTCGCTGGGGATCTCGAGTCGCTGCAGCATGTTCGAGATCTGCGGACCACCGCCGTGCACGACGACCGGCAGCACGCCGACGTAACGGAGGTAGGCGATGTCCTGGGCGAAGGCATCCTGCAGCTCCTCCGACACCATCGCGTTTCCGCCGTACTTGATGACGACGATCTGGTCGCGGAACTCCTTCAGCCACGGCAGCGACTCGATGAGAGTGGTGGCCTTCTGCGCGGCGACCTCGGCGGGAGTGTCCTGGATGTCGGTCATGAGGCGTATGCGCTGTTCTCGTGCACGTAATCGTGGGTGAGGTCGTTCGTGAGCACGGTGGCCGTCGAGTCCCCCACCTTGAGATCGATCACGAGGTGCGTGGCGCGCGGCGTCAGATCGACCTCTTCCCGGGGGCGATCCGGGCCGCCCTCGGTGCAGACGCGGACGCCGTTCATCCAGACGTCCACGTCGTAGGGGTCGAACTGCGCGTTCGTGGTGCCGATCGCGGCGAGCACGCGGCCCCAGTTCGGGTCGTTCCCGAAGATCGCGGCCTTGAAGAGGTTGTTGCGCGCGACGGATCGGCCGACCTCGACCGCATCCTGCTCGGACGCCGCGTGCTGCACCTCGATGGTGATGTCGTGGCTGGCGCCTTCGGCATCGCCCTGCAGCTTCACCGCAAGCTCCTGCGACAGCTCGGTCAGTGCGGCGGCGAAGTCGTCGAGGTCGGGGACGACTCCGGATGCGCCGTTGGCGAGCAGCGTGACCTGGTCGTTCGTCGACATGCACCCGTCGGAGTCGAGCCGGTCGAACGTCTGCCCCGTCGCGCGGCGCAGCACGTCGTCGGCCTGCAGCGGCTCGAGGACCGCGTCGGTCGTGATCACCACGAGCATCGTGGCGAGACCCGGTGCGAGCATGCCCGCGCCCTTCGCCATGCCGCCGATCGTCCATCCGTCACGGCTGATCACGGCGGTCTTCGCCACGGTGTCGGTGGTCATGATCGCCTGCGCGGCGGCGTCGCCCCCGTCGGCACTGAGCGCGGCGATCGCCTGCTCCGTGCCGGAGAGCACCCGCTGCCGGAAGGTCTCGTCGCCGGTGCCGATGAGTCCGGTGGAGCAGATCAGCACGTCACCGGCGCTCACTCCGAGGAGCTCGGCGGCTTTCTCGGCGGTCTGGTGCGTGGTCTGGAACCCGAAGGCCCCGGTGAAGCAGTTCGCCCCGCCGGAGTTGAGCACCACGGCCTCGACGATGCGGTCGGCGACCGCCTGCTGCGACCAGATGATCGGGTTCGCCTTGGCGCGGTTGCTCGTGAAGACGGCGGCACCGACCTTGCGCGGCCCCCGGTTGACGACGACGGCGACATCGGGCTTGCCGGTGGACTTCAGTCCTGCGGCGACACCGGCCGCCTCGAATCCTGCGGGGGCGGTGACGCTCACGGCGCGACTCCGTTCACTGAGAGGGCGCGGTTCTCGGGAAGACCCAGCGCGATGTTCATGGACTGGATGGCAGCGCCGGCGGTGCCCTTGACGAGGTTGTCGACGGCTGTGACCACCGTGACCCGGTTGGCGGCGCGATCGATCGCGAGACCGATGAGCGCGGTGTTGGCTCCGAGCACGTCGGCCGTTCGGGGGAAGCGCCCCTCCGGCAGCAACTGCACGAACGTCTCGTCGCCGTAGGCGCTCTGCCAGGCATCGCGGATCTGCGCATCGGTCGCGCCGTCGACGATCGGCGCCGTCGAGGTGGCGAGGATGCCCCGCGACATGGGGACGAGCACCGGGGTGAACGAGATGCGGATGCCCGCGGCATCCGCCCCGGACGCCGCGGCGAGCGCCTGACGGATCTCGGGGATGTGCCGGTGGGTTCCGCCGACCGCATAGGGATTCGCGGTACCGAGGATCTCGCTGCCGAGGAGGTTGGTCTTCAGGCTCTTGCCGGCTCCGGACGGGCCGACGGCCAGCACCGAGACGATGTCGGCGGGGTCGATGACTCCGGCCGCGACACCCGGGGCGAGGCTGAGACTCACCGTGGAGGCGTTGCAGCCCGGGGCAGCGATGCGCGTCGCCCCGCGGAGGTGCTCGCGTTGCTTCACTCCATCGACGAGGAGCTCGGGGACACCGTATGTCCACGGTTCGTGGAAGGTGCCGCCGTAGAACGCATCCCAGGCCGACGCCGACGTGAGTCGGTGATCGGCACCCGCGTCGATCACGAGCGGCGCGTCGCCCAGGGCGTCGGTGTACTGCCCCGACTGCCCGTGCGGAAGCGCGAGGAACACGATGTCGTGACCTGCGAGGATCTCCGGCGTCGTGTCCTCCAGGGTGAGGTGCGCGAGTGAACGCAGATGCGGCTGGTGGTCGACGAGAGGCTGTCCGGCGTTCGAATGCGCCGTGACGGTGCGGATCTCCATGTCGGGATGGTCGGCCAGGAGGCGTAGGATCTCGCCGCCTGCGTAGCCGGATGCGCCGGAGACGGCGACGGAATACGTCATGCTTCTACCTTAACGGTCGGGTCCTTCCTCGAAAGGAGGACCGGGGGCGGGGCCGGAGGCGGCGACACCGGCTCTCGACCGCCGCGCGGGCGCAGGCAGGAGGGCGGGGTCGCCTACAGTCGGCGGCCGCGGCGTCGGCGCACAGCGATGACGCTCGGAGCGAGCGTCGAAGAAGCGGTGGCGGCCGAAGGCATGTCGCGACAGTAGCGCGGCCCCGGCAGCCACCGCAAATCCGGACCGTCATGTGGCCGGCGGCGACTCCAGCGGAGCGGCGAAGAAGGCGAGCTCGTGCTCACTCGATGACACGAATGCCCGCCGCATCCGCGCCCTGGTATCGGCGTCCGCCGCCGCAGCGGCGGCGGTCGCGTGCTCGATCGCCGTCCGGGTCGCCTCCTCGAACGCGGGGTCGGCATATGTCGCGAGCCAGGACGCGTAGGGATGTTGCGGATCGGTCGCGTATTCACCGAACTCTCCCGCGTGCAGACGCCGACCGAGATCCGTGTAGAGCCAGAAGCACGGGAGTACCGCGGCGACGATCTCGGCGTAGTCACCGGCGAAGGCGACGGACCGCAGGTGGTCGAGGTATGCCGTCGTTACCGCGGAGGGCTCCGCCGCGAACGTCGCCGCGCTCACACCCTGCGACGGGGTCAGCCAGGACGCGTGCAGTTCGAGCTCGCCGACGATCGAACCGTGGGCGGAGTCCGCCCAGAACGCCTGCTCGGCCGAGGTCGGCGCGAGGCGGGCGGCTTCGGCCAGCACGCGGGCATAGTCGCGCAGATACAGCGCGTCCTGGGCGAGGTACGACAGGAACGGCGCGCGCTCGAGAGAGCCGTCGGCGAGCGCGCGGATGAACGGCAGCTCGTCGATCCCCGCGCGGATACCGGCGATCTCCTGCCACCAGTCCGCGGCGATGTCGGTCGACCCCGGTCGCGTCGCCGTGCCACCACGCTCCCAGAGGCCGGCGAAGTGGCTGATCGGGCCGTGTCCGCGCCCCACGCGCAGCCCGTCCCCCGCGCGGAGGGACTCGCGGAGCCAGGCGCGTGCCGCGCGTACCGCCTCCTCGGGATCACTCCCCTGTGCCAGCAGCGTGGCCAGGGCCGAAGAGAGCGAGCAGCCCGTGCCGTGCGTGCTCGACGTCACGATGCGCGGGCCGGTGAACTCCTGGCGAAGGCCGCGACGCGTGTCGACCAGCGCATCCGGAGCTTCGTCGCCGGTGAGATGACCGCCCTTGACGAGCACGGCGGCACCGATCTCGGCCGACAGCTCCTCGGCGGCGGTGATGCCGTCGGCCCAATCGACGATGTCACGACCGGTCAGCACCGCGAGCTCGGCGAGATTCGGGGTGACCAGCGTCGCGCGACCGAGCAGACTCCGCAGCTCCGCCTCGGCATCCGGAGAGAGGAGCCTGTCCCCCGACGTCGCGACCATGACCGGGTCGAGCACGACGACGGGCGGACGCACCCGATCGAGCCACTCGCCCACCGCGCGGATCACCTCCGTCTCGGCCAGCATCCCGATCTTCACCGCATCGATCACGACGTCGTCCGACACCGCGTCGAGCTGGGCACGGAGGAAGTCCGCCGGCGGCACATGCACCGCCCGGACACCCTGCGTGTTCTGCGCCGTCAGCGCGGTGAGGACGGCCATGCCGTAGCCGCCGTTCGCGGCGATGGACTTGAGGTCGGCCTGGATACCCGCCCCTCCCGAAGGATCACTCCCCGCGATGCTGAGCACCCGTGGCACCGACCCCGCGAGCCAGCGTCGCCGGAACTCCCGGGCGGTCGCGGCGGGATCCTCGGCCGCACACAGCGCCGAGGCCACGGCGAGCCCGGCGGAACCGGCATCGCGAAGCGCCTCGGTGTCGTCGATGCCGACGCCGCCGATCGCCACGCACGGGAGCGGGCTGCGCCTCACGAAGTCACGGAACCCTTCCACGCCGAGGGGGTCGGGGTGATCCCGCTTGGTCGAGGTCGGACGGATCACCCCGACGCCGAGATAGTCGACGGTTCCGGCGGGCAACGCGAGAACCGCGTCGAGGTGCGCCGCACTGTTCGCGGTGAGGCCGATCAGCGCATCCGGCCCGAGAGCCTCGCGCGCCTGCAGCACCGACGCGTCCCCCTGACCCAGGTGCACGCCGTCGACGCGTGCACCGCGGGCGCGGGCGGCGATCGCGGCATCCAGTCGGTCGTTCACCACGAGCAGCGCACGACCGTCGATCGCCTGCGACAGTGCAAGCAGCTGCTCGGCCGTCTCGGCATCGGACGCGGTCTTGTCGCGGAGCTGCACGATGCGCACGCCCCCGTCGACGGCACGGCGGACGGTATCGACGACGCCGCGGTCGCCGCAGAGCGTGGGATCGGTGACCAGGTAGAGGGAGAGGTCGGCGTTCACAGCGCACCCGCCTGCACACGGGCGTCCGCGATCACGTCGGCGGGGCCCACGGAGGCGAGGGCGTCCAACAGCGCCACGGCGAAGCTGCCGGGGCCGGTCGAGATCGTGGCGGCGCGCTCGGCCGCGATCGTGTACACGAGGCTCGCGGCGGCGACGGCCGTGAGGGCATCGTGTCCGGTATTGCGCGCGGTACCCAGGAATGCGGCCATCACGGCCCCGAGAGCGCAGCCCCCGCCGGTGACCCTGGTCAGCAGCTCGTGCCCGTTCGCGAGGCGCAACACCCGCTCCCCGTCGGTGACGAGGTCGACCGGACCGGACACCGCGATCACGCCACCGGTCCGTCGCGCGAGAGCAGCAGCCGCGTCGGCTGCGGCATCCGTGCTGTCCGTGGCATCCACTCCCCGACCGCCGGCGCTGAGCCCGGCGAGCGCGAGGATCTCCGAGGCGTTACCGCGGATCGCCGTCGGACGCTGCCCCGCCAGCTGATGCGCGAGCGCGGTGCGGATCGGCAGGGCCCCGATCGCGACCGGATCGAGCACCCACGGTGTTCCGGCGGTCGCAGCCCCGGCGACAGCCTCGAGACTCGCCGCGCGCTGCTCAGGAGTGGGCGTTCCCAGGTTGATCAGCACACCGGACGCGACACCGGCGAACATCTCGGCCTCTCCGACGATGTCGACCATGGCCGGGGCAGCCCCCAGGGCGAGCAGCACGTTGGCGGTGAACCCGGCGACGACCGTGTTGGTGATGCAGTGCGTCAGTGGGGGCGTCTCGCGCAGCACCCCCCACAGGGCGGCGGCGGCGCCGGGCAGATCGGTGATGGAATCAGGACGCAGAAGATCGCTCATCGCGACATCCCTTCGCTAGTACGAACTAGATCAGGTTCGACGGGTCTGTTCTCAGCCGCGGATGCGGCACCCCGTGTCACTGCTCAGAGTCTAGCGATCGGCCAGGAACGTCTAACGATCGGCCAGGAGCGTCAATTCCTCCGCGCGGGCGAGTCCGGCACGACGGTCGCGGTCGACCCCGCGCGCCCGCTCATCGGCGACGACGGTACGGACGGTGTCGGTCAGCGGCCGCAGCCGACCACCTCCATCGCGGTACGCGCTGTTAGACCGGGTCATGAAGCCCGTCATCCCCGGGGGCAGCCACAGCGGCAGGGATCTGGGCCCCGCCCAGTGCTGGACCCCGTGTGCGACGAGCCAGTCCTCCTCGGCGACCACGATCTCGCCGGTATGACCCGCGGCGGTCCGGATCTCGCGCAATACCTCGTCGAAGGGCTGCGCGTCGCCGATGGCGTTGACCGGCCCGCTCACGGTCGCCGCGACGATGGATTCGGCGAGATCGTCCACGTCGATCACCTGGGCGCTCTTCCCCTCGAGCGGCGGCGACAGGACCGGTTCCCCACCCGCCCGCGCGAACGCCGCTGCCCAGTAACCGAATCGATCGCTGGGGTCGCCTTCGCCGACGATGAGTCCCGGTCGCACGATGAGCGCACGATCGCCCAGGGTGCCCACGGCGTCCTCGGCCGCAGCCTTCTGCGCCCCGTACTCGTACTCGTCACCGGGGCGGGCGGACGGATGCCGCGGTGCCGACTCGTCCGCACCGACCGTCTCGTCGTCGGAGTAGACCGACAGGGAAGACACGTAGGTCCACCGCGCGACACGCTCGCCGAGGGCAGCGACGGCCGCCTCGACCTGCGACGCCTGCGACGAGATATCCACCACGTGATCCCAGTCCCGCCGGGTGAGCGCGGTGTACGCCGCGGGATCGTCGCGGTCTCCACGTACGAGCTCGGCACCGTCGGACGCAGGCCTCGCCCCGCGAGCGAGACATGTCACCGTGGCCCCCGCATCCAGCCATCGGCGGGCGATGCGCCCGGAGAGCCAGCCCGTTCCACCGAGGATCAACACGTCCGTCATGGACCCATGTCACCAGGAACGCGGCACCCGCGGAAGCCCTTCCGCTCAGAGCAGATCAGGGCCTCCGCGGAGACGACTCAGTCGCGCAGTGCGGCTCCGAAGCGCTGGGCCGCGACCTCCACACCGGCGAGCTTGGCCTCGGTGGCCTCGGCTGCCGTGAGCGTGCGGTCGTCGGCGCGGAAGCGCAATGCGAAGGTCAAGCTCTTCGAGCCTTCCGGCACACCTTCGCCGCGGTAGTCGTCCACCAGTCGCACCGATTCGAGCAGCGCCCCCGCGCCCTCGGCGAGTGCGGCCTGCACGTCGGCGGCCGGTACGTCCGCGGGGAGCGTGAGCGAGACGTCCTGCGTCGCCGCGGGGAACGTCGACAGCGATGCCGCGACGACCCGACCGCCCGCGAGCGTCAGGATGCGGTCGAGGTCGATTTCGAACACCGTCGCGCGCCCGGGCAGATCCGCCCCCTCAGCCACCGTGGGGTGCAGCTCGCCGACATAGCCGACCTCTTCGCCGGCGACGCGCAGCGACCCGGTGCGTCCCGGGTGGAGAGCTGCACGCTCAGCCTGGACCACGTCGATCTCGACTCCGGCTGCTGCCGCGATCACACGGACCGCGTCCAGCGCCTCGGTCAGGCCAGCGGCCTCGGCGGGGCGTCCGGGCTGACGCGGCGCAACGTGGCCCGTCAGCAGCGCCGAGACGAACCGGTGCTGCGGCGGGATCGAGGCGTTCAGTGCCGCGAGCGTCGCATCGGACGGGCGCTCACCCAGCGGCGGCACCTCGTCGGTGCCGTACTCGACACCCGGCTCCGGGAGGAACACGGCACCCGTCTCGAAGATCGCCAGGTCGGTGAGTCCGCGCGAGATGTTGCGGTGCGCGGTCTGCAGCAGGCCAGGGATGAGCGAGCGGCGCAGGAACGGCGCCTGCCCGTCGAGCGGGTTCGCCAGGCGGATGCTCGGCAGGTGCTCTCCCGAGGCGGAGCCGTGGAGGTCGTTCTGCACCTCGGTCGTGAACGGGAACGACGGTGTCTCGACCAGGCCGGCGGCGGCCAGCGCGTCGGCCACGCGGCGGCGTCCCTGCTGGTGCGCTGTGAGCCCGCGGCCGGACGGCGGCGTCGGCAGCACCGAGGGGATGCGGTCGAGTCCGTGGATGCGGGCGACCTCCTCGGCGAGCGTCCACTTGTCGGTGAGGTCGGGGCGCCAGGTCGGCGGGATCACGGTCCATCCGGATCCGCCTTCGGAAGCGGTGACGTCGGCACCGATGGTGGTCAGCGCGCCGGTGATCTCGTCGTCGGTGTAGTCGACGCCGATGAGCCCCTGCACGAAGCCGGCCGGCAGCTCGATCGCTTCGACGAAGACCTCGGCGAACAGTGCACCGCCCTCTTCGGTCAGCGTGCCCCCGGCGAGCTCGACCATCAGGTCGGCTGCACGGCGCGCGGCGACGAACGGGATGAGCGGGTCCACACCGCGCTCGAAGCGCTTGGAGGCCTCACTCGGCAGCTTGTGTCGACGCGCGGTGCGGGCGATCGTGATCGGGTCGAAGTTCGCCGCCTCGATGAGCACGTTGCGCGTGGTTTCGCTCATCTCGGTCGTTCCGCCGCCCATGACGCCGGCGAGGCCGATCGGGCCGGACCCGTCGGTGATGAGCAGGTCTTCGACGTGCAGCGCGCGCTCGACGCCGTCGAGGGTGGTCATCTTCTCGCCGGGGGTGGCGCGGCGGACCGTGATGCCGCCCGCGAGCTTGTCGAGGTCGTAGCCGTGCAGCGGCTGCCCCAGTTCGAGCATCACGTAGTTGGTGATGTCGATCAGGATGCCCAGCGAGCGCATGCCCGCGAGGCTGAGCCGCGCGATCATCCACGGCGGAGTCGGACGTGAGGGGTCGACGCCGCGCACGACGCGGGTCACGAACTCGCTCGCGCCGACGCGGCCACGCACGGGGGCGACGTCATCGACCACGGTCGTGTGTCCGGTGCCGGGCTGAAGCTCGGCGAAGTCGCGCTCCGCCGGGTCGCGGAAGGCCGCCCCTGTGGCGTGCGCGTACTCGCGGGCGACGCCGCGCAGGGAGAACGCGTAGCCGCGGTCGGGGGTGACGTTGATCTCGACCGCGACGTCGTCGAGGCCCAGCAGCGCGATCGCGTCGGCGCCGACGGGCGCGTCGATGCCGAGGTCGGAGAGCACGACGATGCCGTTGTGCTCGTCGCCCAGGCCCAGTTCGCGCGCCGAGGCGATCATGCCGTCGGAGACGTGACCGTAGGTCTTGCGGGCGGCGATCGGGAACGGCCCCGGCAGCACGGCGCCGGGGAGGGTGACTACGACCTTGTCGCCGGCGACGAAGTTGTGCGCACCGCAGACGATCCCGCGGATGCCGCCGTTCGCCTCGCCCACGTCGACCTGGCACCAGTTGATGGTCTTGCCGTTGGACTGCGGCTCGGCCTCGATCGAGACGACCTGCCCGACGACGACGGGACCGGAGATCTCGAACCGATGCACGTCCTCCTCTTCGAAGCCGACGGTCACCAGTGCCGCGAGGACATCCTCGGGCGTGGCATCCGCTGCCAGATCGACGTACTCACGCAACCACGAAAGCGGGACGCGCATCACACCACCATCCCGAACTGCTCGCTGAAACGGACATCACCCTCGGCCATGTCGCGCATGTCCTGCACATCGCTGCGGAACATCAGTCCCCGCTCGATGCCCATGCCGAACGCGAAGCCGCTGTACACCTCGGGGTCGATCCCGGCCGCGCGCAGCACGTTCGGGTTGACCATGCCACAACCGCCCCACTCGATCCAGCGCGCGCCGCCCTTGAAGGTCGGGTGCCACAGGTCGAGCTCGGCGGAGGGCTCGGTGAAGGGGAAGTAGTTGGTGCGGAAGCGCGTCTCGGCCTCGGGGCCGAACAGCTGCTTCGCGAAGTGGTCGAGCGTGCCCTTGAGGTGCGCCATCGTGATGCCCTTGTCGATCACGAGGCCCTCGAACTGGGTGAACACCGGCAGGTGCGTGGCGTCGAACTCGTCGGTGCGGTACACGCGCCCCGGGCACAGCACGTAGATCGGCACGTCGCGGTCGAGCATCGAGCGCACCTGCACCGGGCTCGTGTGCGTTCGCATGACGAGGTGGCGCGAGGTCGGGTCGACGTAGAACGTGTCCTGCTCCTGGCGGGCAGGGTGGTCGACGTCGAAGTTCAGGGCGTCGAAGTTGAACCACTCGTGCTCGAGCTCCGGTCCCTCCGCGATCTCCCAGCCCATGCCGACGAAGATGTCGCAGACCTGGTCCTGGAGCAGCGTGAGCGGGTGCCGGGCGCCGACCCGCGTGCGCGAGGGCACCGCCGTGATGTCGACGCGCTCGGACTCGAGACGCGCAGCGACCTCGGCTGCGGCCAGCTCGGCCTCCTTGGCGGCGAGCGCCTGCGTCACCTGCCCGCGCCCCTGCCCCACGAGCTTGCCGAACGCGGCCTTGTTCTCGGGGGCGACCTGGCGCATCGAGGCGTTCAAGACCGCGAGCGGCGAACCCTCCGCGACGTGTGCGGCGCGAGCCGCCTTCAGCTCGGCGGTGTCGGCGGCTGCGGCGATCGCCGAGAGGGCGTCGGCGACAGCGGCTTCGACCGCTTCCGGGGTGATTTCAGGAGACTCTGACACGAGAATCGAGTCTACCGGGGGCGCGTGGGTCCCTTTCGCTGATCAGCGCGTCGGCTCGGCCCCGTCCCCCTGCAGCACGATGAGCGAGGTGTTCGTCTCGCCGCCGTGCTGACGGGGATCGGGCACTGCGGGTCCGGCCTTCGGCGAGCGCTTGGCGCGACGCTGCAGGCGGTAGGCGACGTAGGAGAGCAGGAGACACACGGCGACGTACATCGATCCGCCGATGATCGCGGCGGGGATCAACGGGGAGCCGTAGGGCGCCTGGTTGCCGATCTGGTTGATCACGTAGAGGAGTTCCTGGTACGTGATGATGAACCCGAGCGCCGTGTCCTTCAGCGCGACGACGAGCTGCGCGATGATCACGGGCATCATGGCCCGCACGGCCTGCGGGATCAGGATGAAGTACATCACCCCGGTCTTGCGCAGTCCGATCGCGTATCCCGCCTCGGACTGTCCGCGGGGCAGCGACTCGATGCCGGCCCGCAGCACCTCGGCGAGCACCGACCCGTTGTAGACGATGAGCGCGATCACGACCGCCCAGTAGGGCGGCATCTTCACGCCGAGCACGGGCAGGCCGTAGTACAGCAGCATCATCAGCACGAGGACGGGCACGGCCCGCAGCACCTCGATGATCCAGCGGACCGGCTCACGCACCCAGGCATGCTCCGAGAGGCGACCGATGCCGAGGACGAAGCCGAGGATGATCGAGCCGACTCCGGCGGCACCGAAGGCCGCCAGCGTGGCCAGCAGTCCTTCACCGAAACGGACCCAGACGGCGGAGAACGTGAAGATGTTCCACTTCTCGGCGGTGAACTGCCCGGTGGCGAACAGCCGCCACACGACCCAGCCGAGCACGGCGAGGACGACGAGCACCGTCGCGACTCCGATGAGGCGGTTGCGGGCGATGGCACGGGGGCCGGGGACGTCGAACAGGACGGAACTCATCGCGCGATCCTCCACTTGTTCTCTAGCGTTCGCTGCACCCAGGCGAGCAGCAGCACCAGGACCACGAAGATGACCATGACCCACAGCAGAACGACGAGCGCGTTCTCGCCGCGCTCGCTGAGTGCCGCGCGGATGGTGCCGAGGTTGACGACCGAGAAGCCGGCCGCCACCGTGGTGTTCTTCATGAGGGCGATGAGGACGCTCATCATCGGCGGGACCACCGAGCGCGTGGCCTGCGGCAGGACGACGTAGCGCATGACCTGACCGAAGTTGAGACCGATCGCTCGCGCTGCCTCGGCCTGCCCGACCGGCACCGTGTTGATGCCGGCGCGCAGAGCCTCGGCGACGTAGGTCGCGGTGTAGAGCCCGAGTGCGATGACTGCGAGCAGCAGGGAGTTGACCCGCTCGCCGAGAAGGATCGGCAGGCAGAACGCGAAGAAGAACATCACGAGGGTGAGCGGGGTGTTACGGATCCAGTTCACGTAAATGCCCCCGACTGCGCGGGCGATCGGCACCGGGGACACCCGTGCCGCTCCCACGATCAGTCCCAGCACCAGGGCGATGAGGCCGCCGCCCAGGAACAGCACGATCGTTCCCCACAGTGCTTCACCCCAGAGATCGAGGTGGTCGCTGATGACTCCCACGGCTGCTCCTGTCGATTCGTGTTCTCGCGATGGCCCTGCTGACGGATGGGGGCGGCCGATGGTGTCGGCCACCCCCATGCGATCAACCGATCGGGTCGACCTCAGGCTGCGTCGCCTTGACGCCGGAGGCACCGAGGTTGTTGTCGAAGATCTGCTGCCAGATGTCGCCACCGTCGGTCAGCTGGGTGTTGAAGTACTCGGCCAGCGCGTCATCGCCCTTGGCGAGTCCGATGCCGTAGCGCTCCTCGCTGAACGGCTCGCCGACGACCTTCAGCTTCTCCGGGTCCTGCGCCGCGTAACCGATGAGGATCGCCTCGTCGGTGGTGACGGCGTCGACCTGCCCGTTCTTGAGGTCCTCGACGCACTTCGAGTACGTGTCGTACTCCTTGGTCGGGACGTCGGGGTAGTTCTCCTTGATGTTCTGGATCGGCGTCGAGCCGGTCGCCGAGCACACCGTGGTCGAGTCGCTCAGGTCGTCGACGCTCGCGATATCGCTGTCGGCTCCGACCAGGAGGCCCTGTCCGGTCAGGAAGTACGGACCGGCGAAGGAGATCTGCTCCTTGCGCTTGTCGGTGATCGAGTAGGTGCCGACGTAGTAGTCGATGTCGCCGTTCACGATCGCCTGCTCGCGGTTCGCCGAGGCGATCGCCGTGAACTCGATCGTCTCCGGGTCGACGCCGAGCGATGCCGCCATCCAGCGGGCGATGTCGACGTCGAAACCGGTGCGGTCGCCGGTCACCGGGTCGAGGTAGCCGAGACCGGGCTGGTCTTCCTTCACGCCGACCTTGATCGTGCCGGAGGACGAGATCCGATCGAACGTCGGGCTCCCGTCGATGCTGACATCCTCGAGGACCGTCCACGGCGTGCCGGAGGTCTCCTCCTCGCCGCCGTCTTCCGGGGCTCCCGAGCTCGACGGCGTGCCGCTGTTGCAGGCCGTGAGCGCGAGCAGTGCCACCGCTGCGATTCCGATGCCTGCCAGTGTCCGTGTGCGTCGCATGTGCGTCTCCTTCGTGTGCTGTGTGTGCAGGGTCTGTGTGGTCGGGCGTCAGTGCGTGAGGAGCTTCGAGAGGAAGTCCTTGGCACGGTCGCTCTTCGGGTGCGTGAAGAACTCCTCCGGAGTCGCCTCCTCCACGATCCGCCCGTCGGCCATGAAGACGACACGGTCGGCCGCCTTCCGAGCGAAGCCCATCTCGTGCGTGACGACGATCATGGTCATTCCCTCGTGAGCCAGCTCGACCATCACATCGAGGACCTCGTTGATCATCTCGGGGTCGAGCGCGCTGGTCGGCTCGTCGAAGAGCATCACCTTGGGCTGCATCGCGAGCGCCCGAGCGATCGCCACACGCTGCTGCTGGCCGCCGGAGAGCTGCGCGGGAAGCTTGGATGCCTGCTGTGCGACGCCGACGCGCTCGAGCAGGATCATCGCCTCTTTCTCGGCATCCGCCTTCTTGAGGCCCCGGACCTTCATCGGTCCCAGGGTCACGTTCTCGAGGATCGTCAGGTGGGCGAACAGGTTGAACGACTGGAACACCATGCCGACGTCCGCACGGAGGTGTGCGAGGCCCTTGCCCTCGGCGGGGAGCTCCTTGCCGTCGATGCGGATCGTGCCGCTGGTGATCGTCTCGAGTCGGTTGATCGTGCGACACAGGGTCGACTTGCCGGACCCGGACGGGCCGATCACGACGACGACCTCTCCCGAGTTGACCGTGAGGTCGATGTCGGCGAGAGCTTGGAAATCTCCGTAGTGCTTCTGGACGTTCTCGACCACGACGAGGGGTGTATCAGAGGTCATCATTTCTCCAAACTAGCCACGTCGGACGCGGGTCTCCAGGCGCCTCGGTGAGATTTACACGTTCGTAATCACCTGATCGCGGTACCAATGCTGCTTTGCACGGGTACCCCACGGCCCGCCCCCACGGGCCGCGGGATCGTCCTGCGGCCTCGCCCCCCAGCGACAGCGGAGCTGCAGGATCCGATCGCGCGCGATCGACCTCACACTGGCAGAGCCGAGGGCCCGGTGTCAGACTTCTTGAGGATTTCTTGAGCAGTCAGCCGCGCAGGTCCCGGTAGTACTCGACCGCGCCCGGATGCAACGGAACCGGGCCGGTGAAGATCGCCGATCGACGATCCAGCAGCGCGGCGGTCGGGACCTCCCCCGCGATCCGCAAGCGGGCATCGAACAGTCCGGTCAGGATGTCGCGCGCGACGCCGTCCGGGGTCGAGGAACTCGTGACGAGGTAGTTCGGCACGGCCATGGTCGGCGCCGAGGCCGCGATGCCGTAGGTGCCGGCGGGGACATCGGCGGGTCGATAGGCATCCGAGTAGCGGTCGTTCACCTCGTTCACCCAATCCTGCTCGATCGGGAGCAGGCGCACGGACGTGGTCTGCGAGAGCGCCGCGATTCCCGGTGTCGGCAGCCCACCCACCCAGAAGAACCCGTCGATCTCGCCGCGCTCCATCGCGGCGATCGACTCCCCGAGGTCGAGCTGGGGATCGCGGACCGACCCGATGCCGACGCCGGCGGTGTCCAGGACGCGTGAGGCGATCACGTTCACCCCGGAGTTCTCCGCACCGAGCGACACGGTGCGCCCCTCCAGCTCCGGGAGACTCGATATGTCGGAGTCTCCGCGCACGACGACCTGCACGTACTCGTCGTAGAGACGCGCCAGAGCCCGCACCTGGAGGGGCGCGTCGAAGGCACCGGTTCCCGCCACGGCATCGGCTGCCGCATCGCCCTGCGCGAAGCCCAGCAGCGCCTCACCGGAGTCCACGCGCAGCAGGTTGTCCACGGACCCGGCCGTCTCCTGCCCGACGATCCTGATGTCCAGGTCTGCAGAGAGCGCCTCGGCGAGATGGCTCCCGTAGTCGTAGTAGACCCCCGTGGGGCCGCCCGCCGCGATCGCGTACTCGGCGTCGGTCCACTCGCTCGCGCGCTGGCTGCATGCGGTGAGCGCCCCGAGCAGCAGGACCGAGAGGATTCCGGCGACCGCCCGCCGCCCAACGGCCATCATGGGGTCGTCCTGTCGGGGAGCAGCAGCACGACCTCGAGTCCACCGCCGTCGGCCGCTGCCACAGCCACCTCGCCGCCGACCGTCGCCAGCAGGTCGCTCGCGATCGCGAGTCCGAGTCCGGAGCCCGGCGTGTCCGCGCTCTCGGCGCTCCGCCAGAACCTGTCCGTCGCCGCCGCCGCCTGCTCGGCGGAGAGCCCCGGACCATGATCGCGGACCGTGATCCGACAGACGTCTCCCTCGCGATGCGCTCCGATGCCGATCCACGCGCCGTCCGGCGAGAACTTCACGGCGTTGTCGATCACGGCGTCCAGCGCGCTCTCCACGACCGTCCGGTCGGTCACGCTCATCACCGACGGGTCCCCCGCCGAACGCAGGGCGATCCCCCGCTGCCCGGCGACGTCGCGCCAGGCCTCGAGACGGCGGGCGGACAGAGTCGCAAGGTCGACGGCGGAGATCGTGGTGTCCACGCGCCCGCCGCGTGCGAGGCCGAGCAGTGTCTCGAGGATCCGCGTCATCCGACGCCCCTCCTCCCTCGTCTCCTCCACGTCGTCGCGCCACTCCCGCCCGAGCCCGGTCGCGAGATGCTCCACGCGCAGGAGCAGCGCGTTGAGCGGGTTGCGCAACTCGTGGGAGGCATTGAGCGCGAACTCCTGCTGCCGCGTCATGACGCGCTCGATCTCGTCGGCCATGCCGTTGAACACCTGCGCCATGCGGCGGAGCTCTGGTGGCCCGGCATCCTCGGGGACACGCGCGTCCATCTCGCCCCGCTCGATGGCCACCATCGCCTCGTCCAGCCGCCTCACCGGGGACAGCACCCATCGGGCGAGCCGGAAGACGAGCAGCACGCCCAGCGCGATCAGCACCAGCGCGATGGCGGAGATGATCAGAAGCTGCTGCACGATCGCGGCCCGGGGGGCGTCGACATCTCCGGCGACCAGCACGGCCCCTATCACGTCGCCGTCGTCGAAGACCGGCTCCGCCAGCGCGGCATCCGCCACCGTCCAGGGGAAAACGGCCGCCGGCTGCTCGGCGCGTCGCCCGGACAGCGCCAGCCGCACCCGTTCCGCGTCCTCCTCCGCGAGCACGGTCGAGCCATGCTCCCCCGCCGCCCAGGGGGCACCGCCGAGATCGAAGACCGTCACCTCGATGCCGTACACCTCCTCGAAACGGACGACCTCGGCATCGATCACGGCCGCGCTGCCCGATCGAAGCGCTTGACGCGCGCTGGTGATGAAGTAGCCGAGGTCGCCGAGCTGCTGCGTGTAGAACGACTGCTGCACGCTCCGGGCCGCACTCCATCCGGCCGCACCGCCCAGAGCGACCAGGATCGCCACGAGCGGGACGAGGAAGACGATCACCAGACGTCGACGCACGGCTCAGGACCCCACGAGACGGTAGCCGACGCCGCGGACGGTCTCGATCACACCGCGGGATCGAGTCTTCTTCCTGATCGCACCGACGTGCACCTCGAGGGAATGCCCGAACCCCCGCCAGTCCGTGTTCCACACCTCACGGATGAGACGCTCCTTCGGAACCGCCACACCCGGATAGCGCGCGAGCACCGCGATGATGTCGAACTCCTTGCGGGTGAGCTCGATCGGCGCACCGTCGACCAGGACCTGCCGCCCGACGAGGTCGATCTCCAGCGAGCCCCCGAGGAGCAGCACCCGCGCGTCGGAATCCGGGCGCATCGGCCGCGAACGCCGGGTCACGGCCTCGATCCTGGCCAGAAGCTCGTGCACGTCATAGGGCTTCACCACGAAGTCATCGGCGCCGGCACGCAGTCCCTTGATGCGCTCGGCGACCTGGTTGCGCGCGGTCACGATCATGATCGGAACCTCGGAGCGTCCGCGGATGCGGCGGCACAGGTCGACGCCGTCCATGTCGGGGAGTCCCAGATCGAGGAGCACGACCTCGGTGTCAGCGCCGAGGAGAGCCAGCGCCGACGCCCCATCGGAGGCGCGCACGGTCGCGTAGCCCGACCGTGCGAGGAACGCTTCGAGCGCCCCAGCGACACGGTCGTCGTCTTCGACGATCAGAATCCTCATCGACCCTGTGACCCGCTTCCTTCGTCGGCCGGACGTCAGCCGACAGAGGTCGCCCGCTGTGCGAAGGCGCTCTCGTACAGGCAGACGCTCGCAGCGGTCGCCAGATTGAGGGATTCGGCCTTGCCGAAGATCGGCAGCCGCAGCACCTGGTCGGCCAGGGCGAGAGCATCGTCTTCCAAACCACGCGCCTCGTTGCCGAAGAGCCATCCGGTCGGCTCGGCGAGCACGCCCTCCGCCCGAGCCTCCAGCAAGTCGTCGCCCTTCACATCGGCCGCCAGGATGCGCAGGCCTGCGGCATGCGCGCGCTTCACGACGTCGGCGAGGTCTCCCCCGACCGAAACCGGGAGGTGGAACAGCGAGCCGGTCGTGGCACGCACGACCTTCGGGTTGTAGGGGTCGACGGTACGACCGGTCAGCACGACGGCATCCGCGCCCGCCGCATCGGCCGCGCGGATGATCGTGCCCAGGTTCCCGGGGTCGCGCACCTCTTCGCAGATCGCCACGAGACGAGGCGAGGCATCGAAGATGTCGCGCACCGAGGTCGGTGTCTGCTGGACGACGGCGACCAATCCCTGCGGAGTGACCGTGTCGGCCATCGCGTTCAATACGTACTCGGTGACGTACTCGACGTCGATGTCGGCGTCGGCGGCCTTGGCACGGATGTCCGGGTGCTTCTCCCACCCGCTTGGCGTCGCGAACAGCTCGACGATCGCCTCCGGGCGATACGTGAGCGCTTCACGCACCGACTGCGGACCTTCCAGAAGGAACAGGCCCGTCTCGGTTCGCGCGCTGCGCTTGGTCAGCTTCGCGACAGCACGGACTCGGGGCGAACGGGGGTTCTCCAGCACGTTCACAGTCTAGGGTCACCGCGGGTGCCGGATACGCGAAACGGGCGCCTCCCCGAAGGAAGACGCCCGTAGGAAGCGAGATGCTTACGCAGCCGACTTCGGTGCGTTGACGTCGGAGGGCAGAGCCTTCTTCGCCGTCTCGACCAGCGTCGTGAACGTGGCAGCGTCGTTGACCGCGAGGTCGGCGAGCATGCGACGGTCGACGGTGACACCCGCGAGGCCGAGGCCCTGGATGAAGCGGTTGTACGTGATGCCGTTCTGGCGAGCCGCAGCGTTGATGCGCTGGATCCAGAGGCGACGGAAGTCACCCTTGCGCTTGCGACGGTCACGGTACGAGTAGACCAGCGAGTGGATGACCTGCTCTTTGGCCTTGCGGTAGAGGCGCGAACGCTGACCGCGGTAACCCTTTGCGCGCTCGAGGATGACCCGGCGCTTCTTGTGGGCGTTTACTGCCCGCTTGACTCTTGCCATTTTCCTGTGTTCCTATTCGTGCGTTCGGGCGCGCGTCAGCGGCCGAGAAGCTTCTTCGCGACCTTGGTGTCAGCCTTCGAGAGCACCTGGTCCTGGTTCAGACGACGGGTGCGACGGCTCGACTTGTGCTCGAGGTTGTGGCGCATCCCGGCCTGCTGCTTCTTCAGCTTGCCGCTGCCGGTGATCTTGAAGCGCTTCTTAGCACCCGAGTGGGTCTTCTGCTTCGGCATCTTCTCTTCCTTCGTATGGCGCCTTCTCAGGCGACGGTGTCAACCCGCGGTGCGGGAGTTCTGGGGCGGATCTACTCCGCGGCAGCTTCTGCCGGTGCGTCGGCATCGCTCTTGGCGTCGCGGGATGCCTGCTTGTTCGCCGCGCGCTGTGCGTCGCGAACCGCGTTCTGCTCCTGCTTGGCCTCGGACTTGCTCTTCAGCGGAGCCACGATCATGACCATGTTGCGACCGTCGATGGTCGGGTTCGACTCGACCGTTCCGAGCTCGGCCACGTCTTCGGCGAACTTGCGCAGCAGACGCACACCCTGCTCGGGACGCGACTGCTCACGACCGCGGAACAGGATCATGGCCTTGACCTTGTCGCCGGCCTTGAGGAAGCCCTCGGCGCGCTTCAGCTTGGTCGTGTAGTCATGAGCCTCGATCTTCAGACGGAAGCGGACTTCCTTGAGGATCGTGTTCGCCTGGTTGCGGCGCGCTTCCTTTTCCTTCTGGGCGGCCTCGTACTTGAACTTGCCGTAGTCCATGATCTTGACGACGGGCGGCTTCGAGTTGGGGGCGACCTCGACGAGGTCGAGATCGGCTTCCTGCGCGAGGCGCAGCGCTGCCTCGATGCGGACGACGCCGATCTGCTCACCCGCGGGGCCGACGAGGCGGACCTCGGGGACGCGGATGCGCTCATTGGTACGGGGATCGCTGATGCGGAACTCCTTAGACGATGTGATTCGGCCACCGCGACGCTGTCTGCATCACGGGCGAAATCGGAATCGTCCCCACCCACCGGCATTCAGACGCCGGCTCCGCACCCTGCCTGCCGGGTCCGTCTTGCGAACGGAGCCGGTGGAGTGCAAGACCCGGTAGCCTTGAACGGCAAGCGCGGGTGGGAAGTGAATCCTCTTTCGATCCGGAGCATGACGCTCCGGAGCCCGCCAAAGTCTAACAGAAAGCAAGGCGAAGTGACGAACCAGGCACCGGACGAGGCTGCACGCGAGCGCGAAGAGCGCTGGGCACGTCAGGAGGAGGCTGCGTCGTCGGCCACTCGAGACATCGCCGACGTACCCGCGGTCGAGGTGATCACCACGGCGGCCGTGCACCTCATGAGCGCCGGCGCCGTCAAGCTCGGCCTCGCCGACGACCCCGACGCGGCGGCACAGCTCGACCTCGACGAGGCTCGCAAGCTCATCAACGCCCTCGCCGGGCTCATCACCGCCGGCGCCCCCGAGATCAGCGACATGCACGCGCGCTCGCTCCGCGACGGGCTCCGCTCCCTGCAGCTCGCGTTCCGCGAGGCATCGACGATCCCCGACCCCATCGGCAAGGGTCCGGGCGAGAAGTGGACCGGGCCGGTCAACTAGTTCAGGATTCGAGGACGATCGGATCCGCGGTCGAGGGGCCGCCGCACGGTTCATCCGAATGCGTCCACGAGATCGATTCCTCGGACTCGTGGATGAGCGTGTTCTGGGCGTCGAACAGGCGGATGTCGAAGCCGTCGGGCGTCGACATGTCGAACCCGAGCACCCACGTCCCGTCATCCTGAGGCGTCACGATGAACAGGTTGGTCGATGAGGTCGGCTCGGTACCCGGCGCCGGCGAGCACTCCCCCGCGACGCAGAACTGGACCGCCACCACCCCCGCTACGGCGCTGGTCTCGAGTGTGACGGCGTTCGTCCATCCGATCGCGGGGCAAGCCAGCGCGCAGCCCGAGCTGCCGGTAACGGCGCCCCCGAGGAGAGCAACGACAGCGATGGCGCGCAGGAGACCTCGGGACATGCCCCGATCGTAGCGAAGCGCGCTCAGACGCTGCGGCGGAGCTTCACCGTGAGCGAGTCCGCCAGGACGGCGATGCGGTCGTCCGACGCCCAGCGCTGAGCCAGACGCGAGAGCACGGCGTCGAGCACCTCGCGCTCCAGACCGTCGACGAGTTCCAGGACCACGATCAGCTCCGGGCCGCGCAGACGTGCGTCGGGGTCGCCAGACGCCACCGCCACGTCGATCACGGCCAGTTCGTGGGCCACACTCTCCTGGAGCGCGGTGTAGACCTCGGTGGAGAGGAAGCTCGGCTCCCAGGCATGCTCCTGGGCGATCGCCCAGACGGCCGGCCGCCGGATCACGAACTCCGTGTCGGCCGTCGGGTCGAGCACGATCAGGTCGGTGTCTTCGGCTGACGCCGCCAGCGCCGCCCGGAGCGCCTCCACAGGAATCGGGCGTGCCGTGGGATCCCACTTCTGCATCGCCTCGACGGAGGAGAAAACCGGCTGCACCCGCCGCCCGTCGGGAGCCGCGACCGTGACGATCGACAGCTCCTGCGTCTTGTCGACGGCGAGGCCGCTCGGCGCGACGCCTTCCTCACCCTTCTCGGCGATCAGAGGGATCAGCACGCGAGCCGAGCGGAAAGCGTCGACGACTTCCACCTGACTGCCTTCGCCGGCGCGGAAGCGCAGCAGTGCGGCCAGCAGCGCCGGGTCGGCCGAGCCGTCGTCCGCCGCGTGCGGATTCGACTCGAAGCTGCGTCCCTCCCAGGGGACACCGGCCGAGTCTCCGTGGTTGTGCGACTCGGGCCCGCAGGCGTGGCCGTCAGTCTCCTGCGACATCCAGTGCCTCAGCCAGCGTGAACGCACCGGCGTACAGGGCCTTGCCGACGATCGCACCCTCGACGCCCAGCGGCACGAGTTCACGGAGCGCGGCGATGTCGTCGAGGTTGGAGATCCCCCCGGATGCGACGACCGGCTTCGGTGTGCGCGAGGTCACCTCGCGAAGGAGCTCGAGGTTCGGGCCGCGAAGCGTGCCGTCCTTCGTCACGTCCGTGACGACGTACCGGCTGCATCCGGCGTCTTCCAGGCGCTCGAGGACCTCCCAGAGGTCACCGCCCTCCTTGGTCCAACCACGTGCGGCGAGCGTGGTGCCGCGCACGTCGAGGCCGACCGCGATCGCTTCGCCGTAACGACCGATCACATCGGCGGCCCACTCGGGGTTCTCCAGTGCGGCCGTGCCGAGGTTGATCCGGGTGGCGCCGCTCTCGAGCGCCGCCTCGAGGGTCGCGTCGTCGCGGATGCCGCCCGAGAGCTCGATGCTGACGCCCTTGAACTGCTTGATGACCTTGCGCAGGATCGGCGCGTTGCTCCCTCGGCCGAAAGCGGCGTCGAGGTCGACGAGGTGGATCCACTTCGCGCCCTGTGCGGCCCACTCCCCTGCAGCGTCGAGCGGGTCGCCGTAGCTCGTCTCGGTTCCGGCCTCGCCCTGGGTGAGGCGGACGGCCTTACCACCGGCGACATCGACCGCGGGAAGGAGCGTGAGCGAGGGAGACTGCGCGAAGTCGTTCATGGGGTCCTTGGCTAGGGAAGGTCTGCAGCCCGGAGCGGGCACGAGAACCGAGGGTAGTCCGCCGGAGAGCGGGTGACAAAACGGATGACGTCCACGATGGGTGTCAGAGACTCCCGACCCAGTTGCGCAGGAGCTGGATGCCCGCCTCGCCCGACTTCTCGGGGTGGAACTGGGTTGCCGAGAGCGGACCGTTCTCGACGGCGGCGAGGAAGGGGTCGCCGTAGGTCGTCCAGGTCAGCACGGGCTCGGGGAACGGCGGGATGACGTCGAGCTCCCAGGACTGGGCGGCGTAGGAGTGCACGAAGTAGAAACGCTCATGTTCCAGGCCCCGGAAGAGCACGCTGTCTGCGCCGGGCTCGACGGTGTTCCAGCCCATGTGCGGCAGCACGGGTGCGTTGAGTTCGGTGACCGCTCCGGGCCACTCGCCGAGGCCCGCGGTGTCGTGCCCGCGCTCGACCCCGTGCTCGAAGAGCACCTGCATGCCGACGCAGATCCCGAGCACCGGTCGTCCGCCGGCCAGACGCCGGTCGATGATCTCGTCGCCGCCGTGTGCGTGGAGCGCGTCACGGACCGCCTGGAACGCGCCGACGCCCGGAACCAGGAGACCGTCGGCCTCCAGGGCGGCCTTGCGGTCGCGCGTCAGCACGGCATCTGCGCCGGCAGCGGCCAGCGCCTTGACAGCCGAGTGGACGTTGCCCGACTCGTAGTCGAAGACGGCGACGCGGGGACTCGCGCTCACAGTGCACCCTTGGTGGACGGGATCCCGTCCACCAGCGGATCGAGTGCTTTTGCCTGGCGGAACGCGCGGGCGAAAGCCTTGTACTCCGCCTCGGCGATGTGGTGCGGGTCGCGGCCGCCCAGCACACGCACGTGGACGGTCAGCGCGGCGTTGAAGGTGATCGCCTCGAAAGAGTGACGCACCAACGAGCCGGTGAAGTGCCCACCGATGAGGTGGTGCTCGAATCCGGCGGGCTCGCCGGTGTGCACGAGGTACGGACGACCCGAGATGTCGACGACCGCCTGCACGAGCGCCTCATCGAGCGGCACGAGCGCATCGCCGTAGCGGGAGATGCCGGACTTGTCGCCCAGCGCCTCGAGGATCGCCTGTCCGAGCACGATCGACACGTCTTCGACGGTGTGGTGCGCATCGATGTCCGTGTCGCCCGAAGCGCGCACGGTCAGGTCGGTCAGCGAGTGCTTCGCGAAAGCGGTGAGCATGTGGTCGAAGAACGGCACCGACGTGTCGATGCGGCTCGCCCCCGTGCCGTCGAGGTTCAGCTCGAGTTCGACGGTGGACTCCGACGTGCTGCGCACGCGGCTCGCGGTGCGCGGGGTCGATGACGGGGTGCTCATGATGCCGATCCTATCGAGGCCAGAGCATCGAGGAACGCGGTGGTCTCGGCCTCGGTGCCCGCGCTGACCCTGAGGTGACCGGGGATGCCAACATCACGCACCAGCACGCCGCGGTCGAAGAGCTGCTGCCATGTCGCACGCGGATCGGCGATGCCGCCGAAGAGGACGAAGTTCGACCAGGATTCGTGGGGCGTATATCCGAGCGCCTCGAGGGTCGCGGTGATGCGGTCGCGCTGTTCGACGATCTCCTCGACCATGCCGAGCATCACGTCGGAGTTGCGCAGAGCGGCGACGGCCGCAGCCTGCGTGAGCGTGCTCAGGTGATAGGGCAGGCGCACCAGACGCAACGCATCGATGAACGTCGGATCTGCCGCCAGATACCCGACCCGCGCACCGGCGAAGGCGAAGGCCTTGCTCATCGTGCGGGAGACCGCCAGGCGCGGGCGCCCCTCGAGGAGTGTCAGCGCGGAAGGCGCGTCGTGCGGTGCGAACTCCTGGTAGGCCTCGTCGACGATCACGATGCCCCGCGCCGCCTCGTAGACGGCTTCGACGACGTCCAGGCCGAGCGGGGTGCCGGTGGGATTGTTCGGGGTGCACAGGATGATCACGTCGGGGTCCGCGGTGCGCACCTGCTCCGCTGCCTCCTCCGGTGTGATCGTGTAGTCGGGCTGCCTCGTCCCGGGGATCCACCGCGCGCCCGTGCCCTGTGCGATGAGCGGGTACATCGAGTAGGTCGGCGCGAAACCGAAAGCCGTGCGCCCGGGGCCGCCGAAGGCCTGCAGGATGTGCTGGAGCACCTCGTTCGAGCCGTTGCCCGCCCAGATCTGCTCCGGGGTGAGGCCGTGACCCAGATACTCTGCGAACGACTCGCGAAGAGTGGTGAACTCCCGGTCGGGATAACGGTTCACATCACGGATCGCGAGCGCGATGTCGTCGAGGATGTCGCTCGCCACCGCGTCCGGAATGGGATGCGTGTTCTCGTTCACGTTGAGGGCGATCGGGAGCGGTGCCTGAGGAGCGCCGTACGGAGTCAGTCCGCGAAGATCGTCGCGTAGCGGGAGATCGTTGAGGGAGAGGGTCACCCTTCCAATGTTAAGCGGCACCCCGAGTCGATGACGCAAAGTTGCCGCAGCTCGGGCGCGACGGGATCAATCCACGTACTGGGCCGGGATGGCGAGCGTCTGGCCGATCTGGAGCTCACCGCCACGCAGCAGGTTCATGCGGCTGATCTCACCGATGACGTCGCGCGGGTCGGCACCGGGGGCGACACCGGTGGCGATCGACCAGAGAGTGTCACCGGGCATGACGGTCACGGTCTCGACGCTGACGGCTGCCGTGTCTGCGCCCGAGGCGATCGCACTGCCACCGCTGAGTGCGGCGAAGGCGATGCCGATCGCGAGCGGCACGGAGGCGAACCCCAGCAGCACGGCGCGACCGCGCGTGGTCAGACGGAGTCGCGTCGCAGGACGGGTCGACGCCGGAATGACTGCCGCGGTGCTGAAGCCGATGCTGCTCATGTGGTGCTCCTTAGCCTGTCCCGGAGCGGTGAAGCTGCCGGGGAAGTTGGCGTAGCGTTCGCATTCCCGCCTCGGCCGGGAGCCGTGAATGCGAAGCTACGTACCGAAGATATCTTCGAGTTCGAACATCTGTCAAGTTGTCTTCGAAACCGGATGCACGATTCTGCCGACACGCTCGAACAGATCTTCCAGATCGGGCCGTTTCTCGGATACGGTTTCGATGAGAACACCACACCACGGGCCTCCGACATTCGAAGAGCGACGTCGGAACACCGCACTTAAGGAGCACCATGAGCGAGAACTCGGCCCCCGAGTCGGAGGCACCGCGGACGCGACGCCGCAAGAGCCTGAGCCCCAAGCAGATGGCGATCCTCGAGGTCATCCAGAACTCCATCGCTCATCACGGCTACCCGCCGAGCATGCGGGAGATCGGAGACGCCGTCGGCCTGAAGTCGCTGTCGAGCGTGACCCACCAACTCGGTCAGCTCGAACTGAGCGGCTACCTGCGACGCGACCCCGGCAAGACCCGTGCCATGGAGGTCCTGATCGATCTCCCCGGCGCCAGCGGCGAGAACCCCGCCGACGTTGCGACTCCGGTCGGCGACGCGGCGCTCGTGCCCCTGGTCGGTCGCATCGCCGCCGGCGTGCCGATCACCGCCGATCAGCAGGTGGAGGAGATCTTCCCTCTCCCCCGGCAACTGGTGGGCAAGGGAGACCTCTTCATGCTCAAGGTCTCGGGCGAGTCGATGATCGACGCCGCGATCTGCGACGGCGACTGGGTCGTCGTGCGCTCGCAGAACAATGCGGAGAACGGCGAGATCGTGGCCGCGATGCTTGACGGCGAGGCCACGGTCAAGGTGCTGCGCCGTCGCGACGGCCACACCTGGCTCCTCCCCCGAAACTCCTCTTTCGAGCCCATCCTCGGCGATGAGTCCGTGGTGCTCGGCAAGGTCGTGGCGGTGCTGCGCGCCGTCTGACGTCAGCCATAGGCTCGATGCATGTCGTCGCCTCACGGTTCCTGGCCCTCTCCGTTCTCCGCAGCCTCCGTCGCGGCATCCTCCCCGCGCATCGACGGGGCGCGCTTCGTCGGCTCCGAGATCTGGTGGGGAGAATCCGTGCCCGCCGAGAAGGGGCGGGTCACGGTGCGGAGCTCTTCCGGAGCCGAGATCCTCCCCTCCCCCTGGGGAGCTCGCTCCCGGGTGCACGAGTATGGCGGTGGGGCATGGACCGTCGATCCCGCAGGCGTCCTGTACTTCGTCGATGCCGGCGATCAGCGCGTCCATCGACTGGTCGCCGGTGCCGAGCCCGTCCCGCTGACACCGGTGGGTCCCGCGCACGGCGGTCTGCGCGTGCAGGGAGGCCGTCTGCTCGCCGTGCGCGAAGATCTGTCGACCGCGCCGCATACCCGCGCGATCGTCGAGATCCCGATCGACGGTTCCGCCGCGGAAGACGCGTCCGGAGTTCGCGTGATCGCCGAGGGCGACGGCTTCTTCGCTCACCCCGCACTCTCGCCCGACGGCGGCCGCGTCGCCTGGATTAGCTGGAACCGCGGACGGATGCCCTGGGAGGCCGCGCACCTGCAGATCGCGCAGAGCGACGGCAGCGACGTGCACGAGATCCCCACTCGAGCGGCGTTGCAGCCCGAGTGGCTCAGCGAGACGGAGCTGATGTTCGCCGATGATCCGGACGACCGCTGGGGGCTCTACCGCCTCGAGCTCGACGGCGCCTCGCCGGTCGGCGCCCCGCGCGCGCTCAGCCCGGCCGACGCCGACACCGGCTACGGACTCTGGGTGCTCGGCAACCGCTGGTATCGGCCGCTCACCGACGGACGCATCGTCGCGACCCGCACGAACGGGCGCGACGAGGTCGTCCTGATCTCACCGGACGGTGCCGCACGCCCGATCGATATCCCGGCCGACGGCCATGTGAGCATCGACGATGTGGACGGGTCGCGCGTGCTGCTCTCCGGCAGTGGCTCCGGCGTGACCGCCGGCCTGTGGTGCATCGATGTGGAGTCCGGCGCGACCGTCGCCGTGCGCGGAGGTGAGCCCGTCGATGCCGAATGGATGCCGCGCGCTGTGCCGATCGAGGTCGACGGAAGGCACGGAGTCGTGCACGCCTTCGCCTACCCCCCGGCGAACCCCGACGCGACAGCCCCCGCCGACGAGCTCCCCCCGTACGTGGTGCTGGTGCACGGCGGACCGACCGCGCACGTCACCGGTGCGGCATCGGCAGCCAACGCGTTCTACACGAGCAGGGGAATCGGCGTGCTCGACGTCAACTACGGCGGCTCCACCGGCTACGGACGCGCCTACCGCGAACGCCTGGACGGCCGATGGGGCGTCGTGGACGTCGACGACGTGATCGCCGCCGCACAGGGCCTCGCGGATGCCGGCCTCGCCGACCCGTCCCGCATCGCCATCCGCGGTGGATCCGCAGGCGGCTGGACGGTGCTGTCCGCGCTCGTGCGTGGCGGGGCCTTCGCCGCGGGGATCAGCCGCTACGGCGTGGCCGATCTGCGGATGCTGGTCGCCGAGACGCACGACTTCGAGGCGTCGTACATCGACGGTCTCGTGGGGCCTCTCCCCGAGTACGAGCACATCTACGTCGAACGGTCACCACTCACCCACGCGGATCGCATCGGAGTCCCCGTGCTGCTGCTGCAGGGCGGAGAAGATCGAGTGGTCCCGCCCTCGCAGTCCGAGGCGATCAGAGACGCGCTGGCCGCCCGGGGCGTCGACCACGAGTATGTCCTCTACCCCACTGAGGGGCACGGGTTCCGCAGTGCCGACACGATCATCGACGCGCTCGAGCGTGAACTGATCTTCCTCGGCCGCGTGTTCGGCTTCGAGCCGACGCTGTGACGACCGGTCGCTACTCGCCCACGCGATTGCGCAGGCGCATGGCACGATCCGCCTCGCGGGTGTCCTGACGTTCGCGCAGGGTCTGCCGCTTGTCGTACTCGCGCTTTCCCTTGGCGAGGGCGATCTCGACCTTCGCCCGCCCATCGGAGAAGTACAGTTTCAGCGGGATCAGGGTGTATCCACCCGCAGAGACGGCATGCGCGATCTTGGCGATCTCCTCGCGATGCAGCAGCAGCTTGCGGATCCGCTTCGCGGAGTGATTGGTCCAATGCCCCTGGGAGTACTCCGGGATGTGCACCGAATCGAGGAAGACCTCGTTGCCCTTCACGAACGCGTAACCGTCACTGAGGTTGGCGCGCCCCTGACGCAGTGACTTGACCTCGGTGCCGGTGAGCACCATCCCCGCCTCGTACGACTTCTCGATCGTGTAGTCGTGACGTGCGCGACGATTGGTCGCGACGACCTTCTCTCCGCGTTCCCTGGGCATGATGCTCTCCTGTTGCCGTGATGAGCTCGATCGATCATTCCGACCGAGCAGCCTTTCAGGATATCAGGTACGGAGCCAACGCCTGATCGCGAAGCCGGCGGACAACGCGGCCAGGACGACGCCGATGCCGATCAGCACCGGGACGACGAGCATCGCGTCCTGCATCGTCACCCAGGTCGTGATGAACGGGACGCGGCCTCGCAGATAGCCGTTCACCCCGAAATGCATGCCGGCGACGACCGCGGCACTGGCCAGCGCCGAGCCGAGGAACGCCGCGAACACGCCTTCGAGCACGAACGGTGTCTGGATGAACCGGTTCGAGGCGCCGACCAGGCGCATGATGCCGATCTCCTTGCGACGCGCATACGCCGACAACCGGATCGTCGTCCCGATCAGCAGGGTCGCCGCTATCAGCATGAGCACCGCTATGCCGACGGCGATATACGTCGCGACGGTCAAAGCGGAGAACAGCGGTTCGAGGTATTGGAGCTGATCCTTGACCTGCTCCACTCCGGCCTGGCCGCTGAATGCCTCGGCGAGCACCTGCGACTGCCCCGGGTCTTTCATCGTCACGAAGAAGACCTCGAATGCCTGGTCGGGCGTGAGCACACTCGCCTGGTCCTCGCCGAGCTGCTCGACGAGCTTGGCGTACGTGTCCTCCTTGGTATCGAAGGTCAGCGAGCTGATGAGCGGTGCCAGCGCGTCGCCTTCGAGCTGCGCCCGGACCGCGGCCACCTGCTCCTCGCTCGCGGCTCCGTCGATGCAGGTGTCGGATTCCGAGACCGCGGAGCACATGTACACGGCGACCTGGGCACGCTCGGCCCAGTAACCCCGCATGACGCCGATCTGCGACTGCATCAGGATCGCCGCGCCGACGAAGGTGAGGGAGACGAAGGTGACGAGGATCACCGAGATGACCATCGAGATGTTCCGTCGGAGACCGCCCAGGGCCTCGGTCAGGATGAGTCCGATTCTCATGAGGTCGGGCCCACTTCCTCGTCGTCTTCGTCGGAGAGCCCGAGGCGATCTGCGACTCCGAGCTCGGCGACATCGACGGTGGGCAGGGTGATCGGGTGCGTGCGCGGTCGGACGACCGCCGGCGGCTCCGTCACGGTCGGCGGCTCGACGACGGCCGGTGGTTCCACGACGGTCGGCGGCTCCACGACAGCGGCGATGGCGCCGGTCGCCAGGACGGCGCTCGGCTCCGGTGGCTCGACCGTGCGCGGGGGTTCGGCCTTCTGCGGAGCACCTGCCGGAGCATCCGAGGCGCGCTCGTCTGCGGCGGCCTTCCGCTGGGAGCTGAGCTCCTCGGCCAAGGCAGCGCGGACCGAGGAGAGGTCCGCTGTCTGACGCTGGACCTCCTGGACCGCCGTCAACGCCGCTGCGGCGGCAGCACCGCGCACCTTCTCCGGCACGAGGCGCGGGATGTTGGAGGTGTCGCCGTATCCGCCGTGAACCTCGTCACGCACCATCTCGCCGTCGCGCAGCTCGATCACCCGGCGCTGCATCTGGTCGACGAAGCCGGCCTCATGCGTAGCCATCAGCACGGTCGTGCCGCCGGCGTTGATGCGCGCGAGAAGCTGCATGATGTCGACGGAGGTCGCAGGGTCGAGGTTGCCTGTGGGCTCGTCGGCGAGCAGCACCTGCGGACGATTGACGAGGGCACGAGCGATCGCGACGCGCTGCTGCTCGCCGCCGGACAGCTCATGCGGCATGCGCTTCTGCTTGCCGTCGAGTCCCACGAGCGCGAGCGCCTCGGGCACTGCCTGCTGGATGAATCCGCGCGAAGAGCCGGTCACCTGCAGGGTGAAGGCTACGTTCTGGTAGACCGTCTTCGACGGCAGGAGGCGGAAGTCCTGGAACACCGAACCGATGTGGCGCCGGAAGTAGGGCACCTTGCGGTTGGCGAGCGAACGGAGATCCCGGCCGAGCACGGCGACGCGGCCTGCCGTCGGTACGTCTTCGCGCAGGATCAGACGAAGACAGGAGGACTTGCCGGAGCCCGAGGCGCCGACGAGGAAGACGAACTCCCCGCGTTGCACTTCGAAGTCGACACCGGAGAGGGCGGGCTTCGACGTCCCGCGGTAGCGTTTCGTGACGTTCTCGAACCGAATCATGACGGTTCGAGCCTAAGCGCGCCCCTCCTGCTGACCGCGAGCGACACCCCGCACCGGCGCGTCCGCATCCGGAGAGCATGGGGATTGCTCCCCATCAGGAACTCCCTGCGAAGTCACCGGCCACTGCTATACATAAGGGTGCGGTCGCACCATGGAGCGGCCGAATCGTCTTCGAGGGGGACCCATGAGCACGACACCTGCAGGTTGGTACGACGACGGCAGCGGACGCCAGCGGTGGTGGGACGGTGAGCAGTGGACGGAGCACTTCGCTCCGGACACGACCGCCGCAGCCGATGCGGAGTCGACACCGGTGGCACCGGATGCCGCCGAGGCGTCGACCGGAATCGAGACACCGGCGACCGACGCTCCCGCCGTCGACGAGGAGCCCTCTTATGACTCACCGGAGGCACCGTCCACCGATGACACCGTGATCCGCACCTCCGCCGAGGCGCCGACCGCCGCGACCACACCGCTCGGCGACGACGTGGCCGCCTACGCGGCTCCGGCAGCGCCCGACTACTCCCCCACGGCCACGCCGGAACAGCCCGTGTCGAGCTACCCGGGCGCGGCTCCGGCATACCCCGGCGCGGGCGCACCGTCCGGCTATCCCGCAGCTGCCCCGTACGTGCAGACCGAGCCGGAAGCTCCGAAGAAGCTGTCGGTGCTCGGACTCGTCGGACTCGGACTGTCGGCCGTCGGCACGATCCTGGCGTTCATCCCGCTGATCGGCTTCATCGGCTTCATCCTCCTCGGCGCGGGCTTCATCGTCTCCCTCATCTCGCTCTTCCTGAAGGGGAAGAAGTGGCCGGGGATCGCCGGCCTGATCCTCTCCGTGGTCGGCGGCATCATCAGCGCCGTGATGTTCTTCGTCTTCTTCTTCGCTATCGCCCAGAACGCGAGTGAAGAGATGAACAACCTGCCCAGCTCCTCGCCGTCGATCGAAGCCACCGAGCCGGGCGAGACCGACGGGACGGACGGCGCCGACGACGGCACGCGTCCCACCTCGGCCGAGGTGGCGGTCGGACTGACCGCGATCCTGGCCGCCGAAGGCACGGAGGGCTACACCGAGCCGCAGATCACGTGCCTCTCGGACCTTCTCGTCGAGTCCGAGCTCGACAACTCGACGCTGCGCGCGATCGCGGAGAGCGACGGCACGCTGACGGATGTCGACGCCGCGTACGGTTTCGCCGAGGTACTGGGCGACACCGAAGCCATCACCGCGTGCTTCGTCCCCTGAGCCGTCGGACGAGCGGAACCATCTGATGACGACTCCTGCCGGCTGGTATGACGACGGCTCCGGCAGCCTGCGGTGGTGGGACGGCACGCAGTGGACCGCGCACGTGCGGACCTCCGACGGTGCGCCGGTGGCCCCGGAACGACCGCCGGTCGAGCCGGTTGCCTCCGCCGTGCCGTCGCCCGGCACAGCGCCCTTCGCCCCGCCCTACACGCTGCCCTCGTCGGGGGTATCGACCGAGCGGGTGATCGCGCCCGACCTCGTCGGAGCACCCGGCGGGGCGTGGGGTGCGCCGGCACCGCAGCCACCCGCGCCCGGAGTGTCGGTGCTCGGAATCATCGGTCTCGCGGTGGTAGTCGTCGGCGTCGTGTGCGCCTGCATCCCGGTGATCTCGATCGTCGGCTGGGCGCTTCTCGGCGTCGGATTCGTACTGTCGCTCGTGTCCCTGTTCCTCCGCGGCCGCAAGTGGCCGGGGATCACGGGGCTGGTGGTGTCGGCGATCGGAGCGCTCCTGGCGTTCGCCGTGTCGCTGCTGCTGATCGCGACCGTCTCGGCCCCGGCCGACGCCGCTGCGAGCGCCGAGGAGCGCACGGACCCCGCGTCGATCGAGGGTGCCGAGATGGTGCCCTTCGCCGAGCTCGAGGTCGGCGACTGCCTGCCGTTCGTCGACTACGAGGACACGGGTCAGATCTACGAGTTGCCCGTCGTCCCGTGCGAGCGGCCGCATACGGATGAGGTGTACTTCATCTTCGAGGTCGATGAGGAGGCGTTCCCCGGCGACGATGCTCTCGGCGAAGCGGCATGGGACGGCTGCGCCTCGCACTTCGACGCATACGTCGGCATCGCCTACGAAGACTCGGTGCTGGATTTCTACACCTATCAGCCGACGGAGACCTCCTGGGCCCGCGCAGACGATCGCACCGTCCAGTGCATCCTGTACAGCTATGAAGACGTGACCGGCACTCTCGAGGGTGCGAAATACTGACGAGTCACACGAAGAAGGCCCCGGAGTTATCCGGGGCCTTCTTCATGGATTCAGTCTTCGATCTTGCGCTTGCGCCAGCGGATGCCCGCGGAGATGAAGTCATCCAGGTCTCCGTCGAACACGGCAGCCGGGTTGCCCGACTCCTGGCCGGTGCGCAGATCCTTCACCAGCTGCTGGCCGTAGAGGAAGTACGAGCGCATCTGGTCGCCCCAGCTCGCGGTGATGTTGCCCGCGAGCTCCTTCTTCTTCGCTGCTTCCTGTTCCTTCTGCAACAGCAGCAGTCGGGTCTGCAGCACGCGCATGGCGGCGGCGCGGTTCTGAATCTGCGACTTCTCGTTCTGCATCGACACGACGATGCCGGTCGGAAGGTGCGTCAGGCGCACAGCGGAGTCGGTCGTGTTGACCGACTGACCGCCGGGGCCGGAGGACCGGAACACATCGACGCGGATGTCGTTCTCGGGGATGTCGACCTCGGTCGCCTCCTCCATCAGCGGGATGACCTCGACCGCGGCGAACGACGTCTGACGCTTGTCGGCTGATCCGAACGGGCTGATGCGGGCCAGACGGTGGGTGCCGGCCTCGACCGAGATGGTGCCGAACGCGTAGGGCGCGTCGATCTCGAACGTCGCCGACTTGATGCCGGCGCCCTCCGCGTAGGAGGTGTCCATGACCTTGACCGGGTACTTGTGGCGCTCGGCCCAGCGCAGGTACATGCGCATCAGCATCTCGGCGAAGTCGGTGGCGTCGTCGCCGCCCGCACCGGAGCGGATGGTGATGATGGCGCTGCGCTCGTCGTACTCGCCGTCGAGCAGAGTCTGCACCTCGAGCTGGTTGATCAGGTCAGTGAGCGAGGCGAGTTCGGTGCGAGCCTCCTGCGCGGACTCCTCATCCCCCATCTCGTTCGCGAGACCCACGAGCACCTCGAGGTCGTCGAGACGCTGCGCGATGCCGGTGATGCGGGCGAGCTCGGACTGACGGTGGCTGAGTGCGCTGGTGACCTTCTGCGCGTTCTCGGTGTCGTCCCAGAGGTCGGGGGCACCGGCCTCCTCGCTGAGACGCGCGATGTCGTCGCGGAGACGGGAGACATCGACGACCTCGCTGATGTCGCCGAAGGTGTGCCTGAGCGCCTGGATTTCGGCGGAGAGATCTAGTTCGAGCATGACACCTCAGCCTAACGTGCCGCCCGCACGCACGGGGACCTCGTCTTCGACGGCACATCGGCCGGAGTAGCGTGAAGACGTGAGCAGTGCATCGGCGGTCCTTCGACAGTTCGGACCCATGGTGTACCTGCCGACGGTCCTGTTCGCGCTCGGCGAGGGCGCCGTGATCCCGCTCATCCCGGTGCTGGCGGCATCCATGGGCGCAGACGTGGCGTTCGCCGCGCTCGTGGCGTCGGCGTTGGTGATCGGCCAGCTGTGCGGCAACCTCCCTGCCGGATGGGCGGTGGGCAGGATCGGCGAGCGGTACACGATGGTGATCGCCGGCGTGATCGCGATCATCGCAGGGATCGGGATGGTGTTCGCACCCTCGCTCGGCGTGCTCGCGGCGTCGGTGTTCCTGCTCGGCATCTGCGCGGCGGCCTTCGGCCTCGCCCGTCACGCGTTCATGACCACCCGCGTGCCGGTCGCCTTCCGTGCGCGCTCCCTCTCGCTGCTCGGCGGCAGCTTCCGCCTCGGAATCTTCATCGGGCCGTTCGTCGCCGCCGGGCTCCTGCAGCTCTTCGGCAGCGAGAGTGCGGCGATCTGGTTCTTCCTGGGCTGCCTCGTCGTGATGGTCGTGCTGGTCCTCTTCGGGCCCGACCCCGAGAAAGCGATCGCTCCCCTTCCGTCGACCACTCACGAGCGCTATCTGGAGGACTCCGGTGAGGCCGTGAGCGGATCCATCCCGACGATCGAACGGCTGGGGATCTTCCAGACCATGTGGCGACAGCGCGCGGTGCTCGGGCGCCTCGGACTGGCCGCCGCCTCACTCTCCGCCGTCCGATCCGCCCGACAGGTCGTGCTCCCTCTGTGGGGACTCTCGCTGGGACTGGATGCCTCGACGATCGCCCTCGTGGTCGGCGTCTCCGGCGCGATCGACTTCGCGCTGTTCTATGCGAGTGGCCAGGTGATGGACCGCTTCGGGCGGTTGTGGGCGGCGATGCCCGCGATGGTGCTGATGGGTGCCGGCTTCCTCGCCCTGTCGTTCACGCACGATGTCGACGCCGCGGTGCTGTGGTTCGGGATGTTCGCGGCGGTGCTGGGCGTCGGCAACGGCCTGTCCAGCGGCATCCTGCTGACTCTCGGCGCGGACGTGGCCCCGAAGCGCGAGCCGGCCGCCTTCCTGGGCTCCTGGCGGACACTGACCGATGCCGGCGGTGCGCTCGCGCCGTTGCTGGTCTCGGCGATCACCGCCGTCGCCGCACTGCCGTTCGCCGCAGCCGCCATGGGTGTGATCGGTCTCGTCGGCGCGGCAGGGTTCGTGCGCTGGATACCGAGATTCGTGCCGCGGGAGCGACCGAACGACAACCCGACCGACGAGGGTGCGGAATGATCACGAATCTGACGGCCGATGCCCATCGTCTGGTCTCGACGTTCGTGCCCCGCTCCGAACGTGACCGCCGCGCACACGCGGACTTCGCCTCGTTCTTCGGGGAGGCCCGGGGGCCGGTGCATCGTGGCTCGGGTCCGGATCATCTGACCGCCTCGTGCGTGGTCTTCGACGCCGCGCTGCAACACACGCTGCTCGTCTTCCACCGCAAGGGACAGTTCTGGGTGCAGCCGGGGGGTCACGTCGAGGGCGGCGACGACTCTGTTGTGAGCGCAGCATTGCGGGAGCTGCGTGAGGAGACCGGTATCGTGACGGACCCACCGGCCGCTCCCCTCGCGTACGACCTCGACCACCATGCGCTGTCGTCCCGCTTCGGCGTCTGCGCCTCGCACCTCGACATCGGGATCGCCGTCGTGGTCGATCGAGATGCAGTGCTCACCGTCAGCGACGAATCCGAGGATCTGCGCTGGTGGCCGGTCGACGCGCTGCCTACCGAGATACCGCCACAGCTCGAGCCCCGGCTCGACGGTCTGCTCGCGCAGCTACGCGATCCCCGCTGAACCGACTCGCTCGTCAACGCAGCGCGGTGCGACTCGTCGCCGTGGACTCCAGGCGGACGCCGTCGGGCACGAACGGGGACGACAGGGGCGGATGCCACGAGGCCGCCACGGTCACTCGCGCAGACACCCCGTCCGGAGTCCTGGCCGAGACGAGTGACGCTTCCCCCGGCAATGCACTCACCAACTCGGCCGCCTGCTCCGTCACCGCGGCATCCGTCAGCTCGGCCCGAACCCCGCCATCGATCGCCTGCACGGTGAATCCGTCCGCCCCGGCGAGCGCGGCGGAGTCGGCGAGCGCGTCCAGTCGCTTCTGCGCGAGATAGAGGTCGGTGGCGCAGACACACACGAAGATCACCACCAGGGCGAGGAGCACATAGCCGAGGATCAACGGAAGCGTGCTGCCGTCATCGCCCATGCCGGCCGCCCGCGCTCCGCGCATACTGCGGCCGCTCACTCCGAGCCCCAGAGCCTCGACATCTTCTGCACGGATTGCGCCTGCACGGGCACCGCGGTGGATCGATCCAAGGCGAGGATCTCCGGCACCAGCGGGAGTCGCGCCCGCGTGGCGACGGTGACGATGATCGTCGCTCCGGCAGAAGGGCATTCGGTGCCCGTGGGGCGACAGGAGAGTGTGAGATCGACCGCGCCGGCATCGAGCCCGTACTCGTCGATCACCTGTGCGAGCACGACGTCGCCGCGTGCCGCGGCCGACGCGGCGTCGGGAGCCTGCGCGATGGCGCGGGCGATGTGGCGAGCGGCCGCCTCCGCTCCGAGAATCTGCTCCTGGATCGTTCCGAGTGCGACGACGAGGTAGATCATCGGCACCAGGAGGATCACTCCGACGGTGATGAACTCGAGCGCCGCGGAACCGGCGTCATCGATCGCCGAACGCCTCCACCGGTGCATGCGCCTCCACCTCCATCGCGAACGGCACGCCGATCAATCCGAGGAGGGGAAAGGTCGAGCGCACTCGCACGTCCACGGTCTCCTGCCCCGTAGCACCCGAGGCACCGATCCGAACGTCCTCGGCATAGGACGCGCCGATCGCGCGGGTGATCACCTCCTGGGTGCGCGCGATCCCCTCCTCCTGCGTCGTGTCGGCGAGGGCCGCTTGATAAGCCCCCTCCACGGCCGCGTCGTGGACGACGTTGCGCACGTACACGGCGAGCGCGAGCTGGAGGACTCCGAGCGTCAGCGCTGTGAGGAGCGTCCCGACCAGCAGGAACTCGACGGGGCTGGATCCCCGGTCGTCGGCGAGTGACCGCGCGAAGTGCATGTCAGAGCCCGGAGACGCGCTGGATCGCCTGCTCGAACAGGGTGGTCAGCGCCGGACCGGCCACAGCCCAGATCAAGACGACCAATCCGGCGGTCATCAGCGTGACGAGCACCCAGCCGGGTACGTCTCCGGTCTCGTCGCGGGCGAAAGCGTCGACGCGGCTCGCGACCGAGCGCCACGGGCGTCGCCGGGTGCCCTGACGATGACGGGTGTCCTGTCGTGGTGCGAACATGGTCGTCCTTTCATGGCTGATCGTCATGGCCGGTCAGCCGATACCGAGTCGGAGGATGAAGAGTCCCGGGTAGACGGCGAACAGCACCGACAGCGGGAGGATGAGGAAGACGAGCGGCAGCAGCATCAGGATCTCCTTGCGCCCTGCCTGTTCGATGAGCGTGCGCTTCGCGTCTTCCCGTGCGTCTCCCGCCTGCGCATGCAGCACGGCGGCGAGCGGTGCACCGTGCTCGAGGGCGGCGATCACCTGGTCGACGGCACGTGACAGCGCGGTCAGGTCGAGGCGTCTCGCCATCTCGGTCAGCGCATCGGCGAGCGGCGACCCGGTGCCGACCGCGACCACGACCCCACGGAGCTCGCCGGTCAGCTCGCCGGAGCCGACAGCGGCCACACGACGCAGAGCATCGAGGAACCCCTCGCCTGCCGACAGGCACAGGGCCAGGAACTCCAGGGTCGTCGGAAGCTCATCGGTGAGACGCACGCGGCGCGCCTTGGCCCGTGCCGACAGCTGCAGATCGTACGCGGTCGCGGCGGCGGCGCCGCACAGCAACGGCATGACGCCCGTGGGAACGGACAGCCGTCCGGTCAGGGCGAGCACGATCAGGACGACGGCGCCGGCCCCGATGCCGGCGAGCGCCCAGCCCAACTGCCTGCCACGGAACGTCGCCGGCTCCATAGCCACGCCCGCCTGGGAGAGCCGCCGCCGAAGCACCTCTCCGCCTCCGAGTATGCGCTCGAACACGTCCCGCAGCCCGCCCCACAGAGTTCGGGCGCTCGCGGGCAGGGTGCCCGCGAGCGGGAGGACTCCCCGCGGAAGGTCCTCATCCGGAACCACGTCTCGAACGTAGGGGCCGATCCGCACGGTCAGTGAGGCGGCCCTCCAGCGCGGGAGGCCGGAGAGGATGCTCAGCACCCCGACGGCGAAGCCGCCACCGACGAGAACGGCGCAGGCGAGGGCCGAGAACCCGCTCACCCGAACCACCGCCGAGGTTCCGGGAGCCGCCCGATGCGGACCATGATCTGGAAGGCGATGACCGAGACCCCCGCACCGACGCAGATGACGATCACCCCTTCCGGTGTGCCGTACGCCGATGCCCCTTCCGGCCGCATGACGAGCAGGCTGAGGATGACCCACGGCGCGATCGCGCCGAGGACGGCTGCGCCACGAATCCACGACTGTCGCGCCTCGACCTCTCCGCGCAGCGCGGCATCCGCCCGCACGGAGGTGGAGAGCGCGCGAAGCACGCCGACCAGCTCGGTGCCGCCGACCTGACGAGCCATCCGCAGCGTCTCGACGATGCGATCGCCGATCGGATCCGCCAACGACGACTTCAGCCGGTCGAGACTCGTCTCGAATCGACCACTCGACTGCAGGTCTCTGGCGAACACGCCGAACGCGGGTCGCAGCATCGTGGGCGCGGACTCGGACAGGCTCGCCACGGCATCGGGGAGGGAGAGCCCGACCCGGATCGACGCGATCAGAAGGTCGCAGACGTCGGGCCACAGCTGCCGACGCAGGCGGCGCAGCCGCAGCCGCCTTCCGCGCAGGAACATGATCGGCGTCAGGGCTCCCGCCGACGCGGCGAGCAGCACGAGGATGGGGAGCCCGGTCAGCAGCCATGCGGTGGAGGCGGCGATGAGCCCGGCGGCCATGATCACGGCGATGAGCGTGCGCGCCGAGAGACTGTCGAACCCCGCCTCGGCGTTCAAACGGATCAGTCGCGCCTTGGGGGCCGTCGGGGCTGCGTCCGGTCTCGGTGGCCACAGCCACGGAGACGCGCACAGGAGCACTCCGGCCGCGAGAACCGCCCCGAGGAGGAACGTCACGACGCGACCTCGGCCTGATAGATCCGGGTGGTGCGGATGCGTCCGTCATCGACGTCGCCGGTGGGAGCGATGATCTCCTGCACCCGCCGTTCCCCGGCACGGTCGCGGACGCAGTGCACCACGAGATCGACCGACGCCGCGAGCGCAGGAGCGATGAATCCGCGATCGATGTTCCGGCCGGCCAGCAACGGCAGGATGCTCAGCTTCTCGAGCGCCTCCGTGGCGGAGCTCGCGTGTACGGTGCAGGCACCGGGGACGCCGGTGTTGAGCGCGAGCACCAGATCGAGCGCCTCGGCGTCGCGCACCTCACCGACCACCAGCCGATCCGGCCGCATGCGCAGCGCTTCTTTGACCAGACGGCGCAGGGTGATCTCGCCTGTGCCTTCCAGGCTGGCCTGACGCCCTTGGAGCGCGACGAGGTCGGGGCCGTCGACGGCCAACTCGAAGGTCTCCTCGACCGTCACGATGCGCTGCGACCCGGCGCATGAGTCCAGCAGCGCGCCGAGAAGGGTCGTCTTTCCGGCATGCGTCGCCCCGGAGACGATCACGCTGCGGCCGTCGTGCATCGCGCCCCGCAGGGTCTCCGCGACGGTGGCGGGCATCATGCCCTGACGCGTCAATGCCTCGAGCGACCGGTACTTCGGCAGGAACTTGCGGATGTTGACGGCCCACGACCCTCGCACGACATCGGCGATGGCCACGTGCAGACGAGACCCGTCGGGTAGCGAAGCGTCGACGAACGGCTGACTGATGTCCACACGTCGTCCGGTGGACTGCAGCATCCGTTCGACGAGATCGCGCACCGCGATCTCGTCGAGTCGCAGCCGGGTCCGTTCCGCTACGCCCTCACGAGCCACGTGCACGTGGCCGGAGCCGTTCAGCCAGATCTCCTCGACCACGGGATCGTCGAGCAGGGGCTGCAGCGCCCCGAATCCGCTGAGGGATGCCAGCACCTCGCGGACGCACGCCGCCTCGTCCTCGATCAGGGCCTCCCCCCGCGCGAGGGCGCGGTCGTCATGACGACGCACCTCCGCGTGAGTGATCCGCCACGCCGAGTCCGGATCGACGGTGGGATCGATCCCCTCGGATCGGAGACGCATCCGCACACGTTCGGCGACAAGGGCGGAAGGATGACTCACCCCGGCATCTTCGCAACAATCCGCCGGGCGGGTCCGAAGTTATCCACAGCCATCTTGGGGACCGCCGGGAGCGCCGCCTCAGCACGACCCTCACCACATCCGTCGCCGTCGCGCAAGGGAGCAGACACCGTGGCCGCACCCTGCTCGACTCGGCGATGCATGACGTGATTTCAGCGAAAGGACACCGACATGACCGAGACCACTCCGTCCCCGTCGAACCCCGACGAGCCCTCTCCGCTCTTCCCCGATGAGCCGCTCGCCCCCAACCCGGAAGAGCCACTGGCCCCAAACCCCCAAGAGCCGCTGGCGCCGAACCCTCAGGAGCCGCTGGCGCCCAACCCCGAAGAACCTCTCGCGCCGAACCCGTCGGAGCCCGGCATCCCACCCTCGGCTCCTCACGCGTGAGGCGCGGCCCGTCGGCCGGCGGGGGCGAACTGCGGGCTGATCCCCAGACACGCGGTTTCAGCGGTCAGTAGACTGATTCCACCGCGCGGGAGTGGTGGAATTGGCAGACACGCAGGATTTAGGTTCCTGTGCCCCAGGGCGTGTGGGTTCAAGTCCCACCTTCCGCACGAGAGACGACGGCGGCCATCTCAGGCCGCCACGACATCGCTCTGTTCTACCGCCGACCAATCACGACCGACGGGACTCCCCCAGTGCTCGAAACCATGCTGCACGCGCCGACCGCTCTCATCCCCTGGCTCGACCCCCAGACGATCATCGGCGCGGCCGGGCCGTGGGCACTTCTCGTCGTGTGCTTCATCATCTTCGCCGAGACGGGTCTGCTGGTCGGGTTCCTGCTTCCCGGCGACACGCTGCTCATCATCGCGGGCCTGCTCACGCACACCAGCAACGTGTTCGGCGTGAACATCTGGGTCGTCTCGCTCCTGATCGCCCTCTCGGCGTTCATCGGCGGCGAAGTCGGCTATCTGATCGGCCACAAGGGCGGCCCGGCGATCTTCGAGCGCAAGGAATCGGGGCTCTTCAGCAAGAAGAACGTGGAGCGGACGAACGCGTTCTTCGAGCGCTTCGGCGGTCTCACGGTCATCCTGGCGCGCTTCGTCCCGATCGTGCGCACCTTCGCCCCGGTCGCAGCGGGCGTCGGACACATGCCGTGGCGTCGATACTCGCTGTACAACTTCATCGGCGCCATGATCTGGGGCTTCGGCCTCACGATGGTCGGCTACCTGATCGCCTACATCCCGTGGGTGCGCGATCTCGTCGTCGAGTACATCGACGTGATCCTGCTGATCGCGGTCGGCGGCACCGCTCTGGTTACGCTCTGGCACTACTTCTCCGAGCGCCACAAGGCGAAGAAGGCTGCAGCGGCCGGTGAAGACGTCGTGACGGATGCCGAAGAGGCGCAGGAGCTCGTCCTGGACGCCGACGTGTTCGACCGCGCGCCCGACCTGGACGGCGACGGCAAGCACTGAGTTCCCGGCGCCGTCACCGCGGTGCCGACCTCTCAGCCCGCGTTCTTGGCGCGTTCCTCCTTGGTGCGCGCGACGCTGGCGCGGAGCGCCTCCATCAAGTCGATGACCTCGCCGCCCTCGGCTGCCTTCTCGGCTTCGCCGAAGGTCTCTGCCACGTCGAATGTGTCGCCTGCCTCGATCTTCGCGTCGATGAGGGTGCGCAGCTCCTTCTGGTACTCGTCCACGAACTCCTCGGGATCGAAATCGGCCGAGTAGCTGTCGACGAGCGATGCCGAGAGCTCGAGCTCCTTCTTCGAGATCCGCACGTCCTCGTCCAGCGCGGGGAACTCGGCTTCGCGCACCTCGTCGGCCCACAGGAGCGTCTGCAGCACGAGCACCTTGCCCCGCACGCGGAGCGCCGCCAGCCTCGTCTTCTGTCGTAGCGTGAACCGCACGATCGCGGTGCGGTCGGTCTGCTCCAGGGTCTTCCGCAGCAGAACGTACGCCTTGGGAGACTTCGAGTCGGGCTCGAGGTAGTACGGCTTGTCGAGCGTGAGCAGATCGACCTGGTCGGACGGGACGAACTCGACCACGTCGATCTCCCGGCTCTTCTCCGCAGGGAGGGCTGCGAGGTCGTCCCTGGTGAGCACGACGGTCTGCCCCTCCTCGACGTAGGCGCGGTCGATGTCGGCGTATGCCACCGTCTCACCGCACACCTCGCAGGTGCGCTGGTAGCGGATGCGCCCGCCGTCCTTCTCGTGCACCTGATGCAGCGGCACGTCGTGGTCCTCGGTCGCGGAGTACACCTTGACCGGCACGTTCACGAGGCCGAACGTCAGCGCGCCCTTCCAGATCGTTCTCATGTGACCAGTGAACACCAGCCGACACCGTCGCGGCCAGACCCTTGACTACGCTGGCTGCATGGTCGGACAGGGGCAGGTCGTGCAGGTCGGCGGCCGTCGTCTGCGCGTGACGAACCTCGACAAGGTCGTGTACCCCGAGACCGGCACCACCAAGGGTGAGGTCATCGCCTATTACAGCACGATCGCCCCCCTCCTCCTTCCTCTCCTGGACGGTCGTCCGGTGACCCGCAAGCGCTGGGTGGAGGGAGTCGGAACCGCGGATGCTCCGGCCGATGCGTTCTTCACGAAGCAGCTCGAACCCGGGGCGCCCGAGTGGATTCCGCGGCAGGCGATCCAGCATTCCGACGGCCCGAAGGAGTATCCGCTGGTCGAGGACGTGCCCACCCTGGTGTGGCTCGCCCAGGTCGCAGCGATCGAACTGCACGTGCCGCAATGGCGCTTCGCCCCGGACGGGCTGCCCGGTCGCCCCGATCGTCTCGTCCTCGATCTCGATCCCGGGCCCGGGGTGGGTCTTGCGCAGTGCGCCGAGGTCGCCCGGTTCGCCCGCGTCATCCTGACCGACATGGGACTCGATCCGTTCCCTGTGACGAGTGGGAGCAAGGGCATCCACCTGTACGCGGCTCTGCCGGGCGAGCAGACCAGCGACGAGATCTCCGCCGTCGTGAAGGAACTCGCGCGCCTGATCGAGAACGATCACCCCGACCTCGCCACCAGCGTCATGTCGAAGGCGGTGCGCGGGGGGAAGGTCTTCCTCGACTGGAGCCAGAACAACGGCAAGAAGACGACTATCTCGCCCTACTCCCTTCGTGGTCGCGCACGCCCCTGGGTGGCCTCCCCTCGCACCTGGGAGGAGCTCGACGACCCCGCCCTGGCGCAGCTCGACTTCGAACAGGTTCTGAACAGGTCGGCTTCGGGTATGGATCCTCTCGCGAGCCTTCGACCCCTCGCCATCGAGTCGACGCCGACGCCGCCGCCCGCGGCGACGACATCGCCGCGTCGATCTTCGCGCCATCCGCGTAGCGGGCCCATCCCGGCGACCGACAGCACCGCCGCCACGCTCGCACCGATGCTCGCGGAGAACGGCACGCCCGGAGTCGCGCGCGCGCTGAGCGACCCCTCTTGGGTCGAGGTGAAGTGGGACGGCATCCGCGCGATGGGCACGTGGGCGGACGGGCGGATGCTGCTGCACGCACGTCGCGGCACCGATATCACCGCCCGCTACCCCGAACTGACAGCGGATGGTGCGCCGTTCCTCCCGGTCACGGACGCCGTCGTGGACGGGGAGATCGTGGCGTTCGACGGCCACGGGCGACCGAGCTTCTCGCTGCTGCAGAACCGCATGCACCTCACGAGGCCGCGTGAGATCGAGCGTGAGGTCATCCGCACGCCGATCGTCTACATGCTGTTCGATCTGCTGCGCCTCGACGGTCATGACCTCACCGGAATGCCGCTGCGGGAAAGGCGCACACTGCTCGAAGACGTGATCGCCGGCCTCGACGCTCCCGTCCAGCTCCCGCCGGTCTTCGACGACGTCGACGCTGCCCTGGCCGCGAGCCGGGAGTTCGGACTCGAAGGGGTCGTGGTCAAGGATCCGCAGTCCCGCTATCGACCGGGGCAACGAAGCCCGTCCTGGCTGAAACTCAAGCACACGCGCATGCAGGAGGCCGTGATCGTCGGCATCCGCCCGGGGAAGGGGGATCGGGAGAGCACCTTCGGCTCGCTGCTGCTCGCGGTGCCGGAGCCTGCTGACGGTGTCGACGGACCGCTACGGCTCCGTTACGTCGGACGCGTGGGCTCCGGGTTCACGGAACGCATCCTGCGCGACCTCCTCACGCGCCTGGAGCCGCTGCGCGTGAAGACCGCTCCCCTCGAGGGCGTGCCGGCCCCCGATGCGTCCGATGCACTCTGGGTGCGCCCCGAGCTCGTCGGCGAAGTGGAGTTCGCGAACTGGACTCCGGACGGCTTCCTTCGCCACGCCCGGTGGCGGGGGCTGCGCCCGGACAAGGAGCCGGACGACATCGTCGTCGAGCCCTGAACACCCACTCGTCGGCTCGCCTCAGGCGTGATGCGGTTCGCAGTCCGACTGTTCCGCCGGCTCGATCTGGAAGGTCGAGTGCTCGACGTCGAAGTGATCTGCGAGACACGCCTGCATGTCGGAGAGCAGTTGCGTCGATCGTCCGTCGGCGATCAACTGCGGATCGACGCTCACGTGGGCCGTGAACACGGGCGCCCCTCGGGTCAGCTGCCAGACATGCACATCGTGCACTCCGACCACACCCGCGTATCCGAGCAGGTGCGTCCGGATGTCGCTGACGGCCGTCCCCTTCGGCGCGGATTCAGCGAGGACCGAGAAGACCTCGCGTAGGAGTGTGATCGCCCGCGGGATGATCATGGCGGCGATGAAGAGGGACGCGATGGCATCCGCCGGCATCCATCCGGTGAGGAGGATGACGATCGCCGCGACGATGACGGCCGCAGATCCGATCAGGTCGCCCATCACCTCGAGATACGCCCCACGCACGTTGATGCTCGTCCGCTGCGCGCGGCTCAGCAACCACATCGAGATGGCGTTGGCGACCAGGCCCACCACGGCGACGACCAGCATGAGCCCGCCGGCGACCTCGACGTCTCCCGGGTTCACGAGCCGACCGATGCCCTCCACCGCCACCCAGGTCGCCAGAGCGATCAGGATCACCGCGTTGATCAGCGCGCCGAACACCTCGGCACGCTGATAGCCGAAGGTGCGCCGGTCATCGGCCGGGCGTGCCGCCACCGTCGCCGCGATCAGCGCGATGACGAGGGCGGACGCATCCGTGAACATGTGGGCGGCGTCCGCGAGGAGCGCGAGCGATCCGGTCAGGATCGCACCGACGACCTGCACGACCATCACGGTCGCGGTGAGCGACAACGAGATCGCCAGCAGGCGTCGACTACTGGCTGAACGAATGCCGCCGGCAGCGGGTGCGTGATCGTGCATGCCCCCAGGCTAGACCGGGAAACCGGGCCGGAAGCCCGGTTCCGACTAGTCGGGAAGGGTAACGATTCTCACCGTCATCTGCGGTTCACTGAAGGACCGTGCGACGTCAGAGCGCGCCGAGCAGCGGCAGCAGTTCGGCGAAAGCGCGGGCCCGATGCGACTGCGACTGCTTCTCGTCCGCGGAGAAGCCACCCACGGTCCGCTCCTGCCCTTCCGGCTGACCATCGGGGATGAAGATCGGGTCGTATCCGAAGCCGCCGTCGCCCGACGACGCGTGCGCGAGGCGCCCAGGCCAGCGCCCCTCCACGACATGCTCGCGTCCATCCGGCAGAACCAGAGCGATCGTCGAGGTGAAGTGCGCGGCCCGGTGCGGGTCAGCGATATCGCGCAGCTGATCGAGCAGGAGCTCGAGGTTCGCCGCGGCATCCTTCTTCTGTCCTGCCCAGTAGGCGGAGAAGACTCCGGGAGAGCCGCCGAGCACGTCGACGCAGATCCCGGAGTCGTCAGCCAGGGCCGCGAGTCCGGTGTGCGCGGACGCCGCCCGCGCCTTGATCAGCGCGTTCTCGGCGAAGGTGACTCCGTCTTCGACCGGTTCGGGTCCGTCGTAGCCGACGACCTCGAGGTCAGGACGCGCCTGCGCCACGATCTGCTGGAACTCCGCGACCTTGTGGGCGTTGTGGGTCGCGAGGACGACCTGCATCGTCACTCCCCCGCCAGCGCGGCGAGCTGCTTGCCCTTCAGGTCCTCGCAGCCGGCCACGCCGAGCTCGAGCAGCGCATCGAGTTCGCGCTTGTCGAACGGCGCTCCCTCCGCAGTGCCCTGCACCTCGACGAAGAGCCCGCGCCCGGTGACCACGACGTTCATGTCGGTCTCGGCCCGGACATCCTCGGTGTATGCCAGATCGAGCATGGGCTCGCCGTCGATGATCCCCACCGACACGGCGGCCACGGAGTCGAGCAGCGGCGTGGAGTTCTTGCCGATGAACTTCTTCTCCCGACCCCACTCGATCGCGTCGGCCAGCGCTACGTACGCGCCCGTGATGGCTGCGGTGCGCGTGCCACCGTCTGCCTGAAGCACATCGCAGTCGATCACGATCGTGTTCTCACCGAGTGCCTTGGTGTCGACGACGGCGCGCAGCGCGCGGCCGATGAGGCGGGAGATCTCGTGTGTGCGACCGCCGATACGCCCCTTGACGCTCTCGCGGTCGTTGCGGCTGTTCGTCGCACGCGGGAGCATCGAGTACTCGGCCGTCACCCATCCCTTGCCCTTCCCGGTCAGCCAGCGCGGGACGCCGTTGGTGAAGGAGGCGGTGCACAGCACCTTCGTGCCGCCGAAGCTGATCAGGGCGGACCCCTCGGCGTGCGCGCTCCAGTTGCGCTCGATGGTGATCTCTCGCAGCTGGTCGGTGGAACGGCCGTCGACGCGGACGATTTCGGTCATGTGCTTCTCTCGGTCGGGGTGGACGAATCGAGTCAGGACGATTCGAGGAGGCCTTACTCGAAGGCGATGCGGGGAAGGGGGATCACGCCGGTCTGCACGAGCTGCACGTCGCGGACCTCACGACCCATGAGCCGGTTGGCCAATGCCGTGAACTCATCGGCCGAGGCTCCGGTGGCCTCGTAGACGTAGGTCGCCGTCGCGTCGGGCGACGCCAGGAGGTCGCCTCTGACCAGCTGGCGGTACACGTCGCCTGCGGTCTCGTCGTCGCTGGAGACGAGGGTGACGCCCTCTCCCATGACATAGCTGATGGCACCGCGGAGGAACGGATAGTGCGTGCACCCGAGCACGAGCGTGTCCACGTCCGCGTTCCGCAACGGGGCGAGGTACTCCTCGGCAACCGCGAGGACCTCGGGCGTACCCGTGATCCCCGCTTCGACGAACTCGACGAACCGCGGACAGGCCGCCGTGAAGACCCGCAGTCTCTCGTTCACCTCGAGCATGTCTTGGTAAGCCCGGGATCCGATGGTGCCCACCGTGCCGATGACCCCGACCCGCCCGTTGCGCGTCGTGGAGACGGCTCGGCGCACGGCGGGGCCGATGACCTCGACGACGGGGATGTCGTATCGCTCGCGCGCGTCACGGAGCATCGCCGCCGACGCCGTGTTGCACGCGATCACGAGCATCTTCACACCCTGGTCGACAAGTGTGTCGAGCACCTCGAGCGAGTAGCGGCGGACGTCGGCGATCGGCTTGGGGCCGTACGGGGAGTGCGCGGTGTCGCCGATGTAGACGAAGGACTCTCGGGGCAGCTGGGCGCGGATGGCCCGCGCCACCGTGAGCCCGCCGACACCGGAGTCGAAGATCCCGATCGGCGCGTCGTTCATGACTCCCCAGCCTACCCGCGCGCGGCCCGACGCGCGCATCAGCACGCTCAGTAAGCTGAGCGCATGACCACGTCGACGGCGCTGCTCACCGACCGCTACGAGCTGACGATGCTCGCCGCTTCCCTCCGGGACGGGACGGCCTTCCGTCCCAGCGTCTTCGAACTGTTCTCCCGCCGCTTGTCCGGCGGTCGCCGGTTCGGCGTGGTGGCCGGCACCGGTCGCCTTCTCGGGCTGCTGCGCGAGTTCCGCTTCGGTGAGGAGGAGCTGCGCTTCCTGCGTGACGCGCAGGTCGTGGACGCCGAGTCGCTGAAGTACCTCGAGGACTACCGGTTCACCGGATCGATCCGCGGTTACCGCGAGGGTGAACTGTACTTCCCCGGCTCCCCCATCCTCACCGTCGAGGGGACGTTCGCCGACGCGGTGGTCCTGGAGACGCTGGCGCTCAGCGTGCTCAACCACGACTCAGCAGTCGCGACCGCCGCCGCGCGGATGAGCATCGCGGCGGGCGAGCGTCCGCTGGCGGAGATGGGTTCGCGACGTGCGGCCGAACGCTCAGCCGTGGCCGCAGCCCGCGCCGCCTACATCGCGGGGTTCGGCGCGACGAGCAACCTCGAAGCCGGGCGGAGCTGGGGCATTCCCACGATGGGCACGGCCGCCCACTCGTGGACGCTGCTGCACGACACCGAGGAGGAGGCGTTCCGCGCCCAGGTGGAGAGCATGGGCGCCGACACCACGCTGCTCGTCGACACGTACGACATCCGCACCGGCGTCGAGACGGCGATCCGCGTCGCCGGCCCCCGTCTCGGCGGTGTGCGCATCGACTCCGGCGACCTTCCGATCGTCGCCGCGGATGTGCGCGCACAGCTCGACGAGCTCGGTGCCGCCCACACGCGCATCACCGTGACCAGCGACCTCGACGAGTACGCCATCGCGGCTCTCGCCGCATCACCGGTCGATGCCTACGGTGTCGGCACATCCGTGGTCACCGGCTCCGGATACCCCACGGCGAGCATGGTCTACAAGCTCGTCGCACGGCAGGATGCCGACGGGTCGTGGATCGGGGTGGCGAAGGCGTCTGCCGACAAGGCCTCGTACGGCGGCCGCAAGGCGGCGTTCCGCACCGTGGTCGACGGCGTCGCGACCGCAGAGACCGTCGTCGTCTCCGACGGCTTCGAGGAACTGGACACGCCCGACGAGCACCCCGACGGCCGTGCGCTTCAGGTGACCTTCGTCGAGGCGGGCGACATCGACACCGCCCACGAGGGCGCGGAGGGGACGGCGGCCGCGCGAGCACACCACCTGCGCGTGCGCGAGGAGCTGCCGGTGCGCGCTCTCGCGCTCAGCAAGTCCGACCCGGCGATTCCCACCGTGTACGTCGAAGCCGACTGACGTCAGCCGATCATCGACTCGTAGATCTCCTTGCACGTGGGGCAGATCGGGAACTTCTCCGGGTCGCGACCCGGCGTCCACTTCTTGCCGCACAGTGCCCGCACCGGTTTCCCGGTGATCGCGGACTCGAGGATCTTGTCCTTCTTCACATAGTGCGAGAAGCGCTCGTGGTCACCCGGCTCGAGATTCTCCTCGCGGAGGAGCTCTTCCAGTTCGCGATCAAGCGTTGCCACGCCGCCCTGATCGGGGCTGTCCAGCGGAGTACTCATCCCGAGAGTCTAGCGGCGTCGAAGACGCCGCGGGCGGTCGTCACGCGGTCTCGACGAACTCCATCAGCCTCTCGCCGCTGCGCTCGAAGATGCGACCGCCGATGACCGCTCCGGCTGCCAGCACGGCGAGCCCGACGAGGAGCCCGACCCAGAACGTCGCCGGCGCATAGGCCGACCCCTCGAGGACCGTGGCCGCGAACAGCCAGGCGGTCGGGATGCTGACCACGATCGCTCCGAGGAAAGCGGCCGCCGGGCCGTACGTGCCTCGCGAGCTGGGCCGCTGCGGCTGCTGGAAAGGGCTGTCACCGGGCCGGGAGACCGCGTACGGGGCCACGACCGAGACGATGCTCGAGATGCCGAGCGCCGAGAACAGCAGACTCGCCGCAAGCCCCCCGAGCGGCAGCAGGAGGCTCCAGTCGCCGATGAGGAGGAGCGACAGCGGCGTGGCGATCGCGAGGACGGGAACAGCCACCAGCAGAACCGGAACCAGGCGACCGAGGCGATCGGGAAGCCCGCGCACCCCGCTCGCCACGTGTGTCCACAGAGCCGTCGAGTCGTAGGCGACGTCGTTGTGCGGCAGCCAGCCGAAGAAGAGCGCCATCACCGGGACGGGCACCAGGGCGGCGACCTCGACGGGCACGCCCGCGACGATGAGCGGAAGCACCGTCAGCACCCCGGCGACCGGCACGACGATGATGTTCATGATGTACCGGCGATCCCGGAGCCAGTACACGAGACTGCGGGCGGCGATCGCGCCGAACGCGTTGGACGGCAGGAGACCGAACCAACCGAGCCCGGTGCGCTCTCGCGAGGTGACGGGGCGCTCGGTCGTCGTGAGCAGGCGACGCACGAGCCACGACCAGGCGACCCACAGGAGGCCGACGGTGAGGACCGCCACGATGCCGCTCACCCACGCCGATGCCGTCCCTCCTGCAGCGGACGAGAAGAGGAAGGCAGGCGCCGCGGCGAACGGACTGAACCCGAGCACCGTCGACAGCGTCGCCAGAGAGTCGGGGACGAGACCGTCCCAGCGCAGGGACCCGAGGAACACCGCGACGGGGAACGCGATCACCAGCAGCGCGAGCGCGAACAGCGCGGTGAGCTCGCGCGAGCGACGCTCGGGGAGCAGCAGGGCGTTGACCGCCATACCGATCCGGGAGACGAGCACGGTCGTCACGACGCCGAGGAGCGTCATCAGGATGGCGAGCGGCCACGGCGTTCCCGCCTGGACCGCGACGATGCAGACGCTGATGTAGACGGCGAGCAGCGCCAGGCTGGGCACACTGACGAAGGCCGCCAGCGTGAGCACCCAGGGCATCTGGCGTTCGTCCACGCCGAAGACCGCGAACCGACGGGGATCCAGCTGGTCGACCGCGCCGACGAGGATCGGGCCCACGAGGAAGCCGACGAGCAGGGCGGCCCCGCCGAGCACGGTGACCGCACGGGCGACGGGCACAGGAGCATCGGCCAGGCTGAAGATCGCGAGGCAGACGATGACCGTGACGGCGACGACCGCTGCGAGCATCACGAGCATCCGAACCCGACGATCGCTGCGCAGCGCCCCGACGAGGAGCGCGACTCTCAGTCGGAGAACGTGTGCAGCCACTCGAGCCCCTCCACCTCTCCGCTGGATCCGGCGAGCTCCACGAAGCGCGCTTCGAGGGTCTGACCTGCGCGCACCTCGTCGATCGTTCCTTCTGCGAGCACCTCACCGTTGACGATGATGGCCACACGCGAGCAGACGCGCTCGACCAGGTCCATGCCGTGGCTGGAGAGGATGACGGTGCCACCGTGTGAGACGTAGGCGCGCAGGATGTCGAGGATGACCGCGGACGAGACCGGATCGACCGATTCGAACGGCTCGTCGAGCACGAGGACGCGCGGCGAATGGATCATGGCCCCCGCGAGCATGATCTTCTTCGTCATGCCCGCCGAATAGTCCGAGACCACTCGGCTGAGCGCGTCGCCGAGATCGAAGGCACGAGCGAGGTCAGCCGCACGCTTCTCGATGACATCGGCCGTGAGCCCGCGCAGAAGCCCGTAGTAGTAGAGGAGCTGGCGGCCGGTGAGCCGGTCGAACGTGCGCAGCCGGTCGGGCAGCACACCCATCATTCGCTTCGCCGCCTGCGGCTGCACCGCCTGATCGATTCCGCAGATCACGACGCTGCCCTCATCGGCGCGCAGCAGACCGGCGACGATGGAGAGCGTGGTGGTCTTACCGGCGCCATTGGGGCCGACGACGCCGTAGAACGACCCGGCCGGGACTGTCAGGTCGATCCCGGCGACGGCACGATTGTCGCCGAACTGCTTCACGAGACCGCGGATGCTGATCGCCTCGCCGTCGGACGTGCTGTCGGCTGCGCCGACCGCGTCGGAGGCCGTGTCGCCGGAGTCGACCACGGCTTCGACGACCTCGACCGACGTCGCTTCGCGCTCCGACTCGACCTCGACCTCGGTCGGTACAGCGACGTCGTCTGCCGCCGTCACCGCGGGTGCCTCTACCTCACCGCGCACCGGTTCCTCGGATGCGGGGGCGGGTTCGATCGCCGAAGCGGACTCGACGGGAGCCGTCTGGTCGCCAGCCGGAGCCGGCTCGACGACGGGCGTTGCGGTGGCGGCAGCCGTCTCGGCCTCCGCGGCGGCAGCGGCAGCCTTCTCCGCGGCAGCCTTCTCCGCGGCAGCCTTCTCCGCGGCAGCCTTCTCCGCGGCAGCCTTCGCCGCCGCCGTCTTCGCTGCCGCCGTCTTCGCTGCCGCGGTCTTCGCTGCCGCGGTCTTCGCGGTCGTCGACCGGGCCATGGTCTTCGCGGCCGCAGTCTTGGCCGCCGCCGTCTTCGCTGCGGTGGTCTTGGCTGCCGCGGACTTCGCCGATGCCGTCGTCCCCGCGGCGGGCTTCGTCGCCGCGGCACGTGCGGCCGTGTTCTTCGCCGCGGCCGTGCGGGCCGTCGCAGACGTGCGCTTCGGAGCGGCGTTCGACGCGGATCGATCGAGCATGGCGTTCTTCAGAGGCTCCACGACGACCTCAGCGGTCGGTGCCGCCTGCTCTGCAGCCGATCTCGCCGTCGTCGTGGCGGCGGGCCTCTTGGCAGGAGCCATCTTCGAGGCGGCAGGTTTCGCCGGAGCGCGATTCCCGGCGGGCTTCTTCGCGGCAGTGGTCTTCGCGGCGGTCGATTTGGAAGCAGTCGACTTCGCAGCAGCGGTCTTCGCGGCGGTCGACTTCGCAGCAGCCGTCTTCGCAGCAGCCGTCTTCGCAGCAGCGGTCTTCGCGGGCGTCGTTTTCGCGGCAGTCGTCTTCGCCACAGGCTTCGTCGATGCCTTCGGCGGCGCGGTCTCGGTCTCGTCCACCTGGGCGGCGCGGTCGTCAGGGGAGGAAGTCACCGTCCTACGGTATCAATGGGGAGCCGCATGCCAAGGCCGCCGCGCAACATTCACCGACGAACCCTCAGATCCGACACAATGGGCCCGGAGGGCGAGCCTGTGCGTCCGGTGTGTACTCGATCACGAAATGACAACGGGAGGCTCCCCGACCCGGGGCTTCCCAGGCTGCCTCGCTACCATGAACTCGGCACGACGAAGTGTCTGGTCGGTGAATCGACCGTGAACACAACTTCCTTTAGGAGCACTCGTGACTCTTCAGACCGTCATCCTCGCCGCCGGCATGGGCTCGCGCCTCGGCCGAGCGCTGCCGAAGCCGCTCACCGAACTGAGCGACGGCCGCACGATCATGGGCCAGCAGCACGACAACATCCGCGCCGCCTTCGGTTCGGACGCGCGCATCACCACAGTGGTCGGCTATCGCGCCGAGACCATCATCGACGCCTTCCCCGCCGTCAACTACGTCCACAACGAGCGCTACGACGAGACCAATACCTCGAAGAGCCTGCTGCGCGCCCTCGGCGCGACCGGCAAGGGTGGCGTGCTGTGGATGAACGGCGACGTGGTGTTCGACCCGATGATCCTCGGTCGTGCCGCCGCCTTCATCGAGCGCGATCAGTCGTTCGTCACCGTCAACACCTCCAAGGTCAGCGACGAAGAGGTGAAGTACACGGTCACCGCCGAGGGCTTCATCAACGAGCTGTCCAAGACCGTCAAGGGCGGTCTGGGTGAGGCCGTGGGCATCAACTACATCTCCTCCGCGCACAAGAAGGCGTTCATGCGCCAGCTGCAGCGCGTCGAGGATCAGGACTACTTCGAGCGCGGTCTCGAGCTGGCCATCGCCGAGGACGGTCTCCTCCTCGAGCCGATGGACGTCTCTGACCTGTACGCGGTCGAGGTCGACTTCGCAGAAGACCTCGAGCGGGCGAACCTCTTCGTCTGACCCGATTCCCGAAAGCCCGGCCCCCGTCGTGGGGCCGGGCTTTCGGCGTTTTCGCGGGCTGACTCCCTAGGATCGCCGCATGACCCCCAAGGTGCACAAGATCCACTCCCTGCCGGACGATGCTCCGTGGGACAAGGGCGTGCCTCCCGCCGGATCCCCGGAGCATCCGATGATGGTGCGGGGGCTCGACCGCGTGCTGTCGATCCAGCGCCCGCTCGTGCTCGCGCACATCCGGAGCATCCGCCTGCGCAACCCGCACGCGACGCCCGCCGAGATCATCCGCATCCTCGAGCGACGCTACCTCGCTGCCGTGACCACGGGCGGGGCGGCAGTGGGAGCGACCGCGGTCGTCCCCGGCATCGGTACCGGCGTGACCCTGGCACTCTCGGGCGTCGAGACCGTGGGTTTCGTGGAGTCGACGGCGCTCTTCGCGCAGTCGGTCGCCGAGGTGCACGGCATCGCGGTCGCCAACCCCGATCGCGGACGCGCTCTCGTGATGACCCTGATGCTGGGCAAGGAGGGCGTCGACCTGGTCGGGCAGCTGGCGGGGCAGATGGCCGGGCGCGGCGGGAGCAGATCGTCGTACTGGGGCGAGCTGGTCACGAAGTCGCTGCCCCGCGCCGCCGTCGGCCCCCTGGTCGACCAGCTCAAGAGCATGTTCGTGAAGCAGTTCGCCGCGAAGGGCGGAGCGTCGATCATCGGCAAAGCGTTGCCGTTCGGCATCGGGGCGGCGATCGGCGGGGCCGGAAACCACATCCTCGGTCGTCGCGTGCTCACCACATCGCATCGGGCGTTCGGTGCAGCTCCGATCGATCTCCCGTTCGAGCTGGAGCCCGTTCCCGGCGCCGAGAAGGTCGAACTGCGCGTGCTGCGCGGCGCCCGGTACGCCGGCACGGCGGTGGCCGGTGCTGCCGGGACGACAGTCCGCGGTGTCGAGTGGGTCGGTCGCAAAGCGCTCTCCCTCGGCCGCTCGCCCAAAAACGATCCGGCACTGGAGGAGACCGACCACGAGCAGGAACCGGACCCCGGCGGGCACTGAGCTCGCGCGTTCATCGCCAAAGGATCGACCGACCCGTTGTGCCGAGCATCCAACGGAGCGCGTCGCCCCGACGCTAGGGTGGAATCCGTGACGGACAAGCCCGACCTCTTTACCACCGCCGGCAAGATCGCGGATCTGCGCGCTCGCTACACGGAAGCCGTCGTCGACGCGGAAGCGAAGGCGAAGGAGAAGCAGCACGCCAAGGGCAAGATGACCGCCCGCGAGCGCATCGAACTGCTCGTCGACCCCGGGAGCTTCGTCGAGTTCGACGAGTATGTGCGCCACCGCACGACCGCGTTCGGCATGGACCGCTCCCGTCCCTACGGCGACTCGGTCGTCACCGGCGTCGGCACGATCAACGGACGCACCGTCGCGGTGTACTCCCAGGACTTCTCGACATTCGGCGGATCGCTCGGCGAGGTCGCCGGCGAGAAGATCATCAAGATCATGGAGTTCGCGCTCTCCGGAGGCATGCCGTGCATCGGCATCCTGGATTCGGGCGGCGCACGCATCCAGGAGGGTGTCGTCGCGCTCGGCAAGTACGGCGAGATCTTCCGCCTGAACACCCGCGCTTCCGGAGTCATCCCGCAGATCTCCATCATCATGGGCCCGGCCGCCGGAGGAGCTGTGTACTCGCCGGCACTCACCGACTTCGTCATCATGGTCGACAAGACCAGCCAGATGTTCGTCACCGGACCCGACGTGATCAAGACCGTCACCGGCGAGGACGTGGGTATGGAGGAGCTCGGCGGCGCGTACACGCACAACACCCGCTCCGGCGTCTCGCACTATCTCGCCGAGGATGAGGACGATGCGATCGACTACGCGCGCACGCTCCTCAGCTTCCTCCCCGACAACAACATGGCGGAGCTGCCCTCGTACGAGAGCACCTTCGAGTTCGAGACCACCGACGCCGACCGCACGCTGAACACGATCGTGCCGGACTCGACGAACCAGCCCTACGACATCCACACGGTGATCGAGCACATCGTCGACGAAGGCGACTTCCTCGAGGTCCAGCCGCTGTTCGCCCCGAACATCGTGATCGGCTTCGGCCGCATCGAGGGACGTTCGGTCGGCATCATCGCCAACCAGCCGTCGCAGATGGCCGGAACGCTCAACATCGAGGCCGGAGAGAAAGCCAGCCGGTTCGTGCGCTTCTGCGACGCGTTCTCGATCCCGATCGTCACCCTCGTCGATGTGCCCGGATACCTGCCGGGCACCGACCAGGAATGGGAAGGCGTCATCCGGCGCGGTGCGAAGCTCCTCTACGCGTACGCCGAGGCCACCGTGCCGCTGGTCACCGTCATCCTGCGCAAGGCCTACGGCGGCGCCTACATCGTGATGGGATCCAAGCAGCTCGGCGCCGACGTGAACCTCGCCTGGCCCACCGCCGAGATCGCGGTCATGGGCGGCCAGGGTGCCGTCAACATCCTGTACCGCGGTGAGATCAAGAAGGCGGAGGAGGCGGGCGAAGACGTCGCCGCCGTGCGCACCCGCCTCGCGAACGAGTACACCTACGACGTGGCGTCGCCGTTCCTCGCGGCGGAGCGCGGCGAGCTCGACGGCATCATCGAGCCCGCGAACACCCGCGTCTCGATCGCGAAGGCGCTGCGTGCTCTGCGCGGCAAGCGTGCAGAGCTGCCGCCGAAGAAGCACGGGAACATCCCGCTGTGACCGCGCACGACACGCAGGACGCAGCATCAGGGGACGTCGCGCCGATGCTCGAGATCACCCGTGGAGCCGCCACCGAAGAGGAACTCGCCGCACTCATCGCGGTGATCAGCGAGGCGTACGCCGCCGAGGCGGCGGACGCCGTCGTCGAGGAGCCGTCGGTCTCGGCCTGGACCCGCACGCAGCGCCCGCTCCGTCGTCCGCTGCGTCGAGACATCCCCTGGGGACGATTCTCCGGCTGATCGGGATCAGTGGTCGAGCAGCAGCGCCGATGCTCGCGGGCTGAGCACGGAGTCGAGTACCACGCAGCCGGCCCCCACAGCGGCGACATCGTCACCGACGACCGTCCCGTCCACGGGCAGCGAGCGCACCGCACGTGTGGCGCTCGCCCGTTCGAGCCGGTCGGGGATCTCCCGCAGGTAGACCTCGGCCAGCCGCGACCAGAATGGGCCACCGAAGACCACACGGTCCACGTCGAGCATGTTCGTCAGCCCGGCCGTCAGCACCGCCATGTGCGCCGCGGCCCGCGTCAGCACACCGTCGGCGAGCTCATCGCCGTCAGCCGCCCGCTGACACAGCTCCGTGAAACGCGCGTCCACCGCCTCGACATCGCTGAGCTCACGATCGTCGCGGAACACTCCCGCCCGCTCCGCCTGCGCGACGATCGCCTGCGGCGTGCAGACGACCTCGACGCACCCACGGGAGCCGCACGTGCACGGCGGTCCGTCCGGGTCGACGATGAGGTGTCCGATCTCTCCGATGTTGCGGGTGCTTCCGGGGACGGCTTCCCCGTCTCTGGCCAGCGCCGCCCCGATACCCGTGCCCAGATACACGAACACGAAGGAGTCGTCGGCCGACGCCCTCCGCGTCCAGAGCTCGCCCACCGCGGCGGCGGTCGTGTCCTTCTCGAGTACCACCGGGAGACCGATCGCCTCGGCCAGCACGGAGCGAAGCGGCACCCGGTTCCAGCCGAGCAGCTTCGGCGGGTCGATCACGGTGCCCTTCTCCGCATCGAGGGGGCCGGGCGCCGCGACCCCGACACCGGCGATCGATGCCCTGTCGATGCCCGAGACCGTGATGAGCGCGTCGACCGTCGCCGCCATGGCCTGGACGATCCGAGGAGGTTCCATGGCCGGGGTGCGCACGCCGACACGCCGCACGACCGCACCGGACAGGTCGAGGAGCACGAAAGTCATGAGGGCGGGATCCAGATGCACACCGACCGAGAAGCGGCTGTCCGCGACGAGCCGCAGCGTGACCCGCGGCTTGCCCGGTCCGTTGATCGTACGCCCGGCCTCGCGGATGAGGCCTTCGTCGAGCAGCCGGCGCGTGATGTTGGTGACGGTCTGCGCCGACAGACCCGTCGCTGCGGCGAGCTCGATCCGGCTCGACCCCTCACCGGACTGACGGATGGCCTCCAACACGACGGACTGATTGAAGTCGCCCATCCGCGGAAGATTCGTGCCCCGGCGCGTTCCCATCGTCCAATGATCCCCCATCGGCGGGGAAATCGTGTCCCCCAAAATACCTACAGACAACGATTGGAAGAACCCTCAGACTGAATGAGACGCTTCGCGTTCGGCTGGTCTCTCTGTCCCAGGGTAGACAGACGCTGATCGGCCACCAGCGGACGGTTTTCGGGTAACTGTCCGCACGGCGAGGGGCAGGCGGATACGCCGCCCCTCGCCCACTCTCTACCGCCTCGACTCCGGTCTCCTCCCCCACCGGAGCCGAGGGGCGGCGCGCCGCGTCGGTGGGGATCAGACCGCGGCGGCGTCCCGCAGGATCTCGTGCCACAGGTCGACGGAATCATCGTCGCCGGAGGAGCGAATGCCGGCGCGGCCGACCACGGTCACGGCGACGCGAGGATCACGAGCCGAACGGATGATGAGGCGAGCGCTCCGGGCACGGATGAGCACGGCGGCCAGCTCATCCCGGATCTCGACGCGTCGCGCCTCGTCGATGCCGTCGAAGCCGCCTTCGTCGAACACCGTCACGACCGCGCCCCGTCGACGCGCGCTGTCGATCGCATTCCGCACCGCATCGTTGAGCAGATCCGCACCGCGCAGCTCATCCCGCAGTCGTCCCTCAGCCAGACGGGCATCCAGGCGCTCCTGATCGTCCAACGACCCGCGAGACGCCACCACACGGCTCAGGACGGGCCCCGCGACAGCCAGAGCGAACTGCGTGCGCAGGCGCCGTTCACGCTGACGCACCCGTTGCGTGGCGTGCCAGGCCGAGACCGCCTGCTGGATCTCGGCGAGGCGTTCCGTGTCGCGGACCGCGCGATCCCAGAACATCACGAGCAGACGGGCGACGACGACCCACATGATCGAGCCCACCAGACCGAGGCTCAACGCGACACCGAGGCCGAGATAGGCGGACGTCGCCGCCACCAGGACCGCCAGCGTCGCCCAGCCGACGAGGAACCGACGACGGACGACGCACACGACCCCGAGCAGGCCGAGTGCGCCGATGTACCAGGTGGCGAACGGCGCAGTGCGGTCGGCGGGGTCGAGCGCGAACGTCACCAGCGCCGGGATGACGGCACTGGCCAGCAGCGCGAGCACGGCCGACCACAACGGCATCCGCACCGAAGTGGCGCTGCCGAGGATCGCGATGTTGACGACGACGAGGTAGAGACCGATCGCGAGGACCATCGCCAGCGGTGCGGTCGGCTGCTCGATCCACCAGATACCGCGCGCGACGAAGTACAGCGCGAACCCGACGGCGAGCGAGGTGGCGACGCTGCGGACGGTGCGGTTCACGAGCGCTCCCAGCCCAGGACCACGATCGTGCCGTGCTCGTCGGATCGGATCTCCGCGGTGCCCGCGACGCCGGCCATGCGAGCGAGGATGGACGCCCGGATGCCGAGACGATCCGCCCCGATGCTCTCGACGTCGAAACCCGGCCCGGCGTCGGACACCGTGACGGCGATCCCCTCGTCGCCGTGTCCCTCGGCGACGATGTGCAGGCCGCGCCCGCCGGCATGTGCGACGGCGTTGCCGATGGCCTGACGCGCGGCGAGCACCAGGGCCCGGGCCGCGCGACCGGGAATCAGCCCGATCCCGCCCCGCTCCTCGACGATCGCGTCGGCGCCGAGTTCGGAGAGCGCTCGACGCAGCTCCACCACGATCTGCGCCGTCCCGATCGGCTCATCACTCCCCTCCTGCGCCACCGCGGCCTCGGTGTTCGCCAGCCGGGTGAGCGCTTCGCGCGCCATCGCGACAGCGAGCTCCTTCGCCCGATCGCCTTCGGCGCGCTCCGCGGCGATCAGCGCAGCCAGGACGCTGTCGTGCATGAGTGCCGACATGGCCACCCGCTCCTCCTCTGCGGCAGCAGCAGCGGCGGCGGTCGAGTACGACGAGACCGCCTGACCTCTGGCCTCGTCCACGCCGGCCGCGACCGAGCGGAACATCCAGCCGAGCGAGATCATGACCACGCCCAGGATCAGCGTGAACGACACATCGAACGCGGTCGTCACCCAGAACTCCCGCGAGAACTCGCCCTGGACGAGTCGGACGTACCCGTAGACGAACGGCATCCCCGCCGCCCAGGCGAACTGGAGTCGCAGGGGGAACGCGAGCATCGCCGCGACCACGCCGACGTTGACGAGGAAGAATATCCACGGCTGATCCCCCGCACTCTTGTCGGTCGGATCGACGACGGTCGGCCATGCGGCCAGGGCCAGGACGTAGATCACGGCGAAGACGCCGGAGAAGAGGCGGACACCGCGCCCGATCAGACACGCGGCGAGCATCGCCGCCAGGGGCACGAAGACCGCGGCCAGGATCACGGCATCCGCCGCATCGGTACGCAACGGAGAGCTCAGCGCGGCGATCAGAGCCTGCACGCCGAGCGCAGCAGAGCCGATCGCCACGACGATCGCGAGGATCCGCTCCATTCGCTTGCCGGTGAAGCGCTCGAACTCGGTGTCCGCGCTGCCGGGCGAGGGGATCTTGCTCCAGGCATCGCGGATGCTGAGCGGATCAGCGGGCACTCGCCGCCCCGTCGGCCGCGACGATCCCGTCCTCCATCGCCCGACGGAGGAGGTCGACCTTGGTGGGTGCCGGACGACCGACCTCGACGTACTTCACGCGGACGCGGGTGATGTTCTCCTTGGCCGTGGAGTAGGCGACGCCGAGACGTTCGGCGACCGCCTTCAGCGGCAGTCCCGTGGCATAGAGCCGGAGCACCTCTCGCTCGCGAGTGGAGAGCTGCGCGTCGGCGAACGCCCGATCGCCGTCGACGGCGCTGGCCCATTCGACGTTGTTGAGCGCTTCGCCCTGGGCGACGGTGCGGATCGCATCCAACACGTCGTCGAGAGCGGATGACTTGCTGACGACGCCGGCGGCGCCCGCCGAGAGCGCCTCGCGCACTGCTGCGGGACGGTCGGCCACGCTGTGGATCACGACGCTCGCCCCGTCGTTCACGAGCGAGGTCACGTTCTCCGTCACGGTCGACCCGTCACCGAGAGTGAGGTCGAGCACGACCACGTCGGCCGGAGCGGACGCGGAGGCCACTCGCCACTCGAGGTAGGAGACGACCGTGCTGCCGGAGAACACCACCGTCTGCGAATCACGCGCGCACGCGGCCTCGAGGCCGAGGCGAACGGACTCGTGATCGTCGATGAGTGCGACCCTGCTCATCCACCCAGCCTAGTGAGTACCCGGCGGCGGCCGGGATCGGTCACCGGGTGAGGAGCGCGACGACCTCGAAGTGGTGCGAGTGCGGGAAGAGGTCGAAGCCGCGCAGCCGGTCGACCTTCCACCCGAGGGTCCGGAACGTCCCGAGGTCTCTGGCAAGGGCCACCGGGTCGCACGCGACGTACGCGATGGCCTCCGGCGCGAGGGCGTGCACCGCATCGACGACCTGGCGCCCGGCCCCGGCACGCGGCGGGTCGAGGATGACGGCTCCGGTGCGCCCACCGCTCTTCTGCGTGGAGAGGAAGCGATCCACGCGCGCGGTCACGGCCTTCACATCGAGCGGGGCGAGGTTGGCGGCTGCGTGCTGGGTGGCCCGCGCACTCGACTCGACCGTGACGATGTCGGAACCGCCGAGGTCGGCGAGGGTCACAGCGAAGAGTCCGACACCGCCGTAGAGGTCGTAGTGCGTCTTCTGCTCGTCGACGTGCCCCTCGAGCACGCCGTAGACCGCGGCGTCGAGCACGGACGCCGCGCGCGGGTGCACCTGCCAGAAGCCCGTCGCATCGACCTGGAAGCGGCGGTCGCCGACGACCTCCTCGATCACTTCCGGTGTCGGGCGGCGACGGAAGCCGCGAGCGACCTTCGCCGGCCGCTCGGTCTCCTCCCGCCGGATGACGCGGACTCGGCCGTCGGCCGGTTCGACGAGTTCGATGCGTCCCGGCGCCTCGCCGTGCAGGGCGAGTGCGGCCTCGGCGATGGCGGGACGCGAGAGCGGGTAGCTGGTGACGGGGATCACGCGGTGGCTGCGCGCAGCGAACGGACCGACCTCACCCGACTCGTCGACGTGCAGGGTGACGCGGGTGCGCCAGCCGGTGCCGTCACCGGAGTCGACGGCCTCGACCTCGGGAGCGACGAGACCTGATCCCGCGAACCGGTCGAGCGCCTCCGTCAGCACCTGGCGCTTGAGCACCCGCTGGTACCCGAGGTCGATGTGGCCGAGATCGGCTCCGCCCGGGCGGTCCGCCGGATCCCGGGAGAGATCGGCCTCGGCCCAGATGTGCGGACGGCGATGCTCCGACGCGTCGAGGACCTCGATCGTCTCGGCCCGCCAGAAGCTGCGGGTGGAGGCATCCGCCCCTTCCTGCGGGGCGATCACCCTGGCACGGACACGCTCCCCGGGGATCGCATCGGAGACGAAGACCACGCGGCCCTCATGGCGGGCGACGAAGGTGCCCCCGTGTGCGATGCCGGTGATGTCGAGTTCGAGCACGTCGGCTGCGGAGGAAGTCATTCTTCGAGGATACGGTGGTGGACATGCGCGTCTGCCTCGCCTCCACCTCTCCCGCCCGACTGATGCTGCTGAGGCAGGCGGGGATCGAGCCGCTCACCCTCTCTCCCGATGTCGACGAGGATGCCGTCGCCGCAGCCGCCGAGGCCGAACGCGGCGCCGCGCTCGCCCCCGCCGAGCTGGTGCTGCTCCTCGCCCGCGCCAAGGCCGCAGCGGTCGCCCGCAGTCTCGCAGAGGAGGGCGAGTTCGACGGTCTCGTGATCGGCGGTGACTCGATGTTCGCGCTCGGCGGGCGGGTCTACGGCAAGCCGTACACCGCGGATGAGGCCACCCGGCGGTGGGAGGAGATGCGCGGCGCGACCGGCATCCTGCACTCCGGGCACTCGGTGTTCCGGGTCGTTCCCGGCGCGGAGCCCGTCGAGGCGACCGCCGTCGCCGAGGCGGCGGTGACCTTCGCCGAAGACGTGAGCGACGCGGAGATCACGGCCTACGTGGCCTCGGGCGAGCCGCTGCACGTGGCGGGAGCCTTCACCGTGGACAGTCTGGGCGGCGCCTTCATCACCCGGGTCGACGGCGATCCCTCGACCGTCGTGGGCATGTCCCTGTCGACCGTGCGGCGCCTGGCCGCGGAGCTCGGCGTCCGATGGACGGATCTGTGGTCGTAGACTCCCCTCCACGTTTCCCCCACTTTCTTGTGGGGAGTCGTCAAAGGGATCGAGGGCCTTCTCGCTAGGCTGGCAACCATGCCTGCTATCGCCAAGGTGCTCGTCGCCAACCGCGGCGAGATCGCCGTACGCATCATCCGCGCCGCTCGAGACTCCGGGATCGCGTCGGTCGCCGTCTATGCCGACCAGGATCGTGATGCCCTGCACTCCCGTCTCGCAGACGAGGCGTACGCGCTCGGCGGCTCGACCAGCGCCGAGACGTACCTGCAGATCGAGAAGATCCTCTCCATCGCCCGCCGCGCCGGTGCCGACGCCGTGCACCCCGGCTACGGGTTCCTCGCCGAGAACGCCGAGTTCGCCCGCGCCATCATCGACGCGGGGATGACCTGGATCGGTCCGTCGCCCGAGGCGATCGAGGCCCTCGGCGACAAGGTGACCGCGCGTCACGTCGCCGAGAAGGTCGGTGCTCCCCTCGCGCCCGGAACCCCCGGTCCCGTGGCCGGAGCCGACGAGGTCATCGCCTTCGCGAAGGAGTTCGGCCTCCCGATCGCCATCAAGGCGGCATACGGCGGCGGCGGACGTGGCCTCAAGGTCGCCCGCGAGCTCGACGAGGTCGCCGAGCTGTTCGAGTCGGCCACCCGCGAGGCTGTCGCCGCCTTCGGTCGCGGCGAGTGCTTCGTCGAGAAGTACCTCGACAAGCCGCGCCACGTCGAGACGCAGTGCCTGGCCGATGCCGAGGGCAACGTCGTCGTCATCTCCACGCGCGACTGCTCGCTGCAGCGCCGCCACCAGAAGCTCGTCGAAGAGGCTCCTGCACCGTTCCTGACCGAGGAGCAGAACGACCTGCTCTACTCGGCGTCGAAGGCCATCCTCAAGGAGGTCGGATACGTCGGCGCGGGCACCTGCGAGTTCCTGATCGGCGCCGACGGCACGGTCTCATTCCTCGAGGTGAACACCCGCCTGCAGGTCGAGCACCCGGTCTCCGAAGAGGTCACCGGCATCGACCTGGTGCGCGAGCAGTTCCGCATCGCGGCCGGTGGCACCATCGACTACGACGACCCGAAGCCGCAGGGCCACTCCATCGAGTTCCGCATCAACGGCGAGGACCCCGGTCGCGGGTTCCTCCCCCAGCCCGGTCCGATCCACGTCTTCAAGACCTTCGGCGGTCCCGGCATCCGCCTCGACTCCGGCGTCACCGCCGGCGACTCGGTCTCGGGCGCGTTCGACTCGCTGCTCGCGAAGATCATCGTGACCGGCAAGGACAGGGCGGAGGCGCTGGAGCGCTCCCGCCGCGCACTCGACGAGTTCGAGGTCGCCGGTCTCCCCACCGTCATCCCGTTCCACCGCAAGGTCGTCCGCGACCCGGCATTCACGGCCGAGAACGGCGAGTTCGGCATCTTCACCCGCTGGATCGAGACCGAGTTCGTCAACGACATCCCCGCGTGGGACGGCGAGCTCGAGTCGCCGGCCGCCGGCGAGTCGCGCCACACCGTCGTCGTCGAGGTCTCCGGCAAGCGCCTCGAGGTGAGCCTGCCCGACCGGGTGGCGGTCGCTCCGGGCACCGCGGGTCGCCCCGCCGTCGTACCGCCGTCGCGTCGCAGCCACGCCACCACGGCCAACGCGGGCGCATCCGGCGACGCGGTGAAGTCGCCCATGCAGGCCACGGTCGTCAAGATCGCCGTCGAAGACGGTCAGCAGGTCGTCAAGGGCGACCTCGTCGTCGTGCTCGAGGCGATGAAGATGGAGCAGCCGCTGCAGGCGCACAAGGACGGCATCATCGGTAACATCAACGCGGATGCCGGTTTGACGGTCTCCGCCGGACACCAGCTGCTCACGATCAGCTGACCCCCGCCTACCCCCGCCTACGAGAAAGGCGCCCCACCGAGGTGGGGCGCCTTTCTCGTCGTCCGGTGTCTCAGGAGATGTTCACGAGGTGCATCGCCCGGCTGGCATCGGTGATGCTGCTCGAGAGCGACGGGTATGCCGCGAACACCCGCGAGACCTGGTCGACCGTGAGGCGACGCTCGACCGCCACAGCGATCGGATAGATCAGCTCGGAGGCCTTCGGGGCCACGATCACGCCGCCGATGACGGTGCCGGATCCCTTGCGGGCGATGAGCTTGACGAAGCCGTCCTTGATGCCCATCATCTTGGCGCGGGGGTTGGCCGCGAGCGGGAGCTTGTAGACCATGCCGTCCGCGACGCCGTCCTCGACGTCCTTCACCCCGTATCCGACCGTCGCGATCTCCGGAGCGGTGAAGATGTTCGAGGTGATCTTGATGAGTTCCAGCGGGATCACGATGTCACCGAGCGCGTGGAAGACGGCCGTGCGCCCCTGCATGGATGCGACCGAGGCGAGCGGGAAGAAGTTCGTGCAGTCCCCGACCGCGTAGACGTTGGGCACCGAGGTGCGCGCGACCTTGTTCACCCGCACGTGACCCGAGTCGTCGAGCTCGACACCGGCCTCCTCCAGGCCGATCCCCGCGGTGTTCGGGATCGAGCCCACCGCCATCAGGCAGTGGCTCCCCTCGACCGTGCGACCGTCGGACAGCGTGACGGTCACGCCCTCCTTCGTGGCCTCGACCTTGTCGGCACGGGACTTCGAGAGCACCTGCATCCCGCCGCGCTTGAACACCTTCTCCAGGACGCTCGCCGCATCCTTGTCCTCACCGGGAAGCACCTGCTCGCGGCTGGAGATGAGCGTGACCTTGGCGCCGAGGTTCATGTAGGCGGAGGCGAACTCCGCGCCGGTCACGCCGGAGCCCACGACGATGAGGTGTTCCGGCAGCGCTTTCATGTCGTACAGCTGCGTCCACGTGAGGATGCGCTTGCCGTCGGGCTTCGCGGAATCGAGCTCACGGGGCGACGCCCCCACGGCCACGACGATGGTGTCGGCCTCGACGCGGTCGAAGTCGGTGCCCTTCTCGCCCGTCGACACCACGATCGCGGTGGGACCCTCGAGGCGCCCGTGCCCGGAGAGGATCCGGACGCCGGCTTCGAGCAGAGTCGCCCGCATATCCTCGGACTGCTGCCCGGCGAGCGCGATGAGACGCTTGTTGACGGCGGCGAGGTTGATCGCGATCTCGGGCTTGAGCGGCTTGCCGTTCTCCCCCTTCGCGTAGAAGTTCACCCCGAGGTCGCTCGCCTCGGAGATGGCCACCGCGGCATCAGCCGTCGCGATCAGGCTCTTGGAGGGCACGACGTCGGTGAGGACGGCCGATCCGCCGACTCCCACCCGCTCGACCAGGGTCACCTCCGCCCCGAGCTGAGCGGCCGCGAGAGCCGCCTCGTAACCGCCGGGACCGCCGCCGAGGACGGCGACGCGCTGAGTGCGCTCGAAAGTGGTGGAAGACATGCAACCCATTCTTCCGCAATCCTGGCCCCGGAGCCTGCACCTTCCTAGAGTGGATCCATGCCCGAAACGCACAGCAATCCTCTCGATGACCCGACCGCGAACCCGTTCGAGGTCGCCGCCCAGGCCGCCGCCGACATCGCGCGTCTGACCGGAGTCGAGAATCACGACATCGCCCTCACCCTCGGCAGCGGCTGGGGCAAGGCCGCCGACATCATCGGCGAGACCGTCGCGACGATCCCCGCCACCGAGGTGACCGGGTTCTCGAAGCCCGCGCTGGAGGGACACGTCGGCACGCTCCGCAGCATCCGCACGCCCGGGGGCAAGAACGTCCTCGTGATCGGCGCCCGCACCCATTACTACGAGGCCCACGGCGTCCGTCGCGTCGTGCACAGCGTCCGCACCGCCGCCGCCACGGGTGCCAAGATCATGGTGCTCACGAACGGCGCCGGAGGCATCCGCGAGACGTGGACGCCCGGCCAGCCGGTGCTGATCAGCGACCACATCAACCTCACCGCCGACTCCCCGCTCGAGGGAGCGACCTTCGTCGACCTGACGGACCTGTACGCGAAGCGCCTCCGCGACATCGCGCGCAGCATCGACCCGATGCTCGACGAGGGCGTGTACACCCAGTTCCGCGGCCCGCACTACGAGACCCCGGCCGAGGTGCAGATGGCGAAGCACATCGGCGGACACATCGTCGGCATGTCGACCGCTCTCGAGGCGATCGCCGCCCGCGAGGCCGGCATGGAGATCCTCGGGTTCTCCCTCATCACGAACCTGGCTGCCGGGATCCAGCAGACCCCGCTCAGCCATGCCGAGGTGATCGAGGCGGGCCGCGAGGCCGAACCGGTGATCTCGGCGCTCCTGGCCAGGGTGGTCGAGGCCCTGTGAGCGAGGAGCGGCTCGCACAGGCGCGCGCCTGGCTGCGACAGGACCCCGATCACGAGACCCGCGACGAGCTCGCCGGTCTGATCACTCGAGCCTCCGGCGGGGACGGCGCCGCCGTCGCGGAACTCGACGACCGGTTCCGCGCGCGCCTCGAGTTCGGAACCGCCGGCCTCCGCGGCGAGCTCGGCGCGGGGAGCAACCGGATGAACCGCGTCCTCGTGGCGCAGGCGGCCGCGGGATTCGCCGCGTACCTGCGCGAGAAGGCGGTTCCCGGGCACACCCCGACCGTCGTGATCGGCTACGACGGCCGCCGGAACTCCCGAGTGTTCGCCACGGACTCCGCCGAACTCTTCGCCGGTGCCGGTCTGCGCGCGATCCTGCTGCCCCGCCTGCTGCCGACCCCCGTGCTCGCCTTCGCCGTCCGTCACTTCGGCGCGGACGCCGGCGTGATGGTGACCGCGAGCCACAACCCGCCGAACGACAACGGCTACAAGGTGTATCTCGGCGGCGCCGATCAGGGCTCGCAGATCGTCTCCCCCGCGGATGCCGAGATCGCCGCGCACATCCAGCGCACGGCCGACACCGGCTCCGTGGCGGCGCTGCCCCGCTCCGCGGCCTACGAGACCGCCGGCGAGGACGTCGTCGAGGCCTACATCGCGGCCACCGCCGCCGTCGCTCCCGCACCCGCCGGATCCTCCGGCATGCGGTGGGTCTACACCGCCATGCACGGGGTGGGCTGGGAGACACTGTCGCGTATCGTGCGGGACGCCGGCTACCCCCAGCCGTTCGTCGTCGACGAGCAGCTGACGCCCGATGCGACCTTCCGCACCGTCTCGTTCCCGAATCCCGAGGAGCCGGGGGCGATGGACCTCGCTTTCGCGCGGGCCCGCCGCGTGAAAGCGGACTTCATCCTCGCCAACGACCCCGACGCCGACCGCCTCGCCGTCGCAGTTCCCGACGACTCCGCCGCGGACGGCTGGCGTCGTCTGACGGGCAACGAGGTCGGGCTCCTGCTCGGCGCGAGGGCCGCCCGCGCCGCGGCCGGCACCCCCGGAGCCTCGCTCGCCTGCTCGCTCGTGTCGTCGCCCGGACTGGGTGCCGTCGCCGCGCACCACGGACTCGACTTCCACGAGACCCTGACCGGATTCAAGTGGATCTCCCGCGCCCCCGGCATCGTCTTCGGATTCGAGGAGGCGCTCGGGTACCTCGTGAACCCCGAGACCGTGCGCGACAAGGACGGAGTGTCCGCGGCGGTCGCCGTGCTCGGACTCGCCGCCGAGGCGCGAGACCGCGGGGCCACGCTCGTCGATCTGCTCGATGAGTTGGGCGAGACGTACGGGCACTTCGCCAGCGGCCAGGTCTCGGTGCGCGTCGAGGATCTCGCCGTCATCGGCAATGTCATGCTCGCGCTGCGCTCGCTGCCGCCGACCCACATCGCCGGACGCAGCATCACCTCGGCCGAAGACCTGCTGCAGGCAGCACCGGGACAGCCCTCCGGCGACGTGCTGCGGTATCGCCTCGGCGACGGCTCGCGCGTCATCGTCCGACCGAGCGGCACCGAACCGAAGCTCAAGGTCTACATCGACGCCAGAGCGGACTCCGCCGAAGCCGCACGCGGTGCCGTGGCCGAGCTCGAGGCGGGAGTGCGCGCCCTGCTCGACGAGCGCTCCTGAGCATGCCCACCCGACGCCTGATCGTCAGCGCGCACAACGGCGCGCACGCCCGGCCGGTGGCCGAGCTCGTGCGACTCGCGCAGTCGCACGGAGCCCCGGTGACCCTGCGCACCGCCGACGGCACGACCGTCGACCTGAGCAGCGTGCTGGCGGTCATGGACCTCGGGATCTCGTCCGGTGACGCGGTCGTGCTCGAGACGGCGGCGTCCGACACCGCGGACGACGTGCTGGATCAGCTCGCCGAGGTGCTCGCGCCTCGGGCGTGAGACGCGGATCAGCCGTCGATCACCGCGACGAGCTCGTCGAGGAAGGCCTCGAACGTGGTGCCCCTACGGACGATGCGCTGGACGCTCTCGCGCTCGCTGAACACCTCGACCAGCTGCTCGAACACCGTCTGGAACGCCGCCCGGTCGCTCTCGCTGAACGCGGCGAGCGCGACGACCTGCACGCGACCGCCGCCCCACGCGGCAGAGCCGTCCGCCACACCGATCGCGATGGCCGTGCGGGTCGCCGTCATCTGCAGCGCGTGCGGCACCGCGAGCGCATCCGTGAAGGCGGTCGACGACATCCGCTCGCGCACGATCGTGTTCTCGACGTAGTCCTCACCGATCAGTCCCGCCCGCACCAGGAGACCACCGAGACGCCTGATGATCGCCTCCTCCCCCTCATCCGGCAACGGGAAGACGTAGGCGTCGGCCAGGAAGTAGCGCGCGAGTTCGCCGCGTAGGCGGGTGAGGCGTCGCCCGCGGCGGACGCGTGCGGCGGCCTGCTGGATGCGGTCGACGTCGGCGTCCGTCAGGAACGGCTGGATGCGGACGAATCGGTCGCCCGCATCCCCCGGTTCGATCGTGCTCAGGACGAGATCGGTGTCGAAGGAGGTCCAGTCGGGATCGACGTTGGTGACGACGGTCGTGACCTCGATCGCCGAGCCGAGTGAGCGGTCGACGCTCGAGCGCAGCAGCTCGTGCAGCTCCTGGTAGCCGGGGCAGACGATCGTGGCCGTCAGGATCGACTCCGCCTTGCGACTGCGCTCGAGTCGCCCGCCGACGTGCATGGCGATGTAGGCGATCTCATCGTCGTGGATGGGTGTGCCGACGCGATCGTGGAGCCCGCTCGCGATCGAGACCGCCACCTCGAAGATCATCGGATACGTCGTCTTGAGCGAGCGGGTGAGCGGGTTGCGCGTCAGTGCGCTCTCCTCGGCCCGCCGCAGCAGGTTCTGCACGTGCAGGGCGAGTCGGAGGACGAAGGTCTCGTCCACGAGATCGACCTGGAAGTCTTCGGCGGCGCGGGCGATCTCCGCCCGGACCGCGGCTTCGACGGCCGGGTCCACACCGCTGCGCGCGACCTCCCTCGTCGCGTCCTCCCCCGGCGCGACGATCCGGGTCAGGACCAGGGAGGCGAGGTGACCGCTGTCGCCGTCGCCGAGGATCACGTCGAAGTGCTCGGTGGCGAGCCGGGCGATGACGGCACCCACCCGCGGGATCTCCTCCCGGGCACCCGCCGGCGACGACTCGAGGGCGTGCCCCGCGGCCACCCGCTCGGCGGCGATCGCGATGTGCAGCAGCACGTCGGCGATCGCGAGCTCGTTCACGTAGTATCCGAGCTCGCCGAGTTCCCGCACCAGTGACGTCTTGAACGGACCGACCGCACTGGCGGCCACCGCCGACCTCGACAGGGCGCGCCGGAAGGTCTCGGGGTGGAAGGAGGCGTCGTCCATCTCGTCATGCGCGAGTCTGCTGAGCAGCCGCCGCTGCGCGGCTTCGTTCCCTCGCAGTCGCACCCTCTCGCGGTCGCGCTCGAGCGCGAGTTCGGTGCCGTCGAGCAGACTGCGCACCCTGACCAGGTCCGCCTCGAGAGTCGCCTCACTCACGTGCAGTTCGTCGGCCGTGTCGAACACGTCGATCCCGGCGGGCTCGTCGAGCAGCAGCCGCACCAGCGTGTGCAGACGATCGCGGGGCGCGGACTCGCCGGTCTGGCGCATCCGGAGCGCACCACGGGCACCGGATCCTGCGCGATACCCGGCCGGGCCGGATTCGATCACGCCGGCCCCCGGGGTCCGTGCGTTCAGCGCTGCCACGTACGACCGGATGCTGCGGGGCGTGACCCCGAGCAGATCGGCGAGGCTGGCAGCCGTCGCCCACCCCTCCTGGCGCAGCAGAGCGGTGAGGAGCAGGTCCTGGCGCTGGCGCGACATGATCCTCCCCTTCCCGCTTGGTGACCGCACTGTCTCGACGTGGTCTCCATGATGTCAGCATGCCGGCATCGCCGGGCGGAAACCGGGGTTCCGCCCGGGCGGAAAGGAACCTGTTGGTGCGGCACCCCTCCCGGTTCCCAGACTGTTCTCAGGAAGGTGGGAATCGATGAGGATCCTCGTGGTGTGCGGCGCCGGCGCGTCGAGCACGTTCGTCGCGCTGCGACTGCGCACTGCGGCGACAGCGGCCGGTCTCGGCTGGGATGCCCTGGCGGGCACCGAGAGTTCCGTCGCCGGCTCCGACCACGACCTCGTCCTCGTCGGTCCGCATCTCGGTGACCGGCTCGAGGCGATACGCCGCAGCGTGGAAGCGCCCGTCGCCGTGCTTCCTGATGACGTCTTCTCCGACCGTGACGGATCCCGCACCCTCGACTTCGCCCGATCGATCCTCGCCGCCGCCGGCGACACCCCGAAAGGAACATCATGACCGCCACCCGCACCGTACGGATCGGCTCCTCCCACGGACTGCACGCCCGCCCCGCGAAGCTCTTCGCGCAGGCGGCCAAGGACTCGGGCCTCGCCGTGACGATCGCGAAGGACTCGGGCAAGCCGGTCAATGCCGCCAGCATCCTCGGCGTGATCTCGCTCGCGATCGAGTACGGCGACTACGTGACCCTGACGGCCGACGGCGACGGGGCCGAAGGCGTGCTGGACACGCTCACCGAGCTCCTCACCACCGACCATGACCAGGACGCCGCCGGATGAGCGAGCTGCGCGGGGTGGGCATCGGTCTGGGTGTGGCCCAGGGACCGGTCGTCCGCATGGCCGAGGCGATGCCGGCTCCGGAGAACACCCCGAGCACGGTGGGCGCCGAAACTGAACGCGCGCGAGTACGCGAGGCGGTCGCGACGGTCGCCCGCGAACTGAACGAGCGCGGTGAGGCGGCAGGCGGTGCCGCACAGGATGTGTTGGAAGCGCAGGCGATGATCGCCGAGGATCCGACGCTCCAGGAGGAGGTGGACGAGCGGATCGACGCCGGGGCGACCGCCGAATGGGCGGTGCACGATGCGTTCGCAGGTTTCCGCGCCACACTCGAGGCCGTCGGAGGGTACCTCGGCGAGCGCGCCGCCGATCTCGACGACATCGCGCAGCGCGTCCTGGCGCACCTGCGCGGCGTCGATGCGCCCGGCGTCCCGAACCCGGGACACCCGTTCGTCCTGGTCGCCCGCGACCTCGCCCCGGCCGACACCGCACTCCTGGACCTCGATCAGGTGCTCGCTCTGATCACGACCGACGGCGGGCCGACCTCCCACACCGCGATCCTCGCGAGGGAGAAGGGCATCGTCGCGATCGTCGGCGTCGGCGTCGCGGACGGGACGCAGCTCGTCACGGGCGAGACGGTGATCGTCGATGCCGCCAGCGGCGTGGTCACCCGCGAACCGACGGAGGACGAGAAGGACCGCGCAGCTCAGCGCGCCGCCGCCCGCCAGTCGGCCGACACCGCTCCTCCCACTCCCGGCGCCCTCGCCGACGGCACACCTGTCGCGCTGCTCGCGAACCTGGGGAAGCCCGCAGATGCGGCCGATGCGGTCGTTCGGGGGGCCGAGGGCGTCGGGCTGTTCCGCACCGAGTTCCTGTTCCTCTCCTCGGCACAGGCGCCGACCATCGCCCAGCAACGCGAGTCGTACCGCGAGCTGTTGGCGGCCTTTCCCGGCAAGAAGGTCGTAGTCCGGATGCTCGATGCCGGCGCCGACAAGCCGCTGGCATTCCTCAACGACGCGCACGAGGAGAACCCGGCGCTGGGGCTGCGGGGTCTTCGGGCGCTGCGCGCGAGCGAAGACATCCTGCGCGAGCAACTGACGGCGCTGGCCGAAGCCGACGCCGAGACCGAGGCCGATCTCTGGGTGATGGCTCCGATGGTGGCAACCGTCGAGGAGACCATCTACTTCACCGGTCTCGCCCGCGAGTACGGGCTGCAGACCGCGGGCGTCATGGTCGAGATCCCGGCGAGCGCCCTGCTCGCCGACCGGGTGCTCGCGCATGCCGACTTCGCCTCGATCGGCACGAACGACCTCACGCAGTACACCATGGCGGCCGACCGGATGCTCGGCTCGGTCGCCGGTTTCCAGGACCCCTGGCATCCGGCCGTGCTCCGCCTGGTGCGCGAGGTCGGCGACGCCGGTGCCCGCCTGGGCAAGCCGGTCGGCATCTGCGGCGAGGCCGCCGCAGATCCGCTCCTCGCCGTCGTGCTGGTCGGCCTCGGCGCCACGAGTCTCTCGATGGCTCCCCCAGCACTGGCCGATGTACGACACGCGCTCTCCGAACGCACCCCGTCCGAGGCGCGGAGCCTCGCCGAGGCCGCCCTGGCCGCCGACGATGCCTCCTCCGCCCGAACCGCCGTGGCGATGCTCGCCGCGGAACTCCCCCTTCACAAGAAAGAGACGACATCATGACGACGACGTCACCTGCCGCCACCAAACCCGGTGGCCTCCGCGTAGGAGTGCAGCGTTTCGGCACTTTCCTCTCCGGCATGATCATGCCGAACATCGCGGCCTTCATCGCCTGGGGCTTCATCACGATGCTCTTCATCGCCGTCGGCTGGCTCGGGTGGTGGCACCCGGTCTCCGACCTGCTCGGCGGCTTCGGCAACGCCGATCTCGTCGGCTGGGAGGGTGCGATGACGACCCTGGCACAGACCGAGGACGGCGCCACCTTCCCGCAGTACGTGGGCCTGGTCGGGCCGATGGTCACGTACCTGCTGCCCCTGCTGATCGCCAACACCGGCGGACGCATGATCTACGGCGAGCGCGGCGGCGTGGTCGCCGTCATCGCCACGATGGGCGTGATCGTCGGCACCAACATCCCGATGTTCCTCGGCGCCATGATCATGGGCCCGCTCGCGGCCTGGATCACCAAGCAGATGGACAAGCTGTGGGAAGGGAAGATCCGCCCGGGCTTCGAGATGCTGGTGAACAACTTCTCCGCCGGCATCCTCGGCATGCTGCTCGCGATCATCGGCTTCTTCGTGTTCGGTCCGGTGATCCTCGGTGTGAGCACCTTCCTGGGCAAGGTCGTCGATTGGCTCGTCGACGCTCAGCTGCTGCCGCTGCTCTCGGTCGTCGTCGAGCCGGCCAAGGTGCTGTTCCTCAACAACGCCATCAACCACGGAGTGTTCACCCCCCTCGGTCTCCAGCAGGTCGAGGAGACCGGCAAGTCGATCCTGTTCCTCATCGAGGCGAACCCCGGCCCCGGCATCGGACTGCTGCTGGCGTTCAGCTTCTTCGGCGTCGGTGCGGCGAAGGCGTCCGCTCCGGGAGCGGCGATCATCCAGTTCTTCGGCGGCATCCACGAGATCTACTTCCCGTATGCGCTGAGCAAGCCGATCACCATCATCGCGCTCATCGCGGGTGGGGCCACCGGCGTGACGACGAACATGCTGCTGAACGGCGGACTCGCCTTCCCCGCGGCGCCGGGCAGCATCATCGCGGTCACCGCCGCGGCCGTCGCACCGGCTGCGGGCGGATTCGCGAACCTGCTGGTGGTCTACCTGTCGGTCGTGCTGGCCGCGACCGTGACCTTCCTGCTCACAGCCGCGTTCCTGCGGGCCTCCCACAAGCGCGACCTCGAGGCCGAGGGCGACACCTTCGGCGACGCGATCGCACAGACCGAGGCGAACAAGGGCAAGTCGTCCGCGGCGATGGATGCGCTGCGAACCTCGACGGCATCGGCCGCGCCCGCTGCGACGGATGCGGTGCCGAGCGCGACCGCCGTCGCCGCCGCACCGATCGAGCGGATCGTGTTCGCGTGTGACGCCGGTATGGGCTCGTCCGCGATGGGCGCCAGCGTCCTGCGCAACAAGCTCAAGAAGGCCGGCATCGAGGACGTGAACGTCACCAACCAGGCCATCGCGAACCTCGATGGAACGGCCGACGTGGTGATCACGCAGCAGCAGCTCACCGAGCGCGCCACGGCGAAGTCGCCGAACTCGGTCCATGTGTCGGTCGACAACTTCATGAACTCGCCCCGCTACGAAGAGGTCGTCGAGATGGTGCGGGCACAGCGAAAGGACACAGAATGAGCGTTCTCACCCCCGAGCAGGTCCGCATCCACCCCGGCGGGGCGACGCGGGACGACGCGCTCCAGGAGGCCACGGACATCCTCGTCGCCGCCGGAGCCGTGACCCCCGCCTACGTCGACGCGATGCGGCAGCGCGAGGAGACCGTGTCGACGTTCATGGGCAACGGTCTCGCGATCCCGCACGGCACCAACGACGCGAAGGACGCCATCCTCGCCTCGGCCCTGTCGGTCGTCCGCTACGACGGCGGTGTGGACTGGGCAGGCGATTCCGCGACCTTCGTGATCGGCATCGCCGGGATCGGTGACGAGCACCTGGAGATCCTCTCCCGGATCGCGATCCTGTTCTCCGAGGAGGACGACGTGGCCCGGCTCTCCGCAGCACAGACCCCGGAGGAGCTCTACGCCCTCCTCTCGGAGGTGAACGAGGGATGAAGGCGGTCCACTTCGGGGCGGGCAACATCGGGCGCGGTTTCGTCGGGCTGCTGCTCCGCCAGGGCGGATACGAGGTCGTGTTCTCCGACGTCGCCGATGCTCTGGTGGACGCGATCAACGCGGTCGACTCGTACACCGTGCACGAGGCCGGCCCCGGAGGGACCGACCATGTCGTCACCGGTTTCCGAGCCGTCAACAGCCGCACCGATCCCGCCGCCGTGGCGGAGGAGGTCGCGACGGCCGATGTCGTCACGACCGCGGTCGGCCCGACGGTGCTGCGGTTCGTGGCGCCGTCGATCGTGGCCGGACTCGCCCTCCGTTCCCCCGATGCCGCGCCTCTGCAGGTCATGGCTTGCGAGAACGCGATCGGCGCCACCGATCTGCTCCGCCACGAGATCGCGACGGCGGCAGGGGCGGATGCCGAGACGCTGCTGGCCCGCGCGGTCTTCGCGAACACCGCGGTCGACCGCATCGTGCCGGCACAGCCCGCAGACGGCGGCGTCGACGTCACGGTCGAGCCGTACTTCGAGTGGGCGATCGAATCGGGTCCGTTCGGCGGCACGCTGCCGACCATCCCCGGCGCGCACTTCGTGGACGACCTGGCGCCGTACATCGAGCGCAAGCTCTTCACGGTGAACACGGGGCACGCCGCCACCGCGTATTTCGGGGCCCGCGCGGGGATCGACCGCATCTCGGACGCGCTGGCCGACCCCGCCATCGCGGCGAGCGTCTCGGCCGCGCTGGAGGAGACCTCGGCTGTGCTGGTCGCCGAGCACGGGCTCGACCCCGCCGACCTCGCGGCGTATCGCGCCACGATCCTCGAGCGGTTCCGCAATCCTGCGCTCGTCGACACCGTGCAGCGGGTGGGACGGCAGCCGCTGCGCAAGATCTCACGGCACGAGCGCTTCGTGGGGCCAGCGGCGATGGCTGCGGAGCGCGGTCTGCCGACCGTGGCTCTCGTGGCGGCCGTGTCAGCAGCACTGGAGTTCGACGATCCGGCCGACGAGCAGTCGGTCGAGATGCAGGAGCTGCTGCGCACGGAGGAGCCCGCCGCGTTCACCTCCCGCACCACGGGCCTGGATCCCGAGCATCCGCTGTTCCCCGCCATCCGGGAGGCCGTCGCAGCGCGTCAGCAGCACCTCGGGACCGCCTGACCCCGCGGAACTCGACGCCCCCGCTCACCCGTTACGATCGGTGGGCGGGGGCGTTTTTTCGAGCACACTGACGTGCGGGGAGCAGCATGAACAGATACGCCGTGATCGGCGCGGGTCCATCGGGGTTGGCCGCGGCGCGTGCGCTGCAGAAGCGCGGAATCGTGGTCGACGGCTACGAGGCCTCGCACGGCGTGGGTGGGCTCTGGGACATCACCAATCCCCGCAGCACGATGTACGAGTCCGCGCACCTGATCTCCTCGCGCACCACGACGGAGTTCGCCGAGTTCCCGATGCGCTCGCGGGTCGACTACCCCGGGCACCGGGTGCTGAAGGAGTACTTCGACGACTTCGCCGATCACTTCGGGCTCGCCGGGCTGTTCCGGTTCGACACGCGCGTCACCCGCCTCGAGCCTCGCGACGGCGGTTGGGAGCTGACCAGTTCGGGCCCCGACGGCACAGAAACGCGCTGGTACGCCGGCGTCGTCCTCGCCAACGGGACCCTCGCCGAGCCGAACGTACCGACGTTCCGTGGGGAGTTCTCGGGCGAACTGCTGCACACCAGCGCGTACAAGTCCCCGGAACAGCTGCGCGGCAAGCGGGTGCTCCTGATCGGCGCCGGGAACTCGGGCTGCGACATCGCCGTGGATGCCGTGCACCACGCCGTGTCCGTCGATATGAGCGTGCGACGCGGGTACTACTTCGTGCCCCGCTACCTGTTCGGCAAGCCCAGCGACACCCTCAACCAGGGCCGCCCGCTGCCGGCGCGCATCAAGCAGGCCGTCGACAGCCGCGTCCTGCGGGCGTTCACGGGCGACCCCGTGCGGTTCGGCTTCCCGAAGCCGAACTACCGCATCTACGAGTCTCATCCGATCGTGAACACCCTGATCCTCAACCACCTGGGCCAGGGCGACCTGCGCATCCGCTCGGACATCGACCGCTTCGACGGGCAGACGGTGCACTTCCGCGACGGCAGCGCCGATGAGTACGACCTCGTGCTGCTCGCCACCGGCTACACCCTGGATTATCCGTTCGTCGACCGGGAGCACCTGCACTGGCAGGGAGCCTCACCACGGCTCTTCCTGAACGTCTTCCCCGCCTCGTTCAACGGCCTCTACGTGATGGGCATGATCGAGGCGTCCGGCATCGGCTGGCAGGGTCGCTACGAACAGGCGGAGCTGCTCGCCGCCTACCTCGACGCGGTGGAGACCGATCCCACCCGCGCCGCCCGCTTCCGCGACCGGGTCACCGGCACGGCGTGGCCCGATGTCACGGGCGGCTATCACTACCTGGGCCTCGACCGGATGGCGTACTACGTCAACAAAGACGCCTACCGGGGCGCCGTGCGACGTGAGAAGAGTGCACTGGAGGCCTCGGCATGAACGTCGACGACGTCGTCCTCTCGTTCACGCCCGGCACGCTGACGATCCTCAACGTGGTCCTCGGCCTCATCATGTTCGGCATCGCGCTGGACACCTCACCGAGCGACTTCCGCGTCGTGGCGAAGCATCCGAAGCCGTTCGCGATCGCGATCCTCGCCCAGCTGCTCCTGCTGCCGATCGCGACGTTCCTGCTGACGCTCGTGCTCCCCGTGCCGCCGTCGATGGCGCTCGGGATGCTGCTCGTGGCCTGCTGCCCGCCGGGGAACATCTCCCAGGTGCTGACGCATCGCGCCGGGGGCAACGTCGCCCTCTCGGTGTCGCTCACCGCGGTGGGGAACCTCATCTACATCGTCGCGATGCCGCTGAGCATCACCTTCTGGGCCTCGCTGCATCCGACCGCTCGCACTCTGCTGCGCGACATCACGCTCGACCCGTGGCGGATGCTCCTGGAGATCCTCCTCATCGTCGGTCTCCCCTTCGCCCTCGGCCTGCTCCTCCGTGCGAAGGCACCCCGGTTCAGCGCCCGCGTGCAGCCGTTCGTGAAGTGGTTCAGCCTGATCGCCCTGCTCGGCTTCATCATCGCCGCCCTCGTCGGCAACTGGGCGGTGTTCGTGCAGGTGCTCGGCATCATCCTGCTGGTGGTCGCGGTGCACGACGCGGTGGCGCTCGCGCTCGGCTACGGCACTGCTGTGGTGGGCGGGCTCGGCACCCGCGAGCGCAAGGCCATGACCTTCGAAGTCGGCATCCGCAACGCCGGCCTCGGGCTGGGCCTGGTGTTCCTGTTCTTCGACGGCCTCGGCGGCATGGCGATCGTGGCCGGGTGGTGGGGCATCTGGGACATCGTCGCCGGCCTCGTCCTGGCCGGACTCTGGGCACGGCACACCAGGAAGCGCACGGGCTCGAGCACCGGCGACGCGAGCGGCCGCACGACCGTCGAGGCCATCTGATGCCCCGGGTGCTGATCACGGGCGGCAGCGGCTTCCTCGGCTCGCACGTGGCGCTGGCGCTCGCTGAGCGAGACGACGTCGAGGTCGTGGTCGCCGCGGACCTGCGAGCGGGCGCACCCCGCGCGGGCGTCATCGATGCGACGCTGGACGTGACGGATGCCACGGCGATCGCTCCCGTGCTGCGGCAGCACCGCATCGACACGGTCGTGCACCTCGCGGCGATCGTGAATCCCGGCCACGACGTCGATCTGGAGTACCGCGTCGATGTGACCGGTTCCGCCAACGTCCTCGCCGCGTGCGTCGAGGCGGGAGTCCGCCGCATCGTGGTCTCCAGCTCGGGTGCCGCGTACGGATATCACTCCGACAACCCGGAGTGGATCGACGAGGACCAGCCGCTTCGAGGCAACGACGCGTTCCCGTACGCCCGGCACAAGCGGCTGGTCGAGGAGATGCTGGCCGAGCACCGGCGTACCCACCCCGAGCTCGACCAGGTGATCTTCCGCATCGGCACGATCCTCGGTCCGACCGTGCGCAACCAGATCACCGCGCTCTGGGACGGCCGGCGGATCCTTCGCATCTCCGGCTCGGAGTCGCCCTTCGTCTTCGTCTGGGTCGACGACGTGGCGGCCGTGATGGTGCGGGCGGCGACCGACGGCCCCGCGGGCATCTTCAACGTCGCGGGTGACGGGCGGATGACGGTGCCGGAGATCGCCGCTCGTCTCGGCAAGCCGCAGCTCGTGCTGCCCGCGCGGGCGCTGTCGACGGCACTGCGGATCGGACGGACGCTGCGCCTCACCCCACACGGACCGGAGAAGGTCCCGTTCCTCCGGTACCGTCCGGTGCTGGCGAACCGCCGGCTGAAGGAGGAGTTCGGCTACACCCCGCGCCGCACGACGCGGGAGGCCTTCGAGGAGTACCTCCGCACGCACCCGGCCGTCGCCCGGAAGCGTGGTGACGCGGGGTAGCGTTGATCCGTGCAGAAGAAGCGTGGCCGCCGGGTCCTGAAACGTGTGCTGTGGAGTCTCGCGATCGTGCTGGTGCTGGCGGTGGTCGGCGTCCTCGCCTACACGCAGATCGGTGTCATGGCCGCCGAGCCGGAGCCGCTCGCGAGCGTGCGGGAGAACCCCGCGATCACGGTCACCGACGCGGACGAGGGCATCGTGCTCGCCCCCGCCGACGGCGACTCGGATCTCGGCCTGGTCTTCATCCCCGGCGCCAAGGTCGACCCGTGGGCCTACGCGGCCATCCTCCAGGGGCTCGCCGAGGAGGGAACCACGGTCGTGATCACCCGCCCCTGGCTGAACCTGGCCTTCTTCGACCCGCGCGGACTCGACGCTTTCACCTCGGCCGCCCCGGATATCGATGTCTGGGGTGTCGGCGGGCACTCGCTCGGGGGCGTCCGCGCCTGCCAGCTCGCGGCGGATGCCGACGCGCTGGTGCTGTTCGGCTCGTACTGCGCGACCGACGTGTCGGACAGCGGCCTTCCGGTCCTCAGCATCTCGGGCAGCGAAGACGGCCTCTCCACTCCGGAGAAGATCGCCGACGCGCGCGACCTGCTGCCCGCTGACGCCGAGATGGTGGAGATCGACGGCGCATCGCACGCGTCTTTCGGGGATTACGGCCCGCAGGACGGCGACGGTACCCCGACGATCTCGACGGACGAGATGCACGACGAGGTCACGCGACTCACCGAGGAGTTCCTCGCGCCGCTCGCGCCCTGAGACTCACTCCCCCACCGAGCCGACGGCCGCATCCAGCAACGGGTGCAGATGACGCGTCCGGAGAACGGTTGCGGCTGTCCGCGCGCCCGCCTCGAGTGCCGCGCCGACTCCTGCGCCGTCCAGGTGCGCGTCGAGCACGCCCGCGAAGAAAGCGTCGCCCGCACCGTTCGTGTCGATGACCTCGACGGGCACGGCCGTCACCCGATACTCGACTCCTTGTGCATCCACGGCCACTGCGCCCTCGGCCCCGAGCGTGCACACGGCGAGTGAGGCACCGGCGGCGATGCGGGAGTGCAGGAATGCGACCGGGTCCGGGAGGCGATCCGCGTTGCAGAACACCGCGTCCGCCGCCGCCAGGAACGGGCGGTGGAACTCGGCCTCACCGTCGTAGTCGTGCACGTCGACCCAGATCGGGACTCCGGTCTCGCGCGCCATCGGCAGGAGCCGCAGCGGTTCGGCGGCGAGGTCGAGCACGATCACCGCCGCCTCCCCCATCCGCTCGCGCACCCAGGCATCCTCCTCGCCCACGGTCGCCTCCGGCGACGACAGGTACAGCGAGACCCGTTCTCCGGCGCGGGTCATGAGGTTCAGATGCCGCTCGGTGGCTCCTTCGCCCCAGCGCACCTGGACTCCTGCACGGTCGAGGGCCGCACGTACGCGGCCGCCCTCCTCGTCGGGTCCGGTGAGGGCATAGAGCTGCGTCGCACGTCCGAGCCCGGTGAGGCTCAGGGCCTTACCGGCGCTCGTGCCGCCGACGGTCGCCCATGTCTCCTCGGCGAACTGCATGTGGGGCACCGGCTCGGGGAGTCGATCGAGAACGACGATCGTGTTCCACGAGGCGGGACCGGCGATGAAGACGGAGTCGGGCATGCGACCATCCTGCCGCTTCGACGCCGTCAGCCGATGCGCGACACCAGGGCGTCCAGGCCCATGCCGTAGTCGATGCGCACCACGGGGAGGGCAAGCTTGTCGGTGCCGATGGTGACGAACCCGGGTTCGATCGTCCGTGCCATCTCGTAGCCGGCCTGCCGGACGCCCTGCTTGGCGGTGTCGTTGTAGTGCCCGAACGGATAGGCGATGACCTCGCGAACGCCCAGCGTGTCGCCGGAGAGGTTGAGGTCGGCGGCGATCTGATCCGCGGTCCAGTTCACCATCAGCCCGTCACCGTTATCGCCCGCCTTGTGCATGTCGTGCGTGTGCGAGCGGCGCAGCACGTGGATCGACGGCGGCGGGTCGGAGCGGTAGGCGGTCACCATGAACGACGTCGCGAGCAGCTTGTGCTTCGCCACGACGGGGGCCCCGAGGTCGAACCAGGTCTGGTCGGCATCGTCATCCGTGATGATCACGCTCCGCGCGGGCAGCGAGAGCCGACCGTCGATGAAGGCGCTCAGCTCGTCCCAGGTGGGCAGGTAGAAGCCCGTCGTCGCGATGTGGTTCATGTGCGCGTCGAAGTCGCCGATGTAGGCGTAGTTGCCGCGCAGCCAGCCGGACTCCCCCTCGGGATTCGCCGTGAACTGGTGGTACATGAGGATCGGGACCTGCACGCCCTCGGCCGCGTTCTGCTCCGGCGTCTTCCAGGCGGCGAAGAGCTCGACCTGCTGCTGGTCGCAGACGACGGGGTCCGCGCCGTTCACCCGTGCGGCGACGGTGTAGGCCGCGGCATCCGCCGCCGTCGCGTACCAGCCGGCGAACACACGACCGGCGAGTGCCGGGATCGGGAGCGCCTGGTACAGACCGTCCTGCCGCTGCAGCTGGGGGTCGGCCGGAACCCCTTCGCCCGTGAACGTCACCGCGCAGGCGAGCGGATCATCGGCATCCGCGATGAGCAGCTCCGCCGGTGTCAGCGGGACCACGGTCTCGACCGGAGTCGGTGTCCGTGTCGGCTTCGCTTCGGCCTCGGCCGGTGCATGGTTCAGCCAGACGTATGCCGCGAAGCCACCGCCCACGACGACGATCACCGCAGCGATGATGATTCCCGCGACGCCCCCGCGCCGTCTCCCCCCGGAGGCCACGGTCAGATGTCGAATCCCTCGGCGATCAACTCGACGAGCTCCTCCCGCTCCTCGACGGGGAGGAACGCGGCCGCAGCCGCATTGAACTGGAACGTCTCGAGATCGTCGAGGTCGTACTCGAAGGTCTCGACGAGCAGGGCGAGCTCGCGGGTCAGCGAGGTGGCGCTCATCGTGCGGTTGTCGACGTTCACCGTCACCGAGAACCCGAGCTGGTACAGCAGATCGAACGGGTGGTCGGCCAGGGTGTCGCCCCACGCGGCGATCGCACCGGTCTGCAGGTTCGACGACGGCGACAGCTCGAGCGGGATCTCGCGGTCGCGCACCCAACGGGCCAGGTCGCCGAACTGCACCTGCACCTCGTCGCCCTCCTGTGTGACGACCTGGAGGTCTTCGGCGATGCGCACACCGTGGCCGAGGCGCAGCGCGCGACCGTCGATCAGCGCCGAGCGGATGGACGCGAGCCCCGCGGCCTCACCCGCGTGCACGGTCACCGGGAAGAAGTTGTCGGCGAGGTAGTCGAACGCCGCGCGGTGGTTCGACGGCGGGAAGCCGTCTTCCGGGCCGGCGATGTCGAAGCCGACGGCGCCACGCCCGCGGAAGGCGACCGCGAGCTCCGCGATCTCCCGTGCACGGTCGGTGTGGCGCATCGCCGTGATGAGCTGGCCGACGCGGATGCTGCGACCGTCGCGATCCGCCGCGTCCTCGCCCTCCTCGATGCCCTGCTGCACGGCTTCGACGGTCTGCTCGAGCGTGAGGCCCTGCGCCTGATGCTGCTCCGGAGCCCAGCGCACCTCGCCGTAGACCACGCCGTCGGCCGCGAGATCCTGGACGAACTCGCGCGCGACGCGGGTGAGCCCTTCCTGGGTCTGCATCACGGCGGTGGTCAGGTCGAACGTCTTGAGGTACTCGACCAGCGAACCGGAATCGCTCTGCTTCGCGAACCACTTCCCGAGGGCTGCGGGCGTGGATTCCGGGACCTCGAGGCCGATGGAGTCCGCGAGCTCGAGGATCGTCGAGGGGCGCAGAGCGCCGTCGAGGTGGTCGTGCAGCGACACCTTCGGGAGGCTCCGCAGGGAGACGCCCTGCAGCGTGACGTCGCCGTTCGCATCGATCGACATGGTGATCCTCTCGGTCGCGGATGTGCTCAGTTCAGGCTAGCGGTCGCGAGTCACGCCGTGATGCGCTCGCGCACGATGGGACCGGCCGCCGGAGCCTCGTCGCCGATCTCCCACGAGCCCTCGAGAGCATCGAGAGCCCGGCCGAAGCGTGCGTCGTCGGCAGCGGAGAGGGTGAACAGCGGCTGCCCCGCGACGACGCGGTCACCGGGCTTGGCGTGCAGGTCGATCCCCGCCTCGAAGATCACCGGATCCTCGGCCCTGGCGCGACCGGCTCCGAGCCGCCAGGCGGCGATACCGAACGGCAGCGCGTCCATGCGCGTCATCACCCCGTCGGCCGGGGCAGTCACGACGTGCGTCTCCCGTGCGGTCGGCAGCGCCGCATCGGGGTCGCCGTCCTGGGCGCGGATCATCGCCTTCCAGGTGTCCATCGCGCGGCCGTCGTCGAGCGCGGCTTCCACGTCGGCATGCGGCTGTCCGGCGAGGGCGAGCATCTCCCGTGCCAGGGCGAGGGTCAGCTCGCGGACATCGGCGGGGCCGCCGCCGGCGAGGATCTCGACGGATTCGCGGACCTCGTTGGCGTTGCCGATCGCGAGTCCGAGCGGCACGTTCATGTCGGTGAGGAGCGCGGTCGTGGCCACGCCGGAGTCGGTACCGAGCGCGACCATCGTGCGCGCGAGTTCGCGGGCGCGGTCGATGTCCTGCATGAAAGCGCCGGAGCCGAACTTCACGTCGAGCACGAGCGCGTCGGTGCCCTCGGCGATCTTCTTCGACATGATGCTCGACGCGATCAGCGGGATCGCCTCGACCGTGCCGGTGACGTCACGGAGGGCGTACAGCTTCTTGTCGGCGGGCGCGAGACCCGAACCCGCGGCGCAGATGACCGCGCCGACATCGCCCTGCATCTGCGCGAACATCTCCTCGTTGCTGAGGGCGGCGCGCCAGCCGGGGATCGACTCGAGCTTGTCGAGCGTGCCGCCGGTGTGGCCGAGTCCGCGACCGCTGAGCTGCGGGACGGCGACGCCGAACGACGCGACCAGCGGGGCGAGCGGCAGGGTGATCTTGTCGCCGACGCCGCCGGTGGAATGCTTGTCGACGGTCTTCTTGCCGAGCGAGGCGAAGCTCATCCGCTCCCCCGATGCGATCATCGCGTCGGTCAGTACGCGGATCTCATCGCGCTCCATCCCGCGCTGGAAGATCGCCATCGCGAACGAGGCCATCTGCGCGTCGGAGACGTAGCCGCGGGTGTACGCGTCGATCATCCACCGCAGCGCCGCCTCGGGGACCGCACCGCCGTCGCGCTTGGCGCGGATCACGTCCACCGCGTCGAAGGGCTCAACAGTCATCGTGCTTCCTCCAGGTCGCGCGGCCCGAACGCGTCGGGCAGCACCTCGTCGATCGTGCGGATGCCGGAGACCGTCTCCAGCAGCATGCCCGGCATCGCGTGCTCGAACAGCAGCTGCCGGCAGCGTCCGCACGGCATGATCGTCTGTCCGTCGTTGTTCACGCACACGAAGGCGACGAGCTGGCCGCCGCCCGACATGTGCAGATCGCCGACGAGGGCGCACTCGGCGCACAGGGTCACGCCGTAGGAGGCGTTCTCGACGTTGCAGCCGGCGACGATGCGGCCGTCACCGACGAGGGCCGCCGCCCCCACGCGATAACGCGAATACGGCGCGTACGCCTTCGTCATGGCATCCGTGGCGACCTGGCGCAGTTCATCCCAGTCGATGTCTGTCATTGCGATGCTTTCCTCTTCCGACCGGGCTAGGACTTTATGTAGGGCTTGCCGTCGGCGGCGGGCGCCTTGATCTGCCCGGCGAATCCGGCCACGGCGAGCAGCGTGACCAGGTACGGCAGCATGAGCATGAACTCACCCGGGATCGGCGTCTTCAGGATCGACAGCAGGTTCTGCAGGTTGGTCGCGAAGCCGAACAGCAGCGCGGCGAGCGTGGCACGGATCGGGTCCCAGCGGCCGAAGATCACGGCGGCGAGGGCGATGAAGCCGAGTCCCGCCGTCATGTCCTTGCCGAACTGCGGCACCGAGACGAGCGTGAAGTACGCACCACCCATGCCGGCGATCGCCCCCGCGAGCAGCACGTTCCAGAATCGGGTCGGGTTCACCTTGATGCCGACGGTGTCCGCGGCCTGCGGGTGCTCACCCACGGCACGGAGCCGCAGACCCCAGCGGGTGCGGTACAGCCCCCACGCGACCACGGCGACGGTGATGAACATCAGGTATCCGATGAACGTCTGGTTGAACAGGACGGGCCCGATGATCGGGATGTCGCTGAGCACCGGGATCTCGACGCGCGGGAACCGGACGGGGGTGTTCAAGGTCGTCTCGTTCGGTGCGAGGAGTGCGCCGTAGAGGAAGCCGGTGAGACCCGTGACGAGCACGTTGAGCACGACACCGACGATGACCTGCTCGACGAGGTACTTGATCGCGAACGCGGCCAGCACGCTGGCCACCAGCACGCCACCCACCATCGCGCCGATCAGACCGACGAACGGGTTTCCGGTGATGCTCGAGAGCAGGGCGGCGGAGAATGCGCCGAGCAGGAGCTGACCCTCGATCGCGACGTTCACGACACCGGCGCGTTCGCCGATGACGCCGCCCAGAGCCCCGAACACGAGCGGTACCGACAGCGACACCGCTCCGAACAGCAGGCTGGTGACCGGAACGAGTCCCCCGGCCGATGCCCAGACGAGGAACGCGAAGACGGCGAGCACCCCGTAGGCCACGACCAGCCACAGCGAGGGCTTGCGGTAGGTCCATGCCCGGAGGAAGGCACCGACGGTCAGGACCACCAGGATGCCGAACACGACCCAGAAGGTCGAGGCGGTCGGCAATGCCACGTCGGGCAGCGAGAGGGCCGAGGACTGGTCGGAGAGGCGGAACGTGCTGGTGCCCGAGCGCGGCACCGCGAGGAACAGCAGCGCCAGCAGCGCGGTCGCTGCGGCGAGGACGATCGGCGCTTTGAGGTGCCGCTCCTTGACCGTCGCGAGCTGCACCGTGCCGTCGGCGGCCTGGGTCTGAACGAGGGACATCATGCCATCACCGCCTTCTTCGCGGCCTTGGCTCTTGCCTTGGCAGCCTTCTCCGCATCGGTCTTCGGAAGGAAGAACACCGTCCGCAGCAGCGGCGGCGCCGCGATGAACAGCACCACGAGCGACTGCACCACGAGCACGATGTCGACCGGGATGTCCTGCGCCTGCATCGAGAACGAGCCCGCCTTGAGCGCCCCGAACAGGATGCCGGCGGCGAACGTGCCCCACGCACGGCTGCGGCCGAGGAGCGCGACCGTGATCGCGTCGAAGCCGATGCCGGCGTCGATCGTCTCGGTCACGCCGGTGGTGACGGCGCCCTGGATCTGGTTCATGCCGGCGAGACCCGCCAGGCCTCCGGCGAACAGCATCGCGTAGACGTAGATGCGCTGCACGCTGATGCCGGCGGCGCGTGCCGCATGGGGGTTCTCCCCCACCGCGCGCATCCGCATGCCGAGCGACGAGCGCTCGATCAGCCACCAGACGAACAGCGTCGCGACGATCACGATCACGAAGCCGAGATCGAGCAGCGGGAACTGCGGACCGAGCAGGGTCGGGAACTGCGCGCTCTGCGGCGTCGCCGAGCCGAGTGCCTGGTTGGTGCCCGGCTTCTGCAGCAGACCCGGCGTGCGGATCATCCACAGCAGCAGGTAGTACGCGATGTAGTTGAGCATGATCGTGAGGATCACCTCGTGCGCACCGGTGCGCGCCTTGATGAGCCCCGCGATGGCGCCCCAGAGAGCACCGCCGGCGATACCGGCGATCAGCGTCACCGGGATGTGCAGCCAGATCGGCAGATCGAGCGAGAAGGTCAGCAGCGCCGCGACGGCGACACCGATGAGCATCTGCCCACGGGCACCGATGTTGAACAGGCCGACGCGGAACGCCAGAGCGACACCGAGGCCGGCCGCGATCAGCGGAGCCGCGAAGCCGAGGGTGTTCGTCAGCGGGCGGATCTGCGCCGCGAAGTCCGCGCCACGGGCGTTGAAGATCGCTCCGCGGAACAGCGCCTCGTAGCCGTTGTACACGGCGTTCCAGGCGGCGACGAACGTGTCACCCGGCTGCGCGAAGAAGTACACCGAGGCCGTCTGCACGTCTTCGTTCGTGAAGGCGATGAGGATGCCGCCCACGATCAGTGCCAGGACGATCGCGAGGATCGTCGTGACGGCGTTGCCGCGGAGGATCTCCTTGAGGATGAGGTTTCCGCGCGGAGGCGGCGGCACGTCGGAGGGGTCGCGCGGGACGGTGCCGGTGCTCGTGGCGAGCTCCTGCGGCGGGATCCCCTTGGTCACATCTCCTGCGCCGGGCGTCGCTCCGCTCACGCGGCCACCTCCCCTTCGGCCGCTCCGGCCATCATGAGTCCGAGTGTCTCCCGAGGCGTGTCTCCGGGGACGATGCCGACGATCGTGCCGCGGTACATGACCGCGATCCGGTCGGCGAGAGCCGCGACCTCGTCGAGCTCCGTGGAGACGACGATCACGGGGATGCCCGCATCGCGCGTCTCGATGATCCGCTTGTGGATGAACTCGATCGAGCCGACGTCCACGCCACGGGTCGGCTGCGCGGCGACGAGGAGCCGCAGGTCGCGGCTCATCTCCCGGGCGATGACGACCTTCTGCTGGTTGCCGCCCGACAGCGTGCCCGCCGGCGTCTCCGGCCCCTGCGTGCGGATGTCGTACTCGGTGATGCGCGCACGGGCGAACTCGTCGAGAGCCGAACGGCGCAGCGTGCCGGCGCGGCTGAACGCCGGGTCGTCCGAGCGGTCGAGGATGAGGTTCTCCGCGACGGAGAAGCCGGCGACCAGCCCGTCCTCCGTGCGGTCCTCGGGGACGAAGCCGACGCCGGCGTCGAGGATGGCGCGCACGCTCTTGCCGACGAGTTCCTTCCCGTCGAGCACGATGCTGCCTTCGACGCGGGCGGCGAGGCCGACGATGGCCTCCACCAGTTCGGTCTGGCCGTTGCCCTGCACACCGGCGATCGCGAGGACCTCGCCGGGACGGACGGCGAGGTCGACGCCGTCGACGACGATCGCGCCCGTGGCGGTGAGGACGCGCAGTCCCTTGACTTCGAAACCGCCCTCGCCCAGGCGGGGCGGGTCCTTGTGCACGGTCAGCTCGACCGCGCGGCCGACCATGAGGGAGGCGAGCTCCGCGTTCGTCGCGGTGGGAGAAGCCTCGCCGACGACCTTGCCCAGACGGATGATGGTGATCTTGTCGGCCACCTCGCGCACCTCGCGCAGCTTGTGCGTGATGAACACGATCGCCGTGCCCTCGTCGCGCAACTGACGCATGATGTTCATCAGCTCGTCGGTCTCCTGCGGGGTGAGCACCGCGGTCGGCTCGTCGAAGACGAGCACCTTCGCGTCGCGCGACAGGGCCTTGATGATCTCGACGCGCTGCTGCACGCCGACGGGCAGGTCGCCCACGAGCGCATCCGGGTCGATGTCGAATCCGAAGCGGGCGGCGACCGAGCGCACGTGCTCTCGCGCCTTCGCGATGTCGAGCCTGCCGAGTGCCTTGGTCTGCTCGTGACCGAGCATCACGTTCTCGGCCACGGTGAAGACCGGGACGAGCATGAAGTGCTGGTGGACCATGCCGATCCCCGCAGCCATCGCGTCGCCAGGACCGCGGAAGCGCTGCACCTCGTCATCGAGGAGGATCTCTCCCTCATCGGCCTGGTACAGGCCGTAGAGGACGTTCATGAGCGTGGACTTGCCCGCGCCGTTCTCGCCGAGGAGCGCGTGGATCTCCCCCGGCTCAACCACCAGATCGATGTGGTCGTTGGCCACGAGGCTACCGAATCGCTTGGTGATGCCGCGAAGTTCGAGCTTCATATCTGCACCTTATCCAGAAGAGTTATCCAGAAGAGTCATCCAGGAGAATCGTCGTCCGTCCACGGCACGGGGCGAGTGGCAGCCTGCTCACCACTCGCCCCGTGCTGGACCGGTTACGACTTACGGGGAGTTCTCGGACTCCACCGTGATGTCACCGGCGATGATCTGCTTCTGCAGCTCGGCCAGCTCGTCGAGCAGGCCGTCGGGCAGCTCACCCTCGAAGTCGCCGAAGCCGGAGAGCTTGACGCCCTCGTTCTCGAGCGTGCCGACGTACGGCGCTGCGTCGAACTCGCCGGCGGCGGCCGCGACGGTGGCGTCATGCACGGCGACGTCGATCGCCTTCATGATCGAGACCAGCGTCATGCCGGCCACGTTCGGGTCGGCCACGGCCAGGTCGCTGTCAACGCCGAGCATCAGCGTGTCCTTGCCGCTGTCGGTGATCGCCGCAGCAGCGCTCTGGTAGACGGGACCGCCGACCGGGAGGATGACGTCGACGCCCTGGTCGAGCACGCCCTGTGCGGTCTGCTTGGCGGTGTCGTTCGCGTCGAAGCCGCCCGTGAACGAGCCCTTCTGCGTCGCGGCGTCCCAACCGAAGACCTCGACCGCAGCCGACTTGTCCTCGTTGTACTTGTCGACTCCGAGCTGGTAGCCGTCCATGAACACGGCGACCGACGGGATCTGCATGCCGCCGAAGGTGCCGACCTTGTTCACGCCGCTCTGCGCGGACCAGGCTGCCGCGGCGTAGCCGCCGAGGTAGGCCGCCTGCGCGGTGTCGAAGACGAGGGGCTTGATGTTCGGAGCATCGGTGGTGCCGTCGAAGTCGTTGTCGGCGTAGTCGTCGATGATCGCGTAGTCGATCTCGGGGTTCGCGAGCGCGGACTCGACCGTGGCTGCGGAGAGCTTGAAGCCGACCGCGACGATGAGCGAGCAGCCTTCGGAGACCGCGGTCTCGAGGTTCGGCGCGTAGTCGTTGTCGTTCGCCGACTCGAACTCGAGGGGCTTGATGCCGAGCTCGTCAGCCGCGCTGTCCATGCCCTCCTTGGCCGACTGGTTGAACGACTTGTCGTTCCAGCCGCCCGCGTCGGAGATGAGGCAGGGAAGGAAGTCGGAGTCGACCGGCTTCTCGGAGCCCGCGGGCTTGTCGGTCGGTGCCTGACCGCAGCCGGCGAGCGCGAAGATGACGCCCGCGGCGACCGTCGCGCCGAGCAGCTTCTTGGTGGTGGAGATGGTCAACTGATGCCTCCCTCAACGAAACCGCGGCCATCGCGGATCGATCAAAGTTACCTACTGTTTCGCCTTTTGCGCACGTGCGCGGCGGATGCGCTGGCCAAAGGTTACAAAGCTGAAATCAAGCCACCCGATGAGCGTGTACGCCTGCTCATCGGCGCAGGGTTCAGAGCACGTCTCCGCGGCCGGTGAGCTTGAGGGACTCGACGACGCCCTTCACGCGCTGCGCGTGCTCGACCGTGGTGACCAGGAGCGCGTCGGGGGTGTCCACGACGACGATGTCCTGGACGCCCACCAGGCTGATCACCCGAGAAGTCTGACTGACGAGGATCCCGCTCGCGCCGTCGGTCAGCACCCGGGCATTCGGCCCGAGGACGGCGAGGTCGTTCTTACGTCCGTTGTTGATGAGCTTGGTCAGCGAGGCGAAGTCACCCACGTCATCCCAGTCGAAATGGCCGGGGACCACCGCGAGCCGTCCGCGGCGGGCGGCGGGCTCCGCGACCGCGTAGTCGATGGCGATCTTCTTCAGGCGCGGCCAGATGCGGTCGACCGCAGGTCCGCGCAGCTCGCGGTCGTCCCAGGCCTCGGCGAGTTCGAGGAGCCCGGCGTGCAGCTCGGGCTCGTTCGCGGCGAGCTCGTCCAACAGCACGCTCGCCTTCGCGATGAACATGCCGGCGTTCCACAGGTAGTCGCGATCGGCGAGGTACTCCTTCGCCGTCTCCAGGTCGGGCTTCTCGACGAAGCTCTCCACGAGCGCGGCCTCGCGCGCGCCGTCGACCACGAGCTCCGGGCCCTTCTTGATGTAGCCGAAGCCGATCGCCGGCTCGGTGGGTGAGATGCCGATCGTGCAGATGTATCCCTCGCGGGCGACCTCGACGGCGTCGCGCACCGCGAACTCGAACACGCGCGTGCTGCGGATCACATGGTCCGCGCTGAACGAGCCGATGATCACGTCGGGCTCGCGTCGGTGCAGGATGGCTGCGGCGAGGCCGATCGCGGCGGCCGACTCCCGCGGCTCCGACTCGAGGAAGACGTTGAGGTCGGCGATGCCCGGCAGCTCGGCCTCGACCGCGGCGCGGTGCGCGCGTCCGGTGACCACGGCGATCCGGTCGGATCCGCTGAGCGGTTCCAGGCGGTCCCAGGTGTCGCGGAGCAGCGAATGCCCGGAACCCGTGAGGTCGTGCAGGAACTTGGGCGCGTCCGCCCGGGAGAGCGGCCAGAGCCTGCTGCCGATGCCGCCGGCGGGAATCACTGCGTAGAAATCCTTGATGGGTGCGCTCACCCTGCCAGGGTAGCCCGAGGAGACCTCTCGACATCGAGATACTTAGGCTCCCCTTCGTCGCTCCCAGTCTTCTGACAGGAATAGGATGGACAGCGATCGGGCGTGCCTGACTTCGACAGGCTCACACTTGAACGAGAGCAGCGCATGCGACCGACGCACATCGATCAGGGAGGACGACCGTGTCCACGAGCGCTCGCTTGACACCGTCGATTTCGGAAACCACGTCCAAGACCCCCCGCGGCACCCTCTATCGGGGCCGCGAAGGCATGTGGTCGTGGGTGCTTCACCGCATCACCGGAGTCGCCATCTTCTTCTTCCTGTTGGTGCACGTGCTCGACACGGCACTGATCAGGGTCTCGCCGGAGGCGTACAACGCCGTGATCGGCACGTACAAGAACCCCATCATGGCGTTCGGCGAGGTCGTGCTCGTGGCCGGCATCGTGTTCCACGCGATGAACGGACTGCGAATCATCGCCGTCGACTTCTGGTCGAAGGGCGCCAAGTACCAGCGTCAGCTCTTCTGGGGCGTGCTGCTGGTCTGGGGTATCATCATGGCCGGCTTCGTGCCCCGCCACCTGATGCTCGCGTTCGCCGGATTCGGAGGGGGACACTGATGACCGCGCAGACCATCGCAGCCCCGGCTCGCCGCCGCCGCGGAGTCAACCTCGAGAAGTGGGGCTGGGTCTTCATGCGCGCCTCGGGCGTCGTGCTCGTGGTGCTGATCTTCGGCCACCTCTTCGTCAACCTCATGGTCGGCGAGGGCATCCACGCCCTCGACTTCGCATTCATCGCCGGCAAGTTCGCCACGCCGTTCTGGCAGTGGTGGGACGTGCTGATGCTGTGGCTCGCACTGATCCACGGCGCCAACGGCATGCGCACGATCGTGAACGACTACGTCACGAACACCACCGCCCGGAAGGCCCTCACCTGGGCCCTCGGGCTCGCCGCCGGCCTGCTCATCATCCTGGGCACGCTCGTCGTCTTCACGTTCGACCCGTGCCTGGGTGCGACCGAGGACAGCGTCCTGTGGAGCGAATGCGCCGCACTGGTCGGGAACTGAGAAGAAGGCTAAGAAGAAGTGACTACCGAGACGCAGGATTCCGTCGTCCGTGACGGCGTGCACTACCACCAGTTCGACATCGTGATCGTGGGCGCCGGTGGCGCCGGGATGCGGGCGGCCATCGAGGCCGGCCCCGGGGCGAAGACCGCCGTGATCTCCAAGCTGTACCCCACGCGCTCGCACACCGGTGCGGCGCAGGGCGGCATGGCGGCAGCCCTCGCGAACGTCGAGGAGGACTCCTGGGAGTGGCACACCTTCGACACCGTCAAGGGCGGCGACTACCTCGTCGACCAGGACGCGGCGGAGATCCTCGCGAAGGAGGCCATCGAGGCGGTCATCGACCTCGAGAACATGGGCCTCCCCTTCAACCGCACGCCCGAGGGCAAGATCGACCAGCGCCGTTTCGGCGGGCACACCGCAGAGCACGGCAAGACCCCGGTCCGCCGCGCCTGCTACGCCGCAGACCGCACCGGCCACATGATCCTGCAGACGCTCTTCCAGAACTGCGTCAAGCTCGGCATCAACTTCTTCAACGAGTTCTACGTGCTCGACCTGCTGACGGTGAAGGACGCCGACGGCAAGACCCAGGTCTCGGGCGTCGTCGCGTACGACCTCTCGACCGGCGAGCTGCACGTGTTCCAGGCCAAGGCCGTGATCTTCGCGACCGGCGGCTTCGGCAAGATCTTCAAGACGACCTCCAACGCGCACACCCTCACGGGCGACGGCGTCGGCATCGTCTGGCGCAAGGGCCTCCCCCTCGAGGACCTGGAGTTCTTCCAGTTCCACCCGACCGGGCTCGCCGGCCTCGGCATCCTCCTCACCGAGGGCGCACGAGGCGAGGGCGCGATCCTGCGCAACGCCTCGGGAGAGCGCTTCATGGAGCGCTACGCCCCGACGATCAAGGACCTCGCTCCGCGTGACATCGTCGCGCGCTGCATGGTGCAGGAGGTCGCGGAAGGCCGCGGCGCCGGCCCGCACAAGGACTACGTGCTGCTGGATTGCACGCACCTGGGAGCCGAGGTCCTCGAGACCAAGCTGCCCGACATCACGGAGTTCGCCCGCACGTACCTGGGCGTGGACCCGGTCGTCGAGCCGGTGCCGGTGATGCCGACGGCGCACTACGCCATGGGCGGCATCCCGACCAACAACAACGGCGAGGTCCTGGCCGACAACGACACGATCGTCCCCGGCCTGTACGCCGCCGGCGAGTGTGCCTGCGTCTCGGTGCACGGTGCCAACCGTCTCGGCACCAACTCCCTGCTCGACATCAACGTGTTCGGCAAGCGCAGCGGCCGCAACGCCGTGGAGTACGTCAAGACGGCCGAGTTCGTGCCCCTCCCCGAGAACCCCGCCGGCTTCGTCTCCGGCATGCTCGAGGACCTGCGCAACAACCAGGGCACCGAACGCATCGCCGTGCTGCGCAAGACGCTGCAGGACGAGATGGACAAGGGCGCGCAGGTGTTCCGCACGCACGACTCGCTGCAGCACGTGCTGGGCGTGATCGCCGAGCTGCGTGAGCGCTACAAGAACGTGCACGTCGACGACAAGGGCAAGCGGTTCAACACCGATCTGCTCGAGGCCGTCGAGCTGGGCTTCCTTCTCGACATCGCCGAGGTCGTGGTCTACGCCGCGCAGAACCGCGAGGAGAGCCGCGGCGGCCACATGCGCGACGACTTCCCGACGCGCGACGACGAGAAGTACATGAAGCACACCATGGCCTACCTCACCGGTGACCCGCACTCGTCGACCCCGAGCGACCACATCAAGCTCGACTGGAAGCCCGTCGTCTTCACGAAGAACGATCAGGGCGAATTGAACTACCCGCCGATGGAGAGGAAGTACTGAGCATGTCGAACGCCATCGCCGAAGCACCCGCGGACACGACCGCAGAGACCGGCATCCAGTCCTTCATCGTCACGTTCAACATCCGCCGGTTCGACCCCGAGGTCGATGCCGAGCCGCACTGGGTCGACTACGACGTGGAGCTGTACTCCACCGATCGTGTCCTCGACGCGCTGCACAAGATCAAGTGGGAGGTCGACGGCTCGCTGACCTTCCGCCGCTCCTGCGCGCACGGCATCTGCGGCTCCGATGCCATGCGCATCAACGGCCGGAACCGCCTGGCCTGCAAGACGCTGATCAAGGACCTCGACATCTCGAAGCCGATCTACGTCGAGGCCATCAAGGGCCTGCCGCTGGAGAAGGACCTCGTCGTCGACATGGAGCCGTTCTTCGCCTCGTACCGCGAGGTGCAGCCGTTCCTCGTCGCCAGCTCCGTCCCGGAGAAGGGCAAGGAGCGCGTCCAGACGATCGCCGACCGCGAGATCTTCGACGACACCACCAAGTGCATCCTGTGCGCCGCGTGCACCTCGTCCTGCCCCGTGTTCTGGACCGACGGCCAGTACTTCGGCCCTGCCGCGATCGTGAACGCGCACCGCTTCATCTTCGACTCCCGCGACGACAACGCGGCCGTGCGTCTGGACATCCTCAACGACAAGGAAGGCGTATGGCGCTGCCGCACGACCTTCAACTGCTCCGAGGCCTGCCCGCGCGGCATCGAAGTCACCAAGGCCATCGCCGAGGTTAAGCAGGCGGTTCTTCGCGGCCGTCCCTGACGCGCCCCGCAGGCCATCATCCGAGAACAGGCGGTTCCCTTCCGGGGCCGCCTGTTCTCGCGTCTCCGCCTGTTCACGCGTCTCCCGCTGTTCTCACGTCCCCGGCTTCTCTCGCATCGCGCGGCCCTTGGATAGGGTGGGGACGTGTCTGAACCCGATGGCTCCGCGGCCGAGCCCGGTCGCCTCGATGCGGCCGTCGAGCGCGCGACCGCACTCACGCAGCGCACTCTCGGCCTGTTTCCCGTCCGCGTCTGGCGACACTTCCTGCAGCGCAACGGGTTCCTGCTCGCTGCGGGCGTGAGCTATCAGGCGCTCTTCGCGATCTTCGCGGCGATCTACCTCGCCTTCGCCATCGCCGGGCTCTGGCTCGGCGGCAGCGAAGAAGCCGTCAACGGTCTGATCGACATGATCAACAGGTACATCCCCAACCTGATCCTCCCCGAGGGTGGCGTCTTCACGCCGGAACAGGTGCAGGACGTCGCCGCGAGCACCGCCAACGTCCTGGGTATCACCGGCCTGATCGCCCTCGGAACCGTCATCTGGACGGCCATCGGCTGGGTGACGTTCTCGCGGCGAGCGACCAGGGACATCTTCGGCCTTCCTCCGGACCGGCGCAGCTACGTCATCCTGAAGGCCCGGGACCTGCTCGCCGCACTGATCTTCGGCGTCTCGTTGATCGTCGGCTCCCTCCTCAGCTCCGCCAGCGCCGCCGTGTTGAGCTGGCTCCTCAGTCTGCTGGGCTGGGATTCCGGCTCGGACGGGCTGAACCTCGGCATCCGCATCGCGACCGTCATCGTGTCGTTCGCCATCATGTCGACGGCGCTGGCCGCCATGGTCCGCTTCCTCACAGGGACGTCCCTGCAGTGGCGGACCATCTGGCCCGGTGCCCTTCTCGGCGGCGGCGCGATGACCGTTCTCCAGTACGGAGCCGGTTTCCTTTTGAGCTATACCCCGTCGAATCCGCTGCTCGCGACCTTCGCCATCTTCATCGGCCTCCTGCTGTGGTTCCGCGTCAACGGCGTCGTGATGCTGGTGGCCTCGTCGTGGATCGCGGTCGCCGCGCAGGACCGGGATCAGCCCCTGCTGGAGCAGACCGAGGCGGAGCGCCGCCTGATCGAGTACGAGACCCTGCTCACCGCGGCGCGGATCCGTGTGCGGGAGGCTCGCGAGGCCCGCGACGCCGCCCCGTGGTTCCAAGCATGGACGGCGGGACGAGCGCTGCGCGCCGCGGAGAACGAGCTCGCGGCTCTCGAGGCGTCCCCTCCCCCGCCCGTGGATTCCCCCACCCCCTTCGCGCAGCGACTCATCGCCGACCTGCACCGGCCGGATCGGGATGTCGGCGGCGCTCGTTAGGCTTGTGAGCATGCCTCATCTGCGTATCGCCACGGTCAATGTCAACGGAATCCGAGCCGCAGCTCGCAATGGGATGAGCAGCTGGCTCGACGAGGCCGGAATCGACATCCTCACGCTCCAGGAGGTGCGCGGGCAGGACGAGCACCTCGAAGCCGCGCTGCCCGGCTGGTCATTCGTGCACGACGAGGCCACCGCCAAGGGTCGCGCGGGCGTCGCCATCGCGAGTCGTACGCCGGCCATCGCGTCGCGCACCGAGTTCGGTGCTGCGGACTTCGACTCGAAGGGCCGCTGGATCGAGGCTGACTACCTGCTCGGAGACCGTCCGCTCACCGTCGTGAGCGCGTACGTGCACTCCGGCGAGGCCGACACCCCGAAGCAGGACGAGAAGTGGAAGTTCCTCGACGCGTTCGGCACGCGGCTCGGCGAACTCGGCGCCGACGGTGCGCTCGCCCTCGTCACCGGGGACCTCAACGTCGGGCACCGTGAGCTCGACATCAAGAACTGGCGTGGCAACCGCAAGAAGGCCGGATTCCTGCCCCGTGAGCGTGCCTACTTCGACCGCTTCCTCGGCGAGTCGGGCGCAGAGATCACCGCCGTCGACGGCACGATCGGCACGGGCCTCGGGTGGGTCGACGTCGGCCGCCGCTTCCACGGCGAGATCGACGGGCCGTACACATGGTGGTCGATGCGCGGTCAGGCATTCGACAACGACTCGGGGTGGCGCATCGACTACCACCTCGCCACGCCGGCACTCGCCGAGCGCGTCGCGACCTATCACGTCGCCCGCGCGGCGGCCTACGACCAGCGCTGGAGCGATCACGCTCCGGTCGTCGTCGACTACTCGTACTGACCCGATCCGGGGGCGGCCCCGGCGTCGCGGTCGGTGTGCTCCGCGTGACGGTACCAACCGCGGTACTCGAGGACTGTTCCGAGCACGGGGTTCGTGGCGCGCATCGCGATGGTGCGACGCTGCTCGGCGTCGTCCCAGCCGTCGACGAGGTCGACATCGAGGCGCAGGATGCCGCGAAGTGTGATCCGGTGTCTGCCGACCCGCAGGGCCACCGCGCGGGAGCGCATCCGCAGGGACCCCTCCGACGTGACGGAGCACTCCTCGAGCATCTCCACGCGCCCGCGAACGCCCAGAACGTTGTGGAGGACCCCGGGACGATCGATCACCGTGAGGCGATCGGAGATGTGCTGGATCGCCCCGGGAAACCGGAACTCCCGCCGGGCGGCGAGGGTCGCCCGGCCCGATCTCGATCGGCCGGCCACCGTGTCGATGCGGAACGGGACATCGCGGGCGAAACGCGTGACGAGCAGTCCGGGGCCCACCACCGGGTACCCCAGAGCGGTCAGCCGCCCGAACCGGCTGCCGGCGACCGAGAACACGCCGACCGCGCTGTCGCTCTCGGCCTCCACCCGCATCTGCGCGAGGATCTCCGGGTGCAGCCGCTCCGCGTCGTCGCCGAGCGCGGCGAGGAAGACGGCGCCCCTGGCCGTCATTCGCGAAGCTCCTCACGATAGGGCTTGACGGTCGCAGGCGCCGGCCCCTCGACGAACTCGCACGTGAACGCGCCGCGGTAGCCGAACAGGAATCCGAGGATGTCGTTGTGGATCTCGAGATCGATCAGGAACCGCTGCTGCTCATCGTCGTATCTCTCGCGCAGACGCGCCCGCCCGCTGAACAGCATCGGGAATCGGAAGGCGAGAGGCCCCTCGTAGAACCGCTGCTCGCCGGAGGTCAGCTGCAGAGCGCCGTCGTCGGTGACGGCCAGGTCGAGGTCGACCGCCAGGTGCTGATGCGTGCCCAGATAGTCGACCACTCGACGGCGGGCATCGCTGTAGATCATGGTGGCGTCGAAGCGTCGGCGACGCCCGGGGCGCACTTCCATCGTCCGGACGAACGTCACGGTCTCACGGCCGAAATCATCGACGTACGCATGGTTGTCGATCCGGAACGGGACATCGCGTCCGCGCTCCGGGAAGAGGATGTTCCGGAACGTCCCGATCAGCAGGAAGGGCAGCGTCCACCAGGGGCCACGACGCACCTCCGTCATCGTGCCGCGTCCGACGCAGCCGTACCCGGCCTCGACGCCGACCCCGAAGCGACGCTGGAGCTGCGGGTGGAGCCGGGCGAAATCGTCTCCGAGCGCGCGCTCGAAGATACCGGTCGACGTCGTCATGCGATCTCCTCGAGCGATCTCGGTGCGTCGTCCATGATCGTGCGCCCGGTGCGGCGGGCAGGTCGCGATCGACAGTTCCGCGCACGGGGCCGATATCCGCGGCGCAGCGACCGCCATCCGCTGGCTTGCTCCGGGGAGGTCCCCTCTTCCGCCCACATCCGCAGGCGGTCGAAACTCCGCGCGGTCAGCCACCACACGAACGGGCGGATGAGGAACGGGTCGCACAGGCGCCCGAGCCATCCCCATCCCGGGACGTAGTCGTAGCCGGTCAGGAATCGCACGCCCTCCGGCGTCGGGATGTATCGCCAGTATCCGCGGCCGGCACCCAGCGGCGACAGGGCGTCCTCCGTGTCGAACAGCAGCGCCGAGGTCCGCTCCCCCGCAGGTCCCTCGCGGGTGGCGAGGGAGACTCCCGTGCCGCGGATCGTGTGCACCCCGAGGTCGAGCTCGTATCGGAACTCCCGTGCGCCGTCCGATCGCGTACGCTGCGGAACGATGTCGCTGAATCGCGCATCCCAGCGCACGTGAGAGGCGGGATCCTGCGTCAGCCGCCAGACCTCCTCCAGCGGTGCGCGGATGAGGACCTCGACGTAGAGGGCTTCGTCCCCTCGTCTGCGGCGGAGAGGGGATTCGGGCGTCATGCGCCCATCGTATGGGCCCCGCACACACCCCATAGGATTGAGGGTGTGACGAAACCGCGCCTTTACTCCGGAATGCAGCCCTCCGCCGACTCCCTCCAGATCGGCAACTACATCGGCGCGCTGCTCCAGTGGCGAGACCTGCAGAGCTCCTACGATGCCTACTTCTCGGTCGTCGACCTGCACGCGCTCACCGTCGCACAGGACCCGGCAGAACTCCGTGAGAAGACACGTCGCACCGCCGCGCAGTACATCGCCGCGGGCATCGAGCCGTCGCTGTCGACCCTGTATGTGCAGTCCCATGTGCGCGCGCACGCCGAGCTCGCCTGGATCCTCAGCACGATCACCGGTTTCGGCGAGGCCGGCCGCATGACGCAGTTCAAGGACAAGTCGACACGGTACGGAGCCGATGCCACCAGCGTCGGCCTGTTCACGTATCCGGTCCTCATGGCCGCCGACATCCTGCTCTACCAGACCGATGTGGTGCCGGTGGGCGACGACCAGAAGCAGCACGTCGAGCTCACCCGTGATCTCGCCGAACGCTTCAACTCCCGCTTCGGCGAGACATTCACGGTGCCGATGCCGGTCATCCAGAAGGAGACCGCGCGCATCTACGACCTGCAGAACCCGACCGCCAAGATGTCGAAGTCGGCGGAGAGCGACGCGGGAGTCCTGTGGATGCTCGACGACCCGGCGAAGTCGGCGAAGAAGATCATGCGCGCGGTGACCGACAACGAGGGCTCCGTGCGCTTCGACCGGGAGAACAAGCCCGGCGTCTCGAACCTCCTCACGATCTACGCGGCCCTCAGCGGCCGCCAGGTCGCCGCGATCGAGGACGAGTACGCGGGTCGCGGCTACGGCGACTTCAAGAAGGGCCTCGCCGAGGTGGTCGTGACCGAGTTCGAGCCCGTGCGCGCGCGTGCACTCGAACTGCTCGACGATCCTGCAGAACTCGACCGCATCCTGGCCGAGAACGCCGGCCGTGCGGACGCCGTCGCCGATGCGACCCTCTCGAACGTGTACGACCGCGTGGGGCTCCTCCGGCGCGTCTGAGCCGCGCCCTAGGATGGGGGACGTGACTGATCCACAGCTGCCTCCCCCTTCCGGCGCCGAGCCCTTCGCGCCGCCGGCACCGCCCGCGACGACGGTCCCGCCGGTACCGGAAGCTCCGTTCGGTGCCGTGCCGCCGCCGGCAGCACCCGTGTACCCGCCCGCGGCACCGACGTATCCCGCCGCGCCACCGTACGCGACATCGCCGAACGCTCCGGCCGCCGCGTATCCGGCAGCCCCTCCGGGCGCGTACCAGGTTCCCGTCGGCGGCTACGACTCTCCGGCGGGCGCCTACACGGCCCCCGACACGACGGTCCGCCCGTCCGGCCTGTTCGGGACGATCGCGCTGATCCTCGCGCTCCTCGCCGCGGTCGTCACCCCCATCATCGCCGGCATCGCGGCCTTCGAGATCGGGCGCGTCCTCCCGCAGGGCGTGACGACGTCGACCACCGAAGACCTCAGCGTGCTCTCCCCTGCACGGGACCAGGTCCTCTGGGCCGAGCTGTCCTTCTGGATCGGCACGGTCCTCGGGATCGCCGCGATCGTGATCGGCATCATCGCCATCGCCAAGCGCAGGGGCCGTGGCGCCGGTATCGCGGCCGTCGTCGTCGCCGTGCTCGGCGCGGTCATCTTCTTCACCGTGCTGGTCGCCGCGCTCGCGGCCGGAAGCGCCGCAGGCTTCGCGACCTACACGTCCTGACGACGCTCTCGGAGCAGCGGGAGCGCCACCCGCGGCGTCAGCGCGGTGCGTGGTGCTTCTGCTGCGCCGCGAGAAGTCCTTCACCGACGAGGAGTTCGACCGCGTCGGCGGCATCATCGACGAGGATGGGCAGGTTCGGCCGTTCCTCTTTGCCGAAGGGTGAGAGGACCCAGTCAGCGGGATCCTGGCGGCCGACAGGTCGACCGATCCCCACGCGCACACGGGGGAACTCCGCTGTTCCGAGCGCCCGAGCGACGTCCCGCACCCCGTTGTGGCCGCCGTGCCCACCGCCGATCTTGAGCTTGACCGTGTCGAAGGGGATGTCGAGTTCGTCGTGCACGACGACGACCTGCTCTGCGGGCACCGAGTAGAAGCGCGCCAATGCCGCGACCGGGGTGCCCGAGACGTTCATGAAGGTGTTCGGCTTGGCCAGGACGAGCTTGTCCGCGCCAGGACGCAGCCACGTCTCGACGACGCGCGCTCCCCCTTTGTGCTCCCGGAACGCCTCGCTGCGTCGCGAGGCCAGCTCATCGACCACCATCTGACCGATGTTGTGCCGGGTGGTCTCATATCGCGGGCCCGGGTTGCCGAGTCCCACCACGAGCCAGGTCGATGCCATGTCGTCATCCTCTCCCCGCCCGGTACGAGCCCCGGTCAGGATACGACAGAGGGGACGCGATCGGATCGCGTCCCCTCTGTGATGAATCACTCGGAGATCACTCCGCGGCGGCCTCTTCGGCAGCCTCGGCGGCCTCGGTGCTCTCGCCCTCGGCGTCATCCTCGGTGGGTGCGGCCGGGACGGAGATCGCGACGACGAGGACCTCGGGGTCGGAGAGCAGTGTGGAGCCCTTGGGGAGCTTCACGTCGGCGCCGGTGATGTGCGCGCCCTCTTCCAGGCCCTCGACCGAGACCTCGATGTTCTGCGGGATGTGCGTGGCCTCGGCCTCGATCGAGAGCGTGGTCGCGTCGAGGTTCACGATGGTGCCGGAAGCCGACTCACCGGTGACGATGATCGGCACGTCGATCGCGACCTTCTCGCCCTTCTTCACGACGAGCAGGTCGATGTGCTCGATGATCTGGTGCACCGGGTCGCGCTGGACATCCTTGACGAGGGCGAGCTGGCCCTTGCCCTCGATGTCGAGCTCGAGCAGCGCGTTGGCGCGGCGGATGATGAGCGAGACCTGGTGGCCCGGCAGCGCGACGTGCACCGGCTCGGTGCCGTGGCCGTAGATGACGGCGGGGATCTTGCCGGCGGCGCGGAGGCGGCGGGCGAAGCCCTTGCCGAAGCTCTCGCGGAGCTCGGCCTGGACCTTGGTGTCTTCAGACATGGGGTTCTCCTTCGGGGCACGCAGCGAAGGCGCCGCGCGGTGGTCTTGGAATTGTCGAACTCGCTGACGCAGGAGGAAAGCCACCGGGCTTGCTTCGCCGCGTCGATAACGGATGAACGCGCACGCGCAGAAGCATCCCTCGCCGAGGTACAGCCTCAATGGTACCGGATGACCCGATAGGCTGAGGACACCCGGTCCTTTTCTGCAGAACACGGAGAACCCCCATGCTCGACGGCGCCTTCCTCTCGCACGCAATCCTCTGGCTGATCGGCGCCATGACCGTGTGCGCGGCCGTCACGTCGTTCATCGCACTGTTCGCCATGGGCCGCTCGAGCTACCGCAAGGACTGATCGCGGCTCAGACCGCGGCGGTTTCAGAGAGCCGACGCCTGCACCGCTTCGCGGATGAGGCGAAGCTCCTCATCCAGAGCGAGTGACGCGGACACGCGGACTCCGGCTTCGCCGTCCTGCAGCGACTCCAGGGTCCCCAGCTGGGAATCCAGCAGCGATGCGGGCATGAAGTGCTCTGCGCGCTGCGTCAGCCGCGCCTCCAGAGTGGCGCGATCCACCACCAGCTCCACGAAGAACGTGTCCGGCGACTCTTCGCGGATCGCATCCCGATAGCGACGACGCAGCGCGGAGCAGGCGATGACGATCCGGTCCTCGCCGTGGAGCGTCGCTCCGACCGTGCGAAGCCACGGCATCCGGTCGGCGTCGTCGAGCGGGATGCCGGCGGCCATCTTCTCGACGTTCGTCAGCGGATGCAGGTCATCGCCGTCGATGAAGCGCGCCCCCATGCTCTCCGCGAGCGCACTGCCGACAGTGGACTTGCCGCAGCCGCTGGGACCCATCACGACGATGCGCACACTCATATCTCCAGGCCGAAGTCGATGAGCACCTTGCAGGAGCTCGCGGGATCGGCCGCCAGCGCGAAGGCATCGTGAGCATCCTCCACCGGCAGCACCTCGCTGATGATACCGCGCACGTCGAGGCTGCCGTCGGCGAGGGCGGCGATGACGTCGTCGAACTCGTCACCGAAGCGGAACGAGCCGCGGAGCGTCAGTTCACGGGTGATCGCCGTGGCCAGGGGTGCCGGAACGTCTCCCCCGCGTTGCAGGCCGAGCAGCACGACGGTTCCGCCACGGATCGCCGCCGAGACCGCGGCCGAGAGACCGGGCACGGTGCCGCTGGACTCGACCACGACATCGGCGTGGAGCTCGGCGATCTCCGCCTCGGCCCTCGCATCGAGCGACCGGATGCCGCGCGCCTCGGCGATCTCGCGCGGACGCTGCTGCAGGTCGGTGACGGTGACGGACGCCGCCCCGCCGCGCTGGGCGACCGCGGCGACCAGCTGACCGATGGGCCCTGCGCCGATGACCACGACACGACGCCCGCGCACATCGCCGGCGCGCTGCAGGGCGTGCCAGGCGACGGCTGCGGGCTCGGCCAGCGCGGCGGTTCTCAGATCGATTCCGGCGGGCAGGGGGTGCAGCATGCGCGTGGGCATCGCGACCCGGCGTGCGAACGCTCCCTGCGTGTGCGGCAGGTGCATCGCCGAGCCGAGGTACGTCGAAGCCGGGGCGAGATTCGGCTGATCCGACGGCCAGGGCGTGCGTCCGTCGCCGTGCGCGGTGAGGGGATGCACGGCGACAGCCGTTCCGACGACGGGACCCGACCCGTCCGCCGCCGCGACGGCCACGACGCCCGCGACCTCGTGCCCCAGGACCATCGGCTCGCGCAGCACGGAGGCCCCGGCTGCACCGTGCCGGAAGTAGTGCAGGTCGGAGCCGCAGATGCCCCCGTAAGCGACGTCGACGACCGCCTCGTCGGAGCGGGGCGCGGGAGCACCGATGTCTTCGATCCGCAGATCGTCGGCGGCGTGGGCCACCACGGCGAGATTGTCCACCATGTCTCCTCCTCGGTCAGACGAACGCCGTGACCAGCTCGACTCCGGCCACCCTGATCGTCACGCGCTGGCCGGGATGCACCGGCGCCTGCGAATGCGGGGCGCCGGTCATCACGACGTCGCCGGGCCCCAGCACGGACCACGCCGCGACATACGCGAGGCAGTCCCGGATCGGCATCGGCAGCTGCCGGCTCCCGGTCCGGGCGACGAGGAGCCCGTCGACCTCGACGTCGAGGTCGACGTCGTCGATCCCCACCGCGGTATCGATCCACGGGCCGAGTGGCGTGTATCCCTCCCCCGACTTGGATTCGAAGTTGCGGGGATCGCTGTGCGCGCGGTCGGGGCTGGAGAGATCGTTCACGGCCGTGACGCCGAGCACATACTCGTGGGCATTCTGAGCCGTCAATCCGTGGGTCGCCCGGCCGATCACGACGGCGATCTCGCCCTCGGCCACCGGGGCGCCCGCATCGCGCCGCAGGGCGACCTCCGCTCCGCTTCCGATCACGGTCCGCGGGCTCTTGAGCCACGCCTGCACCGGCGAGGTGTGGTCGGGGCCGTTCTGGGCGATCCCGACGATGACGAGGGGGTCGACCGGCGCGACGATGGGTCCTTCGACGGCGTCACCCTCGTCATCCGGGGCGCGGCCCTCGGCGAACGCGAGGAACGGGTCCGAGATCGGGGTGAGCCCGTGGTCCGTCTCACGCACCCACCGGGGGCCCGCAGCGGACGCGACTCGACCGAGCCGCATCAGACGACCGCCGTCATGCCGCCGTCGACGAAGAGCGTCTGGCCGTTGACGAAGTCGCTCGCCCCGCCGGCGAGGAAGAGCAGAGCGCCGACGAGGTCTCGGGTGTCGCCCCAGCGTCCGGCCGGAGTGCGTCCGCGGACCCATGCCGAGAACTCCTCATCATCGACGAGCGGCTGCGTGAGAGCGGTCGCGAAGTAACCGGGAGCGATGGCGTTGGCCTGGATGCCGTGTGGGGCGAGATCGGCGCAGAGCCCCTTCGTGAACATCACGATCGCGCCCTTGGTCGCCGAGTACGCGGCGATCGAGGGGCGCGCGAGCTGCGACTGCACGCTGCCGATCTGGATGATCTTCCCCGAACCGCGGGCGATCATCCCGGCGGCGACACGGCGCGACAGGTGGAAGACGCTGGAGAGGTTGGTCTGCACGAGCGCATCCCAGTCCTCGTCCGCGAACTCCGCGATCGGCGCCCGGCGCTGGACACCCGCGTTGTTCACGAGGATGTCCGGCGTGCCGATGAGCTGCTCGACCTCGCGCATCCCGGCATCCACCGCCGCGGCGTCGGTCACGTCGAAGACGACGCTGTGGGCCACGACCCCCGTGCCCTGCATGATCTCGGCCGCGACCGCCGCGGCCTTCGCGGCATCGCGTCCGTGGACCACGACGGTCGCACCCGCTCCAGCGAGTCCCTCCGCGAGGGTCCGGCCGATGCCCTGGCTCGATCCGGTCACGAGCGCCGTGCGGCCGCTGAGGTCGAAGAGGGCGAGGCCCGCAGGCACGGCGCTCACCGTCCGACGGCCTTGATCGAGACCGTCGTGGCGAAGACGTCGTCGCCGCCCTCTTCGCGGGAGACCTTGATCGCGTCGTCGATGCGGGTGAGATCGCGGCGGAGCGTCTCCGGAGCGAGGAACGTCGAGGCGGTCGTGATGATGGCGAGCACGGCCATGTAGATCGCCAGGAGCACCCAGTTCCCGTCGCTCACCGCGATCAGGTACGCACCGAGGACACCGGCGAGGCCGCCGGCGAGCACGGCCGAGATCTCGCGAGCCATCGCGACGCCGAGGTAGCGGTGACGGTTGCCGAAGAGCTCGGGGAGCATGGCGCACTGCGGTCCGAGCATGCTGTTCACGGCGACGCCGATGCCGATCGCGATCACACCGATGGCCACGGCGTAGTTCCCGAGTGACAGCAGCCACCACGCGGGGAACGTGTAGACGAGCATGAAGACGGCGCCGAACCGGTACACCGTACGGCGCCCGAAGCGGTCGGAGAGGTGTCCGGTGAACGGCACGGAGAAGACGCCGATCAGCGATCCGAGGGTGACGCCCCACGTGAGCAGGCTCTTGTCGGCACTGTCCCCGACCACCGTGACGAAGAAGGCGAGACCGAGGGTCTGGAACATGTAGGAGCCGCCGTTCTCGGCCATCCGCAGACCGATGCCGACGATGACGCCGGGGAGGCCGTGCGTGAAGATCTCCTTGATGGGGCGATCGGCGATCTGCTCGTGCTTCTCGAGCTCGACGAAGGTCGGCGTCTCGCGCAACCGCATCCGGATGAACAGGGCGAGGAGGATCAGCGCGAACGAGGCGAGGAACGGCACGCGCCATCCCCAGCTCAGCAGCTGGTCCTCGGGGAGCAGCGTGATCAGCCCGAAGACGACCGCGGCGAGCAGGGTTCCGGCCTGGATGCCGACGAACGGCAGGGCGGAGAAGAACCCGCGGCGCTTGACCGGCGCGTACTCGGCCATCAGCACGGTCGCGCCCGCCTGCTCGGCACCGGCACCGAAGCCCTGGAGGAGGCGCATCAGCACCAGCAGGATCGGGGCCCAGAGCCCGATCGCCTCGTAGGTGGGCAGCAGACCGATCGCGGTCGATGCCCCGCCCATCAGGACGATCGTGGCGACCAGGACCCACTTGCGCCCGAGCTTGTCGCCCAGGACGCCGAAGAACAGGCCTCCGAACGGTCGTGCGAGGAAGCCGACGCCGAAGGTCGCGAACGCGGCGACCGTGGCCATGGCGGGGTCGTCCTGCGGGAAGAACAGGACGTTGAAGATCAATGCCGTCGAGAGCCCGTAGAGCGCGAAGTCGAAGTACTCGAGCGCGCTGCCGATGCTGGACGCGAGCGTCGCGCGGCGCAGATTCGCCGCATACTCCGGGTCATCGGACACTGCGCGTGCTGAGGTGCGGTGGTCGGTCACTGCCATCTCCTTCGATCGGCTTCGCCTGCGGCGTGACCCCGACTGTACCAGCCCGTTGGATTGCGTTCAACCCTTTGGACCGAGTTTCGACGCACGGAAGGACAGACCGCGCGCAGGACGCGGCAGCGCGGAACGAGTCAGCGACGAACGGCGGTGCTGAAGGGGTTCGTCAACGCCGCGGCAGCCGTGCGCAGCGCCTCGCCCACGCGCTCGATGCGCTCGTAGTCCGCCTCGGCGGCACGGATGGCGACGCCGAGAGCCAGCGGCGGATCGGTCGGCGCCCAGCCCTCGAGCGGGACGGCGACGCCGACGATGCCGCGGAAGGACTCCTCCGCATCCAGCGCCCAGCCCCGCCGACGGGCGGTGGCGAGCACTTCCAGCAGCCCCGCCATGGTCGTCGCGCTCCGCTCCGTCAGCGACGGGAAGACCGCGTCCTCGCCGAGGAGCTCGATAACCTCGGCATCGGTCATGGCGGCGAGCAGCGCGCGCCCGGTGGCCGAGAGCGGCGCGGGGAGCCGCGAGCCCAGCGGGGTTCCCAGTCGCAGCGACCGTGACCCCTCGTGCCTGGCGAGGTAGAGCGCATCCGTGCCGTCGAGCATGGCGACCTGCACGAGCTCGGAAGCCAGCTGCGGCGAAGCCTCGCACACGCTGTAGAACTCGCGCACCTGGTTGAACTGGGCCGCGAACGCACCCCCGAGCTCGGCGGTGCGCACTCCCAGACGATAGCCCTGCGGCGTGCGGTCGACCATGCCCCCGGCCTCGAGAGCGAGGCACAGATTCGCGGTCGACGACTTCGCCAGTCCGAGTTCGCCGGCGAGTTCGGTCAGGGTCCGGGGGCCACCGGCGTCGGCGAGGAGGCCGAGCAGGCGGATGCTGCGGGTGACGGCAGGCGCGGGATCGCGCCCCTCGCGGGTGTCGTCGTCCATGGCTGCGCCTTCCGCCGTCGGTGGGGCTGCGGGTGCACGCGCACCCGCCTGCGGATCAGTAGAACTCGACCGTATCGACCACGGCGGTCAGCGGCTCGCTATCGAGCAGGCGCGCCGCGTTCTCCGCGAAGCGCCGGGCGATCCGCTCCTCTTCCTTCGAGCTGAGCGCGGCCGTGTGCGGGCTCACCAGCACGTTCGGATGCGTCCACAGCGGCGACGCATCGTCGAGGGGCTCCCGCTCGAAGACATCGAGAGCGGCGAAGGCGATCCGACCGTCGTCGAGAGCCGCGAGCAGGGCGGTCTCGTCGACGACCGAGCCGCGACCGACGTTGGTGATGATCGCCCCCGGCTTCACCGCAGCGAGGACGTCGGCACCGATCAGGTGATGGGTCTGGGCGGTGCCGGGCAGCGTCACCACGATCGCATCGACGTGGGCCACCGCGTCGCGCAGCTCGTCGAGCCGCACCAGGCGATCGACGCCGGCGACCGGCTCGCCCGACCTCGTCGTGCCCCACACCCTCGCACCGAGGGCATGGAAGCGCCGCGCGCATTCCGCGCCGATGCCGCCGAGGCCGACGATCAGCACGGTCATCTCGTCGAGCTGCCGCATCTCCCAGCGGTCGGGCCAGGTGCGGGTGCTCTGATCCGCGAGGAGGCGAGGGAGGTTCTTCGCTCCCGCCATCACGCCGAACACCGCGAACTCGGCCAGCGGCCCGCCGTGCACGCCCGCACTGGTGGTGAAGACGACCCGATCGAGGTCTGCGCGGTCGAGCTCTGCGGCCTTGACCGCCGCCCCGCCGCCCGCCGCCGTCGTCATGACCCAGCGCAGTCGAGGGTTCGCCGCCACCGTGCGGGCGAGCGCCGCGGCGTCCACATCGGGGATGCCGAAGAGCACGTCGGCGGAGTCGACCAGTTCGTCGAAGGCCTGCTGCTCGCTCGCGGTGCGTGCGAAGTCCGGGTCGCCGGACCAATCCGCAGGCCCCCGCATCGGCGGGAGGAGCGAGTGATCGCGGACCACCTCGACGCGAGGCTCGAGCTCTTCGATGAGCCGGCAGAGGTCTTCGCGCAGCGGTACCGTCACGACGGCGCGCAGCTTCTTCTCGGTCCCCGTCATGCTGATCCCTTCCTCGGGAAATCTGGAATCCCTCACTTTAGCCCAGATCCATCCCGTTGGACACTGTTCTCTCCGTTGGATTGTTGCTACGGTGTGCCCATGGACATCTCATCCGTCACCGTCGGAGCCGTCGGACTCGGCGCCATGGGCCGCCCGATGGCCGACCATCTGCTCGCCGCGCACGGCCGACTGGTGATCCACGCCCGCCGCCCGCAGCCGGAACTGCTGACAGCCGGAGCCGACTGGGCGGAGACGCCGCGCGAACTCGCCTCCAGAGTAGACGTCCTCCTGATGATGCTGCCGGATCTTCCCCCGTTCGAGGCGATGCTCGACGGCCCGGATGGACTCCTCGCGGACGCCGGCGAGCTGCTCATCATGATCGGATCCACCTCGTCGGCACCGGCCGTCCGTGCGCTCGCGCAGCGCATCGGCGCGCAGACCGACGGACGGGTGCGAGTCGTGGACTGCCCGGTCTCGGGCGGCGAGGACGGGGCCATCGCCGGGACCCTCTCGATCATGCTCGGCGGCGATCCCGAGGACGCGGCCCTCGCGGCCGAGGTGTTGGCCCCGTGCGGCACCCCCGTCCTGCTCGGGCCGCTCGGCGCCGGCGAGGTCGCGAAGGCCTGCAACCAGCTGGTGGTGTCCGCGACGATCCTGGCCCTCGGAGAGGCCACGGTGCTCGCCGACCGCTCCGGACTCGACCTCGATGCCCTCTGGGCACTGCTCTCCGGCGGCTATGCGGGTTCGCGACTGCTCGACAGCCGACGCGAGAAGCTCGTCACGGGCGACGACTCCCCCAGCGGCGTCGCGCAGTACATGGTGAAGGATCTCGGCTTCGCCGCCGACATCGCCGAGGCCACCGGCACCTCCCCCGTGCTCCTTCCCACCCTGCGCGCCGCGTTCGACGAGCTGGTGGCCGCGGGCCTCGGAGACCGCGACATCGCCGTGTCCCGGCGGTTCATCGCGTCGCGTGACACAGGCGAGCACTGACCTCCCGGACAGCGATACGCTGAAACCACCCCTTCTTCACCCTCGAGGAGCCTTCTGTGCCCGAAGCATCAGCGAACATCGGAGTCGTCGGACTCGCCGTCATGGGATCGAACCTCGCCCGCAACCTCGCCAGCCGCGAGGGGAACACCGTGGCGATCTTCAACCGCAGCTACGAGAAGACCCAGACGCTCCTCGACGAGCACCCCGAGGCCGGATTCGTCCCGGCCCGCACCTACCAGGAGTTCGCCGACTCGCTGCAGAAACCGCGCACCGCGATCATCATGGTCAAGGCCGGCGGCCCGACCGACGCCGTGATCGACTCCCTGGTCGAGGTCTTCGAGCCGGGCGACATCATCGTCGACGGCGGCAACGCGTACTTCCCCGACACGATCCGTCGCGAGAAGGCGGTCCGCGAGACCGGCATCAACTTCGTCGGCGCCGGCATCTCGGGTGGCGAGGAGGGCGCCCTGCTCGGCCCGTCGATCATGCCCGGCGGCTCGGACGAGTCCTGGGTCACGCTCGGACCGATCCTGCGCTCGATCGCGGCGGTCGCCGAGGGCGAGCCGTGCGTCACGCACGTCGGCCACGACGGCGCCGGACACTTCGTGAAGATGGTGCACAACGGCATCGAGTACGCCGACATGCAGCTGATCGCCGAAGCGTACGACCTGATCCGCCGCGGCACGGGCAAGACCCCCGCGGAGATCGCGGAGATCTTCGCCGAGTGGAACCGCGGCGAGCTGGAGTCGTACCTGATCGAGATCACCGCCGAGGTGCTCCGCCAGGTGGATGCCGAGACCGGCAAGCCGCTCGTCGACGTGATCCTGGATCAGGCCGGCGCCAAGGGCACCGGCGCGTGGACGGTGCAGACCGCGCTCTCGCTCGGCGTCCCCGTCTCGGGCATCGCCGAGGCGACCTTCGCCCGCTCGCTCTCCTCGCACCCCGAGCAGCGCGCGGTCTCCCGCGACCTGCCGGGCCCGGAGGAGGAGTTCTCGGTCGAGGACACCGACGCGTTCATCGAAGACGTCCGCCTCGCGCTCTACGCCTCGAAGATCGTCGCCTACTCGCAGGGCTTCGACGAGATCCGCGCCGGCGCCGCCGAGTACGGCTGGAACATCGACCTCGGCGCGATCAGCAAGATCTGGCGCGGCGGCTGCATCATCCGCGCCCAGTTCCTCAACCGCATCGCCGACGCCTACGCCGAGACGCCGGACCTGCCGGTCCTGCTCACCGCCCCGTACTTCACCGAGGCGATCACCCGCGCCCAGGCCGCCTGGCGCCGAGTCGTCATCGCGGCAGCCGAGGCCGGTATCCCGGCGCCGGCGTTCTCGTCGTCGCTGTCGTACTACGACGGCATCCGTGCCGACCGCCTCCCCGCCGCGCTCGTGCAGGGGCAGCGCGACTTCTTCGGCGCGCACACCTACAAGCGCATCGACAAGGAAGGCACCTTCCACACGCTGTGGTCGGGCGACCGCACCGAGATCGAGGCGGAAGACACGCACTGACGTCTCCTCACGAAGGGCCGGGCACCGCGAGGTGTCCGGCCCTTCGTGCATCACACGAGGATGTTGTGGTTGCGCCGGAAGATGTTCTGCGGATCCCACGCGGCCTTGGTCGCGCGCAGCCGCGTGAGCGCCTCCGCCGAGAACATTCCCGGAACCGCATCCGGCCGCTCGGTGTCGGCGAAGTTGCCGTACTCGGCCAGCCGCCCGGCCCGGATGCCCTCGCCGTCCGCGTCGATCGCTGCGCGAGTCTGCTCGTCGAGCATGCCCGGGACGTCGAACGCCCCGGCCATCACGAACCAGTTCGCCGCACGCGCCGGGAACGCCGTCTCCTCCTGCGCGACGTCGTGGAACGCGCCGCCCAGCGACCGGAGGAAGACCACCGAGGCCGGATACGCGCGCCGGAAGGCCACAAGCCGCTCGATCAGCGCGTCATCGAGCTCGGCGTAGAGCCCGTTGCCGCCGAGGAAACCAGGAGGGGCGGGCACATCATCGCCCTCCGGCTCGGGCATCTCCATCAGCACTTCGCGATACGGCGGAGTCGTCACCTGCGTCTGCACGCCGGGGAGCGCGGAAATCGGCTCCCACATGGCACGCAGCCGATCGGGCTCCGGTGCCGCCCACACCGCGCTCAGGCGCGCTCCCGCCGGTGCGCTCGGGTCCATCGGCGGCACGTCCATGTACGTGACCGTGAGCTCACGCGGAGCGTCGCGGAGCAGATCGCGCGCGGCACGCAGCACCGCGGCCGCATCACCGTCGATCACACTCTCGGCGAAGGCGATCCCGGCCAGCGGATGCGCGGCGAAGTCGAACCGTGTGACCACGCCGAAGTTGCCGCCACCGCCACGCAGTGCCCAGAAGAGCTCGGGGTTCGTCGCGGAAGACGCTTCGACCACCTCGCCCGAGGCGGTGACGACCTGTGCGCCGATCAACTGGTCTGCGGCGAGACCCCAGGCCCGCACCATCCATCCGATTCCGCCGCCGAGCGTGAGCCCTCCGACGCCGACCGAGGCGGTGTCGCCGGAGCTCAGCGCGAGACCGTGTGCGGCGAGGGCCGTGGCGACATCGCCCCAGACCGCTCCTCCTCCGATGCGCACGGTCGTTCCCTCGACCTCGATGCCGGACAGGCCACCGAGTTCGAGACGGATCCCGTCGGCGGGTGCGTGCGACCACGGCCCGTGCCCGCCGGCGACGACGGTCACGGGGACGGCCTCGCGGGAGGCGCGTCTCACGACCTCGGCGACTTCGTCGACGGTCGAGGGACGGTGGACGGGAGGAACGGGAGCATCAGCGCTGTCGGCCATGGCGACATGGTAGCCAGAGCCGCCGACATCGTGCCCCCGTCCTCCGCACCGCCCTACTTCGTGATGTCCTGCACGACGCCCTTCGTCAGGCGCAGACGTCGAGTCGCCCGCCGGGCTACCGCCGAATCGTGGGTGACCACGATGATGGTGATGCCTTCCGCGCACAGGGACTGGAGCAGCGTCAGGATCTCGTCCCGCATGCTCTCGTCGAGGTTGCCGGTCGGCTCATCCGCGAGGAGCACCCGGGGGCGCTTCACGATCGCCCGCGCGATCGCCACACGCTGCTGCTGCCCGCCCGACAGTTCGGTGGGCAGGTGGTCGACGCGGTCGTCGAGACCGACGTGCGACAGCGCCGCCGCGACCCGCTTCCGCCGTTCCTCCCTGTCGAGGTGCAACGGCTCGAGCGCCATGTCGACGTTCTCCGCGGCGGAGAGCGTGGGGATCAGGTTGAACCCCTGGAAGACGAAGCCGATCTCCTCGGCACGGATGCGAGCGAGCTCCTTCGCCGACGCCGAGGACAGCTCTCGACCGTCGAGCAGGAGCGAACCGGTGGAGGGAGTGTCGAGCGCACCCAGCAGCTGCAGCAGCGTCGACTTCCCTCCCCCGGTCGGGCCCTGGATCGTGACGAACTCGCCGGGCAGGATCTGCAGATCCACTCCGGTCAGCGCCTTCACGATGCGTCCTTTCTGCGTATAGGTGCGCGTCACTCCTGCCGCGCGGTAGAGCGGTCGATCCTGATCCGGACCCCCTGTGGTCTCCACGATGTCTGCCATGGTCATGTGCTTCTCCTTCTCGTATGCCGCTGTGGACGGGCCGCTGTCGCCGATGCCGGACAGGGTCATGCGACCGACCGCAGTGCTTCCGCCGGGCTGAGACGCGCGGCGCGCCAACCGCCGAATACACCCGCCACGAGACCGCCGAGCACCGCGAGACCGACCGCTGCCACCAGCACCCAGGGCGTGAACGGCGCCTGCAGCACGATGTCGGCCGCCTGCGGCGTCGGCACCATCCCACCCGCGCCCCCGGTCGGGCCGGCGCCCATGCCGCCGGCGCCGGGGCCCTGACCGGCACCGCTCGCCGCGACAGAGGGCTTCAGGATGTTGATCACCACGATGCCGGCGACACCGAGGGCGAGCCCGACGGCCCCACCGATCAGGCCCTGCACCATGGACTCGCCCGCCACCTGGCGCACGACCCTGCCGTTCGACCAGCCGATCGCCTTGAGCGTGCCGAACTCCCGGGTGCGACGTCCGACGCCCGACAGGGTGAGGAGCACCGAGAGCAGCACGGCGACGGTGAGCACGATGATCGACAGCCACGTGCCGAGGTTCGTGATCAGGGCGCTCGCGTTCGAGAGCGATCCGGAGACGGTCGATGCGAGCTCGGACTGCGAGGTGATGGTCGCCTCCGGAAGCTCGTCGGCGAGCGCGGATTGCACGGCGTCGATCGACGCGGCCGAGTCCGCCTGCACGTACACGGTGGAGATGACGTCCTCGACTCCCGCGAGGGTCTGCGCGGTGCTCAACGGCAGGTAGACGTTCGCCGCGGTGTCCGCACTGTCCGAGGTCGAGCCGAGGAGCCCGACGACCTCGACGTCGGAGCCGGCCACATCGATGGCGTCGCCGACGGAGATCTCGTTCGTCGCGGCGTATGTGCCGTCGACGAGGGCGACGAGGGCATCGCCGTCGTCCGCGTCGAATCCGCGCCCCTCGGTCACCTCGGCCGAGGCGAGCGGGCCGATCGCCGTCGCGGCGGGATCGATCCCGAGCACGGAGAACGAGTCGACGCCGAACGATCCTCCGCCACCCTGTCCGCCCTCCGGGGGCGCCTGCCCCTCTTCGGGGGCGGTTCCCTGCCCGCCGTCCTGCGGAGCGAACCCGCCGCGGGGCATCTCACCGGAGAAGGTGGAGTTCGTGAGGCTCAACGCACCGGAGGCTGCTGCGACACCCTCCGTGGATGCGACCGTGTCGAGCACCGAGGAGTCGAGCGTGCCGCGCAGGAAGTCCGTCCGCAGCATCGACTGCGCGAGGGTGGTGGTCTCACCATCGGTCTCCCCCGCGTCCGCGTCGAAGTCGAAGCGGGGCCCTCCGCCCTCGCCGGGCTCGGTGGCCGCCCCCGTCACGGTGAGATCGGTGCCGACACCGTAGACGGATTCCAGCGCCTGCGTCTGCGCATCGCGCACGCCGGTCGTCAGGGCGTTGACGACGATCACGAGGGCGATCGCGATCGCCAATCCGACCGCCACGATCAGCGTCTGCTTCTTTCGGCCGGCGAGTTCCCGCCGCAGATATGTTCCGTACATCTCTCTCCTTCCGCCGCGGCCATCGCGGGGGTGAGATCGACGTTAGGAAGCGCGCATTTGCGAGATCGAGGGACGGGTGATGAGGAACCTATGGAACGGGTGACCGGGGGTCAGGCGCCGTGCAGCGCCTCCACGAACGATCGGGCGCGAACGGCGAGAGCCGCGAGATCGCCGCCGGGCGTCGCGGCATCGCCGACGAGGGGTCCGCCGACCCCGATGCCGAACGCCCCCGCGGCCAGGTACTCGCCCACGGTGTCGACACTCACTCCGCCCACGGGGATGATCCGCGCATCGGGGAACGGATCGCGCACCGCGCGGATGAAGCCGGCTCCGAGCGCCGACGCGGGGAACAGCTTGACCGCGGCACTGCCGAGGTCGTGACCGCGCTGGATCTCCGTGGGCGTGTACACCCCGGGGAGCACGCCGATCCCCTGCGCGACCGCGTACTCGACCGAGGCGCTGAGGGTGGGCGTCACCATGAACTGCGCTCCGGCCGCTGCTGCGCGCTCCACATCGGCCTCGCTGAGCACGGTCCCGGCGCCGATCAGCGCCTCGTCCGGAGCGTCCTGCACGACCTGGGCGATCGCTTCCTCGGCGTCCGGCAGGGTGAGGGCGATCTCCAGCGTCACGACGCCCGCATCGATGAGCGTGCGCGCCGCGGCAACCGTCGCATCGACGTCGGTACCCCGGAGGATCGCGACGAGCCGCGTGATTCGCAGTCGCTCCCGGAGCTGCGCGTTGTCGACGGTGCTCACAGCCCCGCCTCCGCGACGGAACCGGCTGCGCTCACGACCGGAGCCGCACCCGCCCAGGGCCACGCCGGAATCCCGCCGACGTCGACCTGCACGCCGAGCAGCGCGCCGTCGGCCTCTCCGGGTGCTGCGAGTCCGATGCTCGCCGTCGTGATTACGAGCACCGAACCGACGAGGGCGACCGCGGTCGGTCGCTTCGCCGGGAGGGCGATCGTCTCCAGGAGTTCGCCCTCGGGCGAGTATCGACGCACTTCGGCGGCGTCCCACACCGCGACCCAGAGGCTGCCGTCGAGGTCGATGGTCATGCCGTCGGGGTTGCCGCCATCGACGCGGCACACCGTGCGGCGGTTCGACAGCGTGCCGTCGGGGGCCACGTCGAAGGCCTCGATGCTGCGGTGCGGCAGGGTGTCGATGTAATAGAGGGTGGATCCCGTCGGATCGAAGGCGAGGCCGTTCGACACGGTCACACCGTCGAGGCGTGCGACGGGGATGCCGTCGGCGCCGATGCTCCACAGCGTGCAGTGGGGATCCCGCGGCATCGACTGACTGCCCACCCAGAAGCGGCCGGAGGGGTCGCCGCCGCCGTCGTTCATGTAGTCGCCCGGTGCGGCGACGTCGCCAGTGAGCGCCGTGACGACCGCGTCGTCGCCGACGTGCACCACGCGGCGATCGACACCCACCAGCCATCCGGCACCCGGCTCCGCGAGCGGGATCGGGGCGCCGATCTGCGCACCGATGACGACCGCGGTCTCGGGGATCACCCTGCCGTGCTCGAGTCGACCGCGATGCAGCGACCCGGTGGCCATGTCGATCCAGGCGAGGCCGCCGTCGCGACCGTCCCAGCGCGGCGATTCGGCCTGCACGTAACGGGCGTCGGAGAGGATCTCGACGGTTCGGGAGGGCGGGGTGTGCGACATCCGGATCATCCTTCGCTGGTAGCTCGTAACCGTTATGTGGCAGACTATCTCACAATATGCATAACACTTGCGAGAAATGTGGACACACGATGATGAAGCGGGGAAACAGCTGATGGCTCCGACACTCCACGGCTTGATGCCCATTCTGGCGACTCCGTTCGACGAGACGGGCGCCCTCGACCGCGCGAGCCTGCGCCGACTGGTCGAGTTCCAGCTCGCGTCCGGCGTCGACGGCGTCGCCGTCTTCGGGATGGCGAGCGAGGGCTTCGCTCTCACGACCGAGGAGCGCCGCACGATCCTGGACGATGTCGTCCGGGTCGTCGACGGGCGGATCCCCGTGATCGCCGGCGTCAACGGCACCTCCACCGCGACGTCCATCGAGCAGTCCCTCCTCGCCGAGGAGGGCGGCGCGGATGCCCTCATGGTGCTCCCGCCGTTCATGGTGAAGCCGCCCGCTGGCACGCTCGTGGACTTCTACGGCGACGTGGCCGCCGCGACCACGCTCTCCGTCATGGTGCAGGATGCGCCCGGTGTCACCGGCGTGGCCATGGCGCCGAGCCTGATCGCCGAGATCGCCCGCCTCGACGGCGTCGATTCCGTCAAGGTCGAGGCGCCGCCGACCGCCCCCAAGGTCGGAGCGGTGGTCGCCGCGATCGAGGACCCCGACTTCGCGGTGCTCGGCGGTCAGAACGCCCAGTTCTGCCTGGAGGAGTACGCCAGGGGCGCGGTGGGCACGATGCCCGCCTGCGAGTTCCCCGACCTGCTCGGCCCCGTGCTCGCGCTGTTCACCGAGGGGCGCGTCGAGGAGGCCCGTGCCGAGTTCCGTCGTATGCTCCCTCTCGTGCTCATCGGTCTGCAGGGAGGCATCGCCTGGGCGGTGCACAAGGAGGTGCTCGTCGCACGCGGCGTGATCGACCATGCGACGGTGCGCTACCCCGCGTCGCGCCTGGACGCGGGCAGCCGCGCCTCGGTCAAGCTCGTGATCGACGAGCTCGCTCTTCCGCCGATCCCCGCCACGGTGCGCGTGTGACACGCCGCGGCGTGCTGCTGATCGGCGGCAGCTCCGACATCGGACTCGCGATCGCCCGCGCCTTCGTCGACGGCGGAGACGCCGTCGTCGGCGTGGGGCTCGAGGACTCGGCGGACCCGGTCTTCGAGCGCTACCTCGTCGCGGACTGCAGCGCGCCGGGGGCCGCCGACCGCGCCGTCGCCGACGCCGAGCTGGCTCTGGGCCGGCTCGACGTGGTGGTGCTCGCCGCGGGCCGCATGCCGATCGGGCGTGCCGAGGCCACGAGCGACGAAGACTGGCGCGGAGCGCTCGGCGCGACGCTGGACTCGGCGTTCTTCGTGGCGCGGGCGGCACTCCCCCGCCTCACGCGCGGATCGTCGATCGTCGCGGTCACCTCGGTGAACTCATCGCTCGCCGCCCCTGCCCTGCCCGCCTACGCGGCCGCCAAGGCGGGCGTGGACGGCCTCGTGCGGCAGCTGGCGCTCGACTACGGCCCCCAGGGCATCCGGGTCAACGCCGTGCAGCCGGGCAGCATCTCAGCCGCGGACACCGGTGAGAGCGAGGGCTACCCCCTCGGACGCATCGGCCGGCCGGAGGAGGTCGCGTCGGTCGTGGCATTCCTCGCTTCCGACGCCGCCTCCTTCGTCACGGGAACGTCCATCGCGGTCGACGGCGGCCTCTCGATCTCGTCCCCCGCAGCCTGGCTGAAGCCGGTCCTGCGGGATCGCTGGCTCTGATCCCGCAGTCCACACGACGAAGAAGGCCGCGTCCCCTTTCGGGACGCGGCCTTCTTCGTGCGGGGGCTCAGGCGTTGGAGTCGAGCAGCCCCTGGACTTCCTTCTTCAGCGCGTTGAGCCCGGCCTGGGCCTCGACCTGACCGGCGAGGATCGTCGCGACCCCGGCACCGATCGCGGCGTCGATCTGCGCCGTCACGGCGACACGGTCCCACGCGGCGCCACGAGCGTGCTCGGAGACCTCCGTGCGGAACGCGCCCTGGAACTTGTCGGCCGCGAGCGCCGGGATCTTGTCGGCGACGCTCTTGGCGGCCGGAGCCACGGCGGAGTTCTCGTACAGCGCCGTCGCCGCTTCGACGTTGGTCGCCGCGTAGAGGATGAAGTCGCGGCTGGTGAGCTCACCCTCGCCCGCCGTCGCGAACACGCCGCTGCCCCACGCCCGGTTGAAGGAGTCCTTGCCCCCGGCCGTCGGACGCGAGATAGCCCCGATGTTGTCGATGATGTTCTGCGCGGCGCCGTTCGTCTTGACGAAGGTCGAGGCGAGCGGGGCGTCGTCGTAGAGCGCGGCCCGGCCGCTGGCGAACAGGATGCGGGCATCGCTGCGGGCGACGTTCGTCTGGGTCAGACCCTGGTCCTGCAGGGACTTGTACCAGGTGACGGCCTCGACGCTCTCGGCGTCGCCCAGCGTGCACTTGAGGTCGTCTGTGACGACATCGCTGCCGAAGCCCCACATCCACGGCACGGAGTCCTTGAGGTCGGGGTTCTTGGTGACCGCGGCGTACGGGATCAGCGACTTGTCCTGCTTCTTGATCTTCTCGAGCGCGGTGGCGAACTGCTCCACCGTCATGCCCGACTTGATGCCGACGCTCTTCGCGATCTCGCCGTTGGTGATGATGCCGATGCCGGCGGCCGTGAGCGGCAGCACGAGCAGCTTGCCGTCCATCGTGTAGGAGTCGAGCACGCCCTGCGGGATGCCGAGCCCCTTCGCGAGGTCGGTGAGGTCGGCGAGCACGTTCATCGGCGTGAGGACCTGCCATCCGCCCGACTGGCCGACGCCCATGAGGTTGCCGGAGCGCCCGGTCAGGGCGAGCTGCGTGGCCGCCTGGTCGTACGGGTAGATGACCGGGGCGACCTTGACGCCCTCCTTCTTGGAGAACCCGTCGAGGATCCCCTGCCACGCGGACTTCAGCGCCTCCTCGCCGAGCGAGTTGCCGTAGAAGTTGATGGTCTTCGCGGCCGTCGCAGCACCGGCCGAGGCCCCTCCGGCACCGGCGCCGGGGGCGGCGGGCGTTGCACACCCGGCGAGCGCGAGGGCACCGAATGCGGCGAGCACGGTGCCGCCTCCGAGGAAGGCTCGGCGGCTCAACTGTGAGTTCGAGATGGTCATGGAGACTGCTCCTTCGAGGTGATGGGGGTAGAGCTGTTCGGGAGACGCATGGCTACCCCTTGACGGCTCCGGCGGCGAGGCCGGAGACGAAGTAGCGCTGCAGGAGGACGAAGATGATGACGAGCGGGAGCGACGTGATGAGGGACGCCGCCATGAGCGCCGGCCAGTCGGCCGTGCCCTCGCGGATGAACGCCTGGGTCAGACCTGCCGGCAGCGTCTGCTTGTCGGGGCCGGCGAGCGTGAGGGCAAAGAGGAGATCGCTCCAGCCGCGCATGAAGGCGAACATGCCCGCGGTGATGAGGCCGGGGACCACGAGCGGGAACACGATGCGGAACATCGTCCCGGTGCGGGAGAGACCGTCGACCTTGGCCGCCTCGAGGATGTCGTCGGGGAGGGCGTCGATGATGCCCTTCAGCAGGAACACCGCGAGCGGCAGGGTGAACGTCGTGAACGAAATGATCAGCGCCGTGTAGGTGTACAGCAGTCCGGCCGAGCTCAGCATCAGGTACAGCGAGATGAGCAGCAGCGCACCGGGGATGAGCTGACCGATGAGGAACATGAACATGATCGCGTTGCGGCCGCGGTAGCGGAACTTCGACAGCGAGTACGCCATCAGACCGCCGACGAGCACCGCGAGCAGTGCCGTGCCGGTGGAGACGATGATGCTGTTCAGCAGGTTCTTCAGCAGGAGGTCGTTCTGGAAGAAGCCGATGAAGTTCTCGAACGTGGGGTCGACCGGGAAGAACGGCCGATCCAGGGAGAAGACGTCCTCCTTCTTCGTGAACGCCGTCGCCGTGAGCCAGTAGACCGGCAGCAGGCCGAACAGGGCCAGCAGCAGGAGCAGCACGCGCCCCGGGATGGACAGGTGGGGGCGGATGATCGACTCCCCCACATCGCGACTACGGCGCATCACTTCTCCAGCCGTCGGTTGAGGAACAGGTATCCGCTCGTGATGATCGCGAGCAGGACGAGCCAGAGGGCGCCCATGGCGGAGGCCTTGCCGAGTTCGTAGCTGCCGAAGGCGAGGTCGTAGAGGCTGACCGCGAGCGTCGTGGTCGAGTTGCCCGGCCCACCGCCGGTCATCACGAAGATGGTGTCGAAGTTGCCGAAGTTGTAGATGAACTCGAGCACCGCGACGAGGGTGACGGGGCCGGCGATGTGCGGCAGGGAGATGTGACGGAACCGCTGGGCGCGCGTGGCGCCGTCGATGGTGGCGGCCTCGATCTGCTCGCTCGGCAGGGTCTGCAGCACCGCGAGGGCGACGACCATGATCCAGGGGAACGAGTGCCAGGTCTTGGCGATGACCACCGCGGCCATCGCGCCGGTGGGGGTGCCGAGCATGCTGACCTCGGGGAGCCCGAAAATCGAGAGCACGTGGTTGACGACGCCGTAGCTGTCGTTGAAGATCCACGCCCAGAGGAAGGAGACGACCACGCCGGGCAGCAGCCAGGGCAGCATGAGCGCGCCGCGCAGGATGTTGCGTCCGCGCATGCGGGCGTTCAGCAGCAGCGCGAGGGCGACGCCGAGGATGAGTGGGAAGACCGTCGCGAGCGAGGCGAACACCAGGGTGGTGCCGAGACGGGCGAAGAACTCGTCCCAGACGGCCACGTAGTTGTCGAGGCCGACGAACGTGCGCTCCGGGCGGAGCAGCGACTGGTCGTACAGGCTGGTCCAGATGCTCGACACGAGAGGGAAGATCGCGATCACGAGGAACAGGAGGACCGCGGGAAGTGCGATCATGAAACCGAAGGTGCGGTCCTTCGCCCCCAACGTGGAGCGCCGCCCTGAGCGAGGCTCGACGGCCTTCTGCTCGCTCTCTGCGGGCCGCTCGAGTATGGCTTGTTGCATTGCAGTCACTTTCCAGTAGAGACGACCCCGGAGGGCCCTGCGCATCGTCGTCACAGTCGTCGACGTCGACGTGCGGCCAGTTAACCACAATGCGGATGCGAAATCCACAAAATGCATAAGACACCCACATTTGTGTTGCTCGAAGCCATTTCGCTGAATAGGATGACTGGCAACGGCGACGAGCCGCGGTCGCGCAGATGCGGCCACATCACCAAGGAGGAGTCACCATGGCGTCGGAATCGGTAGGCGGCACGCAGACCGTCGAACGGGCGATGTCGTTGCTCGCATGCTTCACGGAGGAATCCGGCGAGCTGAGGGTCTCCGAGCTCTGCACGCTGACCGGCCTCGGCCAGTCGACGGTCTCTCGCATGATGTCGGCACTCGACCGCATGAAGTTCGTGGTGCAGGACGCCCGCACGGGCCTGTACCGCCTCGGCCCCGCGGCGGTGTCGCTGGGCACGGTCGCGATCAACGGCTCCCCCATCTTCCGCGCCTCGCGGCAGATCGCGCAGAACCTGGCGCGCCGCATCGAGATCGGCGTCAACGTGGCCGAGCTCAGCGGCTTCACCTTCACCTACCTCTGCAACTTCGAAGGCGCCCTGGCGCCGAAGTCGTTCGCCATGGCGGGCCGCACCGGACCGCTGCACGCCACCGGCATCGGCAAGGCCCTGCTGTCGGGCATGTCCGATGCACAGGTCGACGAGTACTTCGCGCAGACGCCGCAGCGCTTCACGCCGCACACGATCGTGGACCGCGCGGCGATGCAGACCGCCCTCGACGAGACGCGCAGCCGCGGCTACGCGACCGAGATCGAGGAGCTCGCCTTCGGTCGCGCCTGCATCGCCGCACCGATCCGCAACCGGGCGGGTGAGATCGTCGCGGGCATCTCTGCCAGCGGCCCCCTCTCCGTGCTCGACCTGCACGAACCGCATCAGGAGCTCGCCCTGCAGCTCATCGAAGCCGCCGACGAGATCTCGGTGGCCCTCGGGTACAGCCCGTCCCGCACCGCTTCAGCGTTCGCGGCACTCTGACCCTCGGCCGCACTGCGGCTTCCCCCTCTGACGACGGCACCTGCCGCCGGCCGTTCGACCACCCCGTCTATTGGAGACCCCAGTGAGAATCACGCGCGTCCAGACCTTCCCCCTCTACCTGTCGAAGGAGGATGCGAACAACTCGTACGCCGGCGACACCGCCGTGGATCACCGCGGGTACGTCATCCGTCCGCCGTGGCGGAGCCTGTACTCCCCCGGCTACGAGACGCTGCTCGTGAAGATCGAGACCGATGAGGGTCTGGTCGGCTGGGGCGAGGCTCTCGCCCCCGTGGCCCCGGTCGTCGCCGCGGCCATCGTCGACAACCTGCTCACCCCGCTCATCCTCGGCGAGGACCCGCGCTCGGTGCGCACGCTGTGGCACCGCATGACGGAGTCGATGCGCGAGCGCGGACACCTCACCGGGCACCAGGCCGACGCCATGGCCGCCGTCGACATCGCGCTGTGGGACCTCTGGGGCCACGCCACCGGCCTCTCGGTCTCCGAGCTCGCCGGCGGGCGCTTCCACGAGGTGCTGCCGACCTACGTCTCGGGCATCCGCGGTGTCGACGACGTCGAGCGCGCCGAGAAGACGGCGGAGCTCGTGGAGGGCGGCGTCCGCCGCATCAAGCTGCACCTGGGTGTCGACATCCGCACCGACCTGGCGACCTACGACGCCGTCCGCGGTGTGCACCCCGATCTCGACGTCGCGCTCGATGCGCACTGGACGTACCGGCTCGGCGAGGCGCGTGCGCTCGGCCGCGAGCTGGACGACCGGCGCGCATGGTTCTTCGAGGCGCCGCTCGCCCCGGAGGACGTGGAGGGGCACCGCGATCTCGCGACCGCTCTCGCCACCCCGATCGCGATCGGTGAGGCCATGCGCAGCCGCTTCGAGTTCACGGACTGGCTCACCCGCCGCGCGGTCGGCCTCACGCAGCCCGACATCGGCCGCACCGGTATCACCGAAGGCCTCGCGATCGCCGCGGTCTCCGATGCCTTCCACGTGCCGGTCGCGCCGCACCACTCCGCCGCATTCGGCATCGCGATGGCCGCCGGCGTGCATGTCGCGGCGAGCGCCGCGTCGCTCCTCGCCTTCGAGTACCAGCCGTTCACCCTTCCCGTCGCCAACCGCCTGCTGACGACCCCGCTCGAGGTGCGCGCAGACGGCGGGTTCGTCGTGCCGACCGGCCCCGGGCTCGGCGTGACCGTCGACGAGGACGCGATCCAGGAGTACGTGCGGCACTGATCCGCAGCGACATCCGACGAAGAACGGGTGGGTGGGCCGGATCTCTCCGGCCCACCCACCCGTTCTTTCGCGTCAGTTCCCGATGCGCACGAACTGTGCGGCGCTGACCCGGTGGATGCTGGTGTTGCGGACTTCGAGTCGGACCGTGCCGGTGGCCCCGGCGGCGTAGCGGAACGAGCCCAGCGAACGCCAGGCCGCCGCGCCCTGCGTCTGGTCCACGATGACCTCGGAGCTGCCGTCCTGATGCTCCACGACGTAGGCCGCCGAGGTCGTGGTCGTCGAGTTCGTGGGGTACCAGACCGAGACGCGGTAGAGCCCGGCGTCCGGCAGCTCCACGTTCCACGTCACCGTGCTGCCCACCGAGTCGGAGTCGCTGTACCGCGTCCTGGTGCCGTTCCATCCCGAGAGTCCACTGGGGTACCAGTTGCCGGACTCCAGATAGCCGGGCCACGGGGACTGGGTGTGCGCGATGACGCCCTCGTCGGCGACGCGCACGAGCACACCCCGGCGCAGGGTCTGATCGAGACGCGCCTCGAACCGCGTCGATGATCCAGGCGCGACGCCCGAACCCGCGGTCACCGTCCAGGTGTGGGTGAGATCGGATCGCGGGGGCACTGTGATGCTCGTGCTCTGCTGCCCCACACTCCACCCGCTGACGCCGTACAGCGCGAGCGTGCCCTGCAGCGGGGTGACGCCCGTGTTGATGACGAGCGCGGTGAGCTTGGCGACGGCGCCCGGTCCGCTGACGATCTCGACGTCGGAGGTGAGTGACACCAGCCGTCGACGGTCGATCACCTCGATCGCGGCCGCGCGCAGCTGCACCGGATCCTCCCCCGCGACCGTCACGTTCGCGGTGACATCGACCTCGCCGAGCTCCGCGTTCGTCGCGATGATCGCCGCCGATTCCACCCGCGCGGAGCCCTCCGCGGGGACCGTGATCGCCGGTACGGTGCCGTCGAGCTGCCACCCCGCCGGCAGGGCCACCGCGATGTCGCCGGTGATCGGGTCGCCGGTCGCGTTGCGCACCTCGAAGATCAACGGCACGCGGTCCCCGGCCGTACCCGTCGCCTGCGCGATCACGTCGCCCACGATTCCGGAGTTGGCTCCGGTGATCCGGGCGGGCAGCCGCAGGGTCACCTCTTCGGTCGTCGTCCCGCCCGTGGTGATCGTGTACCGGAATTTGTCGGTGAGGTCGTCTACCGGGATCGTCCACTCGTAGGGATACGCCTTCGCGGGAGCCTGCTTCGCCGGCTTCCCGCCGATGCGATACGACAGCGTCGCCTGCTGCTCAGTGTCGATCTGCACGTAGGCGTCGTAGCCCTGTCCGTCGGGCCGCACCAGGAGCATCCCGCGGGCGATCCCGTAGTCGGTGGCGGGGTCGGTGTCGACCTCGTGGAAGCTGTCGCGGCCATGATCGGCCACGTCGTCGAACGGCAGCCCGGGGCGCTGCACGTCCACGTTCCGGATGACGAGGGCGACGAGCCCGCGCGCCGGCACAGTGACGGTGACCCGACCGTTGACGGCCGCGCCGGTGGACCGGCTGCCGTTCGCGGTCACCAGCTCGACGGCACCCGAGAAACCTCGGGGAATGCCCGTGAGCTCGGTGGCGAGGTCGACGATCACCTGCTGCGCCGCACCGGCGGAGTTGGTGAGGCTGACGTAGAGAGCATCGTTGCCGACGCCGCCGATCCAGTTGACGAGCGGATTGGAGACCGAGATCAGCCCCGCAGGGAGATAGGGCCAGACGCCGTCCTCGCCGAAGAAGGTCCCCGGGGCGTGGCCGTAGGCGAAGAACTTGAAGTAGGCGAAGTCGGCCTCGAACACGTGCGGGAACTCGATCGCCCCGCCGCTGCGGTGGAAGCTCTCACTGAGCAGGTAGTCCATCGCGAGGCCGAGCTGCGCGGGGGCGTGATGGAAGTAGTACCCGGTGATGCCCACCGGACCGCTCGTCGCGAAGTCGGGCTTCATGTGCGCGACCTGGAACTGTCGGCCGTAGTAGCCGGGATAGGTCGTGAACCGGCCGATCACCATGTTGTGGGCGATGTCGGCCAGCAGCTCGTCGCCGGTGTGATGCGCCAGTCGCAGCAGGGCACCCGCCCAGCACGGGTTGAACACATAGCCCCCGCCCGGGTTGGTCAGTGTGCTGACGCCGAGCTTGAACGACGACAGCGCCTCGAACGTGAGACCCGAGGGAGACACGTACCAGGCCGGGACGGTCTCGGTCGGCACGTTCGTGGTCGGATACGACGGCAGCGACGAACGCGACTCCCAGTCGTACTGCTGCTTGATCACGTGGCCGGCCGGCACCGTGACCGTGCCACCCGGAACCGGGCGGACCGCCGTCTGCGTGATGAAGCGCTGCACCTCCCGGTACGCACCGTCGAGGAACTCGGCCTCACCCGTCGCCTCAAACATCTCGAGCAGGTCGACCCAGTACTTCGAGAAGCTGTACGCGAACCCGCCGGGCGGCTGACCGTTGCTGCGGTACGGCTCCAGGATCTGCTCCTGCGAGTAGCGGCGGGCGATCAACGTCGCCTCCGCCAGGTACGCCGGATCCCCGGTGACCCGGTACGTCGCGAGGGCGTTCGAGAACGGCGCCCTGCTCTGCCCCACGACGCCGGCCTTGGTCGCCTTCACTGCGAGCCGCTGGATGCCGGCGTTGCGGCCGTGCGTGAGCTGGTAGAGCGACGCCAGGTTCACGGCATCCGTGGGGATCCTGCCGATGCGGTACTGGCTCGTGTCGTTGTAGACAGGGCTCCCGATCATCGGTGTATGCCCGATGCCCTTGCGGGAGAGCTGGTACTCGACGAGCGGTCGGGCACGGCGGTCGTAGAGGGTTCCGTCGGCGGTGCCGGTGAGATAGTGCGCCGAGAGCACGACGCCACTGGCCGCGGCGCGCACGGCATCCTCGTTCTCCACGTCGACGAACCCCTTGGCGCGATTCCACCAGCCGGAGTACGAGGGGATGTAGTCGGTCGAGTCGTCGCCGTCGGGTTCCACCGCGATCAGTGCCGCCATCGCGTGCACGGCGTCGGTGAGCGAGCGGTCGTAGACGTTGCTGCGGTAGGCGGTCAGCCCGTACTCGTTGCGGCACAGCTGTGCGTACGTGCCGTACAGCGTGTCCGGGCGTGCCGCGAGGCCGAACGCGAATCCGCGCTGCTCGCCGACGGCCATGGCCGTGCGCAGCCCGGGCTGCGGCGCGTACATGCTGGGCACGATGTCGAGGCTGTCGTTGCGCAGACTCATCCCGTAAGGCTGTCGGTCGGCCATCAGCTGCCGCTCGTGCACGAACTCGGCCACCTCGGCGGGCAGGTACACGCCCGAGGTGACAGCCACATCGCCCACGGCGTACTGGGTCAGCGCCATCGGCGCGAAGAGCTCCCAGGCGCCCAGGGGCGCGGATCCGTCGAGCACCGAGAGCGCGTGCTGATACGACCCGCACAGCACCTCGTCGAGGTCGTCGAGGGACTTCGCGTCCTGGCTCTGGTATCCGACGATGTAGTCACCGGCGGTCTTGGCCGTCAGCACGTAGTGCGCCTCGGGATGGGCGCCCTCCAGCCGCCAGCGGACGACCAGGTCGACGTCGTCCGTGCTCGTGGTCAGCTCGATGGCCTGCGAGCCGAGCACCTGGTACGACGTGAAGCCGAGCCAGCTCGGTGCGAGCGGCCCGTACAGCTCGGGCGCGCTGCCCGACGGCAGTGTCCCCTCCAGCACCAGCCACTGCTCGTCGAAGCGGTGCGCGGGGTCGGTGATCTGCAGCCAGCCGCCGTTGTGCGCGACCTCGAGGTCGCGCACGATCGTGGCCCCGCCGTCCCAGGTCGCCTGGAAGAAGGTCATCCGGTGGTTCTGTCCGACCAGCTGCGCGACCTGCGTGAACGCGAGATTCGGCTTGTCGAGGCGCCGGAGGGCGTCGGCGTACGCACCGGTGGTCGTCGTGAGCTCCGTCGCCGCTGCCGGGGCCGCACCATATGACGACCCGAGCACCGGGGGAAGCACTCCCGCGATCACGAGTGCGCGCAGCACGGAGCGTCGGCTCCACAGCAGAGGATTGTCTTCGGCTCCATCGCCAGGCATTGAATCCATGATGCACATACTGCAATCCGTATGCGATCATGTCAATGCGTCGGCCTTCCGGGCCACGGCGCCGCCTCGTCGTGCCACGCCGGTAACGTCGAGCAGGCAGAACCACCCGAAAGGACACGTGCGGTGCCCCAGGATCCTCCCGCCGAGCTGACCGAGTACTCGTTGAGCGCGCTGCTGACCCCGCCCGCGTCGCCCGTCGAACCGGACGACTTCGACGACTTCTGGGGCGCGACCTTCGAGGAGTTCGGCACGGGTCTCGTCTCGTGGGAAACCACCCGCGAACTCCCGCCGACCGCGACGCACCGAATCTCGGAGATCCGCTTCCGCTCCGCGGCCGATGAGGACGCCGCGGCCTACGTCATGCTGCCGCACACGCTCGGGAGTGCACCTCGCGGGCTCGTCGTCGGACACGGCTACGGGGGCCGCGCAGCACCCGACCTCGACCGGGTGCCCGACGACACGGCCGCGATCTTCCCGGTCGCACCCGGGACGCACGCCGGCACCGCGAGCCGCTTCCCCGCCCTCCCTGACGAGCATGTCCTCGCCGGGATCGCCCACCGCGACACCTACTCGCACCGCTTCAGTGCGGCGGACATCTGGCGTGCGGCCACCGTGCTGCTCGAGATGGTGCCCGCAGCGGCGGGTGCCCTCGACTTCAGCGGCGGCAGCTTCGGCGGCGGCATCGGCGCGATGGCCCTCCCCTGGGACGCCCGCTTCCGCCGCGGCGTGCTGGACGTGCCGAGCTTCGGTGACCACGACGTGCGGCTCACGCGGAAATGCACCGGGAGCGGGGAGGCCGTGCGTCAGCATCTGCTCCGGCACCCCGAGGACCGCCCGGTGCTCGACTACTTCGACGCGGCGATCGCGGCACGGAGGCTGCGGCTTCCCGTGCACGTGACCGCGGCGGTGCAGGATCCGGCCGTCGACCCCCGGGGCCAGTTCGCGGTCTACCACGCGCTGACCGGGCCGCGTCGCCTGAGCGTCCGCGCCGCAGGGCACCTTCCCGGCGAGATCGGCGAACTGTCGGACCGGCTCGCGCTGCAGGCCGGCATCGACTTCCTCGCCCTCCCCGACGAGCGGCTGGCATGACCACGCGCCACGCCTCCCAGACAACACATAGCGATCTCCATAGAAATCACATAGGAGATTCCGCAGAATAGGGGTATGACCAGCGACCTGCCCGAACTGCGCCGCCCCGACGGCACCCCCCTGCGCATCCTCGCCGTCGACGACGAGCAGATGCTGACCGACCTGCTCGCGATGGCCCTGCGCATGGAGGGCTGGGAGGTGCGCACGGCCTCGTCCGGCATGGAGGCGCTCCAGGTCGCGCGGGAGTTCGAACCCGACGCGCTCGTGCTCGACATCATGATGCCCGACCTCGACGGCATGTCCGTGTTGAAGCGGCTGCGCGAGTCGGGGAACCTCGTCCCGGTGCTGTTCCTCACCGCCAAGGATGCCGTGGGCGACCGCGTCGCCGGCCTCACCGCCGGCGGTGACGACTACGTCACCAAGCCGTTCAGCCTGGAAGAGGTCATCGCCCGGCTGCGCGCGATCATCCGCCGCACCGGCCACGCGACCACCGACGACGGGCAGTCGATCCTGCGCGTCGCCGACCTCACGCTCAACGAGGACAGCCACGAGGTCGTGCGCGACGGCACCGAGATCGAGCTCACCGCTACCGAGTTCGAGCTGCTCCGCTACCTCATGCGCAACGAGCGACGGGTGCTGTCGAAGGCCCAGATCCTCGACCGGGTCTGGAGCTACGACTTCGGCGGCAAGTCCTCCGTCGTCGAGCTGTACATCTCGTACCTGCGCAAGAAGATCGATGCCGGTCGCACGCCGCTGCTGCACACCGTCCGCGGCGTCGGCTACATGATCAAGGCTCCGCAGTGAGCTCTGCGACGATGATGAGACGGCCGATGAGCCTGCAGACACGGCTGATGACCGCCGTGATCGGGTTCGTGTCGCTGATCCTCATCATCGTCGCCGTCATCACCAGCGCCACGCTGGGCAAGACCATGGAGGACCAGCTCGACCAGAAGCTGAACAACAGCGCGCACGCGCTGGTGGGCGTCACCGAGGCCTTCGCCCCGTCGGCGGCGACCGCACAGAACGTCCTCCTGGCCGGTCGCTACTCTCCGCCGGCCGGGCTGCTGTTCGTCGTCTCGAGCCCGGTGACCGGCTTCAGCGGGGCCCTCGTGAAGAGCACCGCCGCCGACGAGCTCACGGGAACCCTGCAGCCGTTGACCGGCGAGCAGCTGAGCGAAATCGCGGCGGCGTTGAAGGGTACGTCCGTCGCCACGGTCTCCCTCACCGACCTCGGCTCGTATCGGGTCATGGCACTGCCCTCGAACAACGGCGTCCTCGCGGTGACCGGGCTCCCCCGCGACGAGATCCAGAGCCAGCTCACGCAGCTGCTCACCGTGATCGCCCTCGCCACCATCGGCGGTCTGATCCTGCTGGCGCTGACCACCGCGATCACCATCCGGGTGAGCCTGCGCCCGCTCCGCGCCGTCGCGGTCACCGCGACCAGGGTCGCGAACCAGCAGCTCGATCGCGGTGAGGTCACGATCACCGAGCGCGTGCCGGCATCCGAAGCCGATCCGCGCACCGAGACCGGCCTGGTCGGCGCCTCACTGAACAAACTCCTCGACCACGTCAACGCCTCGCTGGCCTCGCGTCAGAAGAACGAGGAGCGGATGCGCCGGTTCGTCGCCGATGCCAGTCATGAGCTGCGCACGCCACTCGCCTCCATCCGCGGGTACTCGGAACTGTCGCTGCGCGCCCTGCATCAGCGTCCGGCTTCGGAGCAGGGTCCGGAAGTCATCGAGGGCACGACCTCGTCGCTCGAACGCATCCAGGCGCAGTCCCTGCGGATGACCCGTCTCGTCGAGGACCTGCTGCTGCTCGCACGGCTCGACGAGGGGCAGGAGCTGGTCTACGGCACCGTCGACCTCACCCAGCTGGCGCTCGAAGGACTCTCGGATGCGCGGCCGACGGCGGCCGACCACCACTGGAGCATCGAGGTGCCGGACGAGCCCGTCACCGTCGTCGGCGATGCCGGACGGATGCACCAGGTCGTCGCGAACCTCCTCGCGAACGCCCGGACGCACACGCCGGCGGGCACCAGGATCACCCTGAGCGTCGCGCGAGAGGGCGCGGACGCCGTGCTGCGCGTGCACGACGACGGCCCCGGCATCGACCCCGCCATCCGCGACGAGCTCTTCGCGCGCTTCGCCCGCGGCGACAGCTCCCGGGCTCGCCAGACCGGGGGAACCGGACTGGGCCTCGCGATCGTCAAGGCCATCGTCGAGGGCCACCACGGGACGATCTCCGTGGCCAGCGAGCCCGGCGACACGACCTTCACCGTGCGCATCCCGGTCAACCCTGCGGCCGCGGCCGCCGAAGACGACGCGTCCGAGGCCTGACGGCCGGCCGGCCGTGAGCCGGATCAGTACCCGGCGAAGGCATCGGTCGTGAGGGCGCGGGCCTTCTGCAGTGCGGGGGCGAGATCGGCGATGAGGCGCGGGGGTCCGGAGATGAACGCGTGGCGGGTGCCGAGGTCGGGGACGGTGCGCTCCAGCGTCTCGGCGTCCAGTCGCGCTCCCTGCGCCCAGGTCCAGTGCGCGGGCAGGTCGAGTGGCTCGTCGCGGGTGAACACGACCGTGCGCACCCCCGTCGCGGCGAGCTCATCACGGAAGGCGAGCTCGGAAGCCTCGGACGCCACGTACACGAGCACCACGTCGCGCTGCTGCCCCACGGCCTGGAGCTGACGCAGCTGGGACACGAACGGCGTGACGCCGATGCCCGCGGCGACCATCAGCACCGGGTGATCGCTGCGCGGCAGGATGAAGTCACCCCAGGTGCCCGTGACCGCGAACGTCGCGCCCGGCTCGGCCGCGGCGAGAGCCCGCTTGTAGCTCGACGGATGCTTCTGGTCGCCGTTCTTGTAGGCGATGCGCAGCGTGGGCAGGTCGGCCGGCGCCGACACGATGCTGAACTCGCGACGGGTGCCGCGCGCGTCGGGGCGGTGATGCGGGACGTCCAGCTCGAGGTACTGACCCGGCAGGAACCGGACCCGCCCCTTGGCCCGGAACGTCAGCTCCTGCGCGGTCGGGGTGATGAACTCGCGACGCTCGAGCACGAGTCGCACCGACCCCCGCAGCGCGAACGCGAAGGCCACCAGGTTTCCGATCAGGAGCGCCCGCTCCTGGCCGAGCGTGAACAGGCCGGCGACCGAGATCGGCCATCCGGCGAGCAGACCCACCACGACGGCCACCACGAGCTGCTGGCGGCGACGCGGGGGCAGGGTCAGCGGCTCGGAGAGCATGAACGCCCCGAGGAACAGGAACGGCGACTGCAGCACCGCGAACTGCAACGCGGTGAGCACGTCGAAGCCGATGTCGAACTGCACGGCCTGCACGGCCTGACGCACGACCGAGGTGGCGACGGCGACCAGCACGAACACCAGCACCACCCGCACCTTCTCGGTGCGCCACAGCACCGCGAGGCCGAGGAGGAGCACGGGGATCGTCAGCACCGGCGTCCCGACCCACCAGGACGACGAGGTGCCCAGCCACTCGAACGCCCCGAAAGCCCCGAGGATCGAGACGACGGCCGCACCGAACGCCGCCGGGTTGAAGATGTGCCGACCGCGCCATGCGATCAGGTACTTCGACACACTCGCCACGGCTCCGGCGAGGGCGAGTCCGAGGAGCGCGCCGATTTCGAGACCCGGGCGGAGCACGAACAGCAGGATGAGGGCCGTGACGAGGGAGGATTCGATACGCCACGGGAGTCGGAGGATGCGCTGGGCCGCGGCGTCGACGGCCGAGATCACGATCGCGAGCACCAGGAACGACGCCAGCATCTCGAGCGGCGTGGGCGAGACGATCACGCCGAGCAGCGAGAGCACGAACGCGATCACCGCCAGGGCGATCAGCGCGAACAGCACGAGGCGATACATCGACAGCGAGCCCAGGACCGCGAGGACCCGCTGGCGTGCGGCGGCGAATGAGGTGATCACGTTCTCCACTCTTCCCTAGTTCGGCGCCGCGGGGCGCGTGTTCGCCCCCGCGATGAACAGTTCCGCGGGGCATCCCGGCGAGTGCTGCACCCGGCCGTCGGTGCTCATCCGCACCCATTCCACGCCCCAGGCGCCGGCGAGCTCCGGTCCGCCGTCGAAGAACAGCGCGGTCGAGACGGCATCCGCCGTCATCGCGTCGGGAGCCAGTGCCCAGGTCGCCGCCCAGGTGCGCACCGGAAGCCCCGTGCGGGCGTCGAGCACGTGGTGCAGTCCGCTCCCCCACGCCCGCCGGTTCACCGCGGAGGCGCACAGCGCCTGATCGCGCACCTCGACGACGCCGATCGCCTTGGTCGCGTCGTACGGATGCTCGAGCCCGATGCGCACACCGGCACCCCGCACCCGGATGTCGCCGCCGGCATCGACCACCACATCGCCCGGAACGTCCCCGAGCATGTCCATCACGAGGTCGACCAGTCGCCCCTTGCCGAGGGCGCCGACGTCGAGGAGGGCAGGGGCGGATGCCGCGACCTCGTCGGTCGTCCACGACACCTGCTCCTGCCAGGCCTCCGGAGCACGCACCGGGTCACCGCCGACGAGCGAATAGCCCGCGTCGTACCCCAGGGCTTCGAGACTCGCCGCCACGAGCGGGTTGACCGCGCCGCCCGTCGCCGCCGAGAGCTCGCGGTAGGCGTCGAGCATCGGAGCGGCGTCCGGTGAGGCGAACGAGCCGCCCTCCCGTCCGAGCCGCGTCACCGCGGAGCCGTCACGGAATCGGGACCACTCGCGGTCGAAGCGCTCGATCTCGGCGTCGACCGCCGCACGCGCCGGGTCCGCGAGCGGATCCGTGGTCTCGATCTCCCAGCGCGTTCCGATCGCCTCGAAGCGCCAGCTCGCCATGCGGCCTCAGGCGCCTAGGAGGCCGCCTGCTCCTTGATCGACTCGACCGCGTCGTTGAAGCCGCCGCTGGTGAGCGACGAGCCGGCGACCCGGCTGACATTCAGCTCGTCGATCGACTTGCCCTCGACCTCGTCCGCGATGCCGTCGATGAACTGGCCCTGGTACTGCTCGGTCTCAGGTGCCTGCGGGTCGCCCGTGACCTCGACGTCGGTCACGACGCCGTCGGCGAGGGTCAGCGTGACGGAGATCTGCTCGACCGTCTCGGGTGTCTGGTACGAACCGTCGGCCGTGTAGGTGCCGTCTGCGTAGGTGGCGGTCGCGTCGCCGCCCGAGGACTCCGAGGAGCCGGCGTCGGGCGTGCTGCCGGTGTCGTTCGGGGTGTCACCCGCGTCGGCGGTGCCGGAGCACCCGGCGAGGACGAACAGGCCCGCGATCCCGAGGATGGCGGAACCCTTGCGGACAGAGGTCGGTACGGTCGTGCGGATCATGCTGGTCCTCCCGGCGCGGTGTCGTTCGACGGGTTCGTCGACCCTTCGACCGTAAGCACCGTGTCTATGCGCGGGCTGTGCCGTGACGATGCGTTACGCGTCGCCACCGAACATGCTCGTCACGGAGCCGTCTTCGAAGACCTCGTGGATGGCGCGGGCGAGCAGCGGCGCGATCGGGAGGATCGTGAGGTTGTCCCAGCGACGCGACTCGGTGAGCGGGATCGTGTCGGTGATGACGACCTCGTCGATCGACGAGTCCTGCAGACGATCGGATGCCGGGTCGCTGAAGATCGCATGGGTCGCCGCGACGATCACACGGTGCGCCCCGGCCGCCTTGAGCGCCTGGGCGGCCTTGACGATCGTGCCACCGGTGTCGATCATGTCGTCTACGAGGAGGCAGGTGCGCCCCTCGACGGTTCCGACGATCTCGTGCACCGAGACCTGGTTGGCCACCTTCGGGTCACGACGCTTGTGGATGATGGCGAGCGGGGCACCGAGGCTGTCCGACCAGGTGTCGGCGACGCGCACACGACCCATGTCGGGCGAGACGACGGTGAGGATCTCGCGGTCCGCCGGCGAGAGCGTGCGCTGGAAGTAATCCAGCAGCACGGGCTTGGCGAACAGGTGGTCGACGGGTCCGTCGAAGAAGCCCTGGATCTGCGCCGCATGCAGGTCGACGCTCATGACGCGATCGGCACCGGCGGTCTTCAGCAGGTCGGCGACGAGGCGGGCGCTGATCGGCTCGCGTCCGCGGCCCTTCTTGTCCTGACGCGAATACGGGTAGTACGGAGCCACGACGGTGATGCGCTTGGCCGACGCGCGCTTGGCGGCGTCGATCATGATGAGCGTCTCCATGAGCCACTCGTTGACCGGCTCGCCGAACGTCTGGATCAGGAAGAGATCGACGCCGCGGATCGAGACCTCGAAGCGGGCGTAGATCTCACCGGAGGCGAACGTGCGGTGCTCGACGGGGGCGATCTCCGTGCCGAGCGCCTCGGCGACGGCCGCCGTGAGCTCAGGGTGCGAGCGCCCGCCCGCGACGACGAGTCGCTTCTTCGTCTTCGCGATGATGCCGGGAGCCACGCCGTTGTCGCGATCCAGATCGACCGTCTTCTTCTTGCGCGCCATGCTCCGCCTATTCCGCCGAATTCTCGCGGGACGCAGCATCCGCCGCGCCCGTCCCTGCTCTGTTCTTCGCGACCCAACCTTCGATGTTGCGCTGGGGTGCGACGGTCATGGCCAGCGCTCCGGCCGGGACATCCTTGCGGACGACCGCGCCGGCGCCGGTCTTCGCGCCAGCTCCCAGCCTAACGGGCGCGACGAGCACCGTGTGCGAGCCGGTGTGCACCTCGTCGCCGATCTCGGTGCGGTGCTTGTTCACGTCGTCGTAGTTCGCCGTGATGGTGCTCGCACCGAGGTTGACACCGCGGCCGATCGTGGCGTCGCCGACGTAGGAGAGATGCGGGACCTTGCTGCCCTCGCCGATCTCGGCGTTCTTCGTCTCGACGTAGGCGCCGATCTTGCCCTTGGCGCCCAGGACCGTGCCGGCCCGGAGGAACGAGAACGGGCCGACGGTGGCCTCCGCACCGATCACGGCGAGGGTGGCGTCGGTGCGACGGACGGTCGCGTCCTCGCCGACCTCGCAGTCGACGAGGGTCGTGTCCGGTCCGATCACGGCGCCGGAGGCGATGACCGTGGCACCCAGGATGTGGGTGTTCGGCAGGAGGGTGACGTCGGGCGAGAGCTTCGCGTCGTCGTCGATCCAGGTGGTGGCCGGGTCGATGACGGTGACGCCCTCGAGCTGCCAGCGGCGCACGATGCGCTGGTTGAGCAGGCGACCGACCTCGGCCAGCTGTGCGCGGTCGTTCACTCCGAACGTCACCGCGATGTCGGAGACGACGGATGCCGCCACCCGGTCGCCGTCGCGACGGAGCATCCCCGGCACGTCGGTCAGGTACATCTCGCCCTGTGCATTGTCGACGCCGACCCGCGGCAGGTAGGTGCGCAGGGTCTCGGCGCGGAACACGTACATCCCGGCGTTGATCTCGCGGACCGCGGCCTCTTCGGCGCTCGCATCCTTCTGCTCCACGATGCGGTCGACACCGCCGTCGGCGTCGCGGACCACGCGGCCGTAACCGGTCGGGTCGTCGAGCAGTGCCGTCATCAGCGTCGCCGGAGCGCCCGACGCGCGGTGCTCCGCCACGAATGCCGAGAGGGTGTCGGCGTCGGCGAGCGGGCAGTCTCCGGAGAGGACGAGCACGTCGCCGTCGAAGTCCTCGGGGAGCGCGTCGACCGCCACCTGCACGGCCCGCCCGGTTCCGGGTACCTCGTCCTGGTCGACGAACACCGCGTCGGGGTAGTCCTTGGTGAGTGCGGCGACCACCTGATCGCGCTCGTGCCGCACGACCACCTCGACGTGCGCGGCCTGCAGCCGCCCTGCGGTGGTGAGCACATGCCCCACCAGAGGGCGCCCGCCGATCGGGTGCAGCACCTTGGGCAGACGCGACTTCATGCGCGTGCCCTGGCCTGCAGCGAGGACGATGATGGCGAGATTGTTCCCAGTCATGCTCCGCCGCCAGGACTCGAACCTAGACCTAACAGCTCCAAAGGCTGTCGTGCTGCCATTACACCACGGCGGACCGCGCCGCCCAGGAGGGCACCGCGGGGTCAAGTCTGCCATGCTCCGGCCTGTGTTCCGATGTGCGCGGATGCCGCCCCTCCCGCGCCGTCATGGTTCGGAAACACGGCTCTGGGATGCTGGCACCATGAGCATCGTGATCGAAAGGGTCGAGACGGCGACCCCCGCCCTCGCAGAATTCCTGGTCGCCCACCACGCCGAGCTGGAGCACACCGCGCCCGCGGAGAGCCGTCATGCGCTGGTCTTCGAGCGCCTGCTCGCTCCCGGTGTCCGGCTGTTCGCCGGCTCGATCGACGGCCGCCCGGTCGCCACCGGCGCGCTGGCCACGGTCGAAGACGGCCACGAGGAGCTCAAGTCGATGCGCACGGATCCGGCCCTGCGCGGCCGCGGACTCGGGAAATCGATGCTGGCCTTCCTCCTCGCCGATGCGCAGGAGCGCGGCATCCGTCGACTCTCGCTCGAGACCGGCAGCGACGACTTCTTCATCCCGGCACGCGCGATGTACGCGGCGGCGGGCTTCCGCGAGTCAGGCCCGTTCGGCCGCTACCTCCCCGACCCGTACAGCGCCTTCATGACCCTCGAGCTGCCCGTGGTGTCCGTCACCCCCGACCCGCACACGCGATAATGGGCGGATGAGCGAGGTGGATGAGGTCGACCGGATCGTCGGCGCGTGGAACACCCAGCGTCCCGACCTCGACTTCTCCCCCCTCGAGGTGCTCTCGCGGATGGACCGCCTCTCGCGCCATCTGGACCGCGCCCGCCGCGACGTGTTCCGTCGCAGCGACCTGGAGCACTGGGAGTGGGATGTGCTCTCGGCGCTGCGCCGCGCGGGAACGCCGTTCCAGCTCTCCCCCAAGCAGCTGCTGCAGCAGACCCTGGTCTCGAGCGGCACGATGACCAACCGGATCGACCGGCTCGTCGGCCGCCGCTTCGTGCGCCGCGAGGCCGACCCCGGCGACGGGCGCAGTGTGCTCGTGACGCTGACCGACGACGGGCGCATCCGCGTGGATGCCGCCATCACCCGCCTCGTCGACGTGGAGGCCGACCTGCTGCAGGCGCTCTCCCGCTCGGACCGGGATCGCCTCGCCGGGCTGCTGCGCAAGCTGAGTCTGAGCTTCGACACGTGAGCGGCTGCGCCTGATGGGCATGCCCTCTCCCCTCCCGGTGCGCGACGGCGTCGGAGCGACCCGACTGCACGTGCCGCTCACCGGCTCCTGGCCGACGGTCGCCGCGTACATGGTCGAGCGCTTCTTCCACCTCGATCCGGAGCGTCTGCTCGAACGGTTCGACCGCGGCGACATCGTCCGGGCCGACGGGTCGCCCGTCCCCCGCGATGCACCGCTCGGCAGCGTCGAGTTCGTCTGGTACTACCGCGAACCCGCCGTCGAGACCCGGATGCCGTTCGAGATCGAGATCCTGCACCGGGACGACCATCTCGTGGTGGTCGACAAGCCGCACTTCCTGCCCACCACCCCCGGCGGCAAGTTCCTGCAGAACTCGGCCCTGGTGCGGCTGCGCAACCTGCTCGACAATGCCGACCTCGCGCCGATCCACCGCCTCGATCGAGCGACGGCCGGACTGCTGATGTTCTCGACGCGCCCCGCGACCCGCGGCGCCTACCAGCTGCTCTTCGAGAAGCGGCAGGTGCAGAAGGTCTACGAAGCGGTCTCCGAGCTCCCAGGGAACGGGACGCTCCCGTCGTTTCCCGTCGTGTACCGCAACAACATCGAGAAGCTCCGCGGTCAGGTGCGCGTGCAGGTCGATGAGTCCAAGGAGCCGAACTCCGAGACCCTGGTCGAGCTGATCCATGCCGACGACCGCGTGGTGCACACGCTGCTGCGACCGCACAGCGGCAAGATGCACCAGCTTCGGGTGCATCTCGCCGCCCTCGGCATCGGCATCCTGAACGACCGCTTCTACCCCGAGCTGCAGGAAGACCGGCCGGACGACTACAACCGACCGCTGCAGCTGCTGGCGCGCGAGCTGCGCTTCGTGGACCCGATCAGCGGGCAGGACCGGGTGTTCACCACGCGCCGCACCCTGCAGGAAGCACCCGTCAGCGACGCATGACCTTGCGGGCCAGGCGCGTGCCGAGCATCTGCACCAGGTGCACGAACACCACGATCAGGACGATCGCCGCCCACATGACGAGCGGCTCGAACTGCCGGAAGCCGTAGATCTGCGCGAACGCACCGAGCCCGCCCCCGCCGACGAGGCCCGCCATGGCCGTCATGTCGATCAGCGCCACGAGGATGAACGTGTAGCCGAGGATGAGCGGACCGAGCGACTCCGGGATGGCCACGGTGAAGAGGATGCGCCAGGGGCCGGCACCCATCGCCCGCGCCGCCTCGATGACTCCGGGAGAGACCGAGACGAGGTGCTGCTCCACGATGCGCCCGATCGCGAACGCGGCGGCGAGACCGATGATGAAGGCCCCGGCCGTCGTGCCGATGCCCACGCCCACGACCGCGCGCGCCAGCGGCTGCGCGACCACGAGGAAGATGACGAACGGGATCGGGCGGAAGAAGTTCACCACGAGGTTCGCGAGCACCGAGATGACCCGGTTCTGTGCGAGACCACCGGGGCGCGTGACGTACAGGACGATGCCGATCGCCAGCCCGAGGATGCCGCCGAGCACCAGCGCGAACGACGTCATGTACAGGGTCTCGAGTGCGGCCGCCCAGAACTCGGGCCACAGTTCGTTCAGACGCTCCATCAGCGGGCCTCCTCTGCGGCGATCTCGGTCACTTCGACGCGTTCGGCGATGCGGGCGAGCGCACCGTCGATCGCTGCGGCGTCACCACGGATCGCGAGCGTCAGATGCCCGAAGGCGCGCCCGCGGATGTCGTTGATCCCGCCGAAGACGAGCTCGAAGTCGAGGCCGGCACCGGCGAGGTCGAGGAACACCTGCGCCTGCGACGAGTCGCCGTCGCGGAACGAGAACGTCACCAGGCGGCCCCGGTGCCGCTCGCGGAGCACCGCGAGTTCGGCCGGCGACGGCACGCCCTTCACGACCGTGCCGACGAAGCGCTGGGATGCCGGGTTCTGCGGAGCGGAGAAGACGTCGAACACGTCGCCGTGCTCGATCACGCGGCCGTTCTCCATGACCGCGACCTTGGTGGCGATGGTCTGGATGACGTCCATCTCGTGCGTGATGATCACGATCGTGACGCCCTGCTCCTGGTTGACCCGCTTGAGCAGGTCGAGCACCTCGTGCGTGGTCTGCGGGTCGAGGGCGCTGGTGGCCTCGTCGGCGAGGAGGATCGCGGGGCCCGTCGCGAGGGCCCGTGCGATGCCGACGCGCTGCTTCTGACCGCCCGAGAGCTGTTCGGGGTAGGCCTTGGCCTTGTCGGCGAGGCCGACGAACGACAGCAGCTCGGCGACCCGCTTCTCGATGTCGTCCTTGGACCAGCCGGCGAGCTTGAGCGGGTAGGCGATGTTGGCCCTGACGCTCCGCGAGGAGAACAGGTTGAACTGCTGGAAGATCATCCCGATGCCGCCGCGGACCCTGCGCAGCTCGCTCTCCTTGAGCGCGGTGATGTCGACGCCGTCCACCGTGATGGTGCCGCTCGTGGCCGGCTCGAGGGCGTTGATCAGCCGCACGAGCGTGGACTTGCCGGCACCCGAGTATCCGATGATGCCGAAGACGTCGCCCTTCTCGATCTCGAGGCTGACGTCGTCCACGGCGACGACCTCTGACCCCTCACGGGTGCGGGGCGGATAGGTCTTGGAGACGTTCGTCAGGGTGACGATCGGCATGGGCTGCTCCGGTCTGCTTCGGGAACGAAGAATCGGGTGACGCTTCTCGCGGCACCCGATTCTCCCTCATCGGACGAAAGGGGGTTTCCCCGTCGTCCTACTTCTTCGAGTCCGCGTCCTTCTGGACCTTCTCGAGCGACGCGACGAGGTCCTCGACCGGGGTCTGCAGCGCCACGGCGGTGTCGCCCGAAGACTTCAGCAGACCCTTCTGGACGTCTTCATTCGTCTGGAAGATCTCGACGAGCTTGAGGTACGTCTCGTTGTCGGCGTCCTCGGCCCGCGCGGCGAAGATGTTCACGTACGGCAGCGCGCCGGCATCCTCGGGGTCGTCCTGGGCGATCGCGTCCTCGAACGAGAGGCCGGCGGGCTCCACGAAGTCGTTGTTGATGATCGCGGCGGCGACGTCGGGCAGCGACGTCGGGACGATCGCGGCCTCCAGCGCCTTGACCTTGACCTCGGACTTCTCGGTGTCCACGTCGGCGAGGTCGGAGTACGGGGTGCCACCGCTCTTCAGCTCGATGAGGCCGGCCTGCTGCAGCACGTTCAGCGCGCGGGCCTGGTTCGAGGCGTCGTCCGGGACGGCGACGGTCTCGCCCTTCGGGATGTCCTTCACGTCGTCGTACTTGGTCGAGTACAGACCGAGCGGGTAGATCGCGGTCGACCCGATCGGGGTCAGGTCCGCACCCGAGGCGTTGTTGTACTCCGCGAGGTACACGATGTGCTGGAACTGGTTCAGGTCGATCTCACCCTCGGTGAGCGCCGGATTGGGCTGCTCGTAGGAGCCGAAGTCGACCAGCTCGACGGTGATGCCCTCCTCGGCTGCGGCATCGACGAATGCGGGCCACTGCTCATCGCCCTTGCCGACGACGCCGATCTTCACGACCTCGTCCTCGGTCGAGCCCGCGCTGCCGGAACCGGCTTCGGAGGATGCCGTCGCGCAGCCTGCGAGCGCGACGAAGAGCGGGACCGCGGCGAGCGCGGCGATGACGGAAGTGGTGCGGCGTGACATGGGAAGGAGTTCCTCTCGTGGGGGGACTCGAATACGTTAGGCAGGCACCATCGAACGTGCGGAATCGAGTCGTCACACGGCGTCACAGCCCGATCGGCGCAGGTCAGTCGAACTCCTCGATCCCCTGCAGACGCACCTGCTCGAGGTCGAGGCGGGCCGAGATGCGGCGCACGACGAGGTCGTCGACCGTCCCCGCACCGCGCAAACCCAGGAGCACCTCGCGCTTGCGGTCGATGAGGGCGAGCTTGAGGCGCGTGTGCTCCTCGTGCCGGATCAGCGGCGAGCGCTGCGCGAGGTCGACGTCGGCCGAGGTCGCGATCATCTGCAGGACCGTCCCGTCGGTGCCATCGGGCCCCGTGGCCTGATCCACTCCCCCGCTCGGTGCCGGATCTTCGTCGGTCGGATCGGTGGTTCCGGCGCTCAGCGGATCGGGCTCGCCGAGCATCTCGTCCAGCGCGTCGGCCTCCGCGTCGACGATCGCCTGCTCGCGCGCCAGCGTGCGCGCGTTCGCGAACTCGAGCATCGCGTATCCCTCGGTGCGCACACGGTCGCGGACCTCCTGCCCGATGCCGTGCTCGGCGGCGAGCTCGTCGAGGGCCGCGAGCGCCGCACCCGAGATCGCCCGCTCGGCGAGCTCGTACTCCTCGTCCTCGACATGGTCGGCGGGGAACCGCGCCCAGCGCACGAGTGCGGGGAGCATCGGGGCCTGCACGAGCAGGCTCAACAGGATTACCCCTGCCGTGACGAACACGATCTCGTCACGTCCGGACACCACCCCGCCCTCGGTGATCGTGGCGGGGACCGACAGCGCGATCGCGAGCGAGACCGCACCGCGCATGCCGGCCATGGTCGACACGACGCGCGCCCGCGACCGGGCTCCCCGCGCCGGACGCCCACCGGTCTGGCGCTGGAAGAGCACGTTCAGCACCTGGAACACGTAGCGCACGACCAGGAGGGTCGCCCACACCGCGAGCGTGATCAGCACGAGCCGGCCGATCGCCGCCGCCGAGATCTCGTGCACGACGTACTGCACCTCGAGGCCGATCAGCACGAACAGCGCGCCGTTGAGCAGGAAGACTCCGAACGGCCAGGCCGCATCGGCCTGTCGGCGGGAGGACGCCGTCGTCACGCGCGGCGACACGTAGGCGACGATGAGCCCGGCGACGACGACCGCGAGAACGCCGGAGGCGTGCACCATCTCGGCAGCCAGGAACGCCGTGAACGGGATCAGCAGCAGCGCCACGTTGATCACGATCGTCGAGGATGTGCGCCGCAGCAGCAGGTATCCGAGGCCGGCGATCACGACACCGGCGGCTATCCCGCCGACGTAGGAGATGAGGACGTCGACCGTGACCGACAGTGGGGTGATCTGACCGCCGAGCGCGAGCGAGACCGCGATCGCGTACAGCACGAGCGCCGTGCCGTCGTTGGTGAGGCTCTCGGCCTTCAACTTCATGAACGTGCGGCGCGGCAGCAGCCGTCCGAGCGCCGCCACAGCGGTGGCATCCGGCGGTGCGACGGCGGCCCCCAGGATGAGCGCGATCTCCCACGGCATCCCGAACAGCACGCCGATGCCGGCGACCGCGAAGGCCGACGCGACCACGAGGACCGTGCTCATCGGGAGGATGTAGCGGAAGTCGCGGCGGATCGAGCGCAGCGACGTCGTGAGACTCTCCCAGAACAGGATCACCGGGAGGAACAGCAGCAGCACCGTCTCGGGCGGCAGCTGCACTTCACGCAGCGGCGGGATGAAGCCGAGCAGCAGTCCGAAGATAACCAGGACGAGGGGCAGCGCGAGACGCACGCGCGGGGCGATCAGGGTTCCGACGAGAATCGTGAGTCCGAGCAGGACGGTTACTTCGAGGCCTTCCATCCCTACCTCCCAACACGTCAGGAGAAGGATATTCCTCGGTCAGCCGATCTCCTCGGTGAGTTCGAACCAGCGCAGCTCCAACTCCTCGATCTCGGCCTGCTGATCGCTGATCTTCTTCATGCGATCGCCGAGTCCCGCGTAGTCGGCCTGGTCGTGATCGGCGAGCGCGGTCTTGGCGGCATTGACCTGCTGAGTCAGCTTCTGGATGCGCCGCTCGAGGGAGGAGATCTCCTTCTGCGCTGTGCGGAGAGCCGCACCGTCGAGACCTGAGGCGGTTGCCGTCGCCGTCGCCGTGGCTGCCGACGTCGCGGTCTGTTTCGAGCCCGCCGACGCCTGCAGGTGGCGCAGTCGCAGGTACTCGTCGACGCCACCGGGAAGGTGCCGCAGGTGGCCGTCGAGGATCGCGTACTGCTGGTCGGTGACACGCTCCAGGAAGTACCGGTCGTGGCTGACGACCAGGAGCGTGCCCGACCATGAGTCGAGCAGGTCTTCGATGGCGGCGAGCATGTCGGTGTCGAGGTCGTTGGTCGGCTCGTCGAGGATCAGCACGTTGGGCTGGTCGAGCAGCACGAGCAGCAGCTGCAGACGGCGCTGCTGACCACCCGAGAGGTCCTTGACCGGGGTGGAGAGCTGGGCGGAGTCGAACCCGAGGCGCTCGAGCAGCTGTCCGGGCGTGAGGTCCTGCGCCTTCGAGCCGGCACCCATCGAGTACGAGGTGCGCAGCCCCGAGATGATCACGCGCACCGGGTCCTTCCAGTGCTGGGTGAGCTCGTCGAGCCGCTGGGTGAGGGTCTGCACCTTCACGGTCGTGCCGCGCTTGACCCGGCCGACCGTGGGTTCGACGGTGCCGGAGATGAGCCCGAGGAGTGTGGACTTGCCGGCGCCGTTCACCCCGAGGATGCCGGTGCGCTCCCCCGGCGCGATGCGCCACTCGATGTCGCGGAGCACGACCTTCTCGCCGCCGTCCGCCGTCGGGTAGGTCACGCCGACGTCGAGCAGGTCGACCACGTCCTTGCCGAGGCGCGAGACGGCCAGCGACTGCAGCGACACCTTGTCGCGGATCTCGGGCACGTCGGCGATGAGCTCGTTGGCCGCGTCGATGCGGAACTTCGGCTTCGCCGTGCGGGCGGGAGCACCGCGCCGGAGCCAGGCGAGCTCTTTCTTGGCCAGGTTCTGTCGCTTCGCCTCGGTCGCCGCCGCCATCCGGTCGCGCTCCACGCGCTGCAGGATGTACGCCGCGTAGCCGCCCTCGAAGGGCTCGACGATGCGGTCGTGCACCTCCCAGGTCTCGGTGCAGATCTCGTCGAGGAACCACCGGTCGTGGGTCACGACCATGAGCGCGCCCGAGTTCTGCGACCAGCGCTTCTTGAGATGCGCGGCGAGCCACGTGATCGCCTCGACGTCGAGGTGGTTGGTGGGCTCGTCGAGGGCGATGACGTCCCAGTCGCCGGTGAGCAGCTTCGCGAGCGACACCCGGCGCCGCTGGCCACCGCTGAGCGAGCCGATCTCGGCATCCCACGGCAGATCGGTGAGGAGGCCGTCGATCACGTCGCGGATGCGCGCGTCGCCCGCCCACTCGTACTCCGGGGTGTCGCCGACGACGGCGGCGCTGATCGTGAGGTCGTCCGGCAGGTTGTCGGCCTGGTCGAGCACGCCGATCCGCGTGCCGCCGCGCACCGTGACGCGGCCGGAGTTCGGCTCCTTGATGCCGGCGAGCATGCCGAGGAGGCTGGACTTCCCGTCGCCGTTGCGGCCGACGATGCCGATGCGGTCACCCTCTTCGATGCCGAGGGTCACGGAGTCGAAGACGACCCTGGTCGGATATTCGAGGTGCAGGGCTTCAGCCCCGAGAAGATGTGCCATGTTCCTTCCAGGGTAGCCGCGCGCGATGGGTACGGCGGCCAGCCTAAAATCGACGGGTGCCAAGTAAACGCCGGGTGTTCTCGCTCATGCTCGACGATCGCAAGGCGAAGCTGGTGCAATCGCGAAGGCGACCAGGTCGCTACGAGCTCAGCGTCGACGGGATCCCGCAGTCCGTCGTGTCGATGACGGATCCCACCGAACTCGAATACGCCTACACCCAGCACATCGCCAGGGCGATGGATGCCGCGGCCGAGCCCGGTGCACCGCTGTTCACCGTGCATCTGGGAGCCGGAGCACTCACGCTGGCCCGCTATGTCGAGGCCACGCGTGCCGGCTCACCCCAGCTCGTGGTCGAGTTCGAGCCCGCTCTCTACGACGCGGTGATCGCCGCGCTGCCCCTGCCCCCGGGCGCTGATGTGCGGGTCATCTTCGGCGATGCGCGAGCGGTCGCCGACGCGGAGCTCCCGGACGAGTGGGCGGATGCCCGCTTCACCGTGGTCGACCTCTGGGATGCCGCCGTCATCCGACATCGGGTGGCCAGTCAGGAGTTCTACCGCCGGGTCGCCGCGCGCTCCGCCGCAGACGGCGTCGTGGCGGTGAACCTGCTCGACGGGCATCCGTTCGAGTACTCACGGCGACAGGCGGCCACGCTGAGCACCGTGTTCGATCACGTCGCCGTCGTCCTCGACGCCGAACCGGACGATGACGAAGGGCCGCTCGGCAACGTCGTCGTCTTCGCGAGCGATGAGCCACTCGACGTCGTGACGACTCCAGACCTTCTCGGCACGCCGCGACCGCACATGCTCCATGACGATGAGCTGACGTCGTGGATCGCCGACGCGCGCATCATGACCGACGTCGACGGCACGGACTCCCCCGACCCGGACGACCCGATCTGGGATTAGCGCTCAGCCCGACGGGGCCCGGTCCGTCGGGCTGCGACAACGGGCGGAGACAACGGCCGAATCGGATGCCGGAATCCCGGTGAACATAGTTTCGAATGTCGGTGGTCCGTGATGGACTGAAGTCATGACAGCACTGCTCGATGCGACCGATTCCCAGATGGCGATGCTCGCCGATCTGGTGGCGTCGCTCGAGGCGGCAGAGGCGACGCTGAGCAGCATGCACGCGGCCCGAGACGGCATGCTCGCGATGGCCGGGCGCCTGGCGATCGACATCGCCCGCGAGGCCGCGCATCCCGATCAGGGCGACATGGCCATCCGCACGGTGGCGGCCGAGATCGGGGCCGCGCAGCACCTGAGCGACCGCACGATCGAGCGGCGGATGGCAGAGGCCTCCTGGCTCGTCGAGCACTTCCCGACGGCGTGGGCGGCACAGGGCGAGGGGCGCATCAGCGGCGCGCATGCGCGGGTGATCGTCGATGCGGGTGCCCATCTCGACGATGCGGCCGACCGGCGGGCCTACGCCGCCGAAGCGGTGGCGATCGCCGAGACCGAGACGCCGAACCGACTGCGGCGGCTCGCGCGACGCCTGGCCGAGCGGTTCCAGGAGCGCACGGTCACCGAACGGCACCGCGATGCCCGAGAGCTGCGGCGGGTATGCGTGAAGGACCTCGACGACGGCATGGCCGAACTCGGCGCGCGTGGCCCTGCGGCGCTCGTGCACGGCATGTTCGACCGGCTCTCGCAGATGGCGCATGCAGTGAAGAAAGACAATGCCCGAGCGGCGAGAGATGCTGGCTCCGATGGCCCTCCGGCAGACGAGCGCACGGTCGACCAGTTGCGGGCCGACCTGCTCGCCGACCTCCTGCTCACGGGAACGCCCGCGGGACACGACACGACCGACGGGCTGCTCGGCGAGATCCAGGCACGCATCGAGGTCTCCGTGCCGGTGATGTCACTGATGGGCGATGACCTCCACTCCTCGGAACCATCTCTCACCGGCGATGACGGCGGCGACTCCTTTCGACACGAGACACCGCCGCCCGCCCTGCTCGACGGCACGACGCCGATCGATATCACGACCGCCCGCAGGCTGGCCGGCTCCGCCGTGGGCTGGGATCGCGTGCTGACGCATCCGATCTCCGGCGCGCTGCTCGTCGTCGACCGCTACCGGCCGAGCGAGCAGTTGCGACGGCATCTGCGCGCACGGGATCAGCGGTGCCGGTTCCCCGGGTGCGGGATCGGAGCGCGGAAGTGCGATCTCGACCACAATCACGCGGCCTCGATCGGAGGCGCGACCACAGATGTGAACCTCGCGGCGTTCTGCCGACGACATCACATGCTCAAACACCACTCCCCCTGGCACGTCGAACAGCGTGCGGGCGGCGTGCTGGAGTGGACGAGCCCGACCGGGCGCTCGTACGTCGACCGACCGCCTCCCCAGAACACGGTGACGTTCACGGAATCGGCAGTTCCGGTTCCGTTCTGAGGCGCGCTTCAAGCAACCCGGTTTCATCGTCCGATCACGAATAGGGTGTGGTCGTGAAGGAATCAATGGATCACGATCACGCAGCATTCGCAGGTGTTCGTGACCGGACGGAGCGAGGATGCTGCGTGTTCGTGAACGGCCTCCCCGGATCCGGCAAGTCGACGTACGCCCGGAGCTTCGTGAAGGGCCGACGCTGAGGTCCAGCCGCTCGCGTTGGCGGTCCTCCGGGCACACATCGCGTCCGGCGGGAACGTCATCTTCCCCCAGCTCTTCTACGCGCCCGAAGAAGCCTCCGAGTTCGAAGCGGCCGTCGTGGACGCTGGCGGAACTGTTCTGCGCACAGTGCTCCGTGAAGAAGTCGCCGAATGCTGGCGTCGCGTAGAGAAACGGGCTCAGCACGTTCCCACCGAATCCGTCGAAAGCCGCATCCTCCAGCTGCTCATCAAAGCCGGCGGAGTGATCGAGCTGGAACGGATCGAGAAGCAGCTGTCCGCCTGGTCGGATCTCGCAGACCCACCCGTGGCTCTCACCTCGGCGACAACGTACGAAGAGCTCGCGGCGCTCGCGCGCGCTAAACGCGGATGACAACGACGAACCGCCCGGACCCGAAGGCCCGGACGGTTCGCGCGTCCCTGAGGACTGTTAGATCACTGCGGTATTACTGGTACGACTTCACGATCTCGAGGAGGCTCGGGACGTTGGCGTACGCCTCGGCCGCGTTCTCCTTCGTGACGATGACCGGCGGCAGCAGGAACGCGGGAACGACCTTCACGCCGTTGTCGTACTGCTCTTCGTCGTTCACGTCGACCTCTTCGCCCTTCTGGAGCTGGCCGACCATCTTGATCGACTGCTCGACGAGGAGCGTGGTGTCCTTGTTGATCGTGGAGTACTGGATGCCCTCCATGATCGACTTCACCGACTCGACCTCGGAGTCCTGGCCGGTGACGACCGGGACATCCTTGCCCGCACCCTGCACCGAGGTGATGATGGCGCGAGCGAGCGTGTCGTTCGGGGACAGGACGCCGTCGAGCGCCTCAGAGCTGTAGGTCGACGTGAGGATCGAGTCCATGCGGCGCTGGGCGTTCTCGGCCTTCCAGCCCTCGGTCGCCGTCTGGGCGATCTCGGTCTGACCCGAGACGACCTTCAGGGTGCCGTCGTCGATCTTCGGCTGGAGGACCTCCATGGCGCCGTTGAAGAACACCGCGGAGTTCGCGTCATCCGGCGAGCCCGAGAACAGCTCGATGTTGTACGGGGCCTCGTGGCCCGCACGCTCGGCGAGACCATCGAGCAGAGCCTGACCCTGGAGCTTGCCGACCTCGAAGTTGTCGAACGCGACGTAGTAGTCGACGGCCTCCGTGTTCTCGATCAGACGGTCGTACGCGATGACCGCGACGCCGGCGTCGCGGGCGGCCTCGACCTGCGTCGCGAGCTGCTTGCCGTCCTTGGCTCCAATGATGATGACCTTGGCGCCACCGGTGACCATCGCCTGGATCTGGTTCTGCTGCTCGGCGACCGTGTTGCTGGCCGGCGCGTACTGCACGTCGGCCTTGAACCCGGCCTTCTTGAGCCCGTCCGTGAACAGCTGACCGGCGAGGACCCAGTTCTCCGAGGTCTTGTCCGGAAGGGCGACACCGATCGTGGCGTCTGCGGCGAAGCCTGCTGCCGCCTCGTCGCCACCATCGGCGCCGGTGTCTCCGCCACGCTCCGAGGAGCAGCCGGTGAGGGCGAAAGCGCCCACGGCGACGATCGCTGTCGCCGTAAGAAGCATCTTCTTCATGTGATCTCTTTCTCTGGTGTGTGTAGGTCTCGACGCGTGTGCGTGCGCAGTGAGACCCCTACTATCCGCGCGTCTCGTCGACGGCGGGGGCTTCGTACTTCTGGTTGGTGGGGTAGTTCGCCTTCGGGTCGAAGGTGTCGGTCATCGGATCCTCCTTGCGGCCGAAGCGACGCGTGAGGAAGCCGGTGATCGACGGGCGGCCCTGCTGCTTGTTCCAGACGTCGACACCGACGGCGAACAGGAGCACGAGGCCCTTGATCATCGAGACCACGTCGGCACCGGCGCCCAGCAGCGCGAGACCGTTGTTCAGGAACGCCATCACGAGACCACCGATGATCGAGCCGATCACGGTTCCGATACCGCCCGAGACGGCCGCGCCACCGATGAAGACCGAGGCGATCGCATCCAGCTCCCAGCCGTTGCCGTCCTGCGGCCCCGAGGCCGTGGCCCTGGCGACATAGATCATGCCGGCCAGCGAGGCGAGCACCGACATGTTCATCATCACGAAGAAGTCGACCCAGCGGTCCTTCACACCCGACAGGCGCGCGGCCTGGCGGTTGCCGCCGACAGCGTAGATGTGGCGGCCGAACACGGTGTTGTTCGTGATGAACGAGTAGAGGATGACGAGGGCGAGCAGGATGATGCCCGAGATCGGGAAGCTGGTGCCCTCACGGCCGGTGGCGAACAGCCATCCCGCGACGAGGATCACGACCGAGATCAGCACGACCTTGGTGACGCTCACCCACAACGGCGCCATGTCGGCACCCATCTTGTGCTGGATGCGACGGGTGCGGATCTCCCAGAACACGATCCACGCGACGCCGAGCAGGGCGAGCAGCATGGTGAAGACGTTGAAGGGCACGGGGATGAACGACAGCTCGGGCAGGTAGCCGGCGCCGATGACCTTGAAGCCCTGCGGGACGGGGATCGACTGCGAGTCGCCGACCCACTGGTTCGCACCACGGAAGAACAGCATGCCCGCCAGCGTCACGATGAACGCCGGTACCCCGACATACGCCACCCAGAACCCTTGCCAGGCACCGACGAGCACGCCGACGCCGAGACCGAGGAGCACGCCGAGCGGCCAGGGGAGATTCCAGTCGGCCATGGCCTTCGCGACCACGATGCCGGTGAACGCGGCGACCGAGCCGACCGACAGGTCGATGTGACCCATGATGATGACCATCACCATGCCGATCGCGAGGATCAGGATGTACGAGTACTGGTTGACGACGTTGATCAGGTTGCCGGACGAGAGCGTGAGGCCGGTGCCCTTGAAGATCCAGGTCAGCACCTGGAAGACGACCAGGATCACGACGAGGCTGCCGAGGATGCCGAACTGGCGGAGGGTCGACTGGCCGCCCCCGAACATCTTCGTGATGTCCTTGAAGTGGAAGCCGCGCTTCGTTGCGGTGGTGTCGGTGGTCATGCGGATGCTTTCTGGTTCGTCGAGGTCATGCTGCGCATGAGGTCCTCGGGTGTCGCCTGGTCGGCCGGGATGCAGTCGGTGACCCGACCTTCGAAGACGGTGTAGATGCGGTCGGAGATGCCGAGCAGCTCGGGCAGCTCGCTGGAGATGACGATGACGCCCTTGCCCTGTGCCGCGAGCTGGTTGATGATCGCGTAGATCTCGTACTTCGCTCCGACGTCGATGCCGCGGGTCGGCTCGTCGAGGATCAGCAGGTCGGGGTCGGTGAACATCCACTTCGCCAGCACGACCTTCTGCTGGTTTCCGCCGGACAGCTTGCCGACCCCCTCCTCGACCGAGGGCGTCTTGATGCGCAGGGCCTTGCGGTAGTCCTCCGCCACGGCGAACTCGGCGCGCGCATCGACGACGCCGCGCTTGGCGATCTTGGAGAGCTTGGCGGCGACGACCGAGCGCTTGATGGTGTCGAGCAGGTTGAGCCCGAGCACCTTGCGGTCCTCGCTGACGTACGCCAGGCCGTGCTTGATCGCGGACGAGACGTCGTGGAGCGCGACCTCCTGGCCGTCCTTGATCAGGGTGCCGGAGAGGAAGTTGCCGTAGGAGCGACCGAAGATGCTCATGGCGAACTCGGTGCGCCCGGCGCCCATGAGCCCGGCGATGCCGACGACCTCGCCGCGGCGGACGTTGATGTTCGAGCCCTTGACGACCATGCGCTCCGGGACGGTCGGATGCTGCACCCACCAGTCCTTGACCTCGAAGAACACCTCGCCGATCTCGGGCGTGCGGTCGGGGTACCGGCTCTCGAGCGAGCGGCCGACCATGCCGCGGATGATCCGGTCCTCGTTGATCTCGCCGCGGGAGATGTCGAGCGTCTCGACCGTGCGGCCGTCGCGGATGATCGTGATCTCATCGGCGATCTGCTCGATCTCGTTGAGCTTGTGGCTGATCATGATCGACGCGATGCCCTTGGCCTTGAGGCCGAGGATCAGGTCGAGCAGGTGCTGGGAGTCGTTCTCGTTGAGCGCGGCGGTCGGCTCGTCGAGGATCAGGAGCTTGACCTCTTTGTTGAGCGCCTTCGCGATCTCGATCAGCTGCTGCTTGCCGACGCCGAGGGTCTTGATCTGCGCGTCCGGGTCCTCACTCAGCCCGACGCGGGCGAGGAGCTCGATCGTGCGCTCCTTCTGCGCCTGCCAGTCGATGCGTCCGCCGCGGGAGATCTCGTTGCCGAGGAAGATGTTCTCGGTGACCGAGAGCTCGGGGATGAGCGCGAGCTCCTGGTGGATGATCGCGATGCCGGCCTGCTCGCTGGCGACGATGTCCTTGAAGCGCTGCTCCTCGCCGTACAGCAGGATCTCACCCTCGTAGGTCCCGTACGGATACACCCCGGAGAGGACCTTCATCAGGGTCGACTTCCCGGCGCCGTTCTCCCCGCAGATCGCGTGGATCTCGCCGGCGCGGACGGTGATGGAGACATCGGCCAGCGCCTTGACCCCCGGGAACTCCTTGGTGATGCTACGCATCTCCAGGATCGGGCCTGACACAGTCGGCAACGTTGCAGTGGTGCTCACGGATCATTCCTCGCGACGTGCGGTCACCTTCAATGTGACCGTTCACATCGATATATCGTCGTCTTCTGCTGGACCGCTGTCAAGTCCGCGCCGGGATTTCGTGTCGCTACCGTGATGCAGCGGATTCGCGCGCGCGCAGGATCGTCTGCAGCGGGCCGAACTCCGGCACCTGCTCACCACGGATCTGCGCGAGCAGGATGCGCACGGCTCGGCGCCCGAGCTCGGGGAAGTCCTGGTGCACGGTGCTGAGCGACGGAGCCACATGCGCCGCGACGGGGATGTCGTCGAAACCGATCACACTCACGTCGTGCGGGACGCGTATCCCCGAGTCGCGGAAACCGTGCATCAGCCCGATCGCCATGAGGTCGTTCGCGGCGAACACGGCGGTGAAGTCGCGGCGGAGGGCGAGCTCCTTGCCCGCGAAGTACCCGAAGTCCGCGGTCCAGTCGCCGCGGATCGGCGGGAACGTGGGCAGATCGGCCTCGCGCAGTCCGTCGAGGTAGCCGCGCATGCGCGACTCGGCCTCGATCCAGTCCTGAGGTCCAGCCAGGTGCAGGATGTCGCTGTGACCGAGCGAGATCAGGTGCTCCGTCGCCGCTCTGGCACCGGCGACCTGGTCGGCGGACAGGCTCACCCCGTCCGAGCCGGATGCCGTCTGCAGCGTGACGAACGGCATGTCGACGGACATGCCGCGAAGGACATGGAACACCCGCACCTGCGGCGCGAGCACCACGATCCCGTCGACCTGCTCGCGCGAGAGCTGCCGCACCGCGTTGCCGATCGCCTCCGGACTCGTCGCGGGGAGGTTCAGGGTCGAGACCGAGTACCCCTCCTCGCGCGCTGCATCCTCGATCCCGGCGATGGATGACGTCGGACCGAACTCCCCGATGGTCGCCGAGAGGATCCCCAGCATGTTCGACTTGCTGGTGACCAGCGCCCTGGCCGCGAGATTCGGCCGGTAGTCGAGCACGGCGATCGCGTCGAGGACCTTGGCCTTCGTCTCGGGACGGATGCTCGGATGATCGTTCAGCACCCGGGACACGGTCTGATGGGAGACTCCCGCGAGCCGTGCGACGTCGCGGATGCTGGGCAGCCGCGCACGCTCGGAGGCGGTGGACATCACTTGCCTCCTCGCGTGTGCACGGTCACATCGTCACTTCATTATGTCTGCTGGGACGCGCGCACGCACCTCTCGCCGACCGTCGCCGCGCGTCGCCGGTTGTGCGGGAGCACGGGAACGTACACCCGGTTTCGTCGGACTGCACCGGAACGGCCTCCCCCAGCATGGCATCGTGACCACGTGGACACTCTGCTGCGCGGCGGGCGCGTCATCGACCCGAAGACCGGATCCGACCGGATCGCCGACCTCCTGATCACAGAGGGACGGGTGGCCGCCGTCGGTGATGCACTCACGGCACCGGTGGATGCCGACGTCGTCGACGCCAGGGGTCTCATCGTCGGCCCCGGCTTCGTCGACCTGCACAGCCACGTGCACTCGATCGCCGGACAGCGTCTGCAGGCGATGGACGGCGTCACCACCGCACTCGACCTCGAAGCGGGCCTCATGCCGATCGCCGAGGCTCTCGCACGCGCCGCGGCAGACGGCCGCCCCCTGAACTACGGATTCTCCGCCTCCTGGTCGCAGGCACGGGCGTACGCGCACCTCGACCGGGTGCCCGTCGCCGACTTCGCCGCGTCGATGGACCTGCTCGGCACGCCCGAGTGGCAGCGCGCCTCCTCCCCCGCCGAACGCCGCCGCTGGCTGAGCCTGCTCGAGGACGAGCTCGGTGCCGGCGCCCTCGGGATCGGTGTGCTCATGGGCTACGCGCCCCGCTCCGACCCGGACGAGTATCTGGAGCTCTCCCGGCTGGCCGCGGCCGCACATGCCCCGACGTTCACGCACGTGCGCGAGCTGATCGAAGCCGACCCCCGCACGCCGATCGACGGGTCGGAGGAGCTCGTCCGCGCGGCCGCCGAGACCGGTGCCGCCATGCACCACTGCCACGTGAACAGCACGTCGCTGCGCCACATCGACCGCGTGCTGGCCCTGCTCGACCGCAGCCGCGCGGCGGGCTCCCGCGTGACGGTCGAGGCCTATCCCTACGGCGCGGGCAGTACCGCGATCGGCGCGTTCTTCCTCGCTCCGGAGAAGCTCAAGGGACTCGGGATCACCCCGAGCTCGCTCGTGCTCGTCGACACCGGCGAGCGCATCGCCGACGAGGCCCGGCTGCGCGAGGTGCGCGCGACGGACCCCGGCGCCGCGTGCATCGTGACGTTCCTCGACGAAGCCGATCCCCTCGACCGCGCGCACCTGGACCGCGCCCTCGCCTACCCCGATTCGATCGTCGCGAGCGATGCGATGCCGATCTCCTGGGCGGCAGCCGACGGTCGGACCGTGTACGAGCAGCGCGACTGGCCCCTGCCGTCCGGCGGGCACACGCATCCGCGCACGGCCGGGACGTTCACGAAGTCGCTGCGTCTCATGGTGCTCGAGAGCGACACGTGGACCTGGCCGGAGGCCTTCCGTCGCTGCTCATTCCTTCCGGCGCGGGTGCTCGACGAGGTCTCCTCGGGCATGCGGGGCAAGGGGCATCTCGCTGTCGGAGCCGATGCCGACATCGTGGTCCTCGATCCGGCGACCCTCACCGACCGGGCGACCTACTCCGACCCGACCCGGCCCTCGCGGGGCATCCGCTACCTGTTTGTGCACGGCACCCCCGTCGTGCACGCCGGGGAGATCGTGACCGAGGCCCTGCCGGGGCGCCCCGTACGAGGGAACGTCTGAGGCATCGATCCTTCGTCCGGGCGAACCAAGGTCCGCGCAAGTCTCGTCGCCCGACACCAACGGGCCGGCGGAGCACGCGAATAGTCTCGGCCCATCGCCGTCGCCTCGAATGCGACGACCCACTCGATGTAGAGGAGCGCACGTGTCCGACCTGAACGAAATCGGCAGCTGGGTGCGGGAGAACCTTCCCGCGATGCTGGCCGACGCGCACATCCCCGCGGCATCCGTCGCGATCCTGGCCGACGGTGAGATCTTCACCACCGCCGCAGGAATCCTGAACCGCAACACCGGTGTGGAAGCCGACGTGGACTCGGTCTTCCAGATCGGCTCGATCACCAAGACCTGGACGGCGACGCTCATCATGCAGCTCGTCGACGAGGGACTGCTCGACATCGACGCCCCGGTACGCGACACCGTGCCCGCCTTCGCGATCGGCGACGATGCGGCGGCGAGCACGATCACGGCCCGGCAGCTGCTGAGCCACGTGAGCGGCTTCGAGGGCGATCTCTTCAACGACACCGGGGTCGGCGACGACGCCGTGGAGAAGTACCTCGCGACGATCGCCGACGCCCCGCAGCTCTTCACCCCCGGCGAGCGCTTCTCGTACAACAACGCCGCCTTCGTGGTGCTCGGCCGCATGGTCGAGGTCCTGCGCGGCACGTCGTACGACCAGGCGCTGCGCACGCACCTCGCCGGTCCGCTGGGCCTGACGCACGTGGCCACCACGGCCTCCGAGGCGATCATGTTCCGCGCCGCGCTCGGGCACATCCCGGCCGAGGGCAGCGACGAGCCGGCGGCGGCCCCCGTGTGGAATCTGGTGCGCTCGAACGCGCCCGCCGGGTCGATGCTTGCCATGACCGCGCATGATCTGGTGAGCTACGCGCGCATGCACCTGGACGGCGGCGTCGCTCCCGATGGGACGCGCATCCTGTCCGAGGAGAGCGTCCGCGCGATGCAGGAGCGTCAGGTCGAGCTCCCCGAGCTCGGCCTGATGGGCGACGCCTGGGGCCTGGGCTGGGAGATCTTCGACTGGGAGGGCGGACCCGTGATCGGCCACGACGGCGGCACGATCGGACAGAACGCGTTCCTGCGGATGGTTCCCTCCGCAGGGGTCGCCGTGGCGGTCCTCACGAACGGCGGGCAGACGGTCGACGCCTACCACGCCATCACCTCCCGGGTGCTCGCGGTGCTGGCCGGGGTCACGATGCCCGCGCTGCCCACGATCCCGGAGACGCCGGTCGAGGTCGACGTGGACCGCATCCTCGGCACGTATTCGTCGTCGGTCTCGGACTCGACCGTGCGACTCGACGACGACGGCCGCATCTGGCTCGAGCGCACCATGAAGGGGATCTTCGCCGAGCTGGGCCCGGCACCGGAGCCGGTCGAACTCGTCGGCTGGACGACCGACACGCTGCTCCCCCGCAAGCAGGAGCGCGGGATGCGCATGCCGCACGCCTTCGTCGGCGACGACGGCACCGGACGTGCGCTGTACCTGCACACCGGACGAGCCGACCGCCGGGTCGACGCATGACCACCACGGCGGCGCTCTTCACGGAGGCCGGCGCGACCGGGTTCCTGCACGCGCGGGAGATCGGCGAAGAGGGCGGGCCCGAGGTGAGCGTCGACGCCGACGAGCCCGTGGTGCTCGCCTCGGTGTTCAAGATCCTCGTGCTCACGGCCTACGTGCGCGCAGTTGCCGCCGGGGAACTCGACCCGACCGAGCGGACCACCGTGACGGCGCGCTACCGCATCGGCGGCGTGGGCACCGCCGGGTTCTCGGACGACGTCGAGGCCAGTTGGCGCGACCTCGCGCAGAACATGATGACCATGAGCGACAACGCCGCCACCGACGTCGTGTACCACCGGCTCGGGAGTGATGCCGTGAACCGGGTCATCAGCGACCTGGGGCTGCGGCAGACGCGGCTCGTGGGGTGCTGCGAAGACCTGTTCGCCTCGGTCGTCTCCGATCTCGGCGGCACACCCGACAGCGACCTCGACGAGCTGTTCGAGGGGGCGAGCGCCGAACAGATCCTCGCACTCGACGCGGTGCATCCAGCCAAGACCTCGCACTCCACCCCGCGGGATGTCACGACACTGCTCAACGCGCTGTGGACCGACACCGCGGCGACGGCCGAGGCGTGCCGTCAGGCCAGGGACATCATGGCGCAGCAGATCTGGCCGCACCGGCTGAGCTCCGGCTTCCCCCCGGGTGTCCGTATCGCGGCGAAGACCGGCACGCTGCCCACCTGGCGCAACGAGGCCGGCGTGGTGACCTATCCCGACGGCCGGCAGCACGCAGTGGCCGTCTTCACCCGCGCCGCATCCCTCGCCGACAGGCAGCCTCTGGTGGACGCCTCGATCGGCCGCGCTGGCTTCGCCGCCGTCGAGCACCTGCGCGCCCTCTGACCTGATTCCTGCACCATCCACCTGCACCATCCCGAACACTGCTGGAGGCTTCTGATGCGTTCTCGTACCCCGCTGATCGCGCTGCTGGGCGTTGCGGCGCTCGCCCTGACATCCTGTGCCGCGAGCGCCCCTCCCGAAGGAGGAGACACCCCCGACGGCGTCCTCGCCGACGGCAAGACCTTCACCGCGGCCGTCGCCACCGACCCGGGCACGCTCGACCCGTTCACGACCGTCATCGGCACGGCCCGACAGATCGATCGCTACCTGTACGGTCGCCTCGTCGAGGTGCAGAACGACGGGACGATCCTGTCCGGACTCGCCTCCGAATGGGAAGCCGGGACGGAGCAGGCGACCTTCACGCTGCGTGACGACATCACCTGCCAGGACGGCTCACCGCTCACGGCGTCCGCCGTCGCCGCGAACATCTCCTTCATCGGCGATCCGGCGAACGGCTCCCCCCTCGCCGGCGTGCAGGTGCAGCCGGGAACCACCGCGACCGGAGACGACGCCAGCGGCATCGTCACCGTCACGAGCGGACGGCCCGATGCCTTCCTCGTGGAGAACGTCGGAAGCATCTCGATCGTGTGCGGCAACGTCGTCGACGACGCCGACGCCCGCGCCGCCGGCGAAGGCGCGACCGGGATGTTCACGCTCACCGAGGTCGTGCCGAACAGCCAGTACACCCTGACCCGTCGCGACGACTTCACCTGGGGGCCCGGCGACTGGGATCCGAAGCAGCCGGGCATTCCCGACACGGTCGTCTACCGCGTCATCCCGAACGAGACGACCGCGGCGAACCTCGTGCTCTCCGGCGAGGTCAACACGGCACTCGTGATCGGCCCGGATCGCCAGCGGCTCCAGGACGCCGGGCTGTTCGTCTCCGAGCTGCCGCTGGCGGCGGGACAGCTGTTCTTCAACCAGGCGGACGGCCACCCCGGCTCCGATCAGGCCGTGCGTGAGGCCCTCACGGAAGCACTCGACCTCGCCCAGCTCCGCCAGGTCCTCACGAGCGGGCAGGGCACTGCGGCGAAGAGCCTCGTCACGATCGCTCCGAACCCCTGCCAGGCCGATGTCGTCGGCGATCTGCTCCCCGCCTTCGACGAGAAGAAGGCCGCCGCGGGCCTCGATGCCGCCGGATGGAAGGCCGGCTCCGACGGCATCCGTGAGAAGGACGGGACGGCGATGACGATCACTCTCCTCACTCCCACGACGCTCGGCGACGGCGGCAGCGCCGCGGCGGAGCTCATGCAGGCATCGTGGAAGAAGCTCGGTGTCGACGTGACGATCAAGACCGTCGATGCGCCCACCCTGAGCGAGACCCTCTTCGCCTCCGGCGACTGGGACGTCTCCGCTGCTCCGCTGGGCGTCTCGCTGCCGAGCATGCTGGTGCCGTTCTACTCCGGACCGACCCCGCCCGACGGCACGAACTTCGCGTCGGTGGCGGACGACGCCTACACGGCCGCCGTCACGGCCGCCTCGTCGAAGCCGGGCGCCGAAGGATGCGCGGACTGGGGCGACGCCGAGAAGGCCCTGTACACGTCGGTGTCGGTCGTCCCGTACGCGAACAACGTGCTGACGACGTTCGGCAACAAGGTGACCTTCACCGAGGGCGACGGCATCGACCCCGCCTCGATCCGCATGTACGAGTAAGCACGCAGAGAACAACCGAGCCGGAGGCAGCCGATGGCCAGCACCACCGCCACGCACGCGATACTGATCAGATCCGCACGGTCGGACAACCCCTGGGTGTCCTTCCTGGTCCGTCGCGGAGGGCAGTTCGTCCTGTCGGTGTGGGTGCTGGTCACGGCCGCCTTCTTCATGATCCACCTGGTGCCGGGTGATCCGGTGCGCGCGGCGCTCGGACTGAACGCCCCGGCCGAGCTCGTCGAGTCCCGTCGCGCGGCGCTCGGGCTCGACCAGCCCCTGCTCGTGCAGTACTTCCAGTACATCGGAGGGCTGTTCACCGGCGACATGGGCTCGTCCATGATCACCGGGCAGCCGGTCGCCGAGATCATCTCCACGCGGCTGCCCGCGACCCTGCAGCTCGCCCTCCTCGCCGTCGTGCTGGTGCTGCTGGTGTCCGTCCCGCTCGGGGTGACGATGGCCGTCGCGACCCGCGGTGGCCGGCGTCGCGGCCTCGAGCTGGCCTTCGCGACCGGATCCGTCATCCTCGCCGCGATCCCCGAGTTCCTCCTCGCCGTCGGACTCGTCTACTTCTTCGCGGTCTCGCTCGGCTGGTTCCCCGTCGCCGGTAACACCGCCCCGTTCTCGCTGGTGCTCCCCGTGATCGCCCTCGCCGTCGCCCCGACCGCAGTGTTCTCGCGCATCATCCGGGTCGAGGTGCTGTCCGTCCTCAACCAGGACTTCATCCGCACCGCCCGGGCCAAGCGGCTCGCGCCGCACCGGATCTACTCGCGCCACGCACTGCCGAACGCCATGACCGCGACCCTCACCCTCACCGGCCTGCTCCTGACGGGCATGGTCGCCGGCACCGTGCTGGTCGAGAACGTGTTCGCCTGGCCGGGCCTGGGCACGATGATCGTGCAGTCGATCCTCACCAAGGACTACTCGGTCGTGCAGGGCATCGTCCTCGTCTACGGGATCGGGGTGCTCATCGTGAACCTGGTGGTCGACGTGGTCCTCGCCCTCCTCGACCCTCGATCCACCATCCGGGAGGCATGATGTCGGCACGTACGGCATGGTCGGGCATCGTCCGCTCACCACTGGGGATCACCGCTCTCGCGCTCGTCCTCCTCGTCACGCTCACCGCGATCTTCGCGCCGATCGTCTGGGGCGCGCAGGCCGAGCAGGTGAACCCGACCGAGATCACCCAGGGACCGAGCGCCGCACACCTGCTGGGCACCGACACGCTCGGCCGCGACGTGCTCGCCCGCGTGCTGGTGGCGACCCGGCTCTCGGTGGTGCTCGCCGTGATCGCCGTGATGATCGGCGTCGTCGCCGGCACCTTGCTCGGCACCGCACCCTCGGTGCTCCCCCGCTGGCTCGGACGCCCGATCGTCGGCTTCGTGAACATCGCGGTCGCCTTCCCCGGACTCCTGCTCGCGCTGTTCTTCGCGGTCATCTTCGGGGTCGGATCCACCGGCGCCGTCCTCGCGATCGGGTTCGCGATGGCGCCGCAGTTCGCGCGGCTCACCCAGACGCTGTCCGCGGCGATCGCCGGACGCGACTTCATCGACGCCGCTCGGGTGGCCGGCGTCTCGCGGTTCCGCATCCTGATCCGTCACATCCTGCCGAACATCGGCGAACCGCTCATCGTGAACGCCACCGTCTCCGCGGGATCGGCACTGCTCGCCTTCGCCGGACTCTCCTTCCTCGGCCTGGGCGTGCAGGTCCCCGAGTACGACTGGGGCCGGCTGCTGGGCGAGGGCCTGAACCGGATCTACCTCAACCCGGCGGCCGCGCTCGGACCCGCCGTGGCTGTGGTGATCGCCGGACTCGCGTTCAACCTCCTCGGCGAGACCGCAGCCGCAGCGCTCGGCGGACGCTCCGCGCGACGCCGCCACCGCCTCCCCGCGATCGTGCGTCCGCGAGCCGCTCAGCCCGCGCCGGTCGACGGCGAGGAACCGGTACTCCTCGTCGACGACCTGCGCGTCTCCTTCCCGACCCCGAGGGGATGGGTCACCCCCGTGCGCGGCGTCTCGTTCACGGTCGCGCGTGGCGAGGCCATCGGCGTGGTCGGCGAATCGGGCTCCGGCAAGAGCCTCACCGCCCTGGCCGCCGCCCGGCTCATCGAACGCCCGGGTCACGTCGACGCCGCGCGACTGGACTTCTGCGGCACCCCGCTGCTGACGACGTCCGACCGCGCGGTGCGGAGCCTCCTCGGCACCTCGCTCGCGATGGTCTTCCAGGACCCGATGACCTCGTTCAACCCGACGAGGCGGATCGGCTCGCAGCTCGCCGAGGCCGCGTCCGAGCACCAGGACATCACTCGGAAGCAGGCGATGGATCGGGCGATCGAGCGTCTGCAGTCGGTGCGGGTGCCCGCCGCGGCACGACGCGCCCACCAGTACCCGCACGAGTTCTCCGGCGGCATGCGGCAGCGGGCGATGATCGCCATGGGGCTCATGAACCATCCGCGCCTGATCATCGCGGACGAGCCGACCACCGCGCTCGATGTGACCGTGCAGCGACAGGTGCTGCAGCTGCTGGCCGGCGTGCGCCGCGACACCGACGCCGCGATCCTGCTGATCAGCCACGACATCGCGGTCGTCGCGCAGACCTGCGACCGCGTGCTGGTGATGTACGCGGGACGGATCGTCGAGGACCTGCCCGCAGCGAACCTGCACACCGACGCCCGGCACCCGTACACCCGCGCCCTGCTCGAGGTCGTGCCCGAGCTCGACGCCGACCGCGACGAGCCCCTCAAAGTGATCCCCGGCCGTCCGCCGGCACCGGGCGCCCTCCCCACCGGATGCGCGTTCGCCGCCCGCTGTCCCCTCGCCACCGACCTCTGCCGGGAGAGCGACCCCGAGCTCCTGGCCGATGAGGCCGGGCATCGGGTCGCCTGCTGGCATCCGGTCACCGGAGAGGCGGAGGTCGCTGTGGCGGTGGCCACGACGGCGGACGAGGCCGCCGCCGATGACGAGAGGGTCCTGCGATGAGCGAGCTGCGTTTCGACCGGGTCAGCGTGCGCTACGGCTCGCACCGCTCCGGCCTCACCGCCGTCGACGATGTGTCCCTGACCGTCCCGTCCGGGTCGGTCGTCGGGCTCGTGGGTGAGTCGGGTTCGGGCAAGTCCACGCTCGCCCGCGCGGCGATCGGCCTCGCGCCGATCAGCGAGGGCGCCATCACGCTGGACGGAGTGGACGTGCGCGGCTTGCGCCGCCGTCGCCCCATCCAGATGGTGTTCCAGGATCCGTTCTCCTCGCTCGATCCGCGCATGACCATCGGCGAATCGATCGCCGAGGCCCTCCCCCGCGACATCCGCGGAAGCAGGGCCCGCCGTGCCGAGGTCGCACGACTGCTCGACCTCGTGAACCTCGACGCCGACCGCGCACAGTCGCTCCCGGCCGCCCTCTCCGGCGGGCAGCGCCAGCGCATCGCCCTGGCCCGCGCTCTCGCCGCCCGCCCCGAGGTCGTGATCGCCGACGAGATCACCTCCGCGCTCGACGTCTCCGTGCAGGGCTCGGTGCTCAACCTCGTGCGCGACCTGCGCGTGGAGCTCGACCTGACGATGCTCTTCATCTCGCACAACCTCTCCGTCGTCCGATACCTGAGCGATCACATCGCGGTCATGTACCTCGGCCGGATCGTGGAGGTCGGGCCGACCGAGCAGGTGCTGGCCGACCCGCAGCACCCGTACACGCGGGATCTGCTCCAGGCGGCACCCACCCGGCACGGGAACCTGCTGGCCGTCGATCCGCTCGCCCCCGTCGATGTGGAGCCCGCCGACCCGCACGCCCCGCCCGGCGGCTGCCGCTTCCACCCGCGGTGCCCGATCGGTCCCGCGGCGCGCCCCGATCGGCAGATCTGCGTGATCGCGGAACCGCAGCGGCCCACGGGCACGGTGGGCGCGGCCTGCCACTTCGCGGGGCTGCCGACGGATGCGCCGATCGGAACTGTGCCCATCTCCCAAAGCAGCCCCCTGGTTTCGGCCGCGACCACAACACCGACCCCGCTCTCTGCGGACACAGTGAACTGACCATCCGATTGGAGCTCCCATGAACCGTGTCACCGTCGACGACCTGCTCGCCGTCCGCACCCCCGAGCAACCGGCACTGTCACCGGACGGCACCCGCATCGCCTTCGTGCTGCGGACGACCGACCGCGACGGCGACCGGGACACGCGCGCCCTGTGGCAGGTGCCGACCACCGGCGGCGATCCGGCCCCGCTCACGCACGCGACGGCCGACTCGACCCCGGTCTGGAGCCCCGACGGGTCACAGCTCGCGTTCCTGCGCGCGCAGGACGGCCCGGCGCAGCTCTGGCTGCTCCCGGCCGCCGGCGGCGAAGCACGCGGACTCACGACGCTCCCGCTCGGCGCCGGCGCTCCGGCCTGGAGCCCCGACGGCACGCGCATCGCGTTCACCGCCCCAGTCGACGGCGCGGCGCTTCCCGACGAGACCACGGAGACCATCCTCGCCCGACGCTCGGCGCCGGCCTCGACCGACCGGCTGGGCTACAAGGCTGATGGTGCGGGCACCCTGGGCACGCTCGTGCAACAGCTGCATGTGCTCGACGTCGACTCTGGCAAGGTGACGGTCCTCACCCGCGGCCGCTCCCACGCCTCCGACCCGTTCTGGTCGCCCGACGGCACACTCCTCGCGTACTCGGCGAGCGTCGAGGACGATGCCGATCTGACGATGCGGATCCCGGTGTTCGTGCGCTCCGCCACCGACCCGAACAGCGCGGCCGTGCAGGTCAGCGCCGCCGATGTGCAGGCGACGGCCGTGGGATGGACCCCGGACGGCCGCCATGTCGTCGCCGCCGGACGCACCGACACCGAGGTCGGCAACGCAGACCTCCTGCTGTTCCCGGTCGACGGCGGCGAACCGCAGAACATCACGCGCAGTCTCGACCGCAACGTGATGCCGGGTGGTCCCGGCTACCCGGGCGGCATGCCGCAGTTCACGGACGGCGGGGACCTCGTGTTCTGCCTCCGTGACAACGGCTACTCGCACGTGTACCGCGTCGCCCCGGACGGTTCGGGGGCCACTGCCCTCGTGGACGGTACCGCGAACGTGTCAGGACTCTCGGTGGCGGCATCCTCCGCGGCGATCACGCTCGCGACGCCGGAATCCTTCGGCGACATCGCAGTGCTGGACCTCACGGATGGATCCACGCGTGTCCTCACCGACTACGGCACACCCGCATTCGATCTCCTCCCGGCGGAGGAGCGCCGTTTCACGATCGCCGACGGCACCGTCGTCACGGGCTGGTTGCGCCGCGATCCCGATGCTGCCGGCCCGCTCCCCCTCCTGCTCGATGTGCACGGAGGTCCGCACAACGCCTGGAACGGTGCCGCCGACCTCGTCCACCCGTACCACCAGGTGCTCGCGCGCCGCGGCTGGGCGATCCTCACCCTCAACCCCCGCGGCAGCGACGGCTACGGCGACGCGTTCTTCTCCGCGGTCTCCGGTGGGTGGGGCGTCAACGACGCGAACGACTTCCTCGAGCCGATCGACCAGCTCGTCGCCGAGGGCATCGCAGACCCGGCCCGACTAGCCGTGACCGGATACAGCTACGGCGGCTTCATGACCTGTTTCCTCACGTCGCGCGACGACCGCTTCGCGGCGGCCGTGGGCGGAGGCGTGGTCACCGATCTCTTCTCGATGGGCGGCACCTCCGACTTCGGGCACTACCTCTCGGCGAAGGAGAACGGCGGGCTCCCCTGGCGCGATGAGGAGCGCCTCTCCGCGCAGTCCCCGTTCACGCAGGTCGACCGGGTCACCACCCCGACTCTGATCCTGCAGGGTGCGGCCGATGACCGCTGCCCGGTCGGTCAGGCCGAGCAGTGGTTCACGGCGCTGCGCGAGCGCGACGTCCCCACGCGCCTGGTGCTGTATCCCGGTGGCTCGCACCTGTTCGTGCTCTCCGGTCCTCCGTCGCACCGCGCCGACTACTCGCAGCGCGTGATCGACTGGGTCGAGCAGTACGCGCCGCCGGCCGGCACGCCCGTGCGCGCCCGCCTCGACGCCCGTCATTGGCAGCAGCGACTGAGCGCGCTGGCCGCAGCGCACAAGGTGCCCGGCGCGACCCTCGGCATCCTGCGTCTCGGCGAGGAGCCGGTATATGCGCACCACGGCATACTCAACGCGCGCACGGGCATCGAGACCACCGACGACTCCGTGTTCCAGATCGGCTCGATGGGCAAGGTGTGGACGACGACCGCGATCATGCGCCTCGTCGATCAGGGTGTGCTCGACCTCGACGCCCCGGTCGTCTCGTACGTGCCGGAGTTCTCGTCCTCCGACCCGGAGATCACGCGGACAGTGACGCTGCGTCACCTGCTGAATCACACCAGTGGGATCGACGGCGATGTCTTCACCGACACCGGCCGCGGCGACGACACGCTCGAGAAGTACGTCGCGCTCCTGGACGGCGTCGCGCAGAACCATCCGCTCGGCGCGACCATGTCGTACTGCAACTCCGGATTCTCGCTGGCCGGGCGCGTGATCGAGAAGGTCACCGGAACGACCTGGGACCAGGCGATGCGCGACCTCGTGTTCACGCCCCTCGGACTCACCCACTCCTCGACCCTCCCGGAGGAGGCGATCATGTTCCGGGCTGCCAGCGGGCACACCGTGGTCGACGACGACGGCCCGCACCTCGCGCCCGCCTGGATGCTCCCCCGATCGATGGGACCGGCCGGACTCATCAACTCCACCACGGCCGACGTGCTCGCCTTCGCCCGCATGCACCTGGCAGGCGGACTGGCCGCCGATGGGACGCGTGTGCTGTCCGAAGCCGCCGTGGCGCGGATGCAGGAGCGTGAGGTGGACATGCCCGACCCGTACTCGCTCGGCGATGCGTGGGGCGTGGGCTGGATCCTGTTCGACTGGGACGGCCACCGCCTCATCGGGCACGACGGCAACACGATCGGGCAGGCGTCCTTCCTGCGCATCCTCCCCGAGGAGGGGCTCGCGGTGACGCTGCTGACGAACGGGGGCAACACCCACGATCTCTACGTCGAGCTGTTCGGCGAGATCTTCCGCGAGCTGGCGGCGCTGGAGGTGCCGGCCGGCCTCACGCCGCCCGAGGAGCCGTTCACGGATGACTTCTCCGAGTTCGAGGGCGTCTACGACCGCTCGGGCGTGCGCACCGAGATCTTCCGCGACGACGATGGCCTGCGCATGCGCACCACCCTGAACGGACCACTCGCCGCCATGCTCCCCGACCCGGTGCAGGAGCATCCGCTGGTGCCCGTGCGTCGCGGCGAGTTCGTGATGCGTCCCGAGGGCGAGCAGGCCTGGCACGCCGTGGTGTTCTACTCCCTGCCCAGCGGCGAACGCTATCTGCACCACGGCGTCCGCGCGGCGCCGAAGGTGTCGTGATGCCGGTGCAGGCCGGCGTGGACCTCGACCTGGTCCTCGCCGACATCGAGACACTGGTCTCCTGCGAGTCGCCGTCCGATGACCTCGACGCCGTCGCCCGCAGCGCCGATGTCGTCGCCGCCCTCGGCGAGCGCCTGCTGGGCGTCGCGCCGGAGCGCATCGTGATCGACGGACGCTCCCACCTGCGCTGGCGGTTCGGCGAGCCCACGGTGCTGCTCCTCGGTCACCACGACACGGTGTGGCCCCTCGGCTCCCTGCGGCGGCATCCGTTCCGCATCGACGACGGCGTGCTCCGCGGCCCGGGATGCTTCGACATGAAGACCGGTGTCGTGATGGCCCTCCACGCCGTCGCCGCGCTGCCGGACCGCACCGGCGTCAGCATCCTGATCACGGGCGACGAGGAGCTCGGTTCGCCGAGCTCGCGCGCCCTGATCGAGCAGGAGGCGCTCGGCTGCGCGGCGGCGCTCGTGCTCGAAGCTTCGGCCGACGGCGGCGCCGTGAAGATCGCCCGCAAGGGGGTCTCGCTGTATCGGATCCACGTCACCGGTCGGGCGGCTCATGCCGGATTGGAACCGGAGCGCGGCGTGAACGCGGCGGTGGAGGCCGCGCACCTCCTCCTCGCGGTCGCCGAGCTCGGTGCCGCGGCGGCGGGGACCAGCGTCACACCCACGCTCCTGCGTGCCGGCAGCACCACGAACACGGTGCCCGCCGATGCGGAGTTCGCGGTCGACGTGCGGGTGCGCACGGTCGCGGAGCAGGACCGGGTGGATGCGGCGCTCCGCGCCCTCCCTGCCACGCTTCCCGGCGCCACGGTGCGCGTGGAGGGCGGCCCCAACCGTCGACCGATGGAACCCGAGGTCTCTGCGGACCTGTTCCGCGCCGCGGTGGCGATCGCCCAGGAGGCCGGTCTGACGCCGTTCGAGGGCGTTGCGGTGGGTGGAGCGTCCGACGGCAACTTCACCGCGGCGCTGGGGGTTCCGACCCTCGACGGCCTCGGCGCGGTGGGCGGCGGAGCCCACGCCGACGATGAGCACGTGATCGTGGCGATGATCCCGGAACGCATCCGGCTGCTGCAGGGTCTGATCTCCGGAGCGCGGGCATGAGCATGACGGATGCCGCAGCTTTCCGCGCCTCGCCGGAGGAGGCCGCCGACGCGGCGAGCGCCGCCGCGTCGAGGGCGGGGGTGGAGATCCGGCTGCTCGAGGATGTGGGGGACTTCGCCCGGGTGGCGGAGCTGTTCCAGAGCATCTGGACCAAGCAGGGCGAGACCTCGCCGGTCAACGTCGAGACGCTGCGCGCCCTGTCGAAGGCCGGCAGCTACGTGGGCGGCGCGTTCGAGCACGACGAGCTCGTCGGCGCCTGCTTCGGCTTCTTCGCGGCCCCGGATCAGCGCGCCCTGCACAGCCACATCGCCGGGGTCTCGGCACGGATGCGCGGTCGCAGCGTCGGCTTCGCGCTCAAGGTGCATCAGCGCGCCTGGGCGCTCGAGGAGGGCCTCGACGAGATCTCCTGGACGTTCGATCCGCTGATCAGCCGCAACGCCCACTTCAATCTCGTGAAGCTCGCCGCGACGCCGACGTCGTACCACCGCAACTTCTACGGGCACATGGCCGATGCGCTCAACGGCGCCGATGACACCGACCGGATGCTGGTGACCTGGTACGTGCGCGACCCGCGCGTCGTCGCCGCCTGTCACGGGGAGCCGTCCGGCTCGGGAGACGTCGCCGACGCCGAGCCACTGCTCAGCGTGGGCGAAGACCTCGGGCCGCTCCGGCATCGCACCGACGCCAGGCTCGTCCGCGTGGCGCTGCCGCGCGACATCGAGACGCTGCGCCTTTCCGAGCCCGCCCGCGCGACCGCGTGGCGTCTGGCGCTGCGGGAGACGCTCGGATCTGCGCTGGAGGGCGGAGGGCGCGTGCTCTCGTTCGATCGCTCCGGCGCGTACACCATCGACAGAGGAGAACAGGGATGAAGCTCACCGGATTCGAGCTGCGTGTGATCGAGATGCCGCTGGTGTCACCGTTCCGCACGTCGTTCGGGGTGCAGACCGCGCGCGAGGCGCTGATCGTGCGGGCCGTCACAGACGAGGCCGAGGGCTGGGGCGAGGGCGTCGCGATGAACGACCCGCTGTACTCCTCCGAGTACGTCGAGGCGAGCGTCGACGTGATCACCCGCTTTCTGCTGCCGGCGCTCGCGCAGGTGAAGGACCTGCATGCGGGCGGCGTCGCTCCGGCTCTCGCGAAGTTCAAAGGGCACCGGATGTCGAAGGCCGCCGTCGAACTGGCGATCCTCGACGCCGAGCTGCGGGCCACGGGTGTGCCGCTGTCGCGCGAGCTGGGCGCCGTGCGCGACCGGGTCGACTGCGGCGTCTCCGTCGGCATCATGGACTCGATCCCCGAGCTCCTCGACGCCGTCGACGGCTACCTCGACGAGGGCTACGTGCGCATCAAGCTCAAGATCGAGCCGGGGTGGGACATCGATCCCGTCCGTGCCGTGCGCGAGCGGTTCGGCGACGACGTACTGCTGCAGGTCGACGCGAACACCGCCTACCACCGGGGCGACGCCCGGCACCTCGCCAAGCTCGACCCGTTCGACCTGCTCCTGATCGAGCAGCCCCTCGACGAGGAGGATCTGCTCGGGCACGCGCAGCTCGCGAAGGCCATCACCACGCCCGTCTGTCTCGACGAGTCGATCATCTCGGCCCGTGCCGCCGCCGACGCCATCGCGCTGGGTGCCTGTTCGATCGTGAACATCAAGCCCGGTCGCGTCGGCGGCTACCTCGAGGCCCGTCGCATCCACGACGTGTGCGTGGCGAACGACATCCCGGTGTGGTGCGGCGGGATGCTGGAGACGGGGATCGGCCGGGCGGCGAACGTCGCTCTCGCGGCTCTCCCGGGCTTCACCCTGCCCGGCGACACCTCGGGCTCCGGTCGCTACTACTCCCGCGACATCACCGAGCCGTTCGTCGTGGAGGACGGCACGCTGACGGTCCCGACCGGACCGGGCATCGGCGTGACGCCGGATGCCGATGCGCTGGATGCCGTGACGGTGCGCACGGAGTGGATCACCTTCTGAGCTGATGCGACGGGGCACGACGAGCCTGTCGAGATCGACCAACTGTCGATACGATTTCGTCGTGCCCCACAGCTCCGCGACCGGTGGTCGCCCCCTAGCCTGGGCCCTGTGCTCATGTCCGTGACGACAAAGCCCCGCGCCAGCCTCGGCCGGGTCATCGAAGACCTCGGCAACACCCTGCTCGAGGTGGTGAGCGGTGCGGTCGACGATGACACCGAGATCGAGACGGTCGTCATCCACGATGTCCTCGACGACGCGATGCCGATGCGCCGCGCGCTCGTCCTCGGCGTCGGCCTGAGCGATCCGGACGAGATCGCGGAGCTCCTCCGGGTCCTCGCCACACAGCAGGCCTCCGCCCTGGTCCTGCGTGCGCCCGTGCGTTCGGAGCAGCCGGTGCGCGAAGCATCCGAGGCGACCGGTATCCCCGTCCTCGCACTGACCCGCGGCGCGTCGTGGGCGCAGCTGGCGGCGATGCTGCGGTCCTTGATCGCCGAGGGTGACGTGGGCGATCAGGGAGCCACGACACTCGGCGGGATGCCCTCCGGTGACCTGTTCGCCCTCGCCAACGCCATCGCGACCCTGCTGAACGCCCCCGTGACGATCGAGGATCGCAACTCCCGGGTCGTCGCCTTCTCGGGCCGCCAGCACGAAGCCGACCCCGCCCGCATCGAGACGGTGCTCGGACGGCAGGTGCCCGAACGGTTCGCACGGCAGCTGGAGGAGCGCGGCGTCTTCCAGGAGCTCTACCGCAGCGTGGACCCGATCGACGTCGGCCCCGTGAACAACACCGAAGGACTCCCCTCGTTCCCGCGCGTGGCACTCGCGGTGCGCGCGGGCGACGAGATCCTCGGCTCGATCTGGGCCGCGGTCCAGGAACCTCTGTCCCCCGATCGTGTGCGCGCGCTGAAGGACTCCGCCGGCCTGGTGGCCCTGCACATGCTGCGGCTGCGGGCCGGTGCCGATGTCGAGCGTCGGCTGCGGGCCGACCTGCTCGCCACGATCCTCGAAGGCGGTCCGGGGGCCGCGGATGCCACCGCCCGGCTGCGTCTCAGCGATCATCGATGCGTCGTGCTGGCGCTGTCGGCAGCGGAGGAGAGCGACGACGAACCCTCCGCCGGCGCCCGCGGGGTGGCCGAGCGGCAGCGCATCGCCGATGCCTTCGCCGTGCACCTGGGCGCCGTCTACCTCCGCTCGGCTGTCGCCGTGATCGGCAACGTCGTGTACGCGGTCGTCGGCATCCGCCCGGAACAGGGTGATGCGGAGACCGGGGCGGAGCACCGCGATGCGGACAGCCGCGCGGCCCGCGTCGCGACCGACTTCCTCGGGCGGCTCGGGGCCACCAGTGAGATCCGCATCGGCGTCGGCACCGTCGCGGAGGACGCGGCGGGCATCCCCGCATCGCGCGCGAACGCCGACCGCGCCCTCCGAGTGGTGCGTCAGACGCCTACGCGCGAGCCCGTCGCCCGGTTCACGACCGTGCAGATGGAAGCCCTGCTGGTCGAGCTCGGAGATCTCGTCCGGTCCCGGGGCGACCAGCCCACCGGCCCCGTCGCGCGGCTCCTGGCGCAGGACCGGGAGAAGGGCACGCATCTGGTGGAGACGCTGCGGGCCTGGCTCGACGCGTTCGGAGATGTGGCGGTGGCTGCGGCCCGCGTGTACACGCACCCCAACACGTTCCGGTATCGGCTGCGCCGGCTGTCGGAGATCAGCGGACTCGATCTGACCGATCCGGACGCACGGTTCTCGGCCATGGTGCAGCTGCGGCTCCTCATCCCCCGCGATGGAGGTCTGATCGACGGCTGAGGCTCGTGGCCGGTCGCCGTCGACACCCGGCGTGTGCGGCTCGTGGCCTTCCGTCGAGTGCGCGTGATGCCCGCTCGTGGCCGGCATCCTGCGTATCTGACAGCCATCACACCACATGACGATCATTCAGACCATAGAGTGGATTCTGATTGATCGATCCGATCAATCTGTGGGAGTCAACGAAGGCGACGGTGATCGAAATGGCCAATCTCGACGAGACCGACCGGAGGATCCTCACGGTGCTCGACCGCGACCCGCGCCGACCGGTGGCTCTGATCGCCCAGGACCTGGGCCTCGCCCGCGGCACCGTGCACGCCCGGCTCGACCGGCTCGAATCCGGCGGGTATCTGCGCGCCCACAGCGCGCGCATCCTTCCGCAGGCTCTGGGACGCGGCGTCGCGGCCTCCATCCTCGTCGAGCTCGATCAGCATCAGATCACCGCCGCGATCGACGCGCTCAGCCGGGTTCCCGAGGTCCTGGAGTGCTTCGCCCCCGCGGGCGACACCGACCTGCTGCTGCGCGTCGTGGCCAAGGACCCCGACGACCTCTACCGCGTGGCCGAGGTCGTGCGCCTCTGCCCCGGCATCCTCCGCACCTCGACGAGCCTGTTCCTCCGCGAGGTCATCCCCTACCGGGTGAGTGCGCTGCTGCAGGCGGAGTGAGGCGCGGGAATCGGGTGTCAGCCGATGATGCGCGCGCCCGGGACGGGGCCGTGCACGTGGAGCGGGTCGAGGCCGGTCTCGCGCAGGGAGGTCTGCACGTCCTGCGCCGTCTCGGGGTCGGGGCAGAGGAGGGCCACGGTGGGCCCTGAGCCCGACACGATCCCCTGCAGCGCACCGGCCGCGACACCCTGCCGGATGGTGTCGGCGAGGTCGGGACGCTCGAACAGCGCGGCGGCCTGCAGGTCGTTGAACAGGGTCTCGGCGAGCTGGGCGGGGTCGCCGGAGCGCAGCGCCTGCAACACCGGGATCGGCACGTCGAGCGAAAGCGGCGGGTCGTCGGCCAAGGCGCCCTCCTCCTCGCGCAGGATGTCGAGTCGCTCGTAGACCACCGGCGTCGAGAGCCCCTTGTCGCTCGGCACCAGGATCCAGTCGAAGCGTCCGCGCGCGAGCGCCGGATTGAGCTGATCGCCGCGACCGGTGCCGACCGCCGTGCCGCCGTGCAGGGCGAACGGCACGTCGGCGCCGAGACGGGCAGCGAGGTCGTGCAGCCGGGCCTGCGAGAGCCCGGTCCCCCACAGCGCGTCGCACGCGACCAGAGCGGCAGCGGCGTCCGCCGACCCTCCGCCCATGCCGCCGGCGACCGGAACGCTCTTGCGGATCTCGAGGGCGACGCCGCCCGGGTGGTCGACGGCGAGCGCGAGCAGCTTGGCGGCGCGCATCGCCAAGTTGCGGTCGTCGAGCGGGACCGAGCCGATGTCCTCGACGCCGGCGACCGTGACCGAGAAGTCGTCGGCCGGGCGCGCGATCACGTCTTCATACAGCGAGACCGCTTGGAAGACCGTCGCCAGCGCGTGATAGCCGTCGTCGTGCCGCCCGCCGACCCCGAGGTAGACGTTGATCTTCCCCGGGGCGCGCACGTGCACGGAGTCGGTGAACGCGGCGTGGCTCATGATGGGGTCACAGCTCCGAGGACTTCGCCCACAGGTTCACGTCGATCGCCCCGGCGAGCTCGTCGATGCGGGCCAACTCCTCCGCGGTGAAAGTCGGACCGTTGACGGCGGCGATGTTCTCGTCGAGCTGCTCCGGGCGCGACGCGCCGATCAGCGCGGAGGCGACGACCGGGTTGCGCAGCGTCCACTGCAGCGCCAGTTGCGCGAGCGACTGTCCACGGCTCTGCGCCACCTCGTTCAGCGACCGCAGCGTCTGCACGGCTTCATCCGTGAGCCGACCGTCCGGCAGCGAGCCGCGCTTCTGCGCCCGCTCGGCCGTGCCGTCGCCGAGGTACTTGTCGGTGAGCAGCCCCTGCGCGAGCGGGGTGAACGCGATCGCGCCCAGCCCCGACTGCTCGAGGGTGTCGGTCAGGCCGTCTTCGACCCAGCGGTTCAGGATCGAGTACGCGGGCTGGTGGATGACCAAGGGCGTGCCGAGGTCCTTGGCGACGGCGACGGCCTCGGCCGTGCGCTCGGCGCTGTACGAGGAGATGCCGACGTAGAGGGCCTTGCCCTGGCGCACGAGCGTGTCGAGCGCACCGACGGTCTCCTCGATCGGGGTGACCGGGTCGACGCGGTGCGAGTAGAAGATGTCGACGTAGTCGAGGCCCATGCGGGTCAGCGACTGCTCGGCGCTCGCGAGGATGTACTTGCGGCTCGCGAAGTCGCCGTAGGGGCCGGGCCACATGTCCCAGCCGGCCTTCGACGAGATGATCAGCTCGTCGCGGTACGGGCGGAGGTCTTCGGCGAAGATGCGTCCGAAGTTCTTCTCGGCCGAGCCGTAGGGCGGGCCGTAGTTGTTCGCCAGGTCGAAGTGCGTGATGCCGCGGTCGAACGCGTGGCGCAGCAGTGCGCGCTGGTTGTCGAGCGGGATGTTGTCGCCGAAGTTCCACCACAGCCCGAGCGAGATCGGGGGCAGATACAGCCCGGACGTGCCGACCTGGCGGTAGGAGAACTGCTGGTAGCGGCTCTCGTCCGCCGCGTACGGACGGTGCAGCTCGGGGACATCGGGGCGGAAGCGGGGGGAGTCGGTCACGGTGCCAGATTAGTCCCTGGTGCATGCTGCGCGATGCGCTGGTAGTCCTCGACCGTGAGGTCTTCGCCGCGGGCCGTGGGGGCGACGCCGGCGGCGATCAGCACCTCGGATGCCACCGCGGAGCTGCCGAAGATCCCCGACAGCGCCTGGCGGAGCATCTTGCGGCGCTGGTTGAAGGCGGCATCCACGATCTTGAACGTGCGGCGGCGCTCCTCCTCCGTGCCACGCTCTCCCTCGGACCGGTCGAAGCCGACGAGCAGGCTGTCGACGTTCGGCACCGGCCAGAAGACCTGGCGGGACACGTTCCCCGAGAGCTTCCACTCCCCGTACCAGGCGGCCTTGACGCTGGGCGAGCCGTAGATCTTCGAGCCCGGCTTCGCGGCCAGCCGCTCGGCGACCTCGGCCTGGACCATCACCACACCGCGCTGCAGGTAGGCGAAGTTCTCGAGGAAGTGCAGCAGCACGGGCACCGAGACGTTGTACGGCAGGTTCGCGACCAGCACCGTGGGCTCACCCGGCAGCTCGGTGATGCGCAGCGCATCCGCATCGACGACGGTGAGCCGGTCGGCCTCGACACCGTGCTCGGCGGCGGTCTGGGCCAGCCGGGCCGCGAGGCGGTGGTCGATCTCGACGGCGGTGACGGATGCCCCGGTCTCGAGGATCGCCAGGGTCAGGGACCCCAGCCCCGGACCGACCTCGACCACGCGCTCGTGCGGCTGCACGCGGGCCGCCTGCACGATCTTGCGGACGGTGTTCGCGTCGGTGACGAAGTTCTGGCCGAGCTTCTTGGTCGGGGTGACGTCGAGCTCGGCGGCGAGTCGGCGGATCTCGGTGGCGCCGAGCAGGGTGACGGTCATCCTGCCATTCTCCCCCACTCTCCCGGTGACCCCCGCCGATGTCCCCTGCCGTCAGTAGTCTTCTCTGGTGCCTTCCCTCGGAGAACTCGTCGCGCCCCGCCGCATGGGCCGCGATTTCCGCTGGCTCCTCGCCTCGTCGTGGACCAGCAACATCGGCGACGGCGTGGCCCTCGCCGCCGCTCCCCTGCTGATCGCGTCGATGACGTCGTCGCCGATCCTGGTGGCATCCGGCGCGATCCTGCAGTTCCTCCCATGGCTGCTGTTCGGCCTGCATGCGGGGGCGATCGCCGACCGCTTCGACCGCCGCCGCCTGGTCATGTTCGCCAATGCCGCGCGAGCCGTGGTCCTCCTCGCCCTGTGCGTGTTCCTCGTCACGGGCGTCGCGAACATCTGGATCGTGCTCGCCGTCGCCTTCCTCTACGGCACCGCCGAGGTCTTCGTCGACACGGCGGGCAGCACGCTGCTGCCGATGCTGGTGAAGCCCGCCGACCTCGGCATCGGCAACGCCCGCCTGCAGGCCGGATACCTCGTCGCGAATCAGTTCGCCGGCCCGCCGCTGGGCGCCTTTCTGTTCGCCGCGGGCACCGCCTGGCCGTTCCTGCTCGAGGTCGTGTGCGTGAGCTTCGCGGTCGTGCTCATCTCACGCATGGCGAAGACGCCCGTCCCGCCGCGCGAGACCGACACGCACCCGCCGGTGCACACCGACATCGCCGAGGGCATCCGCTGGCTGTGGCGCAACCCTCCCGTGCGCATGCTGGTGCTCATCATCCTGGTCTTCAACATCACGTGGGCCGCGCCCTGGGGCGTGCTCGTGCTGTACGCGACCGAACACCTGCACATGGGCGCGGTCGGCTACGGCGCGCTCACCACGGCATCGGCGGCCGGCGGCATCCTCGCCACGCTCAGCTTCGGCTGGCTGGAGCGGCACGTGTCGTTCGCGACGCTGATGCGGGTGGTGCTCTCGCTCGAGGTGCTCATGCACCTGTCGTTCGCGCTCACCACCACGGGCTGGGTGGCCCTGGTCATCATGTTCTTCTTCGGCGCCTACGCGTTCGTGTGGGGCACGATCTCCACGACCGTGCGGCAGCGCCTCGTGCCCGCCGAGCTGCAGGGGCGCGTGGCCTCCGTCAACATGGTCGGGGTGTTCGGCGGCATGGTCGTCGGCCAGGCGCTCGGCGGCGTGATCGCCCAGGTCTGGGGCCTCACGGCACCGTGGTGGTTCGCGTTCGTGGGCGCGGCCCTCACGCTGCTGCTGGTGTGGAAGCCGATCTCGCAGATCGTGTCGGCGAAGCCCGTGGAAGAACCCGAGAGTCAGTCGGCGAACGAGCCGTAGACCCGCAGCGTGTTCTCGGCCAGCTGGGCGCACAGCTCATCGACCTCAACGCCGAGCTCGGCGGCCATGAAGCGCACCGTGATCGGCACGAGGTACGGGGCATTCGGACGACCCCGCAGCGGCACCGGGGTGAGGAACGGCGCATCCGTCTCGACCAGGAGGCGATCGAGCGGGGTGACTTTCAGCGCGTCCCGCAGGTTCTGGGCGTTCTTGAACGTCACGTTCCCCGCGAATGACAGGTGGTACCCGGCATCGGCGCAGACGCGCGCCATGGCGTCGTCGCCCGAGAAGCAGTGGAACACCGTGCGCTCGGGGGCGCCGACGCGGCTCAGCGTCTCCAGCACCGCATCGTGCGCATCGCGGTCGTGGATCTGCATAGCGATGCCGTGCTTCTTCGCCAGCGCGATGTGCGCCTCGAACGATTCGAACTGCGGCGCCTGCCGCTCGGGCTCTGTACGGAAGAAGTCCAGGCCCGTCTCGCCGATCGCCCGCGTGCGCGGGTGCGCGGCGAGCTCGTCGATCACCGCGATCGCCTCGTCGAGCCGGCCCTCTTCGGCGTACGTCGGCGCATCGTTCGGGTGGATGGCGACGGCGGCGAGCACGCGCGGATCGGATGCCGCGGCCTCGACGGCCCACCGAGACGACTCGATGTCACCGGAAGCCTGCACGACCCCGGCGATGCCCACCGCCGCCGCGCGGTCGAGCTGCTCGGTCAGCGACAGCGGGTCATCGCCGTCGACGATCTCCAGGTGCGCATGGTTGTCGTACACCGGGACCGTGAGCGGCTCGGGAGCGGCCGGATACTTCAGATCCTTGCGTCCGTCGCCGTCACGGCGCTGCACATAGGTCCCCGACATCTCCGTGACCGACCTTGCTCAGGCCGTGGACTCCACCCGCGGGAACAGCGGTGCGAGCCCGTTGACGCTGGTGCCGGGGCGCAGCACGCCCCAGGCTCCGGCCTCGCGGATCGGCTGGTCCTGCAGACGGCCCAGGGTCTCGGCGGCACCGAGTGCGACCCAGAGCTTCTCGGTCGACTGCGGCATCACAGGCGAGAGCAGCACCGCGAGAGCACGCAGACCCTCGGCGCAGGTGTACAGCACGGTGCCCAGGCGCGCGCGCTGAGCCTCGTCGCGAGCGAGCGCCCAGGGCTCGTTCTCGGTGATGTAGCCGTTGAGCGCGTCGACGATCGTCCAGATCGAGGAAATGGCCTCGTCGATGCGGAACTGCGCGACCGCGGCATCCGCGTTCGACGCCGCATCCGCCACGATCTTCTGGATCGCGAGGTCTTTCTCGGTGTACTCGGCCGCGGGCGGCACGACCCCCTCGAAGTACTTCTCGATCATCGCCGTGGTGCGCGAGGCGAGGTTGCCGAAGCCGTTCGCGAGCTCGGCCTGGTAGCGGGCCGACAGGTCTTCCCACGAGAACGAGCCGTCCTGGCCGAACGCGATCGCGGACAGGAAGTAGAAGCGGTACGCGTCGGAGCCGAACACGTCGGTGATCTCGGTCGGCGCGATGCCGGTGAGCTTCGACTTCGACATCTTCTCGCCGCCGACGAGCAGCCAGCCGTGCGCGAAGACGCCCTGGGGCACCTCGAGGCCGGCAGCCATCAGGAGGGCGGGCCAGATCACCGCGTGGAAGCGCAGGATGTCCTTGCCCACCACGTGGTACGCGGGCCAACGGCGCTCGAACGTCTCGTCGTCGGAGCCGTAGCCGACGGCCGTGGCGTAGTTGAGCAGCGCGTCGACCCACACGTAGATGACGTGCGACTCGTCCCACGGCAGCGGGATGCCCCAGTCGAAGGTCGAACGCGAGATCGACAGGTCCTTGAGCCCCTGGCTCACGAACGACACGACCTCGTTGCGCGCGGAATCCGGGCGCACGAAGTCGGGCTGCGTCTTGTAGAGCTCGAGCAGGCGGTCCTGGAACTCGCTCAGCTTGAAGAAGTAGTTCTTCTCCTGCAGCAGCTCGAGCGGCTTCGAGTGGATCGCGCAGACCTTCAGCCCCTCGAAGGGACCGGTGCCGTCGACGATCTCGGACTCGGGCTTGAACTCCTCGCAGCCCACACAGTAGAGCGCCTCGTACTCGCCGGCGTAGATGTAGCCGCGGTCGTAGAGCCGCTGGAAGAACGTCTGCACGTTCGTCTCGTGGCGCTCCTGCGTGGTGCGGATGAAGTCGTCGTTGGCGACGTCGAGCGTCGTCAGCAGCGGGAACCAGCTCTCGGTGACGAGCTTGTCGACCCACTCTTGAGGGGTGACGTTGTTGGCCGCCGCGGCGCGCAGCATCTTCTGACCGTGCTCATCGGTGCCCGTGAGCATCCAGGTGTCATCCCCCGCCTGGCGGTGCCACCGTGCGAGCGTGTCGACGGCCACCGTCGTGTACCCGTGACCGATGTGCGGCACGTCGGAGGGGTAGTAGATGGGCGTGGTGATGTAGAAGGATTCGCCTGCGGGCATGGAGCAATTCTAGGTGTCCGGGCACCGGTGGTTACGCGCTCAGGCCACCGAGACGTCGATGCGGTGCCATCCCTGCGCGCCGTCGGGTGCGGGCGGCGCCGGATCCGATGTCTGGGTCTCGCCCTCGACGCTGAGCGCCCGGCATTCGACGGTGTGCGCTCCGCGCTCCGCGGTCCACGCCAGACTCCACTGCACCCACGTGTCGGCCGAGATGGCGGTCGCGAGCTCGGCACGCTGCCACGGCCCGTCGTCGATGCGCACCTCGACCCCGGCGATGCCGACCTGCTGCTGCCACGCCATCCCCGCGATCACGGTGTCGCCGGCCGGGACCGACTGGCCTCGACGCGGCACATCGATGCGGGACTGCAGCTTGATCGGGCCCCGGTCTGACCATCCCCGTGTCGTCCAGTACGCGGTGGCCCGGTCGAAACGGGTGACCTCCAGCTGCGTGACCCACTTCGTGGCGGACACATATCCGTAGAGCCCGGGGACCACGAGTCGCGCCGGGAAGCCGTGTTCGATCGGCAGCGGCTCGCCGTTCATGCCGACAGCCAGCAGCGCGTCGCGGTCGTCGGTGAGCGCCTCGATCGGAGTGGATGCCGTGAAGCCGTCGGACGAGGTCGACAGCACCATGTCGGCGTCAGGATCCACACCCGCGCGGGCGAGGAGCTCCCGCACCGGAACGCCCAGCCAGCGGGCGTTGCCGATCAGAGATCCGCCGACCTCGTTCGACACGCACGCGAGTGTGACGTCGGACTCCTGCATCGGCAGGGCGACCAGCTCGTCCCAGGTGAGGCGCACCTCGCGGTCCACCATCCCGTGGATACGCAGCGACCAGTCCGCCGGGTCGATCCGCGGCACGATCAGTGCGGTGTCGATGCGGTAGAACTCGGCGTTCGGGGTGACGACCGGAGCGAGGCCGGGAATCTCCAGGTCGGCGCCGGCAGGGACCGGCGCCGCCGCTCGCGCCGGCTTGGGCAGCCGCAGCGCGTCACGGACCACCTCGATCGAGCGGCTCGCCCCGCGCGCGACGTTCCCGACGATCAGGAGCACGAGTCCGGCGGCCGCGGCACCGGTCGTCCAGATCAGGAACCGGCGCCGGTCGATCTCGTCGGGGGCGATTCCGGCGACGGGCCGGAGCCGCTGCACCAGCATCCGCACGACGATCACCGCGACGAGACCGGCGACGAGGCCGGGGAGCCAGGCGAACGGCCCCGCACCGGGGCGGATCATCGCGGCCACGACGGCGAGTGCGCCGAGGGCGGCGAGGATCACGGCCCCGATCGGAGGGCGCCGCAGCTCCAGGATGCCGGACAGCGCCGCGACGACCGCGAGGACGATGGCGACCCCCACGATCAGGGCCACCTTGTCGCCGGTGCCGAACAGCGCGATGGCCGTGTCTTTCGCCCAGCTCGGCGCGAGATCGATGAGTCCGCTGCCGATCACGGCGAACGGGCTCGCACTCGGCTCCACGATCGCCGCGACGAGTTCGGCCAGGCCGACGGCGACGACGGCCGCGCTCAGGCCCGCGGCGGCGGATCGGATCCGGTCCTGCCGCGTCGCGGGCATCGCGTGCGTCATGACCTGAGCGTAGCCCTCGAAGTCAGAGCGCGTTGCGGCGCGCGACCTCCCCGAGCCAGGCGAGCGAGGGCTTCGGAGTGCGCTCGAACGTCTGATGGTCGAAACCGATCAGGCCGAACGTGGGGGCGAAGCCGCTGGCCCACTCGTAGTTGTCCAGCGCGCTCCAGTGCTGGTACGCCCGCACATCGATGCCGTCGGAGATCGCGCGGTGCAGTCCCTCGAGCGCACCCTGCGTGTAGGCGATGCGGCGGGTGTCGTCGGCGGTCGCGATGCCGTTCTCGGTCACGAGCACGGGCACCCCTCCGCTGCGCTCCCACGCGCTGCGCACTCCGAGTTCGAGCGCCTCGGGGAAGAACTCCCAGCCGGTCAGGGTCGTCTCGACATCCGGCGACACGGGCCGCGGGCCCTCCGGTCCGATGAAGGTGCGCGTGTACGCCTGCACGCCCACGAAGTCGTCGCCGGCCGACTGATCCAGGTACCAGTGATCGCGCGGGTCGCCGTATTCGGCGAGCATCTCGTCGGCGCCGGGCTCTCCGGTGGAGTGGAACGCCTGCGTGGCGATGGTCCAGCCGGCCTTGACCCCGGGCACCGAATGCAGGATCTCGGTGGCGCGGTGGTGCGCGTCGAGCAGGGTGTCGGCCACGGCGAGGTCGGGGTTCGGGAGGCCGAAGGCCACGAGGTTCGCGGCATCCTCTCCCCCGGCGAGCATCGCGGCGATGTTCGGCTCGTTGATGGTGCACACGTACTCGACGCCGTCGAGGATCGGGAGCACGGTCTCGACGTAGCGGGCGAACAGGTCGACCGCGTCGTCGGCACGCCAGAAGCCGTCCTTCTGGAACCACTGCGGCACCGTGAAGTGCATGAGCGTGACCGTCGGGTCGAGCCCGTTCTCGCGCGCCGTGTCGATCATGCGGCGGTAGTGGTCGAGCATCGCTCGGGAGACGAAGCCGCGCTCGGGCTCGATCCGCGCCCACTCCACCGAGAACCGGTAGGAGTTCAACCCGGCGGCGGCCAGCAGCCGCATGTCCTCCGGGTAGCGGTGGAAGTGGTCGGCGGCGTCACCGGAGGGCTCGACCATGGGCGAGCCGGGGGCGTGTTCCATCGCCCACCAGTTGCTCGTGGTGTTGTTGCCCTCCACCTGGTGGGCCGCTGTCGCGGCGCCCCACAGGAAGCCGTCGGGGAATGCGAGCACGAGTGCTCCTCTCATGAGTGGTTCTATCGGATACGAGTCGGGTTGGGCACGGCATCCAGCAGCTGGATCGTGTACGGGTCCTCCGGATGCTGCAGCACCTCGGCGGTCTCGCCGCGCTCGACGACCCGGCCGCCGTTGAGCACCAGGATGTTCTGGGTCACCAGTCGCGCGCTCAGCAGGTCGTGCGTGATGTAGAGCATGCTGATGCCCCATCTCTCGCGCAGATCCTCCAGCAGCGCCAGCACGCCCGCACGCAGCGAGACGTCGAGCATCGAGACCGGCTCGTCGGCGATGAGCACCTGCGGGTCGCTCGCGAGCGCCCGGGCGATCACGACGCGCTGCCGCTGCCCGCCCGAGAGCTGATGCGGCAGTTTCGCCGCGAACTGCTCGACAGGGGTGAGGCCCACGGTCTCGAGCAGTTCGAGCACCCGCGCCCGCGCCTCTGGCCCGCGCAGCTTCGTGTAGTTCATGACCGGGCGGGTCAGCGCGTACTCGACCGTGTGCAGCGGGTTCAGCGCCGCATACGGGTCCTGGAACACCATCTGCACGTCCTTGCGCAGGTCGCGCAGTCCGCGCCGCTTGAGCGTGGCGACATCGACATCCCCGAACCGCACCGTGCCGGAGGTCGGCTTCTCGACGCCCGTGAGCATCTTGGCGATGGTCGACTTGCCCGAGCCGGACGCGCCGACGAGCGCGAGCGCCTCCCCTGGCTCGAGCCGGAACGACACGTCGTCGACGGCGGTCACGGCATCCTGGCCGCGGCGCGGTGCCGGGTAGTGCTTGGACACTCCGTCGACCACGATCGCCGCATCCGCCCGACGCGCATCCCGAGACGACACGGTCGGCAGCGTCTCCGTCACGTCGGTGCGCGAACGCCCTTCCTGACGGCGCGTGCCGAGATCGACGAAGCCGGGGATCGACAGGGTCTTCGCCCGCGGGTCGGCGTAGTGACTCAGCAGCATCCGCGTGTACTCGTCCTTCGGACGCTGCAGGATGTCGATGCTCGGCGCGTCCTCGACGATGCGTCCCTCGTGCATCACCATCACGCGATCGGTGGCCTCGAGCACGATGCCGAGGTCGTGACTGATGAGGATGGCGGTGAACTGCTCGGCCCGCTGCAGCTCCTTGATCGTGTCCATCACGGCGTGCTGCACGAGCACATCGAGAGCCGTCGTGGGCTCGTCGAACACCATGAGCTGCGGTTCGAGCGACAGCGCGAGGGCGATCGAGGCGCGCTGGCGCATGCCACCGGAGAGCTCCCCGGGGTAGCGGGCGAGCACCGAGGGATCGAGCCCTACCTTGCCGACGAGTTCGCGGGCCCGTGCATCCCGCTCACCCTTGGGCACGTGGCCGTGGGCGGCGAAGATGTCGCGGAAGTGGTTGCCCACCGTCCGCACGGGGTTCAGGGCGTTCATGCCCGACTGCAGCACCATGGCGAAGCCGCCCTGCCGCTGACGACGCAGCTCCTCGGCATCCAGCTCGCGGATGTCGCGCCCGCCGAAGAGGATGCGACCGCCGCTGATCCGCGCCGGCGGCTTCTGCAGCCGGGTGAGCGCGAAGCCGAGGGTCGACTTGCCCGAGCCCGACTCGCCGACCAGTCCGACGAACTCGCCGCGGCGCAGGGAGAAGGAGACGTCGTGGACGGCCGCGACAGGTGTCGCTCCGGGAGAGGCGTACTCGACGGACAGGCCCTGCACGTCGAGCAGGATGTCGTTGGTGTCCATGGCGGTCATCGGCCCTTCCCCTCTCGCAGGCGCGGATTGGAGATGCCGTCCACGCCGAAGTTGATCAGTGTCAGGCTCAGAGCCAGCAGTGCGATGCACAGACCGGGGGCGAACAGCAGCAGCCACTGCCCGGTGAGCAGGGAGTTGGAGTTCTGCGCCCAGTAGAGCATGGTGCCCCAGCTGACGATGCTGGAGTCGCCGAGGCCGAGGAACTCGAGCCCCGCCTCGGCGAGGATCGCGGCCGTCGCCGCCCCGAAGAGCGTGCCGGCGATGATCGACGTCATGTTCGGCAGGATCTCGCGGAACACGATGCGCGTCCTGCTGTCGCCCGAGAACTGCGCCGAGGTGACGAAGTCGTTGCCGCGCAGCGACTGCGTCTGGCTGCGGAGCACGCGTGCGCCCCACGCCCAGCCGGTGACCACGATCACGGCGATGATCATCAGGATGCCGCCGTTCTGCAGATACGCGGCGATCACGATCATGAGCGGGAGCCCCGGGATCACCAGGAAGAGGTTGACGATGAAGCCGACCACCTCGCCCGCGAATCCGCGCATGTACCCCCAGCTGAGTCCGATCAGGACCGCGACGATGGTGGAGAGGATGCCGGCGGCGAACCCGACCACGAGGCTGATCTGCGCGCCGTAGATGAGCTGGCTGAGCACGTCCTCCCCCGCGGCCGTCGTGCCGAGCCAGTGCTCCCACGAGGCGTCGGCGTTGCGCTCGAAGCCGTTGTCCTTCGCGCCGTAGGGGGCGAGCACCGGGGCGAACACCGCCACCAGCACGAAGAAGGCGAGGATGCAGAGCCCGAGTCGGGCCTTGCCGTTGCTCCAGAGGGTGGCGACCATGCGCCCGAAGGCGCGCCACGGGCTGGGCGCGGCGATGCGCTCGGCGGGGATCTTGACGTTCATGGTGGAAGTCATCGGCGTGTCCTCGGGTCGAGAACCCCGTAGAGGATGTCCACGAGGAAGTTGGCGATGAGCACGCTCACGGTGATCATCAGGAAGAGCGCCTGCATGAGCGGGTAGTCCTGCCCGATCACGGCGTTGAAGAGCAGGTATCCGATGCCGGGATAGCCGAAGACCTGCTCGACGAGGATCGATCCGCCCACGACACCGCCGAGCGTGAGCCCGAAGCCGGTGAGGTTCGGCAGGATCGCGTTGCGCGCGGCGTAGCGGAGGGCGATCGTGCGGCCGTGCAGCCCGTTCGCCTCGCCGAAGGTGATGTAGTCCTCACCGAGCGTGTTGATCATGGCGTTGCGCATCCCGATGATCCAGCCGCCGAGTGAGGTGAGCAGGATCGTCAGGGCCGGCAGGAACGCGTGGCTCAACAGGTCGCCGAGGAACTCCCAGGTGAACCCGGGGGTCGTCGTCGCGGAGTAGGCCCCCGTCGTCGGGAACCAGTGCAGCACGTAGCCGAAGAAGAACAGCAGCAGCAGCGCGGTCCAGAAGTAGGGGAACGTGCTGAGGAAGGAGCCCGTCAGCGTCGGCAGCGTGTCGAGCCAGGTGCCTCGGCGCCAGGCGGCCGCGACGCCGATGAGGGTGCCGATCACGAACGCGAGGATCGTGACGATGCCGACGAGGGCGATCGTGTACGGCAATGCCGTCGACACCATGCTCGCCACCGACTGGGGATAGAACGTGTACGAGACGCCGAAGTCGAGCCGCACGACCTGGCCGAGGTAGGCGATGTACTGGTCCCACAGCGACCCGGTCGGCACACCCAGCTGGGCTTCGATGGCGGCGCGTGTGGCGTCGGACACCGGCCCGTTCTGGGACAGCTTGGCGATGGCGGCATCCGCCGGGGAGCCCGGCATCATGCGCGGGAGGAAGAAGTTCAGGGTGACCGCGGCCCACAGGGTGAGCACGAACAGGCCGAACTTCTGGAGCACGTACTTCACTTGTCGTCCTCCTTGACTCGCTCGAGCCGCGTGAAGATGCCCAGCGGCGCGGAGTCGTAGTTCTGCGGGATCATGTACGGGTCTTCCTCACTCGGCCAGCCGGTGAACTTGGCGTCGTTGAACAGACCCCAGATGCCGCCGTAGTAGAGGCCGATCACGGGCATCTCGTCGTAGACGATGCCCTGCAGCTCCTTCACGATCTCGGCCTGGCGATCGGTGTCGACGGTCTCGCGGTACTCGGCCAGCAGCGCGTCGGCCTCGTCCGAGCGGTAGCGCTCGAAGTTGTTGGCGGTCGTCTCGCCCGATGGCACGTAGAACTCGCTGGAGAGCAGGTTGTTGTAGGCCTGGTAGACGTCACCGTTGCCCATGCCGCCGATCGCCATCTCGAAGTCGCCGTTGCTGATCGCGCTCTGGTATCCCGCGGGCTGCGGGAGCTTGAGCGTGACCTTCACGCCGACCTCGGCGAGCTGGCTGCGCACGGTCTGCGCCGCCCTGGTCCAGTCGGTGAAGCCGTTGGCCGTGGTCAGCGCGAACTCGAGCTGCTCACCGTCGGCGCCCACGAGCCGGTCGCCGTCGAGGGTGTAGCCCGCCTTCTCGAAGGCTTCGAGCGCAGCATCCGTGTCCTGCGTGATCATGCCCTCGTCGGGGATGCTCGGGTCGAGATACTCCTCCTGGTTCGGGAGGATGAGTCCGGTCTGGCCGGCGGGCTCCATGTACCCCTCGGAAGCGGTCTCGGCGATCTCCTCGCGATCGAGGGAGAGCGCGATGCCTCGGCGGACGTTCACGTCGTCGAAGGGGGCGACCTCGAGGTTCGGCATCAGGGCGATCACGCCGCCCGGCGGGAACCACCACTTGTTGTCCGGACTCGCCGCACCCCAGGTGCCCTCCACGTCGGAGATGAACGCGTACGCCCAGTCGTATCCGCGGCTCACGGTGTCGAGCTGCGAGTTGGTCGAGGGCAGGATGATGTGCTCGATCTCGATCTTGTCGGCCTGCCAGTAGTCGGGGTTGCGGTCCATCGAGTACTGCTGGTCGTTGTAGTTGCCGAGCACGAACGGCCCGGTCCCGACCGGTGTCTCGTTGCGGTACGTGGCGGGGTCCTTCACGTCGGCCCAGAGGTGCTCCGGCACGATCATGGTCTGGCCGAGGATGGGCAGCGACGGAGCATCCTCGGTCTGGAGGTGCATGATCACGTCGTCGCCCTCGGTCTCGACGCTCTCCAGATGCTGCCAGGCACCCTTGATGTCGAGCGCGGGGTTGTCCTTGAGCAGCTGGAACGTGAAGGCCACATCGTCCGGCGTCAGGTCTTCGCCGTCGCTCCACTCGACGTCGTCGCGGATCGTCATGACGATGGTGCGGGCGTCGGGCTGGGACCACTCGGTCGCGAGCCAGGGGTTCTGCGTGCCGTCGAGCGGGTTGACCAGGATCAGCGGCTCGTAGATCCACCGCGACGCCGTGCGCGTGTTGGTGAGATACGGGTTGAAGTTCCTCGTGAAGAACGGGTTGCCCTTGTCGGCGTTGATCAGCATCGTGTCGTCGCCGATCGAGGGATCGGGTTGGGATGTGATCTGGATGCTGCAGCCGCTCAGTGCGACTGCGGCTGCTGCAAGGCCGGCGATCGCCGCTCTGCGCCAGCGTCCCATCATCCGCGCTCTCGGTGTTCTGCCACCGGACATCTGCCACCTCATGTCGTCTCTGTCATGACCGACGGCCTGCGCCGCCTCAGTGATTGTAAGCGCATACATTTTTCGAAAGCAACCCCTTGACACCGGCGTGGCGCCGTGCCGCGGGGCGTCAGGAAGGGCGCTGCGAGCTCTCGCGAAGGAGGATCTGCAGCGGCAGGCGAGCCAGCACCGGCTCGGCATCCATGCTCTCCAGGCGCCGTGCGAGCACCTGGACGGCTGCGCGCCCGAGGTCGATCATGGGCTGGCGGATCGTGGTGAGCGGGGGGCGCGACAGCGCGGCCGCCTCGATGCCGTCGAACCCGGTCACGAGGATGTCCTCGGGCACGCGGATGTCGGCGCCGCGGAACACGTCGAGCGCGCCGAGCGCCATCTGGTCATTCGCGGAGATCAGCGCTGCCGGCGCGCCGGATGCGACGAGCTCCTCGGCGGCACGACGGCCCGAGCCGCGGGTGAAGTCGCCGCGGAGGACGGTCACGTCGTCGAGGGACCGGCCCGCGGCCGTCACCGCCGCCGCGAACCCCTCCCACCGCTGCAGGCCGTCCGGCGAGTCCTCGGGGCCGGCGAGGAAGGCCAGCGGCCCGTCCCCCACCTGGGCCAGGACATGCCGGGTCAGCTCGGCCATCGCCTCGGCGTTGCTCACGGTGACGTGGTCGTAGTGATCGCCGCGCGGCGGCCCGGAGAGCACCACGACCGGGATCCGCCGGGCGAGGCGCGCCAGCACGTCGTCGGGCACACTGCTCGCGAGCACCATGAGGCCGTCGACGCGGCCGGCCATGTCGCGCACCGTCGAGCGATCGGGATCGTCGCGTCCGACGCCGACCATGAGTACGAACCCCTGCTTCCACGCCTCCAGCTCCGCGCCGCGCAGCACCTCGTCGAGGAAGAGCATCGAGGTGTGTCCGTCATCGGCATCCGCGTCATCACGGACGATCGCGAACGGCGACGCATCGGCGTCGGAGAGCACGTCCAGCGGCGGAGCGTCTTCCGCGGCGTCGAACCCGGGGAAATACAGCCCGAGCACCCCGGTGCGGCGCTCCGCGAGACCTCGGGCACTGCCGCTGGGCACATAGCCCAGCGCGGACACGGCATCGAGCACGCGCTCCCGTGTGACCGGACGCACCGCATCCGGCGAGCGCAGCACGCGCGACACGGTGGCGATGGACACGCCGGCCCGATCGGCCACGTCGTACACGGTCGCCGCCTTGCTCACGGTCATGCCCCTCCGGAACGGGCGGCCAGCGCGGCCTGGTAGAGGTCTCGGGAGGAGAGGCCGGTGAGCGCGGCGACCTCGGACGCGGCATCCTTCAGGCGGATGCCGTCGGCGACGAGCTTCTGCACCTGGGCCAACGCGTCCTCCGGGGAGGCGTCGCGGCGGGAAGCACCCTCGACGACGACGACGATCTCGCCCTTGACGCCGTTCTCCGCCCAGGCGACCAGCTCGGATGCCGTGCCGCGGCGCACCTCTTCGTACAGCTTCGTGAGTTCGCGGCACACCGCGATCCGCCGCTCGTCGCCGAACGCCGCCCCCATGTCGGCGAGCGCGCTCGCGAGGCGGGCGGGCGACTCGAAGAAGACCATGGTGCGGGGTTCCGCGGCGAGCGCGCGAAGAGTCGAGCGGCGCTCCCCCGGCTTGCGCGGCAGGAATCCCTCGAACGTGAAGCGGTCGGTGGGGAGGCCCGAGATCGCAAGCGCCATCAGCACCGCACTCGGACCGGGGATCGCGGTCACCGTCACACCCTGGGCCACGGCCTCGGCGACTAGCCCGTAGCCGGGATCGCTGACGGTCGGCATCCCGGCGTCGCTCATCACGACGATGTCGGTCTCCGCCGCGAGGGCGGCGAGCTCTGCGGCCTTCTGCTTCTCGTTGTGGTCGTGCAGCGCGATCAGGCGCGGACGGTTGTCGATCTGCAGCGCCTTCAGGAGTCGCACCGTGGTGCGGGTGTCCTCCGCGACGACGACCTCGGCGTTCTCCAGCACCTCCACCAGGCGGCGGGACGCGTCGCCGAGATTTCCGATCGGAGTGGCGGCGAGGATGATCACCCGCCCAGCTTAGGCGGGTTGTCTAGGCTGGACCGGTGACCGCGCCCGTGCCCCTGCTCCCTGCCCCCGAGGCACGGCTGACGCGCTACGGGCGACTTCGCGACCGCGTGCTCCTCGATCCCGACTGGGGCCGCGCCATCCGATGGCTCGCCCCACTGGTCATCACCGCGCTGGCCGCGGTCCTCCGGCTGATCGGCGTCGCCCATCCGCACGAGCTGGCCTTCGACGAGACGTACTACGTCAAGGACGCCTGGTCGCTGTGGACCCTGGGCTACGAAGGCACCTGGGGCGACGGCGCGAACCAGGCGTTCCCGACCGGCGAGGATCTTCCGCTCTCCGACCAGGGCGCGTTCATCGTGCATCCGCCGCTGGGCAAGTGGCTGATCGCGCTGGGCATGGCGATCGGCGGCCCGGAGAACAGCGGCGGCTGGCGGCTGGCCACCGCGCTCTTCGGCACGGCATCCGTCTTGCTGGTGTACCTGATCGCCCGGCGCCTCAGCGGCTCGGTGGTCGTCGCGACCGTGGCCGGAACCCTGCTCGCGATCGACGGGCTCAGCATCGTGATGAGCCGCATCGCCCTGCTCGACGGCATCCTGACGTTCTTCATCCTGCTGGGCGTGCTGTTCGTGCTGATCGACCGGCAGCGGACGATCCCCGTGCTCGAGAGGCGCGACCCCGACGCGCCGGATCCGTTCTGGGGGCCCGTGCTGTGGCGCCGTCCGTGGCTGGTCGCCGCGGGACTCGCCCTGGGCGCGGCGTGCGCCGTGAAGTGGTCGGGACTCTATGTCCTCGCCGGCTTCGGGCTGTACGTCGTGATCACCGATGCGCTGGCCCGGCGCCGCGCCGGCGTGGTGCTGTGGCCGACCGCCGCCGCATTCCGCCAGGGGCCCGTCTCATTCGTACTGCTCGTCTTCCCCGCCCTCGCGGTGTACCTCATCAGCTGGACCGGCTGGCTCGTGACCGCCGGCGGCTATGACCGCAAGAGCGACACCAACCCCCTGCTCGCACTGTGGAAGTACCACGAGTCCATGCTCGGATTCCACGTGGGCCTGAGCCGCGGGCACCCCTATGCGAGCCCCGCGTGGGAGTGGCCCCTGCTGCTGCGTCCGACCGCGGTCTGGGTCGACCCCTCCCCCTCGGGTTGCGGCACGGATCACTGCATCGGCGTGATCTCCGCCGTCCCCAATCCGCTCATCTGGTACGGCGGGGTCGCGGCCGCCGTCTACCTGATCTATCGACTCGTGCGGAGCTGGATCACGCGGCAGCCGGTCGGTCCGGAGCTGACCGTTCCGCTCGTGGGCCTGGCGGTCACCTACCTGCCGTGGCTGATGTTCCCCGAGCGCACGATCTTCCAGTTCTACACGGTGGTGATGATGCCGTTCCTCGTGCTCGCCTTGGCGATGACGCTGAGGATCATCGCCGGAAAGCGGGAGGATCCGCTGTACCGGCGGCAGTCCGGCGAGCGCACGGTGATCATCTTCCTGACGTTCGTGGTGCTGGTCTCGGCGTTCTTCCTGCCGCTGTGGACCGGGATGAGCGTGCCGTACGAGTTCTGGCTGCTGCACAACTGGCTGCCCGGCTGGGTGTGAGGGTGTGAGGCACTAGGCGGGATCGTCCGTCGCGACGTGGTCCACCAGCGGGAGCACCCGCCCCGAGAGGTGGGTGCGCATCGCGATCGAGGAGGCCGTGCGGGCGACGCCGGGCACCAGCGCGACCCGGTCGAGCACCTCCTGCAGCCGCGTGGCATCCCGCGCGACCAGCCGCAGCTGCATGTCGCTGGCGCCCGTGACGGTGTGCATGTCGACGATCTCGGGCACCGCGTCCGCCAGGGCCGTCGCCACCTCGTCGTGCCCGACCTTCTGATCGATCTCGACCAGGCAGAAGGCGACCACGCCGTAGCCGAAGCCGGCCGGGTCCACGCGCGGCACGATCGCCTCGATCACCCCGCCCTCGTGCAGGCGCGCGAGACGGCTCGTCGCAGTGCCGCGGGCGATCCCGAGCCGCCGCGCGACTTCCAGGATCGGCAGCTGCGGGGACTCGGTGAGCAGCCGGATGAGCTGGGCGTCGAGGCGATCGATGCGCATCGGCTACTCCCGCGGCACGCCGGCCCGCGCGTATCCCCTGGTCGCGCGGGCGACGAGGAGGAGCACACCGGTGAGGGCGAGGGTCAACAGGAGCTGGATGCGCGCTGCCTCATCGACCATCGCGAGCGCGATCACCGCGGCGAGCAGCACCAGGCACAGCCACGACAGCCACGGGAAGCCCCACATCCGCATCGGCATCTCCTCGCCCGTGCGATCCGCGCGGGTGCGGAGGATGATCTGCGCGACCGCCGTGGCCGTCCAGATCACGAGCAGCGTCGAGCCGACCACGTTCAGCAGCGCGGGGAGGACCACATCGGGGAAGGCCCAGTTGAGTCCGACCGTCACGAAGCCGAAGGCGACCGAGGCCAGCACGGCGACGAACGGCACGCCCTTGAGGCTGGTGCGGGTCGCTGCCAGCGGGGCGAGTCCGCGCTCCCCCAGCGAGTACGCCATGCGGGAGGCACCGTAGATGTTGGCGTTCATGGCCGACAGCAGCGCGACGATCACGATCAGGTCCATCACGAGACCGACGCCGGGCACGTTCAGGGTCTCGAGCACCGCCGAGAACGGGCCGTCCTTGACCGCGGGATCGTTCCACGGCAGTACCGCCACGATCACGAAGATCGATCCGACGTAGAAGACGAGGATGCGCACGAGCACCTCGCGCACGATGCGGCGGATGTTGTGTGCGGGGTCGTTCGACTCGGCGGCGGCGATCGCGACGACCTCGGTGCCTCCGAACGCGAACACCACGATGAGCAGGGCGCCCGCGATGCCGGCGATGCCGTTCGGGGCGAAACCGCCGTTGTCGACGAGGTTCGCGATGCCGGTCGCGGGCACGCCGGGGATGAGTCCGACGATCGCGCACACGCCCACGATGAGGAAGGCGATGATCGCCGCGACCTTGATGGCCGCGAACCAGAACTCGAAGCGGCCGTAGTTGCGCACCCCGAACAGGTTCACGGCGGTGAGCGCCACGACGAAGATCAGCACCCACACCCAGGCGGGGATGCCCGGCGTCCAGTTGGCCACGATGGCGCCGGCGCCCGTCGCCTCGGCGGCGATCACGACGACCAGCTGGATCCAGTAGAGCCATCCGACCGCACTGCCGGCGCTGCGGCCCATCGCCTTCTGGGCGTAGGAGCTGAAGGCGCCGGAGCTCGGTCGCGCCGCGACCATCTCGGCCAGCATCGCCATCACGAGCACGACGATGCCACCGGCCACGAGGTACGAGACCAGGACGGCGGGACCGGCGATGCTGATCGCCTGGCCCGAACCGACGAACAGGCCGGCGCCGATCGCGCCGCCGAGCCCCATCATCGAGATCTGGCGGCGGGTCAGCCCCGGGTGCAGACCCTTGGTGGTCGTCGTGGTGGGCGGGAGTTCTGTCGCGCGGTCGCCGGTCACGCGCCGACCTCCACGCGCTCTGCTGTGAGCGCCTGCTCGACGCGGTCGATGTCGGTCGGAGAGCCGGAGGAGATGCGGATCCCCTCGCCGGCGAAGGCCCGGGCGACCACGCCGCCGGCCTGCAGCAGTTCCTCGAGCTCCGCCGTGCGGTCACCCGACGGCACCCAGACGAAGTTCGCCTGCGATCGGACGGCGGGCCAGCCGGCCGCGGTGAGCACATCGTGCAGGCGGTCGCGTTGCTCGATCACCTCGCCGATGCGTACCGCGAGCTCGTCTTCGGCATCCAGCGAGGCAAGGGCCGCCGTCTGGGCGAGGTCGGTCACACCGAACGGCACGGCGACCTTGCGCTGGTTCTCGGCGACGGCGACGGGGGCGATCGCGTAGCCGATGCGCAGCCCGGCGAGCCCGTAGGCCTTGGAGAACGTGTGCAGGACGGCCACGTGCGGATGCCGACGGAACAGCTCGATGCCGGCGCCGCGGCTCGCGGTCGTGTCGAAGTGCACGTACGCCTCATCGATCACCACGAGCACGTCGTGCGGCACGGCGGCGACGAAGCGCTCCAGCTCGTCGGCGCCGACCACCGTTCCGGTCGGGTTGTTCGGGTTGCACACGAAGATCAGCCGCGTCTGCGGGGTGATCGCGGCGAGCATCGCGTCGAGGTCGTGCGCGTGATCGGCATCGAGGGGCACGGCCACCGGTGTGGCCCCGGCGATGCGGACCAGCGAGGGATACGCCTCGAACGACCGCCAGGCGAAGATCACCTCATCCCCGTCGCCGGCCACCGCGTGGATGAGCTGGGAGGCGATCTCGACCGAACCCGCACCGACGGTGACCTCGGCCGGGTCGACACCGTAGCGGGCAGCGAGCCGTTCGCGGAGGCCTGCCGCGCTCATGTCGGGATAGCGATTGATGCCGTCGACCCGATCGCGCACGGCCTGGGCGACCGAAGGAAGCGGCGGATGCGGCGACTCGTTCGAGGAGAGCTTCGACGCACCGGCCGGGGCGGAGCGCCCCTGACGGTACGCGGGAACGGCGTCGAGTCCGGCGCGGGTGGGGAGAGGCATCGTCAGAGCATCCTTGCTGTGATCGCGGGTGGGGTCGCGCAACAGTAGAACGGATGCCCGGCACTGAGCAATCGGTGCACCGAATGCTGCGCAACCCGCGCAACCGGACGGAGTTTGCGTGCCAATTGCTGTGCAGATTGTGCACCCGCACCAGCGCTGGGGTCAGCGCGCGATCGAGACCGCCGCCGGGTCGCTCACCGGCAACCGGCACACGAACGCGCGGCAGTCGTAGGCGCGTTCGGCGGACGCATCCTTGCCCTCGAACAGCTCGAACCCGGCTTCGGCGAACGCCTGCGCCTGCACGGGGCTCACGACGGCGATGACCTCGGCGTCCGCACCGCGGGCGGCTGCGGCGAGGGTGCCCACGCGGTCGGCCGTGATCACGACCACCTGGCGGGGCGGGAGGGCGAGGCCCGCTGCCACCCGCAGCAGGGTGCCGTGGGCGAACGGCTGCTCCAGCGACCGCGACGCGAGAGCGCTCACGGTCGCGGCTGCGGCCTCGCGGTACCGGTCCCCCGCCCCCAGCCACCACGCGGTGAGCGCGGCTCCCGCGACCGCGGCGGCATCCGAGGGCAGGTCGCCATCGGTCTGGTCGGGCGAGGTCGCGATGCCCTGCGCCGAGAGCAGCGGATCGTCGCCGCCGGTGCCGGCGAGAGCGTCGTCGAGGACGCCGCGTGCCGTGACAGCCCACTCCGCCTTCCCCGTCGCGAGGGCGAGGGCGAACAGGCCGTCGGCGAGGAGTCCGAGATCGGCGGGGGTCGCCACTGCGGCGGATGCGCGGCCGTCGAGCGAGGTGCGCACGAGCGCGCCGGCGGCATTCCGGTTGACCCGCAGCACATGGTCGGCGGCGGCAGCGGCGGCATCGATCCAGGCCCGCTCGCCGAATGCCGCACCCGCCCGGGACAGCGCGCCGATCGCCAGGCCGTTCCACCCGGTGATCACCTTGCCATCGACAGCCGGCGGCTCCAGGTCCGCGCGGTCGACGACCGGACGAAGGTAGTAGCCGCCCTCGCTGCGGGCGCCGTCGATCGTCGACTCGGAATCCTGCGCGGCTCCGAACCCTCCGCCGTCGCGACGGAGCACGTCGATCAGGAAGGCGGCGATCCCGCGCACGGTCGACTCGTCCCCCGCGTCGAGCGCGATGTCGAGCAGCTGCGCGTTGTCGGTGAGCATCCGCTCGTAGTGCGGCACCGTCCAGTCGCGCTGGGTGGCGTATCGGAAGAAGCCGCCGTCGGCGTCGCGGAGGTCGGACCCGGCCATCGCGGCGAGCGCCCGTGCCGCCGACGCCGCGGCCTGCGGAGCGCCCTCCCGCACCAGCGGATGCTGCAGGAACCGCAGCGTCGTGGCGACGGGGAACTTCGGGGCCCCGCCGAAACCTCCGTACACGCGGTCCTCCCGTTGCGCGATCGTCTCCGCCGCTGTCGCGATCGCCACCACGTCGGGCAGGTCCGAGGGTGTGGACTCCGCCGCGCGGGCGAGGGCGTCGGTCACGGCATCCGCCGACTCCTCAGCCTGCTCGCGCCGCACGGTCCATGCCTCGCGCACTGCGGCGAGCACGTCGCGGAAGCCGGGCATCTGGCCACGGGCTTCCGGCGGCCAGTAGGTGCCGGCGTAGAACGTGCGCCCCCGCGGCGTCGTGAAGACCGTGAGCGGCCAGCCGAGGTTCTGCGTGAAGGCGGAGGCTGCGGCCATATAGGCGCCGTCGACCTGCGGATGCTCTTCGCGGTCGACCTTCACCGCGACGAAGCCCTCGTTAATGAGGGCGGCAGTATCCGGATCGGCGAAGGACTCCCGCGCCATCACGTGGCACCAGTGGCAGGTCGAGTAGCCGATCGAGATCAGCAGCGGCACGTCGCGGCGCGCGGCCTCCGCGAACGCCTCTTCGCCCCACGGGTGCCAGTCGACGGGGTTGTCCTGATGCTGACGGAGATACGGGCTGAGCGTGTCGGCGAGCCGGTTGGTCATACGGCTATCCTCTCGCCTCCGCCGCTGTCTCGGTCAGGTTGGCGAGAAGCTGTAACCGGTCTCGACTGGCGGAACCCGGCTCCGCGGAGAACACGATCATCTGCAGCCCGCGGTCGGACGCGAGATCCATCGCCTGGTACGTGAGGTCGAGGTCGCCGACGACCGGGTGATGGATCGTCTTCAGGCCCGCGCGGTGTTCGCGGACGTCGTGAGCTCCCCAGAGCTTCCGGAAGAGATCGCTGCGGGTGGACAGCTCGCCGACGAGGTCGCTGAGCCTCCGGTCGTATGGAGAACGGCCCGCCTCGGTACGCAGCACGGCGACGATCTGCCGCGTCTGGGCGTCCCAGTCCCGGTAGAAGGTCTGCGCGCGGGACTCGAGGAAGATGAAGCGCGCGGCATTCGCGGGTGCAGGAGCACCGTCGAGCATCTCCGAGAAGAGAGCGCGTCCGAGTGCGTTGGTCGCGACGGCATCCAAACGGCCGTTCTGCACATAGACGGGGACCGTGGACATCGCATCGATCGTCTGTCGCGTGGCAGCGGAGACCTGGACTGCCCGCGCCGGACGCTCGCTCTGTCGCGGACGTGCGCCCGCATTCGCGGCGCGGATCAGGTCGTGCAGGTGCGCATGCTCGGCCTCGTCGAGGCGCAGCGCGCGGCTGACGCCGTCGATGACGGCATCCGACACGCCCTTGGCCTGACCACGTTCGAGGCGCTTGTAGTACTCGGGACTCATCCGGCCACGAGGGCTACCTCTTCCCGACGCAGCCCCGGCACGCGGCGACGTCCGCCGAAATCCGGCAGGCCCACCTCCTCGGGGGTGAGTCTCGCGCGCCTCGTCGTGAGGAAGTCGCTGATGGCGTCCGGAGTGTCCATGCGATCGAAACTACGCCGAACCGGACACGCGAGGGGGTCCCTGCGGGGGCACCCATAGACAGGGCCGCGCTCGATCCGGAGAAAGCGGCTTTGCTCGAAGCACGGAACACTGACGAAGGAACGACATGAAGAACGCACATCTGGGGAGCCTCGAAGTCTCCCGCATCGGCCTCGGCGCGATGACCATGGCCGGCACCTACACGACAGGTGGTGGTCTCGACCATGACGAATCCACCCGCACCATCCACCGCGCGCTCGACCTCGGGGTGACACACATCGACACCGCGGAGATCTACGGTCCCTACCTCAGTGAGGAGATCGTCGGCCGTGCGATCCGCGACCGCCGCGATCAGGTGAGGATCGCGACGAAGTTCGGGCTCGTCTCGCACGCCGATGGCGGTCCCGGCGTGATCGACAGCTCACCGGAGAACGTGAAAGCCGCAGTGGAAGGGTCGCTGCGTCGCCTCGGCACCGACCGAATCGACCTCTACTACCAGCATCGGGTCGATCCGAACACGCCCATCGAGGACACTGCCGGCGCCGTCGCCGATCTCATCGCCGAGGGCAAGGTCCTTCATTTCGGGCTCTCAGAGGCCTCGGCGCAGACGATCCGGCGGGCGCACGCCGTGCAGCCGGTCTCGGCACTGCAGACCGAGTACTCGCTGTGGACTCGCGACGTGGAGGAGGAGATCCTGCCTGTTCTCCGTGAGCTCGGCATCGGCTTCGTCCCGTACTCCCCGCTCGGGCACGGTCTGCTGACAGGGCAGCTTCACTCTCCCTCCGACATCCCCGACGACGACTGGCGCAAGACGAACCCGCGGTTCGTGGGCGAGAACTTCGAGCGGAATCTGCGTCTCGTGGACGAGGTCCGTGCGATCGGTGCCGAGATCGGCGCGACTCCGGCGCAGACGGCGCTGGCGTGGATCCTCACCCGGGGAGATGACATCGCGCCGATCCCCGGCACCCGTCGGGTGGCGCGCGTGGAGGAGAACGCTGCCGCCGACACCGTGGAACTCAGCACGGATCAGGCCGAGCGCCTTTCGGCGCTCGAACCCGCGGCGGGTGCGCGACACGACGAGGCCAACATGGGCACCATCGATCAGTGACCCGCGGCGTTGGAGCGAGTCCGTCGGTCAGCCGACGAGAAGCTCGACGGGACGCGAGGCCGCGTAACCCACGAGCGGCAGGGCACGCTCGGCGGCCAGAGAGATGCGCGCCTGCAGCACATCCGAGGCGATCTCGTAGCCGTCGAAGTCGGTGTTGCTCGCGTAGACGCCGACCGGGAGGGTGAGCGCCTGGAAGAACGCGAACAGCGGCCGCAGCTGGTGCTCGATGATCAGCGCGTGCTTCTCGCCGCCGCCGGTCGCCGCGAGCAGCACGGGCTTTCCCACCAGGTCGTACTGCCCGACGAAGTCGAAGAGGTGCTTGAAGAGTCCGGTGAACGAGGCCCGATAGACGGGGCTGCCCACGATCAGCAGGTCGGCCGACTCGATGGCCTGCAGCTGCGCCTCGACCTCCGGCGGCAGCTGGTCGCGCTGGAGCGCGCCCGCGAGGCCCGGGCCGATCTGCGTGAGCTCGATGAGCTGCGACTCGACCTCGGCGCGCTCGGCGACGGCGGCCGTGATCGCGCGGACGAGGGCGGTCGTCTTGCTCGGCTCGTGCAGGGATCCCGACACGGCCACGACGCGGAACGGAGCTGTCATGCCTCGAAGTTACTCACGACGACGCCCCGTGTCGCGCGGAGCGACACGGGGCGTCATGTAGGCCCGGGGGCCCGATCCGATGACCGGGGTCAGTTGACCTCGTCCGGGTGCGAGCCGACGCGGCCCGAGCCGTCGAGCGGGTCGAGGGCGTCGATCGCGGCGATCTCGGCATCCGTCAGCTCGAAGCCGAAGACGTCGAGGTTCTCGCGCAGGCGCTCGGCGCGCACCGACTTCGGGAACACGATGATCCCCTTCTGCAGGTGCCAGCGCAGCACGGCCTGCGCGGGGGTGACCCCGTGCGCGGCCGCGGCATCCGCCACCGCCGGGGTGCCGAACAGGTCGTACTTGCCCTGCCCGAGCGGACCCCAGGCCTCGATCTTGATGCCGTGCTCGCCGGCCCAGGCGACCACGTCGCGCTGCTGGTAGGCCGGGTGCAGTTCGATCTGGTTCACCGCCGGCACCACGCCGGTCTCTTTCACCACGCGCTCGAGGTGCGGCACCAGGAAGTTCGAGACGCCGATGCTGCGGGTGAGTCCGGCCTCGCGCAGCTCGATGAGCTTCGTGAACGCGTGCAGGTAGTCGCCGATCGCGGGGGCCGGCCAGTGCACCAGGTACAGGTCGACCTTCTCGAGGCCGAGCTTGTCGAGGCTCTCGCCGATGGCCGCACGCGGCTCGTCGCCGTGGTGACGGTCGTTCCAGAGCTTGGTCGTGATGAACAGCTCGTCGCGGGCGATGCCGGACGCGGCGATCGCAGCGCCGACGCCCTCTTCGTTGCCGTAGATGGCGGCGGTGTCGATGTGGCGGTAGCCGATCTCGAGCGCCTCGCTCACCGCGCGCTCGGTCTCTGCCGGCGGCACCTTGAAGACGCCGTAGCCGAGCTGCGGGATGGAGTTGCCGTCGTTCAGTTCGAGTGCAGGAATGCTCATCCCTCCAGCCTATGACCGGCGTCCGACGTCGAGGCCGGGGATGAGGAAACAAGTGCCATCGCGGCCGCCCCACGGCCGACCAGCCGTTCCAGCGGCCCTCGGCCGAAGAACATCGACCAGAGCGTCGTCACGGCCAGCAGCCCGATGGCGGTCGCGGCCCAGAACTCGTTGCTGGAGAAGAATCCGCCGGGCCCACCGAACAGCACGATCGACAGCACGTGCGCACTGTATGCCGTCAGCGGCATGGAGCCCAGCGCGCCCAGCGGCAGCAGCACCCAGCGCAGCGGTCGGCTGAGCAGCAGGCACAGGGCGATGACGGTCAGCGCGAAGCCGCCGGAGCCGAGTACCTCGGCCGTGCCACCGCTGTGCGGCTCGACCGCGAACACCGCCGCGAGCACGGAGCCCAGCGGATCGGACGCTTCCAGCGCCTGCGGATACCCCTCCCACCCGTTCGGCATCGAGACGTCGAAGGAGCTCTCGCTGAACGAGGAGCCGTCGACGAACGAGGAGCTGCTGTATTCCGCCGGTGTGCTGAGGCCCGCAGCCTGACCGATGCCGCCGAGGCCGTAGCCGACCACCGCGAGCACGATGCCGACCGCGAGCGCGATCACGGCGGTGCGCACACGCTCGACCTGCATCCGCCCCAGAGCCATGCCGCCGAGCACGAGAGCCAGCCACACCGTGATCGGGTAGGTGCCGTAGAGCACGAAGCCGATCCCGGTGCCGAAGGGATGCAGCATCACGGCTCCGAGGAACGCCAGCAGCGCCGGGCCGACCAGCGCGAGCACGGCCGCACCGAGCAGCAGCTGCCACGGGCGCCACCGGAGGAACGGGATCACCGCGACATAGAGGATGCCGTAGAGCGTGAGGATCACGGCGATCGGAGTGTTCAGCATCTCCAGCGCCAGTCCGATGAGGAAGATCACTGCCCCGCGCCCGACGAGGTTCAGGCGGATGCTCGGGAGGCGCTCGCGCTCCGGCAGCACGCTGCGTCCGGTCATCAGCGCGATGGACACTCCGGCGAGCAGCGCGAACAGGATCGACGACCGCCCGTGCACGAGGTCGGTCCACGTCGCCGGGTCCATCCACTCGAACGCCTCGGTCTCGCCGATGTGCGCGCCGGCCATGCCGAGGATCGCCAGCCCACGAGCGACATCCAGTCCGAGGATGCGCGGCGGGCGCCCGAACTCGCGGAACCAGCGGACGGGGGCTGCAGCGGTGATCACCAGATGATCGTAGGGGGCGAATCCCGTCATACGATGGAGGGCTATGTCCTCCCCCGTGATCTCCTACCCTCCGGAGCTGCCCGTCAGCGCTGCCCGAGGCGAGATCGGCGACGCCATCCGCGACCACCAGGTCGTGATCGTCGCGGGCGCCACCGGGTCGGGCAAGACCACCCAGCTTCCGAAGATCGCGCTCGAGCTCGGGCGGGAGCGCATCGCGCACACCCAGCCGCGTCGGCTCGCCGCGCGGACGATCGCGGAGCGGGTCGCGGAAGAGCTCCAGGTCGAGCTCGGCACGCTCGTCGGCTACAAGGTGCGCTTCACCGACAAGGTGTCGGACGCCACGCGCATCGCGCTGATGACCGACGGCATCCTGCTCAACGAGATCCATCGCGATCGACTGCTCACCCGGTACGACACGATCATCATCGATGAGGCGCACGAACGCTCCCTCAACGTCGACTTCCTGCTCGGCTACCTGGCCCGCATCCTCCCGGAGCGCCCCGACCTCAAGGTGATCATCACCTCGGCGACGATCGACCCGGAGAGCTTCGCGAAGCACTTCGCCGCGGCGGATGGCACACCGGCGCCGATCATCGAGGTCTCGGGCCGCACGTATCCGGTCGAGATCCGCTACCGCGGGCAGGTCGAAGACGGGGACGACGAGGACGCACCGGCCGAGCCGGAGGACGAGGTCTCGGCCATCGTCGCCGCCCTGCGCGAGCTCGACCGCGAGGCGCCGGGCGATGTGCTCGTGTTCCTCCCCGGCGAGGCCGAGATCCGGGATGCGGCCGACGCCGTGCGCGGCGCCTATGCGAACGACCGCGCCCCCACCGAGGTGCTCCCCTTGTTCGGCCGGCTCTCCGCCGCCGACCAGCACCGCGTGTTCGAGCGCAGTCGGGTGGCAGGCGTCCGCCGTCGCGTCATCCTCGCCACCAACGTCGCCGAGACGAGCCTCACGGTGCCCGGCATCAAGTACGTCATCGACACCGGCACCGCGCGCATCTCCCGCTACAGCAACCGGTCCAAGGTGCAGCGACTGCCGATCGAGGCGGTGTCACAGGCCTCGGCGAACCAGCGATCCGGCCGCGCCGGCCGCACCAGCGACGGCATCGCGATCCGCCTCTACTCGGAGGAGGACTACGACCGGCGCCCGGAGTACACCGAGCCCGAGATCCTGCGTACCTCGCTCGCCTCCGTGATCCTGCAGATGCTGTCGCTCGGATTCGGCGACATCACCGCATTCCCGTTCCTCACCCCGCCCGACTCGCGGGGCGTGAAGGCGGCCTTCGACCTGCTCACCGAGCTCGGTGCGGTCGAGCCGTCCCGTCGCGACGGGTCGCCGCACCTGACCCGCACCGGTCGCGACATCGCACGCATGCCGATCGACCCGCGGTTCGCGCGGATGCTGATCGAGGCGGGGCGCGGGGGCTCGGCCGGCACCGTGACCCGCGATGTGCTCGCGATCGTCTCGGGCATGACGATCCAGGATGTGCGCGAGCGCCCGGAGGAGCGCCGCGAGGAGGCCGACCGCCTGCACGCCCGGTTCGTCGACCCGACCAGTGACTTCCTTACCCTGCTGAATCTGTGGAACCACCTGCGCGAGCAGCAGCGCGAACTCGGATCCAGCGCGTTCCGTCGTCTGTGCCGCTCGGAGCACCTCAACTACGTGCGAGTGCGCGAGTGGTTCGACGTGCACCGCCAGCTGCGCACGCTCGTGAAGACGCCCGACCGCGCCGGCGACGACACCGGCACGAGCGACCCGGACGCCATCCACCGCGCCCTGCTGTCGGGACTCCTGTCGCAGATCGGCCTCCTCGACGAGCGCACTGCGCCCGCCGGCAAATCGCACTCCCCCGCGAAGGAGCCGAAGGGCCGTCGCATCGCGGAGTACCGGGGAGCCCGCGGCATCCGCTTCTCGATCTTCCCCGGCTCGGGACTGCGCAAGAAGAGTCCGCGCGCGGTGATCGCGGCCGAGATCGTGGAGACCTCCCGCACGTTCGCGCGCACGGTCGCCGCCATCGACCCGGCGTGGGCCGAACCGCTCGCCGGAGACCTCGCCAAGCGCCAGGTGACCGAGCCGCACTGGTCGAAGGATGCCGGCGCCGCCGTCGCGTTCGAGAAGGTGACGCTGTTCGGCCTCGAGATCATCCCGCGTCGCCGTGTGCAGTTCGCCCGCATCGACCGGGCCGCCTCGCGCGAGCTCTTCGTGCGCCATGCACTCGTCGAGGGCGAGTGGGACCCGACACGGATCGACAAACGGGTGAGCGCGTTCTGGCGCAGCAACGCCGAGCTGCGCAAGCGCCTCGAGAAGCTGGAGGAGCGCGAGCGCCGCCGCGACATCCTCGCCGGCGACGAGGCCGTCTTCCGGTTCTACGACGAGCGCATTCCCGCCGACGTGTTCGACGTGCGGTCGTTCGAGAGCTGGTGGCGCGAGGCGATGGCCGCGACGCCGAAGCTGCTCGTGATGCGCGAGAGCGACCTGATCGACGACGAGGAGCGTGCCGACCAGCGCGAGTTCCCGACGCGGTGGACGCAGGGCGACCAGGTGCTCGGCCTCGCGTACCGGTTCGAGCCGGGTGCCGACGACGACGGTGTGAGCGTGGTCGTGCCGCTGCCGCTGCTCGCGCAGCTCGAGGACCGCGGCTTCGACTGGCAGGTTCCGGGCCTGCGCGCCGAGCTCGTCACCGGGCTGCTGCGCGCGCTGCCCAAGGCCATCCGCCGTCACGTCGTGCCCGCCGCGGACTGGGCCGAGAAGTTCGGCGCCGAGCTGGCCGAGCAGGGCCCGGAGTCGCACGGCGGCCTGCCGCCGCGCACACTCAAGGAGGCGCTGGCCCGGCTCATCCAGCCGCTCGCGAACCAGCTCGTCTCGGCCGCCGACTTCGACGACGAACGAGTGCCGCCGCACCTGCGCATGAACTTCCGTGCGGTCGACGAACGCGGCCGGGTGGTCGGCTCGGGTCGCGACCTGCGGGCGCTGCAGGCGCAGCTCTCCGACCGGGCGCGCAGCAGCGTGGCCCGCTCGATCGCCGCGCCGCCGAAGTCCGGCGCCAAGGGTGCCCGCAACGGCGCTGAGCGCGGTGGTGCCAAGCGCGTCGCTGCCGCACCGATCGAACAGACCGGCCTCACGGCGTGGACCTTCGGCGACCTGCCCGAGGTGCTCGACACCCGCGTCGCCGGCGGCGTCGTGCGCGGCTACCCGGCGATCGTCGACCAGGGCAAGACCGTGTCGGTGCGCGTCGAATCGACCCCGGATGCCGCGGCCGCCGCCACCCGCGACGGCGTGCTGCGGCTCGTGCTGCTGGGCGTCCCCTCCCCCTCGTCGTACGTGCAGGAGCACCTGACGAGCCAGGAGAAGCTCGCCCTCGCCGCCTCGCCGTACCAGTCCGCCGCCGCCCTCATCGAGGACTCCCGCGCGGCCGTGGCGCGGCAGGTCATCGAGCAGACCGCACCGGGCGGCATCGTCCGCAGCGAAGCCGACTTCACCCGGGTGCGCGACGCCGTCTCGGGCGTGCTGGTCGATCAGCTCTTCGCGTGTGTCTCACTGGTGGCCCGCATCCTGACGAAGTCGCGCGATGTCGAACGCGGCATCAAGTCGCAGAACTCGCTCGCCCTGCTCGGCCCGCTGAACGACATCCGCACACAGCTGAGCGGCCTGCTGCATCCGGGCTTCGTCTCCGCGGCCGGAGTCGACCGTCTCGCGCACTTCCCGCGCTACCTCGAAGGCATGCTCGACCGGCTGAAGACGCTCGGCAGCGAACCGGGCAAGGACCGCGCGCGCATGACCGAGTACGAGCGGATGGCGAAGGCGTTCGAGGATGCGGGCGGCACGATCCCCCTTCCGTCCGATGCTCCCCCCGCGCTCGTCGAGGTGCGCTGGCTGCTCGAGGAGTACCGCGTCAGCGTGTTCGCGCAGCGCCTCGGCACCGCGCAGCCGGTGTCGCCGCAGCGCATCATGAAGGTGCTGTCCGGACGCTGATCCGCGACGACGGGCGTGTGGCGCGGGTAGCCTGAATCCATGGCACGCGCGATCGTCTACACCGAGTTCGGCTCCCCCGATGTCCTGCACCTGATGGAGATCCCCGATCCCGTCGCGGCCCGCGGCGAGGTCGTGGTGCGCATCGAGGCAGCGGGAGCGAACCCCATCGACGCCAAGCTGCGGAGCGCCAAGCGGCCGTCTCCCCCGATCACCGAACCGCGTCCGGTCGGGTTCGACGGGGCCGGCGTGGTCGAGCTGCTCGGCGAGGGCGTCGACGACTTCGCGGTCGGCGACCGCGTGGCGATCCGCGACGCGCACGGCACCTACGCCTCGGCGATCGCGATCTCCACCGAGAAGCTTGCGAAGCTCCCCGACTCCGTCACGACCGCCGAGGGGGCGGCGATCGGGATCCCCGCGGGCACCGCGTACCAGTCGCTGCGCTCGCTCGGGGTCACCGAGGGCGACGTGCTGCTCGTGCACGGCGGCTCCGGCTCGGTCGGACAGGCCGCCGTGCAGTTCGCGGTGGCCTGGGGCGCGACCGTGATCGCGACGGCGAGCCCCGCCCGCCACGACCAGCTGCGCGAACTCGGCGCGATCCCCGTGGCCTACGGCGACGGTCTGCTCGACCGCGTGCGCGACGCCGCCCCCGAGGCCGTCACCGTGGCCCTGGACTGCGCCGGCACCGACGAGGCGATCGAGACCTCCCTCGCACTCGTCGCCGACCGCGACCGGATCGCGACGATCGTGCGCGGACCGGATGCCGCGTCCTTCGGCATCCGCGCCTTCTCCGGCGGCTCCCCCGTGCCCCTGACCGCGGAGGAGCTCGCCTGGCGCGCCGAAGCGTTGGCCGAGACGGTCGCCCTCCTCGACGCCGGTGACTTCGTGATCGAGCTCGGCCCCCAGCTGCCGCTGACCGAGGCGGCGCAGGCCCATGAGCTCATGGAATCCGGCGCCGCCTCGGGCAAGATCATCCTCGTCCCCTGACGGCGAGGTGCCGTAAGAGCGGTCAGGCCGGAGCCACCGGCCGTCCGATCGACAGCATCAGCCGGTTGGCCCAGTTGAAGAACGCGGCGCCGTGGATGAGGTCCGAGATCTCCAGGTCGTCGAGTCCGGCGGCGCGCAGCCGGACGATCTCGTCCTCGCCGAACGCGTTCGGGGTGTCGGTGAGGGCGACGGATGCCGCGACGACGGCGTTCCAGCGCTCGCCGAGGTCCGCATCCAGGCCCTCGTCGAGCAGCAGGTCGACGTCGTCTGCGCGCTTGCTGTGGTGCGCGGCGAAGCGCGAGTGCACCGACGCGCAGAACACGCAGCCGTTGCGGCGGGAGGCCGCGGTCGCGGCGAGCTCTCGGTCGGCTCGCGGCAGACCCTCCGCGGCGTTGTAGAAGATGTCTTTGTCGACCCGGGTGCGGGCCTTCAGCACCTCGGGGTCGCGGGCCAGCAGGCGGAAGTAGTCGTTCTTCGCGCGAGCCGCATCGACGAGGCCGTCGTAGTGCCGCTCCGTCAGCTCCTCCTCGGCGAGGGGCTCGAGGTGCGGGACCCATCCGACCTCGCCGCGGGTGAACGCGTGCGGGTGCGGGGCGTCGTCGTGCCGGAGCACGCTCTGTTCGGCGGTCATGCGGCCTCCTCCTCGGAGATCTCGGCGGTCAAGCCCGCAGCGGCGAGCACACGGAGCCCGGTGACGACGCGCTGCTGGAAGGCGAGGAACGACACCAGCTGCGACAGCGTCACGATGCCGTCCGCCGACCAGCCCGCGTCGAGCAGGCGACCGAGGTCGGCGCCCGAAGCCTCGCGGGGGCGGAACACCAGGAGGTGCGTGTGCGCGAGGGCGGCGGCGAGGCGCTCACCCACCGCGGCGATGACAGTCTCGGACGGGACATAGCGCGCCCCGTCGGTGTTCTCGGCCTGCAGCCCGAGCTCGGTGTAGGCGCCGAAGGGTCCGGTGGTCGCCGCCCGGGAGGCCTCCGCGAGCACGACGGCCGCGCGCTGGGCGTCGGCCTCCTGCGCACGACCGGCGTAGAACTCGGCGGTCGGGTCTTCGGCTCCGGCGAGACCGGTGGCGAAAGCGGCCACGAGTTCGCGTTCGGCTTGCGAGACGTGCTCCGTGCTCACCGGCTGGAAGAGGGCGTCGAAGCTCGCCTGCAGCTGCTCCCTGGTCACCGGACGGCGACGGCGCAGGGCATCGAGCTCCGGCGTCACCTCCGCGATCCGGTCCACGATGTCGTCGGTCATGCGTTCTCCTTGAGGGTGAGGTTCTGGTCGGTACTGGTTCGGGGCGGGGTCGGGGTCAGCGCGTAGCCGAGGGCCGGGGCGACCTCGTCGGCGAAGAGCGCGATCGAGCGCAGCACGTGCTCGTGCGGGGCGTCGACCGAGTGCACCTGGAACGCCACCTCGGTCGCGCGGGCGAGGGTGGTGTCGGCGGCGAGCGATTCCGCCACCTGCTCCGGCGTGCCCAGGTGCGTGTCGAGCGCGGCGATCAGCTCGTCGATGCTGTCGCCCGGGATGGTCTGGCCCTGACGGCGGAAGCCCTCGGCCGCCCGGCGCAGACCGACCTCGGCGAAGCGCAGCGCCTCGGCACGGTCGTCGGCCACGAACACGGTGCGCGAGGCGGTGATCCGCGGCGCCACCCCCTCCGGCAGCGCTTCGAGGTACGCGTCGATGATCGGATCCTGCAGGGCAGACAGGGGCGCGTGCAGCCGGTCGGCACTGCGCGGCTGCGTGCGAGACAGGAGCAGCCCGTGCCCGTGGATGCCGGCACGGTGTCCGCCCGGCGCCGAGAAGGTCGCCTGCCAGACACGGTCGGCGAGATCTCCGGCATCCGGGTAGAGGGTGTTGCCCGCCCCGACGTCACGGCCGGCGAGAGCGTCGAGCAGTGTCCGCAGCTTCCGGTCGTAGGTCGGCGCCTTGCCGCGCACGTCCTCCCCGAACGGCACGAACGACGAGGGCGTGCCGCCGCTGCCGAGTCCCAGATCCACGCGCCCCCGGGAGAGCAGATCGGCGACCACGGCGTCCTCCGCCACCCGCACGGGATCCTCCAGCGGCAGCGTGATCACCCCGGTGCCGAGGCGGATGTTCGAGGTCACGGCGGCGACGTTCGCGAGGAACACCAGCGGCGACGGCAGCCCGCCCTCGGCCGCATGGAAGTGGTGCTGCGCGACCCACGCCCGTCCGATGCCGTGTCGCTCGGCCTGCTGAATCTGCGCGGTCGCGAACGCATATCGCTCGGCAGGAGCGGCGTCGTCGAGCAGTCGGGTGAAGAAGGCGACGGTGGGGGTGGTCATACGACGGTCTCCGTTCGTCCCGGTACTGCGGCCAGCAGCTCCCGGGTGTAGTCGTGCTGCGGGTCGCGGAAGAGGTCTTCCGTCTGCCCCTCCTCGACGATCCGGCCGCGGCGCATCACCGAGACCGTGTGGCTGATCCGCCGCACCACCGCGAGGTCGTGCGAGATGAACAGGTAGGTGAGCCCGAGTTCGGCCTGCAGGGAGGTGAGCAGCTCGAGGATGCGGGCCTGCACCGTGACGTCCAGCGCCGACACCGCCTCGTCGAGCACCACGATGTCGGGGTCGATCGCCAGCGCGCGGGCGATCGCGACGCGCTGCCGCTGTCCGCCCGACAGCTCACGCGGGGTGCGCCGTGCCACCTCGGCGGGGAGTGACACCCGGTCGAGGAGGGCGAGAGCGCGCTCGCGGCGCTCGGTGCGACTGCCGACGCCGAAGTTCACCAGCGGCTCGGCGACGATCTCCGCGATCTGCTGGCGCGGGTCGAGCGAGGCGAACGGGTTCTGGTAGACGAGCTGGATGCGTCGGCGGAGCACCCGCAGTTGCTCGCGCTTCGCGTGGGTCACGTCGTCGCCGTCGACCTCGATCGTCCCGGCATCCGGTTGGTGGAAGCGGGTGACGAGTCGTGCCGTCGTGGTCTTGCCCGAGCCCGACTCCCCCACGAGCGCATGTGTGGTGCCCTTGCGCACCCGGAACGACACGTCGTCGACGGCCCGGAAGCGCTCGCGCCCCGCGACGCGGAACTCCTTCACGAGTCCGTCGGCGACGATCGCCCAGGGGTTCTCGGCGGCGACCGCCGCGGCATCGCGCAGGAACGGCGGGGCGTCGGGCCGACGGAAACCCGTCGCGAACGCCGGAGCGTCGGCGAGCAGCTGCTTCGTGTACGGGTCGGCCGGTGCGGCGAGCACCGCCTCGCTGGAGCCCTGCTCGACGATGCGACCGTCTTTGAGCACGACGAGCCGCTCGGCCCGGTCGGCCGCGACACCGAGGTCGTGGGTCACGAGCAGGATGCTGGTGCCTTCCTCGCGCTGCAGCTCGTCGAGCAGGTCGAGCACCTTGCGCTGCACCGTGGCGTCGAGCGCGCTGGTCGGCTCGTCGGCGATCAGGAGCCGCGGCCGCAGGGCGATCGCCGTCGCGATCAGCACGCGCTGACGCATGCCGCCCGAGAGCTCGTGCGGATACTGGCGCGCCCGCAGGTCGGGGTCGTCGATGCCGACCCGGTCGAGCAGCTCGATGGCCCGTGCCCGTCGCGACCGGCGGTCCCGGTGCCCGTGCAGACGGAGGATCTCCTCGACCTGCGCACCGATCGTGCGCACGGGGTCGAGCGAGGTGGTCGGATCCTGCGGCACGAGACCGATCTCGGGTCCGCGGATGCCGCGCAGCGCACGGTCGGACCACCCCGAGATGTCGAGGTCGCCGAGCAGTACCCGCCCGCCGTCGACGCGGCCGCCTTCGGGCAGCAGCCCGAGCAGGGCGTGCGCGGTGGTGGACTTGCCCGAACCCGACTCCCCCACGAGCGCCAGGGTCTCGCCCTCGGCGATCTCGAACGAGACGCCGTGCACGACTTCGCGGCGGCGGTCCTTGTCCCCGTAGGAGACCCGGAGGTCGGTGGCGGAGATGACGGTGCTCACTTCGCGCTCCTTCCGATGCGGTGGCTGATCCGGTTGGCGCTGAGGACGACGACGACCACGACGAGACCGGGGAGGGCGGTGAGCCACCAGGCGGTCCCCACGTAGTTGCGGCCGTCGGCGATCAGCAGGCCCCACTCCGGCGTGGGCGGCGGCGCACCGTAGCCGAGGAACCCGAGCGTCGAGATCGCGAGGATCGCGGTGCCGAACTGCAGTGCGGCGAGCGCGACGATCGGGGTCAGTGAGTTCGGCAGCACGTGCCGGCGCAGGACCGTGAAGAACGTGCCGCCGCTGCCGAAGGCCGCTTCGACGTACTCGGTGCGCCGCACACGGGCGACCTCGGCACGCATCAGCCGGGCGAACGCGGCGACGCTGCCGAGACCGACCGCGATCGCGGCGTTCACGGTGCCGAAGCCGAGCAGGATGATGACGGTGAGGGCGAGGAGCAGTCCCGGGATCGCGAGCAGCACGTCGACCACACGCATCAGCACGTCGTCGACCACACCCTCGACGGCACCGGCGATCGCACCGATCAGCGTGCCGAGGGCGAGGCCGACCGTGACGGCGATGAGCGCTCCCGAGAGCGAGTGCACCGCGCCGTGCACGACCCGGCCGAACAGGTCGCGGCCGAGGGTGTCGGTGCCGAACCAGTGCGCGGCACTCGGCGCGAGCAGCTTGTCGGCCGGGACGCCCGTGAGCGGGTCGCCGGGGGCGAAAACCCCGGGGATGACGGCCCAGAGCACGGCGAGCGCGACGACCGCGTAGGCCAGGTACAGGCCCCAGGCGCGGCCGCGCAGTCGGCGGCGAGGGGCCTTCTCGGTCTCGGTCGCGGCCGGATGCGCGGGCGCGGCCGGGTCGGGCCCGACCACGGGATCGATGATCACGGGAGCGGTCATGCGGTCGCCTCCTGGAGTGCGCGGGGCGCCGAGGCGCGGGCGACGGTGCGTTGGCGGGGGTCGATGAGCGGGGTCACGAGGTCGACCGCGAAGCTGATGATCACGAAGCCGAGGGCCGACAGCAGCACGACGCCCTGCAGCACCGGGATGTCCTGGTTCGCCACGGCCTGCTCGGTGAGGCGACCGATGCCCGTGCGGCCGAACACGGTCTCGGTCACCACGGCCCCGCCGACGAGCTCGCCGAACAGGACACCGGCGATGGTCAGGGTCGGCACGGCGGCGTTCCGGGCCACCGAACGGGTGAGCACCCACAGCGGCGGAGCGCCCTTCGCCCGCACCACCGTGACGAACGGCTGCGCCTGCACCTGGTCGATCGCGCGCACCAGCACCTGGGCCAACGGGGCCGAGATCGGCACGGCGAGGGTGAGCACCGGCAGGACGAGCCCGGCCACCGGGTCGGCCCCGACGATCGGCACCCATCCGAGCCCGAACGAGAACACCTGGATGAGGAGGATGCCGAGCCAGAAGACCGGCACCGCCACGAACAGCCCGGGCACCTGGCGCAGACCGTCGCGCAGCCAGGCGAACGGCGCGAGCGAGGAGAGCCCGGCGATGAGGATGGCGAGGATCAGCGCCACGATGAGTCCGAGCGACGCGAGCAGCAGCGTCGCGGGGAGGGCCTCGCCCAGCATCGTCAGCACCGGGGTGCCGAACTGGGTCGAGAACCCGAAGTCCCCGGCGAGGAAGCCGAGGCCCGCGTGCACGTACTGCTCCCACCACGGCAGGTCTGCGCCGTAGGTGGCGCGGATGCTGTCGAGCTGGTCCGGCGACAGCCCGAGGCTGGGGTCGGAGAACTTGATCAGGATCGCATCACCCGGCAGCAGCTGCAGCAGGAAGAAGGTGGCCGTGAAGGCCGCGATCAGAACGATCGCGGCCTGCCCGGCTCGTCGGAGGACGAAGCTCATCGTGTCACCGGCGCTCTCAGTGCTCGGCGAGCCAGACGCCGGAGAACGTCGGACGCCCCACCGACTCGAAGGCGACGCCCTGCACGTAGGTCGCGGTGCCGTACACCTGCGGCTCCTCGAACAGCGGGATGACATAGGCCTGCTCGGCGATGTAGTCCTGCACGGCCTGCGAGGCGGCGATGCGCTTGTCGGAGTCGGGCTCGGAGGCCACGGCGAGCAGCAGCTCGTCGAGCTTCGCGTCCTTCGAGATCAGCACGTCGCGGTTCTTCGTGAAGTACTGGCTCTTGATGACGTCGAGGTCCGCGCGTCCGACCATCGAGTGGTAGAAGCCGGTCTTCAGCGGATCGCGGGTGTCTTCGGCCGCGCTGCCGGCGTCGCCGGGCTTGACCGAGAGCTCCACACCGACCTTCGCCAGCTGCTGCGCGACGAGCTCGAGCGTCTGCTTCGACAGCGGCTGCGGCTTGGCCTCGTAGACGGTGATCGACAGGCGCTCGCCGTCCTTCTCGCGGATGCCGTCGGAGCCGGGCTCCCAGCCCGCCTCGTCGAGCAGCTCCTCGGCCTTGTCGGGGTCGTAGGCGTAGTGCGCGGACTCGTCCTTGTAGCCGACGGCCTGCGAGGAGAGCACCGACGTCGCCACCGGGTAGTTCTCGGTGAAGAGCGTGTCGACGACCTCCTTCGCGTCCACGGCGGCGACGAGCGCCTGGCGCACACGGATGTCGCCCAGCAGCGGGTTCTCGGGTCGCAGAGCGATCGAGTTGTTCACGCCGCGGGTCTGCGGGGCGTAGAGCGTGAAGCCGGCGCCTTCGACGCGGTCCTCGTCGAACGCCTGCACGTAGCGGACGTAGTCGGCCTGACCCGCGAGCAGCGAGCCGATGCGCACCGAGTCCTCGGGGGTGATGAGCACGTGCACGGCGTCGAGGTAGGGGCGGCCGTCGTTGTCGACGCTGTCGGGGCCCCACTCGTAGTCGTCACGGGCGGTGAGCGTGTACTCGGTGCCGAGCTTCTCGTCGGTGACGGTGAAGGGGCCGGATCCGATGATCTCGGCCGCGTTGCCCGCGCCGAAGTCCTCGATCGTGCCGTCGAGCGTCGCAGGCGACAGCAGGCCCGAGTTGATGGTCGAGGTGGCCTGCAGGAACCCGGGCGACGGCGCACTGAAGTGGAACGTCACGGTGTCCTCGTCGACGACCTCGCTGCTGGCGTAGTTGTTGATCGCCTCCGAGACCGTGAGGCCGCGCTCCGCATCGCCCAGGCCGTACGTGTCGAAGTTCTTCGCGACGGCCGCGGCATCGAGCACCGTGCCGTCCGAGAACGTCACGTCGGGGTTCAGGTCGAACGTGTACTCGGTGGCATCCGCGTTCACGGTCCAGTCCGAGGCGATCCACGGCTCGATCTCGAGCGTCTCCGGGTTCTGCCACGTCAGGCGGGCGGCGATGTTGTTGACGATGCCGCCGTTCGGGTAGAAGCCGGCCTGCGGCGGGTACAGGTTCGTGTACGCCTGGTGCTCGAGGTAGGTGAGCGTGCCGCCGGTGACCGGGTCGCCGCCCTCGGCGGGGGCGTTCGCAGGAGCGGGCGAGGAGGCGCAGGCGGCGAGGCTGCCCGCGAGGACGAGCGGGACCGCGATGGCGGCGGCACGGATGAGACGGCGGTTCATGCGGAGGGTCTCCTGGGCTTCGGGTGTCGGGATGTGTTCACGGTAGGAATCGGAGTGGCCGTGCCGCGAGGCGGCGGACACCGGGTGTCGCGCGACGACATGCGTGGTCACGCGTCGACATACGAGGAAATGCGCAGACGGTCGCGGAGGGTCGCGCCCTCGCTCTCCGCCGCGTCTCGCAGCAGCCCGCGGCGGCGCAGCTCGGGGGCGGCCTGCCGCGTGAACGCCTCGAATTGGGCGGGCTGGAAGGCCGACAGCACGTTGAAACCGTCGGCCGCCCCCTCGTCGCGCCAGGTCTCGAAGTGGTCAGCGATCGTGCGGGCGTCGCCGACCACGAAGGCCGCCGGCACCGCGTTGGCAGCCACGAGGTGCCGCCAGGTGAGCGGATCGCCGGTCGTCACCCCGGCTCCCGAGACGCGCAGTCCGGCGATGCCGGCGAGGCGCTCGATGAGTGCGGAGCCGCGCTCCCCCAACCGTTGCGCCTCGGCGGCCGTGACCGGGCGGTCGAACTCCGACGCGCGCAGCGGGTCGTCTGCGGCGACGTCGAACGCATCGGCGAGCGCGGCCACCGTGCGGTTGGGCGGGAACGCGGTGCGTCCGGCCTGATGTCCCTCCGCGAGCGGCACCAGCGCGAGCAGGCGCTCGACGATGCGGCGGGCGTCGCCATCCGTGTCGGCGACGACCGGCAGCACCGGGGCGATCACCTTCACCGCATCCGGAGACCGTCCGGCTTCGGCCGCGATGTCGCGCAGCAGGCGGCGCGTGGCGATCGCGTCGGCGAGCGTCGGCGCGGCGGTCAGCGCGAGGTCGGCCTCGGTCGCGGCGAGCGCACGCGACCGCGGCGACGTGCCGGCGTGCACGATCGGGATCTGCCCCTGCGGCGGGCGGGCGACGTTGAGCGGACCGGTGACCCGCACCTGCGAGCCCTGCAGGTCGGCGGCGCGGAGCCCCTCGGGGTCGATGAGCACGCCGCGCGCGGCATCCGCGATCCAGGCATCCTCGTCCCACGAGCCCCACAGGCGTCGGAGCGCCTCGACGAACTCCTCGGCGCGGTCGTAGCGCGTCTCGTTGTCGGCGTGCGCGTCGCGGCCGTGGTTGCCCGCGGCGCGCGGCTCGGCGCCCGTGACGAGGTTCACGCCCGCACGTCCGCCGGTGAGCACGTCGAGTGAGGCCAGCGAGCGCGCCGTCGTGTACGGATCGGCGTAGGTGGTGTTGACCGTGGCGATCAGGCCGATGCGCGAGGTGACCCCGGCGAGGAACAGCACCGCGCTCACCGGGTCGATGCGCGCCAGCAGATACGGGTCGCGGAACTCCAGGTCGGGGCCCGTCGCGAGCCAGTCGCCGAAGAAGAGGTAGTCGAGCCCGGCCTCCTCCCCCTCGCGTGCGATGTGTCGGAGGATGGCGGCGTCCGCGGCCGGATCGCGGTGCGCGCCGGGCTGCCGCCAACCCGAGGGGTAGGCCCCCAGGGTGCGCACCATGGCGCCGATGATGAGGGGTTCGGTCATGCTCGTCACGGTAGGAGCGGGCGCGCACCCGCGACCAGGCGGCCGTCGCCGGACGTCTCGGGGTGTAACAGTCCGACATGTGCACCCCACCCCGTACGCTGAGACCATGACTGGTCTTCGTTGGGGAATCCTCGCTACCGGCGGTATCGCCGGCGCGTTCGCATCCGATCTGCGCACGGCGGGGCTCGACCTCGTGGCGGTGGGTTCACGTTCCCAGGAGTCGGCCGACGCGTTCGCCGCCCGCTTCGACATCGCCCACGCGCACCCCTCCTATGAGGCGCTGGTGTCCGACCCCGACGTCGACATCATCTACGTCTCCACTCCGCATCCGATGCATCACGAGAACGCCCGGCTCGCGCTCGAGCACGGCAAGCACGTGCTCGCCGAGAAGGCGTTCACGCTGAACCGCGCCGAGGCCGAAGACCTGCAGGCGCTCGCCGCCGAGAAGGGCCTCCTCGTGATGGAGGCGATGTGGACGCGGTATCTGCCGCACATGATCCGCATCCGCGAGCTCATCGCCGATGGCGCCCTCGGCGAGATCCGCGCGGTCAGCGCCGATCACACGCAGCTGCTGCCCACCGACCCGACACACCGGCTCAACGCCCTGGAGCTCGGCGGCGGCGCGCTTCTCGACCTGGGCATCTACCCGATCTCCTTCGTCTGGGACATGCTGGGCGCTCCGACCGACATCCGCGCCGTCGGCCGCCTGATCGAGACCGGCGCCGACTCCGAGGTCGCCACCGTCATGACCCACGAGGGCGGTGCGATCTCGACCACGCTCTCCTCCTCGCGGGCATCCGGGCCGAACGCGGCCAGCATCATCGGCACCCAGGCGCGGATCGACATCGACCGGGTCTGGTACACCCCCACCACGTTCCGCGTCACCCTCCCGGACGGCACGGTGCAGGAGGAGTACGTCTCCGAGGTCGACGGGCGCGGCATGCAGTTCCAGGCCCTCGCTGCCGAGCGCCTGGTGCGCGACGGCATCCTCGAGGGCGACATCCTGCCGATCGCGGAGAGCGTCGCCATCATGGGCACGCTTGATGAGATCAGGGCGCAGATCGGCGTCCGCTACCCCCGTGAGGAGGCCTGATCATGGCCGAGACCACCGATGCCCGCGTCGCCGTCTACCTCGACTTCGACAACATCGTCATCTCCTGGTACGACCGGGTGCACGGGCGCAACGCCTACGGCAAGGACCGGCAGCGGATCACCGAGAACCCGAACGACCCCGACGTCGTCGAGCGCCTCAGCCGGGCCATGATCGAGGTCGGCGCCATCATCGACTACGCCGCGTCCTTCGGCACCCTGGTGCTGACGCGCGCATACGCCGACTGGTCCTCCCCCGTGAACGCCGTGTACCGCTCGCAGCTCGTGGCCCGCGCCGTCGACCTCGTGCAGCTGTTCCCGGCCGCCGCCTACGCCAAGAACGGCGCCGACATCCGGCTCGCCGTGGACGCGGTCGAAGACATGTTCCGCCTGCCCGACCTCACGCACGTCGTGATCGTGGCCGGCGACAGCGACTACGTGCCGCTCGCCCAGCGCTGCAAGCGTCTCGGGCGCTATGTGATCGGCGTCGGCGTGTCCGGCTCGACGGCCAAGTCGCTCGCCGCGGCCTGCGACGAGTTCGAGTCGTACGACTCGCTGCCCGGTGTCGTGCGTCCGGTGAAGGCGGCTCCCGCTGTCGCTGCGAAGGCCGAGGCCGTGGCGGAGCCCGCGCCGGAGACGGTGCCGGACACGGCCGACGCGGCGGATGCGCCGAAGGCCAAGGCCCCGCGCCGCGCGAGGTCGAAGGCAGCCGCGGCCAAGGTCGAGGAGCCCAAGCTCGACGAACAGGGCGAAGCGACACAGCTGCTCGAGCGCGCCCTGCGTCTCGGCCACGACAAGGCCGATGCCGACGAGTGGCTGCACAGTTCCGCCGTGAAGACGCACATGCGTCGCATGGACCCGTCGTTCAGCGAGAAGGCCCTCGGCTACCGCTCGTTCTCCGACTTCCTCAAGTCCCGCGACGACATCGCGGAGCTTGAAGAGACCGGCCACGAGCGTCTGGTGCGGTTGCGCGAGCTCACGGGTTGAGTTTCTTGGTGAGCACCGACTCCACGAATCCGGCACCCATCATGCCGTCTTTGGGGGTGATCGGGCTGCCCTTGGGCATGACTTCCGTTCGGACCTGCTTGCTAGGGTCATCGCTGTCGTAGATCACCCGCGTGATGATGCCCCTCAGAGGTTCCTGCCGGAACAGGATCGGCATCGGCCACTCCTCCCGGCGCCAATCATCTTGGCGACCGAGAATCGGCCACGTGCCATCTCTCAACCCCAGGTAGCCGAACATCCCCTGGAGTATCGACGTCGCGGGGGTCAGATCGCGCACATCGGCGAGTGTGGGGAGTGAATCGCGTCGGGGGCCGAAGAAATAACCCGCAAGGATGCTCGAGCGGCTCGCACGGGCGACGATCCCGATCGCGTAACCACCAGCCCCGCCCAGCGGCACGGCGAACCACTTGCCCTCGCGGTCGTTGACTCCGAACATCTCAGCCTCCATTGAATCCCCGAAGAAAGCTCTCGGCCGCCTGCATGTAAGTTGCAAGATTGGGGTTTCTGTCGCTGATGCCTCGAACATAGTTGAAGCCGCCGTTCGCGGCCTGTGCTCCTGGATAAGCACCATCACTCTGAGCGGGGGATGCCGAGGGCATCGCTGACGTGGTCATCTATCCACAGATAGCTTGCCAACCCCCACGGACCGCAAGGCTCGCTTCTCGAAGAAATCCTGCGCCGATTTTCGTCTACGTGCGACTTCCAAAACGCGTCCCAGAAGCAGAGGTCGACAAGCGTGCCTTCTTCCCCGAGGGGACGGTTCTCGAGATGACGAAAGTACCCTCTCGTCCATCCCATGCGATTCGTGAAGATCGGAGCGAGAAGCAGTTGCTCCTTGGTCGGAGTTAGCAGATCCTCGATCTCGATGCCGGGCTGAAAGACATAGATCAGGTTCGCTCCGGGCATTGGCGTGCGAGTCAGATCATGTATATCTGCCGCGGCGACGCGACCCAAGAGCCGAGGTCCTCCGGAGACCTGCATCTCGAACATGTCCCCATCAGTAGGTCGATGTCTGCTGCGTTTCAGCAGTTCCAGGTTCATATCATCTCCCGTTTGCTGTCAGCCATGCTCGCCCCCACTCGACAGCCTGATCATAGAAAGAATGTCGCGGCGAGATACTGTTGATCAGGTTCTCAAATCCCGAATTCTGAACGATGAGCGCTTGTTCAACGGCGCGAGACTCCCCACGGGTGAGTGAGGTTCCGATAACCTGCAGCGTATCGAATCGCGCTCCGTGCTGGTCCGTCCTGCGGGCCACGTTGTTCGTGATCCCGACATACACATCATCGCCCGCGCGTACGCCGATGTAGACGCTGTTGGTCGCGCTTCCGCCCGACAACTGACTTGGAAGCCGAGGCGAGCCCGTCGCCCCGGTTCCGCAGTTGTGGGTGACAACAGCGTCGGCACCAGCGTAGACGCTGTACGTGTGGGTGGTGTCGATGGTGAGGTTGTGGACGGTCTGCTCACGGTGATCGTGTTCGATCGCGGTGACCTGCACCCAGGTACCAGACGAGGTCTGCACCCACATCCCCGGACGCAGTTCTCCCGCGTCCACCCACTCCTCGATATCGGGAACCCAGAACGGGTGACCCGCAGTCGCGGTCACCTGACCTGTCTGCCCCGAAGCATCCGTGACCGACACGGTCACGAGGTCCTTCACCCCGGTACCGGTGATCGTGGTCACCACCGGTCGCGCGGACGTCTTCCCCGTCTCCGGGTCCGTCGCCGCTATTCGTAGAGTCGCGCGGCAAGAAGAGTCTGCGCGATCAATTGCCAAGAGACCTCCTCCGGAACCTCCTGTCCGCGGTTCCGGAAGTACCCATCCATGTCACTGATCCACGCAGACCACGCCCTAAGGAAATCGGGTAGCGTCGCGTTCTCCCACTCCTCGGGCTTTTGCTTGGCAGAATTTGCCAGGCCTAGTAAGAATTGTGCAAATTCCGCGCGGTCAAATTTCTCAGAATCAATACTATTGAATTCCACGCTATCCCAATCCTCGTACGATGATAGATATCCCTTCGTTCCCGGTTGTGAACTTCCAGGCCTGGGTCGCAATTTCTTCGGGCGTCGCCATGCGGAACGGAATGGGGACTCGGGCCTGTTGAAATGCTAGTAGCCGACGATTATCCAGTGTAAAGAGGGCATTCCCTCGCTCCACCAGCCGAATCGGCGGAACATCGCTAGGTCGGATACTCCCGCTCTTGAGCCCCTCTGCGAGATCCGCGATTGATCCACCATCGCGGAATGTCGAGCTCACACTGCTTTGGCTAAATCGAATTTCACCAGGATCCACCACACCGCAGTTGTGGGTGATAACAGCGTCGGCACCAGCGTAGACGCTGTACGTGTGGGTGGTGTCGATGGTGAGGTTGTGGACGGTCTGCTCACGGTGATCGTGTTCGATCGCGGTGACCTGCACCCAGGTACCAGACGAGGTCTGCACCCACATCCCCGGACGCAGTTCTCCCGCGTCCACCCACTCCTCGATGTCGGGAACCCAGAAAGGGTGACCCGCAGTCGCGGTCACCTGACCCGTCTGCCCCGACCCATCCGTGACCGACACGGTCACGAGATCCTTCACCCCGGTACCGGTGATCGTGGCGACCACCGGTCGCGCGGACGTCTTCCCCGTCTCCGGATCCGTCGCCAGCACCAGGTCACCGAGCTCGATCTTCTCGATCTCCTTCTTCGCCCCGTCCGCCATCAACACCGACGTGCCCGGCACGAAACTATTCGCCGCACACGACGACATCGGCCGACTCCCACCCGACGACGACGGCTTCGCCGCCGCGGACGGACGGATGCTCTGCAACGGCGAACTCGACGGACGCACCGACGCCCCCGCCACCTGACCCCCACGAGACGCGAGAGGTTTGAACGCACTCGACACCGCAGCCGTCACCCTGTTCGCCACCGGCGTGAACACCTTGCCCACCGCTGCAGCCACCGGGCCCAACGCCCAACCGACCGCGGTCTCCACAACCCGCCAGGCGGGTTTATCGGGCGAATAACCGGCTCAATTGACATCCAGAAGATTCACAGAATATGATCAGCTCGCTCAATGGTTGAGAGGCCGGGTCGATGTGATCGACCGCGACACCTCGTCGCGCGCTGAGCAGAATTTTGCTGGCGTTGCGAGGAGCAATCATGGGTGTGCTGTCGTCAATCGAGCGTTCGAGCGCGAGCCAGCGCTGGATCGCGGGCGGACTCGTCGCCGTTCTCGCCGCCACCGGAATCGTCGTGGCGGTCAACCTGGCTAGCTCTCCGGGAGCCGACTGCGCCGAGTTGCGCGCGTCGAGCGCGAACGAAGCCGGTGTCAAGGCTGCGGCGTGCGACTCGGACGTCGAGGTGTTGGATGAGCGCACTCCGTGGGTTTCCGTCTACGCCCAGCCGGATGGCCGCACGAGGATGACGGTCGACGCAGTCGCCGGCCGCACGAGCATCGACGGCGAATGGCAAGACGTCGACCCCGCCATCGCGACGGAACCCTCGACCACAGCCGACGCGGCTGATGCCGCCGAGGCACCGACCGGCACGCCGGCCCCGTCCGATGTCGTCCCCGATGATGTGGACGAGGCCGTAGCCCCTGACACCGATCGGATGCTCTCCGTCGAAGCTCCCGTGTATCCGATGTGGTTCAACCCGGGCGGCGAAGCCGGAGTAGGCATGCCGTTGGGCGTGGTTCAGAGGGACGACGCGTGGGTGGCGATGCGGTTCCCGCTCGCTCTCCCGACACCCGTCATCGACGGCCGGTTTGTCACCTATCCGCTCGCTGATGGCGTGCGGCTCACCCTTTCCGTCATGGAGGACGGCTCCGGATTTCGTCCGATCCTCGAACTGGACTCTGCGGATGCGACCGAATGGTGGCGGACCGCACTCGCTTCGGTGCGCCAGGCTGCCGATCTTCCGGGCGATGGCTTCGATGTGCCATATCGGGTGTACTCCTCTGAGGGGCTGACCTTGCGAGGAATCGATGAGGTCGGATTCGAGATCGTTGACGGTGACGAGAACTCGGTGTTCTGGTCACCGCAGTCGTCGATGTGGGACTCCGCTGCCGACGAGGTTTCCGAAGAACCGGTGGAGCGTATCGAATTCCCCACGCCTGGCGATCGAGTGTTCGACATGCCGGTGCGTGTGGTGGGCGCCGCTGGAGGCGCAGGCTACGTGGTGGTGGAGCCGAACGAACAGATGCTGACGGATCCGGACCCGGCGTGGCCGATCCACATCGACCCGTCGCTTGGCGCCCGAACACCGACCGAGTGGATCGCGATTCGGACAGGCGGATACACATCTTCGATCTATAAGTGGGCTGACACCGCCAGCCGAGTGGGCGAGTCCATGGGGTACTGCTCCACGAGCTGGACATCGGCCTGCGTCACCACGTTCACGTCCCGTCTCGTGTGGGAGTTCGGCGACAGCACACTCGCTTCCTGGATGAAGACGCTTTCGGGCGCCGACATCGTGTCCGCCGAGTTCTCGGCAGATCCGGGTCAGCGAGGAAATTGCACTTCCTCACGCACAGACGCCTACATGACCGATTCGATTGCGAGTTCCGCGTCGAACTGGAACCTGCGGTTTTCGGTCTACCAGGCCAACGTCACCGCGCCCCAGGGTGATGCGTGTTCGGACGCCGGCGTGCGTCGAGGCTGGAATGTCCTCGCCGGCGTCAAAACGGCGGCGGACTCGAACTACGGTTCGATGACGTTCGGCCTGAAGGCGAACAACGAGACCACTTCGAGCGGATACAAGACCTACAAGAACGACGCCCGCTTGACGATCGTCTACAACCGCCCGCCGAACAAGCCGACAGGCGTCAAGCTTGCGTCGCCCTCTGTCGCTTGCACTTCCGGGGTCAATCGCCCGGCGATCGCGACGACGACTCCGACGCTGACCGGCGTCGTCTCCGATCCCGACGGTGGCACGGTGCAGGCCCACTTCCAGATCGTGCAGGCGGGGACGGCGACCGAGGTCTGGAACAGCGGAACCCTCGCTGCAAAGGCGTCCGGATCTGCGTTCAGCGCAGCCGTGACGGCCGGGAAGCTGGTGAACGGCCAGTCGTATCAATATCGGGTCACGGCCACCGATGGTTCGAAATGGTCGGGGTGGTCGACAGCACTGTGCGAGTTCTCCGTCGACACCAGCAAGCCTGCAGCACCCGCCGTCACTCCCGTGCGAACGGGCGTGTCCGCCGTATACGACGAGGGCTTCGAGCGTGGTGGAGTCGGATTCGACGGGAAGTTCACGCTCAGCAGAGCGGGCACCACCGACGTCAAATCGTTCTCCTATTCCTACAACAGCACAACGCTCGCAACGAGCGTCCTGCCTGACGCGGCAGGCAACGCGGTTGTCTCCTTCTCGCCCACGGCCGCCGGACCGGTGGTACTACGAGTTCTCAGCGTGGACAGCGCGGGGAACAAGTCGGAGACGACCAGTTACACCTTCGACGTGGGAGCGGCGAAGGAAGACGGCATCTGGATGCTCGATGAGGGCGACGGGACGGACGCCGCCGACACGAGCGGCAAGGGCACAGCCCGCAGCATGGTGGTGGACGGTCCCTCCTGGGAGACAGGTCCGCACGGGCTGTTCGGATCCCGACCCGGCGATCGTGCGCTGAGCTTCGACGGAACCGACGATCTGGCCAGCACCGGTCCCATCGTCGACACACGAAAGTCCTTCGTCGTGTCCGCGTACGTCTGGCTCGACGCGGAGAAGGTCAAGACGGGCACGTACACCGCTGTATCCCAAGACGGTGTCGCTCAGTCCGGGTTCGATGTGTCTTACGTGCCTTCGTGCACAGTCACCACGACGGGGTGCTGGACCTTCGGGATGAAGAACACAGACTCGAATGGTGCTGCGTCGACAACAGCCGTATCCGACACCCCCGTCGTGGGCGACCAATGGGTGCACCTGGTCGGCGCTCACGACGCTGCGTCGAAGACGCTGAGGATCTGGGTCTGCGAGATCGGCACGCCCTCAGCTCCTGGCGCGGGATCGCCCGTCTCTGCCTCCACTCCGCGATCAGCGACCGCGTGGCCTGCGACCGGCGGGCTGGTCCTCGGGCGTGGCCTGATCGACGGGTCGGGAGCGAACTGGTGGCCCGGGCGCATCGACAACGTTCGAGTCTTCTCCGGCCAGGTTCTGTCGGAGGCCAAGATCCGGAGGATGTGTCAGGGCGCCGAGGCTCAAGACTTCAGCACAGGGCTCGATGCCCTCGACCCGACGACGACGAACGGAGAATGAGCATGGAGCGCAAGAATGCCACGGGCGGCGCCGGTACCCGTGCAATCCGCACTCTCCGGTCGAAGTTCGTCACGATGGGTGTCGCCGCAGGGCTCGCCGTGATCATCGCTGTGGATCCGGTCGGACTCGGCGTCGTCGCCAGCGGGGAGGCTCGCGCGGCTACATCTCCGGAGGATCGCTCCTCGAACCTGGCTGCCGCGCTCGGGAAGGTCGCGGGCGAAGCCGCAGCCCCGTCGACGCTGCTCGGAGGTGCTTGGTCCCAAACGCCGGAAGCGGGTCTTCCCCTGCCGAGTGCGGAACTGCCCGCCCCCGACGAGGCGACCGTCGAAGTGCCGGCTTCTTCGGCGGCAAGCACTGACCTGGGCGGCATGACAGTCGAGGTTGCCGGGACCGATGGTGGCGCGTCTCCTGACGCGGTGACGTTGAAGGTCGAAGATGCGGCGACCGCTGAAGCCGCCGGTGTGACAGGTGTGCTCCTCGACGTCATCGATGTAAGTGAGGATGGGACGGCAGACGACCTGACGGTCGATCTCACTCTGTCGTACGAGCAGTTCGCGGGCGCGGTCGGCGGCGATTGGGCGTCACGACTCAGGCTCGTCCGAGTGCCCGATTGCGCACGCGAAACTCCGAACGCTCCGGAATGCCAGCCCGAGCCGATCCCGTCGACGAACGATGCAACGGCGCGCACGGTCACCGGCACGGTCCCGGTCGAGTCCGCATCCGCATCGGGCGGAGCGACAGCTGTTGCATCGACGACGGGTTCGCTCATGGTGCCGACTGCGGTCTCTGCGAAGGGCAGCTCGATCGCATTGGCCGCTGGAGCGTCAGGCTCCTCCGGGGACTGGACACAGACCGGGCTTTCCCCATCTTCGTCTTGGGGTGCATCGGGAAACACGGGCGCATTCACCTGGTCTTACCCGCTGGAGCTCCCGGAGGCAGTAGGACCGTCACCCGACCTTTCCCTGTCGTACTCGTCGGCCGTGTCCGACGGACGCGTTCCCTCCGCGAACAACCAGGCAGGCTGGATAGGTGAGGGATTCGACCTGACCTCGAGCTACGTCGAGCGTCAGTACAAGCCGTGCACGGAGGACGCGCGAAGCGGCTCCAACAACGTGGACCGGGAGAACGGCGATCTGTGCTGGGGGCCGGCAAACGCCACGTTGGTCCTCAACGGAGCCTCGAATCCGCTCGTCTACGACTCCGTCGCGAAGACATGGCAGTCCAAGTCGGTTGACGGGTCACGGGTCGAACTGCTCACCGCCGGCTGGAACGGCATCGGGTCAGCTGAGTACTGGAAAGTGACGACTGTCGACGGCACCCAGTACTTCTTCGGCCGTGGCAAGACATCTTCCGCCGGGGCAGATCTCAAGTCCGCCTGGTCGGTTCCGGTGTACGGCAACGACAGCGGTGAAGCCTGCTACAAATCGGCTACTGACGGCGGGTTCGCCTCCTCGCGGTGCAACCAGGTCTGGCGCTGGAACCTCGATCATGTCGTCGATCCGTCGGGCAATACGATGACGTACTCCTACGCGACGGAGGCGAACAGCTACGTCGCCGATTACGCAAACAACACAGCCTGGACGACGACGTCGTATGTATCGGGCGGGCGACTGACGAAGATCGAGTACGGAGCGCGCACCGGATCCTCCGGCAGCGCACCATACCGAATCGTGCTCGGAACCGAAGCTCGGTGCGTCACGGACCGCGCGGACGGTGCTTCGGTCTGCTCCGGAGGGCGCGTCGAGACTGACAAGAGTCGCTGGCTTGACACACCCACCGACCTGCAATGCACCGCGAGCACTGCGGAGTGCAAGAGCGTGACGCCGGTGTTCTTCGACACCACTCGTCTCGTGAAGATCACTGCGCAGAGCTGGGACGGCAGCGCCTATCAGGACATCGATGCCTGGGCGTTCACTCAGCGTTACGTCGGCGAGGGGGACTCCGGTCTGGCGAACGTCGCGGACGCGGCCGTTCTGCGTCTGGACCGCGTCACTCGGACGGGCCGTGGCGGCACGGCATCGACGGCCGACGACATCGCCCTGCCTCCGGTGGAGTTCACGTACATGTCCATGCCGAATCGTGTCGACACGGCGAGCGACGGCCAAACCGGCCTCTGGCGTCCTCGTGTCATCCGAGTGCGCACCGATTCCGGCGGTGCGGTGAACGTTGCCTATCGCACGGAGTGCGAAGCGGCGAGTGTGCCGGCGACGACGGATGCGGCGCAGGCTGCAAACCCCAAGCTGTGCTACCTGGTGAAGTGGCAGCCCGATGGCGAGTTGGTCGCTCAGAACCATTGGTTCCACAAGTACGTGGTCGAGAGCATCGTCGAGGATGCTGCACCTCATGTCGGCGAGAGCCAATCACTCATCACCGGGTCGCTCTCGACGACGACCAGGTTCACTTACCTGGGCGGCGCCAAGTGGGTCAAGCCCACCGGGCCGATGGTCGACGCCGACCAAGTCACGTACTCGGACTTCCGTGGATTCGCGCAGGTTGCAACGGTTCTCGGCGAAGGAGCAGAACAAACCACTGCAGAGAAGAGCACGTACTTCCGAGGGACTGGTGCGACGCTCACAGCCGGCGCGGCAGGGCAGACCATCAGTGCGGTGGACCGTGACGAGTTCGCGGGCCAGGTGTTCGCCAGCGAGAAGCTCAACGGCTCGACCAAAGTGTCGGAGACCGTCAGCCAACCGGCCACTCCCGTCGTCGTCGCGACCGGCTCGGGCGGTCTGAAAGCGACGCGGATTCCCTCGACGACGACCTTCGGGTTCACGTACAGCGCGGCAGGTGCCCTCGTTCACCGCACCTCGGCGACGACCACCAATGACTCGAGTGGTTTGCCGGTGTCTGTCGAAGATCGAGGCGATCTCACTTCGACTGCTGACGATGTGTGCACGAAGACGACGTATCGGCGCGACGGTGGATTCGCCGAGGCCAACAAGCTCTCCTACGCCTCGAAGACCGAGAGCTTCGCGGCATCGTGCAGTGGCACCCTCACCGCAGCCACGCTGATCTCGCGGGAGACCGCGACGTATGACGATGCGGGACGCACGGTCGAGACGAAGTCGGTCGACCCGGCCAACGGCGCTGCCGACATCGTCCGCACCAAGGCCACATACGACTCGTCTGGGCGTACCCTCACGAGCCACGACGCTGCCGGGAACGTGACGACCCTGGTCTACGCGCTCGGCGCCGGCGGGCAGGTGGCCAAGGTCGTCACGACGTCGCCCGACCCGGACGGCGCGGGCGAGGGCACGTCTTTCACCTCGACCCAGGTGTTCAACCCGCTGACGGGGATGCCGGTCTCGACGACCGATCAAAACGGCAAGTCGACCAAGGGCACCTATGACTCGCTCGGCCGGCCCACGAGCGTGACGTACCCGCAGCATGCTGACGCCGCAAAGCCGTCCGTTCAGTACGAGTACGTGGTAGCGACCAACGGACTGAATGCCGTCATCACTCGGACCCTCGGAGCAGACGGAAAGCGCCAGCACGCGTCGGTCGTGCTGTACGACGGCATGTTGCGCCCCTTCCAATCCCAGGTAGAGAGTGCCGATGCCACGGATGCCAGCGGTAGTCGATCCGTCTCGCATATCTACTACGACTCGGCTGGCCGCACAGTCAAGAAGACCGCTCCCTGGTCTGCTCAGGGCTGGCCGAGCGGCCAAGCGATCGTTCCCATCGCTGTTCCGCCCGCACACACCACCTACGTCTACGACAAAGCGGGGCGAGTTACCGACGAGGTGTTGTGGGTCGGCACGGACTCCGAGCCGACGAATGAGAAGTGGCGCACGAAGACCGCCTACGACGGTGCGGCGACGCTGACGATCCCTCCCAGGGGCGGGGTGCCCACCGAAACGGTCGTGGATGCTCTCGGACGGACCATCGAGCTCCGTGAATACCTCCGAGACCCGGTATCTCAGGCCAACGTGGTCACGGCTGCCGGGGTACGAGCGCTGGTGAAGCAGACGACGGCGTACACATATGACGCAGCGGGTCGAATGCTGACGATGAAGAACCCTGCCGGGGATGTCTGGAAGAAGACTTACGACGTGGCCGGGCAACTCGTGTCTTCCACCGATCCCGACGCCGGGGCATCGACGAGCACCTACGACATCCTCGGGCGAGTCGCCACGCAGACCGACGCGAACGGCGCGAAGCTCGCGTACACGTACGACGCCCTCGGGCGTGTGACTAGCCTGCGCGACAGCAGTGCGAGTGGACCCGTCCGTGCGACTTGGGAATACGACGCGTCATTGCTCGACGGGAGCGAGGCGCGAGCCCTCGGTCAGCTCAGCACCTCGAAGCGGATCATCGGAGGAAAAGAGTACACGACATCGTTCCCGGTGTACGACGCTGCCTACCGCCCCTTGGAAGTCCAGACGAGCCTGCCTGCCGATAGTGCGCTGAACGGTCTGTCCGGCGCAGACTTCACGACCGCCTACTCCTACGCTGCGGACGGCCAGATCGCGCAGGTCACCTACCCGCAGGTGAAGGATGGCGAGATGACCGTCCTCGGCGCGGAAACCGTGACCACTCGGTTCAATCAGCGTTCGATGCCGTCCTGGATGGGAAGCGGCTTCGGGTGGGGAGTCTACGTCGCTGACGCGAGGTGGACGCACGACGGCAAGCCGCTGCTGCAGGATCTCGGGAACACCTATGGCGCGGCGGTCACCTACGACTGGGAAACAGGCACGAACCGTCTGCGTACCATTCGCCTCGATCGAGAGCGAGTGGATGGCACCGAAGTAGATACGCGCTACTCGTACGACGCGGCTGGCAACGTCACGAGCCTCATCGATGCTCCGGTGAACGCTGCCGTCGCCGGTGCCTTCGATGCTCAGTGCTTCGCGTATGACAGCCTCCGTCGCCTCAAGACCGCGTGGACTGCCGCTGACAAGACGTGCTCGGCAAGCCAGGTGACCCAGGCCGTCGTCGGTGGCGCATCGCCGTACTGGACCGATTACGAGTACGACCCTCTCGGCAATCGCACGAAGATGACAGAGCACGCGTCGTCAGGCAACTCCGTCACCACGTATGACCACGGTGATGGTGCAGCCGGCCCGCACCAGCTCACGTCGATGACCAAGACGACCGGCGGCATCGCCGTGACAACCGGCTTCACGTGGGACGCCGCAGGAAACCAGACATCGCGCACCGCCGATGCCAACCTGCAGACTCAGGCCTGGGACGCCGAGGGCGAGCTCGTCTCGATCTCAGGTGGTGACGAAGACGTCTCGAACGTGTTCGACGCGAACGGCGTTCGGCTCATTCGTACCGATGAGGCGGGAGCGACCCTGTTCCTCCCCGGCGGTCAGGAAGTGCGTGCGAGTGCGACCGCTGTGTCGGCGACGAGGTGGTACTCGTTCGGCGGTGTGAACGTCGCGGTGCGGACAGGCACGGGCATGGCCGGAGTGAGTAGCGTGGTCGCCGATGCACACGGTACGCCTCTCGCCTACGTGCACAACACGAACTGGGCAGAGGCGGTGCGACGCGTTCGCACGGACCCGTTCGGGTCGGCGCGGGCGGACGCGGCCGGGACTCTTGCGGGTCGCGGATTCTTGGGGGCGCCGGCGGACGCCTCGGGTCTGACGTTGTTGGGAGCGCGGTTCTTCGACCCCGATACCGGCACGTTCCTCAGTCCAGATCCTGAGCTCACCGCAGGGGTACCTGCGCAGTTCAATGCGTACGTGTACTCGGGGAACAACCCGATGACGTGGTCCGACCCCTCGGGGCGGAACTGGTTCGGCGATTTCTTCAACTCCGCGAAGAAGTTCGTGAAGAAGTACCAGGCCGAGATCGCGGGCGCCGTGGTCGGGACGCTCGTCACAGCCGGTTGCCTGGCGGTGACGGCTGGTGCGGGCAGTGTCGGTTGTGCGATCGCCGGCGGCGCAGCGGGTGCGGCCACGACGAACGTGTGGAAGCAGTCGCAGTCGAAGAAGCCGTTCAACATCGGCAGTTTCGCCCGGGACACGGTGATGGGCGCTGCGGTCGGTTGGGCGTTGGGCCCGGTGGCTGCGGTGGTGGGCAAGGTGTTCACGCCGGTGGCGAACAGGTTGACGGCTGCGGTGTCGAGTGCGTTCAAACCTCTTGCGTCTCGTGGGGGTCAGGTGGCGGGGGCGTCGGTGCGTCCGTCGAGTTCGCCGTTGCAGAGCATCCGTCCGTCCGCGGCGGCGAAGCCGTCGTCGTCGGGTGGGAGTCGGCCGATGTCGTCGTGTGCGGCGAATAGTTTCGTGCCGGGCACGTCGGTGTTGATGGCGGACGGGGCGAAGAAGGAGATCGAGAAGATCGAGCTCGGTGACCTGGTGCTGGCGACGGATCCGGAGACGGGGACGTCGTCTGCGCGTCCGGTGGTCGCCACGATCACTGGTGTTGGGGTGAAGGATCTCGTGACCGTGTCGGTCACGGATGGGTCGGGGCGGACGGGTCAGGTGACCGCGACTGCGGGTCACCCGTTCTGGGTTCCCGACATCGAGGAGTGGGTGGACGCGGGAGAGTTGCGTCCGGGGATGTGGGTGCAGACCTCGTCTGGTACCTGGGTGCAGGTCACCGCGATCGAACACGATCACCGTGAGCAGACCGTCCACAACCTCACCATCGACACCACCCACACGTACAGCGTCTACGCTGGTGCCGACGCTGTTATCACCCACAACTGCGGTGTGACGCGGGACCCGACGACCGGACGTTTCATCAGCGGCGCAGGCGGAGAATCGAGCGCAACGGCAGCGGGGCGGTCGGCGCATACGAGCTACGAAAACACTTTAGGCGGTGACTACGTGTTCAACCGTGGGCTTCCTGGAACTGGCGGAGCGATGCGGCCAGACGCGGTTGATTGGGCGGCGAATGTGGTGCGCGAACTGAAGCCCGATTCGAAGAGCGCCATAAATCGCGGATGGCGACAGGTGACGACTTACAAGGAGTATCTGGAAGAGTTGACCGGGCAAGCGTGGACAGCCATCGTGGACGTGTACAAGAGATGATCACCTCAGATCTTCGAAAGATGTACTCGCAAGCATTGCGAGACGCAGGCTTCGCGGGTCGTGGTTCGGTATGGCACTATCTGGGTCACGACGTTCAATGGACCTGTCAGATCAGCGTCTCGAACTGGGGGCGACAGGTGTCCCTGGATATCGGAGTCGACCTCCAGATCGATCGGCCTCTTTCGCGCGCAGATGACTCTCCGATAGTCATGTACCTGGAGACATTTGCGAGTCTGGACGATGCGCTTCAAATGGCCGGCATCGATCGCATGGAGGTCAGCGCGGCCGGAAGGCTTGAGTCTGGCGTTGACATCGAGGAGCGGGAGGCCGTGATCGTGAAGGCTGCGAGGGCGGTGCACGCGTATGTTTCGGAGAGGTCGGATCTCGAATCGGTGCGCTCCGCCTTTCGGCGAGGCGAGTTTCGGACGGGGTTCGTGCGAAAGGATGCGAGAGAAGCGCTTGCCGGAGAATGATACGAGAACGAATCCCCCGCAGCCAGCGACGGCCCGTCGGTGAAGCGATCATCGTCAGGGTCTTCTCCGAGAACGAGTGCGCAAGTGTTACTTGATCAGTTTCGGTCGGCGTATCAACTCGGTCCCCGCGAGCCAGGAGCGGACACGCACCTGTGGCGGCCGCGAGGGTCGGACAGGATCAAGGGGTTCGATCAGTTCGCGGAAGAGTTCACCGGTGCGTCGTTCAACGGTGGGCTGTATCGGTTCCACGATGAGCACTCGGCCGCACTTGCGGCGACGTTCATCAACCAGACATTTCCCCAGTATTCGGAGCGTACCCTGCCGTTCGGATACGACTGGCTGGGGCGACACTTCCTGTGCGACTTCCGGCGCCTGGTGCGGAATGAACCACAAGTTCTGCTGATCGACCCCGGCGCTGGCGAGGCCTTGGAGGTACCCGTCAACTTCACGGAGTTCCACGACGTGGAGCTCGTCGTGGAATCCGATGCCGCGGTGGCCAGCTCTTTCCACCGCGAGTGGGTCAGCAGCCGGCCCTCACCAGTCGCTCCCATCCTCAGATCGCAATGCGTCGGCTACGACGTGCCGCTCTTTCTCGGTGGAAGCGACACTGCCGACAACCTCTCGCTGACGGATCTCGAGGTCTACTAGGACCTGAGTTCACAACTATGGAGAATGGCGACCACGCATGGCTCGAGCGACTGACCGTCACTCCACGAAGTCGTACTCCTGGAACTCGGCGACCTCGGGCACCCACCGCTCCGCGACGAACGCCCGGTGCGCGGGATGGACGTCATAGGTGTCGTAGACGCTCTGATCGGCGAACACCATCGAGAACTGGTGCGTGAGATCGCTCTTCGCGCTGACCTGGCGACGGATCGTGAAGTCCCCGACGCCGGGGATCGACGTGAGCACGGCGTGGCCGGTCGCCAGGAACTCCTGCTCCTCGGCGGAGCCGGCCGGATGGATCAGGCGGAAGACGACGGTGTGCTGGATCGGCATGGGGTTCCTGTCGGGGTGGTCACTGGTTGCTGAACGCGGCGTCGAACGAGGCTTCGGGCTTCGGCCACAGCAGCGAGCGCACGTATGCCAGCGCCTCGGGGGCGCCATGCAGGCGGTCCATCCCGGCATCCTCCCACTCGATCGAAATGGGGCCGGAGTAGCCGATCGCATCCAGAGCGCGGAACGAATCCTCCCACGGCACATCCCCGTGCCCCGTCGAGACGAAGTCCCAGCCCCGCCGAGGGTCGCCCCACGGCAGGTGCGAGCCGAGCACGCCGGCCCGGCCGTTGTGCGGACGCATCCGGGTGTCCTTGCAGTCCACGTGGTAGATCCGGTCGGCGAAGTCCACGATGAACCCGACCGGGTCGATGTTCTGCCACATCATGTGCGACGGGTCCCAGTTGAACCCGAACGCCTCGCGGTGGTCGATCGCCTCCAGCGCACGCACCGACGACCAGTAGTCGTAGGCGATCTCTCCCGGGTGCACCTCGTGCGCGAACCGCACGCCCTCCGCATCGAACACGTCGAGGATCGGGTTCCATCGGGCCGCGAAGTCCTCGAACCCACCCTCGATGACGGATGCCGGAACCGGCGGGAACATCGCCAGATACGGCCAGATAGACGAGCCGGTGAACCCGACCACGGTGTCGATGTCGAGCTTGCGCGCGACGCGGGCCGCCCGCTTCATGTCCTCGGCCGCCCGCTGCCGCACGCCCTCCGCCTCACCGTCACCCCACACGTACTCGCGCAGGATTGCCTGGTGGCGGAAGTCGATCGGCGCATCGCACACGGCTTGACCGGCGAGATGGTTCGAGATCGCGAAGATCTTCAGCCCGTGCCGGTCGAGGATCTCCCGGCGCGAGGCCACGTAGGCGTCATCCTCGTCGGCACGCCGCAAGTCGAGGTGATCACCGGACGCGGCGACCTCCAGCCCGTCATAACCCCACTCCGCAGCGAGGCGGGCGACCTCCTCGAACGGCAGGTCCGCCCATTGCCCGGTGAAGAGGGTGACCGGATGCGTGCTCATGGATACTCCAATGCTCGGAGGGCAGCGATGCTGCGTGCAGCGAGTTCGTCCTGGCTCGGGGCGAGGGGTCGCCACACCGAGGCCGCGACCGCGATCGTGGCGTTCTCCCCCGTGAAGCTCTCCAACCCGAGCGGGCCGCGATAGCCGGCATCATCGAGGGCCGCGAGGATCCCGGGCCAGTCGGTGTGGTCGTCGCCGACGGCCCCACGGTCGCTCCCGCACACCTGCACGTGGGCGATGGCGTCACCGGCGGCACGGATCGCCTCGGCGGGCTTCTTCTCCTCGATGTTGAGGTGATACGTGTCGAGTGCGAGTCCGAGACCGGCACCGAGCAGCGGGCCGAGCGCATCGAGGCTCTGCTCGACCGTGTTGAGCAGGCTCGTCTCGTAGCGGTTCAGCGGCTCGATCGCGAGGGTGATACCCGCGTCTGCGGCCTCGGCGACGAGGGGCGCGAGGTTCTCCCGCAGCTCCCCCACGACCGCCGCCCGCTCGTCGGCATCCATCCGCCAGGTGACGCCGGTCGGCGCGTAGAAGGGGCCGGCCACGACCTCGGCGCCGAGCGTCCGAGCGGCCGCGATGCAGGCGCGCAGGTAGGTCTGCGTCGCGGCGACATCGCCGGCACGGGCGATCAGAGATCGTCCAGGGCCCATCGCCCCGACCACGATCGCGCCGAGCCCGAGCGAATCGAGCAGGTCGCGGGATCGCGCCGAGTCCCAGTCGCCAACGCTCTCGAGCGGCAGCTCCAGGGCGTCGTACCCGAGGTCCTTGGCCTTGCGGGCGAGCGGCTCGAGCGACGCGTCGGTCAGCGGAGACGTCCACACCCAGGTGTTGACGGCGATCGTGCGGGGCATCGTTGTCCTTGTGATCGTGAAGCGCTCCCACCCTCCCACCCCGCGGGTGCGGAGCGGAAGGGCGGGAGCGGATTTCGGTTACGGGATCTGACGCTGCTGCCACACCGTCGGGTAGCCGGGGAGGTTCTCCCCGCCGAACTTGGCGTAGTGGCCGTCGGGCATGCCCTCGTTGGCCTTCAGGTAGTCGTCGAGCTCGGGCTCCGTGATCGGCTTCTGCGGGAGGACCCATTCCTTCGGGACCTCTTCGCCGGCGAAGATCATCTGCGCCGCGAGCAGCGGAGTGCGCCACTGGAAGTTGGAGTACACCGGCGCGAGGCCCGTGAGCCCCGTGTCCTTCCACTTGCGCAGGAAGCTCATCTCGTCCTCACCGGTCATGACCGGGTAGTCCGCTCCGGCGTCCTCGAACGCCTCGATGGCCGCGACGGCGCCGTCACCGGCGTCCATCCAGATGCCGTGCACGTCGCCCTTGGCGAGCTCGTCGCTGATGATGCTCTTGATCTCGGCGGGGTCGGCACCCGTGAAGTGATCCACGGCCTCGATGCCGGCCTCGTCGAAGAGCTTCTCGGCGGCGGCCCAGCGGTGCTCGAGCACGTCGACACCCGGGAGGATGCGCAGCGCCACGACCTTGTCGCCCTCTTCGAGGTTGTCGATGAGGAACTCGGCGGTGTCGATACCCCAGGCGAAGCCGCCGATCGGGTGGATGAACGTGACCGGGCAGTCGGTGTTCACACCGCGGTCGAACACGACGACCGGCTTGCCCGTCTCGCAGGCCCGCTCGACGGCCGGGGTCATGGCCGCCGTGCTGTTCGGCGAGATGAGGAAGACGTCGCATTCGCCCTCGGCGATGAAGTAGTCGATGTCCGCGATCTGCGTGTCATCGGAGTCCTGCGCGTCGCGGGTCTCCATCTCGCTGATGGCGCCCGCGTCCTGCAGCGACTTCAGCTGCTCGTTCATCGTGATCCAGCCGGTCTGGCGCCACGGGTTGGAGATCGACGCGTTGGCGAAGCAGGCCTTCTTGGCCCCTTCGCTCGCGAACTCCGCCGTGTCGACCATCTCGGCGTTGATGTGCTGCAGGTAGGGCTCGTCCTCCGGCCCCTGCGGGGTGACGCCGCGCTCCTCGTCCTGCTTGTCGAAGAGCTCCTGGTCGAACCACTCTGTCGTCTCTGCCGTCTCCTCGGGGTTCTCCGACTCCGCCGGCGCCACGGACGGGTCGGTCGTACACCCGGCGAGCGCGATGAGGCCGAAGAGAGCCACCCCTGCGGTGGCGATCTTCATCGATCGTCGCATTGCTAATCTCCTCTGGTTTCTGTGTTGATGGTGCTGGTGGAACTGGTGGTTTCAGGGATTCTGGGTTCTTCGGGAGGGATGTCCGAGGGCAGCGGGCCGCGCTTGCGCCGCGCCCGGAAGGCGACGGCGGAGTAGGCGACCGCGGCGATGATGATGACGCCCTGCACGGCATCGCGCAGTGTCGAGGGGATGCCCGCGATGTTCAGCAGCATGAACAGGGCCTCGAGGGCGAAGGCACCGGCGACCGCCCCGACGATCCACCCTCGGCCACCGCCCAGCACGACGCCTCCGAGCACCACGGCCGTGATGGCGGTGAACTCGTATCCGCGGCCGACCGAGGGATGCACGCCGGCGTATCCGACGAGGAGCACGGCTGACAGCGAGGCGGAGAGCGACGAGATGACGAACGCGCGCGTCGTCACCCAGGCGCGGCGGGCCCCGGCGTAGTCGACCGCACCGGCGTTGTCGCCGACCGCGATCAGCGTCTTGCCCAGCGGGCGCTTGGTGATCCAGATGCCGAGTCCCAGCCACACGATGAGCAGCAGCACCGCCCAGGGGATGAACTCGAGGAACGGCACGTCGCGGATGCCGCCGCGGCCGATCTCACGGAAGCTGTCGGCCGGGTTCCCGGTGGCCGCTCCCCCGGTCCACCACATCACTCCGCCCAGGAGGGCGAGCATCATGCCGAGCGTGACGATGAACGACGGCACCTTCAACAGTGTCGTGATCACCCCGTTCACGAGCCCGACGGCCACAGCGAAGACGATCATGAGCAGCAGGACCGGCACCGTGCGGGCGTCGTCCTGACCGACCAGGTTGCCGGCGATGATCACCTGCGCCGTGATGAGCGAGCCCTGCGAGAGGTCGAACTCCCCCGCGATGATCACGAAGTACTGCCCGATCGCGACGATCGCGATGGGCGCCACCCGCTGGATGAAGCGCATGAACTGACCGGGCTCGGCGAAGCTCGGGTTGAGGATCGTGACGGCCACCAACAGCAGCACGAGCAGCAGGAACACGGCCCCACGGGGGCTCACGAGAGTGCGCAGCGCGTTCATGAGCGTCCTCCTTCCGTGGCGGTGCCGATATCGGATGCGGTGTCGGTGTCGGTGCTGACGGCGGCGAGCTGCGACGCGGCGGCGGCCATCTCGGGTGCCGCTGCCTTCGCGGCATCGTCCCCACCGGTGCGGGTGCCTCCGGCGCCGAAGCGCGGACGGCGGCGGATGATCGAGCGGCGGCTGTAGACGGCCACCGCGGCGACGATGACGACGCCGCGGACGACGTCCTTGAGGAACGGGTTGACCTGCATGACGCTCATGACGTTGTCGACGACCGCGAGGATCGCCACGCCGCCGATCGTGCCCCAGACGGAGCCGCGACCACCGAGCAGCAGCGTTCCGCCGAGCACGACCGCCGCGATCGAGAGCAGCGCATAGCCGCCCTGCTGCCCGACGGTCGGGCTGCCGACGCCGAGGCGGCTGGCGAGCAGCAGACCCGCGAGACCCGCGAACACCGAGCAGAGCACGTGCGCCCAGATGAGAGGCATCCGCGTGCGCACGCCGGAGAGCCGGGCGATCTCGGGATCGCCGCCGACGGCGTAGAGGTGGGCGCCGGTGCGGGTGCGGTTGAGGAGCACCCAGATCACGACGGCCAGCACGATCATGATGAGCGTGGAGACCGGGATGGGTCCGACGCCGGTGGCGCCGATGAGCTGGAACGCCCAGGGCACCTTCCCCGCGGATCCCTCGAAGTTCGTGTTGAGGATGCCCTGCAGGATGAGTCCGACGCCGAGTGTGGCGATGAAGCCGTTGACCTTGAGCACCGTGACGATGAGCCCGTTCACGAGACCCACGCCGGCGCACACGAGCAGCGTGACGATCACGGCCACCGGGATGTTCGCCGCGTTGTCGTTCATCATCGTGGCCGCCAGCAGACTCGACAGGCTGATCACGTAGGTGACAGAGAGGTCGAGAGAGGCGCCGAGCACCACGAGCGTCTGCCCGATCGCGACGAGGCCGAGCACGCTCATGCCGGTCAGGATGTCGCGGATGTTGCCGGCGCTGAGGAAGTTGCGCCCCACGGTGCCGACCAGGATCGCGCCAATGACGAGCACCAGGAGCAGGATGCCGAGCACGATGACCGTGGAATCGATCTTCAGACGCTTCATCGCGCACCTCCGTCCGTCGCGGTGTCGGGATCGAGGGTGCCCGGATGGGCGGCGCCGGTCGCGGCCCCGAGGATCTCGTGCTCGGCGGAGCCCGCCGGCAGTTCGGCGACGAGTTCGCCGTCGTGCATGACCAGAATCCGGTCGCTCATGCCGATCACCTCCGGCAGTTCGCTCGACACCATCAGCACGGCCTTCCCTTGCGCTGCGAGCTCGCGCATCAGCTGGTAGACGGCGTACTTCGCACCGACGTCGATGCCGCGGGTGGGCTCGTCGAAGAGCACGATCTGCGGCTGGGTGAGCAGCCACTTGGCCAGCACCACCTTCTGCTGGTTGCCGCCGGAGAGGAAGCGCACCTCCTGATCCAGGCCCCGCGAGCTGACCTCGAGCGAGCTCAGGATGCCGGGTACCTCGCGCCGGGATGCGGCGGTGCGACCGGCGAAGACACTGCGGACGACCAGCAGAGCGTTGTCGAGGACCGACTGCCCGAGGGCGAGGCCCTGCGCCTTGCGGTCCTCGGAGACGAGGGCGAGGCCGGCGCGGACGGCGGCGCGGGCGGTCCCGATCCGCACGGGCGCCCCATCGATGCGCATCGATCCGCGGGTGAAGGCCTGGATGCCGAACACCCCTTCCACCAGCTCCGTGCGTCCGGAGCCCTGCAACCCGGCGATGCCGACGATCTCCCCGGCGCGGAGCGTGAGGGAGACCCCGTCGACGTAGGCGTTGCCGCAGCCGTCGAGTTCGAGCCGCGCCTTCCCGACCGTCGTACCCTCGACCGCATCCGGGAAGTACGACTGGATGGAGCGGCCGACCATGCGCCGCACGAGCTCACCCGTGGTCAGGGCGGCGGTCTCGTCGGTCGAGACGAGCGCGCCGTCTTTGAGGATCGTGATGCGATCGCACAGGTCGAAGATCTCCTTCAACCGGTGCGAGACGTAGATCACGGCGACGCCGCGGGAGGTGAGCCGGCGGATGATCGCGTAGAGCAGCTCGACCTCGCGGTCGCTGAGGGCGGCGGTCGGCTCGTCCATCGAGATGACCCGAGCATCGAAGGAGAGCGCCTTGACGATCTCGACGATCTGCTGCTCGGCGACCGTCAGCGAACCGACGCGCGCGGTCGGCTCGATGAAGGAGACCCCGAGGTCGGTCAGCAGGTCGGCGGTCCGCGAGTTCATGGCGCGCTGGTCGACGAATCCCCGCCGACGCGGCTCGCGTCCGAGGTAGACGTTCTGCGCCACCGTGCGCTCCGGCAGCAGCGTGAACTCCTGGAAGACCGTGACGATGCCGGCATCCATCGCCTGCCGCGGGTGCGCGTGGTGCACCTCTTCGCCGCGATACGAGATCGTGCCCTCATCGGCCGGCTGCACGCCGGCGATGATCTTCATCAGCGTGGACTTGCCCGCGCCGTTCTCGCCGACGAGACCGTGCACCTCGCCGGGCCGCACGTCGAAGTCGATGCCCTTGAGAACCTCGACGCCGAAGAACGACTTGCGGATGCCGGCCACCCGCAGCACGGGTTCGGTCGTGGTCGCGATCATGCCGTCACCTCCACCCATCGTCCGCCGTCGGCCGCCGAGGCGAGCACGGCCTCCGTGAGCACGGCCGAGCGGTATCCGTCGGCGAAAGTCGGGAGCCCATCGGGTTCCGCACCGGCGATCGCCGCATAGACGTCGGCGATGAAGCTGTTGAAGGCGTCCTGGTACCCCATCGGGTGTCCCGCCGGAACCCGCTGCAGCCGCGCGGAATCCGGGTCGGCGGTGGCGGGGTCGCGCAGCAGCAGCCGGGATTCCTCGCGCATGCCGATCCACAGCTCCTCGGGCCGCTCCTGCTCGAAGCGCAGGCTCTGCCGCGAACCGTGCAGCTCGAGGGTGAGGGCGTTCTTGCGGCCGGCGGCCATCTGCGAGATGAGCAGCGTGCCGAGGGCGCCCGACTCGGTCTCGACGAGCACCGCGACGATGTCCTCCGTATCGACCGACTGCCCGGAGCGCTCCGAGAAGACCCGACGGGTGCGGGCGCTCAGCGCGTGGATACGCTCACCGATCACGAACTCGATCAGGTCGCACAGGTGGGAGCCGATGTCGGCGAAGGCGCGGGATGCGCCGCCGGACTCGGAGCGCACCCGCCAGTCGTCGTCGCTCGACAGCAGCATCCAGTCCTGCAGATAGGAGCAGTCGAGGGTGAGCAGGTCACCGGCCTCGCCGCGGGCGATCCGCGCCCTGGCCTCGCGCACCATCGGGTGATAGCGGTAGATGAACGGGACGGCCGCCACCAGTCCGCGAGCTTCCGCGGTCTCGGCGAGAACCTTGGCGTCCGCCGCCGTCGTGGCGAGCGGCTTCTCGCACACGACGTGCTTGCCAGCGGTCAACGCCTGCAGCGCGAGCGAGGCGTGCGTGGCGTTCGGCGTGCAGATGTGCACGACGTCGATGTCCCCCGCTTCCAGCAGACCGGCCGCATCGCTCTCGGCTCGACCGGCACCGAGCGCCAGCGCGGCATCGCGACTTCCTTCGCGAGAGCGGGTGGCGACGGCGCGCAGTTCGCCGCCGGCGTCGCGGGCCGCGGTGCGATGCACGCGGGCCATGAATCCTCCGCCGAGGATGCCGGCTCGGATCGTTCCGAGACCGGTGTCAGTGACATCCGTTGTCATGCGGCGATTCTGACACAGACCTGCAGACTTTTGCTAGACCTTCGTCAAAAGTTATCTGACGGAAATCGGAAGTCGATCGGCGAGACGCCGAAGTGCTGTGGTTTACTGACGCAATGGTTGACGTTCTCAGGCCCGCTCCGGCGATCGCATCGGGGATCGGAGAGATCTTCCAGATCCTCCGCGACGGCCACGCCAGGACGAAGGCGGAACTCGCCGTCCTCACCGGCCTCGCCCGGTCGACCGTCGCCCTGCGGGTCGACGCGCTCCTCGCCGCCGACCTCGTCCGCCCCGCCGGAGAAGCCGTCTCCACGGGTGGCCGACCGCCCGCACGCGTGGCCTTCAACCCGCGCGCCGGGCTCGTGCTGGCCGTCGACCTCGGTGCCACGCACGCGACGGTCGCGGTCGCCGACCTGGCCGCCGTCATCCTCGATGCCCGCACGCGCACGATCGACATCGGCGACGGACCGGAGAGCCTGCTCGACACGATCCTCGCCGACGCCGCCGAGCTGCTCGACTCGACCGCCGCCGGCCTCCCGCTCGTCGGTGTCGGCATCGGCGTGCCAGGCCCCGTCGAGCACTCCACCGGCCGACCCACCAATCCGCCGATCATGCCGGGCTGGGACCGGTTCGACGTGCCCGCCTACGTGCAGAAGACCTTCGACGTGCCCGTTCTCGTCGACAACGACGTCAACATCCTCGCCCTCGGCGAGCAGGCGATGAGCTGGCCACAGGTCGAAGACCTCGTCTTCGTCAAGGTCTCGACCGGCATCGGCGCCGGCATCATCGCGGGCGGCCAACTGCAGCGCGGCGCGCAGGGATCCGCGGGCGACATGGGCCACGTCCAGGTGCCCGCGGGCGCGGGGTCGACCCGCGAGCCGGGCGATGAGCGCGACCTCGAGGCCCTCGCCAGCGGTTCCGCACTCGCGATCGCGCTCCGCGAGGAGGGGCTCGACGTGCACGGGCCCTCGGATGTGGTCGATCTGGTCCGCGCCGGAAACGCCGCCGCGATCGAGGCCACCCGTCAGGCGGGGCGTGATGTCGGCGAGGTCCTCGCGACCGTCGTCAATCTCCTGAACCCGTCGATCATCGTGCTGGGCGGCAGCATCGCCCGCGCCGGTGAGCACCTGCTCGCGGGTGTGCGCGAGGTCGTCTACCGCCGCTCGATCCCGCTCGCGACGCAGCATCTGGCGATCGTGCAGTCCCAGGCGGGCGACCGCGCGGCCGTGCTGGGGGCCGCGATCATGGTCGCGCGCGAGGTGCTCTCCCCTGCGAGCGTCGACCGCTACGTGGCGGCGAAGGCGCGCTGATCCGCACCCCCGCCGCCCCGAGCGGCGACCGTCAGAGCGTGGCCTCGAACGGATCGAAGTCCGCGGCGATCGCGCCCACCTGATCCAGCGTGCTCTCGACCGGGACGAAGCTCCGCGATTCGGCCGCCTCCTCGATCGACAGGAGCGTGTCGAGCACGTGGTAGCCGAACTCCCCCGTGGCGACGTGCGGCCGGCCGGCCGCGATCGAGCGGGCCATGTCGAGCAGCCCGACACCACGACCGGAGAGCACACCCTCCTGCGCGATGTCGACGATCTCCTGCGTCATCGGCTCCGGCGGAACGAACTGACGTGTGAGCGGACGCGTGATGGTGATCGGACCGCCGAAGGTGTTCGGGTCGGGGATCACGATCGTGCCCTCGGTGCCGGTGATCTCGACGATCCCTTGCCGCAGCAGCGGTGAGTCGGTGCTGTACAGGCTCTGCGCCTGGCCGCCCTCCTCGAAGTCCATCAGCACGCTGAGCGTGGACGGGATCTCGACCGGGAACTCCTGGCCCGCCAGCTCGCCGACCTGCACACGGCGCGTCGGCGACCCCTGCAGCCCGAGGGCGGCGACCGCGGCGACCGGTCCGAACACGTGCACGAGGGTCGACACGTAGTACGGGCCCATGTCGAGCAGCGGCCCCGCGCCCTTGGCGTAGAGGAACGCAGGGTTCGGGTGGAAGATCTCCGGACCCTGCCACTGGAAGGTGGTCTGACCGAACAGCGGGCGCCCGATGTCGCCGCGCGCTATCGCCCGCTTGGCGGTCTGCACGCCCGGGCCGAGCACGGTGTCCGGGGCCACGCCGACGCGCAGACCGGCGGCATCCGCCTTCTCCAGCAGCCGACGCGACTCCTCGCGGCTGACGCCGATCGGCTTCTCTGTCCAGACGTGCTTGCCCGCGGCGATGATCGCCTCGGAGACCTCGACATGCACCGCCGGGATCGTCAGGTTCACGACGATGTCGATCTCGGGATCGTCGAGCACCACGTCGACGCCGCCGGCACGCGGGACGCCGTACTTCGCGGCCTGCGCCTTCGCACGCTCCTCGATGACGTCGGCGACCGCGATCACACGGACATCCGGGAAGGTGGTGAGGTTCGACAGGTACTGGTCGCTGATGTTCCCGGCACCGATGATGCCGACTCCGACGGGACCCGCCATCAGCCGGCCACCTTCTCGTCGAGGAAGACACGGCTGCGCTCGATCGCGTCGAACAGGTCGCCCTCGTAGTAGTCGAACTCGACGATCGCGAGCTCGAGCGCCGGGGCGGCGGAGATGGCTTCGACCAGCGGAACGGATCCCTCGCCCGCGGCCACCTGGTCGGCGGGCGGGTAGGCGCCGGCGAGCGCCGGGTCGAGCGTGCCGTCCTTCGCGTGCACGGCGATCACGCGGTCACCCAGGCGCTGCAGCAGCGCGACGGGGTCGACACCGCCGCGAGCCACCCAATACAGGTCGACCTCGAGCACGACGCGCTCGTCGAGCAGCCCGGCGAGAACCTCCAGCCCGGTCACCCCGTCGAAGACGGCCTCCAGCTCGTGCGCGTGGTTGTGGTACCCGACGCGGACGCCGACGGTCGCGCCGATCTCGGCGGCCGCGTTCAGCAGGCGCGCGGTCTCCTCGATCTGCGCGACCGACTCCCAGCGCGCGGGCTCGGTGTAGGGGTCGATGACCGTTTCCATGCCCAGCACCCGGGCTGCGGCGAAGACGACGTCGGGCGTGGGGACGGGGATGGTCGTGCCGCTGCCGTCGGGGTTCACGAACGACTCCGAAGCCAGGAAGGCGTGCCCGGACGGGGCGGTGAGTCCGGCGGCGGAGAGCGCGGCGGCGAGCGGCTCGGCACGGCGGACGAAGTCGTAGGGCTCGACGGCCGTGAAGCCGCGGGCGGCGACCGCCGTGAGCGTGCCCTCCAGGTCGGCCTCCAGCTCGTCCTTGATCGTGAACAGCTGCAGGGAGGTCTGAATCGTCATCGGTCGTGCTCCTTCGGTCTTCGGTGACATGTGGGGGTCACTACCCCGTGCAGGCACGCTACCACCAAATACCTCCACGTGGAAGTTTTGATTCGCTAGACTCCCCCCATGCCCGCCGACACGCCAGAGCCTGCCGAGCAGCCCCGCCCGCGCGGCACCTACGCCAAGGGGATCGCTCGCCGACAGGAGATCCTCGATCGCGCCATCGAGGTCTTCGCCGCGCGCGGCTCCGACCGCACGAGCCTGCGGGCGATCGCGCGCGAAGTGGGCGTCACGCACGCCGCCCTCACCCACTACTTCGGGTCTCTCGAAGAGCTGCTCGTCGCCGTCTACGAGGAGAGCAACGCGCCGGGGCGGCAGCCCGATCCCCCGTCGGCGGATGCGACGCCGGTCGAGATGATGATCGAGTCGGCACGCTTCAACCGCGCGATCCCCGGCCTCGTGCAGCTGTATTCGACCCTTGTCGCGTCGGCACTCGAGGAGGGCCACCCGGCGGCGCGCACGTTCGCCACCGGTCGTTTCACACGTCTGCGCGAACGGCTCGCCGAGACCGTGCGGCGGCAGCAGGAAGGCGGGCAGATCCGGAAGGACGTCGACGCGGATGCCGTCGCGGCTCTCGTCGTCGCGGCGTCGGACGGCCTTCAGACGCAGTGGCTGCTCGACGAGACGGCCCCGCAGCACGAGGCGCTCGCGCTGCTCGACCGGCTGCTGCGCCCACCCGCGTGACCGACCGCGGACCGGCCAAGAGCAGCCGCCGCCGGACTAGGCTCGAAGCGTGACGCCCGTGCCGGATTCCCCTTACGCCCGGGCGCTCGGCGAACGCATCGACGAGCTGCACCCTCGCCTGCGCGCCTACTTCTCGGCGGTCCCCGACGGCGCCGTCGGCATCGGCGAGGGCGTGTTCCACGTCGTCGGCACGCCGCGGCGGTGGCTGTGGCCCGTGCTCCGCGTCCTCGAACGTCGCGGGGTCGTCGCCGCCGTCTGGGAGCGCGACGTGCCCTTCCGCGTCGAGAACCGCACGATCGCATCGAGGGCCATCGGCGAGCGCACGTTCCGCTTCACCCGCGGCCCGTGGGTCATGCGCGATGCGGTCGCGCTCACCCGGCACGGTCGCGTGCTCGACGAACTCGGCGAACCCGGACTCATCGCGGCCTGCTTCGACGTCGACGTGCGCGACGGCGGACTGCACCTCACGAGTCGGGCTGTCGGGGTGCGACTCGGACGGCTCCGAATCCGCGTCCCCCGCCTGATCGCACCGGTCGTCCGCCTCACGGAGCGCTTCGACGACGCCATCGACCGGCAGCAGTTGGCACTCACGATCGACGCGCCTCTCCTCGGCCGCGTGTACGAATACCGGGGCGACTTCGAGTACCGCGTCCCGCACATCGCCGAGGTCCCCCGCACCGCAGAGAAGGAGCAGTCCGCATGAGCACAGGCCGGGTCGTCATCGGCGGGTCCACGGGCTTCATGGGGAGCCACCTCGTCTCCCGACTCCGCGCCGAGGGCCGCGAGGTCGTCACGATCTCGCGCTCCGGCGCCGACATCCGCTGGGGCGATCAGGTCGAGATCGACCGCGCGGTCGACGGCGCCTCCCTGGTCATCGGCCTCGCGGGCAAGAGCGTCAACTGCCGGTACACGCCGGAGAACCGCGCCGAGATCTTCCGGTCCCGGCTCGACACCACCACGTCGCTGAGCACGGCGATCGCCCGCGCGTCTGCGCCTCCCGCCCTGTGGGTGAACTCCTCGACGGCCACGATCTACCGGCACGCCGAAGACCGTCCGATGACCGAATCCACGGGCGAGCTCGGCACCGGCTTCTCGGTCGAGGTCGCGAAGGCCTGGGAGAAGGCGTTGTTCGCCGAAGAGCTGCCCGCCACTCGCCGCGTCGCCCTCCGCAGCGCCATCGTGCTCGGCCACGGCGGCGTGCTCGGGCCCCTGAAGAACCTCGTCCGGCTCGGGCTCGGCGGTCCGCAGTACGACGGCCGGTGGCCCGCGACCGCCGCGCGACGCCGGGCCGGGACCGTTCACCACTTCCGCGCGCGCCGCGGGAGTCAGCGGTTCAGCTGGGTGCACATCGACGACGTCGCGCGCATCATCGACTTCATCGAGCAGACGCCGTCACTCGAGGGTCCCGTCAACGTCGCATCCCCGAATCCGGTCGACAACGTCGAGTTCATGGCGACGATCAGGCGGGTGCTGGGTGCTCGCGTCGGCCCGCCGCTGCCCCGCTGGATACTCGAGCTCGGCGCCATCGGCATCCGCACCGAGACCGAACTCGTCCTGAAGAGCCGGTGGGTGCTGCCGGAGAAGCTCACCGCCGCGGGCTTCGAGTTCCGCCACCCGCAGTTGGAAGAGGCGATCCGCGAGTCCTTCGACCGCGGAGGGGTCTCGGCCTAGGAGGCGGCGCCGGCGGATCCGGAGGCTGCGTCCCCGTCGCGGCGGCGCTTCTCGAGCTCCTCGCGGAGCCGCCATTCCTCGATCTCGCGGTCGAGGTCGGCGATCTGCTGCTCGGTCGTGCGCGTGTCCGCCGGCGGCGAGGGGCGCACGTCGGCGCGGGTGGCGGTCGGCCGCTCGGCTCGACGCACGCGAGGGATGGAGACGCCGGCCTCGCCGTACTCGCGTCCGATGGCGAACCACAGCACGCTGCCGACGAACGGCAACAGGATCACGATGATGATCCACACCATCTTCGGCAGGTGCTTCACCAGGGCGCTGTCGCGGGTGATGATGTCGATCAGTGCGCCGATCATCAGGGCGATGACGAGGAGCGAGAACAGGAACGGCATGAGTTCAGGGTAGACGACGGCGTGCCGGACCGCGCCGACCCGAACCAGTTCTACGGCAGCAGGTGTCCGGCGGCGCGGAACAGCTCGTACCACTCGGGCCGGGTCAGCTCGAGGTCGGCGCCCATCGCGGCCTCGCGCACGCGCTGGGGTGTGGTCGTACCGAGGACCACCTGCATGCCGGCGGGGTGACGGGTGATCCAGGCGGTCGCGATGGCGAGCGGAGTCACGCCGTACGACGCCGCGAGGCGATCGATCACCGCGTTCAGTTCGGGGTACTCGGGGTTGCCGAGGAACACGCCGTGACCGCGGCCGTCCTGGAACGGCGACCAGGCCTGGATCGTGATGCCGTTGATGCGGCAGTACTCCACGATGCCGCCGCCGTCGCGCACGACGCTCTGCTCGTGGCCGGCGATGTTCGCCGCGACCGGCTGGGCGAGGATCGGCGCATGGGTGATCGACAGCTGCAGCTGATTGGCGACCAGCGGCTGCCGGACGGCCGTGCGGAGAAGGTCGATCTGCCGCGGTGTGTGGTTCGAGACACCGAAGGCCCGGACCTTGCCCGCGACCTCCAGATCGTCGAACGCACGGGCGACCTCCTCAGGCTCGACGAGCATGTCGGGGCGGTGGAGCAGCAGCACGTCGAGGCGGTCGGTCTGCAGGGCAGCGAGCGACCCTTCGACCTGGGTCACGATGTGCTCGTAGGAGAAGTCGAACGTCCCCTGCGCGGGCACGATCCCGCACTTGGTCTGCAGCACGATCTCGTCGCGCTCGGAGGCGCTGAGCCGCAGCGCACCGGCGAAGCGCGCCTCGCACTGGTGCATGCTCCCGCCGTAGATGTCCGCGTGGTCGAAGAAGTCGATGCCGGACTCCCGCGCTGTGGCGTAGAGCGCCCGGATGTGCGCCTCGTCTTTATCGTTGATGCGCATCATGCCGGCGACGACGGCGGGGGCGGTGGACGATCCGAACGGCACGGTCTTCATACGGACCACGCTACTGTGCGCGTCCGACGTCAGTCGTCGACCCCGGATGCCGGGAGGAGTCTCGTGATCGGGATGTCGAGCGCCGCGGCGATGCCGGCGAGGTCGACGACGGTGAAGTCGACCTGACCCTCCAGCAGCTCCGAGAGCGCGTCCGGCGTGATGCCCGAGAGCTCGGACAGTCGAGAGAACGACAGCCCGGCGTGCATTCGCGCGCCGTTCACGGTGGATGCCAACATCTGACGCAATTCTGTCCCCATACGCCTACGCTAGTACCCCGCACGGACACGCAGACCTGTCGATTGCACCATAATGGCGGCATTCTGGAGTCGGTGCGCTGCTATCGTGAGCCGGGTGAAGACACCGGCCGAGGAATTCAACAACGCCGTGGGGCGCCAGATCCGCGGCGAGATCGCCGCGTCCAGGAGCAGCATCGCGGCGATGGCGCGCACCATCGGCATCGCGCGCAGCGCCCTCGACAACTACGTCACCGGCAAGCGTGCCATCCCGGTCCCGGTCGTCTACTCGGTCTGCGACGCTCTCGGCCTCGAGCCCCACGTGCTCTTCGCTCGCGCAGAGGAACGCCTCAGAGCAGACGGGGAGACGACCGCGCGCATCACCCCGATCCGCCCCACCCCCGATGTCGCCGGTCCGCGAGAAGATACCCGCGAGGTCGCCTTCGAATCCCGCACGTCGCACGACTCGGATACGGACGACCTCTACGACTAGCGGCGCACACGCTGCCGCCCCGGCACGGCGAGGAGGAGAGCGATGGACGACCTTCTGCACCTCGCCGAGGAACAGCGACTGCGCATCGTCGAGGGTCCCGGCCGCACGCGCGGCGGCTTCGATCCCCTGACCCGCACGATCCGACTCAGTCCCGGTATGAGCGCGCGCACCACACGCAGTGTGCTCGCCCACGAGCTCGGGCATGCGCAGTTCGGGCACACTCCGGCGCGCGTGCCCGTGATCCGTGCGCAGCAGGAGCGCCAGGCCGACGAGTGGGCGGCCTGTCGGCTGATCACCCCGCGCGCCTATGCCGAGGCAGAAGAGCTCCGCGGGCCGCACCTGGCCAGTCTGGCCTTCGAGCTCGGGGTCACCATCGAGCTGGTCACCGCCTACCAGCAGCTCCTGCGTCAGGGCGCCGTCCCGGTCGCTGGTTGAATACCGTCATGGCTTTCCTCGTCGCTCCCGCCCCCGTCACCCTCACCGGCGAACTCGTCGAACTCCGTCCGCTCGAGCGCTCGCACGTCGACGGTCTCATCGACGCGGTGCAGGAGGGCGACCTGTGGAAGACGGCCTGGTACACCTCGGTTCCGGCCCCCGACGGCGTGGGCGCAGAAGTCGACCGACGCCTCTCGCTCATCGAGAGGGGCGAGATGGTGCCGTTCACCGCTTTCGGTGCCGACGGACGCGTTCTCGGGCTCACCTCGTACTACGACATCGTCGCGGATGTCCCGCGGCTGCACATCGGCTACACCTGGAACCGTCCGTCCGCCCACGGCACGGGCACGAACGCGGAGTCCAAGCTGCTGCTGCTCCGGCACGCCTTCGAAACGCTCGGGGTGTTCCGCGTCGGCCTGACCACACAGTGGGTCAACTTCCAGTCCCGCACGGCGATCGAGCGGCTCGGAGCCAAGCAGGACGGCGTGATGCGGGCCATGAGCCGCTACCGCAACGGCGCGCTGCGCGACAGTGTGGAGTACTCGATCATCGAACCGGAGTGGCCCGCGGTAAGGGCCAACCTCGAGGCGCGGCTCGCTAAACGACGCTGAGCGGACGGCGTTGCCGTCCGCGATGGATCACTCGGTGGCGTTGCCCGACCAGTTGTTCGCCCGACGCGTGGCCGACCCTCCCTGGCGGAGCATGAACGCCATCGCCAGCGTGACGAGGAGGAGGCCGCCGCAGAACGCGAGCGCCTGGAAGTCGGGCAGCCCGAACGAGATGCCCATCGTCCAGATGCCTCCGATGAAGAGGATCATGAAGAAGAGGAAGCTGAGGATCACGGGATCTCCTGTCGTCGGTGCCATCTACCAGGATAGCCCCGGTGCGGAAACCCCCTGTGCACGCGTGTGCTCGCCTGCTCTGCTGTGATCATGAAGACACCACTGACCGCGGTCGCCGTCTCGTGCACGCTGAAGCCGTCGCCCGCCTCCTCCAGTTCCGACCTTCTCGCCACGCAGCTGCTCGAGGCCCTCGCCGGTCACGGCATCACGGGCGACCTGGTCCGCGCCGTCGATCTGTCGATCAGCCCCGGCGTGGAGAAGGACATGGGTGACGGCGACGAGTGGCCGAGCGTGCGCCGACGCATCCTCGACGCCGACATCCTCGTGTTCGCCACTCCCACGTGGATGGGACAGCACTCCAGCGTCGCGCAGCGCGTGCTCGAACGCCTCGACGCCGAGCTCGGCGAGACAGACGCGCGAGGACGGCCCACCCTCTTCGACAAGGTCGCGATCGCGGGCATCGTCGGCAACGAGGACGGAGCCCACCACATCGCGGCGATCCTCTTCCAGTCGCTGAACGACGTCGGTTTCACCATCCCGGCCCAGGGCTCGGTCTACTGGAACGGGGAGGCGATGCACACCACCGATTACAAGGACCTCGACGAGACCCCCGAGAAGGTTGCCTCGGCGATCGGGACGGCGGCGCGGAACGCCGCGCACCTCGCCCGGCTGCTCAAGGCGCAGGAGTACCCGGCGGGGTGATGTCGATCACCCCGTGAGGTCGAGCATCCACTCGTTCACGGTCAGTTCTGCGCCCCGGAACGCCTCAGTGAACGTGCCGACCAGGGCGAAGCCGTTCCGGCGGCAGACGCTGTTGGACGCCGGGTTGTCGACGCCGGGGAATGCGGCGAGGAAACGCCTGCCACCTCGATGTGCGCGGGCATCGTCGATGAGCAGGGCGAGGGCTTTCGATGCGACGCCGCGCCCTTGCGCCTCGGGGCGGACGAACCAGCCGGTCTCCAGCGCGGGCTCGTCCCGCCAGTCCATGCGCCAGTAACCGATCGAACCGAGCGACGCCCCCTCGGCGTCTTCGATCACGAACATCCGTGCCTCGCCGGAGGCCACGAGCCGCAGGTAGCGGGTCTGACGTTCCACGACCTGCTCCTCGGTCTCGGGACCGTTCAGATGAGCCGTCATCGCGGGGGTGTTGGCGGCATGCAGCAGCTCGAGGTCGTTCTCGGACCAGAGTCGGAGGCGGAGGGAATCCATGCACGGATGTTCGCATGAGCCACCGACGCTCTACCGGATCGGCTCACCGACGGAAGGTGACGACCTCATCCCGGCGCGATTTCTCGAGCGTCAGACCGGCGAGCTCGAGGCGCCGATACACCCGTCTCGGCAATGGCGGCAGCTCGGCGGAGAACCCTCGGGGCGGCTTCGCGATCCCGGTGACCACCGAGAGGTCGACACCGGACCCGCCGCGCGCTTCGAAGCGTGCGTAGTCGCTGCGGGTCCGCCAACGGAGGAGCTCGAGGTCCCGGAACGGGATCGAGTAACGGGCCTCCCCCACGCGGATCCGGAGTTCGTCGTTGCCGAAGGCGACAGCGCACTGCTGCGTGCGGCGACGCAGGATCGCGGTGAACGCCAGGTATACGGGGAGTCCGACCACGATCCCGAGGAGGAGGATGGCGAGGCGCGGGCCCATCCGCATCGCGAGGTCGTCGAGCGCGATCAGCGCGACGACACCGAGGAGCCCGAACACCACGACGATCGCCACGATCGCCTGCGTGAGGCTGCGCATCCGGAGCTCGATGCCGGGGAACCGCACGACCGAACCGTCGCCGCTCTCCTCGCGTTCCCACTCCGGGGCCACGGGCAGCGGGCGCTTCTTCGCATCCCGGCGCCCGAGCAGATCGGTGACGCGGCTGAGCAGCCCGAGCCAGATCCATCCGACCGCGGGGATCGCCGCCATCTGCAGCACCACGGCGACACCGCGAACCGCAGCGGGGAACGGGTCGAGTAGGTCTCCCCCGAACTCGATCACCGAGGCGACGAGCACGCCCAGGACCACGGCCACGATCACGTGGAGGATCGCGCCGTTGCGCGCGGGCACCATGTCGAACGTCGCATTCACGAACGCGAAGCCGAAGCACCAGCCGCCGACCAGCATGAGCAGGAAGGGGAAGAAGCTCAAGTCATCGCCCGCGACCGTGAAGACGATGGCGGCGAGCAGCAGCACCGCGCCCCAGAGGAGCGGGTTGCGCACCAGTTTCCGGGTCACGCTCGTACGCACCCGCGCGTCGGCGGTGGTGTTCTCCGTCATCGGGACGAGCCTAGGCTCCAACAGGGCCGCCGCAGTGCGCCGTGGAACAACAAATCAACGCCATCGACTGACCTCTCCTCATCGAGATCCGGCGATGCCAGCCACAAGCAACACAAGACTGACGCCGACTGCCCTGCCGCCACTTCGAGTCCAACTGGGCTGACGTCGAGCATCGATCGCGGTGTGCTTGCGCAGATCTCGGCATCGTCGAACCTGACCGGGGCAATCTGCTCCAAATCGCCACATCTAGCCCCAGGTTTGACGCCCGATTTCAGCACCTGCCGGGACGCCAAAACAGCAACGATTGTCAGATGCGTCTCATGCCACGGTACGTTGCGATCGAAATCACGAGGGCCGCGACAGGAGACAAATCCCCGTTGAACGCTGCATCCAGACCCCAGCACGCACTTCCAACTATCAACGCTGTTGCAGCGCAGAAACATCGATACAGGCGACCGGAGGCGTCCCTCACCCCAAGGCGTACAACATCGAACGGAGCATCTGTCGCCAGTTCGTGCGGGGCGATGTCAATGTCGGTGTCGATGTCACCAACGATCTGATTGAACCGTCGCTCGGTCTCGAGCACCTGATCAATGTAAGCCCCGAGGTCATGTCGCTCAACGAGACTTCTCAGGTCGCTGCGGACGACGGACGATTCGACTTCCGCATATGGAGACACGTCAATCGACTCCGCCAACCGACTCATCATCTCCGCATACGGAGACACATCAATCGACTCCGCCAACCGACTCATCATCTCCGCATACGGAGACACATCAACATTGAGAGTTCGCACCATTAGAAGTCCCAGTCGTCGTCTTCCGTGGCCTCGGCCTTGCCGATGACGTACGACGAGCCCGACCCCGAGAAGAAGTCGTGGTTCTCGTCGGCGTTCGGCGAGAGCGCCGACAGGATCGCCGGGTTCACGTTCGTGACGCTGGAGGGGAACATCGCCTCGTAGCCCAGGTTCATGAGGGCCTTGTTGGCGTTGTAGTGCAGGAACTTCTTGACGTCTTCGGTCAGACCGACGCCGTCGTAGAGGTCCTGCGTGTACTGCACCTCGTTGTCGTAGAGCTCGTACATGAGCGAGAACGTGTAGTCCTTGAGCTCATCGCGACGCTCCTGGGTCTCGTTCTCGAGCCCCTTCTGGAACTTGTAGCCGATGTAGTAGCCGTGCACGGCCTCGTCACGGATGATGAGGCGGATCAGGTCGGCCGTGTTCGTCAGCTTCGCCTTCGACGACCAGTAGATCGGCAGGTAGAACCCCGAGTAGAAGAGGAACGACTCCAGCAGGGTGGAGGCCACCTTGCGCTTGAGCGGGTCGTCGCCCTGGTAGTAGTCCATGATGATCTGAGCCTTCTTCTGAAGGTTCGGATTCTCGGTCGACCAGCGGAACGCCTCGTCGATCTCCTTCGTCGACGCGAGCGTCGAGAAGATCGAGGAGTAGCTCTTCGCGTGCACCGACTCCATGAACGCGATGTTCGTGTACACGGCCTCTTCGTGAGGCGTGATCGCGTCGGGGATCAGCGACACCGCACCCACGGTGCCCTGGATCGTGTCGAGCAGGGTGAGACCGGTGAACACCCGCATGGTGAGCAGCTGCTCGTCGGGGGTGAGCGTGTTCCACGACTGCACGTCGTTCGACAGCGGCACCTTCTCCGGCAGCCAGAAGTTGTTCACCAGACGGTTCCAGACCTCGAGGTCCTTGTCGTCCTGGATGCGGTTCCAGTTGATCGCCTGCACGCTGGAGACCAGCTTGAGTCTTTCAGGAGTCATTTTCTTCGTCGTCTCTCGGGGTTCAGCTGTGTTCTCGGGTCAACAGGTCAGAGCATGCACGAGACGCACTCGGCCATGTCGGTGCCCTCGAGCGCCAGCTGACGCAGGCGGATGTAGTAGATCGTCTTGATGCCCTTGCGCCATGCGTAGATCTGCGCCTTGTTGATGTCACGCGTGGTGGCGGTGTCCTTGAAGAACAGCGTCAGCGACAGACCCTGGTCGACGTGCTGCGTGGCAGCCGCGTACGTGTCGATGACCTTCTCGTAGCCGATCTCGTATGCGTCCTGGTAGTACTCCAGGTTGTCGTTCGTCATGAACGCCGCCGGGTAGTACACGCGACCGAGCTTGCCTTCCTTGCGGATCTCGATCTTCGACGCGATCGGGTGGATCGACGACGTGGAGTTGTTGATGTACGAGATCGAGCCGGTCGGCGGGACGGCCTGCAGGTTCTGGTTGTAGATGCCGTGCTTCTGGATCGACGCCTTCAGCTCGGCCCAGTCATCCTGCGTCGGGATGTGCTTGCCGGCGAAGAGCTCCTTGACCTTCTCGGTCGCGGGGACCCACGCCTGGTCGATGTACTTGTCGAAGAACGCACCCGACGCGTAGGTCGAGTCCTCGAACCCGTCGAACGTCGTGCCGCGCTCGATGGCGAGGTTGTTCGACGCACGCAGCGCGTGGAACAGCACCGTGTAGAAGTAGATGTTCGTGAAGTCGATGCCCTCTTCGGAGCCGTAGTACACGTGCTCGCGGGCGAGGTATCCGTGCAGGTTCATCTGGCCGAGGCCGATCGCGTGAGAGCGGTCGTTGCCGTCTTCGATCGAACGCACCGAGCCGATGTGGCTCTGGTCGCTGACCGCGGTGAGAGCGCGGATCGCCGTCTCGACGGTCTGACCCAGGTCGTCGGCATCCATCGACAGCGCGATGTTCATCGAGCCGAGGTTGCAGGAGATGTCCTTGCCGATGTTGTCGTACGACAGGTCGTCGTTGTACGTCGTCGGCGTGTTCACCTGCAGGATCTCGCTGCAGAGGTTGGACATGTTGATCCGACCCTTGATCGGGTTGGCCTTGTTCACCGTGTCTTCGAACATGACGTACGGGTAGCCGGACTCGAACTGGATCTCGGCGACGGTCTGGAAGAACTCGCGCGCGTTGATCTTGGTCTTCTTGATGCGCGGGTCGTCGACCATCTCGCGGTACTTCTCGGTGACCGAGATGTCGCCGAACGGCACGCCGTAGACCTTCTCGACGTCGTACGGCGAGAACAGGTACATGTCCTCGTCGTTCTTGGCGAGCTCGAACGTGATGTCGGGAACCACGACACCCAGCGAGAGCGTCTTGATGCGGATCTTCTCGTCGGCGTTCTCACGCTTGGTGTCGAGGAAGCGCATGATGTCGGGGTGGTGGGCGTTGAGGTACACCGCACCCGCACCCTGACGGGCACCGAGCTGGTTGGCGTAGCTGAAGCTGTCTTCGAGGAGCTTCATCACGGGGATGATGCCCGAGGACTGGTTCTCGATCTGCTTGATCGGCGCACCCGACTCGCGGATGTTCGAGAGCAGGAGCGCCACGCCGCCGCCGCGCTTGGAGAGCTGCAGCGCGGAGTTGATGCCGCGGGCGATCGACTCCATGTTGTCTTCGATGCGCAGCAGGAAGCAGCTGACGAGCTCGCCGCGCTGTGCCTTGCCGGCATTGAGGAAGGTCGGGGTGGCGGGCTGGAAGCGACCGGAGATGATCTCCTCGACGAGGGCGACCGCGAGCTTCTCGTCACCGTCGGCGAGGCCGAGCGCGGTCATGACGACACGGTCCTCGAAGCGCTCGAGGTAGCGCTTGCCGTCGAAGGTCTTGAGCGTGTAGCTCGTGTAGTACTTGAACGCGCCGAGGAACGTCTCGAAGCGGAACTTCTTGCCGTAGGCGAGATCGTTGAGCTTCTGGATGAACTCCATCGAGTACTTCTCGATGACGGCGCCCTCGTAGTACTCCTTCTCCACGAGGTAGTCCAGACGCTCCTTGAGCGAGTGGAAGAACACCGTGTTCTGGTTCACGTGCTGCAGGAAGTACTCCCGCGCCGCGCGCTTGTCGGCGTCGAACTGGATCTTCCCGTCCGCGTCGTACAGGTTGAGCATCGCGTTGAGGGCGTGATAGTCGAGACCCTCGTATGCAGGGTTCGTCTTGAATGCCACTGTCTCGGTCACTGAAGCTGCCACCGTCGTTCCAATCCGTCGCTCACGCGATCCACATCGTCTTGTGTGCCGAAGATCTCGAGCCGATACAAGTGCGGCACGTGGCACTTGCGGCTGATGATGTCACCGGCGAGGCAGAATGCATCGCCGAAGTTGGTGTTGCCCGCGGAGATCACTCCGCGGATGTGGCGCCGGTTGCGCTCGTCGTTGAGAAACCGGATCACCTGTTTGGGGACGGCGCCCTTCTCGACGCCGCGCCCCGCGCCCCCGCCATAGGTGGGGGTGACCAGCACGAAGGGCTCGTCGATGACGAGATCTTCTTCGTGTCGGTGGAGGGGGATGCGTCGGGACGGGAGTCCGAGTTTCTCGATGAAGCGCGCAGTGTTACCCGACACGCTCGAGAAGTAGATCAGGAGCGGCGCTGCGGTCGCGACGGCGCTCATGGGGCGTCACGCCAGACGGGAGGCGAGCTCGTCGATCTTGTCGGGACGGAAGCCCGACCAGTGACCCTCGTCGGTGACGACGACGGGTGCCTGCAGGTAGCCGAGCGCCTTGACCTGCTCGAGCGCCGTCGGGTCCTCGGAAAGGTCGAGGATCTCGTACTCGATGCCCTTGGCATCGAGGGCGCGGTAGGTGGCGTTGCACTGAACGCAGGAAGGCTTTGTGTAGACCGTGATCGACATCTTTTCGTAACCCCTCAAATCTCTGGCCTGCTTCTCATCAGGCTGTTTCCCGGTAGACCCCCTGCCGGGACTTCAATACTACATATGGGGACCGACATTGGGGGCGACCACAAGGGGTAGTAGTTACATCCGTGTAGTTATCCACCGTTCTCTACAGATACAACACAGGTTCTCCACCGTTTCTTCCACAGGCTGAGGCCCCTTCGCGAGGCTCGCGAACCGCGAGAAATCGCGGCTGGGAAGCCCCTGTGAACGATCCATCCACAGGGGGCACGCTACGCCGCCCCTCAGACATTTCGTTTCCTGTGGAATCGGACTTTCGGCGTGTCGCGGGCGTGTCGCCGCACGGCCTCTTCCACGACCACACTCGAGGCCCGGTACCGTTGTCTGGTGGCGGGATATCGGGACCTTCTTCGCACGCCCGGAGTGGCGCGCATGATCGCGGCTCAGCTGACCGCGCGCTTCCCCAACGGCATGATGTCCCTCGCGATCCTGCTGCACGTCGAGCAGCAGACCGGGTCGTACGGCTCCGCCGGCCTCGTCCTCGCCACGACCAGCGTCGGGCAGGCCGTCGCCGGCCCGATCACGAGTCGATGGATGGGCGTCTGGGGCATGCGACGGGTGATCACCCTCACCCTCTCGGTCTGCGTCGTCACCGTGCTCGGACTCGCCCTGCTGCCGCTCGACGTGCCGGGCTACATGCTGCTCGGGATGGTCGCGGGGCTCTCCACCCCGCCCGTGCAGGCCGCTGTCCGCACGATCTACCCGAAGCTCGTGAACTCCTCGAACCTCACGCCGCTGTTCTCCCTCGACGCCTCGCTGCAGGAGATCATCTGGGTGCTGGCGCCGGTCGTCATCACCCTGGTCTCCACCCAGATCGGGACGGCGGAGGGCCTGCTGCTGGTGGCGATCATCCTCGTCGGCGGCGGCGCCTGGTTCATCCTCTCCCCCGAGGTCGGTCGGGTGCGCATCCCGCGCAGCCGCAATGCGCTGGGCAAGGTCGTCCTCAGACCTCCCGTGCTGCTGGCGACCGTCATCGGCTTCCTGCTGATCGGCGCCTGCTCGGCGGTGGAGGTGGGCGTCGTCGCGACCTTCGAGCACGGCAGTCTCGCGGCCGGACTCGTGCTCGCCGTGTTCTCGGCGGGGAGCCTGGCGGGCGGCCTGGCGTTCGGCCACATCCCGATCGGGCCGTGGGCCATGGCGCGCCGCCTGCTGATCGTCACGATCGGCCTGGGCCTCACGATGGTCATGCTCAACGTGTTCTGGCTGGGCGGCACCCTGATCCTCGCCGGCATCGGCATCGCTCCCGCCCTCGCCGTGCTCTTCGCCATCACCTCGGCCAGCGTGAAGTTCAGCGAGACCGCTGAAGCCTTCGGATGGGCGGGCACCGGGCAGCTGATCGGCGCGGCAGCCGGATCCGCCGTCGCCGGGTTCCTCGTCGATGCGAGCGACTGGCGCGGCGCCTACCTGGCCGCCACGATCTTCGCCGCGGTCGGCCTGCTCGTCTCCATCGTCTTCGTCCGTTCCTTCCCCGACCTGCGTCATCGCGACGCGAGCCCGTATCCCGACACCGAACCCCTGGCGGTCACCCCCTCATGAGCTCCACCTCCTCCCCCGTCTCCGCACCCGAGATCGTCTGCGTCGGCGAGACCATGGCGCTGATCACACCGACCGATGCCGCACTCGCGAAAGCCGGTCACGCGACGATCGGCATCGCCGGGGCGGAGTCGAACGTGTCGGCCGGGGTCGCCGCGACCGGGCACCGCGTGGCGTGGGCATCACGCCTCGGCGCCGATCCGCTCGGCGACCGCATCGCGTCGGAGCTCGAGCGTCGCGGCGTGGAGCTGTGGGTCGAGCGCGACGACACCACCCCGACCGGCGTGATGTTCAAGGATCCGGGCGTCGAGTCCTCCTCCGTCTACTACTACCGCCGAGGCTCCGCGGCCTCTCGCATGGCGGCGGGGTTCCTGACGCCGGAGCGGCTCGACGGCGTGCGCATCGTGCACACCACCGGGATCACGCCCGCGCTCTCCGCATCCTGCCGCGAGATGGTGGACCGGCTCTTCGCCGACGCACGCATGGCCGGTGCGCTGGTGTCCTTCGACGTGAACGACCGCCGCCCCCTGTGGAGCCGGGAGGACGCGGCGGAGGCCCTCGCCCGCCTGGCCGACGCCGCCGACATCACCTTCGTCGGACGCGACGAGGCCGAACGCATCTGGGGAACCGCGACGGCGGCCGAGATCAGGGCCTTCCTGCCGAACTGCGCGCTGCTGATCGTCAAGGACGGCGACATCGGCGCGACCGCGTACGACGGCGACGCCGAGCCGGTGTTCGTCCCCGCTCCGGTGGTCGACGTGGTCGAGCCGGTCGGCGCGGGCGATGCTTTCGCCTCCGGCTTCCTGGCGGCGACCCTCGACGGCGCCGACCTCGCCGCACGCCTCTCCGCGGGTCACGCCGCCGCCGAGAGAGTGCTGCTGATTGCGGCGGACCTGCCGGCTCTGCCGCCGCTCGACTGACACTCGGGATCGCTTCCGGGGAAGACTCTCCCCTTTCACTGAACGCCCGTTCAGAGATCGCCGAGCGGCGTCAAGCGACTGCTCGGTGAACGCTCGTCGCCTTTCGATGAACGACGGATGACGGGTGGCAGGAACCGCCGTTTCGCTACGCCCCGCGCTAGTAGCTTCGCGAATGGCGCCTCCTCCACCCTGTTGCAGCGCGCCATCACCCCTCTCGAATCCCGACGAAAGGTGCTGCCTGCGATGGCGCGCTTGCCACGATCCCTGACCCTGCGGCGCAGTGCCGCGTTCACCGCGGGCGGCCTCGCCGCCGCCGTCGGCCTCACGTTCCTCGGAGGCGGCGTCGCCGTCGCCGCGGGAGGCCTCAACCCGCCTGCCGTCGCCCCCGCGACGGTGTTCGTCCCGTCGGCCGTGCCGGATCGCGTGATCCTCACACCGACCGCGACTCCTGAGACGAGCCAGAGTGTCAGCTGGCGCACGTCCTCGGACGTCACGTCGCCGCAGATGCAGCTCGCCCCTCTGACCGCGACGCCCGTCGACGTGGCTGCGGCGCGCACGATCACCGCCACCACCACCGGCTTCGAGTCGAACTTCGGCTACGAGATCGCCCATCACTCGGCCACGGTCGATGAGTTGAAGGCCGCGACGACGTACCTGTACCGGGTCGGCGACGGCACGACCTGGAGCGAGTGGCTCGAGTTCACCACGGCGGATGACAAGCCAGGCAACTTCAGCTTCCTCGTGCAAGGAGACGCGCAGAACGACAACAAGGCGTTCACCTCGCGCGCCCTCCGCGCCGCGTTCGAGGCCCGCCCGTACGCGCGCACGGTCGTGCACGCCGGTGACCTGATCGACACCGAGACCTCGGATGCCGAATGGGGAGAGTGGCACGAGGCCGCTGCCTTCTCGAACCAGTACCTCAATGTGATCGCCGCCACCGGCAACCACGAGTACTACCCGGGACCGGAGCTCTCGAAGCACTGGGACGCGCAGTTCGAATACCCGGCCAACGGCCCCGAGGGCGCTGACCTGGGCGAGACCGTCTACTCGGTCGACTACCAGGGCGTGCGCTTCATCACGCTCAACAGCACCCAGGCGTTCGACCCCGCGAGCCTGTCGGCGCAGACCGAATGGCTCGAGGGCCAGCTCGCTGAGAACCCGAACACCTGGACCGTCGTGGCCTTCCATCACCCGGTCTTCTCGGTCACGTCCGGCCGCGACAACGCGGTGCTGCGCGAGGCGTGGATGCCGATGTTCGAGAAGTACGGCGTCGACCTCGTCGTCCAGGGCCACGACCACGCCTACGGTCGCGGCAACCTGATCGCCAACGAGAAGAACCTGCCCGCGGGCGCCGACCCGGCGAAGAGCCACACCGGACCGGTGTACCTCGTCTCCGTCGCCGGACCGAAGATGTACATCCCGGACCCGGAGGACGCCAACAACTGGACAGCCAACGACGCGAACCTCCGCGTCGTCGGACGCGACGTGCAGCTGTTCCAGACGGTCGACGTCACCGACGACGAGTTCCACGTCGAGGCCCGCACCGTCGACGGCGCCCTGTTCGACTCCTTCACGATCGAGATGGCGAAGGACGGCAGCAAGCTCGTGAGCGACGACACGGCATGGGCGGCCGGCCCCGGCTCGACGCGTGACGGCCTGCCGGGGGCCACCGACCCGGTCGATCCGGTCGATCCGGTCGACCCGGTCGATCCCGTCGACCCGGTGGACCCCGTCGACCCGGATGGCGTCTCGATCACCCTCTCCACCGCACAGGTGGCTCCCGGCGAGGAGATCGAACTGCAGGCGAAGGGACTCGAGCCCGGCGAACGCGCCTCGATCGAGCTGCACTCGACACCGGTGCAGCTCGCCGTCGCCTCGAGCGACGCCGACGGTGCGCTGGCGGCGACCGTGCGCATCCCCGCCGACACCGCCCCGGGCGAGCACGAGATCGTCGTGACCGGCCTCGGCTCCGACGCCACCGGACGCATCGCGATCATCGTGACCCAGCCGTCCGACGGCGGCGGCTCCCTCGCCGCGACCGGGTGGGCCGGAGGCGGCCTTGCCCTGTTCGGCATCCTCATCACCGCGGCCGGTGCCGCCGTGATCCTCCGCGCCCGTTCCCGCTCCGCCGCGTGACCGGCCCCTTCCTCTCTTCCCGAAAGGCATTGATCTCGATGACCACCCCCTTCACGCGGCGCCGCTCCCCGTGGCGGCTCGCCGCCTGCGCCCTCGCGGGAGCCGTGCTCCTGTCGGGCGGGGTCCTCGCCGCTCCTGCGCCCAGCGCGCAGGCCGCCGAGGACACCCCCTCCCGCTGGGAGCCCTCCGCGATCCCTGACCGGATCGTCCTCACTCCCGCAGCCGACGCCACCACGCAGCAGAGTGTGACCTGGCGCACCTCGGCGACCACCGACCGCGGACTCGTGCAGTACCGCACCATGACGCCGGCCCCCTACCCGGGTGGCGTGCTCGAGGCGGAAGCCGCGCAGACCGAGGTCACCACCGACATCGGCTACACCCAGAACATGCACACCGCCACGATCACGGGCCTGCAGCCCGGTGTCGAGTACATGTACCGCGTGGGCGACGGGACGAACTTCTCGGAGTGGCAGGACTTCGCCACAGCCAGCGCGACCGACAAGACGACCTCGTTCATCTTCCTCGGCGACATCCAGAACGGCATCCTGAGCGACGGCTCGCGCGTGCTGCGCAACGCCTTCCGCGACCGGCCGAACGCGGATGCCGTGGTGCAGATCGGCGACCTCGTCAACGATGCGAACTCGGACCAGGAGTGGGGCGAGCTGTTCGACGCCTTCTCCTACTCACTGGGCACGCAGAACCTCATCACGACGCCCGGCAACCACGAGTACGACGGCGGCCTGTCCCGCACCTGGCGCGCACAGCTCCCTTACCCGGACAACGGTCCGGGCGGCGAGGGCGACATCTACGACGAGCTCGCCGGCACGGTGTACTTCACCGACCGTGAGGGGGTGCGCTTCATCTCCCTCAACAGCAACATCTCGTCCGAGGAGGGCCTGCGCGTCCAAGCCGAGTGGCTCGAAGGGGTGCTCGCAGACAACGCGAACGAGTGGACCGTCGTGCTGTTCCACCACCCCGTGTACTCCCTCGACGAGGGCCGCAACAACCTCGGCATCCGCACCGTCTGGGGCTCCCTCCTGGAGAAGTACAACGTCGACCTGGTGCTCCAGGGCCACGACCACGCCTACGGCCGGGGCAACACACTCGCCGCGGAGGAGAACCTCCCGGCGGGCGCCGACCCGAAGAAGAGCGCGACCGGACCCGTCTACGTCGGCTCGAGCGCGAGCGTGAAGCTGTACGAATACGGGCCGCGCCTGTGGAAGGAGAACGGCGCGCACCTGCGTCGCCTCGACGGCGGCAAGCAGTTCTATCAATTGGTTGACGTCACCGAGGGCACGCTGCGCTACGAGTCCCGCACGGCCGATGGCGAGTTCTTCGACGGCGTGACCATCAAGAAGGACGAGAAGGGCAAGCTCGTCACCGACGGGGTCGATCCGCAGGAGATCCCGACCGGTCCCGTGCAGCCGTGCCTCGGCTGCGGCGGCAACCCCGACCCCGGTGAGGTCGCGCCCGACGTGCCGACCGGCGAGGTCGACTACGAGGTCACCGGGAACCTGGCGTCGGTGGATCGTTCGAAGGCGAGCCTGCCCGCGGGCATGGCCTACTCCGAATCGCGCGACCTGCTGTACCTGGGCGACCAGAACAGCCGGAAGATCTTCGAGATCGACCCCGACACCGACAAGGTCCTGGGCGAGATGACACTGCCGGAGAACATCCGCGACATCGGCATCGACGACGAGAAGAACCTCCTCTACGTCGGACAGCAGAACCGCAACTGGCTCGTCGTGTCCATCGCCCCCGACACCTTCGGACAGGTCGTCCGAGGACCGTTCCCCACGATCGAGTCCAACCGCTCGATCGACGTCGACCCGAAACTCGGACACGTCTACGTCGCCGTCCCCTCCCGCGGCATCGAAGTCCTCGACGCCGAGACCGGGGCCTCCCTCGGAGTCATCAACGGCACCGCAGACGCCTACTACGTCGCCGCCGACCCCACCACCGGCACCGTCGTCAGCACCAAGTTCCACGACCTCACGAATGTCGTGAACGTCGAGGCCTTCGACGCCGACAACGGCTTCAAGAAGCTGTGGGCCAAGGCGACCCGCGCGAATCCGCGTCAGCTCGACATCGACTCCACCAATGGCCTGCTCTACATCGGCTACACCGGCACGGGCAAGGGCGCGGGCGGATTCTCGGTGCACGATCTCACCTCTGGGAAGGCGCTCGGCGACTTCGCGGATCCGAAGTACGGCAAGGACGGCTACGGCATCACAGTCGACGAGGAGCACCAGCGCGTGTTCGTCTCCAACCGCGACTTCCGCCTCAACCCGCCGGGAGAGGAACTCACCTCGGCCGCCGTCACCGTCAGCGAACGGGTGCTTCCGGAGACGCTGAGCTACGAATCGGCGGGGCACCTGGCGTCGGTGGATCGTTCGAAGGCGAGCCTGCCCGCGGGCATGGCCTACTCCGAGTCCCGCGACCTGCTGTACCTGGGCGACCAGAACAGCCGGAAGATCTTCGAGATCGACCCCGACACCGACAAGGTCCTGGGCGAGATGACACTGCCGGAGAACATCCGCGACATCGGCATCGACGACGAGAAGAACCTCCTCTACGTCGGACAGCAGAACCGCAACTGGCTCGTCGTGTCCATCGCCCCCGACACCTTCGGACAAGTCGTCCGAGGACCCTTCCCCACCATCGAGTCCAACCGCTCGATCGACGTCGACCCGAAACTCGGACACGTCTACGTCGCCGTCCCCTCCCGCGGCATCGAAGTCCTCGACGCCGAGACCGGGGCCTCCCTCGGAGTCATCAACGGCACCGCAGACGCCTACTACGTCGCCGCCGACCCCACCACCGGCACCGTCATCAGCACCAAGTTCCACGACCTCACGGACGTGATCAACCTGGAGGCCTTCGACGCGTCGAACGGGTTCGCGAAGCTCTGGGAACGCACGAGCAGGGCCAACCCCCGTCAGGTCGACATCGACTCGACGAACGGCCTGCTCTACGTCGGCTACACCGGCACGACGGCCGACCGCGGCGGATTCTCCGTGCATGACCTGGCGACAGGTGCACTGCTCGGCGACTTCGCCGGGGCGAAGTACGGCAAGGACGGCTACGGCATCACAGTCGACGAGGAGCACCAGCGCGTGTTCGTCTCCAACCGCGACTTCCGCCTCAACCCGCCAGGAGAGGAACTCACCTCGGCCGCCGTGACCGTCAGCATCCGCACGGTCGATCCCACGGACCCGACCGATCCGACGGATCCCACGGACCCGACCGATCCCACCGATCCGACGGATCCCACGGACCCGACCGATCCCACGGATCCGACCGACCCGGAGACCCCGGAGTTCACGGCCCGTTCGCTGACCGTGATCCCCTCGGCGACCGACGTCCCCGAGTCGGATGATCGACCGGTCGGATCGGCCGTCGACAGTCGTACCGGGAACCTCTTCGTCGGCAACGAGATGCGCCCGGCGCGCGTCTGGGAGATCGACCCGGAGACGGACGCCCTGGTGCGCACGCTCGACGTGCCGGCCCCCACCGCGGCAGACGAGGGTGTGCGAGACGTCGCGCTCGACGAGTCGACGGGTGAGCTGTACGTCGCCTACTCGAACCAGTGGCTCGTGATGGACGCGGCCAGCGGCGACCTGAAGCGCGGTCCGTACGCGTTCACGGCGAACGTGCGCGGCATCGACGTCGACCCCGAGGCGGGCCTGGTGTTCGGAGCCACGCGCGGGTCGGGTGTAGAGATCATGGATGCCGCGACGGGGGCGCCGATCACCGTGACACCGGCGGGCGCGTCGCCCTGGCGTTCGCATGGCGTCGCCTGGGACGGGGTGAACGACCGCCTCTACGTCGGCACGGCGGACGCCGAGGGCTCGACCGACGGTGTGCGGGTGTTCGCGGGCGCAACGTGGGAGCTCGTCGGGACCATCCCGATGGCGAACGCCGACCTGCGCTCGCTGGCTGTGGACACCGCGAGCGGATGGCTCATCGCCGGACACCAGTCGGCAACCTTCGATGCGAGCGGGGTGTCGGTCTACTCGACCGACGACCTCTCGCTGGTCGCCCGTCTGAGCGCTCATGCCTACGGCAACAAGGTCTACGGCGTCTCGGTGAACCCCACCGACGGCGAGATCTACGTGTCGGCGCGTGACCGGTTCCCCTCGGGCCTGATCGCGATCAGCACCGACTGACCGGACCGACCGGCAGAGGGGATGCATCCGCCCGGGTGCATCCCCTCTGTGCTGCTCGGGTCGGAGCTGCTCGGGCGCTTCCGGAGACGGACATCTCTCCCGGTCGTAGGCTGGTGCCATGCCTGCACCGCTCACGCTGCCCCGCCTCGCCTGGGGTTCTCCGTCGGCCTCGCGGCGGGCGCTTCTGGTCCACGGTCTCGGCTCTTCGGGCGCGCTGATGTGGCGCCTGGGTGACGCTCTCGCCGACGCCGGATGGCATGCCACGGCCGTCGATCTCCGGGGTCACGGCGACGCCCCGCGCTCCCTCGACTACTCCGTCGCCGCCTACGGTGCCGACCTCGCCGCCACTCATCCGGAGGACGGCGGATCCTGGGACGCGGTCATCGGCCACTCCCTCGGTGGCGCGGCGAGCACGGTCGCGGCGGCATCCTCCCCCGGCTGGACGCGACGCCTCGTGCTCATCGATCCCGCGATCCATGTCGACGGACGCGACGCGGCCATCGTCCGCCGGAGCCAGGAGCGCGCCTTCGCCGACACCCGGCTCGAGGTCGTGCAGCAGGAGCACCCGCACTGGCATCCGCAGGACCAGGAGCTCAAAGTCGACGCCGTCCTGCGCGCCAGCGCCTGGGCGGTGGAGCAGACCAGCGTCCAGAACCAGCCGTGGGATGTGCGTGCCGACGCCGCGCGCCTCACCGTGCCGACACACGTGATCGGTGCGGATCCCGCGGTCTACAGCATCTTCACCGGCGACCTCGCCGCGGAAGTCCTCGCCGCGAATCCGCTGATCACCCTGTCCGTCGTCGAGGGTGCAGGACATTCGCTGCACCGTGATCGCCCGGACGAATCCGTCCGTCAGCTTCTGGAGGCACTCGCATGAGCACGTTCGATCCCACAGCCTTCCTGCCCGACGACCTTCTCGAACGCATCAGGGAGCGCGCGCCGATCCACGACCGCGAGAACACCTTCCCCCGGCAGGACCTCGACGAGCTGCGCGCCGCCGGCTACCTGTCGATCCTGGTGCCCACCGAACGCGGCGGGGCGGGCCTCGGTCTCGCCGAGGCCGCGCTCCTGCAGCAGCGACTGGCGGGCGCCGCTCCGGCGACGGCGCTGGCCATCAACATGCACCTGGTGTGGACCGGGGTGGCGAAGGTGTTCTCCGACCGCGGCGTTCCGGGCCTCGAGTTCGTGCAGGACGGCGCGGTCGCCGGCGAGGTCTTCGCCTTCGGCATCAGCGAGGGCGGCAACGACCTGGTCCTGTTCGGCAGCGACACCGCCGCCGTGCCCGACGGGAGCGGTGGCTACGCCTTCACCGGCACGAAGATCTTCACGTCTCTCGCCCCGGTGTGGACGCGGCTCGGACTGCACGGCCTCGACACCACGAGCCCCGACGCGCCGAAGCTGGTGTTCGCGTTCGTGGAGCGGACGGATGCCGTCACCACCTCCGATGACTGGGACACCCTGGGCATGCGCGGAACGCAGAGCCGCACCACGCGGCTGAACGGTGCAGTGGCGGATGCCGCGCACGTGGTGCGCCGCATCGATCCCGGTCCCAGCCCCGACCCGATCGTGTTCGGCATCTTCTCGGTGTTCGAGATCCTCCTGGCCTCGGTGTACACCGGCATCGCCCGGCGCGCACTCGAGCTGGCGATCGCCACCGCGCAGAAGCGGCACTCGAAGAAGACCGGGCTGGCATACAGCCAGGACCCCGACATCCGCTGGCGCATCGCCGACATGGGGCTCGCGTACGACGCGCTGCCTCCGCAGATCGCGGCGCTCGCCCGCGACGTCGACGATCGTGTCGACAACGGGGTGCGCTGGTTCCCGCTGCTCTCGGGCGTCAAGCACCGCGCGATCACGATGGCCAAGCACGTCGTCGACGAGGCGATGCTCGTGGCGGGTGGTGGCTCCTACTTCTCGGCGAACGAGCTGTCCCGGCTGTATCGCGACGTGCTGGCGGGTGCCTTCCACCCCTCCGACCCCGAATCCGCGCATTCCACTGCGGCGAGCGCACTGCTGGGTCCGATCGAGTCCTGAGCGCATTCCCGCCGGTTCCGTCGATGAAGCACGTCGCGACCGCGGAATCGGTTGCCTGACGCGGTGACGAGTGCGAAGATCGCACCATGGGTCCGGTGAAGAAGAATCCCACACTCGACGCGATCTCCAAGACGATCATCGAGCTGCTCCAGGAAGACGGACGCCGCTCGTATTCCGACATCGGTCGTGTGGTCGGCCTGAGCGAGGCCGCCGTACGGCAGCGCGTGCAGCGGCTGACGGAGTCCGGGGTGATGCAGATCGTCGCGGTCACCGATCCGATGCAGCTCGGCTTTCCCCGGCAGGCGATGATCGGCATCCGCGTGTCGGGAGATACACGACACGTCGCCGAGGCCGTGGCGGCGATCGATGCCGTCGACTACGTCGTCATCACGGTCGGCTCCTTCGACGTCCTCGCAGAGGTGGTCTGTGAGGACGACGACGACCTGCTGTCTCTGATCAACGACGTCATCCGCCCGATCGACGGCGTCCTCTCCACCGAGACCTTCATCTACGCGAAGCTGCAGAAGCAGCTCTACAACTGGGGGACCAGATGAACACCGCACGCACCATCCCGTCGGAGTCCGCGCTGCAGACGATGGCGAAGGACCATCTCTGGATGCACTTCGCCCGGCAGTCCACGATGACCGCGTCCGGTGTCCCGATCATCGTCAAAGGCGACGGCCATCGGATCTGGGACGCGAAGGGCAAGGAGTACTTCGACGGCCTCGCCGGCCTGTTCGTGGTGAACGCCGGGCACGGTCGGCGAAGGCTGGCCGAGGCGGCCGCCGCGCAGGCATCCGAGCTGGCGTTCTTCCCGCTGTGGTCGTATGCACATCCGGCGGCGATCGAGCTGGCCGACCGTCTCGCGGACGAGGCTCCGGGCGACCTCAACCGAGTCTTCTTCTCCACGGGCGGCGGCGAGGCCGTCGAGACCGCGTTCAAGCTCGCGAAGCACTACTGGAAGCTGCAGGGGAAGCCCGCCAAGCACAAGGTGATCTCCCGGGCGGTCGCGTACCACGGCACCCCGCAGGGAGCGCTGGCGATCACCGGCATCCCGGCGATGAAGTCGATGTTCGAGCCGGTCACCCCTGGCGGCTTCCGCGTGCCGAACACCAACTTCTACCGCGCGGCCGAGATGGGCGCGCCCGCCGACGACCTCGAGGCCTTCGGACGCTGGGCGGCAGACCGCATCGAGGAGATGATCCTGTTCGAGGGCGCCGACACGGTCGCCGCGGTGTTCCTCGAGCCGGTGCAGAACTCCGGCGGCTGCTTCCCACCGGCTCCCGGGTACTTCGCGCGCGTGCGCGAGATCTGCGACCGCCATGACGTGCTCCTCGTGTCGGACGAGGTCATCTGCGCCTTCGGGCGCCTCGGCCACACGTTCGCCTGCACGGGCCTCGGCTACGTGCCCGACATGATCACCTGCGCCAAGGGCATGACGAGCGGATACTCCCCCATCGGTGCGACGATCGTCAGCGACCGCATCTACGAGCCGTTCTCGAAGGGAGACGTCTCGTTCCCGCACGGTTACACGTTCGGCGGTCACCCCGTCTCCGCAGCAGTCGCCCTGGAGAACCTCGACATCTTCGACGAGGAGGGACTCAACGCGAATGTCCGCGAGAACTCTCCGCTCTTCCGCGCCGAGCTCGAGAAGCTGCTCGACCTGCCCATGGTCGGTGACGTGCGCGGGGACGGGTACTTCTTCGGCATCGAGCTCGTGAAGGACAAGGCCACCAAGGAGACCTTCGACGGCGCCGAGTCCGAGCGGCTGCTGCGTGGGTTCCTCTCCCCCGCGCTGTTCGAGGCGGGACTGTACTGTCGCGCCGACGATCGCGGCGACCCCGTCATCCAGCTCGCGCCACCGCTCACCGTCGGGCCGGCCGAGTTCCGCGAGATCGAGCAGATCCTCCGTGACGTGCTGACGCGCGCGCAGTCGGTGCTCTAGGCGTCGAGTCCGTCGCAGGTGGGCGGACGAGAACCGGCTACTTGGAGTCGAAGTCGAAGGCTTTGAGCAGCTCGACCACGGCCTTGTCGCGTTCGTCTCCACCGGCATCGAACATGTGGGTGACGTGCGTGCGGAGGTGGTTCTCGAGCAGCAGCCGGTTCAGCGACTCGAGGGAACGCTGGATCGCACGCGACTGCGTGATGATGTCCATGCAGTACTCCTCGTTCTCGATCATCCGCGCGACGCCGCGCATCTGCCCCTCGAGGATGCTGGTGCGGTGCAGGGCGCGCTTCTTGATGTCTTCGATCACGTCTCGAGGCTACCGCCCGTGAAAGGATGACGTCATGCCGCGAACACCGATGACGCAGCTCTCGCCCGCTGACCAGGAACGCCTGCGCGCGCTCGGCCGGATGAAGGCCGTCGCCCTCGGAGCGCTGGTGTTCATGGCCGTCGTGTTCGTGTTCGCCTTCGCCTTCCAGCAGCGGTTCGACTGGCTCGCCTATGTCCGTGCCGCGGCGGAGGGCGGCATGGTGGGCGCGCTCGCGGACTGGTTCGCCGTGACCGCGCTGTTCCGCCGCCCGCTGGGACTGCCGATCCCGCACACCGCGATCATCCCGAGCCGCAAGGACGAGATCGGCCGGAGCCTCGGCGAGTTCGTCGAGACGAACTTCCTGGCGGGCGATGTCGTGCGCACCAAGCTGTCGAGCACGCGGATCGCCCTCCGTGCCGGCGAATGGCTGCGTGAGGCTCCGCACGCCGAGCGCGTCGGCGCCGAGGGGGCGACCATCGCGACGGCGGTGCTCAACGCGCTGAGCGACGACGACGTGCGCGACCTCATCACCGACCTCGCGCGCGAGCACCTCGTCGCTCCGGAGTGGGGCCCTCCCGCGGGCGCGTGGCTCGAGAAGATCGTCGAGGCCGACGCACATCACGGCGCCGTCGATCTCGCGGTCGACAGCATCGGACGCTGGCTCGAGGCCAATGCCGAGTCCTTCTCGGGCCTCGTCTCGCGGCGCCTTCCCGGCTGGGTCCCGAAGCTCGCCCATCGATTCGTCGACGACACCGTCTACAACGAGGCGATCAAGTTCGTCCACGCTGTGCAGGCCGACCCGCGGCACCCGGCCCGCATCGCCGTCGACGGCTACCTCGGCCGCCTCGCCGACAACCTGCAGAACGACCCCGCCACCCGCGCCAAGCTCGAGAACGCGAAGGCGTCACTGTTCGACAGCCCCCGGGTCGGTGCCCTGGCCGCCGAGGCGTGGAACACCGCGAAGAACGGGTTGCTCGCCGCTCTCGCCGACCCCGAGAGCGGTCTGCGCCGACGCGCGGTGCAGGCGCTGCAGGAGGTCGGCGAACGCCTGACGACGGATGCCGCGCTGCAGAACCGCGTGGACACCTGGGTGTCCGATGCCGCCGTCTTCCTCGTCGACCGCTACCGCCACGACATCGCGTCGATCATCACCGACACCGTCGAGCGCTGGGACCCGGCCGAGACCACGGAGAAGATCGAGCTCATGGTCGGACGCGACCTGCAGTACATCCGACTGAACGGCACGTTCGTCGGCGCCCTCGCCGGCCTCGCCATCTTCACGATCGCCCACGCCCTGATCCCCGGAGTCTGACATGGCACCCGCATCCCGACAGCTGAGTCACGACCCGCTCTGGCGGCGCGCCGGATCCTGGCCCGCCTTCAGCGGTGCAGCCGATGCCGTGCTGCTCGGCGTACCGACCTGGCGCACGTCGCTGTCGCCGACAGGTGCGCACGCGACACCGACCGCGATCCGCGAGGCCCTCCCGCGATACGGAACCGCCCTGATGGGTCCGCCCGTGGTCGAGCTCGATGACGTGCTGCGCATCGCCGACGCCGGCGACGTGACCGATCCCGACGGATCCGCCGGCGAGGCGAGGGTCATCTCCCGCGTACGAGAGCTCACCGGTGCCACAGAACTCGTGATCGCACTCGGCGGCGACAACTCGCTCACCTACCCTGTCGCCCTCGGCGCCGAGGCGACAGGGCTGATCACCTTCGACGCGCACTTCGACCTTCGTGACGGGATCTCCAACGGCACGCCGGTGCGCCGCCTCGTCGAAGACGTGCCTGCCGCGTCGTCGCTCGGCACCGCGCGCATCGATCCGTCCAGGATCGTTCAGATCGGCATCGCCGACTTCGCGAACTCCGCCGCCTACGCGCAGCGTGCCGCTGAGTGGGGCATCCGGGTGATCACCCTCGACGAGCTGCGCCGTCGCGGCGTCGACGACGTGGTCGCGGAGGCCCTGGAGATCGCGGGCGCCGGTGAGGACTCCCGCGTGCACCTCGACATCGACGTGGACGTGTGCGACCGCTCGGTCGCACCGGGTTGCCCCGCGAGTGTGCCGGGCGGGCTCCAGGCATGGGAGCTGCGCGCGCTCACCCGTGCCGTGGCCGCGGATCCCCGCGTCGTGAGCGCCGACATCGCCGAGGTCGACGCGACGGCCGATGCCGAGGATGCCCGCACGGTCCGGCTCGCGGCGCTGTGCGTGCTCGAACTGCTCGCCGGTCTCGCCGCCCGTCGGTGACTCACACGACGGTCGTGCCGTCCTTCCACACCTGACGCACCAGGGGCACGCCCGGGCGGTACGCGAGATGCACGCGGGTGGGGGCATCGAGCAGCACGAGGTCGGCGCGGGCTCCGGGGGCGATGATCCCGACGTCGTCGCGCCGCAGCGCACGGGCGCCCCCTGCGGTCGCCGCCCAGACGGCTTCGGCCGGAGTCATGCCCATGTCGCGCACAGCGATCGCGATGCAGAACGGCATCGACGAGGTGAAGCTCGATCCCGGATTAGTGTCGCACGCGAGGGCCACGGTGACGCCGGCATCGATCAGGCGCCGCGCGTCGGGGTACGGCTGCCTGGTCGAGAACTCGACTCCCGGAAGCAGGGTCAGCACGGTGGAGCTCTGAGCGAGTGCGTCGACGTCGGCCTCGGTGAGATACGTGCCGTGGTCGATGGACGCTGCGCCCAGATCGACCGCGAGGCGCACGCCGTCGCCCGGTCCGAGCTGGCTCGCATGGACGCGAGGCGCGAGTCCGCGCGCGATCCCCGCCTCGAGCACTCGCCGTGATTGCGCCACGGTGAATGCGCCGGTCTCGCAGAACACGTCGATCCACTTCGCGTGCGGTGCGCAGGCGTCGAGCATGGGCCCCGTGACCAGGTCCACGTACTCATCCGGGCGGTCGGCGTACTCCGCGGGAACGACGTGCGCGCCGAGGAAGGTCACCTCCGATGTGACCTCCGCCGCCAGACGCACGAGCCGTTCCTCGTCGGCGACACTCAGCCCGTAGCCGCTCTTGACCTCGACGGTGGTCGTCCCCTGCGCGAGCATCTCGGCGAGGAACCCGCGGAGTCGCGCGCGCAGCTCCTCGTCACTCGCTGCCCGGGTGGCGGCGACGGTGGAGCGGATGCCGCCGGCCGCGTACTTCTGCCCCGCCATGCGCGCCTCGAACTCCGCCGCGCGGTCGCCCGCGAACACCAGGTGGCTGTGGCTGTCGACGAATCCGGGGATCACGGCCCGGCCGCCGGCATCCACCGTCTCGTCGGACGCCGGTGCGTCCGCGGCCGCGCCGAGCCAGGCGATGCGGTCGTCCTCCATCAGGACGGCCGCATCGCTCAGCGTTCCGCAGGGGTCGCCATCGGCGGCGATATTGGTGGTGAGTTCTGCGATGTTGGTCAGCAGCGTGCGCATCGCCGTTCCTCCCGTTCGAGATCCTTCGAGGGTGTCAGAGCATCGGGATGTTCAGGCCGCGCTCGCGCGCGACCTCGCGGGCGCGCTCATACCCGGCATCCACGTGGCGCATCACACCGGTGCCCGGGTCGTTGGTGAGCACCCGTTCGAGCTTCTCCGCGGCGAGGGCCGAGCCGTCGGCGACGGTCACCTGACCCGCGTGGATCGAGCGGCCGATGCCGACACCGCCTCCATGATGCAGCGATACCCAGGAGGCACCGGATGCCGTGTTCAGCAGCGCGTTCAGCAGGGGCCAGTCGGCGATGGCATCGGAGCCGTCCTTCATGGCCTCGGTCTCGCGGTACGGCGAGGCGACCGAGCCCGAGTCCAGGTGGTCCCGTCCGATCACGATCGGCGCCGAGAGTTCGCCCGACGCGACCATCTCGTTGAACTTGAGCCCCGCGAGGTGCCGCTCCTTGTAGCCGAGCCAGCAGATGCGTGCGGGAAGGCCCTCGAAGTGCACTTTCTCCGCGGCCTTCTCCAGCCAGCGGTGCAGGGCCGCGTCCTCGGGGAAGAGTTCGGCGATGGCGCGATCGGTCTTGTAGATGTCCTCGGGGTCTCCGGAGAGAGCCGCCCAGCGGAACGGGCCGCGCCCCTCTTCGAACTGCGGACGGATGTAGGCGGGCACGAATCCGGGGAAGGCGAAGGCCCGGTCGTAGCCACCGAGCTGCGCCTCGGCTCTGATCGAGTTGCCGTAGTCGAACACGGCAGCTCCCGCGTCCTGGAACGCGACCATCGCCTCGACATGTGCCGCCATGGATTCGCGCGACCGGCGAGTGAACTCCTCGGCGTCGCGCTCGGCTTCGGCCTTCCACTCCTCGACGCCGATCCCGATCGGGAGGTACGCGAGCGGATCGTGCGCGCTGGTCTGATCGGTCACGATGTCGATCGGCACGCCACGGCGCCGCAGTTCGGGGAAGACCTCGGCCGCGTTCCCGACGACACCGACCGAGAGCGCCTCACCGGCCTCCTTCGCGGCGATGACCCGTGCGACAGCCGCGTCGAGGTCGGTCGTGTACTCGTCGAGATAGCCGTGGTCCACCCGCCGAGCGAGACGTGACTCGTCGACGTCGACGATCAGCACCGCGCCGTCGTTCATGGTGACCGCCAGGGGCTGGGCCCCGCCCATGCCACCGGCACCGCCGGTGAGGGTGAGGGTGCCTCGCAGGGAATCCCGACCGAGGGAGCGTGCCACTGCGGCGAACGTCTCGTAGGTCCCCTGCAGAATGCCCTGCGTACCGATGTAGATCCAGGAGCCGGCGGTCATCTGCCCGTACATGATGAGGCCGAGTTCCTCGAGACGGCGGAACTCCGGCCAGTTCGCCCAGTCCCCCACCAGGTTCGAGTTGGCGATGAGCACGCGCGGCGCCCACTCGTGGGTGCGGAAGACACCGACCGGCTTGCCCGACTGCACGAGCAGCGTCTCGTCGGGTTCGAGCTCGTCGAGAGTGCGCACGATCGCGTCGTACGCCTCCCAGCTGCGGGCGGCCTTGCCCGTCCCGCCGTACACGACGAGGTCCTCGGGGTGCTCGGCCACTTCGGGGTCGAGGTTGTTCATCAGCATGCGCTTGGCGGCTTCAGCGCCCCAGCTCTTCGCGGTGCGTGTGTTTCCGCGCGCAGCGCGGACGGCACGCGGCCCAGCGGTCGTGTTCTCAGCCATCGATGTGCTCCTTTGCGATGCGGGCGACGTCGCCCGACTGGACGAGGGCGGTGACCGCTTCCATCTCCGGGGAGAGGAAGCGGTCGGGGCCGGGGCCGGCGGCGACCGTGCGAACCAGGTCGCGTACGGCGCCGGTCGCGGGTCCTGCCTGCAGCGGGGCGCGCAGATCGAGGGCGCGAGCGCCGGTGAGGATCTCGATCGCGAGCACGCGGCCGAGGCCGTCGATCGCACGGCGCAGCTTGCGCGCGGCGGCCCACCCCATCGAGACGTGGTCCTCCTGCATGGCGGACGATGGGATCGAATCGACGGATGCCGGCACCGCCAGGCGCTTCAGCTCGGAGACGATGCCCGCGGCTGCGTACTGCGCGATCATGAGGCCCGAGTCGACGCCCACCTCGTCGGCGAGGAACGGAGGGAGGCCGTGACTGCGTGCCGGATCCAGCGCGCGGTCGGTCCGGCGCTCCGACACCGACGCGATGTCGGCGACCGAGATGGCCAGGAAGTCGAGGACGGCAGCCACCGGGGCGCCGTGGAAGTTGCCGTTGGACTCGATGCGTCCGTCCACGGTGATGACCGGGTTGTCGATGACGCTGGCAAGCTCGCGGCCGGCGATCATCGCTGCGTGCGCGAGCGTGTCGCGGGCCGCACCGTGGACCTGGGGTGAGCAACGCAGCGAATAGGCGTCCTGCACGCGCCCGTCCTCGGGCCCCTTGTGGCTGGCGACCATCGGGGAGTCCGTCAGCAGCGCCCGAAGGTTACCGGCGGATGCGGTCTGCCCCGTCTGCGGGCGCAGGGCCATGAGGTCGGCGGCGAAGACCGCGTCGGTACCGAGCTGCGACTCCACCGACATCGCCGCAGCCACGTCGGCAGTGAGCAAGAGCATCTCGAGGTCGTGCAGGGCAAGCACCAGCATGCCGAGCATGCCGTCGGTGCCGTTGATGAGGGCGAGACCCTCCTTCTCGACGAGCACGAGCGGTACGATCCCCGCCGTCGCGAGCGCTTCGGACGCGGGGACGAGAGCACCCGATGCGTCGCGGACCTCACCTTCCCCCATCGCGGCGAGGGCGATGTGCGCGAGGGGCGCGAGGTCGCCGGAGCACCCGAGCGAGCCGTACTCACGCACGACGGGGGTGATCCCGGAGTTCAACATGGCCGCATAGGTCTCGACGACGACGGGGCGCACGCCCGTGCGCCCCGAGCTCAGGGTCTGCAGGCGGAGGAGTTGCAGTCCCCGGACGACCTCGCGCTCGACCTCGGCGCCGGTGCCTGCGGCGTGAGAACGGATCAGGCTGGCCTGCAGCTGCAGGCGCCGGTCGGGCGCGATGAACGTGGTCGCGAGGGCGCCGAATCCCGTCGAGACTCCGTAGTGCGGATGCGGGTCTGCGGCGAGGCCGTCGATCACGCGACGGGTCTCTGCGACGCGGCCGAGAGCATCCGCGTCGATCTGCACGGGGACATCGTGGCGGGCGACGGCGACGACTTCGGCAGGAGACAGCGGGGCCGCTCCGACGAGCACGGGGGCAAGTTCGGTCATGGTTCGATTCCACACCCGACGTGTCGTCAGCGGCACCCGTTCGTGCGATGCTTTGTCTGTGATCCCAGACAATCCTGATGCGGCGAAGGCGCCCAACGCGGCGCTGGCACCCGCCTCGCAAGTACCTGCTGCGGAGAACACGCTCCGCATCCTGAGTTTTCTCGCCGGTCGGCCCGCTCCGGTGGCGGCGTCGGCGATCGCGCGCGAGCTCGAACTGCCGCGGTCGACGGTCTACCACCTCCTCACCACGCTGGCCGCTCACGGATTCGTGCTTCACCTGCGCGAGGAGCGACGGTGGGGCCTGGGAACGTCAGCGTTCGAACTCGCCGGCGGGTATGCGCGCCAGCAGCCACTTGCGCGGAGAGGCCGACCGCTCGTGGCCGCGCTCTCCGACCGACTGGGCGAAAGCGCGCACCTTGCGGTGATGAGCGGGGGCGATGTGCTCTACATCGTCGAGGAGCGGGCACCACGTCGGCCCGCTCTCGTCACAGATGTCGGTGTACGGCTCCCCGCGCACCTCACCGCGTCGGGGCGAGCGATGCTCGCTGCTCTCCCCCGTGAGCAGGTGCGTGCCCTGTACCCGGATCTGTCGGCATTCCCCGACCGCACGGGACTCGGGCCGCGCACGCCGCGGGAGCTGCGGGAGCTGCTCCGCGAGGTGCGCTCACGAGGGTACGCGACAGAGAACAGCGAGATCGCGGACGGACTGCGCAGCGTGGGCGCCGCAGTTCTCGACGCCGCCGGGTGGCCGGTGGCCGCCGTGGCTGTGACGTGGGGACGAGCGGATCTGGACGAGAACCTTCTGGCCGCAGCTGTACAGGAGTGCGCAGCCATGCTCGAGGCTCGTCTGAAGCGGTGAAGCAACGACCTCGCGGCGCGGGTTAACGCAGAAGAGCCACCCCGCGAGGGATGGCTCTTCTGTTCTTCTCCAGCACAATGCAAAATGGCCACCCATCGATGGGTGGCCATTTTGTCTAAAAGGAGTCCGGCGGTGTCCTACTCTCCCACAGGGTCCCCCCTGCAGTACCATCGG
>NZ_JBIUWT010000003.1:0-402748 GCF_044743585.1 Microbacterium sp. NPDC087592 | reverse complement strand
TTAGACTCGAACCACATCAAAATCCGCGTGATTCTGCGGCAATATGGGTACAAACTGGGGTCAGTGAATACGGGTTCGAGTCCCGTTACTCACCCTCAGGAAGAAGGCCCGAACCGCATGGTTCGGGCCTTCTTCGCATCGCCGAGCTGATCTGCCCGTCCCACCGACGCCCTAGACTTGCGTGGTGTCACTCGCGGTCTGGTTCTCCTTGCTCACCGCGTCGGTGGTGATCAGCTTCACCCCCGGAGCAGGCGCCATCAACACGATGTCGAATGCGCTCAACCAGGGGTGGAAGCGCTCGATCTGGGGAATCATCGGGCAGCAGATCGCATTGATCGTGCATGTCGCGATCGTCGCGGCAGGCGTCGGTCTGCTCGTCTCGCGCTCGGAGTTCCTGTTCAACACCATCCGGTACGCCGGGGCGGCCTATCTCGTGTTCCTCGGCATTCGCCTGATCCTCACGAAACCTGCGGGCACTCTGGATGACGCTCCCGTGCCCGTCGACTCTCATGAGAGTCACTGGTCGATGATCCGACGGGGGTTCTGGGTCAACCTGCTCAACCCCAAGGCGATCGTCTTCTTCTTGGCGTTCATCCCGCAGTTCATCCGGCTCGACGAGCCTCCGGTGCCGCAGTACCTCACGCTGGTCGCGACGGTGATCGTGGTCGACGTGATCGTGATGTGGGGGTTCTTCGCGGCCGCGGCCCGCCCGTTCCGCCGTCTCACGAGATCCGTGCGCGGCCAACGCATCCTCAACCTGGTGTTCGGCGTTCTCTTCATCGCTGTGGCCGGCGTGCTCGTCCTGCTGCACTGATCCGACACGGGAGCCCGCGCGCCTCTAGGCTGGACACGATGGACATGGATGCCGCCGCCTTCGAAGAACTGGTGATCGACGAGCTCGACCTCCTGCCCGACGACATGGTGGAAGGACTCGAGAACGTCGTGTTCGTTGTCGAGGACCGGCCGGAGGACGGCAGCCTGGATCTGCTGGGCCTGTACGACGGTCTAGCGCTCACCGAACGCACACAATACGGTATGGGCGAGCTTCCCGACCGGATCGTGCTCTATCGCGAGCCGCATCTCGCGCAGTGCCAAACCCTGCACGAGCTCCGCGACGAGGTTCACACGACCCTGGTCCACGAGATTGCTCACTTCTACGGCATCGACGATGAGCAGCTCCACGAGATGGGCTGGGCATGATGGCGAGGATCGCCCACCCGGAACTCGATGAGATCGTCGACCTCAGCGCCGCCCCGCTCGAGCCGTGGCAGGTCGTTGTGTGGAACGACCCCGTGAACCTCATGAGTTACGTGGTCCGCGTGTTCCGGACCTACTTCGGGTACTCGCTCGACCACGCCACGGCTCTGATGCTCGCCGTGCACAACGAGGGACACGCGATCGTCGCCACCGGACCGCGAGAGACCATGGAGGTGCATGCGCAGGCCATGCACGACTTCGGGCTCTGGGCCACGGTCAGGAAGGCACCGCTGTGAGCGACGACATCATCGTCATGCCCATCACCGTGATCGAGGAGTTCCACCTGTCCCGGCTCGTCGAGGACTTCATCGAGCTCGTCAGCGAATCACGGGGCACGGATGATCCGGCCATCGACCGGTTGACGCCGAACCCCTATCCCGAAGACTCGGATGCTGCGGCCGAGTTCGCCGATGCCACGCGGGACGATCTCCTCGATCGTCGTCTCGCCGACGCGCGCAGGGTCCGCGCGGCGCTGGATGAGTACCCCACGGGTATCGACTCGCTCACGGAGGAAGACGCGCTTGAAGTGCGAGAGACCCTCATCGCGTTCGAGAGCCTCGAAGCCTGGCTTCGAACGCTCACCGCCATCCGTCTCGTCATCGCCACGCGACTCGGAATCACGTCCGATGTCCAGCCCGGCGAAGACGGCCGCCACGATGTCTACGAATGGGTCGGCTATCGGCTGGAGCTGATCATCCAGGCTGCCGATGAGGCGGAATCCGCCTCGGAGATCTGACCTACGGGACGTCGATGATCCGAGTCGCCAGAGCTCGAGGGTCGTCCCGTTCGAGATGACGGCGTTCCTGCGCCGCCCAGCGATCCCAGTGCGGACGGTACGTGTCTCCGTCACGATTCAGCGCCCGGGTCTTCCGCGACGCCTCCGCGGATTCCACCCAGACCCTGACGTCCGCGAGACCGGCTGTCGATGGTCGCAGGATTCCACTGCCCTCGATGATCACGCCGAGGGCAGGGTCGACCGCGTGGCTCTCCGCCTCGGCCTCCGACTCCCAATCCCAGCGCCGCCACGTGCCGAGGTATCCGCGACCGTGCGGACGCAGGATCCACTCGAGCGCGCGTTCTGCTCCGTCATCGAGGCCATCCCAACCGGGATAGATCGAATCGAGGGCGACGAGCTGCACGTGACCGAGGACGGGCCAGCGCCTGACGAGCCTCGCCGCGAGAGAGGACTTCCCCGCGCCACTGCCGCCGTCGATCAGGACGACAGGATTCGCGGCCGCCAGTGCGCGGACGTCCTGTTCGATCAGGGTCGCAGCGCGCTCCAGAGCCGTCGCGACGGGGTCGTCACTTCTTGAGGGCACGGATGATGCGCACGAGAGCCCGCCCGGTGACCCAGACGAACGGCACCGCCACGAGGAGCAGCGTGACGATGTTGGGCTCGAAGCGGAGGCCCTCTTCTCGCCGGACGTAGACCCCGACCGGGACGGAGACACCGCCCCCTCCCCCGCCTTCGGCACCGTCGCCGCTGCCACCACCGAATCCGGAGTATGTGAATGCAACCGGAGTGATGCTCACCCCGTCGACATCCTGGGGTTCTCCGTACGCGCTCTTCACGCCGAAGGACGCTGCTTGCTTTCCGAGTTCCAGTGCGATGTTCGGCATACCTCCACGGTAGCCGAGGAACAGGGCGCGCGTGAGATCAATCCAGGCCGTGCGCCTTCGGATGCTGCGCGGCGCCTCGGCCATCGGCACGCCCGATGTGTCGCGCGCGGCTGATCGTCGCGGAGCCGAACCGTGCCACGGCCTCGTCGACGGCGCCCTCGACCTTGCGCCAATCCTCGTCGTCGTCCCAGAGGCCGAGACCGCCACCGCCAGCGGGGCGCAGGTTCTCGGCGCGGACGCCGACGAGTCGCACGGGGTCCCGCCGATCGATCTGCTCGAACAGTGTCTGGGCTGCCTCGCCGATCCGCTGACCGACCGCAGTGGGCTCGCTCAGGGTCACGGAGCGGCTGAGCGTGCGGAAGTCGTCGAATCGGATCTTGATCGCGACAGTCGCCGTCTCCCAGTCGGCTCGCCGCAGCCTCGCTGCGACGCGATCGGCGAGTCGCAGGAGCTCCGCACGGAGAAAATCCCGATCCCGGATGTCAGTGTCGAATGTCTCCTCATGACCGATGCTCTTCTCCACGCGTTCCGTGTCGACGGCACGCGGATCCTGTCCCATCGCCAGCTGCGCGAGCCGCGCACTGAGGGCCGCACCCACAGCCCTGTCGATCATCTCTCGCGGCGCCTCGCGCACATCCTGCACCGTGCGGATGCCTCGCGCCTCGAGCGCCTCCGCGGCCTTCGGCCCGACGCCCCACATCGCGCGAACCGGTCTCGGCGCAAGGAAGTCGAGCGTGTCCTTCGCTGCGACGACGAGCATGCCATCGGGCTTCGAAATCGTGGAGGCCATCTTCGCGACGTGCTTGGTGGCAGCGACGCCCACGCTGCAGGTGATGCCGACCTCGTCGAGCACTCGTTGCCGGATCAACTCCGCGATGCGAGCGGGACTCCCCCAGAGGCGGCGCACGCCCTGCACATCGAGGAACGCCTCGTCGACCGACAGCGGCTCGACGAGGGGCGTGAACGACTCGAAGATCGCCATCACCTGCCGTGAGACCTCCTGGTACCGGTGGAAATGCGGGAGGACGATGCGCGCGGACGGGCACAGCCGTAACGCCTGGGAAACCGGCATCGCCGCACGGACGCCATAGCGACGAGCCTCGTAGGACGCACTCGAGACGACGGAACGGCCGTCCGGCGCCCCGATGATCAGCGGCAGACCACGGAGGGAGGGATCATCGAGCACCTCGACGGCCGCATAGAACGCGTCCATGTCGACGTGCAGGATGCGGGTTCCCGTGTCGTCGGCATCGACGGCGGAGACGATGCGCCCTCTGCCGTCACCGTGTCCCATACGACCATTCTCCCCCGGGCCTCGGACACGAGGCCCGGGGTGGCACGCTACTGGGCAGCGCGCTCGAGAATGAGTTCACGGACACGTGCGGCGTCCGCCTGACCCTTCATCGCCTTCATGACGGCGCCGATCACAGCACCGGCGGCCTGCACCTTGCCATCCTTGATCTTCGCCATCACGTCGGGCTGAGCGGCCAGGGCCTCGTCGATCGCGGCGATCAGCGCGCCGTCATCCGACACGACCGCGAGCCCGCGGGCGTCCACGACCTCCTGCGGCGTGCCCTCGCCGGCGATGACGCCTTCGAGCACCTGGCGGGCGAGCTTGTCGGTGAGGGTTCCCGCATCGACGAGCTTCTGCAGCGCGGCAACGTTCTCCGGGCTGATCAGGTCGGTCGCGTCCTTCTCCTGCGCGTTCGCGAGACGGCTGATCTCGCCCGTCCACCACTTGCGTGCGGTGGCCGGAGTGGCGCCGGCAGCGATCGTGGCCTCGACGACCTCGAGCAGGCCGCCGTTTCGGACGTCCTGGAATTCGAGGTCCGTGAAGCCCCACTCCGTCATGAGACGGCGACGACGAGCGACGGGCTGCTCCGGAAGCGCGGCGCGCAACTCTTCGATCAGCTCGGCGGCCGGTTCCACGGGCAGCAGATCAGGCTCGGGGAAGTAGCGGTAGTCGTCGGCATCCGACTTCGGGCGTCCCGGCGAGGTCGTGCCGGTGTCCTCGTGCCAGTGCCGCGTCTCCTGTGTGATCGTGCCGCCATCGGCGAGAATCTGCGCCTGTCGCTGGATCTCGTACCTCACGGCGCGCTCGACCGAGCGCATCGAGTTGACGTTCTTCGTCTCCGTGCGGGTACCGAGCTTGTCTGTACCCCGCGGGCGCAGCGAAACGTTCGCGTCGCAGCGCAGGTTGCCGCGCTCCAGCCGAGCCTCGGAGATGCCGAGCCCGCGAACGATGTCGCGGATCGCCTGCACGTAGGCCTTGGCGACCTCCGGCGCACGGTGCTCGGTGCCGTAGATGATGTTGGTCACGATCTCGACCAGCGGCACCCCCGCACGGTTGTAGTCGACGAGCGAGTACTCGGCCCCCTGGATACGTCCGGTCGCTCCGCCCATGTGGGTGAGCTTTCCGGCGTCTTCCTCCATGTGCGCACGCTCGATCGGGATCGTGATGAGCGTCCCGTCCTCGAGCTCGACCTCGACCGAGCCCTCATAGGCGATCGGCTCGTCGTACTGCGAGATCTGGTAGTTCTTGCCCAGGTCGGGGTAGAAGTAGTTCTTGCGCGCGAACCTGCTCGATTCGGCGATCGAGCAGCCGAGCGCGAGGCCCAAGCTGATCGACGAGCGGATCGCCGTCTCGTTCACAACCGGCAGCGACCCGGGAAGACCGAGGTCGACCGGCGCGATGAGGGTGTTCGGCTCCGCGGCGTGGAAAGCCTCATTGGCCGGGTTCGGCGCATCGGAGAACATCTTCGTGTTCGTGTTGAGTTCGACGTGGACCTCGAAACCGAGGACCGGCTCGAACAGCTCGAGCGCCTTGTCGAAGTCCATGAGCTTGGCGGCGGCCATCAGCGCTTCCCTTCTGCGAGCTCCGGAGCACGGGTGAGCAGCGGCGCGCCCCACGAATCGACGAGCAGCGTCTCGAGCGCGGCGCCGACCTTGTAGAGACGTGCGTCCTCGCGCGCCGGAGCGATGAACTGGATGCCGACGGGCAGGCCATCGTCATCCGCGAGGCCGCTCGGAATGGAGATGCCGGGGACCCCGGCGAGGTTCACCGGGATGGTCGTGATGTCGTTGAGGTACATCTGCAGGGGGTCATCGATCTTCTCCCCGAGCTTGAACGCCGTGGTCGGGGCCGAGGGCGTCGCGATCACGTCGACCTCGGCGAACGCGTTCGCGAAATCCTGCTGGATGAGCGTGCGGACCTTCTGTGCGCTGCCGTAGTAAGCGTCGTAGTATCCGGCCGACAGTGCGTACGTGCCGAGGATGATGCGGCGCTTGACCTCATCGCCGAAGCCGGCGTCGCGGGTCGCGGACATGACGTCCTCGACCGTGGGGTTGCCGTCGGGCGTCACCCGCAGGCCGAAGCGCACGGAGTCGAACTTCGCGAGGTTGCTCGAAGCCTCGGCGGGGAGGATCAGGTAGTACGCAGCCACTCCGTATTCGAAGTGCGGAGCGGCGATCTCGACGATCTCGGCGCCCTGAGCCTCCATGAGCGCGAGCGCGCTGCGGAACGACGCCGCGACACCCGGCTGGAAGCCGCTGTCCGGGAGTTCGCGGATCACGCCGACCTTGAGCCCCTTGAGTACGTCTCCGCGAGCCCCTTCGCGGGCGGCCTCAGCGAACGAGGGCCACTCGTCGCGCAGCGAGGTCGAATCCTTGGGGTCGTGCCCGCCGATGGCGTCGTGCAGCAGCCCGGAATCGAGGACCGTCCGGGAGACCGGGCCGACCTGGTCGAGGCTGGAGGCGAGTGCGATCGCACCGTAGCGGCTCACGCCGCCGTATGTGGGCTTGACGCCCACCGTGCCGGTGACGTGCGCGGGCTGACGGATCGACCCGCCGGTGTCGGAGCCGAGCGCGAGCGGAGCCTCGAACGCGGCGACAGCAGCGGCGGAGCCACCGCCCGAGCCACCGGGAATCCGGTCGAGATCCCACGGGTTGTGCGTGGGGCCGTACGCCGAGTGCTCCGTGGACGAACCCATCGCGAACTCGTCCATGTTGGTCTTGCCGAGAGCGATCATCCCTGCTGCGCGCGAGCGTGCGACGACCGTGGCGTCGTAGGGCGAGCGATATCCCTCGAGGATGCGCGAGCCGCTGGTCGTGGGCTGGTCGGTCGTCACGAGAACGTCCTTGATCGCCAGCGGCACACCGGCGAGAGGCCCCAGGGATTCACCGGAAGCGCGGCGGGCGTCGATCGCGGCTGCGGCCTCGAGCGCTCCCTCGTTGACGTGCAGGAAGGCGTGCACGTCGCCGTCGACGGCGGCGATGCGGTCGAGGTGTGCCTGCGTCGCCTCGACGCTCGACACCTCGCCCGTGGAGAGCTTGGCGGCGAGATCCGCCGCGTTCAGTCGGATGATGTCGCTCACTGCTCTTCTCCCAGGATCGCGGTGACGCGGAAGCGGCCGTCCGCGGCGTCCGGAGCGTTCTGCAGCACCTGCTCGTGCGTGAGCGTCTGCCCGACCACGTCCGGTCGGAAGACATTGCTCAGCGGGATAGGGTGGCTCGTCGCGACGACATCGTCTGTCGCGACCTCCGAGACCTTCGCGATGTTGTCGACGATCGCGTCGAGCTGGCCCGTGAGCCGCGACACCTCGTCGTCGTTCAGCTGGATGCGTGCGAGCACACCGAGATGGCGCACGAGTTCAGGGGTGATTTCAGACACCCCTCCAGTCTAGTTGCCGCACTCCGAACTCCCCTGCCCCGCGAGTCGGTCGACATATGCTGGGCGGGTGAGCACGTTCCAGCCCCCTCGCCCGTGGATCGCCAGCTATGCCGCAGGAGTCCCCGACGACCTCCCTCCCGTGGACGGCTCGCTCGTCGACATCGTCGCCGCTTCGGCCCGCGACTACCCGGACGCCCCCGCCCTGCAGTTCTTCGGCCGCGAGACCACCTACGGACAGCTGCAGTCGGCGATCGACCGCGCCGCAGCAGGACTTCGCGACCTCGGGGTCCGCGCAGGAGACCCGGTCGCCATCGTTCTACCGAACTGCCCCCAGCACATCGTGGCCTTCTACGCGGTACTCCGTCTCGGCGCTGTCGTCGTCGAGCACAACCCTCTCTATACCCCTCGCGAACTGCGTAAGCAGTTCGAGGATCACGGCGCGAAGCACGCGATCGTGTGGAACAAGGTCGTGTCCACAGTGCAGGAGTTCCCGACGGATCTGGCCGTCACGAACCTCATCTCCGTCGACGTGACCCGCGCCATGCCGTTCGTCACTCGTTTCGCGCTGCGGCTCCCGGTCGCCAAGGCTCGCGAGTCGCGCGCGGCGTTGACCGAGAAGGTGCGCGGTACCGTCGCGTGGGATTCTCTCCTGGCCTCCGAGCCGATCCCCGCCTCACATCCGATGCCGCGCACCGACGATCTCGCGATCATCCAGTACACGTCCGGTACCACGGGAACGCCGAAGGGTGCGGCCCTCACACACCGCAACCTGCTCGCCAACGCCGCGCAAGCTCAGGCCTGGGTGCCGTCGATCCAGCGCGGCAAGGGCTGCGTGGTCTATGCGGTCCTGCCGATGTTCCACGCCTACGGCCTCACGCTCTGCCTCACATTCGCGATGTCGATGGGCGCCCGACTCGTGCTGTTCCCCAAGTTCGATCCGGACCTCGTGCTCGACGTCGTCAAGAAGCACCCCGCGACTTTCCTCCCACTCGTGCCGCCCATCGCGGACCGCCTCCTCGCCGCAGCGAAGGAGAAGGGTGTGTCGCTCGACGGCATCGAGGTCGCGATCTCCGGCGCCATGGCACTGCCGCACGAGCTGGTCGTCCCCTTCGAAGAGGCCACGCATGGCTACCTCGTCGAGGGCTACGGACTGAGCGAGTGCTCCCCCGTCCTGATGGCGAACCCGGTCGCGGACAACCGCGTGCCCGGCACGGTCGGGCTCCCCCTGCCCGGGACCGAATGCCGTGTCGTCGACCCGGAGAACCCGAGTGAAGACGTCCCGGCCGGATCAGCCGGAGAACTCGTCGTGCGCGGGCCCCAGGTGTTCTCGGGGTATTACGGCAAGCCCGAGGAGACGGAAGCCGTCTTTGTCGACGGCTGGTACCGGACCGGTGACATCGTCACGATCGACGACGCCGGATTCGTCCGCATCGTCGATCGCATCAAGGAACTCATCATCACCGGCGGCTTCAACGTCGCGCCCACCGAGGTCGAGAACGCGCTGCGCCAGCACCCCCAGGTCGCGGATGCCGCGGTCGTCGGGTTGCCGAGCGAGCACTCCGGCGAGGAGGTCGTCGCCGCCATCGTCGTGGATGCCGGAACCGATGTCGATGTGGAGGCGATCCGAGATTTCGCCCGCAGCATCCTCACTCCGTACAAGGTGCCGCGTCGTGTGTTCGTGGTCGACGAGCTCCCCAAGTCGTTGATCGGGAAGGTGCTCCGACGCCAGGTCAAGGAGAAGCTGCTCTCCCTGACCACCGGCGCCTGAGGTCGTCCTCACAGGCGCCGAGCGCCGCAGCGCGCTACCCTTGGGAAGTGACCCCTGAAGATGCAGTGCTGACCGACGCCCCCGAGGACTCCCCCGCGACCCCCGGATTCGAGGAGCTCGGCATCACCGGGCCCGTCCTCAAAGCCATCAAGGACCTCGGCTACGAGACCCCGTCGCCCATCCAGGCGGCGACCATTCCGACGCTTCTCGACGGCCGCGACGTCGTCGGCCAGGCACAGACCGGAACGGGTAAGACCGCCGCTTTCGCGCTTCCCGTCCTCGAACGCCTCGATGTCTCCCAGAAGATCCCGCAGGCGCTCGTGCTCGCTCCCACCCGTGAGCTCGCGCTCCAGGTGTGCGAGGCATTCGAGTCCTATGCCTCGAAGATGAAGGGCGTGCACGTCCTCCCCGTCTACGGCGGACAGGGCTACGGCGTGCAGCTGTCCGCGCTGCGACGCGGTGTCCACGTCATCGTCGGTACGCCCGGCCGAATCATGGACCACCTCGCCAAGGGCACACTCGACCTGTCCGAGTTGAAGTATCTGGTGCTCGATGAGGCCGATGAGATGCTGAAGATGGGCTTCGCGGAAGACGTCGAGCAGATCCTCGCGCAGACCCCGGAGGAGAAGCAGGTCGCGCTGTTCTCGGCCACGATGCCGCCGCAGATCCGTCGACTCGCGCAGAAGTACCTGCGTGAGCCGGAAGAGATCAGCATCAAGTCCAAGACTGCCACCGGCACGAACATCACGCAGCGCTACCTCGTCGTGTCGTATGCGCAGAAGGTCGATGCGCTCACCCGCATCCTCGAGGTCGAGAACTTCGACGGGATGATCGTCTTCGTGCGCACCAAGAACGAGACCGAGACGCTGGCCGAGAAGCTGCGGGCCCGGGGATACTCCGCAGCCGCGATCAACGGCGACGTGCCCCAGGTGCAGCGCGAGCGTAGTGTCAACCAGCTCAAGGACGGCAAACTCGACATCCTCGTCGCGACCGACGTGGCCGCTCGCGGTCTCGACGTCGAGCGCATCAGCCACGTCGTCAACTTCGACATCCCCACCGACACCGAGTCGTACGTGCACCGCATCGGTCGCACGGGTCGTGCGGGACGATCGGGCGATGCGATCAGCTTCATCACCCCGCGCGAGCGCTACCTCCTGAAGCACATCGAGAAGGCCACCCGTCAGCAGCCCGCTCAGATGCAGCTGCCCAGCACGGAGGACGTGAACACCACACGCCTGAACCGCTTCGACGACGCGATCACCACCGCGCTGTCGGAGACAGGCCGCATCGATGCGTTCCGTGACATCGTCGCGCACTACGTCCGCCACCACGACGTCCCCGAGGCCGACGTGGCAGCAGCTCTCGCGGTGGTCGCTCAGGGCGACAAGCCGCTGCTCCTGGACCCGGCCAACGATCCGCTGACCAAGGCCGTCGAGGCGGACAACCGTCCCCCGCGCGAGCGCACGGGCCGCGACGCCCGTGAGTCCCGCGAACCGCGCGAGCGTCGAGGTCGCGGTGACTACACGGCCTACCGCATCGAGGTGGGTCGCCGTCATCGGGTCGAACCGCGCCAGATCGTCGGCGCCCTCGCGAACGAAGGCGGCCTCGGCCGTGACGACTTCGGCGCGATCAACATCCGTCCCGACTTCTCGGTCGTCGAGCTTCCGGCGAACATGAGTCCGACCGTCCTGGAGAAGCTTCGCGACACCCGCATCTCCGGTCGGTTGATCGAGATCAAGCCCGACCGCGGCCCCGCCGGCGCGCGCCGCAGCGGCCCGCGTGAGGGTGGACGCGACGCGGGCGACCGGTTCGAGCGTCGTGACCGCGACGAGCGACCGGCTCGCGACAGCCGCGACGAGAAGCCGTTCCGCAAGCCCCGTCACAAGAGCTGACGCCGCATCGCGCGCGGTTCGGACTATCCCGTTCCGCGCGCGAGTTGCGCCGCGACGTCGATCAGCGGCTCGGGGTGCGCCAACAACGCCCGCTGTTCGGGGTGTGCGATGAGGTGCGCGATCAATCGATGTGCGCCAGCCACCGTCGGCTGCCAGTAGCCACCGACGTGATGGCGGCTCAGCGGCAGCGTCGTGCTCTCCCCATCGACAGTGAGCGTCACCGCTCCATCATCGGGCTCGATGCCGGGGTCGCTCAGCATCGCCGCCGTCAGTGCGCCGAGCAGTACCGTGCCGAAGAACCCGGGCAGCCGGAACCGGGTCGTCGGCACATCGAGAGCGATCCCCTCCACGTCGTCCCACGGCACGATCCCTTGACCTTCGGCACCTCGGCGGATGATCACCGCCTGCGGAGTGAGACGAAGATGGTGTCGCCCGGGGTCTCCGAGCGCCAGAGCATTCGGAACGACGATCAGAGGCCCGTAACGCTTCACGACCCGTCGCTCGCGGGCGGGAGCGCGGCCGGCCCCTCTGTCACGAGGATGTGGAACTGCGCCGCGTCGAGGATCCGGATTCCGAGGTCCTCGGCCTTGGCGAGTTTCGATCCCGCGCCGGGACCCGCCGCTACGAAATCCGTTTTCTTCGACACGCTCGACGCAGCCTTACCGCCCGCGTTGATGATCGCCTCCTGCGCGCCGTCGCGGGTGTAGCCGTCGAGGGAGCCGGTGGCCACCACCGTGAGACCTTCGAGCACTCCCCCCGCCGCAACCGCCGCACCCGGCCCGGGGTGGCCAGGCGTCGACCACTGCACGCCCGCATCGGCCCACTGCTGCACGATCTCCTGATGCCAGTCGACCTCGAACCATGCGAGCAGGGAATCGGCGATGATGCCCCCCACGCCCTCGACGGCGGCAAGCTCGTCTCGCGTAGCCGCACGGATCGCATCGAGAGAGCCGAACCACTGCGCCAGAGCCCGGGCGGCGACGGGGCCGACGTGGCGGATGTTGAGCGACACAAGCAGTCGCCACAACTCCTTGGTCTTCGCCTTCTCGAGCTCGGCGAGCAGGGTGAGCGCCTGCGACGACGGCTGCGGCCCCTCGAGACCCGACTTTTTCTCGGCCGCGGTGGGGTTGCGTCGGAAAGGAGCGCGCGTCTTGACGATCCCGTCCTCGTCCTCCTTCGGGAGTCCGGTCTCGGAATCTCGCACGAACAGTTCGATGGGTACGAGTTCCTCAAGGGTGAGGGCGAACAGCCCGGCCTCGGTCTCGAGCGGGGGCACAGCCGGTGAGGTCGGTTGGGTGAGCGCCGCCGCGGTCACCTCGCCGAGCGCTTCCACATCGAGGGCGCCGCGGGATCCGATGTGCTCGACACGGCCACGGACCTGAGCGGGACACGAACGCGCGTTCGGGCACCGGAGGTCGATGTCGCCTTCCTTCATCGCGCGTAACGGGGTGCCGCATTCCGGGCACTCGACCGGCATGACGAACTCCCGCTCGCTGCCGTCGCGCTTCTCGACCACGGGACCGAGAACCTCGGGGATCACGTCGCCGGCCTTGCGCAGAACGACGGTATCGCCGATCAGCACGCCCTTGGCCTTGACGACATCCTTGTTGTGCAGCGTGGCCTGGCGGACGACGGAACCGGCGACGTGCGCGGGCGCCATGACGGCGAACGGCGTGGCGCGCCCGGTGCGTCCGACCGATACGACGATGTCGAGGAGCTTGGTCTGGACCTCCTCGGGCGGGTACTTGTAGGCGATGGCCCAGCGGGGTGCTCGGCTCGTCGCGCCGAGTTCGTCGTGCAGCTCAAGCTCGTCGACCTTGACCACGATGCCGTCGAGCTCGTGCTCGATGTCGTGACGGTGCTCGCCGAAGTACTCGACGAAGGACACCACCTCGTCGATCGTCCGGCACACCTTCGTGTGCGGGCTCGTGGGCAGACCCCATTCGGCGAGCAGGTCGTACACCTCGCTCTGCGCGGCGACGGGAGGGTTCGTCCATGCGCCGATGCCGTGAACGTAGAGCGCGAGCGACTCGATGCGCAGGAGTCCGGCCTCGAGTTCGAGGCCGTTCTTCTTGTCGATCTGTTGGCGGAGCCCGCCGCTGGCGGCATTGCGCGGATTGGCGAACGACGGGAAGCGTCGGGCGGCCGCCGTCTGCGCCTTCTCCTCGTCGAACGCCTTCTTCGCGCCTCCCCTGGCTTCCCAGCGCGCGAGAGCATCGGCGTACGCGCGGTCGCGGAAGTCGGCCTGCGCAGCGTTGAGTCGCTCGAACGCTGCGACAGGGATGAATACCTCGCCACGCACTTCGACGATCGGGGGATGCCCCTCCCCGCTCAGCCGTTGCGGGATCTCTGGCAGACGGAGAGCGTTCTCCGTCACGATCTCGCCGACGCGGCCGTCGCCCCGAGTGGCGGCAGAGGTGAGGACGCCGTTCTCGTACCGGAGGTTGATCGCGAGCCCGTCGATCTTCAGCTCGGTGAGCCACGCGACCTCACGCCCGGCGGCGGCCGTGGTCTTCGCCGCCCACTCCCGCAGCTCGTCGACGGAGAAGACGTTGTCGAGGCTGAGCATGCGCTCGGCGTGCTCGATCGTCGCAAGCCCCGTTGCCTCGGCCGCCCCGACCATCTGGGTGGGCGAATCCTGACCCTGCAGCTCGGGGTGCAGCCGCTCCAGTTCCTCGAGCCGATGCATCCATCCGTCGTAGGTGAAGTCGTCCACGACCGATGTGTCACGGCCGTAGTAAGCCTCCTTCGCGTCGAGGATGCGAGCGGTCAGCTCCTCGGCTTCGGTTCGGGCGTCTTCCAGCGAGATGTTCTCCGGCACCCCGCCAGTCTACGAGCGGGCACCGACACCGATGGGGTCTACGCGCCGACAGGCACCGCCGACACCGTGGTGTCGATCGTGAACTGCCCGAGCACCCGGGTGCCGACGTAGAGCACGGCGGTCTGCCCCGGCGCTACCCCGTCGAGCGGGACCTCCGGCGTCACCCGGACCCCGTCGTCCGAGACCACGGCACGTGCGGCGACCGGCTCGGAGTGCGCGCGGATCTGCACGTGACACTCGAACGAGGACTCCGTCGGCGCGGCCCCGGCCCAGCTGAACCGCTCCCCTGCGATCTCCGCGATTGCGAGAGCCTCCTTGGGTCCGACCACGACGGTGTTCGACACCGGTCGGACTTCGAGCACGAAGCGAGGCTTGCCGTCCGCCGCGGGCACACCGAGCTTGAGGCCGCGGCGCTGTCCCACCGTGAAGGCATGCGCCCCCTCGTGCGAGCCGACGACCTCCCCGCTGCGATCCACGATCTCGCCCGTGGCGGTTCCGACCTTCTCAGCGAGCCATCCTCGGGTGTCCCCGTCGGGGATGAAGCAGATGTCGTGGCTGTCCGGCTTCTGGGCGACGGTCAGGCCGCGTGCTGCCGCCTCGGCACGAACGATCGCCTTCGAGGGGGTCGTTCCGAGCGGGAAGTACGTGTGTGCGAGCTGCTCAGCGTTCAGCACACCCAGGACGTACGACTGGTCCTTGGCGTTGTCCGACGCCCGGTGCAGCTCCAGTCCGTCGGCACCGTCGACGAGCGTGGCATAGTGCCCGGTGCACACGGCGTCGAAGCCGAGCTCGATCGCGCGCTCCAGGAGGGCCGCGAACTTGATCTTCTCGTTGCAGCGCATGCAGGGGTTGGGCGTTCGTCCTGCTTGGTACTCGGAGATGAAGTCCTCGATGACATCGTCGCGGAAACGCTCGGAGAAGTCCCACACGTAGAACGGGATGCCGAGCAGGTCGGCGGCGCGGCGGGCATCGAGCGCATCCTCGATCGTGCAGCACCCGCGACTACCCGTGCGGAGCGTTCCACCGGCTCTGGAGAGCGCCAGGTGCACACCGACCACGTCGTGCCCCGCCTCCACGGCTCTGGCTGCCGCGACGGCGGAGTCGACGCCGCCGCTCATCGCCGCAAGGATCCGCATGGGAACAGTCTACGAGCGTGCGCCTGTGCCGGCGCCGGAAGCTCGCGCATAGGCGTCGCCGATCGCGGCGAGCACCGCTTCGACATCGGCGTCCGTCGACGTCCGACCCAGCGAGAATCGCAGCACGCTGCGCGCATCCCGATCGCTCCGCCCCATCGCCATCACGACGTGCGACGGCTCGGCGACACCTGCCTGGCACGCCGATCCGGTCGACGCCGCCACCCCGGCGACGTCGAGGAGGAACAACAGGCTCTCCCCCACCGCACCGGGGAACAGCACCTGCGCGTTGCCCGGCAGCCGGTCCGTCGGATCGCCCAGGAGCTCGGCTGCCGGCACGGCGGAACGTAGGCCCGAGACGAGACGGTCGCGCAGCACGCGCAGTCGCGCGGCCTCCTCCGTCCGTTCGGACTCGGCGAGCTCGAGTGCAGTGGCGAACGCCGCAGCCCCGGCGACGTCCTGGGTTCCGGCCCGGAGGCCTCGTTGCTGCGCGCCGCCGCGCAGGACGGCCGTCATGCGAGCGGTGCGCGCTGTGACGAGCACCCCGACGCCGACGGGAGCCGCGATCTTGTGCCCGGCGAGACTCATGGCCACGAGCCCCACTCCTCCGGCGGAATCTCCACGCAGATCACGGAACGACAGCGGTACATGTCCGAGCGCGGCGACGGCGTCGAGGTGGAGCGCCACACCCGCCGTCGCGGCGGCGGCGGCAAGCGCCGCCGCGTCGTTGATCGTGCCCGCCTCATTGTTCGCGACGAGCGCGGTGGCGAGCGCGGCGCCCGGAAGTCGGAGAGCGAACTGCTCGGGATCGATCCGCGCCTGGGCAGTCACCGGCACCCGGCGCAGCTCGGCGCCGTCTTCCACGAGCGCGGCCACGGTATCCATCGTGGCGTGGTGCTCGGCTTCGGGCATCACGATCGCCGTCGTGCCGTCGGGGCGGGCCCGCCACAGCCCCTGCAACGCCAGATTGATCGACTCGGTGCCACCCGAGGTGAACACGATCTCGATCGGGTCGGCATCGAGCACCGCGGCGACCCGCTCGCGGGATTCCTCGAGCAGTCGGCGGGCATCCTGGCCGGCGCCGTGCGTGGAGGAGGCGTTGCCGACGGTCACTGTGGCAGCCAGCCAGGCGTCACGCGATTCGGGGCGCAGAGGCGTGGTCGCCGCATGATCGAGATAGTGCCGCATCCTTCGATTCTCTCGCGAAAGCCGCTCTGCCGGGTCGCCGTCCGTGGAACCCGGTACGCCCTGACATGAGACCGCAACACATCGCGCCTAGTGTGTACTCATGCCCGCGTCCCGAGACTTGACCGTGCCCGGCGGCACCACCCTCGACAACCTCGGCGTCCGTCTGCACGACGGCGTCGGCACCCTGCGCGTCTGGTCGCAGAACGCCTCGTCCATCGAGCTGGTCGTGTTCGACTCCACCGACCTGGACTGGGCGACCGACGAGGTTCCGCTCGAACGGCTGGCGGGAGGCGTCTGGGAGATCACCACGGAGCTCCTTCAGCCCGGCGTCCGCTACGCCGTCCGCGTCGGCGGTCCCCACGGCCCCGGAAACACCTTCAACCCGGAGACGCTGTTGCTGGACCCGTATGCGCGGGGCCTGGCCCAGGGCGACGGCTACGAGGAATGGCGTTCGGTCGTCATCGTCGACGGCTTCGACTGGGGCGATTCCCAGAAGCCTCGTATCCCGCTCGACCGCACGGTGATCTACGAGGGGCATCTCAAGGGACTCACCAAGCGTCATCCCGATGTGCCGCCCGCCCTGCACGGCACCTATGCGGGCCTCGCCCATCCCGCGATGATCGAGTACTTCCACTCGCTGGGCATCACCTCCATCGAGCTCCTCCCCGTACACGCCTTCGTGCCGGAGCCGCGCCTGCTCGAACGCGGACTCACCAACTACTGGGGATACAACACCCTGAACTTCTTCACCCCGCACACGGCCTATGCGACCGAGGACGCCCGCAAAGAAGGACCGGAGGCCGTCCTCGCCGAGTTCAAGGGGATGGTGCGGCTGCTGCACGAGGCCGGCCTCGAAGTGATCCTCGACGTCGTCTACAACCACACCTCGGAAGAGGGCATCGGCGGTCCCCGCTCGAGCCTGCGCGGCATCGACAACGCCAACTACTACCGCCAGGACGAGTCCGGCGTCTACGTGGACACCACCGGGTGCGGCAACACGCTGAACACGGCGACCGATGCCGGGGCCAGGCTCGTACTCGACTCCCTCCGCTACTGGGCTCAGGAGATGCAGATCGACGGCTTCCGCTTCGACCTCGCCACGGCGATCGCCCGCGACGGCGCACACACCTACACGCCGGAGCATCCTCTCCTGCAAGCCATCGCGGATGACCCGATCCTCTCCGACACCAAGCTCATCGCCGAGCCGTGGGACGTCGGTCTCGGCGGGTGGCAGACGGGGAACTTCCCGTCGGGATGGCACGAGTGGAACGACCGCTACCGCGACCGCGTACGCAACTTCTGGCTCAGCGACATCGACTATGCACGACGTGCGTCCGCCCCGGTGGGCATCGGTGGGTTCGCGACCCGACTCGCCGGATCCTCCAACACGTTCAGCGAAGACCGGGGGCCGCTCGCCAGCGTGAACTTCGTCACGGCACACGACGGCTTCACCCTGCACGATCTCGTCTCGTACGACGTCAAGCACAATGAAGCGAACGGTGAGCAGAACCGCGACGGCGCCGACATGAACCGCGCCTTCAACCACGGTGTCGAGGGGCCCACGGATGACCCGACGATCCTCGCCGCGCGGCGCAAAGCGATGCGCAACCTTCTCGGGACGCTACTCCTCTCGGCCGGCATCCCGATGCTCACCGCGGGCGACGAGGTCGGACGCACCCAGCGCGGCAACAACAATGCCTATGCTCAGGACTCCGCTCTCACCTGGCTCGCCTGGGATTTCGAGCCCTGGCAGGAGGACCTCCGCGCCCATGTCTCACGCCTGATCCGGTTGCGGCAGGAGAACCCGGCATTGCGCCCCAGCCGCTACGCGCGACTCGGCGAGCACATCCCGAATGCCTCGGTCATGGACTGGTTCGACCAGAACGGCGAGACGATGGAGCAGGGCCAGTGGGCCGACCCCGGCAACCGGACCCTCCAGTACGTCGCCGCCTCCACCCCCGATACCGAGGCCTACAACCGCATCCTGCTCATCGTGCACGGGACGGAGTCACCCATCGACGTGCGCCTCCCCGACGAGATCGAGGGTGCGACCCGCTTCGTGTCGCTGTGGTCGAGCGCTCAGGAGCGCCCTTCCGACGAGCAGGAGATCTTCGCGCCCGGCGATGTGCTTCCCGTCTCCGGGACATCGATGAGGCTGTTCCGCGTCGAATGAACCCGGCTCCCGACGCACCACGCGGCGCGCTACCCGCGACCACGGCGGCGCGGTACATTCGGGATGTGGCTGCACGTGCTGGTACTCGGTCCTCGGCTCTTCGGAGCCCCGCTCAGATCCCGACGCGCGCCTTCGGCGACGCGGATGTCCCGGGCTCGCTTCGCTCCACTCGCATCCCGCTGCTCGATCCGACACCCGCAGTGCCCGGCGGCTTCGCGCCGAAGGCCTTCGTGGGCGAGGTCGTCCCGTTCACCGTGGTCTCGTTCCGCGAGGGGCACGACATCATCGGTGTGCAGGTGCGCCTCACGTCGCCCTCGGGCGAGGAGAGCCTGCACCGGCTGACCGCCCGGAGCGACGGCACGGACCGGTGGGCGGCGGAGATCGCGCTCGACGAGCAGGGTGCATGGCGCTATCGGTTCGAAGCGTTCTCCGACGACTTCGCAACCTGGGCCCACGCCGCGGAGCTGAAGGTCGCAGCCGGTGTCGACGTGCCAGTGATGGCCGCGCTCGGCGCAGAGCTGCTCGCGCGGGCCGCCGCTGAGAAGGACCGCCCCGCCGCCCAGCGGAAACGTCTGCTCGCGGACGCCGAGTCGCTGCGGACCGGGGATGGCGAAACGGCACTCGCGCTCTCCACCGATTCCGGACTGGCTGATGTCTTCCTGGCCCGCCCTCTGACGACCCTGCGTTCCGCCACCGAGCGACAGACGCTCAACGTGGACCGTGCCGCGGCGGGCGTCGGTGCGTGGTACGAGTTCTTCCCGCGATCGGAGGGCGCGAAACGGCTCAAGGACGGGACCGTGAAGAGCGGGACGTTCCGCACGGCAGCCAAACGCTTGCCGGAGGTCGCCGCGATGGGTTTCGACGTGGTCTATCTGGTTCCGATCCATCCGATCGGAACCACCAACCGCAAGGGGCGCAACAACACCCTCACAGCGGAGCCGGGTGATCCCGGATCCCCATATGCGATCGGCTCCGCCGAGGGCGGTCACGACGCGATCCACCCGGACCTGGGATCGCCGGCCGACTTCCGCGCCTTCGTTCGCGCGGCACACGGAGCCGGCCTCGAAGTCGCACTCGACCTCGCACTCCAAGCTGCCCCGGACCACCCCTGGGTGCGCGAGCACCCCGAGTGGTTCACGACCCTCCCCGACGGCAGCATCGCGTACGCCGAGAACCCGCCGAAGAAGTACCAGGACATCTACCCGCTCAACTTCGACAACGACCCCGACGGCATCGCGGCCGAGATGTTGCGGATCGTGAAGCACTGGGTGACCCAGGGAGTGAAGATCTTCCGGGTCGACAACCCCCACACCAAGCCGCTGCAGTTCTGGGAGTGGCTGATCCGCGAGATCGGCGCCGTCGATCCGGACGTGATCTTCCTCGCGGAGGCCTTCACCCGCCCCGCCGTCATGCGTGCCCTGGCCGCCGTCGGTTTCCAGCAGAGCTACAGCTACTTCACGTGGCGGAATACCAAGAGCGAACTGGAGGAATTCCTCACCTCCGTGTCGCAGGAGACTTCCGATTACATGCGGCCGAACCTCTTCGTGAACACCCATGACATCCTGACCGAGTACCTGCAGTTCGGCGGTCGCGCCGCGTACCGTATCCGTGCCTGCATCGCCGCCACGGCAGGGCCCGTTTACGGGGTGTACGCCGGCTACGAGCTCTTCGAGAACGTGGCGAGGCCCGGGTCGGAAGAGAACATCGACAACGAGAAGTACGAGTTCAAGTTCCGCGACTGGTCGGGCGCAGAGGCCCGCGGCGAATCGCTCGCTCCCCTGCTGCGGAGGCTCAACGAGATCCGCGCAGCTCACCCCGCACTCCGCCAGCTCAGGAACTTCCGGGCGCACTGGAGCGACGACGATGCCGTCCTCGTGTACAGCAAGCACCTGCCGGCGCCGTTCACCGGTACCGGACGTCCCGATACCGTCATCGTGGTGGCGAACGTCGACCCGCACTCCGTGCGCGAGACGACGGTGCACCTCGACAGCACGCAATGGGGCATCCCGCTCGGCGATCCGTTCGAGGTCGAAGACCTGCTCACCGGCGCCGTCTGGACGTGGAACGATCACAACTATGTGCGGCTCGACGCCTTCGCCGAGCCCGTGCACATCCTGAAGGTGAGGGAGCGAGCATGAGCTACACCGAAGATGTCACCGCATCCACCGAGTGGGAGGCCGTCTCCTCGGCCACGCACCACGATCCGCACGCCATCCTCGGCGCGCACCCCCACAAAGACGCCGCAGACCGCACGGTCACCGTGATCCGCGTCCGACGCCCGCTGGCCGCCGGCGTGTCCGCGGTGTTCGGCGACGGCAGCCGGCTCGAGCTCGCCCACGTGGCGCATGGCATCTGGGAGGCGCAGCACGTCGGTCCCCCGCTCCCATACCGGCTCGCCACGCGGTACGCGGATCACGAGGAGACGCTCTCCGGGGATCCGTATCGACACCGTCCGACTCTCGGAGACCTCGACCTCCATCTGATCGCCGAGGGACGGCACGAACGCCTCTGGGAGGCGCTGGGTGCCCACCCCCGGACGCTGGACGGCGAGCAGGGCGTCGCGTTCGCCGTCTGGGCGCCCAACGCCTCGGCCGTGCGCGTCGTCGGCGATCATAACGACTGGAACGGCGATGCGCATGCGATGCGCTCGATGGGCGTGAGCGGAGTCTGGGAGCTCTTCATCCCCGATCTCCCGGTTGGCACGCGGTACAAGTATCAGATCCGCACCCGCGACGGAGCCTGGATACTGAAAGCCGACCCGATGGCGCTCGCCGCCGAGGTGCCACCGGACACAGCATCCGTCGTGACCGCGTCGTCGTACGAGTGGGCGGACGGCGCATGGATGACCCGGCGTGCCGCGACCCACGCCGTCGCGCAGCCGCTGTCGGTCTACGAGATCCACGTCGGCTCCTGGCGTGAGGGCCTCGGGTACCGGGACATCGCCGAGCCGCTGATCCAGCACGTCACGGATGCCGGATTCACCCATGTCGAGTTCATGCCGTTGGCGGAGCACCCGTTCGGGGGTTCCTGGGGGTACCAGGTCAGCGGCTATTACGCGCCCACGAGCCGTTTCGGCACCCCGGACGACCTGAGATACCTGATCGATCGGCTGCACCAGGCCGGCATCGGCGTGATCATGGACTGGGTTCCCGGGCACTTCCCGAAAGACGCCTTCGCCCTCGCGCGCTTCGACGGCCAGCCCCTGTACGAACACCCCGATCCTCGCCGCGGCGAGCACCAGGACTGGGGCACGCTCATCTTCGACTACGGCCGGCCGGAGGTGCGCGGCTTCCTCGTAGCCAACGCGCTGTACTGGTTCAGGGAGTTCCACGTCGACGGGCTGCGGGTCGATGCCGTCGCCTCGATGCTCTACCTCGACTACTCCCGCGAAGCCGGCGAATGGGAACCGAACATCCACGGCGGTCGCGAGAATCTCGAGGCGATCCGGTTCCTGCAGGAGGTGAACGCCACGGCCTACCGACTGCACCCGGGGATCATGATGATCGCCGAGGAGTCGACCAGCTTCCCGGGCGTCACCGCACCCACCGACCACGCCGGCCTGGGGTTCGGGTTCAAGTGGAACATGGGCTGGATGAACGACTCTCTCCAGTACATCTCGCGCGACCCCATGTACCGCGCGCATCACGAAGGCGAGATGACCTTCTCCTTCGTGTATGCATTCGGGGAGAACTACCTGCTGCCGATCAGCCACGACGAAGTCGTGCACGGAAAGGGCAGCCTGATGGCGAAGATGCCCGGCGACCACTGGCACAAGCTCGCGAACGTCCGCGCGTACCTCGCCTACATGTGGGGGCATCCCGGGAAGAAGCTCCTGTTCATGGGCCAGGAGTTCGGTCAGCTCGCCGAGTGGTCCGAAGGGCGTGAGCTGGATTGGTGGCTCCTCGACCAGCCGTCGCACGCGCAGCTGCAGGGCTTCGTCGGCGCGATGAACCGTGCGTACAGATCCCAGTCCCCGTTGTGGGCACGGGACAACGACGGATCATCGTTCCAGCGCCTCGGCGCACCCAGCTGGGACCCGACCGTGATCGCCTTCGAGCGGCGGGATGCCCACGGCGGACGTCTCGTCGTCGTGAGCAACTTCGCCGGGGTGGAGCGCGCGGGATATCGACTCGCACTCCCGCAGGACGGCGTCTGGCAGGAGGTTCTCAACACCGACGCCGCCGATTACGGCGGACGAGGGTCCGGAAACCTGGGCATGGTCTTCGCCACCGGTGAGGACGGAAGCGCCCCCACGGCGACGATGACCCTTCCTGCGCTGTCGACGCTGTGGCTGCGGCACCAGTCGGACCCACACGTGCCTACCGTGAGCCACGGATGACGGGGGCGCGCGCCGGATCCTCCGACGGCTAGAACAACAGCGAAGAAAGCCGGTTCCTGGCGGCAACCACTCGCGGGTCGCCCGTCCCGATGAGGCCGAACAGCTCGATCAGCCGCTCCCGCACCGGGGTGCGCTGGTCGGACGGCAGCTGGGCGAACAGATCGAGCAGTCGCGCGAAAGCGTCGTCGACGTGACCGCCGGCCAGATCGAGGTCTGCCACGTCGAACTGCGCCTGGACGTCGAGCGGTCCCTCGGCAGCCGCCGCACGCGCTGCCTGCAGGTCGAGCCCCTGCACGCGGTCGAGCAGACGCACCTGGCCGAGACCAGCGATCGCCTCCTCATCACGAGGGTTCTCGGCGAGGGCCTTCTCGTAGGCGCGGATCGCTGCGGCGTAGTCGCCCGCCTCGATCGCGGCGAACGCCTCGGCGTGCAGCGGGGGAAGCTCCGGCTCCTCCGGCGTCGACGGCGCCTCGGCATCGGCGTCGACCGCAAGCGATCCGGTGACACCGTTCTGCGCTGCCACCTGCAGCAGCTGCGCGAAGACGTCGCGCACCTGCTGCTCCGGCACCGCTCCGGTGAACATCGGCACGGGCTGACCGGCGATCAACGCGACGACCATCGGGATCGACTGCGCGCGGAAGCTCTGCGCGAGCTGCGGGTTCGCATCGACGTCGACCTTGGCGAGCAGCACGCGGCCGCCGAGTTCACGCGTCACCTTCTCGATGATCGGACTCAGCTGTTTGCACGGCCCGCACCACTCGGCCCACAGATCCACGACGACGGGAACCGTGCGCGAGAGTTCGAGGATCTGCCCGAATGTCTCATCGGTCGCATCGACGACGACATCGACCACGCCGGGGGCTGGAGCCCCCTCGGGCGGCGTCGCCGGCCGGTTGCGGAGGGTCGACAGGTCCACCGCGCCACGCAGCGCGGTCGGAGAGATTTCACTCACTTGATCACCTTCACGGAAAGGAGGTCCTGGTGGACTGCCAGGAGCCTGATCTGCTCCGTCGATCCCTGAGCGGGGACCGAGAAGAACAGCTGGAACTCGTACGTCGTCTCGACGCCCTTCGCGGATTCCGTCGCGCCCGTCAGGGCCTTGGCCTCTGCGTTGTCTCCGAACCGGATCACCACGTCCGACGACGTCGGCGTCACCGTCTCGGTATCGGTCAGAGAGACCGCGACGATCGCACCGCTGTCGAGCGTGGTCATCGAGATGGGCTCATCCGTCGTCGGCGTCATGTCGAATGCCGCCTTGGACGTCTTGGCGGCACCCTTGTCGGCGAGCCCCTTGACCACGGCCTGCCGGCTGTCGGTGATCGACGTCGCGAGATTCAGCGCGAGGTCATCGAACAGGCCGTAGAACTCGCTCTTCTCCCCCGAGTCGACGACGTCGGCGAACGCCGGGGCGAGTTCCGCGGGCGGGAGCGTGAGGAACGCGGAGTCCGACGGGACGAGCGACGTGCCGAGCCAACTGGCCGCGACATCGGGGAAAACCGCATCCGCGGACATCTCGGCCATATTGCTGACCTTGTAGTTCGACCATGGGTCTGACTGCGTCATCATGAGCACAACGGGCGGCTCGGTGTCGTCGCCCTTGCTCTTCGCGAGCATGAGCACGGTGCGCGGCCACACATCGGTCGCCTCCGGAAGCACGACCTCGACATCATCCGTCGGGATCGCCGCAGGAACAGCCATGTCCGTGAGCTTGGTCCGCAGCGCGTACTCGGTCGTGCGGGCGGCGAGAGCCGGTCCATCCAGACGCGTGGAGGCCAGGTCGAGATCGAGTGCGGCGTCTGCCTCCACCACCGTGTCGGATACCGACTTCAGGATGCGCTTGGCCTGCGCCTCGGTCACGGCGGGGGGCTTCTGGTTCTCCGGCGCGATGACGGTCGGGCTGGGCGAGGGTGACGCAGAAGCATCACCGAATTGCGGCCAGGAATCGGCGGAACACCCGGCAGCGAGGAGGGCAGTGAGCCCGAGGGCCGGGATCGCCAGCAGCCGGCTACGACGAGCGGGGCTCTTCGCGCGCATCGACGTCTTCGAGTCGTTCTCCTTGGGGTCCACGATCTCCCCATCTTCGATCTCGGTCTCCGGAGCGTTTGCCGAGGGTGCGGGATCCACAGTCTTCGGCGTATCCGCCGAGCCTTCGATCGCCGCGCGCTCCTCCGGAGGGAGCACTGCGATGTCGATCGGCTCGGTCACAGGAAGGGGGCCGGGGCCCTTTCGGCGCGGCCCACGGCCACGACGCTGGTGACGGATTCCGAGCACGTACAGGACGAGTCCGATCAGCAGGACGATGCCACCGGCGACCATGAGGGGCCCCGCCAGGGGGGTCGAGGTGTCGAGCGGCCAGGAGACGACGATGTCGTCGGGAGCATCCTCCGTGCCGTCGTACGCGACCAGCATGCTCGTTCCTTCGGGGAGTTGCATGTTGTCCGCGACGAGGCGGTTCTCCTTCTCGAAAGAGTCGAGCCACAGGTCGGAACCCCGCGGATCGCGGCCTGTCGCCGCGTCGCCTTCCTCACCGGTGCCTTCGCCGCCGTCGCTCTCGTCCGACGCCTCAGCCCCCGACACATGCTCGACGGCGAAGCTGCCGTCGTCGTCCACCGTGACGTGGTTGTAGTCGGAGTCTGCGAGCCAGGCTTCCATGTCGGCTGTCATGCCGTAGCTGCCGAAGATGTCACCCTGACCGCGCACGATCAAGGTCTGCACTCCGGGGTTCGTCCGGAGCACGTCCCCGTCCAGCAGGACGAACGGTGCAGGCTCATCGATCTTGACTTGCGTCTGCTGCGAGTCGGGGCCCACGAAGGTGCGCTGGGCGATCCCCGCCCCGATCAGCACGGCGGCAAGCACGAAGGCCACCACGGCCCATACGAAACGCACGAATAGTCTCCTCACGCATCACCGGCACCTGCCCGCGACGCAACACTCGACATTTCAGACTAGCGAAATCAGCTGTGTGTTGCCCACGTACACATGCAGTGCCGGCTGGACCGGCACGTCGCGCGCCACGTGGCTCGGCGTCTGGATACCCTTGCTGCAGTCGTTTCGAGGAGTCGTCGCATGAAGATCCACAATCCGTTCCGCACCGCCCTCGTGGCGACGCTCGGCGTGGGGCTGGGGATCCTCCTGATCAACAGCGTGGAGACACTTTCGAGCGTCCTGCTCTACGTCGGCACAGCGCTCTTCCTCAGCCTGGGCCTCGATCCGCTCGTCTCCTTCCTGGAACGTCGCAGGCTCCCCCGCTGGCTCGCCGTGCTGGTGACGATCCTCGCGGTCCTCGCGATCTTCAGCGGGATCGTGCTGATCATCCTCCCCGTACTCGTGGATCAGATCTCCCAGCTGATCGCGCAGATCACGGCCATCGTTTCGCGAGGGAACATGATCCCCGATCTCAAGGAGTGGATGCAGGACACCTTCCCGAATCTGCAGGTCGATGTCGTCTTCACGTACGTCACCGACTGGCTGACGACGAACCTCGCCGAGATCGGCGGATCCATCGGTCAGGGCGTCCTCGTCGCCAGCGGCGCCGTCGTCAGCGGACTGTTCGGCGCGTTCATCATCCTCATCCTGACGATCTACCTCACCGCCTCGACGCCATCGCTCAAGCGCGCCGTGTACCAGCTCGCCCCGTCGTCGAAGCGCGACCGCTTCATCGACCTGTCGGAGCAGATCACCGACTCCGTGGGGTACTACGTCATGGGGCAGGTGACACAGGGCGTGATCAACGGCGTCCTCAGCGCGATCTACCTCTCGATCATCGATGCGCCGTTCCCGGCGGTCCTCGCGATCATCGCCTTCTTCTTCTCACTGATCCCGCTCGTCGGGACCCTGACCGGCTCCACGATCATCGTCCTCGTGTGCCTCATCCCGGGTCTCGGGTCTCCAGGGATCGCGATCGCCGCGGCGATCTACTACCTCGTCTACATGCAGATCGAGGCGTACGTGATCTCTCCGCGCATCATGAGCCGCGCGGTCGCCGTCCCCGGAGCAGTCGTCGTCGTGGCGGCGCTCGCGGGCGGTAGCCTGCTCGGCCTGCTGGGGGCACTCATCGCGATCCCCGTCGCTGCGAGCATCCTGATCATCTACCGGCAGGTTCTCATCCCGCGGATGAACGAACTCTGAGGCACCGGAGCCTCGGGCTCGATCAGTCCGTCGGCGGCCAGTGAGTGGCCAGGGGCAGAGCCGACGGGTTCACTGCCGCCACGATCTCCGTGAGCACGCGCCGCGTCTGGGTCTCGCCGACCCACAGGTGCTTACCGCCCTCGACCGCGATCAACTGGGCATGCGGAATCGAGGCGAAGCGTTCGCGAGCCTCATCCGGGCGCAGGTAGTCGTCCAGCTCCGGCACCAACACGACGAGCGGGACTTCGCTGTCGGCCCAGGCCGCGACCTCCGATTCCGTGGCGCGATGCAAAGGCGGAGACAAGAGGATCACGCCGGCGATGTCGTGGTCGCGCCCGTACTTGAGCGCCAGTTCAGTGCCGAAAGACCACCCGAGGAGCCATGGACGCGGAAGCGCCCGTGCGTGGACGAAGTCCATTGCCGCCGCCACATCGAACTGCTCCGCCGCGCCGCCGTCAAACGCACCGTCGCTCGTGCCGCGAGGCGACGTGGTCCCCCGCGTGTTGAACCTCAGGACTGCCAGGTCAGCCAGCGCAGGAAGCCTCGCTGCGGCTTTGCGGATGATGTGGGAGTCCATGAATCCGCCCGCTGTCGGCAGGGGATGAAGCGTCACGAGCGTCGCCACGGGCGGAGTATCCTGTGGGATGGCCAGTTCGCCGACCAGTGTGAGACCGTCCGCGGTGGTCAGCTCGACATCCTCGCGCTGCGCGGGGAGCTCCAGCGGCCCTCGAATCTCCATGTTCACGCCATCCTCCAACAGTGTGTATGCCAGTGCCGACGCGCGGCGAGATCCGCCGCATCGCCTAAGACGCCGTCGGCACGCCAGGCGACCAGGTGCGCGGTTCCCGCGACGATCGGCCGCGCACACCCCGGGCAGACGTATTCCTTCTGTGCCTGAGCGGATGACACCGGCTGCACGGTCCACTCGCTGCCCCGGCGGGTCTCCGAGCGCTTCCATCCGGCGAGCATCCGATCGAAGGAGTCGTCCGGTTCAGGGCGCGCAGGAGGGCGCCGACGTGAGCGAGGCATCGCTCCTGTTCACCACCAGTGGTTGTTGGTCCAGAAGCTGTACGCCCCGGCCCAGCTGCCGTACCGCCCCGTGGCGTAGCCGGTGGCCCAACGCAGGTTGTCCACGGGATCGTAGCCGTTGCCGGGAACCTTGCTGCACGGAAGAGCCTGGACCAGCCCGCACGCGCCCGAAGACGAGTTCGTGGCGTTCGGGTTCCAACCGCTCTCGCGAGACACGATGTAGTCGACGTACTGCCAATCGCTCTGCGCGATGCCGGCGGCGGCCATCCAGTCGGCGGGCGCTCCACCTCCCGAGTAAGGAGGCAGGGTGCCACCGGAGGACCCGCCCTGCGAACCTGTTGCGGCAGTCGCTGCCGGCTTGGGCTTGGGCTTCGGTTTCGGCTTCACGTACACCTCGAACGTGCCGCGTTCGACCGGCGTGATCGCTGCACCGCTGACCGTGACCGTGAGATTCTGCGTGTCGGCGAGAGCGAGCGAATAGGCCGAGTCCGGAGCATCGGACTGCATGGGCTCCGCCAACGCCACGCCGGTCGGTGCCACGAGTGCTCCCGCGAATCCGACCACAGCGAGAGCGCTGAACACGCTCACGACGCCACGACGGCGAGACCATCGGCGAGTGCCCGTGCGCGCGGATCTGACCGTCGCTGCGGGCACCAGCGAAAGGTCGCGTCGTTCGGGGTTCATGTCGTTTCGGGAGTTCACGATGAAGGACAGTCTACGCAAAGGCGCCTGAGTCGACCATCAGGAACTCAGCGAACGGCGAGAATGACGTCGATCGTGGCGTCGAGGAGTGCGTCGACCTGCTCTTCACGGTAGCCGCCACGCTGCATGCGAAACGCGGCAGAACGCAGCTGCTCGGCGGAGAGCGGGTCTCCATCGCGGAGGTAGCGGACGATCCTGGTCGAGACATGATCGACCTCGTCGATGCGATAGCCGAACGTGAGGACACCGGTGCGGGCGAAGCGTCGGCGGCGAGGCCGGGCCAGGTGATCCAGGATCGTCTGCGCGTCTGCTCGCGCCTGTTCGACCCAGACCTCGGCGCCTTGCGCTCGCACCACACGCTCGCGCTCGCGCGCGGCGAAAGCGTCTTCCACGCGACCGAGAGCCGCATCGACGTCGGCCACGACGTAGCCGCCCTTGACGAGCGGAAAGGATGCCGCGCGCACATCGTCGGCGCCCAGATCGTCGGTACCGGTCTCGAACGCTCGTCGCGCAGACGCGAGAAAAGTGTCGACAGCGGCACGGTGGTATCCACGCTGGCGCCCGGACGTCAGCGCGAACGCCGGCGAGGCATCGGCAGCTCGCTCGGCGACCTGGTCTTCGTTCATCACAGCACCACCCAGGGAGAGAGGAGGAAGTAGAGGCAGAGTGCCGGGATCGTCGAGGGCAGGATGCTGTCGAGCCGATCAAGAAGACCGCCGTGCCCGGGAAGCCAAGAACTCATGTCCTTGATGCCGAGATCGCGCTTGAGCATGGATTCCCCGAGATCGCCCAGCGTCGCCGACAGGAGGATCGACGCGCCGAAGATCAGGCCCGCCCACCAGGGCAGTTCGAGAAGGAAGATGGCGAGCAGCACGCCGGCAACCAGGGAAGCGAGGACAGCGCCGCCGAATCCCTCCCAGGTCTTCTTGGGGCTGATCTTCGGGGCCATCGGGTGGCGTCCGAAAGCGAGACCCGCCGCGTACGCCCCCGTGTCGGCGGCGACCGCGACGGCGATGAAGCTGAGCACCCACCACTGGCCACCCTCCTGTTCGAGGAGGATGAGGGCGACGCCGGCGAGGAACGGGACGTAGACCTGGACGAAACCGCCGATGACCGCATCCGCGAGGACGTCACCGTAGGTACGGCCGTCTTTCACCACCATCTGGGCGATGAGTCGCCACACGATCACGAACGCGACCGCCACGAAGAGCATGACCCAGGACAGCCACGGTTCTGCGAAGTACGCGGAGAGCACGAGGAAGGCGCCCGCGACCAGCTGGGGAACGACATCGACCCGGCGGCCGGAGGCCCGCAGAGCCCGAGAGAGTTCGTACACCCCCAGCAGCGCCGCGGCCAGAGCGAACGGAACGAACAGCGCTTTGACGAAGAGCAGCGATCCGAGCAGCGCCGCACCGAACGCGAGACCGATCAGAATCGCCAGAACGAGGTCCCGCCCTGTGCGCTGTTTTATCCGTTCATTCGCCTGATCGATCTGATCGCGTGCATGGGAGACATGGTTCTCGAGTTCGTCCCGCGCGGCCCGCCACTGCTCCCGGATCGCATTGTGGTCGGCTGTGTCGAGCGGCACGGCCACGACGGGCGCCGCACCGGCGGATGACGCCGGCAGCGGTGGACGAGGCGGAATGGTCTCCGCATCGAACGTCGGGAAGGCGGCGTCCGCGAGTGGGACGCCGTCGAGCGGCGTGCCATCACGCGCGTCTCTACGCGTCGGCGGCATGCCCTCCTCGGCGTCTCGCGTTTCGTCAGACATCCCGACTACACCTCGAGGAGTTCGGCCTCTTTGCGCTTCAGCGCGTCGTCGATGAGGTCGACGTGCTGGCGCGTCAGGCCGTCCAGCTCCTTCTCGCCCCGAGCGATCTCATCCTCACCGAGCTCGCTCTTGAGCGCGTCGAGCTCGTCCTTCGCCTTGCGACGGATGCCACGGACATGGACCTTCGCGTCTTCAGCCTTGGTCTTGACGAGCTTGACGTACTCCTTGCGACGCTCAGCCGTGAGCTCGGGCATCGTCACGCGGACGAGATTGCCGTCGTTCGTCGGGTTGGCCCCGAGGTTCGGCATGTCGCGGATGGCCTGCTCGATCGCCTTCAGCGCCGACTTGTCGTACGGCGTGATGATGAGCGTTCGTGCTTCCTGGTTCGCCAGCGATGCGAGCTGCGCGATCGGGGTCGGCGTGCCGTAGTAGTCCACGAGGACCTTCTGGAACATCTGCGGGTTCGCACGACCGGTGCGCACCGTGGAGAAGTCCTCCTTGGCAGCTTCGACCGCCCGGTTCATACGAGTGGTGGTTTCAGCGAGGACGTCCGCGATCACGGTGGCTCCTATCGTCGGGGTGTTCTGCAAATTCTATCGGGCGAAGTGGGCTCCGCCGTGTCACACGCTCAGGCGGTGACGAGGGTTCCGATCGGCTCGCCGAGCAAGGCGCGGGTCACGTTGCCTGCAGGCTCCATCCCGAACACACGCATGTCCATGCTGTTGTCCATGCACAGGCTGAAGGCGGTCGAGTCGACGACCTTGAGGCCACGCTGCAGCGCATCACGATATGTGACCCGCTCGATGCGCTCGGCGTCGGCGTGCTTGTTCGGGTCGGCGGTATAGATCGCATCGACGCCGTTCTTGGCGACGAGGACCTCGTCCGCGCCGATCTCGAGCGCACGCTGCGCTGCGACGGTGTCGGTGGAGAAGTACGGGAGGCCTGCGCCGGCACCGAAGATGACGACGCGACCTTTCTCGAGGTGACGCTCGGCGCGACGCGGGATGTACGGCTCGGCAACCTGAGTCATCGAGATGGCCGACTGCACGCGGGTGGCGGCCCCGGCCTGCTCGAGGAAGTCCTGGAGGGCGAGGGCGTTCATGACCGTGCCCAGCATGCCCATGTAGTCGGCGCGCCCCCTGTCCATGCCGCGCTGGCTGAGCTCGGCACCGCGGAAGAAGTTGCCTCCACCGACGACGATCGCTACCTCGACCCGGTCGACGGCCGCGGCGATGTCGCGGGCGATCTGCGAGACCACATCGGGGCTGACACCCAGCTGCCCCGCTCCGAAAGCCTCGCCGGAGAGCTTGAGAAGGACGCGTCGGCGTCCGGTGCGTTCATTCATGGGTGGGTGTCCTCTCGTCCCGATTCAAGATAGTGCCTCGTGGGCATGAAGAAGGGGTTCGGATCATGCGATCCGAACCCCTTCGACCTTGCTACGCGCCGACCTTGAAGCGCGCGAAGTCCGTCACGGTGATACCGGCGTCCTTCGCCACCTGGGCGACAGAGAGCTTGTTGTCCTTGGCGTAGTCCTGCTCGAGCAGGGCGACCTGCTTGATGAACGCAGACACGCGGCCTTCCACGATCTTCGGGAGAGCCGCTTCCGGCTTGCCCTCGTTGCGAGAGATCTCAGTGACGATCTCGCGCTCCTTCTCGACCGCGTCCGCCGGCACGTCCTCGCGGGACAGGTACGACGGGTTCGCGAAGGAGATGTGCTGGGCGATGCTGCGCGCGGTCTCGGCATCCTCACCCGAGTAGGCGACGACGACACCGATCTGCGGCGGCAGGTCCTTGCTCGTGCGGTGGAGGTAGACCTCGACCTTGTCGCCCGAGATCGTGCGCACGCGGCGCAGTTCGACCTTCTCGCCGATGATCGCGGCCTCTTCGGAGATGACCTGCTCGACGCTCTTGTCTCCGGCGGAGGCGGCGAGGGCGGCGTCGACCGAGTCGGCCTTGACCGCTGCGGCGGCGTCGGCGACCTTGTCGGCCAGCGCGATGAAGCGCTCGTTCTTCGCGACGAAGTCGGTCTCGCAGGCGAGCTCGATGAGCGTCACAGCGCCATCCTGCTCGCGAGCGACAATCAGTCCCTCGCTGGTCGAACGGTCAGCGCGCTTCGCGTTGCCCTTCGCACCCTTGAGACGCAGGATTTCGGTGGCCTTCGCGACGTCTCCGTCAGCCTCCTCGAGCGCCTTCTTGGTGTCGACCATTCCGGTGCCGAGCTGCTCACGCAGCGCCTTGAGGTCAGCGATGGTGAAGTTGGCCATGTGTGGTGGCTCCTTGCTTCGTTAGGTGTGTGTGAACGAGGGGATTACTTGGCGTCGGCAGCCTCGGCGGCGGCGACCTCAGCGGTCTCCTCACCGGAAGCGGCGGCGATCGCCTCGTCGTGTGCCTCCGCACCGGCCTCATCGGCAGCGGTCTCGTCAGCAGCAGGCGTCTCGACGACGGCGGCCTCATCGTCGGAGGTCACGACCTCGGCGGCGTCAGCGGACTCCTGCACCTCCTGGGCGGGAGTCTCGAGGAGCTCCTTCTCCCAGTCGGCGAGCGGCTCGGCGTCACCCGTCTCCGGGTTGTGCTTCTGCTGCAGGCCCTCGGCCGCGGCGTCGGCGATGATGCGCGTCAGCAGCGAGACGGAGCGGATCGCATCATCGTTGCCGGGGATCGGGTACTGGAAGTCGTCCGGGTCAGCGTTGGTGTCGAGGATGCCGATCACGGGGATACCGAGCTTCTTGGCCTCATCGATGGCGAGGTGCTCGCGCTTGGCATCGACGACCCAGATGGCCGACGGCGTCTTGGTGAGGTTGCGGATACCGCCGAGCGACTTGTGCAGCTTGTCGAGCTCACGCTTCTTGAGCAGGAGCTCCTTCTTCGTGAAGCCGCTGTTGGCCGGGGTCTCGTAGTCGAGCTCCTCGAGCTCCTTCATACGTGCGAGACGCTTGGAGATCGTCTGGAAGTTGGTGAGGAGTCCACCGAGCCACCGCTGGTTCACGAAGGGCTGGCCGACACGCGTCGCCTGCTCGGCGAGGATCTCCTGCGCCTGCTTCTTGGTACCGACGAAGAGGATCGTGCCACCGTGGGCGACGGTCTCCTTGACGAAGTCGTAGGCCTTGTCGATGTAGCCGAGCGACTGCTGGAGGTCGATGATGTGGATGCCGCTGCGCTCGGTGAGGATGAAGCGCTTGACCTTCGGGTTCCACCGACGGGTCTGGTGTCCGAAGTGCACGCCGCTGTCGAGCAGCTGGCGGATGGTGACCACAGCCATGGTCGTCTCCTGGTTCTGGCGCGTTCCTGCGCCGTTGAGGTTGCAAGCCGATCGGATGATCGGACTTCCTGGCGCCCGGCCCACGCCCGCCTGTTCGAGGAACAGGACCTGTGGGAGTGGATGCCGCGATCTGAATCGCTTTGGGCACGCGTAGTCACCCCGATATCGAGGTGCTCCCCCAGCATACAGGACGCAGCGACGTCACTCACCCTGCACCGACAACGCCCCGCCGGAGTCATCCACGCGCTCCATCGAACGGGCCGAGTCGTCCATCTGACCGCTCCGAGGAGGCGTCACACTACCCGCATGCGCATTCTGCTCCGAACGACGTCCGGCACGGCCATCGCCGTGCTCGTTGCGCTCGCCCTGTGCGCACCCGATACCTCGGCAGCCTCGGGCGGCACAGCGGACCTACCGCGCTGGCGCTGGCCGCTCGCCGGGAATCGAGAGGTCGTCGAGCCGTTTCGCGCTCCGGCGCACGAGTACGGCGCCGGTCATCGTGGAGTCGACATGGACGCCTCGATCGACGCGGTGGTCACGGCCCCCGCAGATGGCACTGTGGCTTTCCGCGGGACCGTCGTGGACCGGCCGCTCCTGACCATCGAGCACGACGGCGGCCTCGTCAGCACCTTCGAACCACTCCGGACGACGCTCGACCCTGGGGACGCGGTGTCGGTCGGGCAGGAGATCGGATTCGTCGACGTTGGCGGTCATACCCCGGCGGGTGCGCTGCACCTCGGCATACGACGAGACGGCACGTACATCAATCCGATGCTGCTCTTCGGCGACCCCCCTCGGGCCATCCTGCTCCCCTGCTGCGACCCGCTGTGATCCCGCCCCACCATGGCTCCCGCAGCCCAAGCGGCTCAAGCAGGCCGCTCCCGACGTCACGCCCGAGGATGTGCCAGCCGGTAGGTCGCGGTCAGACGTTCGGCCGAGACGTGCGTGTATATCTGGGTCGTGCCGAGGCTGGCGTGGCCGAGTATTTCCTGGACGGCCCGCAGGTCTGCACCACCGTCGAGAAGGTGCGTGGCCGCCGTGTGTCGGAGAGCGTGCGGGCCGATTGTCTCCGCACCGACGATCGGTGCCAGCACCCTGGCGACGAGTTCGTATACCGCTCGGGGGCCGATCCGGGCACCACGGCTACCCAACATCACCGCCGGTGAGAAGCTACGCGCCCTCGCCACCAGGACGGGCCTGCCGCGACGGAGGTACGCCTCGAGCGCAGCCCTCGCCGGAGCGCCGTACGGCACCACGCGCTCCTTGGCTCCCTTCCCGAGCACGCGGGCCGTTCCTCTGTCGAGGTCGAGGTCATCGACATCCAGCCCGCACAGTTCGGCGACACGGATGCCGGAACCGTAGAGCAGCTCGAGGATGGCGTGATCCCGCAAAGCGATCGGATCCCCTGTCTCGGCCGCATCGCGATGCGCATCGAGCAGGCCCGACATGGCTTCGCGGGATGCCACCGTGGGCAGTGTGCGTCCCTTCTTCGGCGCGATCAGCCGCAGGCTCGGGTCGTGGGATACGAGCTCCTGCTCGTGCGCCCAGCTGAAGAATGATCGGGCGGCCGCAGCTCGCCGCGCGAGCGTGGATCTCGCGTCGCCGCGCTGGGTGGCTCGCCAGAGCCAATCTCTGAGCACCTCGAGGTCGACTTCTTCGAGCGTGACGCCGACTGCCGACGCCTGGAGGTCTCGAAGGTCCGACCGGTACGCCTTCACGGTCGCCGGCGAGAGTCGACGCACCCGCTCCAGGTGACCGACGAACGCCTCAGTGGCGACCGCGAGATCCATGACTTCAGCTTGCCGCCGCGCGCCGCGTCCTCTCTTCAGCCTCGCCGATGTGTCTGCGGATGCCTCTCACTCGGTCCGCGACGCGCGCGCCCGGTGCCACCCCCGTTCGTCGACGGAGACATCCCCGTCCAGATGCAGCAGCCCGAGGCATGAGCGCACGCGATCCGGCGACAGGCCCGACCTGCGGGCGATCTCCTCGACCGAGAGCCTGGACCTCGCGCTCAGGGCATCGAGGACCCGTGTGCGATTCGGGTCGTGCTCTTCGCCCTCGCCCGCCCGTTGTTCGATCGACCCCCATAGCTCTCGTACCTCACGTGCCGAGGTGACGCACTGCGCGTCGTACTCCCGGAGCAGTCGGTGGCACCCCGCGGAAGATGCCGATGTCACCGGCCCGGGAACGGCTCCGAGCGGACGACCCAGCGTCGCCGCATGACCAGCGGTGTTCAACGAGCCGCTGCGCCACCCCGCTTCGACCACGACGGTCGCCTGCCCGAGCGCGGCAATAAGTCGGTTCCTCGCCAGGAAGCGCCACTTGGTCGGGGCTGCGCCGCACGGCGGTTCACTCACCACAGCCCCCTCCACCGCGATCTGCTGCAGGAGCCTCTGATGACCCATCGGATAGGCGCGGTCGACTCCGCCGGCGAGGAAGACCACGGTCGCGCCACCCACACCGAGAGCAGCACGGTGTACAGCACCATCGATCCCGTATGCACCGCCGGAGACGACCACCGCTCCCCTGGCGGCGAGATCCCCGCTGAGTTCCGCCGCAACGTGTTCGCCGTAGCTGCTGGCGGCCCGTGCTCCGACCATCGACACGCGTGGCTCGCGCACGAGCAGATCGGCATGCCCACGCACCCACAGTGCGTTCGGCGCGTGGGGACCGAGATCATCGAGGCTCACGGGCCAGTTCGCGTCGCCGGGGACTACCAGTTGCGCGCCGACATCGAACGCGCTGCGGAGAGCCTGCCGCACCGCGCGGGGATCCGCCCGAAGACGCCATCGTGCTCTGGCCTCTGACAGCGCCCGAGATGCCCGCCCGCTCGCAGCACCGGAGCGTATCAGCGACGCACCATCTCCCAGCGCCGCCGACAATGCATCGCCAGCGCCCAGGGCCTCGATCAGTGCACCTGCGTCGGCATCACCGGGTTCGGCGATCACGCTCCACGCTGCGCGAGCCACGCACTCCGCGACGGCATCACCCTCGTGGATGCGACGGACCGCTGCGATGGTCTCGGGGTCGTACTGCAGTTCGTCGATCCTCATGACAGTCCTCTCCGCAGGAGCAGCGCCCTGCCGATCTCCTCGGCGCCGGGCCGGTCGATGTCTGCCAGGTCGGCCATGGTCCACGCGACTCTGAGCACTCGGTCATAGCCCCGCAGTGTCAACGACCCGCGCTCCAGCGCGCGATCGAGTGGCGATCGAGTCGCGACGGAGAGTCGCAGCGCCCCCTGCCGGAGCCAGGTTCCCGGGACATCGGCATTGCGCCGCCACGGCGTGCTCTTCCACCGTTCCGCCGCACGCTCGCTCGCCGCGAGGACCCGGGCCCTCGCCCGCGCCGTCGTGGTTCTCGCCCTCCGCTCGTCCGTCGCGCACGACGCGGCCACCCGGGCGACGTGCAGGTCGATATCGATCCGATCGCGGAGCGGTCCCGACAATCGCGTCGAGTACCGCCGGATCGCCATGGGCGGACACACGCATTCGGCACCCCTGACGCCATGATTTCCGCACGGACACGGATTCATCGCGAGCAGCAGCTGGAACCTCGCGGGAAAGCGCGCCGTAAACCCCGCTCGATGCACCTCGATGACTCCCGATTCGAGCGGCTGGCGCAGCGCGTCGAGAGCCGCGCGAGAGAACTCCGCCGCCTCGTCGAGGAACAGCACGCCGCAGTGGGCCCGCACGATAGCTCCGGGCCGAGCAGCGCGCGACCCACCGCCGACCAACGCCGCGACGGATGCACTGTGGTGCGGGGCCTCCAGTGGCGGTGTGCGGCCGAGCGTCACGACCCGATCCCCGTTGAGCGAGAGTATGGAGGCGACCTCGAGTGCCTCCTGGTCCCCGAGCGGCGGCATGATTCCGGGGAGTCGTCGGGCGAGCATCGTCTTGCCTGCGCCGGGAGGCCCGCTCAGCAGCAGATGATGTCCACCTGCAGCGGCGACGATGAGCGCCTCGATCGCGTCTTCCTGGCCGACGACGTCGGACAGATCCAGATCTGACGGTGCGTCGCCCGACGCCAACGCCATGTCTACGGTCTCGACCTCGGGCGCTTCGACATCGGCACCGTGCCACACCGCGACTTCGGCGAGAGAGGCGGCAGCACGGACATGGACTCCGGGGACCAGTCTCGCCTCTGCTTCATTGGCATGAGGAACGATCACCCTTTCGAACCCGGCACGTGCGGCAGCGAACACGGCAGGGAGCACACCCGGAACAGGGCGGATCCGACCGTCGAGCCCGAGTTCTCCGACATGCACAGTCGCTGCGATCGAGCGCGGCTCGATCGAGCCGCCGGCAGCCAGAGCAGCCACGGCGATTCCGAGGTCGAACCCCGCTCCGTGCTTGGGAAGGCTGGCCGGCGACAGGTTGACCGTGAGGCGGCGTCGAGGCAGGTCGAGCCCGGCATTCTTGCAAGCGTTGTGCACCCGTTGCACCGCCTCCGCGAGAGATTTGTCGGGTAGACCGATGATCCGGAACTCGGGCGTCTGGTTCGACAGATCGGCTTCGACTTCGACGAGATGACCATCGACCCCGCTCAGGGCGACAGCCCACGTCCGGGCCGTACTCATGCGATGTCCACGAGATGCTCGAGCGACCCCATGAACGGGTCCGGCCCGATGATCCCGATTGCCTCGAGCCTCACGGTGCGCCCACGAGCCACCTCGGGATGAGCGGCGAGCCACGCTTGCGCGAGTTGCCAGAGCCGGCGGCGCTTTCGTTGATCGACCGCCTCGAACGGGTGCCCGAATGCTGCTGTGCGTCTCGTCTTCACCTCGATCATCGCCAGCTGATCGCCTACCGCGGCGACGATGTCGATCTCTCCTTGCGAACACCGCCAGTTCCTGTCGATCACGGCGTATCCGCTGCCTATCAGGTGCTGCGCCGCGCGCTCTTCCCCGGCTCGGCCGAGGTCGTCTTTTGCTGCCATGCCCTCAGCATCGCGGTCAGACTCGTAGCCCGCGAGGTGCCCTCACGCCCTGGCGCTGAGGTGGGGAGTACTCAGGGATTCCGCATGGTGTGGAGGACCAGCATCAAGGTCGACAGTGGCGACGGAGGTCACTCCCCGTCGAGCGAGAGTTCCTGCGGGAGTTCGAACTCCCGACGCTGGAGCTCCTCGACATTCACGTCCTTGAACGTGAGCACGCGCACGGCCTTCACGAAGCGATCCGCTCGGTAGATATCCCACACCCACACATCGCTCATCGAGATCTCGAAATAGAAATCGTGTTCGGTGTCGCGTCGGACGACGTTGACCTCGTTCGCGAGGTAGAAGCGGCGTTCGGTCTCGACGACGTACTGGAACTGCGACACCACATCCCGGTACTCCCGGAACAGTGCCAGCTCGAGCTCGCGGTCGTAGTCGTCGAAGGCTTCCTCATCCATGATGACTCCATCCTAGAGTCGCGGCGCACGAGGCGCGGCATCGCCGGCCGATGCAGGTCCGGATCAGAACAGGGTCGGGACGTCGGCGATGGCCCACGACGCACGGTGGAAAGGAGACAGTCCGTTGCGCCGGATGGCCTCACGGTGTTCGGGGCTCGCGTAGCCCTTGTTGCGATTCCACTGATACGCAGGATGGCTCTCGTGAAGTTCGGCCATGTACAGGTCGCGGGCCACCTTCGCGATCACGGAGGCCGCAGACACGGAGGCGCAGTCGCGGTCGGCTTTGATGACGGGTCGCACGCGCAGCGGCGACGAATGCACTCGGGAGACGTAATCGTGGTTCCCGTCGAGCAGAACGAGCGCCTCGTCCATCGAAGCCCCCTGCGCAGCGATCGCCGACACAGCGCGCGATGCGGCGAGTCCGAGGGCCCGCATGATGCCGACCTGGTCGACTTCTTCGGCGCTCGCCCAGCCGACGGCAGAGGCCTGCACCCACGCCGCGGCGCGTGCCGCGACATCGGGCCGACGCTTCTCCGTCACGAGCTTGGAATCACGCAGACCATCCGGCACGCGACGCCGCACGCCTGCCGCATCCATCATCGCGGCGCCGACGGCGACGGGACCGGCGAGTGCGCCTCGACCCACCTCATCCAGCGCGATGATCACGCCGCACTCCCCCAGGAGTTTGCGCTCCAGGGTCAGCTTCGGGGTGATCACGGTCATTCGGGGTCCGGAACTCCGTTGAAAGTGCCGTGGTGGCCGTCGATCGGTCCCATGCGATCCAGAGGCCAGGTCGTCAGGAAGGCCTTGCCGACGATGTTCTCCATCGGGACGAAGCCCCCGCTGGGGAGGTCCTGATGTGCGCGCGCGTCGCGCGATCGATCGCGATTGTCGCCCAGCAGCCAGACCGAGTCATCGGGAACGACGACGTCGAACGGCTCGTTCGAGGCGGCGGTGTCGCCCTCGGGGAGGTTCAGGTAGCTGAGTTCGTCGATCGGGGCGCCGTTGATCGTGATCTGGCCGAGGGCGTTGCAGCACACGACATGATCGCCGGGCAAACCGATCACCCGCTTCACGAGGTGGTCCTGCGAGTCCGTCGCGGAGATGCCGACGAAGTTGAGGACCCAGTCGACCGCCTGAACGAGCGGAGGCTGAGCGGGCGTCTGCGGCTGTGGATCGAGCCAGCCGCCCGGATCCTTGAAGACGACGACATCGCCACGTGCATAGTCGGTCCACCGAGGGGTCAGCTCGTCGACGAGAATCCGATCCTTCACGAGAAGGGTGCGCTCCATCGAGGCCGACGGAATGTAGAACGACCTCACGACGAAGCTCTTGACCACGAAGGACACGAGGGCGGCGATCACGATGATCACCAGCACGTCGCGAAGGAAGACCAGGAACCCGCGTCGTCTGGAAGTGCGCGCGGCCGGCGAATCAGTCATCAGGTTCCTTCTCGAGTCATACACCGCTCTGGCGCGACGGTATCAAGGTTCGCACACCGGGGACAGAACACAGCACCCCAGGACATCGTGTCCTGGGGTGCTGTGGAGAACCTGCGACTCAGCGGTCGCGCTTCTCCTTGATCTTGGCCTTCTTGCCACGGAGCTGGCGGAGGTAGTAGAGCTTCGCGCGACGCACGTCACCGCGGGTGACGACCTCGATGTGGTCGATCACCGGGGAGTGCACCGGGAAGGTACGCTCTACGCCCACCTGGAAGCTGATCTTGCGAACCGTGAAGGTCTCGCGCACGCTGTCGCCCTGACGGCCGATGACGACACCCTGGAAGACCTGGATACGAGAGCGGCTGCCCTCGGTGATGTTGACGTGAACCTTGACGGTGTCACCGGGGAAGAAGTCCGGGATGTCCGAACGAAGGGAAGCCGCGTCGACGGCGTCGAGGATCTGCATGATCATCTCTCTCTGCACCCGCCACAGGTCGCATGCATGTATTCAAAGGAACAAGAAGGGAGTGAGCTGTACGGAACGGCGAACGTCCGCGGGCTCCCCTGTGGCAGAGCCGGTCACAGCACAAACACTCATTCTGCCATGGATGCCGCGCCCGGCCAAAACGCTGACCTCAGTCGCGGCCGTCGGTCTCCCGCACCACGATGATCTCGTGTGCGCGCGTGGGAGGGGCAGGTTCGTTGACGGGCGGGATCGTGGACCAGGTGATGGTCTCGCGCAGTCGGGTCCCGCTCCCCTTCGCCTCGTTCCACAGCTGCCAGAGCTGCAACCAGATCAGTGCGATGCCCGCGACGATCGCGCCGGTCAGCAACCACGGGAAAGCCCCGTCGATGAAGAAGCCGACGGCGATGGTCAGCCCGTTCCAGATCGTGAAGCCGATGACATCCCACCACGATACGGCCCGCTCGATGCGAACGGACGGGCGCGAGCGCGTCAGGAGTGTGAGCAGGAGCTGTCCGACGAAGACGGACGGCATCGCGATGAGCAGCACCCAGAGAATGGACCAGCCACCCTGGAAGACCCCCCAGCCGATCAGCAGCCAGAGCGGCAGGAGGAACGCCGCCGGGAGGAGCCAGCGGAAGAAGGCCTGTCGCAACCACATGATCAGATCGTACGACGACACCCGCCCCTGCGGCCCGGTGTTCGCTGAGAGCGGTCGGGGAACCGCCCGCGCCGGATCAGGGAGAATGGAGACGACGAGAGGAAACCCGATGATCGAACTGCGCACCCCTGCCGAGATCGACGAGATGCGCGCCGCAGGACGTTTCGTGGCCGAGACACTGGCGACCCTGCGCGACGAAACGAAGGTCGGGACGAACCTCCTCTCGATCGATCGCCGCGCACACGACATGATCCGCAAGGCCGGCGCAGAGTCGTGTTACATCGACTATCACCCCTCGTTCGGAGCGAGTCCGTTCGGCAAGGTGATCTGCACCTCGGTCAACGACGCCGTGCTGCACGGCCTCCCCCATGACTACACACTGCGTGACGGCGACCTCGTCACCCTCGACTTCGCAGTGTCGGTCGACGGTTGGGTCGCCGACTCGGCGGTGTCGTTCGTCGTCGGCGCGGCTCGTGAAGAAGACCTTCGACTCATCGGTACCACCGAACGCGCCCTGACCGCCGCGATCGACTCCGCAACGGTCGGAAACCGCATCGGCGACATCTCCGCGGCCGTCGCCGCCATCGCACACGGCGAGGGCTACTCGATCAACACCGACTTCGGTGGGCACGGAGTCGGACGCACGATGCACGGGGACCCGCACGTGCCGAACGACGGCCGCGCCGGCCGGGGCTTTCCCCTGAGGGCCGGCCTGGTCCTCGCACTCGAGCCCTGGCTCCTCGCGACGACAGACGAGCTGGTCACCGACCCCGACGGATGGACCCTGCGCAGCGCTGACGGTTCACGCGGCGCCCACTCCGAGCACACCATCGCGATCACGGAAGACGGCCCCATCATCCTGACCGACCGATCCTTCCTCGGCGTGGACTGACCCGCGCCACGAGCCGAAACGCGAGGGCGTATGCCATCCTGAGTCCATGATTCCGCAGGATCGCCATGTGCCGGAGCGTCTTCTCCTCGCTCGGCATGGTCAGACCGTGTGGAACGTCGAACACCGCTTGCAGGGTCAGCTCGACTCGCCCCTCACCGACGAAGGCATCGCCCAAGCCCGCGCGATCGCCGACCGCCTCGGTGACGCCGGCGTGCTCACCGTGTGCTCCAGCCCGCTCGGTAGAGCCATGCAGACCGCGGTCATCATCGCTGACCGGCTCGGGGCCGAGGTCATTGAGGTGCCGGAACTCGCCGATCTCGATCACGGTGCGCTGGCGGGTATGACTTGGGACGAGATCGACGCGGCGTATCCGACGGCCAGAGAGGAGCGCGCCGCCAATCGCTACGGGTGGGCATTCCCCGGCGGTGAGAGCTATGCGCAGGCCAGGTCGCGAGCGCGAAAGGCCCTCAGCAGCTGCGGATGGGCTTCCGAGGGGACGCCGCTGCTCGTGAGCCACGAGATGATCGGCCGGATGCTGCGTGCGGAGCTACGAGGACTCGATGCGTCGAACGCCCTCGGCCTGAGACACCCGCACGGCGTGGTCTTCGAGATCGATGGCACCTCGGAGCGGATGCTCTGACAGGCGCATCCGAGCGGATTCGGCGTCGATCCCGGTCAGGACTGCGAGGTCTCGTCGTCCGGGAGGAGATCAGGGCGACGCAGCCTGGTGCGCTCGAACTGCTGCTCGCGGCGCCAGGTGGCGATCGCCCCGTGGTTGCCGCTCAGCAGGATGTCCGGCACCGCCCGCTCGCGCCATGAAGCGGGCTTCGTGTACGAGGGGTACTCCAGGAGCCCGTCCTCGTGCGACTCCTCGACGAGGCTTTCCGGATTGCCGACGACGCCGGGGATGAGCCTCCCGATCGCCTCGATCATCGCCATCGTGGCGACCTCTCCCCCGTTTAAGACGTAGTCCCCGAGGCTGATGAGGCGCACCTCGCCGAGGTCGGCTGCGTACTCGAAGACGCGTTCGTCGATGCCCTCGTAACGTCCGCACCCGAAGACGAGGTGCTCATGGGTGGCCAGCGCCCGTGCGGTCTTCTGCGTGAAGACCTCACCGGCAGGTGACGGGAAGATGATGGTCGGTCGCTCGGCCCCCGCCGTATCGGACGGACCGGCGACGTCATCGAGAGCAAGACCCCATGGCTCCGGCTTCATGACCATGCCGGCGCCACCGCCGTACGGGGTGTCGTCGACCGTGTTGTGACGATCGGACGTCCAGTCGCGGAGGTCATGCACGCGAAGGTCGATGATGCCGGCGTGCTGCGCCTTCCCGAGGAGGGAGAGCGTCAGGCCGTCGAAGTAGGACGGAAAGATGGAGAGGACGTCGATGCGCACGGGGGAACCGTATCAGCGGTCACTCAGGGGCTTCGGCGTCCGAGCCCGACGGCTGCTCGGCATCCGCGGCGTCGGGGAGCTCCTCGAAGAGTCCCGGCGGCGGCGTCACGATCAGACGACCGGCCGAGACGTCGACGGTGGGGACGATGGCGGCCACGAAAGGGACCATGACCTCGTTCTCGCCGGACTTCACGATGAGCAGATCCTGCGCCGGGAAGTGCTCGACGCGGATGACCCGGCCGATGACCGCATCGTCGCGAACGACGTCGAGCCCCACGAGCTGGTGATCGAACCACGCGTCGTCCTCGACCTCATCGACGTCCTGGTCGATCCAGAGGATCGCCTTCACGAGGCTCTCGGCGGATTCTCGGTCATCGACATCTTCGAAGAAGACGACCGGATTCCCGTTCATCAAACGGTATTCGCGAACGGTGATGTCCTTGCCATGCCACGGCGATGCCTCGGGCACCTGCACCGTGAAGCCGGCACCGGGGGTGAAACGACCCGCCGGATTGTCGGTGTACAGCTCGAGCTTGAGGCCGCCTTTGAGGCCGTGCGCCTTCACGAGACGCCCGACGCGCAGCTGATTCTTGCCCTGGTTGCGGTCCTTCGGCACCACGTCAGTCGTCCGCGACATCGACGCGGACCCGACGCCCGTCAGCGAGCGCGCTGACGAGGGTGCGAAGGGCCTTGGCTGTGCGGCCGCCGCGCCCGATCACGCGTCCACGGTCATCGGGGTGCACGCGCACCTCGAGGAGGTCGCCTCGCGGCGATGTGGATTCATTGATGCGGACATCTTCCGGGTGATCGACGATCCCCTTGACGATGTGTTCGAGCGCGGCGGCGAGCACGGCGGATTACTCTGCGTCGGCGGCGGGGGCCTCAGCGGCCTCCGCGTCGGCCGCGGCGGGAGCCTCCTCAGCGGGGGCCTCCACCTTCTTCTCGGCCTTCGGCTTGACGACGGACTTCTTGGACGCATCGATCTCGAAGGGAGCCTTGGGCTCCTTCACCTTGAGCGTGGACTTCGCGTCGGCGTCGCCCTTGAACTTGCCCCAGTCGCCCGTGATCTTGAGGATGGCGGCGACCTGCTCGGTCGGCTGCGCGCCGACGGAGAGCCAGTACTGCGCACGCTCGGAGTCGACCTCGATGAACGAGGGCTCCTCGGTGGGGTGGTACTTGCCGATCTCCTCGATCACGCGACCATCGCGCTTGGTCTTCGAGTCGGCGACGACGATGCGGTAGTACGGCGCACGGATCTTGCCCAGGCGCTTGAGACGAATCTTGACAGCCACGATTCTCCTGAATTGTGTGGAAGGAAACGAACTGATCGCCTGGAGAGTGGGGTGCACACCCGGCGGAAGCTCAAATGAGTGTGGACACCTGCTGGATAGAGGGTCGAGCAGGTCGTCCGACCCTCTATTCTGCCAGATCCTCGCGCCCGGCGCGAAACGTGGCGCAACGGCCGTTGTCGTGTCGCGTCGCCCGCGTGTCAGACTGTGCGGGTGAAACTCGAGTTCGCCTCTTCCGCCCGATCCACCGTCGGCCTCGAATGGGAGATCATGCTCGCGGATCCCGTGAGCGGTGACCTCGTCGGACGCGCCCCGGAACTGCTGGCGGCGCTCGAAGCCGAGAGCGAGGATGAGCGCCACACCGTCACCGGCGAGCTGCTCACGAACACGATCGAAGTCACGAGCGGGATCGGCGATTCCGTGGCGCATGCAGTCGACGACATCGCGAACGCCATCACGGCTGTGCGCACCGCGACGGACCCGGCCGGCATCGAGCTGCTGTCGGCGGGCAGTCACCCGTTCGCGCAGTGGTTCGATCAGGAGGTCACCGACAAGTCGCGGTATCACACCCTCATCGAGCGCACCCAGTGGTGGGGTCGCAACATGATGATCTGGGGGATCCACGTGCACATCGGGGTGGAAGACCAGCGCAAGGTCTTCCCCATCATCAACGCGCTCTCGGCATACCTCCCCCATCTGCAGGCCCTGTCGGCGTCGAGTCCGTTCTGGGCGGGCGAGCGCACCGGCTACGCCTCGAACCGCGCGCTGGTGTTCCAACAGCTTCCGACGGCCGGACTCCCCTGGCCGTTGCGCGATTGGTCCCAGTACGAGTCGTATCTCGACGACATGGTCCGCACCGGCGTGATGGCGGATGCCACGGAGGTGCGCTGGGACATCCGTCCCGCTCCTCGCTGGGGGACCATCGAGGTGCGAGCGTGCGACGGCCTCTCGACGCTGCCGGAGCTTGCGTCGGTCGCGGCGCTCGTGCAGGTGCTCGTCGAGCACTTCTCCCGTGAGCTCGACGAGGGGCGGGCCCTTCCCGAACTCCCGGCGTGGTTCCACCGGGAGAACAAGTGGCGCGCGGCGCGATACGGGCTCGACGCACGGGTCATCGTCGATGCGGCCGGAACGCAGCGCCCGGTGCGAGAGCATCTCGCCGAAGTCCTCGATGAGCTGGCGCCCGTGGCTGTGGAACTCGGTTGCGTCCGCGAATTCGGCAACAACGCCGTCACCCTCGAGAACGGGGCCAGCTACGAACGTCAGCTCGTGATCGCGAACGCCACCGCCGGTGATCTCACCGCCGTCGTGCAGCACCTCATCCGCGAGTTCCGTTCCGGACCCGAGTCCTCGACGGAAGGCGCGTAGCCCCGGACTCTACCGGCGGCGACTCAGTCCTCGACGAGACGCCGGGCGAGTCCCTCATCCAGGACGACGTCGGTGATGAGCCCGGCGGAGAGGGCGGCCCGGAGGCTCACCAGCTTCGGGATGCCCGAAACGACGCATATCCGTCGCGGAACGCGACGCAGGCGGTCGAGCCCCGGCCCGGTCGCCCTGGCGTTCACACGGATATCCCGCCAGGAGCCGTCTGACCGGAAGAACACCGTGGCGACGTCACCGATCGCGTGATCCTCGCGCAGGCTGCGGTAGTCGTCGCGCCCGAGATATCCGCCGACGTACACACGACTCGGGACCTCGGCAGCCGGAGACCCGAGGCTGAAGACCGCGACGTCCATCTTCGCCTGCAGATCGAGGACTCGACGGGTGCTGCGTTCGCGCCACATCGCCTCCCGGGTCGCAGGGTCGTCGAAGAAGGCAGGAACGGGGAACTGCTGCACCTGCGCGCCGAAGGCACTGCCGAACCGCTGCAGGATGTCGCTGGAGTACTCGACGCCGGTGGTCTGGGTGTTGCCCGCCCCGTTGAGCTGCACGAAGGTCGTGTTGTGCGTCTCCTTCTGCGTGAGGCCGCGGCTCACCGCACTGATCGTCGATCCCCAGGCCACACCGATGATCATGTTGGAGTCGACGAACTGCGACAGCAGGCGCCCGGCCGTGAGCGCGACGCGCTCGAGTCGTTCCACCTCGCTGAGGATCTCGGGCATGGGAACGACATGTGCGGCCACCCGATGCCGGTCACGGATGCGCTGCTCGAGCATGCCCAGCCGCTCCAGCGGTGAATTGATGCGGATGTCGACCAGGCCGCTCTCCCGGGCGAAGCTCAAGAGTCGAGAGACCGAGGAACGGGAGGTGCCGAGCTCCTGCGCGATCACCTCCATCGTCTTGTCCTGCATGTAGTAGAGCTGCGCGGCAGTGAGCGCCGCGATCAGCTTGCTATCGCGGATTTCCGCGCTCTGACCGACCATCGTGGCCTCCTCACCCTCGATCCTTGCACATATGTGCAGTGGGCTTGCGCGGGATGCCACACAGGTCGATGCTGGTTGGCAAGTAAGGAAGAGAGGGTCGACGATGATCGATTCCACACACTCGTCAGCGGAGCGCGCAGAGGTTCGCGCCGTCCGTGAATCCGGACGCACGAGCGTCCTCGTCATCGGCGGCGGGATCAACGGGATCTCCACGTTCCGTGACTTGGCACTCCAGGGAGTCGACGTGCTGCTCGTCGAACGAGGAGACTTCGCCTCCGGCGCATCCTCCGCATCGAGCCACATGATCCACGGCGGCATCCGCTATCTCGAGAACGGCGAGTTCCGGCTCGTGCGCGAGTCCGTCGAGGAGCGCAACGGACTGCTCAAGATCGCCCCTCACTACGTGAAGCCACTGCAGACGACCATCCCGATCTACTCCACGTTCTCGGGCATCCTTTCCGCGCCTCTGAGGTTCCTGACGCACAAGAGCGGCAAGCCGCAGGAGCGCGGCGCGTTCCTGATCAAGGTCGGTCTGACGATCTACGACACGTTCTCGCGTGACGGCGGGATGGTGCCCCGACACCGCTTCCTCGGTCGGAAGAAGTCACTCGCAGAGCTGCCCTCGCTGGACCCGAGCATCAAGTACACGGCGACCTACTACGACGCCTCGATGCACGACCCCGAGCGTCTCGCGCTCGACGTGCTCCAGGATGGTCGCGCAGCGCACCCCGAAGCGCATGCACTCAACTACGTCGAGGCGATCGCGCGCGAAGGCGATGAGGTCGTCCTCCGCGATCGCGAGAGCGGAACCGAATTCCGCGTGCACGCCGACGTGGTGGTGAACGCCTCCGGCCCCTGGACGGACCTCACGAACGACGCCCTCGGCGAGGACACGCGGTTCATGGGAGGCACCAAGGGTTCGCACATCGTGCTGGACCACCCGGAGCTTCTCGAGGCGACGCAGGGCCGGGAGATCTTCTTCGAACACTCCGACGGCCGCATCGTCCTCATCTACCCGCTCAAGGGACGAGTGCTCGTCGGCACCACCGACATCGACGCCGACCCGCGCGAGGTCCCGGTGTGCACGGAGGAAGAGGTCGACTACTTCTTCGAACTGATCCACCACGTCTTCCCGACGATTCCGGTCTCCCGCGATCAGATCGTCTACAAGTTCTCCGGTATCCGTCCGCTGCCGCGTCACGAGGACACCGCCCCCGGGTTCGTGTCACGCGACTACCGCATCGAAGTCGATGAGAAGGGTGCCGTCCCGCTCGTCAGCCTCGTCGGCGGCAAGTGGACCACGTTCCGCGCGCTCGGCGAGTCGCTCTCCGACACCGTGCTGAGCCTGATCGACCGCACCAGGACAGTCTCCACCGCCGGACGCGCGATCGGCGGCGGCCGCGAGTTCCCGCGCACTGAGAAGGCACGCCGGATCTGGATCCAGGAGAACCTCCCCGGCGCCGGGGCACGTGCCGACCAGCTGCTCGCGAGATACGGAACCCGCGCGGCGGACGTGTGGGCGTACGTCGAGCAGGGACCGGACTCTCCCCTTGCCGGCGGCGACCTCTCCACCCGCGAACTCGAGTGGATGGTGCACAACGAGATGGTGGCGCGCCTGGAGGACATCGTGCTCCGCCGCACGAGCATCGCCTTCACCGGCAACGCCGACGCCGAGGTGCTCGATGAGATCGCCGATGCGCTCGCACCGATGCTCGGCTGGGACCGCTCGCGCCACGACGCCGAGCTCGACCAGACGCGCCAGCTGCTGAACGATCGACACGGACTCGATATCCGATCCCGCACCCGCGGCTGATCGGACTTCGAACTGCCGCCCTCCTCGCGGCGCAACCCCTCATAACGTGTCGGGGCAGAGGGGCCCCGACACACAAGAAAGGTCAAAGAAGACATGGCTGATGTGAATCTCGGTCTCTACTTCCTCTCGGAGTTGGTCGGCACAGCGATGCTGATCATCCTCGGATGTGGTGTCGTCGCCAACGTGGCTCTTGCGAAGAACAAGGGCTTCGGCGGCGGCTTCCTGATGGTCAACTGGGGATGGGGCCTCGCGGTCTTCGCCGGTGTGCTCGTCTCCGCATACTCCGGTGCGATCCTCAACCCTGCCGTCGGCATCGGCCTCCTGGTCGCCGGCAAGATCAGCTTCGTGATGTTCCTCACCGCCACGGCGGCAGAACTCGTCGGTGCCATCCTCGGTGCGATCATCGTCTGGCTCGCCTACAAGCAGCACTTCGACGAGGAGCCGGAGGCCGCCAACAAGCTCGGCGTCTTCTCCACCGGCCCCGCCATCCGTTCCTACGGCTGGAACCTCGTGACGGAGATCATCGGCACCTTCGTGCTCGTGTTCGGCATCTTCGCGTTCGCCGACTACGGGGACATCGAGATCGGCGTTCCCGGGGGCCTCGGCCCGCTCACCGCGCTTCCGGTGGCCCTGCTCGTGGTCGGCATCGGCGCCTCTCTCGGTGGCCCGACCGGCTACGCGATCAACCCCGCCCGTGACCTCGGTCCGCGCATCGCTCACGCGATCCTGCCGATCAAGGGCAAGGGCGCCAGCGACTGGTCCTACTCGTGGGTCCCCGTCGTCGGCCCCCTCATCGGTGGTGTGATCGCCGCCCTCGCTGCACCCGTGCTGCTCGGCCTCGCCGGCTGACGCACACCCCATCGCACTGAATTCAAAGGAGAGCACAAGTGGCTGACTACATCATCGCCATCGACCAGGGAACGACGTCGAGTCGCGCGATCATCTTCGACAAGAAGGGCAGCATCGTCGCGACCGGCCAGAAGGAGCACGAACAGATCCTTCCGAAGGCCGGTTGGGTCGAGCACGACGCGGCCGAGATCTGGCGCAACGTGCAGGAGGTCATCGGGCTGGCCCTCGGCCGGGCCGATCTGACGCGTCACGACATCGCCGCCGTCGGTATCACGAACCAGCGCGAGACCGCTGTCGTGTGGGACAAGAAGACCGGGAAGCCGGCCTACAACGCGATCGTCTGGCAGGACACCCGCACGCAGGGCATCGTCGACCGCCTGGCGGCTGACGGCGGCGTCGAGCGGTTCAAGCCGGTCGTCGGCCTCCCGCTGGCGACGTACTTCTCCGGCACCAAGATCGCCTGGATACTCGAGAACGTCGAGGGCGCGCGTGAGAAGGCGGAGGCGGGCGACCTGATCTTCGGCACCACCGACAGCTGGGTTCTCTGGAACCTGACGGGTGGAGTCGACGGCGGAGTGCACGTCACGGACGTCACCAACGCCTCCCGCACGATGTTCATGGACCTCGAGACGCTCGAGTGGCGCGACGACATCCTCGAGGCGTTCGGCGTGCCGCGCTCGATGATGCCGGAGATCCGCTCCTCCTCCGAGGTGTACGGCACCGCCGAGAGCTCGTCGCTCCTGCGCGAGACGCCGATCGCCGGCATCCTGGGCGACCAGCAGGCCGCGACGTTCGGACAGGCCGCCTTCCAGACCGGCGAGAGCAAGAACACCTACGGCACGGGCTGCTTCCTGATCTTCAACACGGGCGAGGAGATCGTCCACTCGAAGAACGGGCTGCTGACCACTGTCGGGTACAAGCTCGGCGACGGACCGACCCACTACGCGCTGGAGGGTTCCATCGCTGTCACGGGATCGCTCATCCAGTGGCTGCGCGACCAGCTCGGCATCATCTCCTCGGCCCCCGAGGTCGAGAAGTTGGCCGAGCAGGTCGAGGACAACGGCGGCGTGTACATCGTCCCGGCCTTCTCGGGTCTGTTCGCACCGTACTGGCGCTCGGACGCCCGCGGCGTGATCGTGGGCCTCACCCGCTACGCCAACAAGAACCACATCGCGCGCGCTGCGCTGGAGGCCGTGGCCTTCCAGACTCGCGACGTGCTCGATGCGGTCAACGCCGACGCCGGAGTGGACCTGACCGAGCTCAAGGTCGATGGCGGCATGGTCGCCAACGATGCGCTCATGCAGTTCCAGGCCGACGTGCTCGGCGTGCCGGTGGTGCGCCCGGTCGTCGCAGAGACGACGGCACTCGGCGCAGCGTACGCTGCCGGCCTCGCCGTCGGATTCTGGAACGGCTTGGATGACCTGTCCGCGAACTGGCAGGAAGACAAGCGCTGGGAGCCCTCCATGGAGGACGCGGAGCGCGACCGTCAGCTGCGCCTGTGGCGCAAGGCCGTCACCAAGTCGATGGACTGGGTCGACGACGACGTGAAGTGACCTGACGTCACAGGAAAGCGGGTCCGGAGTGCTCCTCCGGGCCCGCTTTCGCGTTCCCGGGAACGACGTCGTCAATGACGGCGAGGAAGGCCTTCGCCACATTCCGTGGTGCCGCGAGGTCCCATGCCAGGTGCTCCACGCGTACGGGACCTTCGCGGATGTCGGCGGTGGCTACATCCGCCGCAGATCGTGCGATCGTCCCCGGCGCGAGCAGGGTCACGGCCAGTCCGGCGGCGACCAGCCCGAGGAGAAGGGTGGCGGAGTCCGCCTCGAAGGCGACATCCCGCGTCAGCCCGGCGGAGGCGAAGGCGGCATCACTCTGCGCACGCCCCGATGTGCCTGCCGGGAAATCGGCGAACGTCGCACCGGCGAGGTCATGGAGCGTCAGCGCGCCTGTCTCGCAGAGCTCATGCCCACGAGGGAATGCCGCCACCAGCCGGTCACGAGAGAGTACACGCGAAGCCACCCCGAGTGGTTCCGCTCCTTCGCGCAGGCCGAGCAGAGCGACATCGAGTTCCCCGTGACGCAGGCGCGCCATCAGCACGTCGCTGTTCCCCACCTGCAGCTCGACCCTCGCGAACGGATGCGCGGCTCGGTACGCGACCAGCACCTCCGGGATATCGACGGCGGTCACCGTCGGGATGACCCCGATCCGCAGCGTGCCGGTCACCACGCCCGCCGCTGCGGCTGCGCTCTCCCGCGCCTGCTCCGCCGACCGGAGCGCCGTCCGCGCGTGCTCCAGGAACGCCTCCCCCGCCTCGCTCAGGCGAACGCTGCGACTCGATCTCACGAAGAGGCGCTGACCGAGTTCGCGCTCGAGAGCGGCGATCTGATGGCTCAACGCCGATTGCGTGACGAAGCAGCGTTCGGCGGCCCGAGTGAAGCTGGAGGTCTCCGCTACCTCGACGACGTATCGGAGCTGCTGGAGTTCCATTCGTTCATGATGTCACTTCATGGATAACGTGACAAACATGCATTGGACTCATGTCAGCGCGGGGAGCACGCTGGAACCATGAACCGCCTCACGCTCGTGCTGCTGACCGCACTCGCCCCCATCGCCTGGGGAACGACGTACCTCGTCACCACCGAGCTGCTTCCGCCGGGCCATCCACTCTTCGCCGGCCTACTTCGCGCCCTCCCGGCCGGGCTGCTAGCCGTGCTCATCAGCCGACGACTGCCCCACGGGTCGTGGTGGTGGAAGTCCTTCGTGCTCGGCGCGCTCAACATCGGCGCCTTCTTCCCCCTCCTGTTCCTGGCGGCCGAGCGGCTTCCCGGCGGAGTCGCCGCTGCTGTTGCGGGAGCTCAACCGCTCATCGTGCTGATACTCGGCGCCCTCGTCCTGCAGGAGAGGATCAGACCCCTCACCGCAGCGGCGGCGGTCATCGGAGCCGGCGGCGTGGCGCTCGTCGTCCTGGGGCCGGCCGCGGAACTCGACTTCTGGGGTGTGCTGGCTGCGGTCGGAGGCGTCACCGCCACCGGAGCGGGGATGATCCTCACCAAACGCTGGGGACGGCCTGACCGAGTCGGTCCCGTCGCGTACGCCGGATGGCAGCTTTCGGCTGGTGGATTGCTGCTGCTCCCGCTCACACTCGCGGTCGAAGGCGTGCCCGCCGCGATCGACGGTGGAGCCGCGCTCGGCTATCTCTGGCTCGGCACCGCCGGCGGGATCGTCGCGTACACGCTGTGGTTCCGAGGCATCCAGCAGCTCCCAGTGATCGCGCCGGGCCTACTCGCACTACTCTCCCCCATCGTCGCGACGATCCTGGGGGTGCTGGTCGCGGGCGAGCGGTTCACCGGTGTCCAAGCGATCGGCCTCGTCCTGACGATCGGCGCGCTCGTCCTGGGTCAGATCGTCGCCCGGCGGCCAACCGCAGACATCGGGAGATCGCGGGAGACCTCATCCGCCGCCGCCCTGGCCGCTCCGCGCTGAGCGCGGTTCAGCCCTTGCCGAACAGCTTCTGGATCTCGGCGAGGTCGGCCTCACTCGGCGCTTGGCCTGCAGCACCACCGAGGCCGAAGCCCGAACCGGTCGGCGTCGAGGTCGCGGTGATTCCGGCGTTCTCCGCCGCGCGCTTGGCGGGGTTCCCCGAGCGGGATCCCTTCGACGACTTGCCCTTCTTGCCCCGCTTCGACGACGCGCCGGGGCGCCCCATTCCGGGGACCGCACCCATACCGGGAATGTTCGGCGTGCCGCCGCGGGCCACGGTCTTCATCATCTTCGCGGCCTGCTCGAAGCGCTGCACCAGCTGATTCACGTCCGTGACGGTCATGCCGGAACCACGCGCGATGCGCAGACGACGCGAGCCGTTGAGCACCTTGGGGTTGCGACGCTCCCCCGGGGTCATCGAGCGGATGATGGCCTCGGTGCGGTCGATCTCACGCTCGTCGAAGTCTTCGAGCTGCTGCTTCATCTGCCCCATGCCCGGGAGCATCCCGAGCATCTTCTTCATCGAACCCATCTTCTTCATCTGCTGAAGCTGGTCGAGGAAGTCCTCGAGGGTGAAGGCCTCGGTCGCGAGCTTCTCGGCCATCTTCATGGCCTCTTCCTCATCGAAGGCCTGCTGGGCCTGCTCGATGAGGGTCAGGATGTCGCCGAGGTCGAGGATGCGGCTCGCCATGCGGTCGGGGTGGAACGGCTCGAGGTCTTCGAGACGCTCTCCTGTGGAGGCGAAGATGATCGGACGACCGGTGACCGAGGCCACCGACAGCGCCGCCCCACCGCGGGCATCGCCGTCGAGCTTGGACAGGACGACGCCGGTGAAGTCGACACCCTCCTGGAACGCCTTCGCCGTGTTGACGGCATCCTGACCGATCATCGCGTCGATGACGAACAGGACCTCATCGGGGTCGACGGCCTTGCGGATGTCGGCGGCCTGCTTCATGAGCTCGGCATCGACGCCGAGACGACCCGCGGTGTCGATGATCACGACGTCGTGCTGCTGACGACGCGCGTACTCGACGCCCTCGCGCGATACCTTCACGGGATCGCCGACACCGTTGCCGGGCTCGGGCGCGTAGACCGCAGCACCTGCCTGCTCGGCCACCACCTGCAGCTGGTTGACGGCGTTCGGGCGCTGGAGGTCGGCGGCCACCAGGAGAGGCGTGTGCCCCTCCCCCTCGAGCTGCTTCGCGAGCTTGCCCGCGAAGGTCGTCTTACCGGAACCCTGCAGGCCCGCGAGCATGATGACGGTCGGTGCGGTCTTCGCGAACTGCAGACGCCGCTGTTCGCCGCCGAGGATCTGCACGAGTTCCTCGTTGACGATCTGGACGACCTGCTGTGCGGGGTTCAGCGCCTTGTTGACCTCGTCGCCGAGGGCGCGTTCGCGTACTTTCGCGGTGAACTCCTTGACGACGACGAGTGCGACGTCGGCGTCGAGCAGTGCGCGGCGGATCTCGCGCACGGTGCCGTCGACGTCGGCAGCAGTGAGCTTTCCCTTCGTGCGCAGATTGCGGAAGGTCTCGGTGAGTCGATCGGAGAGCGTGCCAAAGGTAGCCATGGTGCTGTCGATTCTACGCGAGTGGAGCCTCCACGCTCAGCGCGGCGCGGAGCTCGACCTTCGCCCTCTGGTAGCGCCCCCGCACCGTCGACGCGGGAACCCCCAGCAGTTCGGCCGCGTCGGTCAGGGAGAAACCGTCCCAGTGCACCAGGCGGACGAGTTCGGCGAGGTCCGGGTCGAGACGCGAGATCGCATCGCGTACCTCTGCGCCCGCGTCCGCAGGGGCCGTCGAAAGCTCCTGCGAGACGTGAGAACGAATGCGGTCCGCCAGCGCCCATCGCCGACGCTCCCCGCGCGAATGATTGAGCAGCGTTCCGCGTGCAACGCCGAACAACCACATCCGTGCACGCTCGGGATCGTCGGGCAGTCGACGAACACGGCGCCACGCGACGACCATGGTCTCGCTCAGGAGATCTGCAGCGTCGTCGGGGCCGACTCGACGCGAGAGGTACGCGAATAGATCCGACGCGCTCGCCTCAAAGGCCGCGAGGAGCAACGCATCCTCCGGGTGACGGGTCACGGTGTACCCCCCTCGCCGTCCCAGTCCTCCCCTTCGCAATGGAGCTGGCTGTGCGAATCCGTGCCTGCCAGGTCACCACGACCGGTGTCTATCCCGTTGGCCTTCAGCTCCTCGTACAGCGCCATGGAGAGGGCCTGATCGTGCGCTCGCCACGCGTTCAGGTCAGGCTGCCGCGGATCCGTGGCTGTCTCCTCCGACGCAGCCAGATCAGCCTCGACGGCGGCGAGCTGCTCCGCCACATACGGTTCCGCGGCCACTTCGACATCCGTGTTCGCGAACCACTCGTCGATGATCCGGTTGACCTGGAGCTGGGTGACCGGGTTGTGGGTATCCCAACCGCTGTAGCGGATCTCGCATTCTCCCCAGGTGGGCGAGGTGTACGTGTAGCTTCGGTCGGGATCCTCCAGCCCTGACCCCCAGAGCCAGTCTGACGACGCGGTCGCGATGCCCGCACCGCCGACGAGCAGGAGGCCCAGCGCTCCACTCAGCACCGCTGCTCGGCGGCCACTCCGCCGCGGCCTCGCGACGGTTCTCGCTTCGGCGAGCATCGCACGCGTGTCGACGGACCGGATCGTCGCGGGCGGCGGTGCCGACGCATCCAGCAGCTCGTCCAACTGGTCTCGAATCATGAGTTCCTCCTCGGGGGTGGGTTCACTCATGACCTGTCCGGCTCACGACGTTTCGTCCGCGCGAGTCACTCTCGCCAGGGAAGGTCGTTGATCAGGCCGAGCGCCTCGCGCAGCACGACCTCCGGCGTTCCGCGCCCCGCGCCCTGCTCCGCCCAGACGCGCAGCGCCGACAGCACGGCTGCGGCGTAGGCGGCTCCGAGGATGTCGGCGCGGATGACGTCGATTCCCGCGGTCCGCGCCGCGGCGGCGACGGCATCGGAAAGCCGCGCCAGACGGAGCCCGGTGTCCCTGACGAGCTCATCCTGCAAACCCATCGCCGCCGCATTGCGGAGCGCGAGGGCGAGCGGATCCGGCTCGAAACCGTGCACGACCAGCAGCAGGATCCGGCGCACCGCATCGCCGGATGCCTCGCGCCCCAGCGCACCGAGCGACCGGATCGCTTCGCCGATGCGCTCGTCCACGCCTGACCAGAGCACGTCGCTCTTCGACGTGAAGTAGTTGAAGAAGCTCGACCTGCTCACTCCGGCCCGCTGGGTGATGTCCGCCACCGACGTCGCGTCGTACCCGCGCTCCAGGAAGAGCTCGCATGCCGCCTCCGCGAGCGTCTCTCGAGAAGACGCCTTCGGGCGCCCTGCTCGACCGGGGGAACTCATGCCTTCACGCTACCGCGACGCGGCCCGAAGGCACCGGACAACCGTCGGAGGAGTATTGTTGCCCTCGGTCCAATTAATCAGAGAAGGAGAGCGTGATGCTCGACATCCTCACTCCGGGGTTCGCTCCGACGCCCATGCCGTACGTCGCCGGGTGGGATCTGCAGAGACGCGTTCATGCCGGCGTGGTCGCCGACATCCGTCCGGACACGCTGATCCTCCTCGAACACGAGGCCGTCTACACGGCGGGAAAACGCACCGAAGCGCACGAGCGTCCGCAGGACGGCACACCGGTGATCGATGTGGACCGCGGGGGCAAGATCACCTGGCACGGCCCGGGGCAGCTGGTGGGGTATCCGATCGTGCGGCTGATCGAGCCCATCGACGTCGTCGCGCATGTGCGTCGCCTGGAGCGCCTCCTCATCGACATCCTCAAGCCCTTCGGGATCGAGGGCTATCAGGTCGACGGTCGGAGCGGAGTGTGGGTGCGGCGCCCGCTTTCCGAGGACAAGGTCGCAGCGATCGGTGTACGGGTACAGCAAGGGGTGACGATGCACGGCTTCGCGATCAACTGCGACAACACGCTCGCCGGATTCCAGGGCATCGTCCCGTGCGGCATCACCGACGCCGGCGTCACGACGGTGAGCGAGGTCGTCGGCGCCGCCGTGTCCCCCCTCGATCTCGTCGATGCGGTGACGGAGGCATTCGTCACCGCATACGGTCGCACCGAGCTGACAGGAGCCCGCGCATGACCGCCGCCCCCGAGGGCCGCAAGCTCCTGCGACTCGAGATCCGGAACGCGGAGACGCCGATCGAACGGAAACCGGAGTGGATCAAGACCAAGGCGAAGATGGGCCCGGAGTACACGGCACTCCACTCCCTCGTCAAGAGTGAGGATCTGCACACGGTGTGCCAGGAGGCCGGCTGCCCGAACATCTACGAGTGCTGGGAGGATCGCGAGGCGACATTCCTCATCGGCGGCTCTCAATGCACCCGTCGATGCGACTTCTGCCAGATCGACACGGGCAAGCCGGATGCCTACGACACCGACGAGCCTCGCCGCGTCGCCGAGAGTGTGGCACGGATGAACCTGCGCTACGCCACGGTGACGAGCGTCGCCCGCGACGATCTGCCGGACACCGGAGCGTGGCTCAACGCGGAGACCGTGCGGAAGATCCACGAACTCAACCCGAACACCGGGGTCGAGCTGCTCGCGAACGAACACAACGCCGACCCCGCTTTCCTGGGACAGATCTTCGACGCCCGCCCGGAGGTGTTCGCCCACAACGTGGAGACGGTGCCCCGCATCTTCAAGCGCATCCGTCCCGCGTTCCGCTATGAGCGCTCGCTGAACGTCCTCACCCAGGCACGCGATGCGGGACTGATCACGAAGTCGAACCTGATCCTCGGCATGGGCGAGGAGCCGGAAGAGGTCGTGCAAGCCCTGAACGATCTGCACGAAGCCGGCTGCGACATCATCACGATCACGCAGTACCTCCGCCCCACGCCCCGCCACCTGCCGGTCGCGCGATGGGTGAAGCCGGCCGAATTCGTCGAGTTCAAGGAAGAGGCGGAGCGAATCGGCTTCCTCGGCGTGCTGGCAGGTCCGCTGGTGCGGTCGTCGTACCGTGCGGGGCGCCTGTGGGCACAGTCGATGGTGTCCAAGGGGCGCGAGATCCCCGACCACCTGTCGCACATCGCAGAGAGCGCCGACCTCGGGTTCGCGCAGGCCGTCTGATCGACCGTCGTCCCGGGTGCACCCCGGCGCGGTGGCTCAGTCGGCGCTCATCACCGACTGCACCGTGCCGTCCGAGCCGAGATTCACGAGCAGGACGTCGTCGGATGAGCTGTCATCCAGGGCGTACTCGAGGACGGCGAAGGGCTCCGAGCCTCCGTGCTCGTCGGCGAGTATGGTCATGCTCATGAGGCGCAGCGAGCGGATGATGTCCACGGCCGCATCCCCTGACACGTCGACGAGGACCTCGGGGAGATCGTCGCCGTAGGCCTCCTGCTGCTGGAGGATGTACTCGGTCACCTCGCTGGTGCGGTCATCGACCTCGGCGAGCATGCCCCGGCGGGCGGTGTCGTCGACGTTCTCGAGTCCGGCGATGAGACCCGCGGCGATGTCCAGCGCGTCCGCGGACACGTCGTCCTGGTCCGGAGCGGTCAGATCCACGGTGACGCTCTGGTCACCGAGCTCGACGGTCTCCGACCAGAAGATCGAGCCGTCGGGGCCCGAGGACAGGAGTCCGAAGTAGTCGTGTTCGATCGCCATAACGCTATGAAACCAGCCTCGTGCTCACTGCGGTAGTCCCGTCATCAACCGACCAACGACTGGACGAATACATGGGGGGTGAATCCGGTGAGATCGTCGATCCCCTCGCCCTGCCCGAGCAGCTTCACGGGGATGCCGGTGCGCTCTTGCACCGCAAGCACGAACCCGCCCTTCGCGGAACCGTCGAGCTTGGTCAGGACGAGCCCCGTGACGCCCGCGTGCTCCAGGAACGCCTCGGCCTGCATCACGCCGTTCTGGCCCGTCGTGGCGTCGAGGACCAGCAGCACCTCGCTGATGGGAGCCTGTTTCTCGATGACGCGTCTCACTTTGGAGAGCTCGTCCATGAGCCCGCCCTTGGTGTGCAGGCGGCCGGCGGTGTCGATGATCGCGATCTCGATCCCTTCCCGCTTGGCGTACTCGACCGTCTGGAAGGCGACGGAAGCGGGGTCCTGGCCCTCCTGCTGCGGACGGACGATCGCCGCTCCCCCGCGCTGCGCCCAGGTGGCGAGCTGGTCGACGGCCGCAGCACGGAACGTGTCAGCTGCACCGACGACGACACTGCGCTGATAGCCGCGGAGGAACTTGGTGAATTTGCCGATGGTCGTCGTCTTGCCGACACCGTTGACGCCGACGACCAGCACGACCGCCGGACGCTCGGTGAGCTTGAGTGTCGTGTCGAACTTCGCGAAGTGCTCTTCGAGGGTCTCGCGCAGCATGCGCTGGAGGTCCCGAGGATCGGTCGTGCGGTACTTGTCGACCTTGGCACGCAGCTCCTCGACGACGCGTTCGCTGATGTCAGGCCCGAAGTCGGCCGTGATCAGCGCCGTCTCGAGGTCCTCCCACGTCGTCTCGTCGATGGTGGGCTTGACGAACATGCCGCGCAGTGCGCGACCGAGAGACCAGGACTTCTCCGCCATCCCTCCAGCCTACGGGTAGCGTCGGGGAATGAACTCCGCTTCCGACGTCGAGCGCCTGTACCTCCACGGGTCGGGACGAACCGGCACGGCCGCCTGGCCAGGGCAGGGAGCGGGCGCCGGCGAATATCTCGCTTTCCCCGAAGAGGCGAGCATAGAGGAGCAGGTGACGCACCTCGTGCGTGACCATGCGGGGCGACGAGTGGTCGTCTACGCGCACTCAATCGGGGCCGTCCCCGCCGTGCTGGCGGCGGCCTCAAGCACCCTCGACGTAGCCGGACTGGTGCTCGTCGAACCCGCGCTCTACGACATCGCTCGCGGCGCTGAGGCGGTCGAACGCCATATCGGCCTCGTGTCAGAGGCCCGCTCTCTGTCGGCGACCGGCGACCTCCGGGGGTTCTGGGCGATCATGCGACCGCTGATGTTCGGCGGGCCGTTCGATGCCACACGGTGGGATCAGGAGCACCGCCTCGCGGAGCACTCGTCCCGCAAGAATCTCCCCTGGGGCCACGGCGTCCGGGCACCGATGGTCCGCGGTATCCCGACGCTCGTGGTCACCGGTGGCTGGAATGACGAGTACGAGGAGATCGCCACCGTGCTGACAGCGGAAGGCGCGGAGCATCGGATTCTGCGCGGCGCACAGCACCGCTCCCAGGATCTGCCGGAGTTCGCCGGTATGGTCGACGAATTCTTGCGCCGCGCCGTCGGCCGATAGTCGGAGGTTCGTGGCGTGTCGATGGCGGGTCGACGGCGACGCGCCGACGCGACACGATCGTCTGGGGTCTCGCCTGACGATCAGGCGCGTCCGGTCGGATGGACCCGGTCAGACGGCAGCTGCGGCCCGGTCCCCCACGCGCTGACCGACGACCGCCGACACGCCGTCCTGGCGCATCGAGACTCCGTAAAGGGCGTCGGCGATCTCCATCGTGCGCTTCTGGTGCGTGATGATCAACAGCTGGGAGCTCTCTCGCAGCTGCTCGAACACCGTGAGCAGGCGCCCCAGGTTCGCATCATCGAGCGCCGCCTCGACCTCGTCGAGAATGTAGAACGGGCTCGGCCGCGCCTTGAAGATCGCCACGAGCAGGGCGACCGCGGCCAGCGAACGCTCACCACCGGAGAGCAGCGAGAGTCGCTCGATCTTCTTCCCGACCGGACGCACCGACACCTCGATGCCGGTGGTCAGCATGTTCTCCGGGTCGGTGAGGGAGATGCTCCCCGTGCCACCGGGGAACAGCAGCGGGAAGACCTGACCGAACGCCTCCTTCGTGTCCTCGAAGGCGCTCGCGAAGATGGTCTGCATGCGCTCGTCGAGGTCGGCGATGATCGTCAGGAGGTCCTGACGCGTCTGCGTGAGATCGGCCAACTGCTCGGTGAGGAAGGCATGGCGCTGCTCCAGCGCGGCGAACTCCTCGAGCGCCAGCGGGTTGACGCGTCCGAGCTGTGCAAGCTTCCGCTCGGCATCGGCCAGACGGCGCTGCTGGATGCGGCGGTCGAAGGGGATCGCCGTGTCGTCGAGTAGCTCGTCTGCGGGGTGCTCGACTCCCGGGTCACGCGGTACGAGCTGATCAGGGCCATATTCCGCGACGAGAATATCTTCGTCGAGGGCCAGCTCAGACGAGACCCGCTCGAGCAGGCTGTTGAGATGGAGCTTCTTCTCGTGGATCTGCAGCTCGAGACCGTGCACGCTCTCGGTCAGACCCGCGAGGCGCTCCCGCAGCGACGTCTCCTGGGCGCGGAGCCCGACGAGCTCCTCGTTCTGCGCCGAACGCGCGGCCTCCGCCTCGGCCAGGGCCAGGCGCGCCTCGGTGACCGAGCGGTCGAGGGAGTCGAGGATCCGCGGCAGCTCCTCCGCGACGCCCGAAGCCGCTTCGCGCTGGGCACGACGGATCACCGCACGCCGCGCCGCTTCGGCCGCGGCATCGCGCTCCTGCTCGCGCTGCCGCTCGAGACTCGTGACCCGCGCCTGGGCCGCGCGCACGCGTTCCCGCAGCGTCTCGATCTCCAGCCGCGCTCGCACCTCGCCCTCACGGGCCATCTCGAGCGTCTCGAGCAGCCCGTCTCGCGCGGAAGCGTCGAGGACCGGACGCGGAGCCGCGATCGCCTCGTCCAGCGCAGCTTTGGCGGCTTCCGCTTTCGCCTCCGCATCGGACACGGCGGCCTGCGCTTGGGCCAGGCCGGTTTCGAGTCGCTCGCATTCGGCGACCGCGGATTCGTGGCGGACGGTGACCCGGTTCACCTGCTCGGCGTGGGTGGCGAGGGCTGCATCATGCTCGCGCAGTGCACGGAGCGCGTCCTTCGCCTGGCGTCTGGTCGTCTCGACTGCTTCGTTCGCGTCCTCGCGCGCTTCGCGGAGCGAGTCCACCACGATCTGAATCTCCGCCAGTCGCTCGGCGGCGGCATCCCGCTCCGCCGCGAGCTCGAGTCGCGATCGTTCGCCTCCGGACCCGGTGCGCAGCGTCTGGGCGGTGATCACGTCGCCCCCGACGGTCACGATGGTGGTCGAGGTGTCCCCGGCTCCGTCGAGCGCCGTGCGCGCGACACGGGCGGCGCCCAGATCGTCTGCGATCAGAACGTGCGACAGGATGCCCAGCACACCGTCGGGTGCCGTCACAGTCTCGACCGCGGGTGTGACGCCCTCGATCGGGGCGGCGACGGGCTCTGGACGAAGCGCGTCGGCGACGACGAAGTCGACGACTCCCCTGCGGTTCTCGGCAGCTTCTGCCGCCTGGGCGAAAGCGTCGGCCGCAGTGTCGATGAGAACGCCTTCTGTGAGCGGACCGAGGACCGCGGCGATCGCCGCTTCGTAGCCGGCACGGACCTGCACGGCGTCTCCGACGAGTCCGCGAATGCCCTTTCCGCCGGCTTTGACGATCTCGGCGGCGCCACCCGACAGGGCCAGAGCACTGCTCAGGGCCGCGGCCTTCGCGGTCAGGGAGTCGACCTCACGCTCGGCCGCATGCAGTCGCTCACGCAGAGTCTCCCGCTCGGCCTCCGCGGCTGTCGCCGCCCGCTGCGCGCTCTCGTACGCGGCCGCATGTTCGACGGCGGTACCCTCGGGCGCTTCGGCATCGTCGATCGCCTCGAGCGCCTCGGCAGCCTCCCGCCTGCGCGCGTTCGCCGCCTCGAGCGCGTTCTCCTGACGAAGCACCGCGCCTCGCACGGCGGCGAGTGCCGAGGCCGCGGCGTCAGCGGTGCCGCGCAGCGCCGAGAGGCGCATGTCGTATTCCGACACCAGCGCACTCTGCTCGGCGATGTCCACATCGAGCGTGTCGAGCTCAGCCCTGGCGTGCACGACGTCACGGCTCGCCGACGCCGCCGCATCCTGCGCGTCGCCGAGACCGGCCGAGATCACGTCGATCTCGTCCTTCGCCTCATCGATAGTGGCCTGGGTCACGGTGACGGCGGTGACGGCAGCGTCGTCGTCTTCGGATCCGAGCAGCGCCAGGCGTTGGTTCGCGAGCGTGTAGAGTCCGCGCATCCGCTCCTGCACCTGCTCCAGACCGAAGGCCACGCTCCGGGCCTGATCGACGGCGACAGAGTTCTGATCCTGTTCCAGCCGAGCGATACTCGCTCGCACCGCTTCGGCCTGGTCCGACAGGACCAGCCGCTCGGTGTGGCGTTCGTGCTCGGTACGGGTGTGGTCGGCGAGAGCCGTACGCAGCGCGACGACGTCGTCCGCGAAGATCCGGGCCTTCGCATCACGCACGACGGCAGCGATCGTCTGCGCCTCGCGCGCGATCTCCGCCTGGCGCCCGAGCGGCTTGAGCTGACGGCGGATCTCCCCCGCCAGGTCGCTGAGACGGGTGAGGTTCGCCTCCATCGCATCGAGCTTGCGGAGGGTCTTCTCCTTGCGGCGGCGATGCTTGAGGATTCCCGCCGCCTCTTCGATGAAGCCCCGCCGGTCCTCGGGAGAGGCCTGCAGTACCGTGTCGAGGCGCCCCTGCCCGACGATCACGTGCATTTCGCGGCCCAGTCCGGAGTCGCTGAGAAGCTCCTGCACATCGAGGAGCCGGCATCCTTCGCCGTTGATCGCGTACTCGCTCGACCCGTTGCGGAACAGCGTGCGGCTGATCGTGACCTCGGCGAACTCGATCGGGAGGGCACCGTCGGCGTTGTCGATCGTGAGCTGCACCTCAGCGCGCCCGAGCGGGCCCCGCGTCGAAGTGCCCGCGAAGATGACGTCCTCCATCTTTCCGCCACGGAGCGTCTTCGCGCCCTGCTCCCCCATCACCCAGGCAAGGGCGTCGACGACGTTCGACTTGCCCGACCCGTTGGGGCCGACGATGCAGGTCACGCCGGGCTCGAAGACGAAGCTCGTCGGCTGCGCGAACGACTTGAACCCTTTGAGCGTCAGGCTCTTCAGATGCATGCGGGCACCGCTCGTCCGGGGAGAATCACGCCGCTACGCTACCGGAATCACGGGCTTCAGCCGTCATCCCGCGCGGGCGTTCGTCGAACCGATGCCGCTCGACGACACGCCGTAGGAGACGGAAACGCTTGACGCTGCCCGCTCGAGTTCGCTACCGTTTCCTCCGGATCGCCACACGAAAGGAGGTTACCGATGATGATGATTCAGCTCAACGCACAGGCCACTGGCCTTGCCGCGCCCGCGCACTCTGCGCTGCGCCCTGCGTTCTCGGTGACCGCCGGCGTCCGCATCAGCGCGCTCTCGTAGCAGCGCACCCCGAGAATCACGGCCTGTAGTGGGCCTCCTCTCTCCGGTCGGTGCATCCGCGCCCCACCCTCTGTTCCGCAACCGGAACATGGATCTCGCCGCCTTCGGCTCCCACACTTCGTGGTCCGAGGAGCCGCCGTCGTCCGCGCCCCTGGCGGCCATGCTCGCCATCGAGGTGCGACGTCTCCTGCACCCGCACGCCCACTTCCCTTTCGAAGGACTCTCTCGTGAATACCACGTTGCGCCGCAACATCACCCACCCGCCCGATACCGAGGACCGCGAGGTCTTCCAGATCCCCCGTGACGATGAGCTCCGCCGTTTGGCGCTCACGGATCGCCTCTCTCTCCGGATCGGCCTCTGGCTGCTCCAACGGTCTCAGCGCCCGCGTCGGCAACGTCGCGCCGTCCACATCGAGTCGGCGGAGCTGCTGATCTCCGAGCAACGTCGCCGCGCCGAACATGAGCTGGGCGTCCTCACCGCCTTCGCCCTGCAGCGCGGTATCCGCTGATTCCCTCGCCCGTGGGACGCCGAGTCCCGCATCCCTCTTGAACCCACACCAGTAAGGACCTGACATGACCATCGCTGAACCGACGATCACGCCGTTGATCGTCCCGACCTCGATCGATGACGACACGGCGGCGGAGTTCCGGGCGTACGGCGAACTCAACCGCCAGATCTGCGACGAGCAGGTCGGACTTCCGGGCCTCGCCCTGGAGGCGGCGCAGGTTCTGCCCGGCTGGCAGGACGACACCGACTCGCTTGACCGCGGCTTCGTCGCCCGTGTCGACGGTGAGATCGTCGGCATGGTGACGATCTCCTTCGCGCAGGAGGAGGAGGCGAACGCCGGCGAGATCGACATGCTCGTGCCGGAGGCGCACTGGGGTCATGGCATCGAGAACGCGCTGCTCGCGCGCGCCGAGGAGGAGGCCAGGTCGCGCGGTCGCACCGTTCTGCAGCTGTGGAGCCTGCACCGGCCGGAAGAGACCGAGCGCATGCTCGTGCCGAGGACCGGGTGGGGCCGCGTGCCTGCCACGCCCCTGAGCGATCTGGCCGAATCCGCCGGCTACACGCTCGAGCAGGTCGAGCGGAACAGCGAGTTCGATCTGCACTCCGACCCGGCGCTCCTGCGCACGGCGCTGGCGGAGGCGAACGCTCATGCCGGTTCGGAGTACCGGATCGTGGAGTGGATGCTGCCGACGCCGCCGGAACTGCGCGCGGCATACGCCGGCATCCTCGCTCGCCTGTCGACAGACGCCCCGAGCGGGGAGATGGACTTCGTCGCCGAGGTGTGGGACGCCGATCGTGTCGCGCGGCGGGATGGGCGAATCGCCGACTCCGGACGTGTCGTCTCGGTCGCCGCCGTGCAGCACGTCCCCACCGGCGACATCGTCGCCTACAACGAGCTGCTGATCGGGACCGATCACACGGGCGTCACCCATCAGTACGGCACCCTGGTGTCGAAGGGCCACCGCGGTCATCGCCTCGGGACGATCGTGAAGTGCGCGAACCTGCTGCGCTGGCAGGCACTGATGCCGGAGTCGCCCGTCGTCTCCACGTTCAACGCGGAGGAGAACCGCCCCATGCTCAGCATCAACGAGAAGATCGGCTTCCGGCCGGTATCGTACGCCGGCGGGTGGCAGAAGAAGCTCTGAGGCACGTGCGGGTCCGATCTCATTCTTCGGGATGAGGTCGGGCCCGCTCCGTCATCCGCCGGATCGACGACATCGGGTGGTCTGCTGACGAGAGTGGAAACATGAACATCCCCGTGATCGAAGCCCATGCCCTGACCAAGACCTTCGGGATGACACGCGCCCTCGCCGGAGTCGATCTCGCGATCCATCGCGGTGAGTCCGTCGCGATCATGGGCGCCTCGGGTTCCGGCAAGACGACCCTGCTTCACGTCCTGGCGGGAATCACCGCACCCGATGCAGGCAGTGTCCTCTTCCGGCCCGCAGAGGGCTCCCCCATCGAGGTCACCGCACTCAACGAGTCCGCACGTTCACGACTGCGTCGCGAGCGGTTCGGCTTCGTCTTCCAGCAGGGGCTGCTCATCCCGGAGCTGACGGCAGTGGAGAACGTCGCGCTGGCGTCGATGATCAACGGCATCCGACGTCAGGATGCCATCCAGCACGCGGCGTCGTGGCTCGCCGCCCTCGGTCTCGCGGGTATGGAGGATCGCCGGATCGGCGAGCTCTCCGGCGGTCAGGCCCAGCGCGTCGCCATCGCGCGTGCGCAGGCCACGGGCGCGGAGCTCGTCTTCGCCGACGAGCCGACCGGTGCTCTCGACTCGCACACGTCGTCCGAGGTCATGGATGCCCTGCTGTGGTCGACCACCGCCCAGGGCCGGACCCTCGTCGTGGTCACCCATGACCCCGAGGTGGCCAGTCGCTGCACCCGCACGGTCGCCGTCCGCGACGGACGAATCGTCTCTTCGGCGGTGGCCGCGTGAACCGGCACGTCCTCGCTCTGCTGCTGCGCCCCGCGCCAGGGCAGAACAGCGTGCTCGCCCTTCCTGTCGTGGCGTTCGGCGTGGTGACCACACTGGTGTTGACCGTGATCGGAGGCGCCCAGTCATTCTGGGGCTGGACGGACCCTGAGGCTCCCATCTATCAGGCGCTCGCCGCCATCGCGCTCGTCCTCCTGGTCGTCCCGCTGATGTCGCTCGGCGGGGCAGCGGCGCGGCTTTCCGCCCGTCGCCGGGACGAGCGCCTCTCGACCCTTCGGCTGCTCGGGGTCTCCCCTGCCGGCGTCACGGTCGCCACCGTCACCGAGTCCGTTCTCGTCGCCGCTGCAGGAGCCCTCGCCGGCGTGGTCGGACACGTCGCATTGAGTCCGCTCATCGGCCTGATCCCGTTCCGCGGCGAAGCTCTCGGGTTCGGTGCGGTCGTGCTGCCTCCGGCGCAGATCGCCCTGGTGCTCGCCGGCGTGCTCTTCCTCGCTTCGGCCAGTGCGGTCGTCGGGCTCCGTCGCGTGGTGATCTCGCCCCTCGGGGTCCGCACCCGTGCCACGACAACCAACGTGCACTGGATCCGCGCATTGATCGCCGCGGGCACCATCGCGATCGCAGTCGTGCTCATCAAAGTCTTCCCGTCCATCGGCGGGCTGGTCACCACCATCCTCGTGCTGGCCGGACTGTTCGGTGCCGCGCTCGCGGTGCTGAACGTCGTGGGCCCGTGGGTCCTCAAGGTGTCGGCATCGCGACAGCTTCGCCGGGCCGAACAGCCGGAGCGGCTGCTCGCCGCGCGCGTGGTCCTGGATTCTCCCAAAGCCGCGTGGCGGCAGGTCGGTGGCATCGCGATGGCGAGCTTCATGGCCGTCTTCGCCGGAACGGGCGTGGCGCTGATGAACGTGATGACCGGATCGGAGGCGGCCGAGGCCGACATCGCCCTGGCCACCGATATCCGCACCGGTCTCGTCATCACCCTGATCGGGTCGTTCCTCATGGTGGCGGCGTCCGTCGGCGTGAACCAGGCGTCCGACGTGCTCGACCAGCGCGAGCTGCACCGCAGCCTCCATCACCTGGGCATGCCGCTGGAGACCGTGGACCGTGCCCGGAGACGCGCGATCATGTCCCCGCTGCTGATCACGGCGATCGGCTCGGCTCTCGTCGCGGCCGTCCTCGTGATCCCGCTGCTCGGCATCGCACTCATCACGGCGCCGCTCTCGCTCCTCACGATCGCGGCGGTGGTCGGTGTGGGGATCGGGATCGTCTGGGCGACCACGTGGGCCACGCGTCCGCTGCTGCGGGGAGCGTTCCAGACCGCATGACCGGCCGCGACGCCGCTAACCTGCTCGTTCCGGTGCAGGTCAGCGGCGTCGCTGGCAGGACGGGCAGAAGTGCGAGCCCCTGTTCATGAAGCTCTCCCGTACGATCGCCGTTCCGCAGCGCGGACACGGCTTGCCCTGCCGACCGTAGGCGTTGAGAGAGTGGGCGAAGTAGCCCGCCTGACCGTTGACGTTGACGTACTGCGCGTCGAAGCTCGTTCCGCCCTCCGCCAGGGCCTTCGCGAGCACGAGCCGCACTTCCACCAGCAGTCGGCGCACAGCCTGCGTGGACAGGTGGTCGGCAGGTGTCTCCGGATGGATGCGCGCAGCCCAGAGAGACTCGTCAGCGTAGATGTTGCCGATCCCGCTCACGACGCCCTGGTCGAGGAGAACACGCTTGATCGCGCTTCCCCGCCGTGCGAGCGCGACACGGAAGGCGCGATCATCGAAGGAGGGATCGAGAGGATCGCGCGCGATGTGCGCGACCTGCGTGGGGATCCGCGATCCGTCGTCATCGAGCAGCGCATCGACGGCGAGCGAGCCGAACGTCCGCTGATCCGCGAACACGATCGCGAGCTCGCCGTGCACGGGATGCTCGATGCCGATGCGGATCCGTTCATGACGCTCCGCGTCGGCATTCGGCGCCCGCAGCAGCATCTGCCCGCTCATACCGAGGTGCGCGATCAGCGCGGAATCCTCGTCGTCGAGAGGGAGCCAGAGGAACTTGCCCCTGCGGGATGCGGCAGTGAAGGTTCGGCCTTCGAGCCTGCCGACGAAATCCGCGGCCCCGGCGACATGCCGCGTGAGCGCACGCTCGTCGAACACGCTCACCGACGTGATGACCGATCCGACCGCAGCCGGTTCGAGACCGGCGCGGACGACCTCGACCTCAGGAAGCTCAGGCACGCTCGCTGAGCGTGCGCCAGGCGCTGAGGGCCGCCGCCATCTCTGCGGTCTTCTTGCTGCTGCCGTGGCCGATCATGCGGACGTCGCCGACCGAAACCGTGGCGGTGAAGCGGCGGTCGTGATCCGGGCCGCTCGCCTCGACCGAATACTGCGGCGGCGTCGCGCCGACACGGGCAGCGAGCTCCTGCAGACTGGTCTTCGGGTCCATGGCCGCGCCGTAACGCTCCGGATCCGCGAGCAGAGGCTCCGTCAGACGAAGCACGAGCGCTGTGGCGGCCTCAGGACCCGCCGACAGGTACGTGGCACCGATCACGGCTTCCATCGTGTCCGCCAGGATCGAGTCCTTGTCGCGACCACCGGTCTGCTCCTCACCGCGCCCCAGCAGCAGATGGCTGCCGAGGTCGATGCCGCGAGCCACTTCCGCAAGAGCGACAGTGGACACGACGCTCGCACGCCGCTTCGCCAGCTCGCCCTCGTCGAGGTCGGGGTGCGTGGTGAAGAGCATCACGGTCACGGCCTGACCCAAGACCGAATCGCCGAGGAACTCCAGGCGCTCGTTGTGCGGGATCCCGCCGTGCTCATACGCGTAAGAGCGGTGAGTGAGGGCCAACTCCAGAAGCTCCGCGTCGATATCGACGCGGAGCTTATCTGGGAGAGGCCTCGTCCCCCCGGGGACCTCCGTCACGGTACGCGACTCAGACGTCGGCGACCTTGCGGCCCTTGTACTCGAGGAAGAGCTCGGTGCCCTGGGAGTCGGTGACGACCTTGGCCTGGTGAGGACGGCTGTAGACGACCTGACCGTTCTCGATGGTCTTCACGAGGGCGACGGGAGCCGCCTTCCACTGCGCGCGACGCGAGCGGGTGTTCGAACGGGAAACCTTGCGCTTCGGGGGGTTACCAGCCATGACTAGCTCTCTTCTTTCTCGGCGGCACGAGATTCTTCCGTGCCGTCTTGGTCTGTGATGTTCTGGAGCGCACTCCACCGAGGATCGATGGGAGCCACCTGCTCCGTTCCGGTGCTCACGGCCAGTCGTTCACCCGTTTTCGGGTCGAGACCCGGGCAATCCGGCTGACACACCGGCTGAAAAGGAAGCGACAATACGGCCGCATCCCTGACGAGAGTTTCAAGATCCACGTGGTCGTCTTGAACCTCGAAGTCAGTTTCTTCCTCACTAGGATACGCGAAAAGCTCCTGGAACTCGACTTCGACGGGCCGAGCGATGTCGATCAGGCATCTGCCGCACACGCCGACGTACTCCGCGTCGGCCGTTCCGGAGACCAGAATGCCCTCGTGGACCGACTCCAGACGCACATCGAGGTCGATGTCCGAGCCCGCTTCGAAGGTGACGATACCCTCCCCCCAGGTCTCTTTGAGAGCCACGGTGAACTCGTGTTCCCGCATCTCTCCCGGACGTCGGACGATGTCACGGACGGGGAGCACGAAAGGGCCGTTCATTCGAGAGCGCACGGTTCCATGCTACTCGGCTGCACCTGCGGCCGGGCTGACCGTCGCCCCGAGGAGGACTCAGATCCCGCGTCCACCGGTGTCGAGGAAGTCTGCCACCGCAGGCGGAACGAACGGTGTCACGTCGCCGCCGAGCGAGGCGACCTGACGTACCAGCGAGCTCGAGACCATCGCGTGCGACGGATCCGGCAGGAGGAACACGGTCTCGATGTCGGCGAGGTGGCGGTTGACGATCGCCATCGGCGACTCGTAGGCGACGTCGATCTGCGAGCGGATGCCCTTCACGAGGACCCCGGCGCCGACATCGCGGGCATAGTCCACGAGCAGTCCCATGCTCCACGAGCCGATCACGATGTTGCCCGGCATGCCGTCTTCGGCGATCGAACGCTCGAGGAGGGAGAGCCGCTGTGCGATCGGGAGCATCGCCTCTTTACCGGGGTTGTGCACCACCAGCACGTGCAGCTCGTCATAGAGGGCTGCTGCCCGGCGGATCACGTCGAGATGACCCAGGGTCGGCGGATCGAAGGAACCCGGGACGACGGCGATCCGGCTGCTCATGCCACCAGCCTAGGGCAGGAACCGAACTCAGTTCTTCGCGAGCGCCGCTCGATCCTCATCGGTCACGCGCCGAGCGATGGCTTCGCGAAGACCGGGGTGCTGCTGGAGCATCGGGTCGTCCGTGAGGATCTTCTCGGCCACCTCGCGGGCACGCGTGATGAGGGCTGCATCCTTGACGACACGCAGCAGCTTGAGCGACGAGCGGACGCCGGCCTGTGCGGCACCGAGCACATCGCCCTCACCCCGCAGCTCGAGATCGACCTCGGCGAGGGCGAAACCGTCGAGCGTCGCTGCCACAGCGTCGACACGGTCCCGAGCGAGGGAGCCGGACTCCGCCTCGGTGACCAGGAGGCAGAGTCCGGGAACGCCACCCCGGCCCACGCGTCCGCGCAGTTGGTGCAGCTGGGAGACACCGAAGCGATCGGCGTCGAGCACGATCATCGTGGAGGCGTTGGGGACGTCCACGCCGACCTCGATCACGGTGGTGGCCAGCAGCAGATCGATCTCGCCGCGGGCAAAGGCCTGCATGACGGCATCCTTCTCATCCGACGGCATCCGACCATGCAGCACGGCGCGACGGATCCCACCGAGAGTGGGATGGGTCGCGAGAGCCTCGTCGAGCTGCACCACGCCCCACCGGGGACCGGACGCGCCCTCGGGGACCAACGCGGAGGGCTCAGCCGCTTCTGCGGTCTTCTTCGTCGTGTCGATCGCCGCGCAGACCGCGAACACCTGCCGCCCCTGGGCGATCTCCTCTGCGGCGCGCTCCCAGACGCGATTGAACCATCCGGGGTGCTCGGCCAGCGGCGCGACGAACGACTCGATGCCCGCGCGTCCAGCCGGCATCGTGCGGATGACGGAGGTATCGAGGTCGCCGAACACCGTCATCGCCACCGTTCGCGGGATGGGCGTCGCCGTGAGCACCAGCGCGTGCGGGCTCGATCCCTTCGCGCGGAGCGCCTCCCGCTGCTCGACCCCGAAGCGGTGCTGCTCGTCGACCACGACGAGACCGAGGTCGGCGAAGGTCGTCTTCTCGCCCAGCAGCGCATGCGTGCCGACGACGATGAGCGCCTGACCCGAGGCGACGCGGAGCGCAGCCTTGCGTCGCTCCGCGGCCGGAAGCTGGCCGGTGAGCAGCGTCGGCATCAGCAGCGGGGCGAGATCGGGACCGAGCATCTTCGCGATCGAGCGCAGATGCTGGCCGGCCAGCACCTCTGTCGGAGCGATCAGCGCCGCCTGCCCGCCGCTCTCGGCCACCTGCAGCATCGCTCGTAGCGCGACCAGCGTCTTGCCGGAACCGACCTCCCCCTGGACGAGCCGGTTCATCGGCCACGATCCGACGAGGTCTGCGGCGATCTGCGCCCCGACCGTCTCCTGATCCGGAGTGAGCGTGTACGGCATCGCCGCGTCGAACCGCTCGAGGAGGCCTCCCGGTCCAGCCGGCCGCGAGGTGGCGGAGAGAGCGCGCACCGCATCCCGCTGCTGCAGCAGCGCGGTCTGCAGCGTGAGCGCCTCATGCATCCGGAGGGTGCGAACGGCCGGATCGATGTCGTTGCGCGTGCGCGGTCGATGGATCCGCTCGAGCGCCTCCCCGGCCGTGAGCAGCTCCTCCTGCTCCCTGATGGCGGTCGTGAGGGGGTCGGGCACCTCGTCCAGATCGTCCAGCACCCGCCCGATGAGGCGAGCGATCTGCCATGTCTGGATCGCCGAGGTCGCCGGGTAGATCGGGATCGGAACCGCCGCACGCGCATCCGCGCTGCGCCGGGCGGAATCCTCATCGTCGAACAGCTCGTACTCGGGATGCGCGAACTGAGTGACGCCGTTGAACTCCCCCACCTTGCCGGAGAACACGCCACGGCGGCCGACCGCGAGGTCTTTGGAACGCCACTCCGCCGCACCGACGTTCTTCGCGAAGAACGTGAGGGACATCCGTCCGATTCCATCGCCGATGACGACGTCGACCATAGCGCCCGGCCGATTGCGCATCCGTCGGAAGCTCGAGGACAGGACCTCGGCGACGATGGTCACCGTCTCGCCGAGAGGAAGGTCGCGGATCGGCGTCAACTCCCCCGGGTCGGCGTAGCGACGCGGATAGTGCGAGAGCAGGTTGCCCACGTTCTGCATGCCGAAAGCTCGTCCGAGCGTCTTGGCAGACGCCGCACCGAGCGCATCCTCCAACGAGGAATCGAGCGTGAGCGACATGCTCCGAGTCTAGGGAACGCGACCGACACCGCCGGCACCCGGGCTGTCGTATCGTGAAGTGGTGACGAGGATCATCGCAGGCGCCGCCAGAGGCGCACGCCTGGAAGTGCCGGGTGTCGGCACGCGACCGACCAGCGACCGGGTGCGGGAATCGCTCTTCGGCGCACTGGAGGCGCTGAGCGCCATCGACGGCGCGCGCGTTCTCGACCTGTATGCCGGTTCCGGCGCCCTGGGCCTCGAGGCGCTGAGCAGGGGCGCCATCAGCGCGGATCTCGTCGAGCGAGGCCGGCAGGCGGCAGCCATCGTCCGCCGCAACGCCGCCGTCGTCGCCAAGGCCGCAGGCCGGTCGGCCGGTCGGGTGCACGAAGGCGCGGTCCATACTTACCTGCAGCGCGCGGCCGGGCCCTTCGACCTGGTCTTCACCGACCCGCCCTACGATCTCGAGGATGCGGCCATGACAGCCGACCTCGTCGCCCTCGCCCCACTGCTCTCTCCGGACGCGGTCGTCGTCGTCGAACGAGCGCGCCGCGCGACTCCTCCCGACTTCGGTGCCGCCGGTCTGGAGCTGTTCCGCGAGAAGTCCTACGGTGACACGACGCTCTGGTGGGCGGAGCCGGCGGCCGACGAGGGTTCGTCAGCGGACGATCAGCCCGAGACCGAGTCCCAGTCCCGATAGGGATCCCATCCGCTGATGTCGACGGGAAGGCCGTCGCACAGCAGGCCGTCGTCGCCGCCCGGGATGACCCGTCCGATCACGCGGAACCCCGGCGGGAGCATTCCTTCGGGGAAAGTGGCGAGCAGCGCGTGGTCTTCTCCCCCGGCGATCGCACGCTCCGGATCCGAGCCCAGCGCGGCGCGGTCGAGAGCGATGGTGACCCCCGACGCTGCGGCCATCCGACGGGCATCGAGAGCGAGCCCGTCGGAGATGTCCATCATCGCGGTCGCACCGGCCGTCGCCGCCACCGCGCCGAGACCGATCGGGGGCGACGGGCGCAGCTGGGCGGCCAGCGCAGCGGACTCGCCGGCCGCCAGCTTCGCGACGTCGACCGGCACGGGCGCATCGCCGTCACGGAAACGTCCGAACAGCACGGCGAGTCCGTGTGCAGCGTTGCCCAGCTCACCGGCGACCGCGACGACGTCCCCGGGACGAGCGCCGTCGCGGGTGACCGGAGCCCGACCCTCGAGATCCCCGAGCGCCGTCACCGCGATGGTCAGCACATCCGACACCGTGAGGTCTCCGCCGACCACGGCACAGCCCGGCGCCAGTGCGTCACACGCGGCACTGAAGCCGTCAGCGAGACGCTCGACGAAGGAGAGACGCAGATCCCGGGGAACAGCCAGTGCGACGAGAAGAGCCGTCGGACGCGCCCCCATCGCCGCGACGTCCGCGAGGTTCACGGCCGCGGCCTTCCAACCGAGGTCGTAACCGCTGGACCACGCGAGACGGAAGTCCGGCCCGTGCACGAGCGTGTCGGTCGTCGCCACCACGCTGCCCGATGGCGTCGCGATCACGGCGGCATCGTCCCCCGGCCCGACGAGGGTATGCGCGGCCGGCGCGGTGCGGGTGAGGATCGCCTGCAGGATGCGTCCTTCGGAGACATCGCCCAGGCGCGGATCATCGGCTTCGGGTCGGGAGGGCATGCTGTCAAAGGTAGCCTGGAAGCATGCTCCGTTCCCGTCGCCTCGCTGCCCTCGCAGGCGCGGCGATCCTCTCCGCCGTCCTCGCCGGATGCTCCACGACCGTGCACCTCGAACCGGCCGACGATGCGAACGATCCGGCGTGCGCCTCGGTCTCGGTGCTGCTGCCGGACAGCGTCGCCGGGTTCGACCGGGTGTGGACGGATGCCCAGGCCACCGGCGCGTGGGGAGAGCCCACCACGGTCGCGCTGCGCTGCGGTGTCGAGCCGCCGGCCCCCTCCGCACTCGTCTGCACCACGCTCGGCGGCGTCGACTGGCTGGTCCTCGAGCAGGAGGAGGAGCGGCAGCGCCTCGTCACCTACGGGCGCGACCCCGCGGTCGAGGTCAACATCCGTCGCGGCGAGCAGATCGACTTCCAATCCATCGTGGACTCGATCTCCACGAGCATCCAGTCAGGACTGGCGCCGGCGACGGCGAAGTGCACCGACCGCGTCGAGTTCCCCGCGAGCTGACCGCAGGAGGCGCGCCGGCGTCAGCGCCGCAGACCCGCCTCGACAAGCTCGGTGATCAGTTCGCCGTAGCTCAGGCCGGACGCCACCCAGCACTTCGGGAACATCGAGATCGGGGTGAAGCCCGGCATCGTGTTGAGTTCATTGACCACGAGGGTGCCCTCGGGGGTCAGGAACATGTCGACGCGGGCGAGCCCCCGGCCGTCGACGGCCTCGAACGCGCGGAGGCCCGCCTCCTGGATCGCCGCCGTCTCCGCTTCGGTCAACTCGGCCGGGCAGATGACGTCGACGCCGTCGCCCCCGAGGTACTTGCCCTCGAAGTCGTAGAATCCTCGCGAGGTGAGGACGACTTCTCCCGGGAGGGAGGCGCGCACCCCTTCCGCGGTCTCGAGCACGGCGACCTCGATCTCACGGCCGCTCACTCCGGTCTCGATGAGCACCTTGTCGTCTTCGGCGAACGCCACAGCCAGCGCAGCGTCGAGTTCGTCGGCGACCTCGACCTTGGACACGCCGACGCTCGAGCCCGCACGAGCAGGCTTCACGAACAGCGGCAGGCCGAGGGCGGCGGCGCGTACGCGGACGTCCGCCGCGTCCCGCTCCCAGTCCGCACGGCGCACGGTCACCCAGGGCGCCACCGAGATGCCGGCGGCCTGCAGAGCGATCTTCATGAAGTGCTTGTCCATGCACAGCGCGGAGTCGAGGACGCCGCCGCCGGCGTAGGGCACCTCGAGGGTGTCGAAGTACCCCTGGATGGTGCCGTCCTCGCCGTGCTGACCGTGCAGGATCGGGAGCACGACGTCGACAGCACCGAGGCCGACGACGGAGCCGTCGACCTGCACGACGCGCAGCGTGCGGTCGCCGCCCGGTTCGGGCCACAGCACGCGCGTGCCGTTGTCGACGACCTGAGGAAGGTGCGCGGCATCCAGCGGGAACTTCGCGGGATCATCGTCCTCCAGGACGAACGCCCCCTCGCGGGTGATCCCCACCGGGATCACCGAGTAGCGGTCGCGATCAATCGCGCCCAGCACGCCCCCCGCCGTTGCGGAACTGATCGAATGCTCGCTGGAGCGCCCGCCGAAGAGCACCACCACCGTCTGCTTGTCCATGATTGGTCCTCTCACCCTGCGGGGTGTCGTCGTCCGTCGTCAGGTGGGGTGCGATGTCTCTCGGATCCATCTTGCCGTCGAGCACCATCTTCACCTGCTCGACGATGGGCATGTCGACCTCGGCCTCGCGTGCAAGCTGCAGGATCGGCGCGACCGATGCCAGCCCCTCCGCCGTCTGCTGCATCTGCTTCACGACGTCCTGGAAGCTGTATCCCTGGCCGAGCAGGCGCCCGGCCGTGTTGTTGCGGCTCAGCGGCGACTGGCAGGTGGCGATCAGGTCTCCGAGGCCGGCGAGTCCCTGCAGCGTCTCCGGGTGTGCACCGTTCGCCACGGCGAAGTCCGTCATCTCGACGAGGCCGCGGGTGATGATCGAGGCCTTGGTATTCTCGCCGTAGCCGACGCCGTCGACGATGCCGATGGCGACCGCGATCAGATTCTTGAGCACGCCACCGAACTCGGTGCCGATCACGTCGGTGTTCACGAACGTGCGGAAGTAGCTGTTGCGCGCGGCGCGCGCGACGGTGTCCGCCGTCTCCTGGCTCCGCGAGGAGATCACGGCAGCGGTCGGCTGCTCACGAGCGATCTCCAACGCGAGGTTCGGACCGGACGCGACCGCGATACGGTCGGGGTCGCAGCGAAGCTCCTGGTGGATCACCTGGCTCATGCGCAAGCCGGTGCCGCGCTCGACGCCCTTCATCAGACTGATGATCTTCGCGTCGCTGTCGGCGAGCAGCGGGCGCAGCGCCTTCAGGTTCTCGCGGAGCGACTGGCTCGGCACCGAGAGGTAGACCTGTTCGACGCCCTCGAGCGACGTCGCGAGCTCGTGAGTGGCCGACATCGTGCGTGGGAGGTTGATGCCGGGCAGATACCGGGAGTTGCGCTTGGCCTCGTTGATCTCCTGCGCGAGCTCGGGTCGTCGGGCCCACATCGTCACCTGGGCGCCGCCGTCGGCGAGGATCTTTCCGAAGGTGGTTCCCCAGCTGCCCGAGCCGATGACCGTGGCCCGGGGGCCTACCGGAGCGGTTCTCTTAGGAGTCAAGGCGTCCGGTCTCCTTCTGGCCGTGGCTCGCGGGGTTCCATCGCTCCGCGGGTGCCTTCTCGTCACGCAGCTCCTCCAGGAGCGCCGTGATCGCGTTCATCAGTCGGTTCGATGCCTCGGTGAGGGCCGCCGGCTCCCCGGCGCGGTCCCGCAGATCGGAGACATCGACGGGATCGCCGATGATCACTCGCACGGGCTTGCGCAGCGGCCAGAGGCTGAGGCCCTTCTGATAGCGCCCCATGATCGCCTGCGTACCCCACTGCGCCATCGGGATCAGGGGGATGCCGTCGGCGAGGGCCAGACGCACCGCGCCGGACTTGCCGCGCATCGGCCACAGGTCGGGATCACGCGTGAGAGTGCCCTCGGGATACACGATCACTCCGCGCCCGTGCTCCACCAGCTCTTCCGACTGCTTCATCGTCTGGCGGGCCGAACTGGCGGACGAGGTGCGCGCGACCGGGATCATCCCGGTGCGATGCAGGAACCACCCGAGGACGGGAACCTTGAACAGGCTCTCCTTGGCCATGAACCGCGGCGCCCGACCCGCGCGCCACACGGCGACCGCGACGATGAGCGGATCGAATTCGGAGTAGTGGTTCGGCGCGAGGATGAACGACCCGTGCTGCGGGAGCTTCTCGGCGCCGCTGACCCGGATCTTCGCGATCAGCGAGACGGGCGGGATCACCAGCGCCGCGAGCGGCCAGAAGATGCTCGGCCGCGTCGTCTCGGATGACCGGGACGTCACCTCGGTCACCGGATGACGTCGAAGTCGGCGCCGAGCGCGTCGAGCTTGGCGAGGAACTTCTCGTAGCCGCGGCTGAGGATATCCACACCCGACACCTGCGACTCGCCCGTGGCGGTCAGCGCCGCGATGATGTGGCTGTATCCGCCGCGGAGGTCGGGAACCACGATGTCCGCGCCATGCAGCGGCGTCGGACCCGTGATGACGGCAGCCTGCTCCAGGTCGCGGCGGGGAACGCGGCGGGGCCCGTCCTGCAGACCGCGGGGGTGCACAACGATGTCGGCACCCATCTTGACCAGCGCGTCCGTGAAGCCCATCCGGTTCTCATACACGGTCTCGTGCACGACGCTACGGCCGTGCGCCTGGGTCAGTGCGACCACGAGGGGCTGCTGCCAGTCGGTCATGAAGCCGGGGTGCACGTCGGTCTCGATGACGACGGGCTTGATGTCACCGTCACGACGGAAGAGGATGCCGTCTTCCTTGATATCGAACCAGCCGCCCGCCTTGCGGAAGATGTTGAGGAACGTGAGCATCTCCTGCTGCTTGGCACCGCCGACGAAGATCTCGCCGTCCGTGGCCAGAGCCGCGGATGCCCAGGAGGCTGCCTCGTTGCGATCGAAGATCGACCGGTGGTCGTAGCCGCGGAGCTTCTCGACGCCCTCGATGACGATGACGCGGTTCGGCTCGTACGAGATGATCGCGCCCATCTTCTGCAGGACCGCGATCAGGTCCATGATCTCGGGCTCGATGGCGGCGTTGCGCAGCTCCGTCACGCCCTCGGCGCGGACGGCGGTGAGCAGCACCTGCTCCGTGGCGCCGACGCTGGGGTACGGGAGGTGGATGTTCGCGCCGTGCAGGCGGCTTCCGCCCGTCGAGAGGCGGATGCCACTGGGGAGCTTCTCGACGATGGCGCCGAACTTGCGGAGCGCATCCAGGTGGAAGTCGATAGGGCGGTCGCCGATACGGCATCCACCGAGGTCGGGGATGAACGCCTGACCGAGACGGTGCAAGAGCGGCCCGCAGAAGAGGATCGGAATGCGGGAGGCGCCGGCATGGGCGTCGATCTCCTCGAAGTGGGCCGACTCGACATCACTCGGGTCGAAGACGAGCGAGCCGGGCTCATCGCCCTCGCTGACGCGCACACCGTGTACCTCGAGCAGCGAGCGCACGACGGCGACATCGCTGATCGCCGGCACATCGCGCAGGGTGCTCACGGTCTCGCCGAGGAGCGAGGCGACCATGGCCTTGGTGGCCAGGTTCTTCGCCCCCTTGACGTCGACGCGACCGCGAAGCGGGCGTCCGCCTCGAATGGCGAGGACGTCTCCGGTGAGTGCAGGGACTCCGTCCGGGAGAGCGTCGCGCACAGGTGTCGTCATTCGGAGCCTCACTTCATTTACGGATTTCGGGGGCGGGTTGCCCCTGGGCTCCCCCGCCCCCACCGTCTACTGAACGGGAAGGGTTCGGGGCCGCCACGACTCGCGACGGGCCTCGAACTGCGCGATCTTGTCTTCGTTGCGCAGCGTGAGCCCGATGTCATCGAGCCCTTCGAGGAGCCGCCATCTAGTGTAATCGTCGATCCCGATCTCGGCCTGGACGTCACCGATCGACGCGCTGCGCGCCTCGAGGTCGACCGTCATCCGGGCCCCCGGATTCCGGTCGATCTCGGCCCAGATCCGCTCAAGATCCTCTTCCGAGATCGTCGCCGCGAGAAGACCCTGCTTGCCCGAGTTCCCCCGGAAGATGTCGGCGAAGCGCGGACTGAGGACCACTTTGAATCCGAAGTCGCGCAATGCCCACACGGCGTGCTCACGGCTGGATCCGGTACCGAAGTCCGAACCGGCGACGAGGACGGACGCTCCCTGGAAGTCCGGCTGGTTGAGCACGAACTCCGGGTCCTGTCGCCAGCCGTGGAACAGAGCATCTTCGAAACCCGTCTTCGTGACGCGCTTCAAGAAGACAGCCGGGATGATCTGGTCGGTGTCGACGTTCGAGCGCTTCAGCGGTGCGGCGATGCCCGTGTGCGTGATGAACTTCTCCATGGGTCAGATCCCTTCCGTCAGGTCGCTCGGGCTGGACAGCGTGCCGCGGATCGCGGTCGCGGCGGCGACGAGCGGCGACACGAGGTGCGTACGCCCTCCCTTGCCCTGCCGTCCTTCGAAGTTACGGTTCGATGTGGAAGCACAGCGCTCGCCCGGTGCGAGCTGGTCCGGGTTCATGCCCAGACACATCGAGCATCCGGCGAAGCGCCATTCCGCTCCGAAGTCCGTGATGACCTTGTCGAGGCCCTCCGCCTCGGCCTCCAGGCGTACTCGCGCCGACCCGGGGACGACCATGACGCGCACACCGTCGGCTTTCTTCTTGCCCTGGATGATCGATGCGAAGGCGCGCAGGTCCTCGATTCGGCTGTTGGTGCACGACCCCATGAACACGGCGTCGACGGGTACCTCCTTGAGAGGCGTCCCCGGCGTGAGGTCCATGTACTCCAGCGCACGCTCGGCGGCGGCCCGCTCGTTCGGATCGACGATCTCGGCGGGATTCGGCACCGAGGACGACAGCGAGCTGCCTTGGCCCGGATTGGTCCCCCACGTCACGAACGGCTCGAGCTCGTCGGCGTCGATGAAGACCTCGGCGTCGAAGGTCGCGCCCTCGTCGGTCGGCAAGGTGCGCCAATAGGCCACGGCCTCTTCCCAGTCCTGGCCCTTGGGCGCGTGCGGACGGCCCTCGAGGTAGGCGAAGGTGGTCTCGTCGGGCGCGACCATGCCGGCCCGGGCTCCGGCCTCGATCGACATGTTGCAGATCGTCATGCGCCCCTCCATGGAGAGGGCGCGGATGGCGCTGCCGCGATACTCGAGCACGTAGCCCTGACCGCCACCCGTGCCGATCTTCGCGATCACGGCGAGGATGATGTCCTTCGCGGTGACGCCGTCACGCAGAGTGCCCTCGACGTTGATCGCCATGGTCTTGAACGGCTTCAGCGGCAGAGTCTGCGTGGCCATGACGTGCTCGACCTCGCTGGTGCCGATGCCGAATGCCATCGCTCCGAACGCGCCGTGCGTCGAGGTGTGGGAATCCCCGCAGACCACCGTGATTCCGGGCATCGTGAGCCCGAGCTGGGGTCCGACGACATGCACGATGCCCTGTTCCGCGTCACCGAGCGAGTGCAGACGCACCCCGAACTCCGCCGCGTTGCGGCGCAGCGTCTCGATCTGCGTGCGGCTGGTCAGATCGGCGATCGGCTTGTGGATCTCCAGCGTCGGGGTGTTGTGGTCCTCGGTCGCGATCGTCAGGTCGAGGCGGCGGAGCGGCCGCCCTTCGCTCCGGAGGCCGTCGAACGCCTGCGGGCTGGTGACCTCGTGCACGAGGTGCAGGTCGATGTAGATGAGGTCGGGTTCGCCGTTCTCGCCCTTGACGACGAGGTGGTCGTCCCAGACCTTCTCGGCGAGGGTCCTGCGGCGTGCGGAATCTGCACCGTTTGCGGGGGTGGTCATTGCGTGTCTCCTGAGGCTGGCGGTACGGCCCACGATGGACTCCGCGACGAGGAGGGGCTCTAGATCGAGGTCTCGTCGCGGCGCGTAAGAAGAAGGAGCACGGTCCGCATGACGTCAGATTACCACCGCTCGGACGCGCTCCGACCCGTCATGACACTCTGTTGAGCACCGAACGACCGAGAGGCACCGCATGACCGTCGACACCGCCCGCTTCGCCACCCGTGCGGTCCACGCGGCGAGAAGCCGTGAGACGGCCGCCTCGCGCGCGACCCCCATCTATCTGACGGCAGGGTTCGAGTTCGACGACTTCGACCATGCGGCCGACCACTTCAGCACCGGGGCGGGCTTCGGATACACGCGCACGGGCAACCCGACGGTTCGAGCCGTGGAGCGTCAGCTCGCGGCTCTGGAGTCCGGCGCGGACGCGGTGCTGGTCGCGAGCGGGCAGGCGGCGGTCGTGACCGCCCTGCTGACCGTCGTGGGTGCCGGCGACCACATCGTCTCCTCCACGCACATCTATGAGGGCACCCGAGGGCTCTTCCTCGACAACCTGGCTCGCCTCGACATCGAGACGACCTTCGTCGACGACATCGCCGATCCGGACGCCTGGCGGGCGGCGATCCGCCCGAACACCCGCGCGGTGTTCGCCGAGTCCGTCGCGAACGCGCGCAACGACGTGCTCGATATCCGCGCCATCAGCGACATCGCCGACGAGTTCGCGATCCCGCTGATCGTAGACAACACCCTGGCCACCCCGGCCCTGCTGCGTCCGATCGAGCACGGCGCGGCGATCGTCGTCCATTCCGCGTCGAAGTTCCTGGCCGGACACGGGTCGGTGCTCGGCGGCGTGATCGTCGACGACGGACGCTTCGACGCCGAGCACGCGGGCCACAATGCGCCGCACCTCGTGCTGCCGGGTCGCGGCGACGCGCCCAGTGTCTTCGCTCGCCACGGCGGCCGCGCACGCATCGCCTACGCGCGGGAGTCGGTGGCACCTCGCTTCGGGGCGTCTCCGTCGCCGCTCAACGCCTTCCTGATCGGCCAGGGCGTGGAGACGCTCGGCCTCCGCGTCGAGAGGCAATCCCGCAACGCCCTCCAGATCGCGCAGTGGCTGGAACGGCACGACGCGGTCGAGAGCGTGGACTACGTCGGACTCCCCTCGCATCCTGACCACGAGATCGGCTCCCGCTACCTCGAAGGCGGATCGGGGTCGATCTTCACCTTCACCCTGCGTGGCGGGTTGCCCGCCGCACGACGGTTCGTCGAGGGCGTGCAGGTCTTCACGCACATGACGCACATCGGTGACGTCCGCTCTCTGGTGCTGCATCCGGCGACGACCAGTCACGCGCAGCGCACGGACGAAGAGCGCGAGGTTCTGGGGGTGCACCCCGGCACGCTGCGGGTGTCGATCGGCATCGAAGACGTCGATGATCTCGTCGCCGACCTCTCCCAGGTGCTGAACGCCGTGCGGGAGACGGTTGCATGAGCCGCCCCCAGCACTTCGGCTGGTTCCTGGCGCGCGGTTTCGGGCCGCAGGGCTGGGGCTATCCGGCTCTCGACTGGGATTACGACTGGACGCGCCCTGAGGTGTACCAGGACGCTGCCCGCACCCTCGAGCAGGCGGGCTTCGACCTGGTCATCATCGAGGACGCGCCGTCGTTGGGGTCGCCGTCGACGATCGATCTACGGGTCCGCCACGCCTTCGGGGGCCCCAAGCACGATCCACTCCTGCTCGCTCCGTATCTCTTCCAGGCGACGAGGCACCTGGGCGTGGTGCCGACGGTCAATCCGGCCGCGTACCTCCCCTACACCGCGGCGCGCCAGTTCGCGACGCTGCAGCATCTGAGCGGGCATAGGCTGGGTCTCAACGTCGTCACCGACACCGGCAGCGCACGACACTTCTCGGACACGCCGCAGCTCGGTCACGACGAGGCGTACGACCGCGCGGAGGAATGGCTCGCCGGAATCCGCGCGCTGTGGCACAGCTGGGACGAGGGCGCACTCGTCGCCGACCGGGAGACCGGCGTCTATGCCGACGGCGTGAAGCTGCAGCCTGTCCGACACCGGGGCGAGCACTTCTCGTTCGACGGCCCGCTCAACGCCCTCCCGTTCACGGACGGGGATCCGGCGATCGTCTCCCCCGGTGGCTCCGGGCGCGGACTCGGATTCGCCGGCGCGAACTCCGATGTGCAGCTCGCGCTGGCTCCGCTGAACGAGAAGTCCGTGCGCGACTACCGTGCCCGGGTGCACGAGGCGGCGATCGCGAAGGGGCGGCAGCCGGAGGACGTCAAGATCCTCTTCGCCATCCAGCCCGTGATCACCACATCGAGCGAGGAGGCGGACCGCATCGTCGCCGCCTCGGCCCATCCCGACGACGCCGCACTGGTGCAGATCGCCCGCAAGCAGTCCAGCGACCTCGAGACCGACCTCACGTCGCTCGACCTCGACAAGGCGCTGGACCTCTCGATCTTCGGCGCCCACGTCTCACGCGGGAGCATCCAGCGCCTGATCGGAGACCGCGGCGAGGACGCCCCGCTGCGCGCACATCTGACGGCGCTCGCCCGCACGGGCCGGATCACGGACCGCTCCGGCTTCGTCGGAACGGCAGAGGAGTTCGCCGACCTGGTCGAAGAGCTCGGCGAGTGGGGCAACGACGGCGTGCTGCTCTGGGGCGACTTCCATCCGGTCACCCTGCACCGCACACTCGATGAGCTCGTGCCCATCCTGCGCCGCCGCGGCATCCTCCGTCGCGAGTATGCGGACGGCGGTCTTCAGGAGAACCTGCGCGCGTTCTGATCGGCGATCCGGGCGACCGTCACCAGCCCAGGGAGCCGGGAACGCCTTTGAAGGGACCGACGACAGACGAGGTGACCCACCCGCCGTAGAACCCACCCGGCTGCGGAACGGCGATCTCTTCCCCGACGGTGCACTCGTCCATCTGCGCCGCATACACGGCGACCCGGTCCATCAGCGCCTCGAAGCCGGGCGCCGGGTGCGGGTAGTTCCAGGCGGCCCCCTGACGCAGGGTTTCTCCACTGCGCACGTCGAAGTAGCGGGCAGCACCCTTGAACTCGCAGAAAGATGCGCCGGGGGCATCGACGAGTGCACCGGGGACGAAGTCGACGATCGGAAGGTAGTACACAGGAGGGTGACTGGTCTCCAGCACGCGCACCGCGCCACGGGTATCGGCGATCAGATGCCCGCCGAGGCGGATCGTGATGCGCTCGGCGACCTGTTCGACGCGCGGCGGCCTCGGGTAGTCCCAGACGGATTCCTGCCCGGGGGCCGGGGTGATCGGGCGAGGTCTGCGCATCTGCGCATCTTACGTCTCTCCGTTCAGATCATCGACCTCACGCGGGACGCCGCACCTCTGCGGTCAGACGAGCGAGACCCCGCTCCCGATCCGTCCATTCCGGCGTGGGCTCACTCGACGGTCGTGGTGGGCCGAGACGCCCGCTTCTCACGCGAGGAGGCGATGAGGCTCGCCACCGTGGCGATGGTCATCGAAGCCAGGATCACGCCGAGCGAGACCATGTTGCTGATGTCGGGCACCCACTCGACGTGCTGACCGCCGTTGATGAACGGCAGCTCGTTGACGTGCAGCGCGTGCAGGATCAGCTTGATGCCGATGAAGCCGAGGATCACCGCGATGCCGTAGTGCAGGTAGCGGAGGCGATCGAGGAGGTCGCCCAGCAGGAAGTAGAGCTGGCGCAGACCCATGAGCGCGAAGATGTTGGCCGCGAAGACGAGGAAGCCGTTCGTGGTGATCTCGAAGATTGCCGGGATCGAGTCGATCGCGAAGATCAGATCGGTGACGCCGATCGTGATGAAGACGATCACCATGGGCGTCCACATGCGCTTGCCGTTCACCGTGGTGCGGATTTTCGATCCGTCGTACTCCTCGCTGATGTCGACGCGACGACGGAGCAGGCGCACGATGAAGTTCTCACGCTTGACCTCGCCCTCATGGTCGCCGTCGGGCATGGCCTGACGGATCGCCGTCCAGATGAGGAATGCGCCGAAGATGTAGAAGATCGGCGAGAAGTTCTCGACGATCGCCACACCGGCGAGGATGAAGAGGCCGCGCAGGATCAGCGCGATGATGATGCCCACCATGAGGACCTGCTGCTGCAGCCGCCGCGGCACGGCGAACTGGGCCATGATCAGGACGAACACGAACAGGTTGTCGATCGACAGGCTGTATTCGAGGGCCCAGCCGGTGATGAAGTCGCCGGCGTTCTGCCAGCCGCCGACGTTGCCCAGCAGAACCGCGAACAGCAGTGCCAGACCCACGTAGAAGACCACCCACAGGGTGGACTCCTTCGTCGAGGGGATGTGCGGCCGCAGCCGGATGAGGAGCAGGTCGGCGATCAGGATGATCGTGAGGACGACCATCGAGGTGATCTCGAACCAGACGGGGATTTCCAAGGGCGCACGGGCCTTTCGCGGAGGGGTCGGGAATCAGTCGAAAGTCTCTCCCCCGCACAGATGTGCGTCGCGCGCCCGGAGCAGCGATGACGGTGCTCGTGATGACGTTACGCGCGGATCCGGGATACTCCCTCTCGCCCGGGCAATGCTACCGGAGCCGCGGCATCGCGGGGAACAGCGATCGAGACGAATGCGGCGACCGGATCTGAGACGATGAGGCAGCGATCGACACTTCCCTGGTGAGAGACACCGAACGGAATCAGGATGCCCGTGCAGACGAGTGATCAGAAATGGGCGGCGCAGGCCGCGGCCGGCGACGAGAGCGCCTTCCGCGAGCTGTATCGCGCACACGTGCGGCCGGTCTACTGGATCGCCCAGGGCATCCTGGCGTCGCCCGCCGACGCGGAGGACGTCACCCAGGAGACGTTCGTCGTCGCCTGGCGCAAGCTCCCCGCCCTCGAGCTCCAGGGTGAGTCGATCCTGCCCTGGCTGGCCACGATCTGCCGCTTCCAGGCCGCGAACCGGCTGCGCCAGCGGCGCCGCGATCAAGCGCACACCGCCGAGGCCGTCGACGAGACCCTGCTGCCCGACACGATCAGCGTCGAGGAGCAGGTCATCACGGCCGAGCTCGCCGCCCGGATCGCCGTCGAGGTCGGGACCCTGAACGAGCTCGACCGTGAGATCTTCCGCCTGTGCGCGTCCGAGGGCTACGCCTATCAGGCCGCAGCCGAGGAATTGGGCATCACGCACGCGGTCGTCCGCAATCGTCTCTCCCGAGTGCGCACCCGGTTGCGCGGCGCCGTGAAAGAAGTGAGAGACGCATGAACGACCAGAACCCCCGTGGCGAACTGCCGGTGCTGTCGGACGACGCCATCGCCCGCATCGAGACCGCCGTGTTCACCGAGATCGCCGCGGAACGCTCCCCCGCGCATCCGAAGTCCGAGCGCGCCAGGAAGCGCCGCCGCCGCTGGCTCACCGGCGGCGGCATCGCCGCGGCCTTCGTCGTCGGCGTCCTCGTGACACCACCGATTCTCGGCGCGGTCGGTGGCGCCGCAACGTCGACGGCCGAAGGGCTGAGCATGCCGGGCGGCGTCTCGATGGATTCCTCGTCGTCATCACCGGATCAGATGTCCGACTCCGCGCCCGAATCGCTCCCCGGGAGCATCTCCGACTCCACCATCGCCGGTGCCGAGAGCAGCGAGGGCGATAGGGAGATCATCGCGACCGCGCAGGCGACGGTTCAGGTGAAGAGCATCGCGGACGCCGCTTCGGCGATCGCGAACCTCGCCGAGGAGCACGACGGCTACGTGGAGAGCACCGAGATCGGGAAGTCCGTCGCCATCGACGGCACGTCCGAACCGGCTCCCGCCGACTCGGCGTACGGCTGGATCAGCATCCGCGTGCCCTCCACGGATCTGCCGGAGGTGATCGCCGCGCTCGGGGAGACCGGTGACGTCCTCTCGTCGTCGACGTCGAAGCAGGACGTGACCTCGGTGTCGATCGATCTTCAGGCGCGCGTCGACTCGACGCGCGCGTCCGTCGAGCGTCTCACCGAGCTGATGGCGCAGTCGGGCAGCGTCTCCGAGCTGATCGAGGCCGAGGTCGCGCTGACCGACCGACAGGCGCAGCTCGAGTCGTATGAGCAGCAGCTCGAGTCCCTGCAGGATCAGGTCGCGATGTCATCGCTTCAGGTACAACTCACCAGAGCGACGACGGCCACCACCGCCGATCCCGCCGGGTTCGCCGACGGCCTGCTCGCCGGATGGAACGGCCTCGTCGTCTCGCTGAACGCCCTCGTGATCGCTCTGGGCTTCGTCCTCCCCTGGCTCGCGGTCGTCGGTGTCGTCGTACTGATCGTGTGGCTGATCCGTCGAGCGCGCCGGAACCGTCGAACCGCACCCTCGACGAGCGCGGAGCAGGCAGGGGCCGACGAGGCCTGAGTTCCGTCCGGCGAATCCAGAAGAGGCCGCTCCCGGGAAACCGGAAGCGGCCTCTTCTGTCCGAAAAGCAAGAAAGCCTCCGGCGAACCGGAGGCTTTCTCATGTTGTGTGACCCCAGCGGGATTCGAACCCGCGTTACCGCCGTGAGAGGGCAGCGTACTAGGCCGCTATACGATGGGGCCGTCTGGCGGACGTTTCCGTCGCGCGACAACCGTTCAAGTATGCCATGGCATTTCTCGGTCCGCCAAATCGACGCCGCCCCGACCTGACTCCCGGGCGTGGCGCGCAGAATCCGTTTGCCGTGCGCCGGATGAAGGAGTTGACTCGTCTCATGCGCGTCACCAAGTTCGAACATGCCGCCCTCCGCCTCGATGCCGGCGGGAAGACCCTGCTGATCGATCCGGGCTCCTTCACCGCACCGCTGGTGGATCTCGACGGTCTGATCGGGATCGTGATAACCCACGAGCACCCCGACCACTGGACCTCCGATCACTTCGACCGCCTCCTGCGCGGGGCACCCGGCACGCCGATCTTCGCGCCGTCCGGGGTGGCTCGTGCGGCGGAGGGATACGACATCACGGTCGTCTCCCCCGGGGACACCATCGAGGTGGGCGACTTCTCGCTCCGATTCTTCGGCGGCACGCACGAGGTCATCCACTCGTCGCTGCCCGTCGTCGAGAACGTCGGCGTACTGGTGAACGATGAGCTCTACTACCCCGGCGATTCCTATGCGGTTCCGGAGGGGATCGACGTCGGCACGCTCGCTGCGCCGCTCGGAGCGCCCTGGCTGAAGATCGGCGAGGCGATGGACTACGTGCTCGCTGTCGCGCCGCGTCGCGCCTTCGGCACCCACGACATGACGCTCTCCGTCATCGGGAAGAACATGCACCGCCAGCGGCTGCAGTGGGCGACCGAGCAGGGCGGCGGCGAGTTCTTCGTCCTGGAGCCCGGCGACGCCCTCGACCTCTGACCATGGCCGACTCCCCCGGCGCCGAGCTCACCCTCGATGAGCACGACGTCCGCGAACTCGTACGCACCGTGGCGCCGGACCTGGCCGCACTTCCGTTGACACGCGTCGCGGAGGGGTGGGACAACGTCACCTGGCGTCTCGGTTCGGACCTCGCGGTGCGCATCCCTCGTCGCGAGCGGGCCGCCCCTCTGATCCGCCATGAACAGCGTGCGCTCCCCCTGATCGCGATGCAGCTGGCAACGGCGAGCATCCGCACGCCGCTGCCGAAGTTCACCGGTTCGCCGACCCAGGACTTCCCGTGGCCCTGGTCGATCGTGCCGTGGCTGCCCGGCAGCCCGGTTCTCGACCGAGCTCGTCGCGACAACACCGCCTGGGCCGCACAGCTCGCGACCGCGCTCGTCACCCTCCACCGCGAAGCACCGGCGGATGCGCCCAGGAACCCGGTCCGCGGCGGCCCTCTGGCGACACGAGACGACAGCATCCGCTTTCGTCTCGCGGACCTTCCGACGGCTATCGCCGAACCGCTCGCACAGCATTGGCGGGACGGGCTCGAGGCCGCTCCCGCCACGGAGTCCGTCTGGATCCACGGCGACCTGCATCCGGGGAACATCCTCGTCGACGGAGATCGGCTGTCCGCACTGATCGACTTCGGTGATGTCACATCCGGCGACCCGTCCTATGACCTCGCCGTCGGCTGGCTCGCCTTCGACAGCGAAGGCCGACATGTCTTCCGTCGAGCCACGGGGCGCCGATATGACGAGGCGACCTGGGTGCGAGCCCGCGCCTGGGCCGCAGCAGTCGCCATCATCCTCTGCCATTCGAGCGACGACCGCACCGACCTGCGCGCGCTCGGCGAGGAGACGACCGTCGAACTGATGAGAGCGACCCGCTCGACCGCAGTCTGAGTCGAGCACTCGGACGGACGGACGGACGGACCGATTCGGTCCCGCCGGGGCCGGCGCGCCTCTTTGTCTGGGGTTCTCGGCGTGTTCTGATTCCTTCTCGGTAACGTGTTACGCATCACATAAGATCGGAGATCACCATGACGTCCAAATTGTCCAGGACGAAGAAGATGCTCAGCGCCGGAATGGTCGGTGCAGCCCTCCTCTGCGGCAGTGTGCTGACGGCTCCCGCTGCGGGAGCGACGACGAACGACAGCACGACGCCACCGGAGCAAGACACCCGAGCTCACGCCCGGATCGTCGGAGGGCAGGGCGTCCCCAACGATGCGTACCCGTTCATCGCTTCGCTCGAAGTGAGCGGGCAGTCGAAATGCGGGGGCTCCCTCCTGGGCCCGACGCTCGTGATCACGGCAGCGCACTGCGTCACCACGACGGACCCCCTCACCGGATTGCCGGTGCTCGATGTCGACGGACTCTCCGTGGTCGTGGGCCGGACGGTGCTCTCGGATGCGACCCAGGGCCAGGAGCGCGGGTTGTCGGACGAACCCGGGATCGCTCCGGTCGCGGTGCACCCGCGCTACCTCGCCGGCGACTCCGCATATGACGTCGCCTTCCTCGCGCTGGACGCGCCCGTGGAGGGCATCGTCCCGGTGAGGCTGCCGACCAAGGGGACGGATGCCCTCCTGCGCCCGGGCCAGAACGCCACGGTCATCGGCTGGGGCAACACCGACCCCACCCTCACCAACTTCCCCGACCGCCTGCGGGAGGTGCAGGTGCCCATGCTCGAGACCACGGAGTGCGAGCTCAGCTACGGCTCCTTCCGGCCCGGAGTCAACATGTGCGCCGGGGTCGTCGGCAAGGACTCCTGTCAGGGCGACAGCGGCGGCCCGCTCTTCCGCCAGCCGCCGGCACGGGAGACCGCCTATCAGATCGGTGTCGTCTCCTACGGCGACGGGTGCGGCGCACAGGGGGCTCCGGGAGTGTACGTCTCGCTGAGTTCCGCCGCCCTGTGGGACACGATGACCGAGAGCGCTTCGGGTAAGGCCGTCAAGACGGCTCTCGGACGCTGAGCCCGACGGGCCGCGCGGGCTCAGGACTGCGCGGCCCTGACCCGGAGATCACGTGCGAGGTGGTCACGCTGCTCGATCACGAGCCGCTGCAGCGCCGCCGGGACACCCGCGTTCGCCGCCAGCCATGCATCGACCGGCTCCAACGATTCGCCGGACGGGAACATCCCGATGACCAGGCGTCGTGCGATCTCGATGCTGCGTTCGCTCCAAACCCGTCCGATCCGCGCGAAGTACTCGTGATCGAGACCCGAGATGAGATCGCGGCGGCCACCGGCGCGGAATCCTTCGATTTCGGCGTCGAGGTGATCGTTGCTCAGCGTGAGGTCGGTCCAGGCGGTCTCCCAGGCCTCGCGCCGCACGGCGGCGTCGGGCCGCGACGCCCGTGCGCGTCGCGCTGCCGTGCGCCCGCTGCCCGTGTCGTCACGCTCCTGCTCGGCGCTGATGTCGGCGAGGTCGGCGTGCCCCGTCGTGACGAGCGCCGTCAGCAACTGCCAGCGCAGATCGGGGTCGACCACGAGCCCCGCGGGTACGTCGCCGTCGAGCAGGGCCCGCACCTGCTCGTGGTGCGCGTCGTCGAATGCGGATGCGGTCGCGAGCGCCCGTGCCCAGGACAGCTGCGCGTCGCTGCCGGCATCGGCGGCCTGCAGCGCACTCCACGCGGCATCCGTCCAACTGCGCTGGGCTGCAGCACGGTCGCCGTCCGCGACGAAGTGCCGGATGGCGTACGCGGCGTTCGCGAGGACACCCGCCAACAGGCCGATGTTGGACTCGACGGGGCCGTGCGTGCGCACGATCGCCACGTACCGCGCCGCATCGAGCTCACCGTCCCTCGTGGCGTTCCACAGCGACGACCACACCAGTGCCCGCGCCAGGGGCTCCTCGATCTCCGACAGCGACTCCTCGACCGTGCGCAGCGACCGCTCGTCGAGCCGCGCCTTGGCATACGTGAGGTCGTCATCGTTCAGGAGCACCAGATCGGCATCGGGCAGATCCAGCGGGGTCCGCTCGCCGATCACGTCGAGTTCCTGCTGCTCGCGCCGGACGACGCGCCCATCCCGACGCTCGTACAGGCCGATGCGCAGTCGGTGCGGACGCGGATCGGTCTGCACGAGGACGCTGCGGCCCTCGTCATCCGTCTCGGTCCACAGCGTCGACACACCGGAGGTCTGCAGCCATGCCGCCGACCAGTCGCTCATGTCGCGGCCGGAGACGGCACTGAGCTGCACCAGGAAGTCGTCGAGCGTCGTGCTCCCGAACGCATTCGCAGCGAAGTAGCGCCGAGCACCCTCGAAGAACGCGTCATCGCCGACGAAGGCGACCAGCTGCTTGAGGACCGCGGCGCCCTTGGCGTAGGTGATCCCGTCGAAGTTCAGCTTCGCCGCCTCGAGATCGGTGATGTCCGCCACGATCGGATGCGTCGTGGGCAGCTGGTCCTGCTGATACGCCCAGGCCTTTCGGCTCGCGGCGAACTTCACCCAGGCGTCCTGGAAACGGGTGGCGACGGCGGAGGCGTGCGCACCCATGTAATCGGCGAACGACTCCTTGAGCCACAGGTCGTCCCACCACGTCATCGTGACGAGGTCGCCGAACCACATGTGGGCCATCTCGTGCAGGATCGTGTTCGCCCGTGCGGCGCGCTGCGCATCCGTCGCCGCGCCGCGGGAGAGATACGACTCCGTGAACGTCACCAGGCCCGGGTTCTCCATCGCACCGAGGTTGTACTCGGGGACGAAGATCTGGTCGTACTTGCCCCACGGGTACGGGTAGGCGAAGGCGTCGGTGAAGAAGTCCAGTCCCTGCCGGGTGACCTCAAGGATCTCGTCGGCGTCCAGGTGGGGCGCCAGCGACCGGCGGACGAAGACGCCGAGGCGGATCTGCTGCTCGTCGCGCCGCCACTCGCCGTCGACACGCGTGTAGGGGCCGGCGGCGACCGCAGTGATGTAGCTCGAAATCGGCAGGGTCGGGGCGAACTCCACCCGCTGTACCCCGACGCCGAGGTCGGTGTGCACCGCGGCCTGGTTGGAGAGCACTTCCCACTCGGAGGGCGAGTCGACGATGAAGGTGTACTCGGCCTTCATGTCGGGTTGCTCGAAGCACGCCATGACACGACGCGAATCCGCGGGTTCGTACTGCGTGTACAGGTACGTCTCGTCGTCGGCCGGGTCGTGGAAGCGGTGCAGTCCCTCGCCGGAGCGGCTGTATGCCCCGACCGCCTCGACGCGGACCACGTTGGCGGCAGCAAGGCCGGCGAGCGTGATCCGTGCTCCGTCCCACACGACATCCTGGTCGACGCCGTTCACCTCGACACGGCGCACCTCTTCGCCGATGAAGTCGAGCCAGGTCGACTCCGCCGTGGCATCGAACTCGAGCGTCGTCACGGTCGAGAACCCGGTGCGCGCCCGCTCGGGCGCCCCCGTCAGATCCAGTTCGACACGGATGCGGTGCAGAGTGACCACTGCGGATCGCGCGGCGGTCTCCTCCCGGGTGAGGTTGGCGGTGTCCATCCCTCCATCCTGGCATCCGGACGGGACGCAGACTGCCCCGCCTTCACTCCTCACCCGCTGCGCAGGCGATGACCGATCTCCGCGTAGAGCTGCGCCGAAGCTGCCGCGAGTGCCTCAGCCGACCCATCATCGCCTCGCAGAGCCGCGATCGACGAGAGGACGGCGTCGCTGCGCGCGACCTCGGCACGATCGCCGGTCGCCTCCGCGATGCTGCGCGCTTCCTCGGCATGCCGCTCCGCATCGTCGACCAGCTGGTGGGCAGCGGTCGCATCGATCGTCGCCGCGCGCACCAGGATCTCCGCCAGCGAGTTCGCCGCCTCGGTCGCGATCAACGGTGAGCCGGCGCGTTCCGCCTCGCGCAGCGTTCGTTCGGCGGTGGTTCGCGCCCTCACGAGGTCGCCGGCGCGGCCATCGAGCCGTGCCTCCAGCAGGTCGAGGTCCGCCGATGTCGCGAACTCCCCCGCTGTCCGCAGGGTCTGTCTCGCGGTCGCGCACAGCTCGCGAGCGAGCACGTCGTCCCCCGTCGCTTCCGCCACCAGGGCCAGCGTCCTGCGCACGAACGGCAGCGAGTCGACGCTCGATTCGTCGAGCAGCCCCTGCAGCTCGGCGGCCGCGTCATCGAGCTGTCCGATCGCCAGGAGGAGCAGGGGCCGATTGCCGCGGACGACCGCGACGTTGAGATCGTCGCCCTCCTCCCCGGCCATCGTCAGGGCCACCGCATAGCGGTCGCGCGCCTCCGGCTACCGGGCGAGGATGCGCAGCGTGTCGGCATGATTGCCGGTCGCACGCCCCTCCACGATCCGAGCCCCCGCGGCCCGTGCATGACCGATCGCGAGCTCGTAGGATCGCAGCGCCTCTTCGAGGTGGCTCATCCATCGTTGGACGTTGCCGATCTGATTCCAGGTGCGCGCGAGTGACGCCCCGGTCGCGATACGTCGCACCCGATGCAGCGTGATCAGCGCCTCGTCCAGACGCCCCAGCTTCTCGGCGCAATGCGCGACGCCCAGGGCGATCTCCGGCACGAGGTCGAGTCCCGCTCCGCGCGCGGCGAGGTCATGCAGGCGCAGCGACTCGTTCCACATCGACCACCGGGAGAGCCCGGGGTGCGCCTCGATGGCGAGCTGTTCGACCGCGGAATCGGCAGCGTGCTCCCGAGCCGCCGCGGCGACGGCGAGCACGGTCACCACTTCCCGCGCCGCATAGTCGGGGTCAGAGCGGATCCGCGCCACCACTGCGGCCGCTGCCCTCAGCACGAAGGCCCGGCGCTCCGACGACGGGCGAAGCGAGCGCGATCGCTCCGCGGCGAATGCGAAGACCGTGGCGTGGATCAGCAGGTGCCCGTCGCGGAGCTCGACGAGATGGCGACCATGAAGGCGATGCAGATCGGCTTCCGCCGACGCACCGCCGACAGCGAGCAGCACCTCGGCGTCGATGTCCCTGTCCAACAGCGCAGCGTCCGCCAGCAGATCGGCCTCACTCTGCGACAACGAGCGGGTCGCGGCTTCGAGCACAGGACGGATCCGCGCATCACGCGGCTCGTGCTCGAACCGCGACGCAAGATCCTGGAACGACCAGCCCTCGTGCTCACGGACGATGCCCGCGAGCATCACGAGGTCGAGCGGAAGACCGCCACCGACGGCCACGATGCGCCGGAGCGCGTCTGCACCGACGTCGATCTCCGAGTGGGGCAGAGGCGCCGCCGTCCCCTCGACCGTGATGAGGTGCGCGAGGAGCCGTTGCGCGTCGGTGTCCGTCATCGGCGGAACGATGACACGAGCGATGGTGAGCGTCTGCGGTCGCACACGCTGCTCCAGATCGGCGAGGTCGACCCGGGAGGTCACGACGTACCGCACCCCGGGGACGATCAGTGCGGCGAGGCGCCGGGCATCACCCGCGTCTTCCACGATCACGGTCGTACCGCGCGCGGTGACCTGCAATGTCTCGCGCAGGCGGGGCAGCTCGTAGGGCAGCGAACGGACTCCGAGCGCGCCCAGCATGCGCCGCAGGACGTCGATGGGGTCGGCGCGTGGGCGGTCCGACTCGGATTCGCGCAGCTGCACCGTGAGCACGGAGTCCCTGCCGACCAGTGCGGAGGCGAAGGTGCTCTTCCCGGCGCCCGGCAGCCCGGCGAGAACCAGGACATCCGCCGCAGGCACCGAGGCCAACAGCGCTTCTCGACCGATCTCCGCGCCGGGAGCGTTCCGCGGAGCATGCGTCACCTCGATGTGCACTCCGGATCGCTCGCCGTTGAGCACGCGCGCCGTCTCGCTCCAGCGTTCCGATTCGGTCTCCTCGCCGCCGAGCGCCCGGACGATGTCTCCGACGAGCCGATCATCCACCCGTCGTCGACCGGGACGGAAGCAGTCGTAGACCGTGACCTTCGCCGGTTCCGCTCCCCCGCGCAACCGTCCGATGCGCCGTGCGATCTCCGCGTACGAGGGGGATCCGGCATCCGCGCGCATCCGCCCCAGCCCGCTGCAGAGCTCGTCGAGGGTGCGCGGGGCGGGCATGAGTCGAGGCTATGGCAGGCTGCGGCGGCGCTTGCCCGGCGGGTCGTTCGGGGTCGTTCGGGGTCCGACGGCGCCCGGTGGCGGGCATCTAGGCTCGCTCGACGGAGAGGCCGCCCGACCTCCCGGACAAGGAGACACTCCCCATGACGACACGCGCAGAGATCGCCGCGAAGCTCGACGACTTCTCGTTCCAGAAGGTGAACTTCGGCGGGTTCCTGATGAACAAGCGTGCGAAGAACTCGCACGCGCTGTGGACCCGCACCTCCGACAAGGGGGTCACGGAACTGACCATCCTCACGACGCGGGACTTCGGTGAGGGCAACGTATACGACGTCGCCGCGTTCACGCTGGAGGGCACGGTGCCCGCCGACGTCGTCGCCGAGCTCCGACAGCAGGCCGAGAGCCTGACCGACCGGATCAACCTCCGCGAGCACGGGTATGTGTACTCGTGCCTCGAGCCGTGGGACGGTGGGGGCGACATCTGGATCTCGAAGAAGCCGGAGTTCCGCGCGCTGAGCCGGATCGATCAGGGCATCTACGTCATCCCGATCCAGCGTCTCAACGGGCTGAACGAACCGCGCTGGCTCGCCTGGGCACGCGACAACGGCCAGCTGAACATCGCCATCGTCTACAAGCCCTGACAGTGCTCGCGCACTCGGAACCGACGCCCGCCCCGCACGCAGGAACCCCCGTGCGGGGCGGTTTCCGACTGATCGCCGCGTCGGCGGCCTATCTGGCGGTCGCCGCCGGCATCGCGTTCTATCTGCTGCCCGTGGGCTTCGGGCTCGAGGGCGCCGCCCTGCTCCTCGCGCAGCTGGTGACCATCCTCGCGGGCGCTGTGCTCGTCGCCACCTCGACCTTCGCAGTCGTGCAGCATCGACGGCGACGCGCGATCCTCGAAGCCATCGCACAGACGCTCGGATGGACGTACCGCGCAGACGTCGGCGACCGGGTCTGGGGCGGATCCATCGACGAGCAGATAGACCGTGGGAGCCGCACCGCACAGGACCACCTCGATGCACTCCACACCAGCCTCCCGTTCGACAGCGTCGAGCGCATCTTCGTCGTCGGCGACCGCGAGGGAGCGACCACGCATACCGTGCGCGCCGTGCGTATCCCCCTCCCGTCGGAAGCGCCGAGGATCACGCTCCGCTCGCGTCGGGGCGGTGGAGCGCTCAGTGTGCTTCCGCGACGACCGACCGGCCGCTCGCAGCTGCGGTTGGAGGGGAACTTCAGCGATGTGTTCGAGGTGTCCGTCCCGCACGGTTACGAGACCGACGCGCTGTATGTGCTCACACCCGATCTGATGGCGATCCTTCTCGATGAGAGCGCCGACCTCGATCTGGAGATCGTCGACAGCACGCTGCACCTGTACCTTCCTGCGGTCGACCTCACCGACGAGAGCGAGCTCCACAGATTCCTCACCGTGATCGCCGCGCTGCACGATCGGTTCGGACGACGGACGCTGCTGTACCGCGACGAGGCAGCGGAACCTCTCGACCCGCAGTCCTATCGCCGCGACGGCGACACGCTCACGGAGCGCGCCCGGAGCGTGGACACCCGCATCCGGTGGTGGCCGGTGATCGTCGCGGTGGCCACACCACTCATCCCGATGCTCATCGCTGTCGTCTGGCTGCAGCTCGCCGGGTGACCTTCTTCGAGATCTCCGGCCCGCCCAGGAGCCGCCGTATGGCCGTCTCCGGCGTCACCGAGAGGTCCAGCGTGCGTCCCCGTGCGTACTGACGGAAGACCCGCGGATCGATGTAGCTGCCGCGCGCGACGGCAGTCGTGTTCCCGAGCGCGGTCGCGGCCGCCTGCACGGCGAGTCGCTCGGCCTGGTCCCGATCCTTGCGCCGGTCGAGTTCGCCGATCCGGGCGAGTGCATCGGCCGCGATGACGGTCCCGTGCAGGGTACGGAAGTCCTTGGCCGTGAAAGACGCCCCCGTCACCTCGCGAAGGTAGGTGTTGACCTCGACCGGAGTGATGCGCACGCGGCGGCGACCGCGGCGATAGGCCAGAAGGAAAGCTCCTGACTTCCCTGCGGCGAAATCGGTCAGCGCGTCGGCGAGCGACTCGTCGGTGATCTCGATCGAGGCGGTGCGGCCGCTCTTCGCGGGGAAGGACAACGCCACGTCGCTGCCGGACACGCGCACGTCGCGCCGACGAAGGGTCGTGAGCCCACGGCTGCCGTGCCGTACGAGGTATCGCTCGGAGCCGATGCGGAGCGCCGCGTCATCGAGCAGGCGGAAGGCGATAGCCAGAGCGCGCTCCTTGGTCTGCCCTTCCTCTTTGAGCGCCCTGGTCACGTGAGCTCTGGCACCGGGGAGCGCGGCCGCAAGGTCGAGCGCCCGCACGAACTTGCGGCGATCACGGCTCACGCGCCACAGCGGGTGGTACAGATACTGCTTGCGTCCCGCACCGTCGATTCCCACGGCCTGGATGTGCGCGAGCGGGTCCGCCGCGATCCACACGTCGTGCCACGCGGGCGGGATGACCAGATCGCTGATGCGTTCGCGATCCGCCTCCGGTGCGGTCTCGCCTGCGGGATCGACGTAGCGGAAACCCGATCCCGAGCGAACCCGTCGGAAGCCCGGATCCTCATCCGGTGCGACTCGAACCAGTCTGGCCATTCGTGCTCCTCCCCCGAAGTCGTCTCCGCAGAGGATGCCGGTCTCCGAAGTGCAGCGATAGGGAGTGGCGTCGCGCGCCCCGCCGTGCTATTCGGCGTCGGCCGGAGGTCGCGCGAAGGTGCGGCGCATGTGATCGCTCGTGAGGAAGTCGGCTATGCCGATCATGATCAGACTGAAGACGATCTGCTCGGACACCATCCAGAGGGGGTACAGGCCGGGGATCGCGGCCATCACGAGCGTGATGACGGGAAAGATCTGGGCGAACAGTCGCAGCCGCTGATAGGCCCATCGCCAGCCGTGCTGCGCGCGCCACGCGAAGTAGAACAATGTCGCGGTCATCGCGAGGACGACCAGAGTTCGCATCCAGACGGCGAACGAGACGGACTCGCCATCGACCGCCAGCACCAGCGCGACGATGACGGCGCCCACACCGATCACAAGTTCGACGACGAGGAGCCAGAGGATCCACGTGAACGCTCGCACGGTTTTGGGGTGCGTGCGGTCGGCCTCGCTGATCGCGACGCCGGCCTGCCGCCCGCCCGCGATCCGGTCGAGACGGAGGAAGAGAGACTCCAGGGCCATGCTCGGAGCCTATTGCGTGCGAACCCCGCCGGCCTCGTCCGTTCGATGGATGTCGGCGTCGACAGGTGCCTGCCGCCAGCCGGAATCAGTACCCGCGGAAACGACGAAACCCCCGCCTGAGCGGGGGTTTTCGTCTTGCTGGGGTACCTGGACTCGAACCAAGAACAACGGAACCAGAAACCGCCGTGTTGCCAATTACACCATACCCCAAGGGCGAAACCGGAGCCTCGCACCGAGATTCAAGCTTACCCGAGCGACGGCGGAACACCAAAACCACCGGTGCGCACCGCCGCTCGGGCGCGTCGCGCTCAGCTCGCGAGGAATGCCGAGAGCGACCGCAGACGACGCAGGGACTCATCCTTGCCGAGCAGCTCCATCGACTCGAACAGCGGCGGCGAGATCCGACGGCCGGTGATGGCGACCCGCGGCGGCCCGTAAGCAATCCGCGGCTTGAGCTCCAGCTTCTCGACGAGCGCCGTGGCCAGCGCTTCCTGGATCTTCTCGGGCACGAAATCCTCCACGGGCTCGAGGGCGCTGACGCACGCGTCGAGGACCTCGGCAGCATTCGCCGGCAGACCCTTGAGCGCGTCTTCGGCGTAGGAGACCTCGTCCTCGAACAGGAACCCGACCATGCCGGGGACCTCGCCCAGCAGCTGTACGCGCTCCTGCACGAGCGGTGCGACCCGGAAGGCCATCACGAGCTGCTCGTGCGTGGGCTCGTCGAAGAGGCCGGCCGCCGCGAGATACGGGATCGTCCGCTCGGCGAAGTCCTTCTCCCCCAGCATCCGGATGTGGTCGCCGTTGATCGATTCGGCCTTCTTCTGGTCGAAGCGTGCCGGGTTCGGATTGACGTTCTCGATGTCGAACGCCGCGGTGAACTCGTCGAGCGAAAACACGTCGCGGTCCGGACCGATCGACCACCCGAGCAGCGCCAGGTAGTTCAACAGCCCCTCGGGGATGAAGCCGCGGTCGCGGTGCAGGAACAGGTCGGCCTGCGGGTCGCGCTTGGAGAGCTTCTTGTTGCCGGTCTCGCCCAGCACGAGCGGCATGTGCGCGAAGCGCGGCACGAAGGTCGTGACACCGGCGTCGATCAGCGCCGCGTACAGCGAGAGCTGGCGCGCGGTGGAGGGCATGAGGTCTTCGCCGCGCAGGACGTGGGTGATGCCCATGAGCGCGTCGTCGACAGGGTTCACGAACGTGTACAGCGGCACGCCGTTCGGCCGCACGACCACGAAGTCGGGGAACGAACCCGCGGGGAACGTGACCTCGCCGCGGATGAGGTCGACGTAGGTGACGTCCTCGTCCGGCACGCGCAGGCGCAGGGCGGGCTGGCGGCCCTCGGCGCGGAACGCCGCCTTCTGCTCGTCGGTGAGGTCGCGGTCGAAGTTGTCGTAGCCGAGCTGCTTGGCGCGGCCTGCGGCCTCGTTGCGCGCGTCGATCTCCTCCGCCGTCGAGTAGCTCTCGTACAGCGCCCCGGTGGCGATGAGCTTGTCGATCACCTCACGGTAGATGTCGTGGCGCTCGGACTGCCGATACGGAGCGTGGGGTCCGCCGACCTCGACACCCTCGTCCCAGTCGATCTTGAGCCAGGTGAGCGCATCGACGAGCTGACGGAAGCTCTCCTCGCTGTCGCGGGCGGCATCGGTGTCCTCGATGCGGAACACCATCTTCCCGCCGTTGTGGCGTGCGTACGCCCAGTTGTAGAGCGCCGTGCGGACCATGCCGACGTGCGGCAGCCCGGTCGGCGATGGGCAGAAGCGGACGCGGACGTCGGCACCACTGACAGTCGTGGTGAGGGGGTGAGGGGTAGCCATAGCCCTTCGATTCTACGGGGACGAGGTCGTCTCCGCTGGCGGGCGGTGGGCGTTCAGGCGTCCGTCGCCACGGCTATCGCCGCCCGGTGCTCGAGGGGCAGAACGCCACCTCTCCGCCGCTGCTCGACGACGAAGTCGAAGGCCGCGCGGAAACGTCGCCGATCGCCCGCATCCAGTCCGGCGTATAGGGCGCCCGCACCGGCGACACCTCCTTCGACCGATGCCCAGAGCGCCTCGGGTCGCGCGTTCCAGGTCCACTCATGCTCCGCGACGCCGACATGGCCCAGGCCCGCCTCCCTCAGCATCCGTGCGAAACCCTCGGGCGTCCGCTCGAAGTCCTCCGCAGCCGGAAGCCTCGCGCCCGCGAACGGCTTCAGCCCGGCACGTCCCGTGATCTCGGCCCAGAGCCAGGAGGGCGACAGCGTCCAGGTGGTCGCGATGACGATGCCGCGACTCACCCGGCGCAGTTCGGCGGCCGATTCGCGTGGCGAGGCGACGTGATTCAGCACGAAGTTCGCGACGACGACGTCGAACGTGCCGTCGGCGAACGGAAGATCGGGCAGTGCACCGTCGACCGGCTCGATCGCAGGATGCCGCCGCCGCGAGACGGCGCGCATCGACGCCTCCGGTTCGCAGGCGGTGACATCCCATCCGCCCACCGACCACGTTTCGGCGAGTGTGCCGTCGCCGGCACCGACATCGAGCAGGTTGCGGTCGCCAGGCGTGCCCAGCGCGTCACGCATCACGGGGAAGGTCCCTGCGCAGAGGTCCGCGTACGAGGCGGCGTATGCCTCCCCGACCCCGGCCCAGTCCTTCATCGGGTGCCGGAGCGAGCCAGCGGAGACAGCGCGACGATCGCGATCACCAGGATGAACGCGGCCACACCGAGCCCCGCGTACTGGAAGTTCGCCAGGACGACCCCGGCCAGTACCGATCCGGCTGCCGCCGAGAGGCTCATCAGCGAGTCACTGCGGCCCTGCCGGCGGGTGCGCAGCTCCGGTGCGGACGCCTCGGTGAGCAGCGCGGCACCGGCGACCGTCGCCGCACTCCAGCCCAGCCCCAGCAGGATGAGCGCGACCATCACGCCCCAGGCCTCCGTGCCCGCGAACACGGCGAACGCCAGCGCACCGGCGAGCAGCACCTGACCCAACAGCACCACGCGCAGACGCCCCCAGCGATCGGCGAGCACGCCGAACACGGGCGACAGAGCGTACATGCCGCCGACGTGCAAAGCGATCGTGATGCCGACGAGCGCGGACACATCGGCCGGAGTGGCTGCCCTGCCCTGCGCGCCATGTGCCATGTGCGAGAGGTGCACGGGCGTCATCGCCATCACGGACGCCATCACCACGTGGGATCCGGCGACCGCGAAGATCGCGTAGCGCGCTACACGAGGGCGGTCGAGCACCACGGCCCCGGTCGTCGCCGCCGCCACCTTCGCGAGACGCTGCGCAGCGAGCAGCGGATCGGGGTGGAGGGCTACGAGGTACAGCACCAGAGCCGCACACTGCGCGACGAACGAGAACAGATAGGAGCCGGTCTGCGGCGGCATGCCGACCGCCTGCCCCACGATCTCTCCGGGACCGAGGAGTAAGGGCCCGGCGACCCCGCCGATGGTCGTCGACCAGACGACGATCGAGAGATCACGGCCGCGATGCTGAGGTGCTGCCAGATCCGTGGCCGCGAACCGGGACTGCAGGTTGCCCGCGTTGCCGGCGCCGATCATCAGGATGCCCGCCAGCAGCAGGGGGAAGACCCGCACAGAGGCGGCGAGGATGACGACAGCGATGCCGACCAGCGCGAACAGGTTGCCGAGGGTGAGTGCCCGACGCCGTCCGACGCGCGCGGCGAGACGCGCGAGCGGAATGGCGCACGCCGCCGCTCCCAACGTGACCGACGCCGTCGCCAGGCCGGAGAGCGCATCGTTCCCCGAGATGTCCGCCGCCAGAAGAGCGCCGAGCGACACCGTGGCGCCGAAGGCGATGCCGCCCAGCACCTGCCCGAAGGACAGCACCAGTACGGTCCGCCGCTGGACGGTCGCCTGCTGCGTCGCCGTCAGGGCGACATCGCTCATGGTGCGGGTACGGCGTCGCGCACGCTGTTGCGCAGGATGCCCAGTCCCGAGATCTCGACCTCGACCACGTCGCCGGCCTCGAACGTGCCGACACCGGCCGGCGTCCCCGTCATGATCACGTCTCCGGGCAGCAGGGTGAACACGGCGGAGGCGTACTCGATGATCGCCGGCACGGAGTGGATCATGTCGGTCAGAGGTGCATGCTGCCGCACCTCTCCGTTCACGCGGGTCTCGATGGTGGCGTTCGCCGGGTCGAAATCGGTCTCGATGACCGGCCCGAGGGGGCAGAACGTGTCGAAGCCCTTCGCACGCGACCACTGGCCGTCCTTGCGCTGCAGGTCACGCGCGGTCACGTCGTTCCCGATCGTGTAGCCCAGCACGTAGTCGAGTGCGTTCTCGGCCTTCACGTTCTTCGCGATCTTGCCGATCACCACGACGAGCTCACCCTCGTACTCGGTGCGCTCGGAGAGGGTCGGACGCACGATCGCGTCGCCGGGGCCGATCACCGAGGTGTTGGGCTTCAGGAAGAGCAGCGGCTCCTCGGGAGCCACTCCCCCCATCTCGGCGGCGTGGTCGTGGTAGTTCTTGCCGACGCAGACGACCTTCGACCGCGGGATCACCGGGGCGAGCAGCGCAGCATCCGCGAGCGGCACACGCGCGCCGGTGGTCTCGTACCCGGTGAACATCGGGTCTCCGGCGAGCACCACGAGCTCGCGCTCGTCGATGATCCCGTACATGATGGCTTCGTCGTGGCTGAACCGGGCGATCTTCATGGATCCAGCCTACCGAGCGCTCCCGCGGCTCAGGCGTCGAGACGCAGGAGCCAGCCGTGCTTGTCTTCGCGGCGACCGTACTGGATGTCGGTGAGCTCCTCACGCAGCGAGAGGGCGAGCTCGCCCAGCGGCTGCGGCTCGTCGAACCCGTCGCCGACCAGCGCACCGATCGGAGTGACGACTGCCGCGGTGCCGCAGGCGAACACCTCGACGATGTCTCCGGAAGCCACGCCTTCACGCCACTCGTCGATCGAGATCGGACGCTTCTCGACCGTGTAGCCGCGGTCCTCCGCGAGCTGCAGCAGCGAGTCGCGCGTGATGCCCTCGAGGATGCTGTCCGACTCCGGTGTCACCACCCGGCCGTCCTTGAAGACGAAGACGACGTTCATGCCGCCGAGCTCTTCGACGTCGCGCTTCTCGTTGAGGAAGACCACCTGGTCGCAGCCCTTCGCGCTGGCCTCGCTCTGTGCGAGCAGGCTGGAGGCATAGTTGCCGCCGGTCTTCGCCTTGCCCGTGCCGCCCTTGCCCGCGCGAGCGTACTCCTCGGAGAGCCAGATGCGCACCGGCTTGACGCCGCCGGTGAAGTAGGCGCCCGCAGGGCTGGCGATCACGTAGTAGGCGACCTTCTGGGCGGCGCGGACGCCGAGGAAGGCCTCCTTGGCGAACATGAAGGGCCGCAGGTAGAGACTCTGGTCCGCCCCGGTCGGCACCCAGCGGCCGTCGACGGCGATGAGCTCGCGCAGCGACTGGATGAAGTACTCGGTCGGCAGCTCCGGCAGCGCGAGTCGGCGGGCGCTGGCCTGCAGGCGCGCGGCGTTGCGGTCGGGACGGAACGTGTGGATCGAGCCGTCGGCGTGACGATAGGCCTTGATGCCCTCGAAGATCTCCTGCGCGTAGTGCAGGACGGATGCGGCGGGGTCCAGCGGAATCGGACCGTACGGCTGCACGCGCGGGCGGTGCCACCCGCCCTTGGCGGACCAGCAGATGTCGACCATGTGATCGGTGAAGACCACGCCGAAGCCCGGATTCTCCAGCGCCTCGGCGAGACGGTCGGGTGACACAGCGTTCAGGTTCTTCATGACGAGGAACTCCAGGGGAGCCACGGTCGCCTCGGCATCGATGGTCGTCATCTCATCATCCATTCCTCGTGGGTGGGCGCATCGTCGCGCCCGTTCAGCCTACGCCTGCAGTCAGAGGCGCGCAGTGATCGCGGAGCCGATCTCCGCCGTCGTTCGTGCCGCCGTGCGTGCGGCGATGTCGGCCTCGACCGCCGCGCTCACGCGTGCGGATTCCCCTGCGAGGCCGAGGTGGTCGAGCAGCAGTGCGATCGAGAGGATCGCCGCGGTCGGATCGGCCTTCTGCTGGCCCGCGATGTCGGGCGCCGAACCGTGCACGGGCTCGAACATCGAGGGGAACGCGCCGTCGGGGTTGATGTTCCCCGACGCCGCGAGTCCGATACCGCCGGTCACGGCTCCCGCGAGGTCGGTGAGGATATCGCCGAACAGGTTGTCGGTGACGATCACGTCGAAGCGCGAGGGGTCGGTGACCAGGAAGATCGTGGCCGCGTCGACGTGCAGATAGTCGACGGTCACGTCGGGGTGCTCGGCGGCGACCTCGTTGACGACACGCTGCCAGATGGCTCCTGCGTGCACGAGCACGTTCGTCTTGTGCACGAGAGTCAGCTTCTTGCGGCGGCGCTCGGCGAGATCGAAGGCGTAGCGCACGACGCGCTCCACACCGAAGGCCGTGTTCACCGAGGTCTCGTTCGCGACCTCCTGCGACGTGCCCTTGCGGATCGCACCGCCGTTGCCGACGTAGGGGCCTTCCGTACCTTCGCGGACCACGACGAAGTCGATCTCACCCGGATCCGCCAGGGGGCCGGGCGCGCCCGCGAAGAGCTTCGACGGACGCAGGTTCACGTAGTGGTCGAGCGTGAAGCGCAGCTTCAGCAGCAGTCCCCGCTCGATGTTCGCATCCTTCAGACGCGGGTCGCCCGGCGTGCCTCCGACCGCACCGAGCAGGATCGCATCGTTCGCGGCGATCGATGCGAGGTCGTCGTCGGTGAGGGTGTCGCCGGTCTCGAGGAAGCGCCCGGCACCCAGCGAGAAACGGGTCTTGTCGAAGACCACATCGCTGGACGCGGTGACGGCGTCGAGCACCTTCTCCGCCTCGGCGATGACCTCGGGACCGATGCCGTCACCGGGGATGACGGCCAGCTTCACGACACGCGACATGAGACTCCTTGCGCACTGCACGGGGATGGACCGGCCGGGCCCGACGGGGTCGAGCGGGCCGGTCCTCCCAGCGTACTGGTCAGTGCGAGGGGGCTTTGCGCAGTGTGACGGCCGCGATGACACCGGCGAGGACCACGAGGGCAGCGCCGATCAGCGACGTCACCATCACACCGGAGCCGAACGCGGCAGCAGCCGCATCCCACAGCGCTGTCCCGAGCTGCTCCGGAAGCGCCTGCGCCGCGGTGTAGGCGCCGGCGAGGGTCTCCCCCGCCGCGTGCGCCACATCGGCCGGCAGCCCTTCGGGCAGCACGAGCGCGCCGCGGTAGAACGCGGTGATGATGCCGCCCAGCACCGCGGTGCCGAGCACGGCGCCGAGTTCGTACGCTGTCTCGGAGACGGCACTCGCCGCGCCGGCCTTCGCCGCGGGGGCACTGGAGAGGATCAGCTCGTTCGAGATCGTCTCCGCCGCCCCGATGCCGATGCCGAGCACGACGAAGGCGATGACGAGGGGAAGCACTCCGTGCGCGTGGGTCGTGAATGCCACGATCAGGTAGCCCGCCACCGAGAACGCGAGTCCGACCGGGATCACGATGTGCGGCGGCACTCGGCGCGAGACGGGCACGACCGAGAGGCCGGCGACGATCATCGCGAGCATGCCGGGGACGAGTGCCAAGCCCGCCATCATCGGCGACAGTCCGAGCACCAGTTGCAGGTGCTGCGACACGAAGTAGAGGAAGCCGACGAGCGCGACGACGCTGAGGAGGTTCACCAGGATCGCCCCGGAGAATGAGCCTCGCCGGAACAGCGCCATATCGAGCATCGGCGACCGGGAGCGCAGCTGGCGACGGACGAACAGGTACCCCATGCCGAAGCCGAGCAGAGCCCATGCGCCGGCCGTGAGGCTCGGTCCGTCGACGGCCAGCGACTTGATCGCGTAGACGACGGGGATCATGGTCGCCATCGAGAGCGCGATGCTGATCAGGTCGATGCGGCCCGGGTTCGGGTCGCGGCTCTCCGGGACGAGCAGCGGTGCCGCGATCAGGAGCGGGATGAGCACGGGGACGGCGATGAGGAACACCGATCCCCAGGCGAAGTGCTCGAGGAGGAATCCGCCCACGATGGGTCCGAGGGCGGAACCGGCGGAGAACGCCGAGGCCCACACCGCGATCGCCATGCGGCGCTGGTCGCGGTTCTGGAAGATCGAGCGCAGCAGCGAGAGGGTCGACGGCATCAGCATGGCGCCGAAGAAACCGAGGAGCGCGCGGGCGGCGATGAGCAGCCCGGCCGTCGGCGCGAAGGCGGCGAGAGCCGACACGGCGGCGAAGCCGGTCGCACCGATCAGCAGCATCTTCCGGCGGCCGAAGCGGTCGCCCAGCGTGCCCATCGTCACCAGGAGCCCGGCGAGCACCAGGGGGTACACGTCGATGATCCACAGCTGCTCGGCCCCGGTGGGGGCGAGCGCGATGGAGATCTCGGGGAGCGCGAAGCTCAGCACCGTGTTGTCCACCGACACCAGCAGCACCGGCAGCATGAGGACGACAAGCGCCGCCCAGCCACGGGCTCCGACGCGGGGAGCATCCGTCTCTGTCGTCGGGATCGACGCAGTACGGGTCATGGAACACCTCTCACAATTACGGCGGCATCGTTAGTGAACCGTCCGGATGGTATAGTAACAGAATTCCCGCCGCTTCCCTGTGCAGAGGATCCACGATGCCCCGACCTCCCCTCGCCCGCGAGAAAGTGCTCGACGCCTTCGAAGCGATCCTCATCGAAGACGGCGAACGTGCGGCGACACTCGACGCGACGGCCAAGGCCGCGGGAGTGTCGAAGGGCGGGCTCCTCTACCACTTCGGCTCGAAGGATGACCTCGAAGCCGGGCTGATGGAGCGCCTCGACAACCTCACGACACTCGACCTGGAACGGATGTCGTCCGCTGAGGAAGGCCCCGTCGCGTACTACGTGCGCACATCGGTGATGGAAGACGACGCACTCGACCGCGCACTCATCGCCGCGACCCGACTCGCGCAGGGCGGATCCGTGCCGGCAGCCGACATGCTCCGCGACACGCGGCGACGGTGGGCCGAGACGATCCGTCCGCACGTGCGCGACACGGCGAGCCTCGACCTCGTGATGCTGGTCAGCGACGGGCTCTACTTCAACAACTCGCTCGACGTGCACGGGCCCGAGCGTCTGGTCCCCCGCAGCGACGAGCTCGCCGAGCTGATCGCGCTGGTGCTGAAGGCGACAGCCTGACCGCAACACCCTACAGAGGAGGGCGGGAGCATCACGCTCCCGCCCTCCTGTCTGCAGCCTTCGATCAGACCTCGGTGATCTCGATCTGACGGAACAGGTCGGCGTCGATCGCGTCGCGCACGTCGTCGAGCAGCTCGTCGGACACCGGGGAGTCCAGCGTCAAAACGCTGAGCGCCTGCGCACCGGCCGCCTCGCGGGCGATCTGCATGCCGGCGATGTTGATGCCCGCCTCGCCGAACTTCTGACCGTAGACCGCGACGATGCCGGGACGGTCGGTGTACAGCATGACGACGTGGTGCTTCTCGATCGGCAGCTCGAGCGCGTGATCGTTGATGCCGATCAGCTTCTCGGCCTGCTTCGGGCCCGTGAGCGTGCCGGACACCGACAGCTGGGACCCGTCCGACAGCGCGCCGGCGAGCGTGATCACGTTGCGATACTCATCGCTCACGTCGTCTTTGAGCAGGCGCACGGCGATGCCGCGCTGGTCGGCGAGGAGCGGCGCGTTGACGTAGGAGACGGTCTCGCTGACGATGTTCGTGAAGACGCCCTTGAGAGCGGCGAGCTTGAGCACGCTCACGTCGTAGTCGTTGAGCTCACCGTGCACCTCGACGTCGAGGCTCGTGAGCGGCGAGGTCGCCAGCGACGCGAAGATCTGACCGAGCTTCTCGACCAGCGAGATGCCGGGGCGCACGTACGGGTCGATGACACCGCCGGCGACGTTGACCGCGTCGGGCACCAGGTCGCCGCCGAGCGCGAGACGCACGGATCGGGCGACCGAGACGCCGGCCTTCTCCTGCGCCTCCTCGGTGCTCGCACCGAGGTGCGGGGTGACGACGACGTTGGGGAGATCGAGCAGCGGACGAGCGGTGCCACCCTCTGCGGGGGGCTCGGAGGTGAAGACGTCGAGGCCTGCACCGGCGATCTCTCCCGCGACGAGGGCGGCGTGCAGCGCCTCCTCGTCGATCAGGCCGCCGCGCGCGACGTTGACGACGAACGCGGTCGGCTTCATGGCCTTGAACTGCTCGGCACCGATCATGCCGGTGGTCTCCGGCGTCTTCGGCATGTGGATCGTGAGGAAGTCGGACTCGGCGACGAGCTCATCGAGCGAGAGGAGCTGCACGCCGAGCTGCTGGGCGCGCGCCGAGGTGACGTAGGGGTCGTAGGCGACGACACGCATGTCGAAAGCGGCAAGGCGCGCGGCGACGAGCGCACCGATGCGACCGAGGCCGACGATGCCGACCGTCTTCTCGAAGAGTTCGGCTCCCGTGAAGGAGCTGCGCTTCCAGGCGCCTGCGGAGAGCGAGGCGTGCGCGGCGGGAATGCGGCGGGCGAGGCTCAGGATGTGGCCGACCGTGAGCTCGGCGGCGGAGACGATGTTGGAGGTCGGCGCATTGACGACCATGACGCCGGCAGCCGTGGCCGCCTTGATGTCGACGTTGTCGAGGCCGACTCCGGCACGGGCGACGACCTTGAGCTTCGGGGCGTGCCCCAGAGCCTCTTCGTCGATGCGGGTCGCCGAGCGGACCAGCACGGCGTCGGCATCCGCGAGTGCCGCGAACAGCGCCTCGCGGTCGGTGCCATCGACATCGCGGACGTCGAAGTCGGGACCGAGAGCGTCGATCGTGGCGGGAGAGAGTACTTCGGCGATGAGCACGACAGGCTTCGGCACAGTGGATCCTTCGGGGCAGCGCGGCAGGCGGGAGTGGCCGATGCGCCGCACACCATGGGGGCGCGATCGCGTCAACTCTACCCGAGCGCTCGAGGCCCTCCGTGCCGTGTGACCGCGTGCGACTCAGGCGCTCGGCATCGTGAGGCTGAGCGCGATGAGGCTCATCCAGAAGACCGCGACGATGCCGAGTCCCGCGAGGAACACCAGGGAGAGCTCTCCGACATTGCGTCGTCGACCGATCACGAACGCGAACGCGAAGACGATGGCGGGAAAGGCGACGCCGAACAGGAGTGTCGCCCATCCCCCTCCGGTCAATCCGGTCTGCGCCATCGTGATCAGGTGGGCGACGGCGTTCCACACCGCGTAGGCGTAGAACAGCCCTGCCAGCCCGATGACGAGTCCGACGAGCCAGCGGGGCGAGCCCGCCGAGACCTGCTGAGGAGCGGAAGACGCACTCACGATCCGATCACCCCCACGGTGACGAAGGGCCAGGGAACGAGGAGGACCACGCCCGCGAGCAGCACGGCGACGCGGATCCACGCGGCCCTCCCCCGGGTCAGGACCCAGGTCGCGAGGAACCACAGCGCGGGCGCGGCGATCGCCAGCACGAACCACGGCAGGAACATGGCGTCGTCGACGAGGAACGAGGCCAGCGGCTTGAGTCGCAGTCCGCCGACGATCCAGCCGATCGTGTAGAGGAGATAGACGCCGCCGACGACCCCGAGGATCAACAGCATCATGGTGCTCATGCCCGCCGGCTCGTCGGTCGCAGCGGGGGTGACGGTGCCGTCATCCTCGACCGTCCCCACCTCTTCGCTGCCCCTGCCCACGGCGTTCCAGCCGTGCGGAAGGGCGCGATCCTGCGGCGCCGCGGCGTCGTCGCCCTCCCAACTGAGGGCGTCGTCGGAATCGGAAGTCATCTCCCCAGAGTAGGACACCCGGTCCACTATGCTCGGGGTTGCCTTGAGCCGGTATGGCGGGCACCGGAAGGAAAAGGGGAGCACCGTGGCCGACAGCGACAACAAGAACGCCGACGTCGAGCGGCCTGCGGCGAGCAGCACGAACACCGAGCCGCCCGCCGGATGGGTCCCCACTCCCGAGGCGAAAGCGAAGGCCACCCGCTTCCGCTGGATCGCCGCCGTGCTCTGGACCGTCGCGATCATCGGCGAAGCCGTCGGCATCTTCTGGCTGCTGCGCCAGCGCGTCTACGTCGGCGAGGACGGACAGCTCCTCCGCAACCCCGACACCGGACTGCTCGAGGAGCACGGCGTCACGGCGACGTTCCCGCAGTGGGCGTTCATCGCACTCCTCGTGCTGCTCGTCGTGATCGCCGCACTCTCGATCACCGGGTCCGTGCTCTGGAAGAAGGCGAATCGCCTCGACCCCGCGCGGAAGTCCGACAAGACACGGTTCTTCGTCCAGAACCAGCTCGGCGCGATCATCGCGATCGTCGCCTTCCTCCCCCTCGTCATCCTGATCTTCCTCAACAAGGACATGGACAAAGGCCAGAAGACGACGGCCGGCATCGTCGGAGTAGCTCTCGCGGCTCTCGCCGTCGTCCTCGGCGTCGACTTCGCTCCGCCGTCGGTCGAGCAGTACACGGCCGATCAGTCCGCCGTGATCCAGCTGCTCGGCAAGGACGAGGTCGTGTGGGTCGAGGGCGGCAAGGTGTACCACGTCTGCGATGAGGTCTCCGCGATCCAGACCGGCAGCGAGATCATCACCGGCACGACGGCACAGGCCGTGGAAGCGGGCAAGAACCGGCTGACGCTGCAGTTCGCCTCCGAGCTGCGTGCATGCGACCTTCCCGTTCCCGAGAACGACGAGGAGATCACCGAGGCGCTGCGAGCGATCCAGGCGGGGCAGGTGGACACCGTCCTCCCCGCGCCGGAATGGGCGGATTCCACGGAAGCGCCCATCGTCGTCGACGAGGCCCCGGCCGAGTGACGGCCGATCGGCTCTAGTCAGCGTCGAGCGCTTCGACGAGCCTCTCCTCGGCCGAAGTGAGATGCGCCTCGAGGAGGGCGGCCGCACGCTCGCCCTCTCCGGACTCGACCGCGTCGAGGATGTCGGCGTGCTGGGCAGCGATCACCGCAGCGTCGAGCAGGCGGCGGCCCTGCACTTGCGCCATGCACAGTCGCACCTCGTCGAGGACGCTGCGGTACATGCGACCGGTCCGCTCGCTCTGGAGCGCGTCGATGAGCGCGGTGTGGAAGCGCAGATCAGGGCCGACAGTCGCCGGGTCGGGGCCGGCCGGCATCGCGAGGATCTCGGCGTTGGCGTCGCGGGCAGCGTCCGGAACGGTCCTGGTCACGGCGAGTTCGCGCAGCGCCGCGCTCTCCAGCCGTGTCCTCGTGCGGTAGACGTCGCGCACGGTCTCGGAGTCGATCCCGACGACGCGGGCGCTTCGATGCGCGGTGCGCACCAGGAGTCCGGTGGCGACGAGCTGTTCGATGGCTGCTTTCGCACTCGGCCTGGCCACCCCGAACGTCTGCGAGACGGCTGACTCCGTGAGCGGCGTGCCGGAGCCGATCTCGCCGCGGAGGATGCGTCCGCGCAGCTGAGCGGTGACGGCGTCGACCACGCCGACGATGCCGAGCGGCGCGTCCGAGCTCATGGTCATCCGGTCAGTCTAACGAAACGCCCCGCCGTCGGTACACTTGTCAGACAATCTTTCGACGGAGCAGAGGAGCACCGTGCCGACCACACTCGCCGAACCGCTGGATCCCGCACTGCTGGGCCCCACGACCGAGGTGCACTCCCGGTCCATCGACCGCTTCGCCCGGGCACACGACGCTTCGCACTACCTGCTCATCCCGGATGCGGTGCTCTCCCCCGCGGATGCCGAGGGCGTCGCCCGTGCGTTCGGCGCCGTGCGCGCGGCGGGACGCACGATGACCTTCCGCTCCGGCGGGACGAGCCTGTCGGGGCAGAGCGTCAGCGGCGACATCCTCGTCGACACGCGCAGCCACTTCCGCGACATCCGCGTGGAGGACGACGGCGCATTCGTCCGCGTCGGTCCCGGAGCCACGGTTCGCCAGGTCAACACCCGGCTGACACGCCACCGCCGCAAGCTCGGGCCCGACCCGGCGAGTGAGATCGCCTGCACGATCGGCGGGGTCGTGGCGAACAACTCCAGCGGCATGGCCTGCGGCATCACCGAGAACTCGTACCAGACCATCGAATCGATGACGATCGTGCTCCCGAGCGGGACGATCCTCGACACCGGACGACCCGACGCGAACGAGCTGCTGCGCGCCGCGGAACCGGCGATCGCCGACGGGCTCCTGGCCCTGCGCGCCCGATTGCTCGCCGCACCGGAGCACGTCGCCTTCCTCCGGCAGCAGTTCTCGATGAAGAACACCATGGGCTACGGCCTCAACGCCCTGCTCGACTTCGACGATCCGGTGCGCATCCTCGAGCACCTCATCATCGGGTCCGAGGGCACCCTCGCGTTCGTCGCCGAGGCACGGTTCCGCACGATCGAGGTTCGTCCGGCGATCGCCACCGGTCTGCTCGTGTTCGAGACGCTGTCGGCCGCCATGACCGCACTCCCCGACCTCACGCGTCTCGGCCTCGCGACGATCGAGCTGATGGATGCCGCATCGCTGCGCGTGGCACAGGGTCTGAGCGATGTCCCGGCGGCGATCGCGGAGATCGACGTCCAGGGGCATGCGGCCCTGCTCGTGGAAGTCCACGCCTCCGATGCTGCGTCCCTCACGGAGTCGAGCGCCGCCGCCCAGGTGCATTTCGAGGCCCTGCCGCTGGCCGTGGCGCCTCGACTCACGACGGACGCCGCCGAGCGGGCCGCGCTGTGGCATGTGCGCAAGGGTCTCTACACGGCGGTGGCGGGTGCGCGCCCCTCCGGCACGACCGCTCTGCTCGAAGACATCGTCGTCCCTGTCCCCCGCCTGCTCGCGACCTGTGAGCGACTGATCGAACTGTTCGCCGAGCACGGCTACGAGGGCTCGGTCATCTTCGGTCATGCGAAGGACGGGAACGTCCATTTCCTGCTCAACGAGCGCTTCGACGACGCCGACAGCGTCGCCCGCTACCGCCGGTTCACGGACGACCTGGTCGACCTCGTGCTGTCCCAGCAGGGTTCGCTGAAGGCCGAGCACGGAACCGGTCGCATCATGGCGCCGTTCGTGCGCCGCCAGTACGGCGACGAGCTGACCGACATGATGTGGGAGATCAAGGGCCTGCTCGATCCCGACGGCATCCTCAACCCCGGCGTCGTCCTCTCCGACGACCCCGATTCGTACCTGCACGACCTCAAACGCGTTCCCACGGTCGAGAACGAGGTCGATCGCTGCGTCGAGTGCGGGTACTGCGAGCCGACGTGTCCGAGCAAGAGCATCACGCTCACCCCGCGCCAGCGCATCGTGATCCGCCGTGACATGGCCTGGGCCGAAGAGCAGGGCGACACCGAGCTGCTGCGGGACCTGCAGAAGGACTACGACTACGACGGCGTGCAGACCTGCGCCGTCGACGGCATGTGCGGTGTGGCGTGCCCGGTCGACATCAACACCGGCGACCTGGTTCGTCGGCTGCGGGCCGAGCAGTCGAACGCGGTCGAGGGTGCCCTCTGGGGCACGGCGGCCAAGCACTGGAGCACGGTCACCCGGGCCGGCGGTATCGCCCTCACGGTCGCCGACGCGCTCCCGGCTCCTCTCGTCCGCGGAGTGACCCGGGTGGGACGCGCCGTTCTGGGTGCCGACACGCTCCCGCTCTACGACGCCGGACTTCCCCGCGGCGGGTCGAAGCCTCCGCTCCCCGCAGCCCCGAGCGATGCGCAGGTCGTGTTCTTCGGCGCGTGCATCGGCACGATGTTCGGCGCGGAGGGCGAAGGCCAGGGATCGAGGGACGCGCTGCGCGAGCTGTTGGAACGCGCCGGCATCCCCATCGTGATCCCTGAGGAGAACGGCGGCCTCTGCTGCGGCACGCCCTGGAAGTCCAAGGGCCACCTCGACGGTTACCGGCTCATGTCCGACCGGGTGCTGGATTCTCTGTGGGAGGCGAGCCGCCAGGGCGAGCTCCCCGTGGTGTGCGACGCCGCATCCTGCACCGAGGGCCTCGATGTGATGCTCGCGCAGTCCGTGGCGAAGAGTCCGAAGTACGCCGGGCTCCGGATCGAGGATGCGACGACGTACGTCGCCCGAGAGGTGCTGCCGCGGTTGACCGTGCCGGCGAAGCTTCCGACCGTGGCCCTACACCCGACGTGCTCGACGACCGCCCTCGGGGCGACGGGCGCTCTGACCGAGATCGCGGCCGCCGTCGCCGACGACGTGTTCATCCCGGAGGGCTGGGGCTGCTGCGCGTTCGCCGGTGACCGCGGGATGCTGCATCCGGAACTCACCGCCAGTGCGACCGCGCAGGAGTCCGCCGAGATCGCTGCCGCAGAGGTCGAACTTGGCGGCTTCGATGCGTTCGTGTCGGCCAACCGGACCTGCGAGATCGGGATGACCAGGGCCACCGGCCGCCCCTACCGGCACGTGATCGAGATCCTCGAGGAACTCACCCGGGCCTGACCCGCCGGGATGAAGACGAAAGAACGGGCGCCCCCGAGGGGGCGCCCGTTCTTCTTGACTCAGGTCAGGCTGGACTCAGGTCAGCGCGCAGCGCTGCCGTCGACGTAGTCCTCGTCCTGCTGCTTCCAGGCGAAGAGCGAACGCAGCTCCTTGCCGGTGACCTCGATGGGGTGCTGCTCCTCCTTGGCGCGCAGGGCGAGGAACTCCTCGGCCCCGTTGTCCTGGTCGTCGATGAAGCGCTTCGCGAAGGCGCCCGACTGGATGTCGGCCAGCACGCCCTGCATGCTCTCCTTGACGCGCTCGTCGATGACGCGCGGGCCCGAGACGTAGTCGCCGAACTCGGCGGTGTCGGAGATCGACCAGCGCTGCTTGGCGATGCCACCCTCCCACATCAGGTCGACGATGAGCTTGAGCTCGTGCAACACCTCGAAGTAGGCGATCTGCGGCTGGTAGCCGGCCTCGGTCAGCGTCTCGAAGCCAGCCTGCACGAGGTGGCTCACGCCACCGCAGAGCACGGCCTGCTCGCCGAACAGGTCGGTCTCGGTCTCTTCGGTGAAGGTCGTCTTGATGACGCCGGCGCGGGTGCCGCCGATGGCCTTCGCATACGAGAGGGCGAGGTCCCAGGCGTGGCCCGATGCGTCGCGCTCGACGGCGATGATGTCGGGGATGCCACGGCCGGCGACGAACTCGCGACGGACAGTGTGGCCCGGAGCCTTCGGAGCGACGAGGATCACGTCGACACCCTCGGGGGCGTCGATGTAGCCGAAGCGGATGTTGAAGCCGTGTGCGAAGGCGAGCGTCTTGCCGGCCGTGAGGTTCGGCGCGATGGACTCGCTGTAGATGATGCGCTGGTGCTGGTCCGGCGCGAGGATCATGATGACGTCGGCCCACTCGGTGGCCTCGGCGACGGTCTTCACGGGGAAGCCGGCCTCTTCGGCCTTCGCGGCGGACTTGGAGCCCTCCTTCAGTGCGATGGCGACCTCGACGCCCGAGTCGCGCAGGTTCTGCGCGTGGGCGTGGCCCTGCGAGCCGTAGCCGACGATCGCGACCTTCTTGCCCTGGATCAGGGACAGGTCTGCGTCGGCGTCGTAGAAGATCTCGGTGCTCACTGTGTGTTTCTCCTTGTTCTTTGCGTTTCGTCGGGATTCGCGCGCTCCAGGAGCGGCGAAGACTGTGTTGCTCGGGATGGTCAGCCGCGCAGGACGCGTTCGGTGATGCTCTTACCGCCGCGCCCGATGGCGAGAAGACCCGACTGCGCGATCTCCTTGATGCCGAAGGGCTCCAGTGCACGGAGCATGGCGTCGACCTTGCCCTTGTCGCCGGTCACCTCGATCACGAGCGCATCCGAGGCGTAATCCACCACCGACGCGCGGAAGAGGTTCACCACCTCGATCACGTTCGAGCGCGTGGCGTTGTCGGTGCGCACCTTCACGAGCATGTGCTCGCGCTGGACCGACGTCGAGAAATCGAGCTCGACGATCTTGATCACGTTGATCAGCTTGTTGAGCTGCTTCGTGACCTGCTCGAGCGGCAGCTCCTCGACGTCGACGACGACCGTGATGCGGGAGATACCGGGCACCTCGGTCACGCCGACGGCGAGGGAGTCGATGTTGAAGCCGCGACGGGCGAACAGCCCGGCGACGCGGGTGAGGAGTCCTGGGGTGTTCTCCACCAGCAGGCTCAGCACGTGAGTCGACATGGATCAGTCCTCCTGGTCGAAGTCGGGCGCGTGCTCGCGGGCGTACTGGACGTAGCTGTTGCTGACGCCCTGCGGGACCATCGGCCACACCATGGAGTCGGCGCTCACGACGAAGTCGATCACCACGGGGCGGTCGTTCGTCTCGAGCGCGAGCTGGATGGCGGCATCCACCTCTTCCTCCTTCTCCACGCGGATCGCCAGGCAGCCGTACGCCTCGGCGAGCTTCACGAAGTCGGGGATTCGGACCGTGCCGTGCCCGGTGTTGAGGTCGGTGTTCGAGTGGCGGCCGTCGTAGAACAGCGTCTGCCACTGGCGCACCATGCCCAGCGAGGAGTTGTTGATGATCGCGACCTTGATCGGGATGTTGTTGATGGTGCAGGTCGCGAGCTCCTGATTGGTCATCTGGAAGCAGCCGTCGCCGTCGATCGCCCAGACGTGACGCTCCGGCTCTGCGACCTTCGCACCCATCGCCGCGGGCACCGAGTAGCCCATGGTGCCGGCACCGCCGGAGTTCAGCCAGGCGTTCGGGCGCTCGTACTTGATGAACTGCGCCGCCCACATCTGATGCTGGCCAACACCCGAGGCGAAGATGCCCTCGGGACCGGTGAGCTCGCCGATGCGCTGGATCACGTACTGCGGAGCGAGGAGGCCGTCGGTCGTCGGCGCGTAGCCGAGCGGGAACTCGGTGCGGAGGCCATCGAGGTACGACCACCACTCCTCGATGTCGGGCTTCGCGCTGGCGGTGGCACCGCGGAACGCGGCATCCAGATCGGTCAGCACGTCGCGGACATCTCCCACGATCGGCACATCCGCGGTGCGGATCTTCGAGATCTCCGCGGGGTCGATGTCGACGTGCACGACCTTGGCGTTCGGCGCGAAGAGCGCCGCCTTGCCCGTCACGCGGTCGTCGAACCGTGCGCCGAGCGAGACGAGGAGGTCGGCCTCCTGGAGCGCCAGCACGGCGGGAACCGTGCCGTGCATGCCCGGCATGCCGAGGTGCTGCGGGTGCGAGTCAGGGAACGCGCCACGGGCCATCAGCGTGGTGACGACCGGCGCTCCGGTGGATTCCGCGAGTTCCAGGAGCTCGGCCGACGCCTTGCCGCGGATCACTCCGCCGCCCACGTACAGCACCGGCTTCTTGGCCTCGGCGAGCAGGGTGGCTGCGGCCTGGATCTGCTTGCCGTGCGCCTTGGTCACCGGGCGGTAGCCGGGGAGATCGATCTTGGGCGGCCACACGAACGGCGCCGTCGCCTGCTGCGCATCCTTCGTGATGTCGACCAGCACGGGACCCGGACGACCGGTGCCGGCGATCTCATACGCCGCGGCGATCGCGCCCGGGATGTCGGCCGCGTCCTTCACCAGGAACGAGTGCTTGGTGATCGGCATCGTGATGCCCACGATGTCTGCTTCCTGGAACGCATCGGTCCCCATCAGGGTCGAGAACACCTGACCGGTGATGGCCAGCATCGGCACCGAGTCCATGTAGGCGTCGGCGATCGCGGTGACGAGGTTCGTCGCACCCGGGCCGGAGGTGGCGATGCACACGCCCACCTTGCCGGACGCGGAGGCGTACCCCTCGGCCGCGTGACCGGCTCCCTGCTCGTGCCGCACCAGGATGTGTCGCAGATCCTTGGCATCCATCAGCGGGTCGTAGACGGGGAGGATCGCTCCGCCGGGCAGGCCGAAGACATCCGTGACACCGAGCAGCTCGAGCGAGCGGACGACGGCCTCGGCGCCGGTGATCTCCGGAGCAGAGGATTGACGGGCGGGCGGCCTCGGCACAGCCGGGGCGGAGTCAGCAGTCATGACTTTCCTTCTGATGATCTGTGGAGGACACCGGATGCCGGAGCGTCCGGGTCAGCCGGTGGTCGCTCCCTCGGCGGCGGACCGCACGAGGCGCGAGTACTTGGCAAGAACGCCTCGGGTGTAGCGCGGGGGAAGCGGCTCCCAGCCAGAACGGCGGGAGGCGAGCTCTGCGTCGTCGACGAGTAGATCGAGAGAGCGAGCTGCGATATCGACCCGTATCAGATCACCATCGCGCACGAAGGCGATGGGACCTGCGTCCACCGCTTCGGGTGCTATGTGGCCGATGCACAGGCCGGTTGTGCCGCCTGAGAATCGTCCGTCCGTCAAGAGTAGTACATCTTTTCCGAGTCCAGCGCCCTTGATGGCCGCGGTGATGGCGAGCATCTCGCGCATACCCGGTCCGCCCTTGGGCCCCTCGTAGCGGATGACGATGACGGTACCGGGCTCGATCTCGCCCTCCGCGACGGCGTCCATGGCGGCGCGCTCGCGCTCGAACACGCGGGCGGGGCCCTCGAACACGGCGGCGTCGAAGCCGGCCGTCTTGACGACGGCACCCTCAGGAGCCAGCGAACCGTGCAGGATCGTGAGTCCGCCGGTCGCGTGGATCGGGTTGTCGAACGTGTGGATGACCTCGCCGTCGATCGGCTGCGGGTCGAGGTCGGCGAGGTTCTCGGCGAGCGTCTTGCCCGTGACCGTGAGTGCGTCACCGTGCAGGAGGCCCTCGTCGAGCATCGCCTTCATGATCACGGGGATGCCGCCGTGACGGTCGACGTCGTTCATGACGTACTTGCCGAACGGCTTCATGTCGGCGACGTGGGGAACCTTGTCGCCGATGCGGTTGAAGTCGTGCAGGCTCAGGTCGACGTCGGCCTCGCGAGCGATCGCCAGCAGGTGGAGCACCACGTTCGTGGAGCCGCCGAGCGCCATCGCCAGGGCGATCGCGTTCTCGAACGCCTCCTTGGTGAGGATGTCGCGCGTCGTGATGCCCTGGCGGAGCAGGTTCACGACGGCCTCGCCCGAGCGGTGGGCGAAGTAGTCGCGCCGACGGTCCGCGGCGGGCGGAGCGGCCGAACCGGGGAGGCTGAGACCGAGCGCCTCGGCGACGGATGCCATCGTGTTGGCGGTGTACATGCCACCGCAGGCCCCCTCACCCGGGGCGATCGCACACTCGATGCGCTTGAGGTCCTCCTCGCTCATGAGACCGGCACGGCAGGCGCCGACCGCCTCGAACGAGTCGATGATCGTGACGTCCTTCTCGGTGCCGTCGGAGAGCTTGACCCACCCCGGCGCGATCGAGCCGGCATAGAGGAAGACGCTCGACAGGTCGAGGCGGGCGCTCGCCATGAGCATGCCCGGGATCGACTTGTCGCAGCCGGCGAGCAGGACGGAGCCGTCGAGGCGTTCGGCCATCATCACGGTCTCGACGGAGTCGGCGATGACCTCACGGGAAACCAACGAGAAGTGCATCCCCTCGTGCCCCATCGAGATGCCGTCCGAGACGGAGATCGTGCCGAACTGCAGCGGGTAGCCGCCCCCGGAGTGCACACCCTCCTTGGCGCCCTGCGCGAGCCGATCGAGGCTCAGGTTGCAGGGAGTGATCTCGTTCCAGCTGGACGCGATGCCGATCTGCGGTTTGTCCCAGTCGGCATCCCCCATCCCGACGGCACGGAGCATGCCTCGGGAGGTCGTGGCCTCGATGCCGTCGGTGACGACGCGGCTGCGGGGCTTGATGTCGATGGGCGCGCTCTGGGAGGGATCATGCGAGGACATGACGGAAGTCTATTGCCGTGCGGAGGTGCGTTCGTCCGCCAGCGCCTCCAGAAGCGCGGCGATCTGTTGTGGAGTGTCCACACGAAGCGCCGCAGCACTCTCCCCCGGACCGACGCGCACGCCGAGGTCGCCCTCGCCGAGCACGCGCATCGCATCCTCGTCGGTCACATCGTCACCGGCGAACAGGATTCCGGTGGCATCGAAGCGCTCACGAAGCGCCGTCATGGCCGCGTCCTTGCCCTCTGCACGCGAGGAGAACTCCAGCACGCGGTGTCCGGCCCGACGTCGCCAGTGCGGGAAGCGCTCGGCAACCAGAGCGTCGATCTCGGCGAAGACGCGCTCCTCGGTCTCGCGGTCCGCGCGGCGGGTGTGCACGCCCATGCCGAAGGTCTTGGGTTCGAACTCGGCACCTTCGAAGCGCTCGATGATCGGCTTCGCAGCTGCCCACAGCGCTTCACGCGAACCGTCCTCGGTGACGTCGCCCGCGATCTCGGCATCTCCCTCACCCGGGAACCAGTACTGCGCGCCGTGGGAACCCGCGAGGGCGATGGCGGAGTCGTCGGTGTGTTCGGTGATGACCCGCAGGTCGTGCATGCTGCGTCCGGAGACGTACGCCACGACGGTGTCGGGAAGCGACGCGAGCCGCTCCACCTGGATCGCGACCTCGGGAAGCGCGCGCGCAGCCATCGGGTCAGGCACGAGAGGCGAGGCGGTGCCGTCGAAGTCGAGGGCAACGACCAGGCGCGGCGTCGCCGCCAGGGCACTCAGGTCGTCATCGGCGGTTCCGGGGATCCAGGGGCGCGTCACAGGTTCTCCAATCACAGGGGGTTCGTTCCCAGTATCGCGGCCCCGCGGGTGCTCAGCGCGCGCGCACCTCGGACAGGGCGGCGAGGAACGAGGAGGACCAGGCGTTCACGTCGTTGTCCAGCACACGACGGCGCAGCGATCTCATACGCCGTCCCTGCTCGGCCGGGGGCATCTCCACCGCGGTCATGATCGCGTCTTTGAGCCCTTCGATGTCGTGCGGGTTGACCCGCACCGCCTGCCGGAGCTCGTCCGCCGCCCCGGTGAACTCGCTGAGCACGAGGACGCCGCGATCGTCCACGCGACTGGCGACGTACTCCTTGGCCACGAGGTTCATGCCGTCGCGCAATGCGGTGACCAGCATCACGTCGGCGGCCAAGTAGAGGGCGACCATCTCCTCGCGCGGATACCCCTGGTGCAGATACCGGATGGCGGAGTGGCCCATCGTGTCGGTGTCGCCGTTGATGCGGCTGACGGCGAGCTCGATCTCATCGCGCAGGTGGACGTACGCGTCGACGCGCTCCCGGCTGGGGCTCGCGACCTGCACGAGCGTGACGTCCTCGACGTTGAGCCGCCCTTCTGCGAGCAACTCCCCGTAGGCCTTGATGCGGTGGCGGATGCCCTTGGTGTAGTCCAGTCGATCGACGCCGAGCAGGATGCGCTTCGGGTTGCCGAGGCTCGCGCGGATCTCGGCGGCGCGTGCACGCACGTCCTCACGGGCCGCGAGCTCGAGATACGGCGTCGTGTCGATGGAGATCGGGAACGCCCGCGCCAGCGCCGTGCGGGTCCCCTCCCCGTCAGGCACCGAGACGTTCGGTCCCTTGACGTCGTAGCGGAGTCTGCGGCGCACGGCCGTGAGGAAGTAGGTGGCGTCCTGAGCGCGCTGGAAGCCGATGACGTCGGCACCGAGCAGCCCGCGCAGCACCTGATCCCGCCACGGCAACTGGGCGTAGAGACCGTGAGCCGGGAACGGGATGTGGTGGAAATAGCCGATCGTCACGTCCGGACGCAGTTCACGAAGCATCTGCGGGACGAGTTGCAGCTGGTAGTCGTGCACCCAGACGGTGCCCTCCTCCGCCACGGCAGCGGCGGCAGCCTCGGCGAACCGACGGTTGACTCTGACATACGCGTCCCACCATTCGCGGTGGTACTGCGGCGGCGCGATCACGTCGTGGTACAGCGGCCAGATCGTGTCGTTGGCGAAGCCCTCGTAGTACTCCGCGACCTCCTGCGCACTCAGTGCGACCGGCACCAGCTCGATACCACCGGCTTCGAACGGCGTGAGCTCGACGTCGGCCTGCCCTGCCCAGCCCACCCAGGCCCCGCGCACGTTGCGCATCATCGGCTCGAGGGCGGCCACGAGCCCACCAGGAGACGTGCGCCAGACTTCCTCGCCGTCAGGTCCCTCCACCCGGTCGACCGGCAGGCGGTTGGCGACGACGACGAAATCTGCGGCGGTCAAGGGGGACTCCTCACATCAGCGGTGAAATCAAACCTACCCAGGATCGCGGAATACCGTCGCCGGAGGTCAGGCCGTCACCGACGAACGTGTACGCCGCTCGCTGCTGAGCGCCCAGTTCGCCACTCCCGCGCCGAAGGCGATGAATGCCGCGATCATCGGGAGCAGGAGCGCGGCGGACGTTCCGACGTTCTCGGCGATCTCGCCGGCCACGGCCGCGCCGATCGACTGCCCGACCACGACGCCGGAGCCCAGCATCGTCATGACCGTCGCCGAGCGACCACGCGGGCTGCGGGCGGCCCCGAAGCTGTACTGCGTGACCAGGGTGGGTCCGATGCCGATTCCCATGATCGCCAGCGCGAGCATCATCGTGCCCGGCGAGTCGACGAATCCGAGCAGGAGCGTTCCGGCGAGCAGGATGCCGGCGAAGACGAGCCACCGCGCGCGCATCGAGAACGACGGAGGAAGCCAGGCGACGCCCAACGCGAGCACCGCCGACCCGACGCCCATCACGCCGTAGAGCAGCCCGGCCTGCTCGGGTGCACCGCGGTCAGCCATGAACGACGTCAGCGAGGTGAGCATCGTCCCGAAGAAGATCCCCACGCCGAGAATGCCGAGGACGACGATGAGCAGCTGCGGCCGGAACAGCTCCGAGACCGCTGACGGGGCTCTGCCATCCGCGTCGCGGTCCTGCGACACGTGACGTCCGCTGGGGTGCAGCGCGAACGCGCCGACGAAGACGACGGTGAGCACAGCGGCGCCCACCAGCGGAGCCCACGGAGCGAACGCGGACGCCAGGATGCCGACCAGGAACGGCCCGAAGACGAACACGGTCTCATCCGCCGCGGACTCGTAGGCCATCGTCCCGGATACGGTCTTCGCGCGACGCGCCTCCGGCATTCGATCGGCGATGATCGTGACCAGACGTGAGCGCGAGAGCGGCGCGACCTGCGGTGCCGTGGCGCCGATCCCGACCGCCGCCAACAGCACGAAGCCGTCTGCGGCTTCCCCGTAGACCACGAAGGTGAAGAGCAGGAGCATCGCGCCGTTGGCCAGCGCGAGCACGACCAGGACCACCCGCTGGCCGAACCGGTCGGCGGCGGCGCCGAGAAGGGGGCCGAAGCACGCCGTTCCCAGACCGACGGCGGCCGAGGTGAGCCCACCCAGCGAGAGCGAGCCGCGGGCCGAGACGACGACGGTCAGGACGCCGACGACCATCATGGCGAACGGAAGTCGCGCGATGAAGGCGATGAGGAAGTAGGGGAATCCGGCGAGACGGAGAAGGCTCGGGCTCGGCTCGGTGATCTGCGGGGGTGCTGATGCGTGTGTCATGGCTCTCGCGCGTCGAAGACGCGATGTCGGGTGCCGCCGCTGTCCGCCGGGGATGCCGACGGCCGGTAGATACACGGTTTGTGCGGCCGCGGGCGAGCCGCGACGACCCCAGAATAGCGGATGGTCCCGGGAAGTGCCCGAGAGATGAGCGTTTCGGGACGGGTCTATCCTTGGCGACACCGCCGCACCGCTGTCCCCGCACTCACTCCTCCGAGGAAGAACCTCCGTTGACCACTGCCCCGCATGCCGCTGCCGCCGCACTCACCCTCCCTCCGCGTTCCCAGCGCGCAGGAAACGCCAAGACCTCGCCGGTGCGCGACCTTCTCGCGCTGACCGAGCGCCCGGAGGTCATCTCGTTCGCCGGCGGTCTCCCCGCGCCCGAGCTGTTCGACGTCGCCGGCATCCGGGCGGCGTTCGACGCGGTCCTCGACTCCCCCTCTGTGCTCCAGTACTCCACGTCCGAGGGAGACGCCCGGCTCCGGGAGGAAGTCGCCCGGCGCTACTCGGCGGACGGATTGCCCACCGCGGCATCCGACCTCATCATCACGACGGGTTCGCAGCAGGGGCTCGGCCTGATCTCGACGACGCTTCTCGACCCCGGCGACACGATCCTGGTCGAGGAACCGTGCTACCTCGCGGCCCTGCAGACCTTCGCGCTGGCCGGGGCGCGGGTCATCGGCGTCCCCTATGACGGCGACGAGCTGGATCTCGAAGCACTGGACAGGCTCGCCGCCGAGCACAGCCCGAAGTTCTTCTACACGGTCCCCACTTTCCAGAATCCCACCGGCCGCACGCACGGGCTCGATGCCCGCCGGCACATCGCCGCCATCGCACAGCGACGGGGATTCCGCATCATCGAGGACGAGCCCTACCGCCAACTGCGGTACTCGGGTGAGGCCCTCCCCTCGCTGGCCGAGCTCGCACCGGCGCACGTGATCAGCCTCGGCAGCTTTTCGAAGGTGATCGCGCCGGGGCTGCGCATCGGATGGATCCGCACGACCCCTGATATCCGCCCCGCCGTGACGATCGCGAAGCAGGCCGCCGACCTCCACACCTCCACCATCGACCAGGCAGCAGCCGCCCATTACCTCCTGTCGGGTCGCGGCGAACCCGCGCTCACGCGCATCCGCGAGGCGTACTCCGCCCGGCGCGACGCGATGCTCGACGCCCTACCCACCGTTCTGCCGACCGGCAGCACCTGGAACCATCCCGACGGCGGCATGTTCGTCTGGGCACAGCTGCCTGAGGGGATGGATGCCGCCGAGTCGCTCGGGCGCGCCCTGGCCCACGATGTCGCCTACGTACCCGGGGTCTCGTTCTACTCCGGAACGCCCGATCGGCGGACGCTCCGCCTGTCGTTCACGACCTACGCCCCTGACAGGATCAGGGAGGGCTTGTCAAGGCTCGGGACGACCTGGGGCACGGGAAGGTAGCGTGGGGGCATGCGCTACCTCTTCAGCACCGGACTCGTCGCTGCGATCTCTGCAGGAGTCTCGCTGCTACGCGGCACCCGCGAGCAGCCGATCACCTGGCGCTCCCTGCTGTCCTGGCTGAGCTGGGGCATCACGATGGCGCTCGCCGTCGGTGCAGTGATCGACATGAACCGCGAACGACGCGGTGTGCTCGTCGATGCCGACTCGCCGCAGTCGGTCAAGAAGGCGAAGAAGGCCCAGCGACTCCAGTTCCGCTCGCAGAAGGCACTCGCCGACACGCAGGATCACGCCAAGGACGCACGGCACTGACACCGCGCGCCCCGAGCGCATCGTTCACCGTGTGAGGATCAACGCCTCGCCCTGACCGCCGCCGCCGCACAGGCCGACCGCGGCGGTTCCGCCACCGCGACGCACGAGCTCGTGCACCGCGTGCACCACGAGTCGGTTGCCGGATGCACCGATCGGGTGTCCGATCGCGATCCCTCCGCCGTGGATGTTCACGATGTCCTCGTCCAGCCCGAGCTCGACCTGTGAGCGGGCCACGACCGCGCCGAATGCTTCGTTGATCTCCACCAGATCGAGATCCGAGGGTGCGATCCCCTGCTTCTCGCACGCACGCTCGATCGCACGCGCCGGCTGCGCCTGCAGGGAATTATCCGGGCCGGCCGTCTGACCGCTGGCGCCGACGGTGGCGAGCACCGACCAGCCCTTGGCCACGGCCGTGCGTCGCGCGGTGACGACCACGGCCGATGCGCCGTCGGAGATCTGAGACGAGTTCCCCGCGGTGATCGATCCGCCCTCCGCGAAGGCCGCCCGCAGCCCACCGAGGGTCTCGACCGTCGTGTCGGGGCGCACACCTTCATCCTTCGTCACGCGAACCGGCTCACCCCGGCGCTGTGGCACGTCGACGGCGACGATCTCGGCCTCGAACACTCCCGTTTCCTGGGCAGCGGCCGCGCGTTGGTGAGAGAGCGCGGCGACACGGTCCTGCGCCTCTCGGGTGAGCTCGTATCGCGCGTTGTGGCGCTCCGTCGACGCGCCCATGCTCTCGCGGTCGTAGGCGTCGGTCAGACCGTCGTAGGCCATGTGATCGAGCACCTCGACGCTGCCGTACGCCCAGCCGTCGCGCGAGCCCATCAGCATGTGCGGTGCCCGCGTCATCGACTCCATCCCGGCGGCGACCACCACCTCGGCGTCGCCGGTGCGGATCATCCGAGCGGCGTCGATGATCGCGGTCAATCCCGACAGGCAGACCTTGTTCACGGAGTGGGCCGGCACGTCCCAGCCGATCCCGGCACCGATCGCCGCCTGCCGAGCGGCGTTCTGACCCGAGCCCGCCGCCAGCACCTGTCCGACGATCACCGCGTGGACGTCACCCGGATCGATGGTGCCCTGCTCCAGCGCGCCTCTGATGGCGAAAGAGCCGAGCTGAGGAGCGGTGAAGGCCGCCAGCTGCCCCTTCAGTCGCCCCTGCGGTGTGCGAGCAGCGGCGACGATGACGATGTCGTTGTCATTCATGATGCGAGGTCCTTTCGTGGAGGAGATCCGGATGGATGGTGAGCGCCGGCTCGGTCGCGGCGATGACCTCGTCCACGCTGACTCCCGGGGCCGTCTCGAGGAGCGTCAGCCCCTCGGGCGTGACGTCGATCACGGCCAGGTCCGTGATGATCCGGTCGACCACTCCGCGACCGGTCAGCGGCAGCGAGCACTCGTCCACGATCTTGGCCGATCCGTCCCTGGCCACGTGCTCCATCAGCACGATCACCCGAGCAGCACCGTGCACGAGATCCATTGCACCGCCGGGGCCCTTCACCATCTTGCCCGGGATCATCCAGTTCGCGAGATCCCCGCTTGTCGAGACCTGCATCGCGCCGAGGATCGCGGCATCGATCTTGCCGCCGCGGATCATCCCGAAGCTGGTGGCCGAGTCGAAGAACGCCGCACCGGGCAGGGTCGTGACCGTCTCTTTACCCGCGTTGATGAGGTCGGGGTCCACGGCGTCTTCGTGCGGGTAGGGCCCAACGCCGAGAATCCCGTTCTCGGATTGGAGCACCACCGTGACGTCGCTCGGCACGTGGTTGGGCACGAGCGTCGGCAACCCGATTCCGAGATTGACGTAGGAACCGTCCTCCAGCTCGGCTGCCGCGCGGGCCGCCATCTGGTCTCGTGTGAGTGCCATCTCAGGCTCCTTCCACGGCGACGGTGCGCCGCTCGATGCGCTTGGGGATGTCCGTGCCCACCTCGACGATGCGATGCACGAAGACGCCGGGAAGGTGGATGCTGTCCGGATCGAGCTCACCCGGCTCCACGAGCTGTTCGACCTGAGCGATGCAGGTGCGTCCGGCCATCGCGGCCAGCGGGTTGAAGTTGCGCGCCGCCTTGTTGAAGACGAGGTTTCCGTGGCGATCGCCGCGGGAAGCGTGCACGAGCGAGAAGTCCGTGGTGATCGCCTCCTCGAGCACGAAGTCCGCCGGCGAGCCATCGACCTCGAATGTTCGGACGTCCTTCACCGGGGAGGCGACGGCGATCGTGCCGTCCGCGTTGTATCGGCGGGGCAGCCCTCCTTCTGCGACCTGGGTGCCGACACCCGTCTGCGTGTAGAAGGCCGCGATCCCCGATCCACCGGCCCGCAGCTTCTCGGCCAGCGTTCCCTGGGGAGTGAGTTCGAGCTCGAGTTCGCCGCTCAGGAATTGGCGCTCGAACTCCTTGTTCTCCCCCACGTACGACGATGTCATCTTGCGGATGCGCTGCGCGGCGAGCAGCACCCCGAGTCCCCAGTCGTCCACGCCGCAGTTGTTGCTCACGACGCTGAGGCCTTTCGTGCCCTGGGCCAGCAAGGCTTCGATGAGCGCGATCGGATTGCCGGAGAGCCCGAACCCGCCGACCGCCAACGAGGCTCCGTCGGGAATGTCGGACACGGCGTGCGCTGCCGAGTCCCATTGCTTGTCGATCACGTCTGCTCCTTCGAATTCGTGGCTCACTCCAGCATCCGCTCTTCGGCCCCCGGCGCAACGATCACGTCTTGCGATGTGGTCGGATACGGAGGTAGCGTCCACGATATGGAATCCACGGCCCGCTCCATCCCTGGCGCGCAGGCCATCGCTCGCGCGGCTCGTTTGCTCCGATTGGTGACCGCCGCCGGCGCGGAGGGCGCCAGCCTCCAGGACCTCGCCCGGGGCGCTGAGCTGTCACGCTCGACCACGCATCGCCTCCTCAGCGCGCTCAAGCTCGAGGGGCTCGTCGACCGCGACGCGGACAGCACCCGGTGGATGCCCGGTCCCGAGCTGTTCCTCATGGGTTCGGTCGCCGCTGCGCGCTACGACGTGACCACCCTGGCGCGGGACATCGTCCGGTCACTGGCGGTCAAGACCGAGGAGAGCGCGTTCTTCTCGGTGCGACGAGCGGACGAGACGGTGTGTCTGCTTCGCGAGGAAGGATCCTTCCCCATCCGCTCCTTCGTCTTGAGCGAGGGCGTGAGGTTCCCCCTCGGCGTCGCGAGCGCGGGTCTCGCGATCCTGGCCTTCCTCCCTGACCATGATGTGGACGCATATCTGGAGCGGCATCCCGACCTCGAGAGCGCATGGGGGCCGACACACCGGCCGCGCGCGCTGCGCACCCGATTGGCAGAGACCAAGGAACGCGGATACGCCGTCAACCCGGGCCTGATCGTCGAGGGCAGCTGGGGAATCGGCGCCGCCGTCTTCGATCGATCCGGGCGCCCGGAGTGGGCCCTCAGTCTGACCGGTGTCGAGTTCCGCTTCGGCCCGGATCGCATGGCGGAACTCGGTCGCACCCTGCTGGCGCACGCCCATCAGCTCTCGGCGAGGATAGCCAACGCCCGGCGCTGATCCTCCATACATACCACCCGATATATACTCTTTGGTATGAATCGCACGGACGTCATCGCTTCGCTGGTGCTCTCCGGCTACGCCCTGGGTCGCATAGCGGCGCAGGACGCCGGCAACGACGCGCCCGCCGCGCAGTGGCGGGTGCTGAGTCTCCTCGAGCAGGAGGGTGCCAGGCGCGTGGGCGAACTGGCCGCCGCTGCGCGCACCACCCAACCCGGCATGACCCGCCTCCTCGGCCTGCTGGAGCGCGAGGGGCTCGTGCTCCGCTCCCCCGACCCGGACGATTCGCGAGCGACCGTCGTCGACATCACCCCTCAGGGCACCGCCGCCGTCGCGGCCTGGCGCGCGGAGTTCCGCGAGATCCTCGCGCCGCGGTTCGCCGCCCTGAAGGACGACGACTGGTCCGCTCTCACCCGCGCGGCGGAGATCCTCGCCGCGCACACCGCCACGGAACGAACAGGAGAATCTCGGTGAACACCACCGCCACCCCCTCGGTGTGGAAGCAGCCGGCGCAGGTCTGGGCCGTCGCCTTCGCCTGCGTCGTCGCCTTCATGGGAATCGGGCTCGTCGATCCGATCCTCCCCGCGATCGCGGAGTCGCTTCAGGCGTCACCGGTGGAGACCGAACTGCTCTTCACCAGCTACCTGCTGGTGACCGGCCTCGCGATGCTGGTGACCAGCTGGATCTCCAGCCGCATCGGCGCCAAGGCAACGCTGCTCATCGGGCTCGCACTCATCGTCGTCTTCGCGCTCTTGTGCGCTCTGAGCGGCAGCGTCGACGCCGTCATCGGCTTCCGTGCCGGCTGGGGTCTCGGCAATGCGCTGTTCATCTCGACAGCCCTCGCGACGATCGTCGGGTCGGCGTCCGGCGGCAGCAGCGCCGCGATCATCCTGTACGAGGCCGCGCTCGGCCTCGGCATCGCGGTCGGACCGCTGCTCGGTGGCATCCTCGGAGAGCAGAGCTGGCGCGGCCCGTTCTTCGGGGTCGTCGCGCTGATGGCGATCGCTTTCGTCGCCGTGCTCGTGCTGTTGCGTGGGCCGGGCGAGAAGCGGGTCCCGGTGCCCTTCTCGGCCCCCTTCACGGCCCTCCGTCGCCCCGCGCTCGCCATCCTCGCGGTCGCCGCTCTGTTCTACAACATCGGCTTCTTCGTGCTGCTGGCGTTCTCGCCGTTCCCCCTGGGCTTCGGCGCGATGGGGATCGGATTCACGTTCTTCGGTTGGGGCGTCGCACTCGCGGTCACGAGCGTCTGGGTGGCACCGGTGCTGATGCGCCGCATGCCACGCACGCGGATCATCCTCGTGGTGCTCCCTCTGCTCGCACTCGACCTCGTCGCCGCCGGGCTCGTCGTCGGGAACGCGGCCGCCCTCGTCACCTGCATCGTCATCGGCGGTCTGCTGCTCGGCGTGATGAACACCGTGTTGACCGAGGCGGTCATGGAGGCCACGGACCTTCCCCGGTCCGTCGCCTCCTCCGCCTACTCCGCGGTGCGCTTCCTCGGTGGCGCGATGGCGCCTCCGATCGCGGCGCTGCTGTGGCACGCGTTCAACGCGACCGTGCCGTACCTGTTCGCGGCGGTGTCCGTCCTCCTCGCGGCCCTGACGGTGCTCCTCGGGCGGCGCGTGCTCGCGCACATCGACGACGAACCTGAGGACGCCACCGCTGAGGATGCCGCGGCGATCCTCGTGGGCGACGCCGCCTGAGTCGCGATGTCGGTGTCGGATCGGTCAGTGACGCCCGACCCGGCACCGACACTCCCCTCCCGATATCGTGGGGCGATGAGCGAAGAGACGCCCCTTCCCGAGCGCAGCAGAGTCGTGCAGCAGCACCTTTCGGCCGCCGGAGTCGACACCACCATCCGCGTACTGCCGGATTCCGCGCGCACGGCGACCGCCGCAGCCGCGGCGATCGGGTGCGACGTCGCCGCGATCGCGAACAGCCTCGTGTTCATCGCTGACGGAGAGCCGGTTCTCGTCATGACCAGCGGTGGCCACCGGGCGGACCTCGCCGTACTCACCGCGAGCATCGGTGCGCGGGATGTGTCGATGGCACCGGCATCCATCGTCCGCGCGGCGACGGGCCAGGCCATCGGCGGCGTCGCACCGGCCGGGCATCCGGCCCCGCTGCGCACCTTCCTCGACGACGCGCTCCAGGAACATGACGAGCTGTGGGCCGCAGCCGGCCACCCGCACACCGTCATGCCGCTCACGTTCGACCAGCTGCGCCTCATCACCGGGGGCACGGTCATCGCCGTGGCTTGAGATTGCCTCGAGCTTCCCGGAGGGCGGTCTCCTGCCGCGTGACTCTCCACGCACGCGGCGGGGTCGAGACCGCGAAGCAGGTGCTCCGACGAACTCGACCCCGATGCAAGGATCAGCCCTGGGGCTCGCGCCGTCGAGCGCGCACGGCAGCCAGAGTGGTGAGCGCGACGCCGAGCAGAAGCGCGGCGCCGGCGCCCCAGAGCATGACCGCCGGCACATCGCCACCGGTCGTGGCGAGGGAATCGCCGGTCAACGGCAGCTCCACCGGAGGCGTCACATCGGTCGGCGGCGTCACGGGAGTCCCCGGCGTGGGAGGCGTGGTCGGCGGGACCACCGGCGGCTTCTCCGTCGCGGTGTTGGTGAGCGTGATCGCGAGCGTCGAACCCCCGTAGACGGTGATCTGTGCCCCGCCGTCCGCGGTCGCGCGCACTCCGGTGCCCGAGAACACCGGCGTGCCCCATTCGATGCCGTCGATGGCCGGCGGGGTGAGCTCCTCGAGCGTGACGACGGTGCCGGCGGGGAGGCGCACAGGAGCGGTCGCCGCTCCCGCGGTCACCACGACGGTCTTCTCCACCACCGGGTCGCCGAAGCTGTAGCTGACCGTGTACTCGGCGTCCGCGGGCACGTCTGTGGCGCCGGAGCCGTCGACGGCTTTGGTCAGGGCGAACGCGCCCGTGGCGCTTCCCTCGCCGGTGCCGCCCCCCGTGAGCTGCCAGACCTCGCGGTCCTGCAGCACCACTCCGTTGACATTGGCGACATTGCTGAATGAGGTCCCGTCCGCCTGAGTGCTCGGTACCGTGAGGTACTTGACGAAGTACGTCCGTGCGGGATCGATCGCACCCGGGATCTCGAGGTGGAACGCCGTGCCGCCCTCGTTCCAGGCACCGGTCCAGTTCGTGATCGTCCGGTAGTCCTGCTGGTCTGCGTCGGTGCTCCAGACCGCGAGCTGGCCGTCTCGGTTGTGATGCTCTGCGACTTCACCGTTCGGCGCGGTCAGCACATCGTCGACGACGATCGACTCGACGCCGGGAAAGCTCGCGCCCGGAAGCTCGAGCTGCCACGCGATGCTGCCGTCGTCCGTCTGCCATGACACCTTCTGAGGCTCCGTGGGCAGAGGCGGAAGAGGCGTGATCCCACCGCCCGGGATGTCGACGCGCGTGGTCTTGCCGTCGACGACGAACTCCACGGTCGTCTCTGAGGTCTGCTCGTCGGCGCTGGCCAGGAACCACAGCGAACCGTTGACGCCCGTGCGCCCGTTCACGTAGTCGGTGAGGGTGCAGGTCACCACCGGTGCCGCGTCGCTGCTGACGGCGCATTCGGCCACGATCTCCGTCGGGTCCTCGGTCGAGGGGACCGAGAATGTCAGGCCGGTTCGGGCGAACTCACGCGGAAGCGTGAACCCGAACGTCTCGCCGCCGAGAGCGCCATCCGGCACCGACCAGTCCGCGTCCACGCGCACCTGATCGAACTGCGCCAGAGTCTCATCCCCGTCCACGGTGGTCACCGTGATCGACGCAGGATCGATGGCCGCGGGATGGTCGTACTCGGCAGCGATGGCTGCGCCGGCGCCCACGCCCGTGACCACAGCGGTGAGTGCCGCCGCAGCGGCGGCGACGAACGTGATGGATGCGCGGCGCGATCGCGCGCGCCGATTACTTCTGTACACGGTGTTCCCCAGTTTCTTGTCGAAGCCTCACCGCCTCGGCCGTGCTGCTGCGCAGCGACGCATCCGATGGCGGTGACGCGGTTGTCCCCGTGTGAGAGACGGCCTCGACGAGAGCCCATTACGCGGTACACCGGCATTCTCTGCAAGCCCTCAGAAACCCGGACTTCGCGGGCCTGTCCGGATCGATAAGCGGACCGCGTGCACAAGAAAGCAGAAAAGCCCCAGAAACTGGCGAGAGTTTCTGAGGCTGTTCCGTGCACCCCCTCGGACTTGAACCGAGAACCCACTGATTAAGAGTCAGTTGCTCTGCCGATTGAGCTAGAGGTGCGTGGCCCGGGATAACCCCGACCGAGGAATTACATTACCAGCCGACCGCCCCCATGCGAAATCGAGGTGGGCCCGGGCGTGCCGGTGCCCGTCGCACTCGGAAACATGGCCGTTCGGCCCTCAGCGCCCGTTGTTCCGCCGACTATCCTGGGAGCGTGACCGCCTCCTCCCCTCACGCCGATGACCTGCGCAGCGATCTCCTCCTCGCGCTCCGCCTCGCCGACGCCGCCGACGCCCAGTCGCTCCCGCGGTTCGATGCGGCCGACCTGGAGATCTCCACCAAGGCCGACAAGTCGCACGTGACCGACGCCGACCTCGCGACGGAGCGGGCGATCCGCACCATCCTCGAGACCGAACGACCCGACGACGGGATCTTCGGCGAGGAGTTCGGCGCGCAGGGCGGGACGCATCGCCAGTGGATCATCGACCCCATCGACGGCACGGCCAACTTCCTCCGCGGCGTTCCCTTGTGGGGCACGATGATCGCTCTCGCGATCGATGGTGTCCCCCAGGTCGGTGTCGTCAGCATGCCGGCACTCGGCAGGCGCTGGTGGGGAGCCGCCGGCGAAGGCTCGTGGACCGCGACCGACGGCGAGCCCCGCCGGCTCCAGGTCTCCACCGTGTCATCGCTCGACGATGCGAGCGTGAGCTTCCAGAGCATCGCGCAGTGGTCCGACGCGGGACGGCTCGACTCTCTCCTCCGAGTCGCGGCACGCGTCTGGCGCGATCGCGCCTACGGCGACGTGTACTCCTACATGCTCCTCGCCGAAGGGCGGATCGACATGGTCGCCGAATTCGATGTCAAGGAATACGACATCGCCGCGGCCGTGCCGATCATCCGGGAGGCCGGCGGGCGGATGACCGCCGCCGACGGCGCTGAGACGATATCAGCGCGCTCCACACTCGCCACCAACGGCACGCTCCACGATGAGTTCCTGAAGCTCATGCACGACTGATCCGAACCACGAGGCACAGGATGACCCTCCGCATCGTCTCCGCCGCCGCAGGCGCCCTGGTGCTTCTCGTCGCTCTGACGGCGTGCGGAGCACCTGCGGAGCCGCAGGCCTCACCCACATCGGATGCGGTCCGCCCGAGCCCGGCTCCGAGCCCCGAGCCGGTGAGCTCCAGCGTCCCGGAGACTCCCGGCGAGCTCACGTGTGAATCCATGATCTCGGCGGGAACGGTTTCCGTGTTCACGGATATGGGATGGACCGCGCAGTCGAAGGAGTTCGTCGTCGGCGGGGTGGCGCTGACCGATGGGCTGCTGTGCTTCTGGGCCGACTACAGCGTCGCGTCCGACCACGGTCAGCTCTATGGCTGGGCATCTCTGAGTTCGGAGGACGCCGCGCAGGCCCAGTCCGGTTTGCTCTCCGAGGGGTGGAAGCGCGAGGACGGCCCGGACGGGGTGTACTTCACGGAAGATCCGCGATACGCGATGGGACTCGATGAAGACGGATACGGGATGACGTATCTGTTCGGCGACGGATGGGTGCGCTTCGCGGACACGCGTCAGGGGCTGATCCTCATCGAGTGGACCGGCTGAGCGCCGCTCGAGCTCGCGACATCGCTACGGCGCCGTACTCCCCATCGAACTCTCCAGGACGGGCCGGAAACCCCGGGCGACCGGTGGTGTCCAGAGCAGGACGACGATGAGGGCGGCGACCACGGCAGTGACGGCTGCTCCCCAGTCCCACCGGTCTCCGAAGACGAGCACGATTGCACTGAGTGCGAGCACGACCCCGAGGAAGAGCGTGAGCAACAGCCGCGAGAGCCCGCTCCCCCGGCGGATACCGGCGGCGACCGCGAACACCAGGAGACCGAACAGCGCGATGGCCGCGCCCGCGAGCGAGAACGCGGAGGCGCTCACGTCCGGGTCGTAGCGCCCGAGGAAGACCAGGATGCCGAAGCCCGTGGCGAGGATTCCGAACACGTACGAGAGCACGGCGACCGTCGTCGTGATGACGGCCGCCAGCCCACGCTCGGTACCGCTGCCCGGCTCAGGCGCCTGTGCACGCGCCGTCGTGGGCTCCTCTCTCAGGACGAGCCGACGATGCACGATGCGCACGACCTCGATCGCCGCGATCATCACGATTGTGATCCCGGTGAGCGCGATCGCGAGGTCTTCCCCCGGATCGACGAGGACGAAGAACTGTCGCGCGAGGGGAAGCGAGAACACGGCGATGAGCAGGATGAACATCGCACCCACCACCAGCACCTTGAAGCGGTTGAGGGGGCGGGCGAGCACGGCCAGCACCCAGATGCCGACGACGGCGAGGATGACGGTCGCTCCGGTGCGCAGCTGCTCCTCGTGCGCCTCGAGCCCGCGCGCGACGAAGGTGAACCACGTGAGACCGAGCGCTACGATGATCCCCGAGGGAATGGCGAAGCTCAACGATCGCCGGAGGAATCCGGGCACATAACGTGCCGCGTTGGGCATCAGCGCGAGGAAGAACGCCGGGATGCCGATGGTGAGACCGTCGGTGATGGAGAGCTGGCGCGGGAGGAACGGGAACTCCAGCACGAACACCCCGAAGATGATCGCGAGAAGTGTGGCGTACACGGTCTTGTTCAGGAAGAGCATCGATACGCGTTCGATGTTCGCGATGACCTGACGCCCTTCCGCGACGACATCGGGCAGGTGCGAGAACTGCCCGTCGAGCAGCACCAATCGCGCCACCGCCTTCGTGGCGGGCGATCCCGTGTTCATGGCGATACCGATGTCGGCGGCCTTGATCGCGAGGGCGTCGTTGACGCCGTCACCGGTCATCGCCACGGTGTGCCCGCGACTCTGCAGGGCCGCGACCATGCGCTTCTTCTGCTCGGGTGAGACGCGTCCGAAAACCAAGTTGGTTTCGAGCACGTCTGCGAGTTCGGCGTCATCATCGGGAAGGCGACGTGCGTCGAAGCCCTCCGCGACGTCCACTCCCACCTCTCGCGCGATCGCCGCGACCGTGCGCGGGTTGTCGCCCGAGATGATCCGGATGCCCACATCCTGCCGCGCGAAGTACTCGAGCGTCTGGGCGGCGTCGGGGCGTACCCGCTCCCGGAAGGTGAGGACGATGGCCGCGACCACACCATCCGGAAGCCGCTCGGAGTCGACATCCACCTCGGACAACGCCGATTCCGCGTAGCCGAGGACCAACGTGCGTCGGCCGGTCTCTGCGAGCGCGGTGACCGTGCGCCCGAGTTCGGTCTCGTCGGATGTCGCTGCATCGCCGAACACCATCTCCGGTGCACCCATCACCCAGGTCCCGGCGACCTGTTCGAAGGAGACTGCGCTCCACTTGCGTGCGGAGGAGAAGGGGATGTAGTCCGCGACCGCGAGCGGAGACTCGGCCGGATACACCGCTCGCATCGATCGCGCCGTGGCATTCGCATCCGGAGAGGCGGCATACCAGCCCAGCGCCGCCGCTGCCGCCTCCGCACGCTCCGACGTGAGCCCGGAGAGTCCGTGCGCTTCGTCGAACCCTATCTCCCCCACGGTGAGGGTGCCGGTCTTGTCGAGACATACGACGTCGACCCGGGCGAGCCCTTCGACCGCGGGCAGCTCATTCACAAGAACCTGCCTGCGTGCCAGTTTCGACGCACCGACGGCGAAGGCGATGCTCGTCATGAGCACCAGCCCGAGCGGGATCATCGCCGTCAGCGCGGCGATCGTGTTCACGACGGCCTGCACCCAGGCGCCGCTGGAGAACACGGTGGCGTACCCGCCCGTGACGATGATCTGCGCGTTCAGGACGAGCAGCCCCACCGGTCCGATCACCCAGCTCACCCACTTCAGGACCCGGTTGACCGACGAGCGGAGCTCGCTGGAGACGAGCGAGAAACGCTTCGCTTCGCCCGCGAAGTGGTTGGCGTACGAGTCGGCGCCCACACGGGTCGCTTGCGCGGTTCCCTCGCCGGCGACGACCACCGCGCCCGAAAGAGCCTCGTCGCCCGGCTGCTTCTCCACCGGGTCGGACTCGCCCGTGAGCATCGACTCATCGATCTGCAGCCCGCGCGCCGTGAGTATTCTGGCGTCGGCCGGCACCTGCTCGCCGGCGCGCAGGACCAGCACGTCGTCGAGGACGACCTCGGTGGGGGCGATCTCCGCCTCCGCAGCTTCCCTGAGCACCAGAGCGCGCGGTGCGTTCATCAGTGCCAGGCGGTCGAGAGCCGACTTCGCTCGGAACTCCTGAACACAGCCGATGATGGCGTTCGCGAAGGCGGCGAGCCCGAAGAGCGCATCCTGCCACCGCCCGACCAGGAAGAGGATGAAGAAACACGCGAAGACGATGCCGTTGAACAGCGTGAAGACGTTCGCCCGCACGATGCTCCACGCGCTGCGGCTCGTGTCCGCCACGAAGGCGTTCGTCTTCCCGTCCGTGACGCGTTCGGCGACCTCCGCTCGAGTGAGACCGGTCGCAAGAGTTTCGGGGGTCGATTCCACAGACCTCAATATAGGTCCCCCGTCGAAACCAGCGGGGGCCTTTCGCGCTTCCTCGTCTGCTTGCCTCTGCTAACCTCTTCCACGCACCGAGGCCTACTGCTGTCGGACCGCTTCATCTCTCCCCGAAGGATGCTCCGTGCCCGACGAACGCCCTCTCCCTGTGCGTCCCACGATCTCTCGCCGCACCGTCATCGGCGCGGCGGCGTGGTCGGTCCCCGTGATCGCGCTCACGGCAGCCACACCGGCCCAAGCGGCGAGCGGAGGCGCGATCGACGCAACCGGCGTGGTCCTCGCCTTCACGGGCCCGCAGTGGAGTTCCGAGTTCACCCTGAGCGGTCAGCTCGCCCTTTCGCCGGCGCCCGCCGCTCCTACACAGGTCACAGCGACCATCTCCTGGCAGGGCACCGGTGCCAACTCCGGCGCACAGGGGCTCTACCTCTACGACGGAGGGTCTCCCTCCCAAGATGGAGGCATCAGCGGGTGGACACTCCTGCAGGGCGCTGCAGACGACCAGCTGTACAGCGTGTTCGTCTTCAGCACCGTCATCGCGGCAGGCACTCTGACGGTGCCGACCGTTTCGACCTATCTCGCCGACCCTGAGGCGGCATTCATGTTCGGCGCGGAGACACCGAACGGAGGGACCTCCTTCTGGGACGGCATCATCACGATCCGGTTCTCGGCAGCGGGATATGCGGATGCTGTGCTGACGGTGCCCTATACGCAGACGGTGGAGTGACACGCCGTTCCCGCACACGAAAAAGCCCCGTGACCTCCTGGAAGGAGAGCACGGGGCTTCTTCTGTGACAACGGCTTGGTGGAGCTGGGGGGAATCGAACCCCCGTCCAACGCTGAGTCTCCACGCCTTCTCCGGGCGCAGTCTGTGAAGACGTTCTACTCGGCTCCGACCTTTGTCACAGACACCTAAGTCGACGAGCCCAGCCTGGGAAGAGTCCCACGTGACGTCCAGACGCCATCACGCAGCAAGATTCCTAAATGACGCCAGGATCCGTATCGGAATCACATACGGCCTGACGGACTATCGGGCTCGCTTATGCAGCGAGGGCGAAGTCGTTGCGCTTGGTTTCGGCAACTATTTTTTTGCAGAGAGCGTTAACGAGATAACTCTGCATCCTCGGCCCGCTTCTCGTGGATTCACAGGCGCTGTCGAAACCGATCAGCCCCGTGATCCTTCTCTCGAAGGAGCCGCTGTCACACTATGGAATTACCATCCCGGGCGACGAACACCCGAGCATCACAGACTACAACGTTCACGGGCCATTCGCCATTCCGCAGGCGCCCGGAGCGCTGGCGTAGAGTCAGCGCATGAGCGAAGTCACCGTCACAGTCCGCGGCGAACACGAGGCGCGTGTCGCGCCGGAGCGCGCCACCATCCGGGTCAGCGTGCGGGCGGAGGGTTCCGAGCGCACGACCGTCGTCGAGCACGTGATGCGTTTGGCCGAGCCCGTACGCGGCAGCATCACGGAGCGGGCAGAGGAGGGCAGCGTCGTCGACTGGACCAGCAAACGACTCTCCGTGCGAGCCGAGCGACCCTGGAACAACGACGGCAAGCGCCTCGCACCCGTCTACTACGCGAGCATCGACTTCACTGCGACATTCGCAGAGGCATCGGAACTCTCGATATGGGTCTCGGACATCTCGCCCTGGGACGGCGTCGAGGTGGGCTGGGTCGATTGGCACCTCACCCGCGTGACACGAACGCAGATCGAGCGGGAGGTGGCCGCCGAGGCCGTCAGCGTCGCCGTCACCCGCGCCAAGGCATATGCGGGGGCTCTCGGTCTCGACGAGGTCACGCCGCTCGAGATCGCCGATGTCGGTCTCATCTCGAGCGGGCAGCCGATGCCGGGTGCCCCCATGATGAAGGCTCGCGGAGGCGTGGCATTCGCCGCAGATGCAGCCCCGGCCATGGAATACGAGCCGGAGGAGATCGTCATCTCCGCGACGGTCGAGGCGCGCTTCCTCGCCCGGTGAGCCGGGTCAGTTGACGACGGTGAAGGGAGCGAGTTCTGCCGCGAGGCGCTCGGACACCCTCGCGTGCACGGCGGTGCCGGCCTCTCGATGCTCCACTTCGAGGAGCATCCCCGTCTCATGGATGGCCGCCACGAGGTCGCCGCGGTCATACGGGATCACCGCGTGAACCTCGATCGCAGGCTTCGGGAGTGCTTCCTCGATGACGGCACGGAGTTCGGCAATTCCCTCACCGGAGCGTGACGACACGAAGTGCGCGTGCGGCTGAAGACCGCGGAGCACCAGGCGTTCGTCGTCGTCGATCAGATCTGCCTTGTTGAAGACGACGATCTCGGGCAGGTCACGCACTCCGACATCGCCGAGGACATCGCGTACCGTCTGCAGCTGACCGGCCGGGTCGGGGTGCGACGCATCGACGACGTGGAGCACCACGTCAGCCTCTCCGACCTCTTCCAGGGTCGAGCGGAAGGCCTCGACGAGCTGATGCGGGAGATTGCGGACAAAGCCGACAGTGTCGGTCAGCGTGTAGACACGGCCGTCTTCGGTCTCAGATCGGCGCACGGTCGCGTCCAGCGTCGCGAAGAGGGCGTTCTCGACCAGGACGCCGGCACTGGTGAGCGCATTGAGCAGACTCGACTTGCCCGCGTTGGTGTAGCCGGCGATCGCCACCGAGGGGATGGTGTTGCGTTTGCGCTCCGCACGCTTCGCTTCACGAGCCGGTCCGAAGTCACGGATCTGCCGACGCAGGAGCGCCATCTTGGTGCGGATCCGCCGCCGATCGAGCTCGATCTTGGTCTCACCGGGACCACGGGATCCCATGCCCGCACCACCGGCGCCGACCTGGCCACCGGCTTGTCGGCTCATGGAGTCGCCCCACCCGCGAAGACGAGGGAGCAGATACTCGAGCTGAGCGAGCTCGACCTGCGCCTTGCCCTCCCTGCTCTTCGCGTGCTGGCTGAAGATGTCGAGGATCACGGTGGTGCGGTCGATGACCTTCACCTTGACGACGTCCTCGAGCGCGCGTCGCTGGCTCGGCGCGAGTTCGGTGTCGGCGATGACCGTGTCGGCCCCGACCGCGGCGACGATGTCCTTGAGCTCCTGCGCCTTGCCGCGCCCGAGATACGTGGCAGCATCCGGGTGCGGGCGACGCTGCAGGACGCCATCGAGCACGACGGCACCCGCGGTCTCGGCCAGTGCGGCGAGCTCACGCAGCGAGTTCTCGGCATCCTCCTGCGCACCCTGCGGGTAGACACCGACGAGGACGACGTTCTCCAGGCGAAGCTGGCGGTACTCGACCTCGGTGACGTCCTCGAGCTCGGTCGAGAGTCCACCGACGCGGCGAAGAGCGTGACGGTCTTCGAGATCCCATTGCGCCCCGTCCGTGCTGGCGTGCGCGGCGGTCGACTCGTCTTGCAGCGCCTGCGCTGCTCCGAACACGTGGACGTCGGAGCGCTTCTCTGCGTTCGCGAGCACGCGATCGACCGTGTCGTCGCCGTTGGAGGGTGTCGTGGTATCCGTCATCCGTTCCTTGTCTCTGGGGGTTTTGTAGCGAGCCTTAACCTTAGCCCGCGCTGTCCGGTACGCTCACCGTATGGGGTCAGACCATTACTTCACTGCGGCCCCGGCAAGCCCCGAGAATCTGCGCAGGATCCGTGTATCACTCGCAGGCCGAGAGCTGGAAGTCACCACCGCCGGTGGCGTCTTCAGCCCGGATCGGCTGGATGCCGGCACTGCAGTGCTTCTCGCCAACATGCCCCCGGTTCCCCCGGGAGGCAATCTTCTCGACCTCGGCAGCGGCTGGGGCCCCGTCAGCATCTCGATGGCCCTCGCCGCTCCGCATGCGACGATCTGGGCCGTCGATGTGAATGAGCGAGCCCTCGATCTGGTGCGCCGCAACGCCGCGTCCCTCGGGCTCACCAATGTCAACGCATCTCTACCCGACGATGTTCCCGAGCACGTCTCGTTCCGCACGATCCGTTCGAATCCGCCCATCCGCGTCGGCAAGAACGAACTGCACGGACTGCTCGAGCGGTGGATACCGAGGCTCGACGAGCGTAGCGATGCCTGGCTCGTGGTCCAGCGCAATCTCGGCGCCGATTCGCTGCAGCGCTGGATCGGCTCGACGTTCCAGCCGGGATACAGCGTCTTCCGCACCGCGACCGGCAAGGGCTATCGCATCCTCAAGGTACGCAAGCACGGGACGCCGCCGACCGAGCCGATCGCGCTGTCCGGACTCTGACCGCGTCGATGCAGAGCGACCACGCCGACCGACGACGGCGTCGTACGGCTTCGGTCAGAGCAGCTCGATCTCTCCGCTGAAGACGAGTTGAGCGGGACCGGACAGGGCGACGTGCTCGCCGTCTTCTGCCGGGAACATCCGCACTCCGAGTGTGCCTCCCGGCACCTCGACCTGCCAATTGTTCGGGGCATTCTCCCCCGCCCAGTACCGCACGGCGAGTGCGGTGGCAGCCACACCGGTACCGCAGCTGAGGGTCTCACCGACGCCGCGCTCGAACACACGCATGCGGACGTGCCCGACTCCATCGCGCACCAACGGCTCACCCGGAACGACGAACTCGACGTTCGCGCCGGCCGGCAGAATGGGATCGAGTTCCGGCGCACGGTGCAGCTCGAGCAAGGCGAGCTCATGTTCGGAGGCGATCGCCACGATCACGTGAGGGTTGCCGACGTCGATTCCGAGACCGGGACGCGTGACCGGGAGGCCGTCGACGCGCACCAGCGGATCGTCGCCGGACAGCTTCCACCGGCCGAGGTCGACCTGGTATCCCGTCGCGCTGCGCGTCACGTCGCGCACACCGGCACGGGTACCGATCGGCAGTGTCGCTCCCGGTTCAATGGTCGCAAGCCCCGCGCGCACGAGATAGTGAGCGAAGACCCGGATGCCGTTGCCGCACATCTCGGCGATCGATCCGTCGGCGTTGCGATAGTCCATGAACCACTCGGCCGCCGGCTCCTCGGCCAGAGCCGCTGCTCCCTCAGCGATCGCCGACGAGCGCACGACGCGGAGGATGCCGTCGGCACCGATTCCGAAGTGGCGGTCGCACAGCACAGCGACCTGCTCGACCGTCAGATCGAGCGCCCCGTCGGGGTCGGCGATGATGATGAAGTCGTTGCCCGTGCCGTGACCCTTGGTGAATGCGACCATGCTCCCCAGTCTAGAGAGCGCAGCCATAGGGCGAAGACGCCGCGCACCTCCTCCGCAGAACGTTCTACGAAGTCACTTCGCGGCTCCGGCCGAGACGACCGAGTATCGACCGCAGAGGAAGTTGCGGTTTCGCGCGACCTCGCGAAGCTCCAGGTCGAGCCGCCGCGGAAGGAGTGGGGCGCCGGAGCCCAGCATCACCGGCGCGTACTGGACCCACACCTCATCAAGAAGACCCGCGTCCGCGAACTGACCCGCGAGATCTCCCCCACCGACGATCCAGATGTCCTGACCCGCGACGGCAGCGAGCATTTCGGCGTGCACACTGCGCACGTCGTCATGCGTCAGCCGCACATCGGCACCCTCCGGGAGCGAGATCTCGCGGTGTGTGAACACCCAGGTGGGCTGCGTGTACCCCCATCGTCCTTCTTCGTGTCGCATCACCCACTCGTACGTCGACGAACCCATCGCCAGCGCGCCGATGTTCTTCTCGAAGGCGTTGTAGCCCATCGGCCCGTCGGGGTCGACGTCTTGGGTCAGCAGCCAGTCGAGCGAATGCTCGTCTGTCGCGATGAATCCGTCGAGGCTGGATGCGGTGAAGAAGTGGGTGGCCATGCACCGAGCCTCGCACCTGCCTCCGACATCGCGACGGTCGATCGCGGCGCGCTGGCTCACTCAGCCAGGAGTGCCCCCACGTCCGCCGGAGCATCCCACCACTCCAGGTCGGGATACCGCTTGAACCACGACACCTGTCGACGGGCGTAGCGGCGTGTGAGCGCCTGCGTCTCGGCGATGGCCTCCGCCGCAGTGAGAGTGCCGTCCAGCTGGCCCAGCGCCTGCGCGTACCCGATCGCTCTGGAGGCAGTGGCACCCCGCTCGAGGCCCTGCTGCCTCAGTGCAGCGACTTCGGTCAGTATCCCGGCCTCCCACATCCGCTCGACGCGATCATCCAGGCGGGAGACCAGCTGGGAGCGTTCGACGTGCAGGCCGATCAGCCTCGTGCGCTGCTGCCACAGCACGGGCTTCTCCGGCAGTGACGCGCCGTGGGTACTGCTCCCCTGCGCGAGCACCTCGAGGGCGCGGATGACCCGTCGGCTGTTGCGCGGGTCGACCTTCGCCGCTGCTGCCGGGTCCGCCGACCGGAGCCGATCGAGGAGAACGTCCAGCCCGTGCGACTCCAGCTCTGCTTCCAGCCCTGCGCGGATCTCGGGGTCTCTCGGTGGAAAGTGGAACTCGTACACGACGCTCGAGACATAGAGGCCCGAACCGCCGACCAGGATCGCATCGCCTCCGCGTCGGTGGATCGCGCCGACCGCCTCTCGCGCTACGGGCTGGTACCAGGCGACGGCCGCGTCCTGATCCACTTCACGAACGTCGAAGAGGTGATGCGGGATTCCGCGTCGGTCGGCGACAGGGAGCTTCGCCGTGCCGATGTCCATCCCACGATAGAGCTGCATGGCGTCGGCGTTCACGATCTCGGCCGGGTTGCCGCGGGCACGGAGAGCCTCCGCCAGATCGAGCGCGAGGTCACTCTTCCCGGTTCCTGTGGCTCCGACTATCGCCCAGAGGCGCGGTTCGCTCACACTCCGACGCGAAGGGTGGGCAGACCGAGGGATACGGCGCGCGGGCCGCCATCGGACGCCGGAGTCGGCACCGCGCACGATTCCGCCTGCGAGCGATCCCAGGCGTCACCCCCGCGCGTTCTACGGATGCGCAGCGGCGCTCCGGTCGGATCGTCGGCAAGCAGGTGGAAGGGGGCCGCATGGGTGACGCTGACCGTGACGATGTCGCCGGGCCGCGGGAGATCCGAGCCGGCGGTGACCTCGAAGTGCACCAGGCGGTTGTCTTCGGCTCGGCCGGTCAGCCGGTGCGTCTCGGCGTCTTTCTTGCCTTCGCCAGTCGAGACGAGAACCTCGACCAGGCGTCCGACCTGCTTCTGGTTCTCCTCCAGCGAGATTCGCTCCTGGAGTGCGATCAGGCGGTTGTACCGTTCCTGGACGATCTCCTTCGGAACCTGATCCGCCATCGTCGCGGCGGGCGTGCCCTCGCGGATCGAGTACTGGAAGGTGAAGGCTCCGGAGAAGCGGGATTGCTCGACGACGCGCATCGTGTCTTCGAAGTCTTCGTCGGTCTCCCCCGGGAAACCGACGATGATGTCGGTCGTGATCGAGGCATTCGGGATCCGCGCACGGACACGATCGAGGATCCCGAGGAAACGCTCACTCCGGTACGACCGCCGCATCGCTTTGAGGATGCGATCGCTGCCGGACTGCAGCGGCATGTGCAACTGCGGCATCACGCTCGGGGTCTCGGCCATGGCGTCGATCACGTCATCGGTGAACGCGGCAGGGTGCGGACTCGTGAAGCGGATGCGCTCCAGTCCCTCGATTTCGCCGGCAGCGCGCAGCAGCTTTCCGAACGCCTGTCGGTCGCCGAACTCGACGCCGTACGAATTCACGTTCTGGCCGAGGAGAGTGACCTCGATGGCACCGTCTTCGACGAGGAGGCGGATCTCGTTGAGGATGTCGCCGGGACGCCGGTCCTTCTCCTTGCCACGCAGACTCGGGACGATGCAGAACGTGCACGTGTTGTTGCAGCCGACCGAGATCGACACCCATCCGCTGTGCGCCGAGTCGCGCTTCGTCGGAAGCGTCGACGGGAACACCTCGAGCGACTCGAGGATCTCCAGCTCCGCATCGCCGTTGTGACGTGCACGCTCCAGCAGCCCGGGCAGCGACCCCATGTTGTGCGTGCCGAACACGACGTCCACCCAGGGCGCCTTGTCGAGAACCGCCTGCTTGTCCATCTGGGCCAGGCAGCCGCCGACCGCGATCTGCATACCTTCTTTACGACGCTTGACGGAGGCGAGATGTCCGAGGGTGCCGTAGAGCTTTCCGGCGGCGTTGTCGCGCACCGCGCAGGTGTTGATGATCACCACGTCAGCCTCGGCGCCGTCGAGTGCACGGACGTAGCCGGCGCTTTCCAGCGATCCGGAGAGCCGTTCGGAGTCGTGCACGTTCATCTGGCACCCGAAAGTACGAACCTCGTACGATCGCTGGCGTCCGTCTTCGTCGACGGCTGCGGACGAGGCGCTGATGATCGTCGGTTCGCTGCGCGGAATAGTCATGATCAAACCATTCTACGAGCCGTGCGGATGCGGTTGCTGCGTCGCTTGCTCAGTCCGAATCGACGAATCGGACGCCCGAGCTCGACGCACTCGGGCCAGTCTCCCGCAGTGCCTGCTTGGCCGCCTTCATCGCGACGGACCCGTTGTAGCCACGGCGAGAGAGCTGCCCCACCAGACGCCGGAGCGCCGTGTCATTGTCGAGTCGGCTCAAGGAACGCGCCTTGGTGCGAGCGAATTCGAGGGCGCGCTCATCGTCGTCATCCGGCAGTTCGTCGAGTGCAGCGTCGACCACGTCTCGAGGAATACCCCGTTGAGCGAGTGCGCGCGACAGAGCGACCCTCCCCTGTCCCTTCCGCTCGACCCCCGATGTCACCAGAACACCGGCAAGAGCGGCATCGTCGAGGTAGCCACGACGGCAGAAGTCGTCGATCACGTCGTCGATCACAGCGTTATCGAGCCCGTGCCCCCTCAGCGCCTGACGCGCTTCGGAGACCGAGAGAGATCGAGTCCGCAGCTTTCTCACGAGGGACTCCTCGGCCGCCGTGCGGATCTCGTCGAGCTCTCCCGGCTCCTCAGCAACTCCCTGCGCGACGGGTGGGATCCCGAGCGCGTGAAGTCTCGGCGCGGTCTTCGATACTCCCGACCCAGCTCGGGCTGACGCCCCACGGGCGGGATGACGGTCGCTGGGGCTGCCGGACTGGGGCCGACTTTCGGCGCGAGAGGTGCGCCCTCGCGCATCCCATGTGGACCGCCACTGGCCTGCGTCACCGGGGCCCGCGGAAGAGTCGTCTGAGAGGTCATCGCCGCCAGGAGCGACAGCAAGCGGCTCGGCCTTCTTCACGGCGTGTCCGAAGAGCGGAATGATGGGGGCGATCCGGTCGGGATCGCCCCCACGAGTGTCACTCATCAGGCCGGACGACGCTCAGCGAGCTCGTCTGCTGCAGCAGGCACGGCGGCTGGTCCGCCGATGCCGAGCTTCTGCTTGATCTGCGTCTCGATCGCCAGCGCGATGTCGGGGTTGTTGAGCAGGAAAGTCCGTGCGTTCTCCTTGCCCTGCCCCAGCTGGTCGCCATCGTAGGTGTACCACGAGCCCGACTTCTTCACGATGGCGTGTTCGACGCCGAAGTCGATCAGGCTGCCCTCGCGAGAGATACCGACACCGTAGAGGATGTCGAACTCCGCCTGCTTGAAGGGCGGGGCCATCTTGTTCTTCACGACCTTGACCCTGGTGCGGTTTCCTACCGCGTCGGTGCCGTCCTTCAGCGTCTCGATACGGCGGATGTCCATGCGGACAGAGGCGTAGAACTTCAGCGCCTTACCACCGGCGGTCGTCTCGGGTGATCCGAAGAAGACACCGATCTTCTCGCGGAGCTGGTTGATGAAGATCATGGTCGTGTTCGTCTGGCTCAGACCACCGGTGAGCTTGCGCAGCGCCTGCGACATGAGACGTGCCTGCAGGCCCACATGCGAGTCACCCATCTCGCCCTCGATCTCCGCACGAGGCACGAGCGCCGCGACGGAGTCGATGACGATGAGGTCGATGGCACCGGAACGCACGAGCATGTCGGCGATCTCGAGCGCCTGCTCGCCGGTGTCGGGCTGAGAGACGAGAAGCGCGTCGATATCGACGCCGAGCTTCGCCGCGTAGTCGGGGTCGAGCGCGTGCTCGGCATCGATGAAGGCTGCGATGCCACCGCCACGCTGCGCGTTCGCGATCGCGTGCAATGTCAGCGTCGTCTTACCCGAGGACTCAGGTCCGTAGATCTCGACGATGCGGCCACGCGGGAGACCTCCGACGCCGAGGGCGACGTCGAGGGCGATGGAGCCGGTAGGGATGACGGCCACGGGGGCGCGCTCATCGCTGCCCAGCCGCATGACCGAGCCCTTTCCGAACTGACGATCGATCTGGGCGAGTGCGGTCTCGAGGGACTTCTCGCGGTCGGCGGGTGATGGCATGGTCTGCTCCTTCTGCGCGCGTGGTGCCGCCTGTAGGCTGTCGCGGCTCTCCCGGTTGGGAGGAACTCTCCGACAAGGCGTAATGGCTCTTCGGCTTGTTTCCACCGTAGGAGAGGCCACCGACATCGACGCCGAGAGCTCGCATACCGTGGAGAACAGATTCCCTGAACCACTTGTGCAGAAGACTACGCCCGCTTCGAACAGATCTTCGACGACACGCCGATCATCACAGGTCGTGTCCCGTAACCTGCGGACACCCTCCAGGGCTCAACGCCCTCGCGGCTCCTGCCGTCCGACGCCGTGCCGACGGTTCTCCGGAACATCCATCTCTGCGCAGAGCGCCAACCAGATCTCCCGCGGCGGCGTGCCGTCTTCCAGAGCTTCGAGCGCCGTACGGCCACGCAAGGCTGAAAGCCCGAGGTCGTTCACCAATGACGAGGCTCGCGCCTGGAACTCGGTGTCGACGGCGCGAAGGAACTCGCTACGACGCATCGCTCACCCGCATGCGAAGCTCAGTGCAGCGAGAGCTGAGGCTCGACCGACGCGACGAGGTCGTCCGGAACGACATCCGGGAAGACCTGAATGCCCTCGAGTACAGAGATACGGTCCCCGACCTCACGCATGATCGTCGAGATGGGCACGTCGAGAGCATCGGCGACGGATGCGAGGATCTCGCTCGACGCCTCCTTCTGGCCCCGCTCGACCTCACTGAGGTAGCCGAGCGCCACCGACGCTTTGCTCGCGACCTGCCGGAGCGTGCGCCCCTTCTGCAGGCGGAAGTCCCTCAGCACATCGCCGATTTCCTGTCGTACAAGAATCATCGGAACCTCCTCCCCATGTGATCGTTCGAGGTCTCCCCCGATGAGACAGCCAGTCTAGTACCCCTGACCTGCCCGAAATCTACCCCTGCACTCTGTGGTTTGAATGTGAGCACATCCGTAATAACCGACATCGGACCGTCACTATTCCTGGACGAACTCGAGCAATGTTTGGAGAGCCGCCACCACCGTCAGAGCGCGGATCGAATCACGGTCACCCTGCAGGTGCAGCGCCTTCGTCGACGAGCCGTCGGGCGTCACGATCCCGACGTGCACCGTTCCCACCGGCTGGCCGTCGGGGGAATCCGGGCCGGCGATGCCGGTCGTCGAGACCCCGACGTCAGCCGGGACTCCGTCTACGTTCACGACGCGGCGCACGCCGTCTGCCATCTGCAAGGCGACCTGCGGGTTGACCGGCCCGTGAGCAGCGAGGAGCTCGGCATCCACACCGAGGACCGTCGCCTTGACCGGGGTCGCATAGGCCACGACACCACCGAGCAAGACCGCGGAAGCCCCCGGAACCGACACGATCTCGGCGCACAGCGCGCCGCCCGTGAGCGACTCGGCGACGCCCAGAGTCCAACCGCGCTGTGTCAGAGCCGACAGCAGTGCGGCGGCGCCCGCGTCGCTCATGCCTGCTTCTGGCGCGATCCGCGTGCCTGCGCGACGATGTAGTCGATCCCGCTCGCCACCGTGAGCACGAGGACGATGACCATCAGGATGAAGGTGATCAGCGTCCAGGCATCGAGGCCGATGAGGACGTGCAGGGGAAGCAACGCCCACCCGAGTGCGACCCCCTGGAACGCCGTCTTGATCTTGCCCATCCAGGCAGCCGCGACCACATGCTCGCTCGCGACCATGAGACGGTGGATCGTGATCCCCCACTCACGGACGAGGATGATCGCGACGATCCACCAGCTGACCTCACCGAGGATGGCGAGGCCGATGAAGCCCGCTCCGGTGAGCATCTTGTCGGCGATCGGGTCCCAGAGTTTGCCGAAGTCACTGACGATGTCGTACTTCCGTGCGAGGTAACCGTCGACCCAGTCGGTGGAGATCCCGACGATGAAGATGATGGCGGCCGCCCAGCGGAGGCCGGGCTCGGGGAGTCCGTAGGTGCCACCGAACAGCAGCAGAACGAAGAAGATGACCGCCAGCGGGATACGCGCGACGGTGATGGCGTTGGGCAGCTGCCGAGGAATCGTCATCAGTCGCGCCCCGTCAGGCCCCAGGCGTCTTCGTCGCCGCCGTCGGCCTCCACCTCGGGGAGTCCTTCATACTGGGCGGCGATCGGATCATGCGGCTGAGGCATCGGCGGAACGGGAGGGGCTGCCGGAGCCGGGGAGGCCGCCGGAGCATCGTCTCCGCGCAGCTTCGCCATCACCTGTGGGAGCTGCTCGGCCGTGGCCAGCACGTCGCGGGCCTTCGACCCCTCGGAGGGTCCGACGATCTCACGGGACTCCAGAAGGTCCATCAGGCGACCCGCCTTGGCGAAGCCGACACGCAGCTTGCGCTGGAGCATCGATGTGGAGCCGAACTGCGATGAGACGATGAGCTCGGCTGCGGCGAGCAGAAGCTCCAGGTCGTCGCCGATGTCTTCGTCGACTTCCTTCTTCTTCGTCGGCTCCATCGCCTCCTGCACATCGGGTCGGTAGTCCGGCCGAGCCTGACGGGTGACGTGCTTGACGACGGCGTCGATCTCCTTCTCATCGACCCACGCACCCTGCAGACGGAACGGCTTCGACGATCCCATCGGCGAGAACAGCGCGTCGCCCTGCCCGATCAGTTTGTCGGCACCGGGGCTGTCCAGGATGACGCGGCTGTCGGTGACGCTCGTGACAGCGAAGGCGAGACGGGACGGCACGTTGGCCTTGATGAGACCGGTGACCACGTCGACGCTGGGGCGCTGCGTGGCGAGGACCAGGTGGATACCCGAAGCTCGCGCGAGCTGCGTGATGCGGACGATCGAGTCCTCCACGTCACGAGGCGCGACCATCATCAGGTCGGCCAGCTCGTCGACCACGACGAGGAGGTACGGGTACGGCTTGAGAACTCGCTCGCTGCCCACAGGGAGTTCGACTTCGCCGGCGCGCACGGCGCGGTTGAAGTCGTCGATGTGACGGAAGCCGAACGACGCGAGGTCATCGTACCGCATGTCCATCTCCTTCACGACCCACTGCAGCGCCTCGGCTGCCTTCTTCGGGTTCGTGATGATGGGCGTGATGAGGTGCGGGACGCCGGCGTAACTCGTCAGCTCCACGCGCTTCGGGTCGATCAGGACCATACGCACGTCCGCGGGGCGAGCCCGCATGAGCAGGCTCGTGATCATGGAGTTCACGAAGCTCGACTTACCGGAACCCGTGGAACCGGCGACCAGGAGGTGCGGCATCTTGGCGAGGTTCGCGATGACGATGTTGCCACCGACATCTTTGCCGACGCCGATGGTCATCGGGTGCGTGCTCTTCTGCGCGGCCGGCGACCGGAGGACGTCGCCGAGCGCGACCATCTCCTTGTCGGCGTTGGGGATCTCGATGCCGATCGCGCTCTTGCCGGGGATCGGCGAGAGGATGCGGACGTCGTTCGATGCCACGGCATAGGCGAAGTTGTTGCTCAGCTGCAGGATCTTCTCGACCTTGACGCCGTGACCGACTTCGACCTCGTACTGCGTGACCGTCGGCCCGCGCGAGAAGCCGGTGACCTTCGCGTCGACCTTGAACTGCGTCAGCACGCTGGTGATCTGCTCGATCACCTTGTCGGTGGCCTCGGAACGAAGAACCGGCGGCGGGCCCTCGACGAGGAGGCCCGGAGAAGGCAGGATGTACGGCGTCACGGGAGCCTGCGGACCCCGGTCGCCCGGACCGTCTGTACCGAAGCCGTCGAGGCCGGGAAGCTCCGGTGCCTCGCCCGTGTCGGAGGAATCGTCGAGGAGCGCCGTGGTCTGCTGCTCGGCGAGCGAATCGGCGACCGAACGAACCTCGGACAGCACCTCGGTGGCGGCGTCGTAGGGATTCTCGACGACGACCGCCTGGTCGTAGGCCGGAGTCGGGTCGGTTGTCGTGAGCAGCGCCGTGATGTCGTCGGAGCCGAGAGTGCCCTCGTCAGGGTCTTCTTCCCGACCCGTCTTGTTGCGTCGCCACCAGGGCAGCACGTCGGGGTCGTCGACCTTGTCAGCCTCATCGATTGCGGCGGCGTCTTTGGCGGGCTTCTCCGGACGCTCGGCGTCGAACATCCAGGCGTAGAGATCGCCGAGGCGCCGACCGATGCGGTTCGGCGGTGTCTTGGTGAGGATCAGGATGCTGAGTGCCGTCAGCAACGCGAGCACGATGTAGGCAGGGATATTCGTGAGGTAAGTCAGCGGCTGCCCCACCAACCACCCGAGCAACCCGCCTCCCGTGTTCAACGCCGTGATGTTCGGCTGGGGCTGTGGTTGTCCACCGGCGACATGGCAGAAACCTGCCAGGGAGATCACGAACAGGCCGAAACCGAAGCCGATGCGTCCGTTGTCGTGAACCGACGCGGGGTGACGGAACAGCCAACCAGCCAGTACCAGCAGAAGCAGGGGCATGATGAACGCCACCCTGCCGACGAGCAGCCCAACCGAGTAGGCACTGATGTTCTCGGCCACCTCGTTGCCGATGAAGACCCACTCGTTCACGGCGCCGAGAGCCGCGAGCAGCACGAGGAGGAACGGGAAGCCGTCGCGGCGGTCGTCCTTCTCCAGCGCCTCAGGCCCGAAGGCGCGGAAGAGTCCGCCGACGCCGTGGGCGAGTCCGATCCATGCCCGGACTGCCACCGGAGGCTTGTCTGCCTCGTCGATGTACTTCTTCGGTGCGGGCTGGGCCTTTGGAGCCGTCTGCCGCTTGGGGCGCGACGGTGCGCTGGTCGACGCGCGCTCTGTCTTCGTGGTACTCCTGGCCATGCTCTCACGTTACGACCAACGGCCGACATCTCCGCGTAATGACGCGGCTTTCCACCGATCCTCGCGACGCTGACTACCGGGTCCGACGCGCCATGGTGTCGCGCGACTCTCCTTCCGCCACGAGGGCGAACCCCTCGGCGCGATACAGATTGCGGGCGAAGTTGTCGCGTTCGACGCTCAGGCTGATCCGCGCATGCCCCTGCGTCCCGGCGAGCTCGATGACACCGCGCAGGAGAGCGCGTCCGACACCGCGTGCACGCCAGAGCGGATGCACGCCGATGATCAGCTCCGGAACGGCGACGCCGACGAAGCCGAACCCCGGCGCATTCTGCGGGAGCACGCGATACCAGGCCGCACCCACGGGCACCTCGTGTGCACCGGTGGCCACCAGCCCGTCATCGGCCATGCGCTTCCACCCCGCGAGATAGCGCCGATGGTCGGCAGAGTTCAACACCTCATGCCGCGGACGCACTCCCCCGGCGCGCCAGTTGGCGGCCTCGACGAGCATGTCACCGAGGAACATCGCATCCGTCTGCGCCGCCCTGCGAAGGGCAAAGCCGCTGTCCATGCCGCGAGCATAGAACCGGGGTGTTACGCCGGGATGACGGCCGACCGTGAATACCGAGCGACCGTCACGCCTCGATGACGAGCGGGACGATCATCGGACGACGGCGGAGTCGCTGGTTGACCCAGCGCCCGATGGTGCGTCGCACGACCTGAGACAGCGAGTGGGTGTCGCGCACCCCGTTGCCGGCCGCCTCCTTGAGCGCCGCGACGATCTTCGGCGCGACGTCATCGAACACGGAATCGTCTTCGGCCACACCACGCGCGTGGATCTCAGGACCGGAGATGATGCGGCCGGTCGCGGCATCCACGACGACGATCACCGAGATGAAGCCCTCCTCGGCGAGGATGCGTCGATCCTTGAGGTCGGCATCGGTGATCGCTCCGACCGAAGAGCCGTCCACGTAGACGAACCCGAGATCCAGCTGGCCGACGACGCTCGCCACGCCGTCCTTGAGATCGATCACGGTGCCGTTCGAGGCGATGATCGTATTCGACTCCGGGACGCCGGTGTCCTGCGCGAGCTTGGCGTTCGCGATGAGATGGCGGTACTCGCCGTGCACCGGAAGGACGTTCTTGGGCTTCAGGATGTTGTAGCAGTAGATCAGCTCGCCGGCGGCGGCATGCCCGGAGACGTGCACCTTCGCGTTGGCCTTGTGCACGACGTTGGCGCCGAGCTTGGTCAGCCCGTCGATCACGCGGTACACCGCGTTCTCGTTGCCCGGGATGAGGCTGGAGGCGAGGATGACGGTGTCGCCCTCGCTGATCTCGATCGCGTGGTCCATGTTCGCCATGCGGCTGAGGACCGCCATCGGCTCGCCCTGGGAACCGGTCGACATGTACACGATCTGCTCGTCCGGGAGATCGCGCGCCTTCTTGAAGTCGATGAGGACCCCGTCCGGCACCTTCAGGTAGCCGAGCTGCTCGGCGATGGTCATGTTCCGCACCATGCTGCGGCCGAGGAAGGCGACGCGGCGTCCGTTGGCGTACGCCGCGTCGATGACCTGCTGCACGCGGTGGACGTGGCTGGAGAAGCTCGCGACGATGACGCGGCGCGGCGCCTTGGCGATGACCTGGTCGAGAACCGGGCCGATGGAGCGCTCGGTGGGAGTGAAGCCGGGGACGTCGGCATTCGTCGAGTCCACGAGGAACAGGTCGACGCCCTCCTCGCCGAGGCGGGCGAACGCACGCAGGTCGGTGATGCGGCCGTCGAGCGGCAGCTGATCCATCTTGAAGTCACCGGTGGCGAGCACCATGCCGGCCGGCGTCCGGATGGCGACGGCCAGCGCGTCAGGGATCGAGTGGTTGACGGCGACGAACTCGAGATCGAAGGGTCCGACACGTTCCTGCTCGCCCTCCTTCACGGTGAGGGTGAAGGCCTTGATGCGATGCTCCTTGAGCTTCGCTTCGACCAGCGCGAGCGTGAGGCCCGAACCGATCAGCGGGATGTCGCTCTTCAGACGCAGCAGATACGGAACGGCACCGATGTGGTCCTCGTGGCCGTGAGTCAGCACGACACCGACGATGTCGTCGAGGCGATCGCGGATCGGCTCGAAGTCGGGCAGGATCAGGTCGACGCCCGGCTGGTGCTCCTCAGGGAAGAGCACGCCGCAGTCGACGATCAGGATCTTGCCGTCGTACTCGAAGGCCGTCATGTTGCGACCGATCTCGCCGAGACCGCCGATCGGGATGACCCGCAACGTCCCTTCAGCGAGAGGGGCCGGTTCTACCAGGGGAATGGACATGCTGTCTCCTCAGTCGGACACTCCGCGCGTCCGTTCGTTCGTGGGGACGCGGCTCAGCGCGTCGTGCCGTGCACCTTCGGCAGGGCACCACCCGCAGCCGCATTGCGGTCGGGGCGGAAGTTCGAGAAGTCGGCTCCGGGAACGTTCTTGACGAGGTCGAGCTCATCCTCGATGAGCGCGGCCTCCCATTCCTCGGGACCGACCAGGGGCAGCCGCACGCGCGGGCTCGAGATGCGTCCGAGCCCGTGCAGGATGTACTTGGCGGCGACGGTTCCAGGGACGTGCGTCATGACAGCGCGCACGAGCGGCTCGAGCCGCTTGTGCTCGGCTGTCGCCGTCGCCAGGTCGCCCGCGTTCACGGCGTCGATGATCGTGCGGTAGGGCGCCGCCGCGACGTTCGCCGTCACGCCGATGAGCCCGGTGGCGCCGATCGCGAGGTGCGGCAGCACGTTCGCATCGTCGCCGGAGAAGTACATCAGATCGGTCTGGTTGAGCACGCGGCTCACCTCGGAGAAGTCGCCCTTGGCGTCCTTCACCGCGAGGATGTTCGGGTGCTTCGCGAGGCGCAGGATCGTCTCGTACTTGATCGGCACTCCGGTACGGCCCGGGATGTCGTAGAGGATCACCGGGAGGTCGGTCGCGTCGGCGACCAGACGGAAGTGTGTGAGGATGCCGGCCTGCGTCGGCTTGTTGTAGTACGGCGTGACGATCATGATGCCGTCGGCGCCGGCCTTCTCGCTGGCCTTGTAGAGCTCGATGGCGTGCGCGGTCTCATTGGACCCACCGCCCGTGATGATCTTGGCGCGACCTGCCGAGACGGACTTGCCGACCTCGACGAGCTTGAGCTTCTCGGGGTCCGTCAGGGTCGAGGTCTCGCCGGTCGTTCCCGTCACGACGATGCCGTCCGCTCCCGCGGTGATCACGTCATCGATGTGCTTCTCGACGGCGGGCCAATCGACTTCGCCGTCGGCCGTCATCGGAGTGACGAGCGCGACGAGAACCTGTCCGAAAGGGTTGCCCGAGTGCGTCATAGACCCAGCGTATCGGTTCGGGTCGCGGTCATGCGGACGCGGTGAGGCTCCTCAGACACGGCCGCGTCGCGCGACGCCCGAGGTCAGCGAACTCGGCAGCACACGCGTCAACGCCACGATCGCCTTGTACCGCAGCGACGGAATGGACACGGACTTGCCACGGGCTGCATCGCGCAATCCCGTGCGGACCACGTCGCGGGCGTTCAACCACATGAAGCCGGGCACGCCCTCCTCGCCCACGGCGAGGCCCATCCGCTCGTGGAACGAGGTGTGCGTGAATCCGGGGCAGAGGGCGGTGACGCTCACCCCGTCGCGCGCATACTCCGCGTTCGCCCATCGACTGAAACCGATCAGCCAGGACTTGCACGCGGAATAGGTGGAGCGCGAGATGAAGCCGGCGACGGAGGCCACGTTGAGGATGCGCCCGCCTCGTCCGCGCATGGACTGCAGAGCGGCGTGCATGAGACGCATAGACGCCTCGACGTGCACCCGGAGGTGTCGGACCTCGTCTTCGATGTCGTTGTCGGCGAAGCGGAGGGGCAGCCCGAATCCGGCGTTGTTCACGAGCAAGTCGACCGGGTCCGCGGTGTCACGCAGCCGTGCGGCGACACTCTCGACCCCCGCAGCATCCGCCAGATCGGCGGGGAGCACCTCGACGGCGACCCCGTACTCACCGCGCAGCTCGGTCGCCAGCTGCTCCAGCGCATCCGCGGAACGCGCGACGAGGATGAGGTCGGCGCGACGGCGGGCGAGCTGGCGGGCGAACTCTGCGCCCAGTCCGGCACTTGCTCCGGTGATCAAAGCGGTGGGCATCAGCGCTCGTATCCGAGGAAGCGGTAGCGGATGCCGGTGCGGGAGGTCTGCCACTCCCCCTCGTCGACGAGTCGCCACCCGGTCTTGGCCGGCGCGTACGCGTCCCCGTCGACATCGAGATCGAGCTCGGTGACTTCGAGCCGGTCGGCGTCGCCGATCACCTGACGGAAGATCTCCGCGCCGCCGATGATCCACACCCGGTCCAGGCCGCGGACGGCTTCAGCGACGGTGGCGGCGCGGCGGGCACCCTCCTCCGACCAGTCCTGCTGGCGGGTCACCACGATGTTGTCACGGCCGGCCAGCGGACGGAATCGTTCAGGGAGCGAGTCCCAGGTCTTGCGCCCCATCACCACCGGCGTCCCGAGCGTGACGTCCTTGAAGTGCGCCAGGTCTTCGGGCACGTGCCAGGGCATGCCACCCTCGGCGCCGATCACGCCGCCGTGGGCTTCGGCCCAGATGAGCCCGACCCAGGTCATACCGCCACCGCCGCGCGGATCGGGGCGTGATGCTGATAGTCCTCGACCACGAAGTCCTCGTAGCGGTAGTCGAGGATCGACTCGGGCTTGCGCGCGAATCGGAGCGTCGGGTATTCGAACGGCTCACGGCTCAGCTGCTCGCGCACCTGCTCGACGTGGTTGTCGTAGACGTGGCAGTCGCCGCCCGTCCATACGAAGTCACCGGGCTCGAGCCCCACCTGCTGCGCGATCATCATCGTGAGCAGGGCGTAGGAGGCGATGTTGAACGGCACCCCGAGGAACATGTCGGCGCTGCGCTGATACAGCTGGCACGAGAGCTTGCCGTCGGCGACGTAGAACTGAAAGAGCGCGTGACAGGGAGCGAGCGCCATGTCGGGGATATCAGCCGGGTTCCACGCCGACACGATGAGCCTGCGCGAATCGGGCGAACGCCGGATCTGCTCGATCACCTCGGAGAGCTGGTCGATGCTGCCGCCGTCAGGCGTCGGCCACGACCGCCACTGCACACCGTAGACCGGCCCGAGGTCGCCGGACTCGTCCGCCCACTCGTCCCAGATCGTGACGCCGTTCTCCCGCAACCATCCGACGTTGGAGTCGCCCTGCAGGAACCACAGCAGCTCGTAGGCGATGGATTTGAAGTGCACGCGCTTCGTGGTGATGAGCGGAAAGCCCTTCGACAGGTCGAAACGGATCTGTCGACCGAAGACACTCGTGGTCCCGGTGCCCGTCCGATCCGACTTGTGCGTGCCGGTCTCCAGGACATCGCGGAGCAGGTCTTCGTAGGGCGTCGGGACGGCTGCACTCATGACAGCCACGATACCTTCCCAGCCCCGGGCACGGGCGGAGCCACCGCGTTGGGGCCGGGGTTCGTCATGCTCGGAAACATCGGCATCGGCACCCCGACGGAGCACGTACTCTCGACACATGTCGCCCGCTCTCGCCCTCGGAGTCGCCGTGGCGCTCCTCGCGCTCGCGACGATCATCGGCATCGTCCTGCGACGTCGAGACGGACGGCGACGCGATGGCGGGACGCTTCGATTCGACCCCGCGGATGTCGTGTCGGCGGAACTCGGCTCGCGCGCCACCCTCGTGCAGTTCAGCACCGAGATGTGCGCGCGGTGCCCGCAGGTCCGTCGCCTGCTGCACGACTACGCGTCCGGTCATGATGGGCTCGCGCACGTCGAGGTGGACCTGACCCATCGCCCCGATCTCTCCGCGCGCTACCGGGTGCTGCAGACGCCGACGACGTTCCTGGTCGACGGTTCCGGCGCGGTCCGCGCACGATTCCACGGGGTTCCCCACCCGCACGCCCTCACAGAAGCCGTCGCCACCGTCTGAGGCGCGAAGACCGGAGCACACATGAGCACTCCCGAAGGCATCGATCCCCGTGGTCCGCGCTTCGCCGCCACGATCACCGCGTTGCTCCTCCTGGTGGCGACGTTCCTGGCATTGATCGGGATATCGACGGAATCCGCGAGTGCGGGCTCATTCGGCTGGTTCGCCTATCAGCCGCTCGCAGATTCCACGTTCGTCCCCGGTGGTTTGGTGATCTCATCATCGACACCCGCCCAACGCGCGCTCGACCCGGGCTTCCTTCTCACGGTCGTCATCGCCCTCCTCTTCCTGTGGGGTGTCGTCTCGCCCCGGACCACGCCGTGGAGCGTCGTCTTCCGCACGCTCGTCCGCCCGCGACTCTCACCGCCGACCGAGCTCGAGGACCCGCGCCCACCCCGGTTCTCCCAGGGCGTGGGGCTGTTCGTCGTCGGCATCGGTCTCGTCCTGCATCTCCTCGGCGTCCCGTGGGCGCTCCCGATCGCCACGGCAGCCGCCTTCATCGCCGCGTTCCTTAATGCCGCCTTCGCTTTCTGCCTCGGTTGCCAGCTCTACCTCCTGCTCCAGCGCGCCGGCATCATCGGGCGCCCCGCCGCCGCCTGACTCCTGTTCCGTCCCGCCGGGCCCCTCGGTAGGCTGGCCGCTACGTGACCCGCACACCGAGCGGGTCCCGAGAAGCGGAGGAATCATGCCCGTCACCAGCGAAGCCGCCAGCACCTGGACCGGATCGCTCATGGAGGGATCGGGCACGGTCGCGTTCTCGTCGTCGAACCTCGGCACCTTCCCGATCAACTGGAAGGCGCGCAGCGAAGGCAGCGACACCACGACCACGCCGGAGGAGCTCATCGCGGCGGCCCACGCTTCGTGCTTCAGCATGGCGCTCTCCCATGCGCTCGCGGAGAACGGCACCCCGCCGGAGCGTGTCAACACGACGGCCTCGGTCACCTTCAAGCCGGGCGTCGGCATCACGGGCAGCCACCTGAACGTGAACGCGACGGTACCGAACCTGACGCCCGAGGCGTTCCAGGAGATCGCGGCGGGCGCGAAGACCGGCTGCCCGGTGTCGCAGGCCCTCGCCGGCATCGAGATCACTCTCGAGGCGACTCTCGCCTGAGGGATGATGCGGGGGTCAGCGCCGCGAGAGGCGGATCGCCTCGCGGATGCTGGCCCTGGCATCCTTCCGGCGCCCGGCGGCGTCCTGCACGACACCCAGTCGGTAGCGCGCACGCCAGTCATCGCCGGCTGCGTCGGCCTCGGCGGCGTATCGCGCGATGAGCGGATCCGCGTCGGCGCGAGCGATGCGACCGCTCGGCGTCAGCTCCGTCTCCACCGGAGGCATCCCGCCTTCCGCATCGAGCAGACGTCCGAGGCGGTCCGCACCGAAGCCGAACATCATCTCCCGAACCAGCGCCCAGGCCCCGATCGGAGCAAGCACCAGCAGTGTGACACCCATGCCGATGGACACCGGAGAGCCGACCGAGATGAACATCACGGCCAGCCAGATCGCGACGGCGAGATAGACGAGCAGCGCCGCGGCCATCAGGCCGACGCCGATCCGCGACATCACGAGCGGATGCCGATGTCGATCATGTTCTCCAGGCCGACGATCACACCGGTGGCCTGAACCGCGAACGGCACGGCGAGCCGGATCCCCGGCGCATAGGCGAGCGCCGAGTCGGTGGTGTCATGTGTGAAGATCAGCGACTCGCCGGGGCCGGACAGGATGACCTCCTGCTTGGCGACGACACCGGGGCGCCGCAACGAGTGGATCGGCACGCTGCCGACCTGCTGACCCCGCGCACGCTGATCCGCATGCGGAGCGCTGACGGGGCCCTGCTCCGCGCGGGCCGCCGCGATCAGCTCGGCGGTGCGCACAGCCGTGCCGCTCGGCGAATCGATCTTGGTCTCGCGGTGCGCTTCGATGATCTCGGCGGAGCCGAAGAACGGGGCAGCGGCCGCAGCCAGTGCCGACCCGAGCACTGAGCCGAGCGAGAAGTTCGGGATGAACACCGCGCCGGTGCCGGCAGCCTCGACGAGCGGACGCACGAGGGCGATCCGTTCCGAAGACCACCCGGAAGTCGCGACGAGGACGTTGATGCCCCGTTCGACGGCGGCGCGGACGACCTCGATGCTGACCTGGGGCGTCGAGGCATCGACGACGAGATCGGCCCCGTCGAGCTCGGAGAGATCACTCGACGAGGTCAACACGCGGCTCACCTCGAAGCCCTCGAGCTCATCGATCACCGCACCGATGATCGTGCCGAGCTTCCCGGTTCCGCCGACGAGGGCTACCTGCGTGGTCATGCGTCCAGTCTATTTCGCGGGACGCGGTCCGTCCGGGGGCGCGCGGGCGGTGCTCCGCCGTTCTGGAAGCGAGAGCTCTCAGACGAGAAGCGCGTCGGGGATTCCCGTTCGCAGCTCCACCGGAAGATGCCCGGTGTCGTTGTGCGTGAGAAGCGTCCACGGCCGCCCCTGCTTCTGCGCGATGACGGTCAGACCGCAGTGGGACTGGTTCAACGTCATCCATCGCCACTCCGGCGCCGCGAGCACTTCGCGCACGAACCACGAGATCACGAAGTTGTGTGTGATCAGCACCTCATGCACCTCCCCGGTCTTGCGCACGAGGAACTCCTCGACCGCATCCGACATCTGCGCGCGCCCCGCTTCGATCTCGGCTTCGGTGACCGAGCCGAAGAACGGCTCGAACACCGCGGGAGTCTCTTCGGTCATCCCGGTGGGGACGCAATCGAAGAGCAGCGCGGTGGGCTCAGGATCGACCGACGGCAGACGAGCAGCGATCGCTCGAGCCGTCTCATTCGCGCGGAGCAACGGCGAATGCCATACCGCGTCGAGCGGAAGCCCGGACAGTCGGTCGGCGATCAGCTCGGCCTGACGCTGCCCTCGGGGAGAAAGGGGTCCGTCGGCGAGACCATGCTCCGCATCCTGATGTTCACCATGTCTGACCAGATATATGTAGTGCGTCACAACTCGCTCGCTTCATCGCCAGCATCCGCCGGGCCTTGATCCCACCCTATGTCACGGGTGGGACGATGCTCAGTTGCCGGCCCGGGTCAGCTCGGCGAGGTGGCTCCGCGACAGCGAGACACCCGCGCCCTGCATGAGTTCATCGACGTGTTCCGTGGCGAACGTGTTCACGATCGGTGCCGCGATCGTGCGCTGAGCGAGCAGCCAGGCGATCGAGACCGCAGCCACGGGGACCGCCAACTCCTCGGCCACCTGGTCGAGTGCGCGCAGGATCTTGATACCCCGCCGGTTCAGGTGCCCGCGCAACTGCTCGCCGCGCACGCCGCGCGAGGTCAGCGCCTTGTTACGGTGGCGCCCCGAGAGGAACCCGTGTTCGAGGGCGTGAGACGGCGTCACCGCGAGGTTCTGCGCGCCGGCCACGAGGCGCAGGTCGCCCTCGAACGGCTGGCGACGGATGAGGTTGTACGGCGCATCGATCACCTGGATGCGCGGGTATCCGGCCGAGGCGAGGATGCGTGCCTCGACCAGTCGCTCCGGTGACAGGCCGAAGGCGCCGACGGCACCGACCTTCCCCGCGTCCGACAGCCATTCGACGGTAGCCAGGGTGTCTTCGAGATTGGTCGTGGCATCGAGCGTCGCGTCGAGGTACAGGACGTCGATGCGCTCGACCCCGAGCCGTGTGAGCGACCCCTCCACCGCACGTACGAGGTTGACCGAGCCCAGCCCCGGATTGTCGGCGTGGGCACCGATGCGCACGCTCAGCACCGCGTGATCACGCCGACCGCGCGACCGCAACCACTGGCCGATGATGTGCTCGCTGCGCCCGCCGGAGAATCCGTCGGCAGTATGGATGGCGTTACCGCCGAACTCCATATAGCGGTCGAGGATTCCGTGGCTCGTCTCGAGATCGACGTTCCAGCCGAACTCGGCGGCGCCGAGCATCAGCGGGAAGGTCTCGTAGCCGGTCTCGCCGAGCGGGACGCGGATGGTCTCCCCTATCCCCGGTCCGACGATGGGGATCGGTGCGGACGGGTGCTCGGCGTGCTGCTGGGCGCGATCGGCCGACGCTCCTGCGCCTACGCTGAACAACCGCATACTCTCTCACCCCCGCGTCGATCGGTGCGTGCCGACCTGCGTACCTGCTGGATCTGCACCCCCCGGTGCGTACTTCGAGGGTAAGCGAATTCATCGAACGCCCTGACCAATCCGGGGAACGGCGCGGAAACGGCCGATAACGATTTGGTCACACCGGATACGACGGAACCCGGGCCCGTCCACGACGGACGGACCCGGGTTCCGGTTCGATCTCTGTGCTTACTCGGCGGCCGCGTCTTCGGCGGGCGCTGCCTCAGCGGCGGCAGCATCGTCGAGAACGGGCTCGAGCGAGAGCTTGCCGCGGTCGTCGATCTTCGTGATCTTGACGAGGATCTTCTGACCGACCGACAGCACGTCGTCGACGTTCTCCACACGCTTGCCACCGGCGAGCTTGCGCACCTCGGTGACGTGCAGCAGGCCGTCCTTGCCCGGGAGCAGCGAGATGAACGCACCGAAGGTGGCGATCTTCACGACGGTGCCGAGGAACTGCTCCCCGATCTCCGGGTTGGTGGGGTTGGCGATCGCGTTGACCTGGGCGCGAGCGGCCTCGGCCGCGGGTCCGTCGGTCGCACCGATGTAGACGGTGCCGTCCTCTTCGATGGAGATCTGCGCGCCGGTCTCGTCCTGGATCGCGTTGATCGTCTTGCCCTTCGGGCCGATCAGCTCACCGATCTTGTCGACCGGGATCTGCACGCTGATGACGCGCGGCGCGGTGGGAGCCATCTCGTCAGGTGCGTCGATCGCAGCGTTCAGGACGTTGAGGATCGTGAGGCGAGCCTCGCGAGCCTGCGTCAGCGCGCCCGTGAGCACCGACGTCGGGATGCCGTCGAGCTTCGTGTCGAGCTGGATCGCCGTGACGAAGTCACTCGTTCCCGCGACCTTGAAGTCCATGTCACCGAGAGCGTCTTCCGCGCCGAGGATGTCGGTCAGCGCCGCGTAGCGGGTCTCACCGTTGACCTCGTCGGAGACGAGACCCATCGCGATACCGGCGACGGGGGCGCGCAACGGCACACCCGCGTTCAGCAGCGACAGGGTCGACGCGCACACGGAGCCCATCGACGTCGAGCCGTTGGAGCTCAGCGCCTCGGACACCTGACGGATCGCGTAGGGGAACTCCTCGCGGCTCGGCAGCACCGGCACGAGCGCGCGCTCAGCGAGGAAGCCGTGCCCGATCTCGCGACGCTTCGGCGAACCGACACGGCCGGTCTCACCGGTCGAGTAGGGCGGGAAGTTGTAGTGGTGCATGTAGCGCTTGCTCGTGACCGGCGACAGCGAGTCGATCTGCTGCTCCATCTTGAGCATGTTCAGCGTGGTGACACCCAGGATCTGAGTCTCGCCGCGCTGGAAGACCGCGGAACCGTGCACGCGCGGGATGACCTGCACCTCGGCGTCGAGCGGGCGGATGTCCGCGAGCCCACGGCCGTCGATGCGAGCGCCCTCGGTGAGGATGCGACCACGGACGATCTTCTTGGTGACCGACTTGTACGCCGCGGAGAACTCGAGCGGAGCCGCAGCCGGGAGCGAACCCGCCTCGGTGGCCTCGATGAGCTCGGCCTTGACGCGGTCCTTGATCGCGTCGTCAGCGGTCTGACGCTCGACCTTGTCGGCGATCTGGTAGACGCCGACGAGCTCGTCGTAGGAGCGGCCGGCGACGAAGTCGTAGACCTCCTGGCTGTACGCCGGGAAGACCGGGTAGACGCCCGGCTCCTTCGATGCGGTCGCAGCGAGCTCGGCCTGAGCCTTGACGAGCTGAGCGATGAAGGGCTTCGAGGCCTCGAGGCCCTGGGCCACGACCTCTTCGTTCGGCTTCGTGGCGCCGGCCTTGATCAGGTTCCAGCTGCCCTCGGTCGCCTCGGCCTCGACCATCATGATGGCGACGTCTTCCGTGCCATCGGCCTTGGTGACGACACGACCGGCGACGATCAGGTCGAACACGGCCTCCGACACCTGCTCGGCGTTCGGGAACGCGACCCACTGGTCGTCGTTCTGGCCGTTGCCCGGGATGAACGCGAGGCGCACACCGGCGACGGGGCCGGAGAACGGGAGACCCGAGATCTGCGTGGACGCCGACGCGGCGTTGATCGCGAGAGCGTCGTAGAACTCGCCCGGAGCGATCGACATGACGGTGATGACGACCTGGACCTCGTTGCGCAGGCCGTCGACGAACGACGGGCGCAGCGGACGGTCGATCAGACGGCAGACGAGGATCGCCTCCGTGGAGGGACGGCCCTCGCGACGGAAGAACGAGCCGGGGATCTTGCCGGCAGCGTAGGAGCGCTCCTCGACGTCGACCGTCAGCGGGAAGAAGTCGAAGCCCTCGCGCGGGTGCTTACCTGCGCTGGTGGCCGAGAGGAGCATGGTCTCGCCGTCGAGGTACGCGGCGACTGCGCCCTGAGCCTGCTGCGCGAGGCGGCCGGTCTCGAAGCGGATGGTGCGGGTGCCGAAGCGGCCGTTGTCGAGAACGGCCTCGGTGGCGGTGATTTCAGGACCTTCCAAGAGGTCTCTCCTTCTTTGTTTAGACTCGCGAGTCCATGTGACGCGCGAGCGTGTTCAAAGGAGCGGAACGGAAGGGTTCGGGCGCGCGGGCATTCCCGCGAATGTCGCCTGCGCTGGCCACCAGTAGAAAGCCACCCGACATGTCCTGCCGAGGAACCCACCACAGGGGACCAGCTTCTCCGCCGCTCGCTCCATGAGTCGATATTCGATTGTGCGGTTGACACACGTCAACCTCATCCACCCTACCAGCGGACTCCGCAAAACCCACGTCGCCGCAGCAGCGCTGAGTGGACAGGCGCCGGCCACGGAACGTTCACCGCGCGGATGCCACACCGTGGCGGGAGTCCATTGTGCTGTCTCCATGCGCATGTCAGTGATCGGCTGCGGGTACCTCGGTGCCGTGCACGCCGCAGCCATGGCCTCGATCGGACACGACGTCATCGGCATCGACGTCGACGAACGGAAGGTGGCCGCACTCGACGCAGGATCCGCACCGTTCTTCGAACCGCAACTGACGGAGCTGCTCGCCGAGGGACGAGCATCCGGTTGGCTCCGGTTCAGCAGTCGGATGGCGGATGCCGCGGGCGCGCAGGTGCACTTCCTCGCAGTGGGCACCCCGCAGATCCCCGGCGGTCACGCGGCCGACCTCCGCTACGTCGATGCGGCGATCGACGAACTGCTCCCCCATCTCCGCGCCGGCGACGTGATCGCGGGGAAATCGACCGTGCCGGTGGGCACCGCCGCACGGCTCGCTGCGCGCGTCATCGACTCGGGCGCGACCGTGGTGTGGAACCCCGAGTTCCTTCGCGAGGGGTGGGCCGTGCACGACACGCTGACACCGGACCGGCTCGTGGTCGGCGCCGAGACGGACTCCGCGGGCACACGCGCCGTGGCGGTGCTGCGCCAGGTCTACGCGGCGGCCGTCGCGGCCGGGACGCCCTTCCTGGTCACCGACCTCGCCACGGCGGAACTGGTGAAGGGCGCCGCGAACGCCTTTCTCGCGACCAAGATCTCGTTCATCAACGCGATGGCGGAGATCGCCGAGGCCTCCGGCGCCGACGTGGCGCTGCTCGCCGACGCTCTCGGCCACGACTCGCGGATCGGTCGGCGCTACCTCGGCGCCGGCATCGGCTTCGGCGGCGGCTGCCTGCCGAAGGACATCCGGGCATTCGCCGCGCGTGCGGAGGAGCTGGGTCGCGGTGAAGCGGTCGGGTTCCTCCACGAGGTGGACGCGATCAACCTCCGGCGCCGCGAACGGGCGGTCCAGCTCGTCGTGGACGCCCTGGGCGGGCTCGTGTTCGGACGTCGGATCGCTGTACTCGGTGCCGCGTTCAAGCCGTTCAGCGACGACATCCGCGACAGCCCCGCCCTCGACGTCGCCGTTCGTCTGCGTGGGCTCGGCGCAGACGTCGTCGTGACCGACCCCGCCGCGATGGACAACGCCGCCGCCGCGCATCCGCAGTTGGGCTATGCGCGACACCGCGACGATGCTCTTCGGGAGGCCGATGCGGTCGTGATCGTGACCGAGTGGGACGAGTACCGTCGCGATCTCTCCCCCACGCACGCCGGCGGTCTGGTCCGCGGACGGATCATCATCGACGGACGCAACTGCCTCGATGCGGCGGCCTGGCGTGCAGCGGGCTGGCAGTATCACGGCATGGGGCGGCGCTGACCGCCTCCGCACGTCGGCGGCGACTCGACGCGTCGACGCGGCGCTGTGCCGAGCGGATCAGCCGATGTTCGCCCACCGCGCCGCGGACGAGCGCCCGAGATAGACGTAGTCCTCATGCTTCGCCGCACGACCATCGCCCGCTGCACGACCGTGCAGGCGGCGCCAGACCCAGGGAAGGGCGTGTCGCCGCCACCACGCGCCCGCACCGATCGGCTCGTGCTCGTGCAGGGCGGCATCGAGGATACCCAGCGCATCCGCATCGGGAACACCCAGAATCTCGGCCGCTCGATACGCCAGGAGGCGATGGCCCCGGCTGCTCAGATGCACCAGATCCTCACCCCAGTTCGGTCGCTCGGCCAGTGCGGGATGCAGGTCCGTGTCGATCAGGATCGCTCCCGTCCGCGCCGCGATCCCCGTCAACGCCGTCGCGAACGCCGCGAATCGCCGCGTGTAGACGGCAGCCGCCCGACGACCCGGGAGGAACGGGGTGACCAACAGCACGTCCGCTCCGATCGCCCGCAGCCGCACGACAGCGTGCTCCACCTCCGCGGCGAGCGCTGCGACGTCGACACGATGCTTCACGAGATCGTTCGCACCGATGAGGATCGAGACGAGGTCAGGATGCAGTTCGAGCGCGCGGTCCACCTGCCGCCCGGACACATCGCGCACGCGTTTCGACCTGATCGCGAGGTTCGCGTAGTGGAGCCCGCCCCGCGCGGCCAGCAGCAGCGCGAGCCGATCGGCCCACCCACGCAGGGCCCCATCCGGGGCGGGATCGCACAGGCCCTCGGTGAGCGAATCCCCCAGGGCGACGAAGCGGCGCCAGCGACGCGCGGTCACCGGCGGCGGGGAATCGGGTCGGGTGACGCGGCGAGCGCGGGAGGCCGCATCCACCCGCTGCAGCAGACGCGCCTCCTCGAAGTGCCCGAGCAGCTGATCGCATACGCTCGTCCAGCTGCGACTCTGCACCGCGTCATGACCGGCTTCTCCGAACGCCCGTCGCTTTCTCGCGTCGCCTGCCAGATCGGCCACTCGCATCCGCAGGTCGCCGAGGTCTCCTGGGCGGTACAGCCAGCCGTCGACACCCATGCGAACGAGATCGAGGGGCCCGCCGCGGCCGGTCGCGATCACCGGGACCCCGCTGGCGTGGGCCTCCTGCAGGGTCTGCCCGAACGTCTCGCTCTCCCCGGGGTGCACGAAGACGTCGAACGACGCCATGGCCGCGGCGAGCGCAGACCCGTCGAGGTGGCCGAGGAACACGGCATCCGGGAGCAGCCCCTCCAACCGTGCTCTGCTGGGTCCGTCTCCGACGATCACCAGGCGCGCACCCGGGAGGTCGCGGAGCGCGGCGAGGTCCTCGACCTGCTTCTCCGGGGCGAGGCGGCCGACGTATCCGATCACGATCTCGGCACCCCACGCGGCGCGCAGTCCGGGATTGCGACGAGACGGTCGGAAGCGTTCCGCGTCGACTCCCCTCCCCCAGTGGCGTACACGATCCACCCCGAGTGCGGCGAGCTGCTGAGCGGAGTCCGCAGACGGAGCGAGCGTCATGGTCGCGCGTCGATGCAGGCGCGCGATGTGCGTCTGGGCGATGCCCGTGGCCGCGGCCACCCGGTAGCGCTCCGTGTAGGCCGCCACGTCGGTCTGGTAGGCGGCGACGCTGGCGACCCCGATCCGCTCGGCGGAGAGCACCCCCCGCCAACCGAGCGCGAACGGCGAGGCGAGGTGCACGACATCCGGCTGGAAACGCCGCAGGGACGCGGCGATGCGCGGAGCGCCCGACGTGCCGACCCTGACGTTGTGGTACCCCGGAAGAGCGAGGCTCGGGATCGCTTCGATCGACACCCCATGCACCTCCCCGGGGATCCCGACTGCGGCGGGGGCGATCACGTGGGCATCGTGGCCGTGTTGCTCGAGGTGACGCAGGATCTGCAGCACCGACCCGGTGACACCGTTCATGTGCGGAAGGAAGGACTCCGTGACGATCGCTACTCTCACAGCCTCAGGATGACCGAGCGTCGCGGGCGCACGCGTCGGAAACGGCCCGCAGCACCGGATGTTCACCGGATGCTGGACGGCGGGTCACCGGCTATGCGCTCTTTGGTTCCCGTTCACTCTCTGCAGGCACAGTGGGCGACGTGACGACGGATCTGCTCGCCGAATCCCTCACCGGGCCGTGGAGCCTGGCGCTGATGGGCCTGCTCGTGCTCGGGGACGCCTTCTTCGTCGTCGTGCCGGGTGAGATCGCGGTGACCGCGCTCGGAGCGCTGGCGGTGACCACCGGAGCCCCGCCGCTCTGGGCGGTCGTCGTCTGCGCCGCGGCAGCCGCGACCGTGGGAGACGCCTGCTGCTATCTGGTCGGCCGGACCGTCGGCGTCGATCGGTGGCGGTGGATGAGGGCGTCTCGGGTGCAGCAGGCATTGGGTTGGGCACGGCACCGGTTGGACACGGGGACGGCCACCGTGCTCTTCACGGCCCGATTCGTGCCCTTCGCCCGACTGGCGATCAACCTCGTGGCCGGGGCGTCGCGCATCCATCCGCCTCGCTACCTCGCTCTGGTCGCACTGGCCGCGACCGGTTGGGCGCTCTACCAGGCGGCAGTGGGCGCCACGATCGCCGCCATCCTGCCGGGCGGGCCGGTGATCGCCGTTCCGGTGTCGATCGTCGTCGCGCTGGGGCTGGGCGTGCTGCTCGATCGCCTCAGTCGGCGCACGGGAGGGTGATCTGCCGCAGCCGGTGCTCTAGGCTCGGGGCATGAGCACCGAAGAAGGCGCCTCCTCCTCTGAGGAGATGAAGCGCAAGTTCAAGGAAGCGCTCGAGAAGAAGAACGCGCACCACCGGCAGGGCGAGGCGCACCTGGATGGCGACTCAGCCGTGCACAGTGCGAACGCCCCGCAGACCCGGCGCGAGTTCCGACGCAAGAGCGGTTGACCGCGCGGATGCGGGAGCCCGTTCATCCGGACTCCCGCATCCCTCACCCGCTCGTCAGCTGCGTTCGGCTCGCGCCCTGGCTCGCTCCTCCTTCGCCGCCATCTCCGTCACTGCTGCCTCCCGCAGTTCCTGCACATCCGCGCCCTGCGGTGCATCCGCATTCCCGTGCGCGTCGACGCCGTCGAGCAGTGACTCGTCGAAGGGGAGTTCGCCGCTCAGCACCCGTCGCACGCGGTCGCGGTCGATCTGCTTCGTCCAGGTGCCGATCAGGAGGGTCGCGACGGCGTTGCCGGTGAAGTTCGTCAGAGCTCGTCCTTCCGACATGAAGCGGTCGATGCCGACGATCACGCCCACCCCGTCGACGAGGTCGGGGCGATACGCCTGCAGACCCCCGGCGAGTGTCGCCAGTCCCGCACCGGTAACTCCGGCAGCCCCCTTGCTGGCGATGATCATGAACACGAGCAGGCCGATCTGTTCGCCGATCGACATCGGCTGCCCCATCCCCGTGGCGATGAACAGCGACGCCATCGTCAGGTAGATCGCCGTTCCGTCGAGGTTGAACGAGTACCCGGTGGGCACCGTGATGCCGACGACGGGCTTGGAGACGCCGACGAACTCCATCTTCGCGATCAGGCGAGGGAGGGCGGATTCCGACGAGGACGTGCCGACGATGAGCAGGTACTCGCGCGCGAGGTACTTCATGAGAGCGAAGATGTTCACCCGCGTCACCGCCCACAGCATCACACCGAGGATCACGACGATGAAGAGGATGCACGTGATGTAGAACGCGACCATCAGCGTCCCGAGACTCCAGATCGCCGCCACACCGGTCTTGCCCACCACCGCGGCGATCGCTCCGAACGCGCCGATCGGTGCGAGCCAGAGAATCATCCCGAGGATGCGGAAGACGAGCTTCTGTAGCTGCTTGACCGCCTCCATGATGGGGGCGCCGCGCTCGCCGAGTCCCTGCAGCGCGAAACCGACGAGCAGTGCGATGAACAGCACCTGCAGCACGCTCTCCCCCGTGAAGGCCGAGAAGAACGTGGTCGGGATGATGCCGAGGATGAACTCCTGCGTCGTCTTGGCCTCTGCCTCGACCACGTCATAGGTCGAAGACGCCATATCGAGGCCCGCGCCCGGGTGGATGATGTTCCCGACGACGAGTCCGATCGCCAGCGCGAACGTCGACATCACCATGAAGTAGAGGAGCGCGAGTCCGCCGATCTTGCCGACCGTGGCCGCTTTGGCGATGGAACCGACGCCCACGACGATCGTGCAGAAGATGATCGGGGCGATCATCATCTTGATCAGGGCGACGAAGCCGGTGCCCAGCGCTTCGAACCCTCGGCCCACCTCCGGCCAGATGAGCCCGACCGCCGCGCCGAGCACGACGGCGATCAGCACGGACACATACAGCCAGGTGTGCCGGTCCCACGCGTGCTTCCCTCGTCGCCAGTTGAACTTCGGCAGTGCGAATCCCGTTGTGAGCGCCACGGCTTCCTCCTCGATCGTCGACGTCCTCGTCCGAATGGCGGCTTCTGCACCGCCGATCGGTTCCCACGGTGATCCACCTCCCGCCGCAGCGCGAGTTGTGGTCGTATTGGTCACGGCACCTGACCATCGACGATCGGAGCAGGCGATGGCGCCCACCTCCCGCGCCCGCAGCACCGCCTCGCGCGTCTTCGTCGTGCTGCTCGTCGCGGCCGTCGTGATCGGCGCTCTCGTGGCGGTCTTCCTCGTCGCCGAGGCGCAGCGATCGATCCGTGCCGAGGCCGAGCGGGTGACGGCGGCCACAGCAGTCGCGTTCGCCTCCTCCCCACTCGTCGTCGACGGTCTGCGTTCGAGCGAACACGCCGCGGCCACCCGGGAGCTCGAGCCCTACTCGTTGGAAGTGATCGCCGGCGCCGGGCTCGACTTCATCACCGTCATGACCCTGGACGGCACGCGGATCACCCACCCCGACGACGACCAGATCGGCGGGATCTACCTCGGCACGATCCCCTCGACATCCCGGACGCTGACGGAGGAGTTCACCGGGACCCTCGGTCCCTCGATCCGGACGATCGCGCCGGTCACGACGCCGGACGGAGACCTGATCGGCTGGGTCGCCGCCGGGGTGACGACCGAGTCCATCACGGACACCCTGATCCGCCGCCTGCCTCTCACTCTCGGCATCACGATCGGGCTCATCGCACTCGGCGTCGGTCTGGCAGTCATCGCCCGGCGTGTGACCCGACGCATCGCCGGCGACCTCCCTCCCGGCCAGCTCCGCGACGCGGTGTCGTCGTACGAGTCGATCCGCACGCTGGGCGAGGCTCTGCGCGCGCAGACGCACGAGCACGGGAACCGGATGCACGCCGCGGTCGCGCTGCTCGAGCTCGGGCGCCGCGACGAGGCGATCGAGATCCTCACGGAGACGTCACGACAGAGCCAGTCGCTCGTGGATCAGGTGACCGCGCGGGGTCACGGCGATCCCGCCGTCGGTGCCCTCCTCCTCGGCAAGGCCTCGCAGGCCAAGGAGCGCGGCATCGACTGGCGGGTGCACATCGAGCCCGATACACCCCGCACGCCACTGTCGCCCGTCGACGCCGTCTCCGTGCTGGGCAACCTCGTGGACAACGCCATGGACGCCGCCGCCGACTCCGACTCCGACTCCGAGGATCGGTGGGTGCGGGTGTCGCTGCATCCGAGTGACGACGGCGGAATCGTGCTCGAGGTGTCGGACAGTGGTCCCGGCATACCGCCACTCCTCCAGGAGCGGATCTTCGATCAGGGCTACTCCACGAAGCCCGCCGATGGGAACGGCCGCGGTATCGGACTGGCGCTCGTGCGCTCCGTGGTCACGAGTGCCGGCGGTTCGGTGACGGTGAGTGACGACCCCACGATGTTCCGCGTCGTCCTCCTCCGCGCTCAGTCTCGGAGGCCGCCGACATGATCCGTACGCTGATCGTCGACGACGATGCCCTGACCCTCGAACTGCACCGGGACTACGTGGCCCGGCTCGATGGATTCACCGTCGCCGGGGAATGCAGCAGTGCCCGCGCAGCGGTGCACGCCGTGCTGAAGAACCCCGGTGCCGACGCGTTCGACCTCGTTCTCCTCGACATCACCATGCCGGACGGCTCCGGGATCGATGTGCTGCGCAGCCTTCGTGCGCGCGCCGCCGCCACGGATGTGATCGCGATCACCGGCGTGCGCGATGCCGAGAGCGTCCGACAGATGGCGGCGCTCGGAGTGCACCAATACCTCGTCAAGCCGTTCCCGTTCTCGGTGTTCCGAGAGCGCATGGAGCAGTATCGCGTTCATCGGGAGCAGGCGCGGTCGACCAGGGGCCAGGCCACGCAGGCGGAGATCGACGCGCTGCTCGGCCGTGCGACCGGAGCGATCCCGCTGCCCAAAGGTCTGTCCGCGAGCTCGCTGAACGACGTTTCGATGGCACTGCGCGCGAACGGACCGCTGTCCGCGCGCGAAGCCGCCGATCGCCTCGGGCTCTCGCGGGTCGCGACCCGGCGCTACCTGGAGCATCTGACCGCCGAGGGGGTCGCGCTCCGCACCGCACGTCGCGGCGCACGAGGTCGCCCCGAAACGGAGTATGCCTGGAGACAGGGAGCGGACGGAGGAGCGGAGCGGGGATGAACGCGCCGCGCGCCCTTCTCGGGCGCGCGGCGCGTTTCGACGGTCAAGGGGAAGCGGATCACTCCCCCGCGAGGCCCCCGAGCATGTGCCCGAAGGAGCGTCCTTCGCCCAGGTACGTCGCCGGGTCGTAGGGGTCCGCGACCGTGGCCGCTTCCTTCCGCGCGATCGTGTCCGCGAGTTCCCGTGCGCCCTTCTCGACGCGCTTCGCGAGCGGGGCGACGTCGTCACCCGAGTCACCCCAGTCGCTCGACGCCGCGAACACGCCCGTCGAGACGGTATCGGCGTGCAGGTAGGCGAACAGCGGACGGATCGCGTAGTCGATCGCCAGCGAGTGCCGCGCGGTTCCCGCGTTCGCGCCGATCAGGACCGGCTTCCCGGTGAGCGCATCCGGGTCCAGCACGTCGATGAACGACTTGAACAGTCCCGAGTAGCTCGTGGAGAAGATCGGTGTGACGGCGATGAGCGCGTCGGCGGAGACCACCGTGTTGATCGCGGTCTCGAGCGCCTGCGGTGCGAACCCCGTGAGCATGTTGTTCGTGATGTCGTGCGCATAGTCGCGCAGCTCGATCACGTCGACGGTGGCCGCGATGTCGCGCTCCGCGAGGGCCTTCACGGTCTCGGCGGCCAGTCGATCCGCGAGCATCCTGGTCGACGACGGGTTGGAGAGCCCTGCCGCGACGACGGCGATACGACGCGTGGTCATGTCAGGCCTCCTTCCGGCCGAGCCCGAATGCTGCACCGGCGGGTGCCGGGCTGTCCTGGTACGGCGAGTCGCCGGTGAGGTTGTCACCGCGGTTCGCGCCGGGGCGGGCCTGACGGGTCGGCCCGTCACCGAACTCCGCGGCCACGCGTGCGGCGTGGGTCGGCGCGTCGGGGACGGAGGACGGGCGGTCCTTCGCGAGCTCTTTGCGCAGCACCGGCACGACCTCGGAGCCGAGGATGTCGAGCTGCTCCAGCACCGTCTTCAGCGGGAGTCCCGCGTGGTCGATGAGGAAGAGCTGGCGCTGGTAGTCGCCGTAGTGCTCGCGCATGCCGGCGTAGCGATCGATGACCTGCTGCGGCGAACCCACCGTCAGCGGCGTCATCTCGGTGAAGTCCTCCATGCTCGGACCGTGACCGTACACCGGCGCGTTGTCGAAGTACGGACGGAACTGGTTCACCGCGTCCTGCGACTTGGCTGCCATGAACACCTGACCGCCGAGGCCGACGATCGCCTGCTCCCTGGTGCCGTGACCGTAGTGCTCGAAGCGCTGGCGGTACAGCTCGATGAGGCGCTGGTAGTGCTCCTTCGGCCAGAAGATGTTGTTCGCGAAGAACCCGTCGCCGTAGTAGGCGGCCTGCTCCGCGATCTCCGGGGTCCGGATGGAGCCGTGCCACACGAAGGGGGCGATGCCGTCGAGAGGTCGCGGCGTCGAGGTGAAGCCCTGCAGCGGGGTGCGGAACTTCCCTTCCCAGTCGACGACGTCCTCACGCCACAGCTTGTGCAGCAGCGCGTAGTTCTCGATCGCGAGCGGGAGACCCTGGCGGATGTCCTGCCCGAACCAGGGGTACACGGGTCCGGTGTTGCCGCGGCCGAGCATGAGGTCCATGCGCCCGTCGGACACGTGCTGCAGCATCGCGTACTCCTCGGCGATGCGCACGGGGTCGTTCGTGGTGATGAGCGTCGTCGAGGTCGAGACGATGAGGCGCTCGGTCTGCGCGGCCAGTGCCGCCAGGAAAGTGGTGGGGCTGGACGACCAGAACGGCGGGTTGTGGTGCTCACCGATCGCGAAGACGTCGAGTCCGACCTCTTCGGCGTGCACGGCGATCGCCGTGGTCGCCTTGATGCGCTCCTGCTCGCTGGGGGTGATGCCCGTGGTGGGATCGCGGGTGATGTCGCTGACCGACATGATGCCGAACTGCATCGCCTGCGCGCCTGACTGCTCGCTCATGATTGCTCCGTGTTCTCCGAACCGGATGACTCGCACCCGTTTCTATTCATTTGAATGTATATGTGTCAACGCGCTCACAGCAACTTTATTCCCGGGCTGTAGCCTCGAAAGATGAGCAGTACCGGGGCGGACATCGCAGGGCCCACCACAGGATCTCTCCCGCGAAAGCGACGGCGCGTGCCGTTCTGGGACAACGCGCGGTACATCTGCATCGTCCTCGTCGTGCTCGGGCATGCGATCCAGCGACTCATCTACGACTCGGACATCGCTTTCGCCTTCTACCTGGCGCTGTACGCGTTCCACATGCCGGCGTTCGCGATCATCTCCGGCTACTTCTCCAAGTCGGGCACTCCCACCAAGACGCAGATGGCGCGAGTGATCACCGACATCATCCTCCCCTACGTGATCTTCGAGACGCTGTGGACCCTCACCAAGTGGCTCGTCGAGGGTGAGGCGACACCGAACTTCACGAAGCCGAGCTGGACCCTGTGGTTCCTGCTCGCGCTCGGAATCTTCCGACTGGTGCTGCCCTATCTCGCGCTGCTGCGCTGGCCGCTGCTGTGGACGGTCGTGATCTCGATCGGCTCCGGCTACCTCCCGAATGTCGACAGCACGTTCTCGCTGTCCCGCACTCTCGGCCTCCTGCCGTTCTTCGCACTCGGCTGGTGGCTGCGCGAGCACGACATCGTCGATCGGCTCCGACTGCTCGACTTCCGCCCCTGGTGGATCCGGGTGGGGGCAGTGGCGGTCTTCGCGGGGGTCGGCTGGGCCGCCTGGAACTGGCTGCCGCTCTGGCAGGCCGTCGACCTGCGCCATTGGCTGTTCTACGAGGACTCGTACTCCGACCTGGTCGGCGACCAGTGGTGGGCCGGCGGGATCCGCATCGCCCTGATGCTGCTGGCAGTCTTGCTGTGCGCCGCCTTCTTCACCCTGATCCCGCGCGGTTCATACTGGTGGACCACGTTCGGCCAGTACACGATGTATGTTTACCTCCTCCACTCGTTCGTGCTCTATCCGTTCCGCGAGACGGGTGCGCTGCGCGACCTGGAGCCGACATGGATCTGGTTGCCGCTGGTGACGGCGCTCTCCGTGGTCGTCGCGTTGCTCCTGGCCACGAAGCCGGTGCGCTGGGTGTTCCGGCCGCTCGTCGAGCCTCGACCCCGCTGGCTCTTCGTCGACCCCGCGCTCGCATCGCGTGAAGGACGCCGAAACGACCCGACCGGATCCCGACGCCCCCGGGCCGACCCGCGATGACCGTCGCCGAGGCCGTCCGCGACCGCATCGTCGAGGCCGTAACCGCTTCGGGCTTCGACGCGCACGGACTCCACGTCCGCATCGGAGCCGATGAGGCGGAGCACCGCTGGACGCCCGATGTGCGCGAGGACGTGCACTCGGTCACCAAGGGCGTGTGCGTGCTCGCGGCCGCGATCGCCGCCGATGAGGGCGCGATCTCCTTCGATATGCCCGTGACCGTCTACCTGCCCGACTTCGAGCTCGGCGAGGGCGTCGAACAGGTCACCCTGCGTCATCTGCTCACGATGTCGAGCGGCATCGACCTGCCCTGGTCCGAGACGCTCATGACGGACTGGCCGGACCTCGCCCGTGAGTTCCTGCGTCGGCCATCGCGCGGACGCGCGTTCCAGTACTCGAACGCCAGCACCTACACCGCCATGACGGCGCTCTCCGCGCGGGTCGGCGATGTGGGCGACTACCTGGATGCCCGACTCTTCCGCCCGCTCGGCATCGATGATGTGGTGTGGGCGCGCAGCCCGAACGGACGCATCGAAGCGGGTGGCGGACTTGCGCTGCGAACGATCGAGATGGCGCGGATCGGTCTGCTGATCCGCGACCGCGGACGGTGGCAGGGCATGCAGCTGGTGTCGTCGGGATGGATCGACGCCATGCACGAGAACGGGGTCGTCGCCGGCCCGAACCCCGGCTACGACCGCTACGCCCTCGCCGGCTGGGGTGGCCCCGGCCGCGGATGGCGGCTGCACGGCGCGCACGGCCAGCTGCTGATCTTCCTCGACGACGCGGTCGTGACCATCACCGCTGCCGATCACTTCGGTGCGGACGAGATGGCTGCCACGGTGGTCGACATCCTCGAGACCGCCCGACGCGGGGTCTGAGCCCGCTCAGGCGAACAGCTGCGCGCCCACGTAGGACCCCAGGGTCGCACCCCTCGGCACGGCCCAGATCCCCGAGCCGACGTGGCGGATGTATTCGTTCATCAGGTCGGTTGACAGCCGCCGCTGCAGCGAGATGAACTGCGCGGGGTCACGCTGATACGACAGGAAGAAGAGTCCGGCGTCGAGGCGTCCGAGCTCGTTGTTGCCGTCGACGTAGTTATAGCCGCGACGCAGGATCCGCACACCGTCGTTCTGCTCGGGATGCGCCAGGCTCACGTGGCTGTTGGCGTCGATGGCCTTGCCGTGGAAGTCGGGCGCCGTGAACTCGTCCCCTCCCGAGAGGGGCGCGCCCTCCCCCTTGTCCCGGCCGATGATCGCATCCTGCTCCGACAACCGCACACGGTCCCACGTCTCGATCAGCATCGCGATCTTGCGCGCGACGAGGTACGAGCCTCCGGCGAGCCAGGCGGGCTCGTCCTGCTCGGACACCCAGACGTGGTCCGCGAGCGCCTCGGTGTCGTCGGCGAGGATGTTGGCGGTGCCGTCCTTGAAGCCGAAGAGGTTCCGGGGCGTCGCCTGCGCGGCGGTCGTGCGCGACGTCTTGCCGAATCCCAGCTGCGACCAGCGCAGGCGGGCGCGGCCGAAGGCGATGCGGCTGAGGTTGCGGATCGCGTGCACCGCGACCTGCGGGTCATCGGCGCAGGCCTGGATGCAGAGATCTCCGTGGGACGCCTGCGGGTCGAGATCGTCGCCGAGGAACGCCGGGAGGCGTTCGAGGCCGGCCGGGCGCTGCGCGGCGATGCCGTAGCGGTCGCCGTCTTCGTTCTCGAAGAGGCCGGGTCCGAACCCAAAGGTGATCGTGAGGCCGGCCGCGGGGAGCCCCAATGCCTCGCCGGTGTCATCCGGCGGTGCCTCCGCCGGTCCGCCGACCGCTCCGCTCGCGCTGACCTCCAGCCCCTGCGACATGCGGGACGCGGCGTATGACCAGTCCTGCAAAAGGGAGATCAGGTCATCGCGGTCGCTGCGTGGCATCATGTCGAAGCTCGCGAAGTGCAGATGATCCTGCACCGGTGTGGTGATGCCCGCCTGGTGCGCACCGAAGAACTCGTAGGCGGAATGCGCGTCCTCCGCTGCGCGCGCACGTCCCAGCGCCACACCCCCGGCGAGGCCCGCGCCGGCGCCGACCGCAAGCCCTGCCACGCCACCGCCGATGGCGAGGCCGAGGAGTCCGCGTCTGCTCAGCCCGCCCGGAGCGGAGACGTCACCGGTCGATGAGGTGTCGGGCGAGGCCCCCGCTTCTGGTTCGTTCACGTCCGTGATGGTATCCGTTCGATTCCGCTCGACGCTGATCAGTCGAGGACAGTGCTGGTGAGCTGCGAGAGCGGCTCGGCCAGCGCGTTGATCAGGTCGGTGAACTCGCGCTTGTCGTCCTCGGTCAGCTGTGCGTAGGCGACGAAGCCGTCGGACAGCGAACCGTGGGCGGCGAGGGACTCCTCGAGGGCTGCGTAGCCGCCCTCGATCTCGTCGACGAGGGCCTCACCGTCGTCGCCCTGAGCCGCAGCGAAGTCCTGCACGAGGGAGAACGCCATCTTCGAGCCTTCGACGTTCGCCGCGAAGTCGTAGAGGTCCATGCCCGACCACCAGTCCTCCTCGCCCGAGATCTTTCCGGTGGCGACCTCGTCGAGCAGCGCGATGGAGCCGTTCGAGATGCCTCCGATGCCCTGATCGTCGAGAGCCGTCGTGAAGTCGTCGGAGTGCACGTAGTCGTAGAGCTCCTGCACGTCGGCGAGCAGCAGGTCGCCGAAGTCGGCCCGCTCTGCCGGCGTCGACGGAGCCCAGTCCTGCCAGGCCGGGGTCTCGCCGTCGGCGTTCAGCGCGTCCTGCGCCGGCACCCACAGGTCCTTCTCGATGCGGTGGAAGCCCGTCCAATCCAGGCCCTCAGCCACGGCGTCGACCTCGCGATAGTCGATGCGCGGGTCGAGATCCCCGAGCGCCTCGGCGACCGGCTCGATGCGCTCGTAGAACGCGCGGGTCAGCGGGAACTGCGCGCGGGCGGTCTCGTCGTCGCCCGACTCGTAGGCTGCGACGAACTCCTCGACGGCCGGGACGAGCTGACCGACCTGGTCCTTGACGAACGCGGCGTAGAGATCGACCGCCTGCTGCTTCTGCTCGGCATCGGGCCCGTCGACCGCGACGCGATCGCCGGTGACGGTGAAGGCCGCCTTGCCGACGCCGTCGCCGAGCATCCCGGGCTTGCAGAGCGTGAAGTAGTCCCCCGGCTGTGCGACGACCGTCAGAGTGCGGGACGCTGCCGGCGCGATGTTCTCGACCTCGCCGACGATGCGCAGACCGTCCTCGGCCAGCAGATAGAACTCCGAGACCTGGTCCGTGTCGTTCTTGACGTCGAAGGTCAGCGTCCCGCTCTTCGCGGTGGCCGCCGACACGGCGCAGTCGCCGGCGGTGGACGAGACGTCGAAGGCGGCGTCGGCGGCGGCGTCGCTCTTCGCGACGCAACCGCTCAGGACGAGTGCTACGGCGCCCGCGGCGGCCAATGCCCCCAGGACACGGTGAGAGGTGGTCATGCTGCTCCTTGTGGTGAGAGAGAGGTCGTGTCGGATTCGGGTTCGGCCGAAGCGCGAGGCTTCGGCGCACGGCGCGAGCGGAGACCGCGGACGTACAGCGAACCGACGATGAGGATGTAGAGAGTCCAGGCGGAGACCTGCAACCAGGTCATCGCGGGCATGAAGCCGACCGTGGCCTGCAGCACCGCGGCCAGCGGACCGCTCGGGGCGATGGCCGACGACACATCGAACGCCCAACCGAACGGGAAAGCCGCCCACCCGATCGCGACCGTCCCGGTCGTGGGATCGAGCGGCGCCGCGGCCGTGAACGGGCCCGGCAGGGCGCCCGCCTCCTGCAGATCCATCAGCGCATAGGCGAGCACGCCGGCGGCGACAATAACCAGGAAGCCGCCGGTCCATGCGAAGAAGCGGCGGAGGTCGAGCTTCACTGCTCCGCGGGAGATGAGCCAGCCGATGATCACGGCGGCGGCGAGTCCGAGCAGAGCGCCGAGCAGAGCGGACGGCGCATCGCCGAACGCCTGCACCATCGACCACAGAAGGAGTGTCGTCTCGATGCCCTCCCGCGCGACCGACACGAAGCCGATCGCGACGAGCGCCCAGAGGCCGCCGACCGTGAGCGCGCGATCGAGGCCGCCCTCGAGCGTCGCCTTCATGGTGCGTCCGGCACGCTGCATCCAGAAGATCATCCACGTGACCATCGCGACGGCGAGCAGCGAGAGCCCGCCGCCGATCAGCTCCTGCGCCTTGAAAGTGAGCTCGTAGGCGCCGAAGGTGAGCACGGCGCCGATACCGAGTGCGAGGGCGATCGCGAGGCCGACGCCCGCCCACATCTTCGGCAGGGCGTCCTTCCGGCCGAGGCGGCGGAGGTAGGCGACGAGGATGCCGACGACGAGCGCGGCTTCCAGGCCTTCACGGAGGCCGATGAGAAAAGTGGCGAGCACGGAGACGATTTCTGTTGCGACGACTGAGGTAAGGCAGCCCTTACCTACGAGACTCTAGCATTGCAGCGGAGTCTTGCCGGAACACTGTCGCCACCGGCAGACGACGCCCCGGCGGTAACGCGGCGCAACAGTGGCCCTCCCGCTCGGAAAGCCGACATACCCTCGGTCCATGGCTGAACTCTCGCTCCCGATCCTCGACCTGTCCCAGCTCGACGAAGGCCCGGACGCTGCGGCTCGTTTCCGCGACGATCTCCGGGCCGCGACGCACGACGTCGGCTTCTTCTATCTCACGGGCACGGGCATCTCCCCCGAGCTGGAAGCACGGCTGCACCGTGCTGCCCTCGACTTCTTCGCCCTCCCGGAGGAGGACAAGCTCGCGATCGAGAACGTGAACAGCCCGCACTTCCGCGGCTATACCCGCATCGGCGGAGAGCGCACCCAGGGTCAGGTGGACTGGCGCGAGCAGATCGACATCGGGCCCGAGCGCGAACCCGTGGACGGCGGCCCCGCGTTCAACCGCCTCATCGGCCCGAATCTGTGGCCGGCGGCGCAGCCGGAACTGCAGGAGATCGTCACCGAATGGCACGAGACGCTGTCCGACGTCGCCCGGCGGTTGCTGCGGGAATGGGCGCAGACGCTCGGAGCCGACGAGACCTACTTCGACGATCACTTCGGTGAGCCCTCGACACTGATCAAGATCGTCCGCTACCCGGGAACACACGAGCCCGAGCCCCAGCAGGGCGTCGGCGCGCACAAGGACTCGGGCGTCCTCACGCTCCTCTGGGTCGAACCGGGCAAGGGCGGCCTGCAGGTCGAGCGCGACGGAGCCTGGGTCGACGCTCCCCCGGTGCCCGGTGCCTTCGTCGTGAACATCGGCGAGCTGCTCGAGTACGCCACCGGCGGCTACCTCAAGGCGACGAACCACCGGGTCGTGTCACCGAAGGCCCCGAACGACCGGATCTCGATCCCGTTCTTCTTCAACCCCGCCCTCGACAAGCGCCTCCCGCTGATCGAGCTTCCGCCCGAGCTGGCGGCCGAGGCGAAGGGCGTCACGAAGGACCCGAGCAACCCGATCCACGCGCTCTACGGCGAGAACGCCCTCAAGTCACGCCTGCGCGCCCACCCCGACGTCGCGGCGATCCACCACGCGGACCTCGTGGATGCCACCGCCTGAGCCCACGCTCACAGTGCCTGCCCACCTCCGAGGGCGACGATCTCACGCAGCGCCTGGAGGTGTGCGGCGAAGGCGTCGCGCCCCGTCTTGGTCGAACGCACCCACGTGCGCGAGCGGCCACCGACGTTCGCCTTGCGCGCGAACACGTAGTCGGCAGCCTGCAGGTGCGTGATGGCCTTGCTCAGGGGTGAGTCACCGCACTGGAGGACATCCCGAAGCGTCGCGAAGTCGAGTTCCATCCCGTCCCCCAGCGCCGCCATGAGGGAGAACCGGATGGGCGAGGCGAAATTATCGTCCAGCTGGGTGCGTGGGTGAGGCCTGGAGGCCGGCTCAGCCACGGCTCGCCCGGCCGGGGACGAAGGACACGAGGGCGAAGAGCAGGATCACGACGACACCTCCGAGAACACCCGCGAGCCCCCGGTTCCCGAAGGACTCGCCCCCGAGCGTGAGGCCGACGGGGACGCACGCCGCGACGAAGAACATCGCCACATGCGGCCAACGCCAGGCGGCTCCGATGGCCGGGAGCCCCAGCGGGGTGTTGAAGGCCACGATCCACGCGAGGAGCGTCATCATCACCAGCAACGAGATCACGCTCCGGAGGACATCGTCGGGGGATCCCGCCAGCATGGTGAGTACGCCGACAGTGATACCGACAAGCACGGTTCCCCACCGCAAGGGCGCCGGCAGCGGGACCCGAGCAGGACGCGGACGACGCGGATCCCGTGACGCGCGAAGGAGCTGCACCGCCCCGTGTCCGCCGATGCCCAGCAGGACCATGCCGGCGGGGATGAGCACCGTACCGGCGGGGAGCGCGGTGTCCAACGCCACGAGTCCGAACACCACGAGGGCAGCGGCCAGCAGCACCCCTCCACCCAGGATGACCGGCCACCGCGAGCGAGTCATGCGCCACTGCATCCCGTTGCGCTGAGCCATGCCGCTCGCGAGCTGCCCCCACACCAGGAAGGTGAACAGGATCGCCTGCGAGGCGATCACGTCGTCGTTCCGGAGGACGAGCGCGAATGCGACGAGGTATGCCGCAGTGACCGCCGCATTGAGGATCTGGAGCCTGGCGAGCGCGCGTCGGTCGATCGCGCGGTCGCGGCGCCCCGCCACCGCGTCAGCGGCAGCCAGATACTGCTGCGCGAGATCTGCATCCGGCGGGACGAGCGCGTCCTGACCGGGAATGGGCTTCTGCTCCACGATGGACCTCCCCGACTTTCCATCCGGAAAGTTCACTACTTTCCTATCGGAAAGCGAGGGAGGGGTCAACCCGTCGTCACCAGTCGAGTGCCTGTGCGAGGGCTTCGATGATGGGTTCGCGCCCCTGATCGATGTGCGCGTAGGCCTGCGCCGCCGCCACCTCGCCGCGCCCGGCGACGATGGCGTCGAGCAGTTGCTGGTGCTCCACCGCGTGCTCCTGCTCCCGCGTGGCATGCGTGATCCCGAAGATCCACTGCATCCGGCCGAGCATGGGCCGCAGACTGCGTTCGAGGATGCGGTTGCCGGAGAGGCGGACGATCTCGAGGTGGAACCCGAGGTTGGACTCCCCCAGCTCGGCCGTGTCCCCCGGCGCGAGCGCACGCTCGAGGAGTTCGCGCAACCGATCCGCACTCGCCGCTCCCGAGTGGACACGTTGCGCCGCATGCCGCGTCGCATAGGGCTCGATGCACAGCCGCGCGTCGTACAGCTCCTCGACGTCGGCCCTCGTCACCGGCGTGACACTCGCCCCCTTGTTGCGTGTCGTGACGACGAACCCGTCTGTCTCCAGCCGCTGGAGCGCCTGCCGGACGGGCACACGGGACACCTCGAACCGCTCCGACAGATCCCGCTCCTTCAGCCAGGACCCCGGGGTGAGCTCTCCGACGATGATCCGGCGCAGCACACCGCGATAGACCCGCTCGGCGAGGGCAGATCCGTCGGTGATCAGGCTGTCGGAACTCATCGCGGAACCTCTCGGGGCATCAGGCATGACGGGGGAAGACCGGAGGGAAGAGTTCGTCGGTCGTTCCGCTCCGATGGTCGCGCCCAGTGTAGGCGTTCCGCATCTGCCCGAAGAGGATCTGCGTATCGTCGCGGATCGCGTCGAGGTCGATTCCGTCGATCTTCCCGTCACGCATGACGACCCGGCCGGCGACCATCGTCAGGCACGCATCGCGCGCCGTGCCGTTCAGCACGAGTGTGCGCAGCGGGTCGTCGACGGCGCCCATCCGCACGTCGTCCAGCCGGAACGCCGTCAGATCGGCCTGGGCACCGACGGCGATCTTGCCGAGGTCCGGGCGATGGAGCGCCTTCGCCCCGCCGAGCGTCGCCGCATCGACGTATCCGGCGAGGTCACCGGCAGCGAGACTGCCGTTCTGCACCTTCGCGACCGACACCCCGGTGTCGATGCCCCGGATGAGATCGGGCGGGAACGAATCCGTACCGAGGGCGATGTTCACCCCGGCATCGCGATAACGCTGGAACGTCTCGAGTTCGGAGCCGTAGCGGGCATTGGTCAGCGGGCAGTGCACGATCGACACCCCGGCGTCGACCAGACGTGCGAGGTCGCCGCGGTCTTCCCCGTGCACCCGCGGGTTCACGTCGAGGAACACGCCGTGCGGCACGATGAGGCGATCGTTCAGAAGGCCCATCCTCTCGATGAGCTCGAGCGGAGTGCAGCCGTGGGCTTCGAGGATGAGCTCGCGCTCGACCTCCCCCTGCAGCGCGTGCAGCCGGACGATCGCTCCGCGCTCCGCCGCCGCCGCCCCCGTCGCCGCGAGCAGCTCGGGAGTCAGCGTCTCGATGCGGCAGGGCAGGAAGACGGGCGTGAGCAGCGGCTCGCCGAGCGCGGCCAGCTCGTCATGGAACCGGATGGCGTCGGCGAGTCCGAGCTCACCCTCCTCCGGCGCGAACCGCACCCGGCGTTCACCCGACGGCGTCACGACGTTCACGCCCGAGCGGTAGGAGGGACCGAGGAATCCGCGCAGCCCGAGAGCGCGCGAGAACGCCGCCATCCGGTGAAGGTCGCCGGCCGATTCGGCCCAGACCGAATGCACCTCCGAGGCGATCGGCATGTAGGAGGTGACGCCGTGCAGCGCGAGCTGCACCAGCGCGATCTCCCGGATCCGTGCACGCTCGTCCTCGTCGAAGACATGCCGCCGACGGTCGAAGTAGTCCTCCGACCACTGCAGTCGGGCCGCCTGCTCACGAGTACCCCAAGCGTCCAAGATCAAGTGGTCGATGTCGGTGAGCGCGTCCAGGTCGATGAGCCCGGGCATCAGCAGGCTCTCCCCGAGTTCCAGGCGCTCATCGACGCCCGAGGGAGCCTGGTCAGCCGGGCCGGCGAAGACGATCATGTCGTCCTCGACGACCACGGCCCCCTGCCGGAGTTCCCGGTGGGAGGTGCCGTCGAACACCAGCACGTGGTCGGCGGTGAGAAGTGTGCGCATGAGAGCCCCGATGATCTGAGATGCGATTTGGTATCCAAAAACTATCTCACGCGCTTCTGCTCTTCAAGATGTTCCCCCGTAAGTACGCAGAAATCACACCGCTCTGGAATTTGGTATCCCAACCTCGTTCCCGCTGGTATACAATTCTGAGCACCCGCTCCCCGGCCCATCAAGGAAGATCGTGACCGACACCCAGACGCTGACCCCGAAGACGGAGGCGCTGCCCACCGCGCCGCCGAAGATCGCGACCGGACGCTCGCTCCTCGGGACGGCGTGGCTGCGCATCCGCCGCAGCCCCATCGCCCTCGTCTCCTTCGGGGTCGTCGTGGCGATCGTGCTCTTCGCCCTCCTCGCCCCCGTGCTGGTCGCGATCGAGGGGCAGGATCCGTTCACCACGAACACCGGCCCTGAGGTCCTCGACAACTTCAACACCCCCGGCCTGCCGCTCCCCGCCTACATGTACCCGTCCGTGGAGCACTGGCTCGGCGTCGAACCGGGACTCGGACGCGACATCTTCGCCCGCATCGCCTACGGGGCTCAGGTCTCGTTGCTGATCGCCCTGCTCTCGACGCTGGTCTCGGTCGTCCTCGGAACCGTGCTCGGGGCCGCGGCCGGCTACTTCGGCGGCAAGGTCGACATGGTCATCAGCCGCATCATCGACCTCTTCCTCGCCTTCCCGCACCTGCTCCTGGTGCTCTCGCTCACCCCGATCCTGCAGTCCCGGCTGCGCGACACGCCCCTCGGTCAGGGCAGCTTCGTCCCCATCGCCTCCCTCGTGCTGATCCTCGGGTTCTTCGGCTGGGCGTACCTGGCCAGAGTCGTGCGCGGCCAGGTGCTCAGCATCCGCGAGCAGGAGTACATCGAGGCGGCGAAGTCCTACGGGGCCTCGCACCGGACCATCATCTTCCGTCAGGTAATCCCGAACGTGCTCGGGGTCGTCCTCGTCTACGCGACCATGATGATCCCCGCGAACATCTCCGCCGAAGCCGCACTGTCGTTCCTCGGCGTCGGCGTGAAGGACCCGACGCCGTCCTGGGGGCAGATGCTCAACGCCGCTCAGGCGGGCAACTGGTACCTCAGCGACCCCTGGTTCCTCATCGTGCCCGGCACCGCGCTCATCATCACCGTGCTCGCCTTCAACCTGCTCGGCGACGCCGTGCGCGACGCGCTCGATCCCAAGGCCTCCCGCAGCTGACCTTCCCGCCCCCGAACACCCGACCCCCACCGAAAGAGAACGCGTCATGAGACACCGCAGTCCCCTGCTCGCCGCTGCGACCGTGGCCATCGCCCTGGTCGTCACCGGTTGCACCAGCGTCACCGCACAGAACGGGCAATCCGCCCCCACCGGCTCGAAGGACCCGTATGCCGCGCACATCGTGCAGCCGGGCTTCGACGAGGCCGGCGGCAACGTCAACGTCCTGATGTCGAGCGACTTCATGACGCTCGACCCGGGCAACAGCAACTATGTGCAGACCGCGAACGTCGGCCAGCTCTACTACCGCACGCTGACGATGGCGAAGGAGACCGCCGGAGAGCCGCCCACGATCGTCGGCGACCTCGCGACCGACACCGGCACCGCCTCGGAAGACGGCCTCACATGGACGTACACCCTCAAAGACGGTCTGAAGTACGAGGACGGTACGCCCATCACCGCCGCCGATGTGAAGTACGGCATCGCCCGCACGTTCGCGCGCGACGTCTTCACCCAGGCACCGCAGGAGTTGAACTCCGCTCTCGATGCCGATGACTACAAGGGTCCGTACTCGGGCGGCGGCGATCTGACAGCCGTCGAGACCCCCGACGACAAGACCGTGATCTTCCATCTGAAGCAGCCGAACCCCGACTTCGCCGCACTCGTGTCGCGCTCGAACACGGCGCCGGTCCCGCAGGCGAAGGACACGATGCTCGATTACACGAACCACCCGATCTCTTCGGGCCCGTACATGATCTCCAGCTACGACCGCGGCCGGGAGCTGAAGCTCGTGCGCAACCCCTCCTGGGATCCCGCGACCGACGAGAACCGCACCGCCCTCCCGGACACGTTCACGTTCTCGCTGTCCACCGCGCAGGCGACCATCAGCCAGCAGCTGATCTCGGATGCCGACCCGACCGCGATCACGCTCGACTCGAACGGCGCCCTCCAGGCCTCGGACACCTCACGCCTGACCGAGTCGTCCGTCGCCGACCGCACCGCCTCCGGATTGCTCGGCTGCACCGATGTGCTCAACTTCAACACTGAGACCATCACCGACCCCGACGTGCGCCACGCGCTCGCCCTGGCGATGGACCGTGCGGCGATCCAGGTGCAGTACGGCGGTGCGCGCTTCGGCAAGCTCACCAACTCGTACCTGAACGACTCGCAGGTCGGGTACGTCGCCGAGACCACCGACCTCGACATCGACGGCGCCCCGCAGCTCGACGCCGCCAAGAAGCTGCTCGAGGGCAAGGACGTCCCCGCCTCGCTCACCTACGGCTACTCGAACGCGATCGACCGGTACAAGAACCTGGGCACCGTGCTCCAGCAGAACTTCACCGAGCTCGGCATCGACCTGCAGCTCGTGCCGATCCCCGCCGCGAACTACTACACGGTGCTCGCCAGCGACGAGATGCCCGACATCGCCCGCGCCGGCTGGTGCGGCGGTGCGGCGTCCGGCTCCACCCGGACCACGGTCGACCCCAACATCGGCCCGAGCCTCGACGGAACGACATACGGCTTCAGCAACATCTCGCGCTTCTACGACGAGAAGCTCTCCGGTGACATGTACGAGCTGCGCAACACCAACGGCACCTCCGAAGAGCTGAACACGCGCTGGGCCGAGCTCTACAACGAGGCCATGGAGTCGTACCCGCTCGTGCCGCTCATCCGCACCTTCACCAACAGCGTCGTCGGTTCGAAGATCCACAACGCCCAGGTGGGGTACTTCTTCGGAAGCATCGACCTGTCCACCATCGGCGTCGAGCAGTAACGGCCGACACGACACCTCCGGAAAGGACGGGGCCGACCGCTCGATCGGTCGGCCCCGTACGGGACAGCAATGTTCGGATTCATCATCCGCCGCGTGACCGCGCTGGTCATCCTCCTGCTCGTCGTGAGCTTCGTGACGTTCGCCCTGTTCCAGATCGGCCCCGCAGACCCTGCGGCAGCCGCCTGCGGCCAGGAGTGCACCCCTGAACGTATCGACCAGGCGCGCGTCGCCCTCGGCATGGACAAGCCGTTCCTGGTGCAGTACTTCACGTACCTCAGTGGATTCTTCGGCGAACGGCTCATCGGAGCCCCGGGCGCCGAGCAGGTCTGCGCCTGGCCCTGCCTGGGCAAATCGTTCCAGACCAACGAGAACGTCACCGACGTCATCGTCAGAGCGCTCCCCTACACGATCTCCATCGCCGTCGGTGCTGTCGTGCTGTGGACCGTGATCGGCGTCGGCCTCGGCCTGCTCGCAGCCCTCCGCAAGGGCAGGGCGACGGACAAGATCATCGTCGGAGCTGCATCCGTCGGCGTCTCGCTCCCTGTCCCCGTCACCGGGCTGCTGCTCCTGCTCGTGTTCGTGAGCGCACTGCACTGGCTGCCGTTCACGAGCAATCAGATCTCCTCCCCGTTCGGCCCCGCCGGACCCGGGGCGTGGTTCACGAACTACCTGCTCCCCTGGGTCGCGCTGGCCATCCTGTTCAGCGCGCAGTACATCCGCATCACGCGGAACAACATGATCGAGACCTTCGGCGAGGACTACATGCGCACCGCGCGGGCGAAGGGTCTGAGCCCCGGACGGATCACGACCCACGGGGTCCGTGCCGGCATCACTCCGATCATCACGATGCTGGGCTTGGACATCGGCGCCCTGCTCGGCGGTGCCGTCCTGACCGAGCAGATCTTCTCGGTGCCCGGTCTCGGGTTCACGGCGGTGCGGGCAGCCACCTCGGGAGACCTCCCGGTCACCATGGCGATCACGATGCTCGCCGCCTTCTTCATCATCACCGCGAACGTCATCGTCGACCTCGTGTACGCGAGCGTCGACCCGAGAGTGAGAGTCAACTGATGACCACGCCGATCCTCGACATCCGCGATCTGCGGGTGACCTTTCCCACCGACGACGGTCTGGTGCACGCCGTGAACGGCATGGACCTCGTCGTGCAGCGCGGAGAGACCGTCGGCATCGTCGGCGAATCCGGTTCGGGAAAGACCGTGACCAGCCAGACCCTGATGGGGCTCCTCAAAGGGACCAGCGCGAAGGTCACCGGACGAGTGCTCTTCGACGGCACCGATCTGGTACCGCTCAGCGAGAGCGAGATGCGGCCATACCGCGGTCGCAAGATCGGGATGATCTTCCAGGATCCGCTGTCGGCCATGCACCCCTTCTACACCGTCGGCCGGCAGATCGCCGAGGCGTATCGCGTGCACAACAGGGTGAGCGCGAAGGCCGCGAAGGCCCAGGCGATCGAGATGCTGAACCGCGTCGGCATCCCCGATCCGGTCGCACGGTACGACTCTTACCCGCACGAGTTCTCCGGCGGTATGCGGCAGCGGGCGATGATCGCGATGGCCCTCATCTGCGAACCGGAGCTGCTCATCGCCGACGAGCCCACCACGGCGCTCGATGTCACGGTGCAGGCGCAGATCCTCGACCTGATCGGATCGCTCCAGGCGGAGACCGGTTCCGCGGTGATCTTCGTCACGCACGATCTGGGCGTCGTCGCCGAGGTCTGCAAGCGGGTCGTCGTCATGTACGGCGGCCAGTGCGTGGAAGAGGCCGACGTGCACGACCTGTTCTTCCGCACCGCGCACCCCTACGCCCGGGGCCTGCTCGCATCGATGCCCTCGATGGTCGACGAAGCAGGGCGGCTCACGCCCATACCCGGCTTCCCGCCGTCGCTGCTCGACCTCCCGCAGGGGTGCCTCTTCGCCGATCGCTGCCCCGTCGCGGCCCTCGTGCCGGACGACAGATGCCGCACCGAGCGCCCCGAGCTCACCCTCGTCGGATCCGGCCACCGTGCGCGCTGTCACCTCGCAGAACCCGACCTCCCGACAACCGTGCTCGACCTGCAAGAGGTGGCCCGATGAGCGAACCGTTGCTGAGCGTCGAGAACCTCGCCAAGCATTTCAGCGTCAGCAAGGGATTCCTGCGCGGTTCCTCGCAGGTGAAAGCGGTGGACGGGGTCTCCTTCACACTCGAACGCGGATCGACACTGGGGCTGGTCGGCGAATCCGGCTGCGGCAAGTCCACCACCGGACGTCTGCTGATGCGTCTGCTCACCCCCACGTCGGGGCGGATCCTGCTGGACGGCGCCGACGTGTCCCAGCTCCGCGGGTCAGACCTGCAGCAGTTCCGGCGCCGCGTGCAGATGGTGTTCCAGAACCCTTCATCGTCGCTGAACCCGCGGCAGAGCGTCGGCGCGGCGATCGCGGCTCCCCTGCAGGCCCAGGGAATCTCCCCCCAGGAGGGCATGAAGAACCGGGTCGCGGCTCTGATGGACAGGGTGGGGCTGCGGCCGGAGCACTACAACAGGTTCCCCCACGAGTTCTCGGGCGGACAGAAGCAGCGCGTCGGCATCGCCAGGGCACTTGCGTTGGAGCCCGACATCCTGGTCTGCGACGAGCCGGTGTCGGCTCTCGACGTCTCGGTGCAGGCGCAGGTCATCAACCTGCTGCAGGACATCCAGGCCGACACCGGCATCTCCTACGTGTTCATCGCGCACGATCTGTCCGTCGTCAAGCACTTCGCCGACGAGGTCGCCGTGATGTACCTCGGGCGCATCATGGAGCACGGCACCAGGGATGCCGTGTTCGGCGCCCCGCAGCACCCGTACACGCAGTCGCTGCTGTCCTCCGTTCCGAGCCCCGATCCCACCGCCGACCGCAGTCGACGGATCCGTCTCGTCGGAGACCTCCCCCACCCGTCGAACCCGCCCAGCGGCTGCGTCTTCCGCACGCGATGCCCCGTGCTCCCGCTCCTCGACGAAGAACGGCGTCGGCAGTGCGTGGAGCAGGTTCCCACCGGCGATGCCGCGTGCCATCATCTGGCTGAAGCCGCCGACCTCGCGTCGCGGCTCGGCGCCCCCGAAGAAAGGAAAGTCCATGCTGATTCGTGACGTGCGCCCCTGGGGCGGCTCCGCCTCCGATGTCCTGATCGAGGACGGTCGCATCACCCGGATCCTCCCCCATGAGGCGGCGCCGGCGTCCGGTGATGACGTCGACGGACGTGGGCGGCTTCTGCTGCCCTCCTTCAGCGATGTCCACGTGCACCTGGATTCGACCCGGATCGGACTGCCGTTCCGCGAGCACACCGGCGCTCCCGGCGTCTGGGGCATGATGATGAACGACCGCGAGAACTGGCGCAACGCCGAGGTCGACCTTCCCACGCGGGTGGCCGGCACCCTCGAGCGCATGATCGCACGGGGCACGACCCGCGTCCGCTCCTACGCGCAGGTCGACGTCGACTGCAAGCTCGAGAAGTTCGACGCGGTGATCGCGGCGAAGGAGAAGTTCGCCGCCCACGCCGACGTCCAGGTCATGACCTTCCCCCAGGCGGGCATCCTCCGCGAAGAGGGCACGGTCGAGTATCTGGAGGAGTCTCTCAAGCAGGGGGCAGACGTGATCGGCGGAATCGACCCGTCACAGCTCGACCGCGACCCCGCCAAGCACCTCGACATCGTGTTCGGTCTCGCCGAGAAGTACCAGGTCGAGGTCGACATCCACCTGCACGAACCCGGTACCCTCGGGGTGTTCAGCACCGAGCTCGTGATGGAGCGCACACGTGCACTCGGCATGCAGGGCAAGGTGACGATGTCACACGCCTACGAACTCGGTTCTGTGAACGAGGCCACGAGCCGTCGCCTGATCGAGGAGTTCGCCGAACTGGACATCTCGATGGCGACGGTCGCCCCCTCGACCAGCAACCACCTCTCCCTGGTGCAGCTCGTCGAGGCCGGCGTGCGGATCGGGCTCGGTCAGGACGGTCAGCGCGACTACTGGAGCCCATACGGCAACACCGACATGCTCGACCGCACCTGGCAGCTCGCCTTCACGAACGGCTTCCGCCACGACGACCACATCGAGATGGCGCTGGCGGTCGCGACGATGGGTGGGGCGAGCATCATGTCCTCCACCTCACCGCGCCTCACGGGTGTCGAGGACCGACCCGGCCTGGCTGTCGGTGACCGGGCCGACCTGGTCCTGGTCGATGGCGAGACGCCCACCAGCGCGGTGATGGACCGGGGAACCGACCGACTCGTCATCCACGACGGCCGTGTGGTCGCCGACGGCCTTCGTGTCCTCGCGCTCTGAGCGTCGAGGCAGCGAGTTCCGCGATCGCGCCGTCGGGCTCGGCGCAGCCCTGCTGATCGGGCTCAACCTGCGCCCGGCGATCACCTCGGTCGCCGCCCTTCTCGATCCGACGAGGGCGGCGTTCGACCTCGCACCGGTGCAGTTGAACCTCCTGGCGACGCTGCCGGTGATCGCCTTCGGCATCAGTGCACCGGTCGGGCCGCTGCTCGCCCGCCGCCTCGGCGTGACCAGGGCGCTGATCTGGACCATGGTGGCGCTCGCGGGGTCGCTCGCACTGCGGGTCGTCGTTCCCGGGGGCATGCTCCCGGGAACCTTCCTCGCCGGGGTGTCGATCATGGCCGCAGGGACCTTGCTTCCGCAGTACCTGAAGTCCCTTCGGGCGGGCGGTCTCTGGATCGGCCTGAGCAGCATGTCGTTCAGCGCGGGGGCCGCGCTCGGAGCGGGACTCGCCGTGCCGCTGAGCACGGCGGTCGGCGGGCCCGCGGTGGCGCTCGGGCTCTGGGCCGTGCCCGCTCTGATCGCCGCGGGCGCCATGGTCGGTGTGGCGCTGCGCTCGGAAGCTTCCCCACCGGCGTCGTCTCGGATGGCGCTGCCCCGGTCGGCTCGACCGACCGTCGCACTGATCACAGCGATGTTCGGTCTTCAGGCGATGCTCTTCTTCGCGGTGGCCTCGTGGCTCCCCCGCATCCTCGGAGATCGCGGTGTGGACGCGCAGACCGCGGGCTGGCTCCTCGCGTTGACCAGCATCGCCGGCCTCGTGCCGACGCTCGTCGCACCGATCCTCGCTCGCCGCCGCCGCTTGCTGCTCTGGTTCGGTCCGGGGCTGGGCATCGTGATGGTGGCGGCGTTCGTCTGGCTCGCGTCCGGCGACGATTCGTACATCGCGATCACGGTCGTGCTCGGGGCGGTCCAGAGCGCGACGTTCGGGCTCTCCCTCGCTCTCATCGTCATGCTTGCCGCCAACGAGGCCTCGGCAGGCATGCTGTCCGCTGTCGCGCAGGGCGTCGGCTACGCCTTCGCCGGCGCAGGGAGTCTCCTTGTCGGAGTCCTGCACGACCTCACCGCCGGCTGGACGGCGAGTCTGGTGCTCATGATCGTGTGCGCCGCGGCGCTCGCCCTCGTCGTGGGATTCGTGATCCGCTGCCACCCGGTCGACCTGCAGGCACCGTCGGAGGTGTCTGCGCTCCCCCGAGCATGACGAAGGCCGCCCCACACCGTGGGGCGGCCTTCTCAAGAATGTTCTGCGCGATTGAACGCAGGATCGCCTTGCTTTATCGACGCAGGCCGAGACGCTCGATGAGCGACCGGTAGCGGTTGATGTCGATGTCCTGCAGGTAACCCAGCAGGCGACGGCGCTGACCGACGAGCAGGAACAGACCACGACGCGAGTGGTGGTCGTGCTTGTGCTCCTTGAGGTGCTCGGTGAGGTCCTTGATGCGCTGCGTCAGCATTGCGACCTGCACCTCGGGGGATCCGGTGTCACCGGGGTGCGTCGCGTACTCTTCGATGATCGCCTTCTTGACGTCTGCTTCCAGTGCCATAGATTCGATCCCCTCTCTGCTTGTTGCGCGGCGCCCGACGCCTGATGCGAGGGCTCTCTTTATCCGCGGCCGATCGAACGGCAACCTGAAGAGTCTACCAGCCGAGGACACCCTCGCGTGACAACCGCGAGGGGCCGCTCGACCGGCGTCAACTAGGCTCGAACGGTGCAGAAGAAGATCGACGAGTGAGCGGCCGACGCGGTCACCTCATCGACCTCACTCCCCTGAAGACCAGTCCCGCCTTCGCGCGGATGTGGATCGGATCGACGCTCGCGGGCATCGGCGGTCAGTTGACGATCGTCACCGTGATGCTGCATGTGTTCGTGCTGACCGGGAGCACATTCGCCGTGTCCATGATCGCGGTCGCCGGGCTCATCCCGATGATCCTCGCCGGCCTGTACGGCGGGATGCTCGCGGACGCATTCGACCGGCGCAGGGTGGCCCTGATCGCGGCGACCATCACGTTCGCCTCGACCGCACTGCTCGCCGCGCTCACGTGGACCGGCACCGAGACCATCTGGTGGCTGTATGCACTCAGCATGATCAACTCCGCCGCGAACTCGGTGGGCATGGCCACGCGCACGGCGATCGTGCCGCGCCTCATCCCCCGCGAGCAGCTGGCGGCGGCATCAGCACTCAACGGCGTCGCATTCGGGCTCACCGTCATGGCCGGCCCCGCGCTGGCCGGCCTGCTCGTGGCCCTCACCGGCTACGGCTGGACCTACACGATCGACGTCGTACTGATGCTGTCGATGTTCCTCGGCCTGTGGACGCTTCCGGTACTGCGCCCTGAGGGCGAGATCGTGCGCCCCGGCCTGGAATCGCTCGTCGACGGCTGGCGCTTCCTGCGCAAGGCGGGCAACATCCGGATGCAGTACATCATCGACATCATCGCGATGACGTTCGGCCAACCCCTCGTCCTCTTCCCCGCCCTCGGCACCGTGCTCCTGGGCGGCGGCGCCGTGACGACCGGAATCCTCACGGCGGCCGTCGCCGTCGGAACCTTCGCGTCGAGCCTGTTCTCCGGGCGCGTCGTCCAGTATCGGTGGCATGGCCGCGGCATCGCGCGGGCCGTCGAAGCGTACGGCGCTTCGATCCTCCTCTTCGGCCTGGTGCTGCTGATCGGGGCGTTCTCTCCGCCCGCCGGCGAGGATGCCCCGAACATCGGCCTGATCGTCGCCGCCTGCGTGGCACTCGCGCTCTCCGGGGCCTCCGACAATGTCAGCTCGATCTACCGCAACACGATGATGCAGGCGGCGGTTCCCGACGCGATGCGCGGTCGCTTGCAGGGACTCTTCGTGGTGGTCGTCGCCGGCGGCCCGCGCGTCGGAGCCCTGTACGCCGGGACTCTCGCCACGCTGACCACCCTGTGGTTCCCGCCGCTGCTCGGCGGCGTCCTGGTGATCGCCCTCGTCGCGATGCTCTCGCGCCGCAACCGCCGATTCCACGACTACGACGCAGAGAACCCCGAGCCCTGACGGACCCGGGGTTCGAGGAACTGCGTGACGGCGTCAGTCCTGCTGCAGCGCGCCCTGCAGGTCGAGGCTGATCGTGATGTCCTTGCCCACGAGCACGCCACCGGTCTCGAGTGCGGCGTTCCACGTGAGACCGAAGTCCTCGCGGTTGATCACGGCCTTGGCAGAAGCGCCCGCCTTGTAGTTGCCGTACGGGTCGGTGCCGAATCCGCCGAAGTCGAGCTCGAAGCTGACCGGCTTGGTGACGCCGCGGATCGTGAGGTCACCGTCGACGAACAGCTCGTCGCCCTTGACGCGCGCGCCGGTGGACACGAACTCCATCGTCGGGAAGTTCTCGGTGTCGAAGAAGTCGGCGGAGCGCAGGTGGGCGTCGCGACCCTCGTCGTTCGTGTCGACCGAGGTGACGTCGACGGAAGCCTCGACCTTGGCCTCGAGCGGGTTCTCGGGCGCGATCAAGGTCGCGCTCTTGACGCCGAAGGTGCCGCGCACCTTGGAGATCATCATGTGGCGGACGCTGAACGTCACCTCGCTGTGCGAGGGGTCGAGCACCCAGGTGCCGGGACGGTAGCCGGGAATGTCGATGCTGGTCATGGTTTCTCCTCCGGAGACATCGGCCGCTGATGCGGCTTCGGACAGGGGCCGCGTTCACCGCGACCTCTGTGACAACTTACATTCATTCGCATATATTCCCCTGAATGCGGATGTTCTTCCGATATACAGCAGAGACGCCCCTCCCCCGAGGAGGAAGGGCGTCTCTGCGTGCGGGCCGGACTCAGCCGACAGCGACGAGATCGATGATGAAGATCAGCGTCTTTCCGGAGAGGAAGTGGCCGCCACCGACCGGGCCGTAGGCCAGGTGAGGCGGGATGATCAGCTCACGGCGTCCGCCGACCTTCATGCCGGGGATGCCGTCCTGCCAGCCCTGGATCAGGCCGCGCAGCGGGAACTGGATGGTCTCGCCGCGACCCCAGGACGAGTCGAACTCCTCGCCGGAGTCGAACTCGACGCCGGCGTAGTGCACGGTCACCGTGTCGCCGGGCTTCGCCTCTGCGCCGTCACCCTCGATGATGTCGCGGATGACGAGCTTTGCGGGAGCGGGGGCGCTGGGGGCATCGAACTCAGGCTTTGTGCGATCAGTCATGCCTCCATCAAACCCGAGCCCGCGGGAGGGGTCAACGCGATCGCACCTGCTCACAGCGAACACTTCGACGGGCGCAGCGGCAACAGCCTCTTGACACCCTCCGTGGTCGGGTGCACCCTGATTACAGATCAACTCAGCGCCCGGGAGACTCGCAGGCATCGCCGCAGCACCGGGCGCTGAGTCTTGCCGTGACAGGGTTTCCGGGCATCAATCGAGGTAGCCGACGAGCATCTCCGCGATCTCCGTCGGCCTGCTCAGCATGGCGCAGTGTCCGCCGGGGACCTCGTCGGCGACCACCCCGAGACGCTCTCGGGCGAGGTCGCGGAGAAAGCGCGGCGGGAAGAAGCGATCGTCCGCGAACACGATGACCCGCGTCGGCACATCGGGCCAGACCTTCAGCGGCCACGGGACCTCCATCGCCGCCGAGGACGGATGTGCGCGCTCCTGCCGCAGTGCTTCATCCGCCAGCTCTCGCGGCACGCCGTTGTAGAAACTCACGTAGGGGTCCTCGTTACCCGTCAGTCCGCCATCGATCGCCGCCTGGGCCTCGGCGGCGGCGAGATAGCCCGACTCGGACCACCATCGCTCCGGCGGCTCACCGGGCGCCGGGATCATCCCCGCGGCCAGCACGAGGAGATCGGCCGACAGTCGCTCGGCGACCAGAGGCGCCGTGAAGGCTCCGAACGAGTGGCCGAGCACGACGACATCGCGTCGTGCCCCCACCTCTGCCACCACGGCGTCCGCGTAGTCCTCGAGAGTGAGGGAATCGTCACCGGCGGGGAGATCGGGGGCGAAGACCTCGTGTCCGCGCGCCACGAGTTCTGCGGCGACCAGATGCCAGGACCACCCGACATCTCCCCCGCCGTGGATCAGGACGAACGTGCTCATCGCGACCGCCTCCTCACGACGAGTATCCCGATGTCGGGCTCAATACGCCAGCAGTGCGGCCCTGGCGGCTCGGGTACGGATCAGCAGCGCACGCTCGTCCTCGACGGCGAGCGGATCGCGCCCCGTGATCGCCCGCTGACGGACCGCGGCCAGCGCGGTCGCGTCCTTGATGAACTCGCGCATGATCGGACGCCGGTCACCCCGAAGACCTCGCGCCCAGTTGAGACCCGCCTTGCGTCCGCTCGATGTGGCGAGCATCGTGACCTCTTCGGGCGTGAACCACCCCGCGTTCGCGTACTCGGCGAGGCGCGCACGAGTGAGGCGCGCCTCTTCGCGACGGAGAGCGACGATTCCGAGGATGAAGCCGACGAAGAGCGGCACCTGCAGGGTGAAGTACAGTCCGAAGAAGTCGGCGAAGGTCGCGGACCCGTTCCAGAGTGCGTGCAGGAGGACTGCTCCGAGCATTCCCAGCAGGCCCGCACCGATCGCGGAGCTCGCCGATCCGTGTCGCCGCGCGACCAGACCGATCGCGAAGCCGGTCACCGCCGTGAACATGGCGTGTGCGAACGGGGACAGGATCGCGCGCACGGCGAAGGTGACGGTGAGCTGCTCGCCACCACCCTCGATCAGGCTGACCGCGAAGTACTGGATGTTCTCGGTGAAGGCGAACCCCGCGCCGACGAGTGCTCCGTACACGACACCGTCCACCGGACCGTCGAAGGCGCGACGGGCGAGCAGGAAGATGAGGAAGACCCCGAGTCCCTTCCAGAACTCCTCGACGATCGGCGCCTGCACCACCGCCGTGAAGGCATCGGAGGTGATGCCGAGCAGGATCGTCAGCCCCACGTCGACGAGCAGAGTGAGCCCCGCAGCCGCCAGTGCGCCCCAGGCGATCGCGAAGAACACGAGGCGCTTCGGCTCCGGTTCCCAGCGGTCGATCATCCGGACGCCGAGGAACACCACGGTCAGCGGGATGAGGGCGAGCACCAAACCGACGACGGAGGCGAAGACACCGAGCGCCCACCCGAAATAGCCGACCAGGGCGAGCAGCAGGAAGCCCAGGAAACCGAAGAGCCAGAGCGAGATCGTGCGCCCCTTGCGCGTCGGCACCGGCAGCGCGGGCAGCGACTCGGCCGGCGACGGCGCGACCGGAGCAGGCGGTGTGTACGGTGTCGGCTGGGCCAGACGCGAGGCATAAGCCGGCTGTCGCGGGGGTGGCGGCATGTACGGCGAGGGCTGCTGCGGCGGCGGGGGTCCTCCGAAACTCATAGCCAAAGCTTATGGGGAACAAGAGAGACGCCTCGGGTATGGCTGAGTCCTCCACCCGCTCGTCGCCCGGCAGCCGGTAGCGTAGAACCATGCGGTTCGCTCACCTGCGCCGTCCTGACTCCCCGCGCACGGTTCTCGCCGTGGTGCAGGACTCGGACGCCATCCTCGTCTCTGATCTCCTGAACGACGCCCCTGCCACGCTGCAGCAGCTGATCGAGGGAGGGGACCCTCTCCTCGAGCGACTGCGCGCCGCGCTGGCCGCCGCAGACGCGGAGCGCCATCCGCTCGGCGACTGGGCGTTCTCCTCCGCCGTGATCGCTCCCCCGGCCGTGCTCGCCGTCGGCCTCAACTATGCGGCGCACTCCAGCGAGCTGGGCTTGAAGACCGATGCGGCACCGACCGTGTTCACGCTGTGGCCGAATTCGCTCACCGGACACGAACAGACCACCTCCTGGCCGCGATCCCTCAGCGAGGCCGTCGACTACGAAGCCGAGCTCGGCGTGCTCATCGGAACCCCCGCCAAGGACGTCAGCGAGGCGGATGCTCTCTCGCATGTCTGGGGCTACACCGTGGTGAACGACATCACCGCCAGGAACATCCAGTTCTCCGAGGCACAGTGGTCGCGATGCAAGTCGTTCGACGGATTCACCCCGACCGGACCGTTCGCGGTGACCGCGGATGAGATCTCCGACCCGCAGGATCTGCATATCTGGGCGGTCGTGGACGGCCACACGGTTCAGGACGCCAGCACGGACCAGATGGTGCGCTCCGTCGCCAAGCTGATCGCGCACCTCTCGCAGTCACTCACGCTGCTGCCCGGAACCCTCATCTCGACGGGCAGCCCCGGTGGCGCCGGGTATTCGCGGGATCCACAGATCTTCCTGCGCGACCACTCCACCGTGACCGTCGGAATCGACGGCATCGGCGAGCTCACGACGCATTGCCGCATCACCGACTGAGCAGCTCGACGCACGAAGAGGGGGATGGATGCCGCGGCATCCATCCCCCTCTTGTCTTGGCGGGTGGGTCAGACCTCGATGCGGTCCTCCGGCGAGATCACCGGGATCGCCGCGGTGATCGTCTCGAGCCCGGACAGACGAGCGGGCGAGAGCTGCTTGACGACCTCGTCGCGCGACATCAGACCGGCCTCGACGACCAGGTCCGCGACGCTCCGGTTCGTCAGGAGAGCGGTCTTCGCGAGCGCCGCAGCGGCCGCGTATCCGATGAAGGGCGTCAGGGCGGTGATGACGCCGACCGATGCGCCGACCATCGCGCCGAGACGATCGCGGTTGGCGGTGATGCCGTCGACACAGTTGACGCGCAGCGTCCACATCGCCTGGCGCATCCACGTGATCGACTGGAAGATCGAATGCGCGATGACCGGCTCGAACGCGTTCAGCTGGAGCTGCCCCGCCTCGGCGGCCATGGTCACCGTCATGTCGGCGCCCGCGACGGCGAACGCGACCTGATTGACGACCTCGGGGATGACGGGGTTCACCTTGCCGGGCATGATGCTGGAGCCGGCCTGCATCGCGGGGAGGTTGATCTCACCGAACCCCGCCTGCGGACCGGAAGACAGCAGCCGGAGGTCGTTGCAGATCTTCGACAGCTTCATCGCGTTGCGCTTGAGCGTCGAGGAGAACGACATGAACGAGCCGGTGTCGCTGGTGGCCTCGACGAGGTCGCCGGCCGTTCGCAGGTCGAGCTGCGTGATCTCGCGCAGGTGCTTGAGCACGGCGGGGGCGTAACCGGGGTGCGTGGTGATGCCGGTGCCGATCGCCGTGGCACCCATGTTGATCTCGAACATGAGCGAGGCGTTCTCGGTCAGCCGCGTGTGGTCGTAGCCGAGAGTCGTGGCGAAGCCGTTGAACTCCTGGCCGAGAGTCATCGGCACGGCGTCCTGCAGCTGGGTTCGACCGACCTTCAGCACGTCGTGGAACTCGCGGGACTTGCCGAGGAACGACAGTCGCAGCAGGTCGAGTTCTTCGAGCAGCGAGCGCAGCGTCAGTGAGAGGCCGATCTTCACGGCGGTCGGGTAGACGTCATTGGTGGACTGGCTGCGGTTGGTGTGATCGATCGGCGACAGGAAGGCGTAATCGCCCTTCTCGCGGCCGGCCAACTCCAGCGCGATGTTGGTGATGACCTCATTCGCGTTCATGTTCGTCGAGGTGCCCGCGCCACCCTGGATGACGCCCACCGTGAACTGCTCGTGGAACTCGCCGTCGATGACGCGCTGCGCGGCACGGTCGATCAGGTCGGCGCGCTCGTGGTCCAGTACCCCGATCTCGCGGTTCGCCCGCGCACTCGCCTGCTTGACCATCGCCAGCCCGACCACGAGGTCCGGATAGACCGAGATGGGCCGTTTCGAGATCGGGAAGTTCGCGTCGGCGCGGGAAGTATGAATCCCCCAGTACGCGTCGACGGGAATCTCCATGCTCCCGAGCGAATCGGTCTCGGTGCGGGTCGGGGTAGGCGCGGCAGAAGCCATGTCACATCCTCGTGGGTCGTGGCGGGTGAGAAGGGTGGGGGATGCTCTCAGTCTACGCCGCTCACCGGCCGGGCTTGCGGGAGAACGCCTCGAGTCGCTGCTCCGGTGTGAGCGCCGCCATCCGCTCGAGCCAGTCCGCGGAGAAGTAGTCCCCGGTCGCGGCCTGCGTCACCGGCACCACCGTGTGCGTGATCGTCTCCGGGTACACGTGCACGAGCTGGAAGGCCTGGGCCGCGTCCATGCCGTTCACCTCGGCCGACGGACGCGCCACGTTCATCGTGTAGCAGGTGGCCGACGAGACGCTCACCGGGACGCCGGCGAAGGTGCCCTGCGACGAGTAGTGCAGGTGACCGGCGAGGATGCCGCGGACATCGGTTCCGCGGATGACCTCCGCGAGCTCATCCTGATGCCGAAGCTCCAGGATGTCGAAGAGCGGCAGATGGCTCGGGAGCGGTGGATGGTGCATCGCGAGCAGGGTGCCGTGCGGGGCGGGATCCGCGAGCACGTCGGCGAGCCAGGACAGCTGTTCTTCGTCGAGGTCGCCGTGATGCCAGCCGGGCACGCTGGTGTCGAGAGCGATGAGGCGAAGCCCGGCGAGGTCCCAGACGCCCGTCACCGGATCCTCCGTCGGCTCCGCATCGAGGAGTCCTGCGCGCAGTGCCGGGCGTTCGTCGTGGTTGCCCGCGACCCAGATGAGCGGAGCGCCCAGCTCGTCCGCCACCGGCTCGACGGCAGCCCTCAGCCGGCGATATGCGTCGGGCTCACCCAGATCGGCGAGGTCGCCGGTGACGACGATCGCCGACGGATGCGGATGCACGGATCTGATCGCATCGAGCGTTCGGGCGAAACTGGCCTCGACGTCGTACTTCCCACCGAGCCGCGCTCCCCCTGCGAGGAAGTGCGGATCACTCACGTGGATCAGCACATGGCTTGCGGGGTCATGTCGGCCGAAGGCGTACGCGTTTCCGGTTCCTGCGGACATGCCAACAGCCTAGGCCTCGACCTCGCGTCGGCATTCGACCTGCCGGCGTCGGGTCAGTGCCCGATGACGAGGAGCAGGATGCCGGCGACCACGGCCGCGGCGCACAGCGCGAAGCATCCGTACGCACCGAAGAGCGCGACCCGCTTCTGCCCCTCGGTGAGCGGGCTCTTCCGCGCCGCCTTCGCCGCCTGCTTCTCGGCGCGCTTCATCTCCTTCTCGGAGATCACCGTGATCGCATCCGTGAACTCGGCGGGGCTCACCACCGGGGCGCGACCGCTGCGCACCAGCAGACGAAGACCGAGGGCGTAGAAGGTGACGATGGCCGCCGCGCCGATCAGTGCTGCGAGGAACACCTGGAGGAACGCGATCCAGTCGATGACGACGTTCATTCCGAGTCCCCGTTCCGGTTCGCGTCCGAGTTCTTCGATGAGGAGGCGGATTTGGCACCCTTGACGCTCGCCTTGGCCTGAGCCTTCTTCTTCGCCTTGGCCTCCGCGTCCTTCTTCGCCTGGGCCTTCACCTTCTCACGGGCCTCGGCACGGGCCTTCGCCTCGGCCTTGGCCAGCTCGATACGCTGCTGACGACGCGTCGGCGGCGGCGTGTCCGGGAGCTCGATGGCCATCCCGGATTCAGCGACGTCACTCATGGCGTTCGCGGATGTGACGGCGTTGCGGCGCGAACGCATGAACAGTCCGAGGATGATCACGACGGCGATGACCGCGTCGATCGCCACACCCCAGTTGCCGAGCCAGACGACGAGAAGCGCCGCCAGGGCGCCCACGGCTCCCGCTGCGGGAAGCGTGAGCAGCCAGCCGACGCCGATACGACCCGCCGTCCGCCAGCGGACCGTGGAGCCTCGGCGACCGAGGCCGGAGCCGATCACGGAGCCCGAGGCCACCTGCGTGGTCGAGAGCGCGAAGCCGAGCGCGCTGGAGGCCAGGATCGTCGCTGCCGTCGAGCTCTCCGCCGCGAAGCCCTGCGCGGGCTTCACATCGGTGAGCCCCTTGCCGAGGGTGCGGATGATTCGCCAGCCACCGAGATACGTGCCGAGCGCGATCGTGAAGGCGCAGGCGACGATCACCCAGAGCTGCGGTTCGTGGTGCACGCCGGACTGCCAGCCGATGGTGATCAGAGCGAGGGTGATGACACCCATCGTCTTCTGCGCGTCGTTGGTGCCGTGCGCGAGTGCGACCAGCGAGGACGTGAAGATCTGCCCCCAGCGGAAACCGTCGCGACCGTCGGGCTTGCCGTCATAACGTCGCGTGATCGAGTAGGCGATCTTCGTCGCCGCGAACGCGATGAGCCCCGCGGTGACGGGGGCGATGAGCGCAGGGAGCACGATCTTCGAGAGCACCATGCCGAAGTCGATGCCGCCGAGCCCCGCACCGACCAGGGTCGCGCCGATCAGGCCGCCGAACAGCGCGTGCGATGAGCTCGACGGAAGGCCCAGGAGCCAGGTCAGCATGTTCCAGGTGATGGCGCCGATCAGGCCCGCGAAGATCAGGGACAGGAAGAGGTCCGCCCCCGCGGAGATGATCGCGTCTTCGCGGATGATGCCGCCGGAGATCGTCTTGGAGACCTCGGTGGACAGGAATGCACCCACCAGGTTCAAGACGGCGGCGAGGAGGACGGCGGTCTTGGGCTTGAGCGCACCGGTGGCGATCGGCGTCGCCATGGCATTCGCCGTGTCGTGAAAGCCGTTGGTGAAGTCGAAGAAGAGTGCCAGCGCGATGACAAGCACGACGATGAGGGCTGCGGTTTCCACCGTTCGCTTTCGGTCGTTTGAGGAAGAAGGAGATGTCGACGTGATCGACGTGACGAACGAAGAGTTCACCGTGGGTTTGACTTCCGTTAACCGGCCCCGCTAAATCCTCCCACCCTCCCCCGTGCCGGTCAACTCGACCTGGGATAGCGTGGGACGGTGACTGACGCTCCCCTCGCTGCCCGCCGCTCCACGCTCCGCACGCACCACGGTGACACATTCGACGACCCGTACGAGTGGATGCGGGCGAAGGACTCCGCCGAGGTCATCGCGCACCTCGAGGCGGAGAACGCCCACACCGACGACGAGACGGCGCACCTGGCCGACCTGCGCGAGCGCCTCTTCGAGGAGATCAAGAGTCGCGTGCAGGAGACCGATCTGTCCGTTCCCACCCGGCGCGGAGACTGGTGGTACTACAGCCGCACCGAAGAGGGCGCCCAGTACGGCATCCACTGCCGGGCCGCCGCGGAGCACGACGACTGGACTCCCCCGAAGCTCGAGGCCGGCGTGCCGGTTCCCGGCGAGGTCGTGCTGCTCGACGGGAACGTCGAGGCCGAGGGGCACGAGTTCTTCTCGCTCGGGGCGTTCGACACCTCGGACGACGCGACGAAGCTGCTGTGGTCGACCGATTTCGAAGGCGACGAGCTGTACACGGTGCACGTGCGCGACCTCGTCTCTGGCGAGACCCTCGACGACGAGATCCCGAACACCGGCGGCGCCTTCTTCACCCCGGACGGCACCGGCATCCTCTACACGACCCGAGATGAAGCCTGGCGACCCGACACCCTGTGGTTGCACCGCCTCGGCACACCGGTCGCGGACGATGTCCAGCTGTTCCACGAACCCGACGAGAAGTTCTGGCTCGGCGCCGGGATCACCCGCAGCCGCCGGTACCTCGTCATCGGCGTCGGTTCGAGCATCACGAGCGAGGAGTACCTCGTCGATCTGACCGGCGACCTCACCGCGACGCCTCGCCTGGTGTGGCCGCGCCGCGAAGGAGTGGAGTACTCCATCGATCACGCCGTGGTGGACGGCGAGGACAGGCTCTTCATCCTGCACAACGACGGAGCCCTCGACTTCGAACTCGTCTCGGTGGCGGCGTCCGACCCTCAGGGCGAACGGCGCCGGGTCGTCGCCCACGAGGCGGGAAGGCGTCTGCTCGGCATGGATGCGTTCCGCGACTTCGCAACGGTCGAGTACCGCAGCGAGGGACTCGAGCGCGTCGGGCTTCTCGACTACACCACGAACACCGTCGACGAGATCCCCTTCGACGAGCCGCTGTACTCCGCCGGAGTGAGCGGGAACCCGGAGTGGCACTCCCCCTTCCTGCGACTCGGATACACGTCGTTCGTCACGCCCGGCACGGTGTACGACCTCGACCTGTCGAACCGCGAGCTGGTGCTGCGCAAGCAGGTCACCGTACTCGGCGGCTACGACCCGGACGAGTACGGCCAGCGGCGCGAATGGGCGACGGCGTCCGATGGGGTGCGCGTGCCGATCTCCCTCGTGTGGAAGCGCTCATTCGGCGAGCCCGGTGCGGGAGCACGCCCCGTGCATCTCTACGGCTATGGTTCCTACGAGCATTCGATCGACCCCGGGTTCTCGGTCGCGCGACTCTCCGAGCTCGATCGCGGCGTGATCTTCGCGGTCGCTCACGTGCGCGGCGGCGGCGAGATGGGCCGCCAGTGGTACGAAGACGGAAAGCTGCTCAGCAAGCGCAACACCTTCACGGACTTCGTCTCCTGCGGTGAGCACCTGGTCGCGACCGGTGTCACCACGCCGAGCCGACTGGTCGCCGAGGGCGGCAGCGCGGGGGGACTGCTGATGGGCGCCGTCGCCAACCTCGCTCCCGAACTCTTCGCCGGAATCCTCGCCGGAGTTCCGTTCGTCGACGCTCTCACGACGATCCTCGACCCGTCGCTGCCCCTCACCGTGATCGAGTGGGACGAATGGGGCGATCCTCTCCACGACGCCGACGTCTACGAGTACATGAAGTCGTACTCGCCGTACGAGAACGTCCGCGACGGCGTCCAGTACCCCCGCATCCTCGCGGTGACATCACTCAATGACACCCGCGTGCTCTACGTGGAGCCGGCGAAGTGGGTCGCACGTCTGCGCGAGGCCGGTGCCTCCGACGTGCTCCTCAAGTGCGAGATGGTCGCCGGGCACGGCGGCGTGAGCGGCCGCTACAACTCATGGCGGGAGCGCGCCTTCGAGCTCGCCTGGCTGCTCGACACCCTCGGCCTCGCCGAGGCCTGAGACGCGACGACGAAGCCCGCCCGTTCGAACGGGCGGGCCCCTCGAGCGGAAGTCTCAGCCGAAGAGTGCGGCGGCCTCGTCATAGCGGTAGCGCGGGACCGTGTTCAGCTCGCCCAGCGCATCGGCGAACGGCACCCGGACGATGTCGGTGCCCTGCATCGCCACCATCTGGCCCCAGGCTCCGTCGACGAGCGCGTCCGCGGCATGAAGGCCAAGTCGCGTCGCGAGGACCCTGTCGAACGCCGACGGGGAACCACCGCGCTGGATGTGGCCGAGGATCGTGGCGCGCGTCTCGATACCCGTGATGCGCTCGATCTCGGGAGCGAGCAGATCGCCGATGCCACCGAGCCGCGGCCGGTTGAAGGCGTCGAGCCCCTTGTCGCTGTACGCCTCGTCCATTCCGAGGAGCTTGAAGCCTTCGGAGACGACGACCAGGGGCGCGCGGCCGCGGTCGTGGGCGCTGGTCACGAGCTCGGTGATGTCGTCGATCGACATCGGCACCTCGGGGATGCAGATCACGTGGGCGCCGGCGGCCATACCGGCGTGCAGGGCGATCCAGCCGACGTGGCGTCCCATGACCTCGGCGACCATGCACCGCTGGTGGGAGTCGCCCGTGGTGCGAAGCCTGTCCATCGCATCCGTGGCGATGTTCACCGCCGTATCGAAGCCGAACGAGTAGTCCGTCGCCTGCAGGTCGTTGTCGATCGTCTTGGGGACGCCGATGACCTTGATGCCGTCCTTCGCGAGACGGTCGGCCGCGGCGAGAGTGCCTTCGCCGCCGATCGCGATGATGCCGTCGATCTTGTGCCCGTAGAGGGTCTTGGCGATGTTCTCCGCTCCCCCGCGCTCGCCCTCGTAGGGGTTCGTGCGGCTGGTGCCGAGGATCGTGCCGCCGACCTTGGACAGGCCCTTCACCTCGTGGCGCGTGAGCGGCATGAAGTCTCCGTCGACCAGCCCCCGCCATCCGTCACGGATGCCGACGAACTCCAGGTCGTACGTGGTGGTGCCCTTGAGCACGATGCCGCGGATGACCGCGTTGAGTCCGGGGCAGTCGCCGCCGCTCGTCAGGATGCCGATCTTCATGCTGGTGCCTTCAGACGTTCGGGAGATGGGGGAAAGAGGCGACGCTGCCTTCGATCGACACTAGCGCCCCACGTACCCGGGCGCCATTCGAAGCCGACGAAAACCGTTGATCTTGACACCGCGATCCGCCGATCTCGACGAACTTCTTGATCCCGAACGTCGAAGAGGCGAAACCGACGTTAAGAACCGGAGTTCTTCACTCTTATGCCGCGCCCAGAGCCTGCCGCAGCAGGTGCATGAGAGCCGCCAGCTGCACGGGTTCTGCGGCCGACTCCTCGACGGCCTCGCCGTCGAGCGCGCGTGCCGCGAGGCCCTGCTTCTGGTCGATCAGCTCAGCGATCTTGGTGTCGATCGTGTGCGCGGCGATGATCCGCCACGCCGTGACCGGCTCGTCCTGACCGATGCGGTGCACGCGGTCGATCGCCTGAGTCTGTTCGGCCGCCGTCCAGGACAGCTCTGCGAGGACGACGTTCGACGCCGCCTGCAGGTTCAGGCCGACGCCGGCCGCGGTGAGCGAGCAGACCGCGATCCCCACGGAAGGGTCGCTGTTGAAGTCGTCGATCGCCTGCTGGCGAGTCGTTGAGGTCTGGTCTCCGCGGATCGACACCGACCGGATGCCCACGGCGGCGAAGTGGGTCTCCGCACGGTCCATCACGTCGATGTGCTTCGCGAAGAAGACGACCTTGCCGACAGACCGCTGCAACTGCGCTGCATAGTCCGCCGCGAGCTGCGCCTTGGCCTGGCCGATTCGGCGGACCATCGTGAAGACGTTGTCTCCTCCGGTGCCCGCAGCCTTCGACTCCTCGAGCTCGTTCTGGGCGACGAGGCGGACGATGTCCTCGTCGATCTCCCCGGGCGCCAGTCCACGGTCTCCGCGGGCCTCGATGATGCGACGGTACCGAGCCGCGAGCCGCTCGCCGAGTTCGCGTTCGGCCTGGCGGATGCTCCGTCCGAACTCGTCGTCGAGCTGCACCGGCAGATCGGCGATCAGCTTGTCCGGCAGATCGGCGGCGACGTCCTTCTTCTTGCGTCGCACGATGCCCATCGAGATGACGGCGTCGCGTGCCTCGGGGTAGAACGCCTTGTCGGCCGGGGTGAACCCCGTGGCGTCGAGCTTCTCCATCAGCTCGGGGCCGGGCTTCTCGCCCGTGGTCCACCCCAGGAAGCGCCAGATCGCGTCGAAGTCCTCGACGTCGTTGATCAGCGGCGTGCCGGTGAGGGCGAGCATCAGGGGATCATGCCCCGGCGTGCGCTCACGCACCTGAGCAGCCAGCGAGAGGACGTTCTGGGAGCGCTGCGAAGAGAGGTTCTTGATGAAGTGCGCCTCGTCGACGACCATTCCGCGCAGACCGATCGAGGCCAGCCACGACATGTGCCGATCGAGGATCTCGTAGTTCACGATGAACACGTCGGCGAACGCGTCGATGTCGGTGCCGTCGCCCTGGATGACCGTGGCGCGGCGCTGCGGCGTCCACCGCTCGACCTCGCGCGCCCAGTTCATCTTCACGACGTTGGGCACGACGACGAGCAGCGGGTAGGCACCGGCCACCGAGGCGGCCAGCACCGACTGCGCCGTCTTGCCGAGGCCGGGCTCGTCTGCCAGGAGGAAGCTGCGGTGCCCCGCCTTCACCGCCTCCAGGAACCGCGACTGATGCACCATGACCTCGAGGCCCTTGGGCGAGATGTGGTCGTACTCCGGCGCCGGCGGCAGATCCATCGACGCAGCGGATCCGCCGGCACCGGTCTCGAACGCCTTGTACAGCGGGCCCATGAGCTCCCAGCCGTCGAGGCGGCGGCGCGGGGTCGCAGCCGGGCGCGGCGTGAGATCCGGAGCGAGGAACGGGTTCGCCAGCTGCCGCGACTCGACCGAAGGAGGCGTGACCTGTCGCTCGGCGATCGCCGCGGGAACCGTGGAGATCTGAACGGGTGCGGCATCGGCGATGATCAGCTCTTCGGGAGCGAGCTCCGCTCCCGACTCGAGAAGCCAGTCGCGTCGCATGCGCTTGGCGACCGGCGACGTCGCCTGGTCGGCCTCGAGCAGCTGGATGAGCGACGTGTCGCGGGCGGCCGTCTTGGCGAGGATGGTGGCCACACCGTCGAGGCGCTTCAGCAGCTCAGCGCGTGCGGGGTCACCGATCTCGGCGTCCGCCTTCACTCTGGCGCGCTCCTCGCGCACCAGGAACGCGATCACCTGGAACTTCACCCGGTTCGTCGGGCCGAGCTTCCCGCGCTGCGACTTCGCCTCGATCTCGCGCACCTTGCGCGCGAGGATCGGGATGAGGGGTGCCTCATCGTCGCGACGGGACGTCTTCTTGCGCCGCGTGGCGGCGGTTGCCGTAGTCGGCATGCTCCTCCTGAGCGTGAAGGCTCCGGCTTCCCCATGAAGCCCTGAACCGTTCTCGTTGTCCGCGTGTGGCGTGAGCCAGGACCGTACGAACAGTGGGTCGTCTTCCCGTCGAAGCACGCGAGAAGCGTGAGAATCGGCGGGAGCCGACTCCATTCTATGTCATCGGACGGTCGTCCTGCAGATCGCCCACGCCGAGTCGTCGGACGACGACCGGGAAGTACCGTGGCAGGGCGATTATGCGGATGTGATGCCGAGAGCCCGAGCAGCGTCCGTGACGTCCGCACCCATCTGCTCCATCAGCTTCTCGATGCCTTCGAAGGCGACCATGCCCCGCAGTCGCGCCACGAACTCGACCGTGACATCGTGGCCGTACAGGTCGAGCCCGGTCTCCCCCAGCACGTGCGCCTCGACCTGGCGTACGAGCACGTCGTCGAAGGTCGGATTCGTGCCCACCGAGATCGCGGACGGATGACGGATGCCGGTGTCGTGGTCGACGAGCCACCCGGCGTACACCCCGTCGGCGGGGACGAAGGCGTCGACGATGGTCGAGAGGTTGGCCGTGGGGAACCCCAGCTCCCGCCCGCGCTTGAGGCCGTGGACGACCTCGCCGCGGACGTCGGGATAGCGCCCGAGCACCGTGGTGGCCGAAGCGACGTCCCCCTCCATCAGCAGCTCTCGGATCCAGCTGGACGAGACGCGGCGAGGGGAACCGGGAAGATACACATCGTCGACGACCTCGACGGAGAAGCCGTAGCGAGGGCCGAGTTCGCGTAGCAGCTCGGGCGTGCCCGCGCCTCGGTGCCCGAAGCGGAAGTCCTGACCGACCAGGACGGTCGACACCTGCAGCGCACCGACGAGGATGTCGACGACGAAATCCTCCGCGCTGCGGGCGGCCATCTCCTCGTCGAACGTGAGCACGAGCGTCGCGTCGAGCCCGAGGCCGCCCAGCAGCTCGAGCTTGCGCTCGACCGTGACGACGTTCTCGGGACAGCGATCCGGCCGGATGACTGCCAGCGGATTGCGGTCGAAAGTCACGGCGACCGCGCGGCTCCCGGTGGCGGCGGCGGCTTCCTTCAGCCGTTCGATGACCGCACGATGACCCGCGTGGACACCATCGAACTTGCCGATGGCGACGGCGCTCGGGCCGAATCCGCCGGGAACCTCCTCCGGGCTGCGGAAGACGATCACGCGTGCACCTCGGCCGGAATCGCGGCGTCCACGGGGCGGTGCGTGCGCAGCCACCAGATTCCGAACACCGGGAGGACCAGCGGGATGAACAGGTAACCGCGCCCGAACAGCGACCACACCGTCTCGTGCTGGAACAGCGCCGGCATCAGGATGCTCAGCAGTCCCACTACGAGGACACCGGTGAGCTCGAAGACGATCGCGACCCAGGCGACGGTGTACCACCCACGACGACGGGCCAGGACGAGCGCGAGGGTCGCGAGGATGTAGACGACCGCAGCGAGTGCGGAGAGGGAGTACGCCAGCGGTGCCTCGTCGAATCGGCGGACGATCTGCACGAAGCTGCGCCCGGTGGCCGCCAGCGCCATGACGGCGTAGACGATCACGAGGACGCGACCGATTCCGGTCATCCGAGTGGAGGGGGCGGTGGAGCTCATAGCGCATTCCATCCTAGAGCCGCGGGAGGGCACCGGACTCCGCCACGACCCCTCGCGTCACGCGATCTGGACGGTCCAGATGACCTGCATGCGCCACAGCATGATCGCGATCGCGAGCGCCGCCACCCCCAGGATCACCGTGCTCCACCGGCTGCGCTCCATGAGCGCCCACAGCACGGCTCCGATGGGCAGGAGCACCGCCGACACCAGGTAGACCCAGTACTCGAGCAAGTCCCCCGTCGGCGGGTTGCCGGCGAGCGGTGCGACGATCGCGACGATCACCTGGACGACGAGCAGCACCTCCACGAGGGCGAGCGCCCCGACGCTGATGTCGCTCGGTCGCCGACCACTCAGTCCGGCGACGATGCAGAAGATCCCGGCAGCGACGGCGACTGCGATCTGCGCGATCGTGAGCCACAGGATCATCGGTCGCCCTCCGGCATGTTCATGGCGCTCTTCAGATCTGCGCCCCGCTTCTCGACGATGCCCACCAGAAGGCCGTCCGGGTCGATCGCGGCACCGAGAGCGTCTGCGAGGCGGGCGGCCTGCCCTCCCAGTCGCTTGCCGTGTCGGAGGTCCCGTGCTTCTTCCGCGGACATCTCCAGCACCGGAAGGATGCGCCCCGCCGCGTCGCCTGGAGTCAGCGTCGGCGCGCCTTCGAGCGCATCGAGACCGACGGCATCCGTCACTTCGAACGGCCCGACCCGCGTGCGCCGCAGCGCGGTGAGGTGTCCGCCGACACCGAGTGCGGCGCCGAGGTCACGGGCGAGCGACCGGATGTACGTGCCGGAAGAGCAGTCGACGATCACATCGAGATCGAGAAAACCGTCTTGCTGACGCCGTGCCGACACGTCGAAGCGAGACACGACGACGTCCCGCGCGGCGAGCACGACCTCTTCGCCGGCACGCACACGATCGTATGCACGTCGTCCGTCGACCTTGATGGCGGACACCGAGCTGGGAACCTGGGAGATCTCTCCGGTCAACGCCAGGATGCCCTCGTCGACCGCGGCATCCGTGACCGCGCTCCATGCCTCGGGTTCGGCGGTCATGAGGATCTCGCCCTCGGCGTCGTCCGTCCCGGTGGTCTGTCCGAGACGGATCGTCGCCTGGTAGGTCTTGTCCGCGCCGACGATGTAGGTCAGCAGCCGGGTGGCACCTTCGATGCCGATGACGAGGAGTCCGGTCGCCATCGGATCGAGTGTCCCCGCATGGCCGACCTTCCGCGTCCCGAACGCGCGCCGCGTGCGGGCGACCACATCGTGGCTGGTCAGCCCAGCGGGCTTGTCGACGAGAAGGATGCCGGGCGAGACCATCCCCTCAGCCTACCGACGACGCGCGCGCCCCCGGTCCGAGGCAGCCCCCGGTGCCGCATCGTGAATCGCCGGACCGACCACGGGTCACGGCTCACGTACGCTGGAGGGATGCCCGGACCGCAGGCCCCTTCCGATGTCGTATCGCACCTGCCGACGTGGTATCGATCGACCGCTCGAGACCTGCCGTGGCGCCGAGCGGAGTTCCATGACGAGTTCGGCGCGTGGGGCGTCCTGGTCAGCGAATTCATGCTTCAGCAGACTCCGGTCTCCCGAGTCGTCCCGCACCTCGAGGCGTGGCTCGCGCGCTGGCCCACACCCGCGGCGATGGCCTCTGCCTCGGCCGCGGAAGTCGTGCACCAGTGGGCCAATCTCGGATACCCGCGTCGCGCGCTCTGGTTGTTCCGGGCGGCTGTCGAGATCACCGAGCGGCACGGCGGGATCGTGCCGCGCGACGTCGAGGCCCTGCTCGCCCTGTCCGGCATCGGCGACTATACGGCCCGCGCGGTCGCGGTCTTCGCTTACGGCGACCGTCACCCGGTCGTCGACACGAACACTCGGCGCGTCCTGGCCAGGGCTGTTCAGGGGCGGGCCCAGCCGGCACCGCCCTCGCGGCGCGACCTGGAGCTGATGGACACCCTCCTGCCCGACTCGCTGGCCGACGCCGCGGAGTTCAACGCCGCCATGATGGAACTCGGCGCGACCGTGTGCACGTCGCGGGCACCGCGATGCGAGCAGTGCCCCCTGGCCAACAGCTGCGCGTGGCTGGCAGCCGGCAGGCCGGACACCGGGGATGAACGCCGTCGCCAGGCCACCTACGAAGGCTCGGATCGACAGGCACGCGGTGCCGTGCTGCGGCTGCTGCGCGATCGGTCCCCGGAGGCGGTGCCGCTCGACCTCGTGCTCCCGGAGTGGCCGGATCCCCGTCAGCGCGACCGGGCGATCGACTCGCTCATCGCCGACGGTCTCGCCGAAGCCGACGGGATGGCCCTCTCGCTGCCGCGCTGACGAGCTCAGAGGTGATGGTCGGTGCGATGCGCGAGCACCGTCAGCTCGACCCGACTGCGGACATCGAGTTTCGCGAACACCCGGCCGAGGTGCACCTCCACCGTACGGACCGAGAAATTGAGCATCTCGGCGATGTCACGGTTCGCCGCCCCGCCCACGGCGTACATCGCGACTTCCAGCTCGCGCGCGGTCAGCTGCAGCGACCATGCGGCTCGACACGCCGCCAGCGGATCGACGGTGGGAACGATGCTCCCCTCCTTGGCGTCCAGCCTGTCCAGCCGTCCGCGGATCGTGCGCGCCCATGCCGTCGCACCGCACAGCTCGAACAACCTCTCGGCGTGCTCCAGGTGGATACGAGCCGAGGGATGATCGTCGCGGATGGCGTACTGGGTACCGAGCATCGTCTCCACCCTCGCGCGCGCGAACGGGGAGCGGAGCGTCCGCGCCTCCTCGCGCACTTCGACGCACTCGGAACGCCAGCGACCATCGCCAGCCGTCGCCAGCCGGACGCGCAGACTCTGCGCGAGGGCGATCTCCGGCGGCTCGATGGATGGCGCGGGTGTCGAGCGTCCGTCCGGATCGAGCGCCAGCTCGTCGAGCGCGGGAACCGTCATGGTGGTCCGCGCCGATCCGAGGTCGGCCCAGAGACGGATGGTGGCTGCAGCGTCGTCGAATGAACCGGCGAGAAACGACTGGATGCCGCGGTCGACGAGACGGTCGATCCTCGCGCCCGCCGGCAGCCCTTCGGTGAGCGATCGGGCGTACGGTCCGAGTTCACCGAGCACGGCGAGGTCGAGACGTCTGGCCAGCACCACGCCCAACCCGGCGAGTGGCAATGACACCGGCAGCACGAGTGCGGCCTGGATCAACCGGTCGCGCGCGAGGCCGATGTCGCCACGCCACACCAGCAACAGAACCTCGACGACCGCGCGATACGCCTGGACGACGGGGCTGTGCTCGAATCCCGGAACGAACGGATCCGCGTCGGCGGGCATCCCCGATCCGCCGCTCGCGAGCACGCGCAGCCCCAGGTCAACGTCCCCGCCCATCGCGGCCTGCAGCGCGCGCAGCATTCCTCCCGTCACCGGCCCGGAGCCTACGGTCGCGCCGATGTCGCGTTCACCCGCGATCAGCCAGCTCAGCGCGACGACGGGGTCCCTGAGTTCGTGCTCGGCACCGATCCGCGTGGCGCCTTCCCGGACGGCGTCGAGCCAGACACGCATCCCGCGCCGATCGCCCCGTTCCGCGCACAACACCGCAGCCAGAGCAGCCGCCCTCGTCCAGTGGCACCAGTCGTCGGAGTCGTCCGTGCACGGGCGCAGCACTCGCGGGTCGACCTCCGGCACTGAGCCCTGCTCGAATGCCTGCGCGACGAACAGACCGCCGAGGGCCTGGAGCCGCCGACGCTCCGCCGCGTGCGGGTACAGACCGCCGAACCACGCGACCGCTTCCGCAGCGAAGCCGGCGCCGACGGCCGAAGCGCCCGCCACGAGATGCGCTTCTTCGCGGGCTCCGCCGACAGCATGTTCCGCCGCCTCTCTCGCGAGCAGCAGCGCCCGTTCCGGGTGGCCGGCCTCACTGAGCTGTCGCGCGATGACCGTCAGCTCGACCGCGGTCTCCGGAGCCGCCTCGAGGGAGGCGCGAGCGCGGTGCCAACCCTCGCTCACCCGGTCACCGCGACGGCGGAAGATCGCGCTCAGCCGCTCGTGGACACCGGCGATGGCTGCGGTGCCGGTGGTGGCTCTGATCCAGATGGAGAGACGGGGATCTGCGAAGCGCGAGTGGCCGGCATGCACCCGGATGTGCTCCCCCACCGGAGCTGCGGCGATCGCGGCCGCCGACCTGCCGTCGAACTCGAGGAGGGCGTCGAGTCCACCGTCCAGGCAGACGGAGAGCGCCGTCAGCAGCTCGCGATCCCTGTCATCGAACTGCGTGGCCTCGAATCTCCGCACGATCGAGGGCACGAGCGGGAGCGGGCTGGGCAGCGGGCGCCGACCGTGGCGTTGGTCCGCTGACAGGCGCTCGGCGACTTCGCGGATCGTCAGAGAATCCGCGTCCAGCTCGGCAGCGAGACGGGCGAGCACGTGCGGCACACAGCCGAGGTCGAGCTCCAGGAGCTCGTCCAGCAACACGCCCAACGCGGCGGGCGCGACGAAGAGAGCCCCCTGTGTACCCGTACCCTCGATGCCGTTCCCCCAGCTTCGCGGAAGCGTTCCCGCGAAGCCGAGCGTATCAAACGGCGATCACTCCGGGTCGTCCTCCGTGCGGTACGGATCGGTGTCGCCGGCGTGGGATGCGGAGGACGCGAGTTTCGCGACGTCGGCATCGCGCTGCTGCGCCTCGCGGAGCAGCGCACCGATGTGGTCCGCGTTCTCCGGGAGGGCATCCGGGATGAACTCGAGCGTGGGCACGAGACGGGTGCTCAGCTGCCGCCCGACCTCGCTGCGCAGCATGCCGGTCGCCGAAGTGAGCGCGGCACCGCTGGAGATGCGCTCTTCTTCCGTGCCCAGCACCGTGTAGAACACCGATGCGTGCTGAAGGTCACCGGTCACACGGACGTCGGTGATGGTGACGAAGCCGAGGCGCGGATCGCGCAGCCCCTTCTCCAGCCGCTCGGCGAGGATCACGCGGATACGATCCGCGAGTCGGGCCTGTCGTTCGCCTGCCATTGTTCTCTCCCTGTCCAGGAACCCTCAGGGCGTCCTCCTCTCCGCGCTCCGGAGGAGCGGGAGCGAAGGACGCCCGAAGGTGTTTCGAAATTGATCAGCCGCGAGGCTTCTCGATGAGCTCGGTCGTCTCGATCTCGTCGCCGATCTGGATGTCGTTGTACTTTCCGAGACCGATACCGGCCTCGTAGTCGGTACGGACCTCGGTGACGTCATCCTTGAAGCGACGCAGCGACTCGATGGCGAGACCATCGGCCAGCACGACGCCGTCGCGGATGACACGAGCCTTGGCGTTTCGCGTGATCGTTCCCGATCGCACGATGACACCGGCGATGTTGCCGAACTTCGAGGAGCGGAACACCTCGCGGATCTCGGCGACACCCGACTGGACCTCTTCGTACTCCGGCTTGAGCATGCCCTTGAGCGAGCTCTCGATCTCGTCGATCGCGTTGTAGATGACGGAGTAGAAACGGATATCCACGCCTTCACGGGCGGCGCGCTCGCGCGCCTTCGTGTCGGGGCGGACGTTGAAGCCCACGATGATCGCGTTGTCGATCGTCGCCAGGTTCACGTCGGACTCGGTGATCGCACCGACGCCGCGGTGGATGATGCGCAGCTGCACCGAGTCATCGACCTCGATCTTGAGGAGCGACTCCTCCAGCGCCTCGACGGCACCGGAGACGTCACCCTTGATGATGAGGTTGAGCGACTCGACCTTGCCGTCTTCGAGAGCGCGGGTGAAGTCTTCGAGCGAGATGCGCTTGCGGGCCTTGGCCAGCTGGGCGTTGCGCTCGACTGCTTCACGCTTCTCCGCGATCTGACGGGCCATGCGGTCTTCCTCGGTGACGATGAAGACGTCACCGGCACGCGGCACGGAGTTCAGACCCTGCACCTGCACCGGACGCGACGGGTAGGCCTCGAGGACCTGCTCGCCGTTCTCGTCGGCCATGGCACGCACGCGACCGTAGGCCGTTCCGGCGACGATGGCGTCACCGATCCGGAGCGTTCCGGACTGGATCAGCACGGTGGCGACAGAACCGCGACCCTTGTCGAGCTTCGCCTCGATCGCGACACCGCGGGCACCCTTGTTCGGGTTGGCGGTCAGATCGAGACCTGCGTCGGCCGTGAGCAGCACGGCGTCCAGGAGCTCCTGGATACCCGTGTTGGCGCGAGCGGAGACGTCGACGAACATGACGTCGCCACCGAACTCCTCGGCGACCAGACCGTACTCGGTGAGCTGCTGACGCACCTTCGACGGGTTCGCGTCGGGCTTGTCCACCTTGTTCACCGCGACCACGATCGGCACGTTCGCCGCCTGAGCGTGGTTCAGCGCCTCGACCGTCTGCGGCATGATGCCGTCATCGGCTGCGACCACGAGGATCGCGAGGTCGGTGACCTGCGCACCACGGGCACGCATGGCGGTGAACGCCTCGTGACCCGGGGTGTCGATGAACGTGATTGCCCGCTCGATGCCCTCGTGCTCGGTCCAGACCTGGTACGCACCGATGTGCTGGGTGATGCCACCGGCTTCACCCTCGATGACGTTCGTCTGACGGATCGCGTCGAGCAGTCGCGTCTTACCGTGGTCGACGTGACCCATGACGGTCACGACCGGAGGACGGATCTCGAGGTCGTCTTCGCTCTCCGCCTCCAGCTCGGCCTCGAGGTCGAGACCGAAGCCCTCGAGGAGCTCCTTGTCCTCGTCCTCGGGCGAGACCATCTGGATCTTGTAGCCGAGCTCGGCGCCCAGGACCTCGAACGTCGCCTCATCGAGGGACTCGGTGGCCGTGGCCATCTCGCCCAGGTTGAAGAGGATGGTGACGAGGGTTCCGGGCTGGACCGTGTAGCCGGTCAGCGTCTCGATCTTGTCGGCGAAGTCCGCGATGGATGCGCCGCGGCGCATGCGGATGACCTCTCCGTTGCCGCGGGTGACGTTGACGCCACCGACGACCGGAGCACTCCGCATCTCGAACTCTTGCCGCTTCGCCCGCCGCGACTTGCGCTGCTTGCTCTTGCCGCCACCCTTGCCGAAGGCACCTGCGGTACCACCGCCGGGACCACGGCCACGACCGCCACCGCCACCGGGACGACCGGCGAAACCGCCGCCACCGCCGGGACGTGCACCAGGACCACCGGCACCGCCGGGTCCACCGGCACCGCCGGGACGACCGGGGCCGCCGGGACGCTGCTGGAACGGAGCGCCGGGACGACCGCCACCACCGCTACGGGGCGCACCGGGACGAGGCGAACCGGGACGCGGAGCACCCGGACGGGGTGCACCGGGGCGCGGAGCCTGCGGACGCGGGATGTTGCCCGGCGTCGGGCGCTGGCCCATGCCCTGGGCGGATGCGAAGGGGTTGTTACCCGGGCGGGGTCCGGCCGGGCGCTGACCCATCCCCTGCGCGGAGGAGAACGGGTTGTTGCCGGGACGCGGAGCGCCAGGAGTCGGTGCACCGCCCTCTGCAGGCTTGGGTGCGTCCGCTGCCGCTGCTGCAGGTGCCTCTGCCACGGGGGCAGGCGCCGGTGCAGCGGGCGCGGGCGCCTCGGGGGCCGGAGCCTCCGGGGCAGGCTTGGGACCGGGCTTCGGGCCCGGGGTGGGTCCGGGCTTGGCGCCCGGCTTCGCTGCCGACTTGGCGGCAGCCGGCTTGGACGCGGGAGCAGGTTCAGCCGCACCCTTGAGCGACCCGTCGGCCTCGATCGCCGCGCGCAGCTTGCGCGCCACCGGCGGTTCGATGGTCGAAGAGGGGCTCTTCACGAACTCGCCGAGTTCTTTGAGCTTTGCAAGAGCGACCTTGCTGTCGACGCCGAGTTCGGCGGCGATCTCATGTACGCGTGGTTTACCAGCCACAATTCTCCTGTCTGAGTCGGTCCACCCAGACAGGGCAGACCACTAGTCGCGGACGGGTCTCATTTCGAGCCGTTCACTTTGTTTCCATAGCTGTTCAGCCTTTGTTTCTTGGTGGGTGCTGTTCGAAGGTCCGCGTGTCCAGCTCAGTGGATACGCGCAGTGCTCGTCCGAATGCGCGGCGCCGCAGAGCGGCATCCATGCATTCCCGAGTCGGATGGACCCACGCGCCGCGCCCCGGCAGGACAGCACGGTCATCGGGGATGAGGGTGTCGTTCTGGGCCACCACCCTGAGCAGGGCGGTGCGGGGAGCACGCGTGCGACAACCGACGCACGTTCGTACGGGTTCCATCTTACACCTGCGTTTCACCCCGCCTCGCCCGCACGCCGGGCGAGGCGGAAGGCCGGAGCCGGTCAGTCGAGGACGCTGTCCGGCTGGATGTCGATCTTCGCACCCGTGAGCTTGGCGGCCAGACGCGCGTTCTGACCCTCCTTGCCGATCGCGAGTGACAGCTGGTAGTCGGGCACCAGCGCGCGGACGGCTTTGGTGCTCGCGTCGAGCACGAAGGCGCTCGTGACCTTCGCCGGCGAGAGCGCGTGCGCCACGAACGTGGGCAGATCGGCGTCGTAGTCGACGATGTCGATCTTCTCCCCCGCGAGCTCCTCCGTCACGGCGCGCACGCGGCGTCCGAGCTCGCCGATGCAGGCGCCCTTCGCGTTGATCGACGGGTCGTTCGCCTTGACCGCGATCTTCGTGCGGTGCCCGGCCTCGCGAGCCAGGGCCACGATCTCGACGAGACCGGCGGCGATCTCCGGCACCTCGAGCGCGAAGAGCTTGCGGACGAGCCCCGGGTGGGTGCGGGACACCGTGATCTGCGGTCCCTTGAGACCCTTGGCGACGCTGGTGACGTACACGCGCAGGCGTGATCCGTGGGTGTACTCCTCACCGGGCACCTGCTCCTCGGGGGGCAGGATCGCCTCGACGGCACCGAGGTCGACGTGGATCATGCGCGGGTTCGGACCCTGCTGGATCACGCCGGCGACGATGTCGCCCTCTTTGTCCTTGAAGTCTCCGAGCACCACGTCGTCCGCGATGTCACGCAGACGCTGGCTGATGACCTGCTTGGCGGCGAAGGCCGCGATGCGACCGAAGTCGTCGGGGGTCGCATCCTCTTCGCCGATGATGGCGTCTTCCTCGTCGCGGACGACCTGCAGGATCGCGACGTGCCCGGTCTTGCGGTCCAGGTGCACGCGGACGCCTTCGGGCGTCACACCGTCGTCGGAGACGTGCTTGGAATATGCGGTCAGGATCGCCTGCTCGATGATCGCGACGAGTTCGTCGAAGGGGATCGCCTTCTCCTTCTCGATCCCTCGCAGAAGACTCAGTTCGATGTCCATGACGGCCTCTCTATTCAGCTCTCGTCGCGCCTGTTCGCACGCGCGACATCCGTACCACGATACCCTGTGCCAACCGGCCCCTGCCACGACGGCAGCAGTTTTCCGCGCCGGAAGTCGAGGAGGACAGATGGGATCGTTCGACACCATCGTGATCGGTGCGGGGATGTCGGGTGTCACCGCCGCCCGGATGCTCGCCGATGCCGGGCATCGGGTCGTGGTCCTCGAAGGACGCGATCGCATCGGTGGCCGGATGCACACCGACCGGGAAGCGGGGTTTCCCGTGGATCGCGGCGCCTCGTGGATCCATGGGATCGACGGTTCGCCGCTGTGGGATCTCGTCCAGGCGCTGCGGATTCCGACCATCGAGTACACGGTGGGCAGTTTCCAGGTCGGCGGGCGGCCCATCGAGAACTTCGACGGAGACGGAAGACCCATGGGCTCCGATGCCACCGCTCGATGGATCGACGACGTCGACGCGGTCGATCGCCTTCTCGTCGACGAGATCGCCGCCTCCTCCCCCGGCGACACATATCTGGATGTGACGGAGCGCGCGCTCGATCGTTCCGGCCTCTCCCCTGACCGCATCGACGACATCCGCGAGTTCTTCCGCCACCGGGTCGAGGAGCAGTGCGGCGCCTGGATCGGAGACCTCGACGCGCACGGCCTCGACGAGGACGCGATAGACGGCGATGAGGTGATCTTCCCGCACGGATACGACGAGGTTCCTCGACGCATCGGCGCGGGCCTCGACATCCGCTTCGAGACGACGGCGACGAAGATCGTCCGCTCCACCGGAGGGGTGACCGTCCATGCCGGCGACACGGCATTCACGGCGGATCAGGTCGTCGTGACGGTTCCGTTGGGCGCGCTCAAGGCAGGGTCGATCGAGTTCGAGCCGGCGCTGCCGGAGGCCGTGGCCGGTCCAGTCGCACGACTCGGGATGGGAGTGTTCAACAAGGTCTTCATCCAGTTCGATCAGAGGTTCTGGAACGAGGACAGCTATGTGCTGCGAGCGCTCGGCGAGGCCGGCGAACACTGGCATTCCTGGTACGACGTCTCCGCCGTCAGCGGCCTGCCCACCCTGCTGACCTTCGCCGCCGGACCGTTCGGACGGCGAATGCAGGAGCTCCCCGACGAGAACGTGGTCGCCGATGCCGTGCGCGCTCTCCGCGTGCTCTACGGAGACGCGGTCGGCGAGCCCCGGGCGCACTGGGTCACGCGATGGGGCGACGACGAGTTCTCGAACGGCTCGTACTCGTATCTCGCCCTCGGGTCCACGCACCACGACCACGACGACCTGGCCGGCCCCGTCGACGGAGTCCTGCACTTCGCGGGTGAGGCCACCTGGGGTGACGAACCGGCGACCGTCGGGGCCGCCTACTACTCGGGGCGCCGAGCCGCGGAACTGGTGCTGGGCCGGACAGTCGACCTCGACGGGTTCGCGGCCCGCATCATCGAGCGGGAGCAGAAGGAAGCGCGTTGATCGCGCCGATCAGTCGGAACAGATTCCCGACCTGACGCTGATCGAGATGGAGGATCAGCCGCGGCAGCTCCAGCTGGTCGTCGTCGACGATCTCGGGTTGCCGTGGCGCGGTCCGCTCGATCCGTCCGGAGGAGAGCATCGAGGCGAACTGTTCGTTCAGCGCGTCGATCTCTTCATCCGTCGGTTCGGCGCGCAGACGGAGCACGAGCGCGTCGCCGACCCAGCGCAGTGAGTCGTAGTTGTGCCAGAACCCGGTGATCTCCGCCCGAGCGGCCTCCACGGAATCGGTGATCACCACCCGATCGAAGTCGCCTTCCGAGATGACTCCGGTCGGTGCGAGGTGGTCGTCGATGAAGCTGCGAAGACCCTGCCAGAACGTCCCACCCGGCTGGTCCAGGAGCACGATCGGCGTCGGCTCCGCCTTGCCGGTCTGCTGCAGGGTGAGCAGCTCGAACATCTCGTCCAGGGTGCCGAATCCTCCGGGGAGGCAGATGAAGCCGAGCGATTCCTTGATGAGCATCAGCTTGCGAGTGAAGAAGTACTTCATCGCGACGACCTGATCGTTGTCGGTGAGGAGGCCCTGCGCCTTCTCCTCGAACGGCAGCCGGATCGACACGCCGAGCGAGAGCGCCGGCCCCGCACCCTCGGAGGCCGCCTGCATGATGCCGGGCCCCGCGCCCGTGACGACCATCCAGCCATCGCCCGCCAGCGCCGCGGCGACGTCGCGCGCGGTGAGGTACAGCGGATCGTCCTGCCTGGTGCGGGCCGACCCGAAGACCGTCACCTTGGGGACTCCGCGGAACGGGGCGAACAGACGGAACGCGTCGCGCATCTCGGCCAGAGCCGCCGAGGCGATCTTCAGATCGAGGCGGTCGGCGCCGTCTTCGCCGAGCAGGATCGCGGTGCGCAGCATCCGCATCACCAGCCGTCGGTCGGCGTGCACCCCGGCCTCATCGAGGACGGCGTTGATCTCGGAGCTGAGGGCTTCGGGCAGTGGTTCGTCGATCATGACACCAGCGTGGCACGCGGCGCGGAGACCGCGGCCCGCAACGCCGGGCATCGTGTCGACGTCCGACATCGCGGGCGTAAGCACTGCCTGACCGCGCTGTCAATGCCCGTGCCCTCCGCTCCCCCGCACGGCACTCTGACGACATGACCGAGATCACAGGAACCGAAGCCCTCGCCCGCGTCGCAGACCTCGTGGAAGACATCGACATCGCGATGCTCACCACCACGGACGACGACGGCAACCTCGTGAGCCGCCCGATGTCGACCCGACAGATGGATGAAGCGGGGAACATCTGGTTCTTCACGGCCGAGGACACCGAGAAGGTCGAGGAAGCACAGCGACACCACGACGTGGGCCTGGCCTACTGCGACGCCAAGGGCATGCGTTATGTATCCGTCGCCGGCACGGCCGAGGTCGTCCACGACCGGACCAAGATGGAGGAGCTCTACTCCACGTCGCTCGAGATCTGGTTCGCAGACGGACTGGAGACCCCGGGGATCACGCTCCTCAAGGTGACCCCGAAGGTGGTCGAGTTCTGGGAGCCGGCGAAGGGCAAGCTCGCGCTGGCTGCCGGCGCCCTGAAGTCGCTCGTCACCCGCGACACACCGGACGACGACATCATGAACCACGGCCACATCGTCTGCTGACGACGCGGCCGAGGTCTGTCAGGAAGCGGAGAGACGCCCCACGACGTCTTCCACAGAGACCGTGTCGCGGTCGCCGGTGCGGCGATCCCACAGCTCGACCTGACCGTCGGCCGCACCGCGTCCGACGATGACGATCTTCGGCACGCCGACGAGTTCGGCGTCACCGAACTTCACGCCGGGCGAGACCTTCGGGCGGTCGTCATAGAGCACGTCGAGACCAGCGGCCTCGAGCTGTGTGGAGAGTCCCTCTGCCACCTCGAACGCGACCTGGTCCCGGCCGGCGGCGACGACCTGCACGTCGAACGGCGCGACGGAAGCGGGCCAGATCAGGCCCTTCTCGTCGTTGTTCAGCTCGGCGATGATCGCGAGGATGCGGGTCACGCCGATGCCGTACGAGCCCATCGTGACGGTGACGAGCTTGCCGTTCTCGTTCAAGACCTTGAGTCCCAGGGCCTCGGCGTACTTGCGGCCGAGCTGGAAGACGTGACCGATCTCCATGCCCCGGGCGAGCTCGACCGGGCCGGAGCCGTCGGGGGCGGGATCTCCCGCACGCACGTTCGCGATCTCCACGATCCCGTCGGCGGCGAAGTCGCGACCGGCGACGACGGAGTGCGCATGCTTCTGATCGATGTTCGCGCCGGTGATCCAGCTGGTGCCCTCGCTGACGCGCGGGTCGACCAGATAGCGGATGCCGGTGGCCGACTCCTCGCCGAGCACGGCGCCGGTCGGCGACCAGGGACCGATGTATCCCTTCACCAGAAGCGGATTGTTCTCGAAGTCATCCGCCGTGGCCGTCTCGACCGCGGCGGGCGCGAACGCCACCTCGGCGCGTTTCTCATCGACCTCGCGGTCGCCGGGGATGCCGACGATGACAAGCTCGCGAGTGCCGTCCAGGTGGGTCAGGGCGAGGACGACGTTCTTCAGCGTGTCGGCCGCCGTGAACTCCCCCTCAAGCTCGCGGTTGGTGTGCGCGACCAGTGTCTCGATCGTCGGCGTGTCCGGCGAGTCAAAGATCACCGGCGCCGCATCTTCGTCGAACGGGATGGCGTCGGGAACCGCGGTGGTGAAAGCCTCGACGTTCGCCGCATATCCGCCGGCGCTGCGCACGAAGGTGTCTTCGCCGACCGGGGTCGGGTGCAGGAACTCTTCGCTGCGGGAACCGCCCATCGCACCGGCATCCGCCTGCACGATGACGTACTCGAGGCCGAGCCTCTGGAAGATGCGCTCGTAGGCATCCCGCTGCGCCTGATAGCTGACGTTCAGGCCCTCATCCGACGAATCGAACGAGTACGCGTCCTTCATCGTGAACTCACGGCCGCGGAGCAGGCCGGCGCGAGGACGAGCCTCGTCGCGGTACTTGTCCTGGATCTGGTAGATCGTGAGCGGCAGATCCTTGTAGGACGAGTACAGGTCCTTCACGAGCAGCGTGAAAGCCTCTTCATGGGTCGGGGCGAGGAGGTAGTCGCCGCCCTTGCGGTCCTGCAGGCGGAAGAGCAGATCGCCGTACTCGTCCCAGCGACCGCTGGCCTCGTAGGCTTCCCGCGGCATGAGTGCGGGGAAATGGACCTCCTGCGCGCCCGCGGCGGCCATCTCGTCGCGGATGACCGTCTCGATCTTCGCCTTGACGCGAAGCCCCAGCGGCAGCCACGCGAAAATGCCGGCGGCCTGCGGGCGGATGTATCCGGCCCGGATCAGCAGCCGGTGACTGGCGACCTCTGCGCCTGCAGGGTCTTCGCGGAGCGTACGGAGGAAGAAGTTCGAAAGACGAGTGACCACGGAGCAAGTCTAGTGAGCCGTGACCACTCGTCTTCGACGCCGTCAGTTGAGCGCGGGCAGGTTCGCGGGCACGACGCCGCCGGCGTACAGGTCGGCCGCGAGCTCCTGGAGTGCGGTGAGCGCGACCCGCTGCGGAAGCGGACCGTAGGAGATCCGGGCGACACCGAGCTTCTCGTACTCCGACGCGGCGAGGGCGCCGGGGATGCCGATCACGCTGACCTTGCGCTCCCCGATGCCCTCGACGAGCTGACGGGTGACGTTCATGTCGAGGATGCCGGGGACGAACACGGCCGTCGCCCCGGCATCGAGGTAGGCGCGCCCGCGCTGGATCGCGTCGGCGATGCTCTCCGGGACCGAGCGTGCACCGGCGCGGACGAAGGCATCCGTCCGCGCATTGAGCGCGAAGGGCACGCCCTCGGCCTCGGCCGCTTTGACGATCGCCGCGACGGCGGCGACGGATTCATCCAGCGGCTTGAGACGGTCTTCGACGTTCGCGCCCACGACGCCGGCCCCGATGGCGAGGCGCGTGGTCTCGCCCGCGTCGCCGTAGCCGTCGTCGAGGTCAGCCGTGACCGGGACCTGGACGGCGGCAGCGATCCGCCCCACCATGTCGATCATGATCTCGCGGGGGGTCGCGCCGTCGTCGTAACCGAACGATGCGGCGATGCCGTGCCCCGCGGTGGCGAGTGCCTTCGTCTCCGGGAGGGCGGCGACCGCCCGCGCGGACACGACATCCCACACGTTCACGACGCGGAGGATCTCCGGAGCGTCATAGAGTCCGACAAGGGTCTGGGCCTTGGATGCAGTCGTCATGATTACACGCTAACGCGGGACACGGACGGTCGGGCCGACTTCGATGCATCAGGCGTTGAGTACCACCTTGAGCGCCTTGGTCTCCGCCGCACGGCTGAACGTGTCGTACGCACTCTCGATGTCGTCGAGCGCGAAGAGGTGGCTGACGAAGCCGCTCGGATCGATGCGCTGCTCCGCGACGAGTTTCGTCAGCATCCGCGCGGTGTTCGCGTTGACGAGTCCTGTCGTGATCGTGAGGTTCTGAATCCACAGCCGTTCCAGCGGGAAGTCCACCGGCGCACCGTGAACGCCGACGTTGGCCACGTGGCCACCCGGCCGCACCATCTCGACCGCCATGTCCCACGTCCGGGGAATCCCCACCGCTTCGATGGCGACGTCCACGCCGAGTCCGTCGGTGAGCGCCATCACCTGTTCCCGCCAGTCGCTGTCCGAGGAGACCACCGCGTGCGTGGCGCCGAACTGCAGCGCGAGCTCCGCGCGATTGGCGTCGAGATCGATCGCGATGACCTTGCTCGGCCCGTAGAGCTGGGCCGTCATGACCGCGGCGAGGCCGACCGGACCGGCACCGACGACGGCGACGACATCGCCTGCTTTGACCCCGCCGTACTGCACGCCGATCTCGTGTCCGGTCGGCAGGATGTCACTGAGGAGCACGGCCGTCTCGAGAGCGAGCCCTTCAGGGAGCCGGTGCAGAGACGTCTCCGCGAACGGCACTCTCACGAACTCCGCCTGAGTACCGTCGATGAGGTGCCCGAGGATCCAGCCGATCCCCGATGCGCCTTCGCTCGCAAGGCAGTGCGACTGCAGACCGGCGACGCAGAATTCGCACTTTCCGCAGGCACTGATGCAGGAGATGATCACGCGGTCGCCCACCGCCAGTCCGGTGACGGCGTCGCCGACCTCGGTGATGACGCCCACTCCCTCATGCCCCAGGATGCGTCCGTCGGTGACGTCGGGAACGTCGCCCTTCAGGATGTGGAGATCGGTCCCGCAGATCGTTGTGCTCTCGATGCGGACGATCGCGTCGGTCCCCGCCAGGATCTTCGGATCCGGAACTTCCTCCCATGCCTTCTGACCGGGACCGCGGAAAACAAGTGCCTTCATGAGCTTCTCCTTCATCGAGGATTTCCTGGATCTTCTCCAGTAACATTTTACCATCCGAGGGACAGTCGTGTCCGTGCTGATGGCCGGTGCGCCGCCTAGTGTGGACCCATGCCGCAGCGCCGATCGCATGTGTCCCCGTCCGCCGCTCAGACCGAGCTCGCCACGGCCCTCGCCGTCCTGCGGGAAGCTGCCGAGGCATCGCTCGGATTCCCGCCCGCGGTGCTCGCCGAAGCGGATTCGGCCACCGCGCCTCGGCCGGCGCTGGATCTTCGAGACCTCTCATTCGCGACTCTGGACCCGGAGGGCTCGCGCGATCTGGATCAGGCGTTCCAGCTGGAGCGCACCGCATCGGGCTACACCGTTCGATACGCGATCGCAGACGTTCCCGCGTTCGTCGTCCCCGACGGAGCAGTGGATGCCGAAGCTCGTCGTCGCGGGCAGACCCTGTATGCGGCGGATGGCAGAATCCCCTTGCATCCCCCCGTCCTCAGCGAGGATCGCGCATCACTCCTCGCCGGGGTCGACCGCCCGGCGTTGGTCTGGACCTTCTCTCTCGACCCCACGGGTGCGGTGACCGGGTTCCGGCTCGAACGCGCGCTGATCCGCTCTCGCGCGCAACTCGACTACGAGAGCACGCAGCGGTCGCTGGATCGGGGCGAAGACGGACCGGCGTCGCTGCTGCCCGAGATCGGCGCTCTTCGCATCGAGCAGGAGCGACTGCGGGGCGGGGCGAGCCTCAACCTCCCCGACGAGGAGGTCGTGCGCGCCCCGGATGGCACGTATGCGATCGAACGCCGCAGCCCCCTACCCGTCGAGGAGTGGAACGCCCAGCTCTCACTCATGACCGGGATGGCGGCGGCGTCCCTCATGCTCGATGCCGGGATCGGAGTCCTTCGCACGATGCCGGAACCGGATGCCGAGGCCTTCGGCACCTTCCGGCACCAGACCGAGGCCCTCGGGCGGTCGTGGACGACGGGCACGTACGGCGAGTACCTTCGCGGGCTCGATCGCCGCGACCCGATCACTCTCCCGGTACTCGAAGCGGCGGCATCCCTGTTCCGGGGAGCCGGCTATCGAGTGTTCGACGGAGCCGTTCCGCAGGACGCCGTACAGGCGGCGATCGCGGCCCCGTACGCCCACGCCACCGCTCCCCTGCGCCGACTCGTCGACCGCTGGACGCTGACGATCTGCCTCGCGGTCTCGAACGGCGAACCGGTACCCGGCTGGGTGCGTGACTCGCTCGACGAGCTCCCCGCTCTCATGCAGGAGTCCAGCCAACGGGCATCCCGGTTGAACTCGGCCACGATCAACACCGTCGAGGCCGCGCTGCTCACTCCGCTGGCCGGGACGACGATCGAGGCGACCGTGATCGCGCTGCGCGGCGAGCGTGCGACGATCCAGATCGCGGAACCGGCCGTCACGGCGACAGCACCCGTTCCCCCCGGCGCGAAGCCGGGCGACGTCGTGCGGCTTCGCGTCACCCGTGCGGACATCGCGGCGGGAGAGGTGGAGTTCGCTCTGTGACGCCGCCGCCGGGGCCGTGCCCCCGCGCTCCGGTGCGGATCGATTTCGTGCGCTGAGGTCAGACGGCAGGGGTCGCCGTCGTCGTCATCACGAGCAGCTGGGGGTCCGTCAGATCGAGCGACACCGAGATCGACGAAAACTCGGACAGCGACCCCACATGGGTGCCACCGCACAGGATCACGGCCTCGCCTTCGGGGAGCTCGCAGTGCCAGCGACGGCGATCGACGATCGTCGGCCCCTCCGTCTCGACCCGGCTGGTGGCCCCTGCGGCGATCCACCCGGTGAGCTGAGCGTTGATCCGCTGCTCCCGGTCGGCGAGAGTCGCCGCGAAGGTCTCGGTGTCGAAGCCCGCACGGCGAAGGCTCTTGCCGAGACGGTACTCATCGACCGCGCCGTCCTCGTGGATGCGACTGGACTGATTGGCGCGCCCCTCGAAGTCCGGATTCCCGAGCGCGTCCGCACCCGGATCCTTCCGCCACAGGTCGGCGACAGCGAGATCCAGAGCAAGAGAGGCGAGATGGCAAGCCGTGTGGCCGCGGCTGAGTCCTTCACGCCGAGAGCCGTCGACGCTCAGCCGCACACGGGAGCCTTTGTCCAGCCATGCGGGAGCCGCGCCGTCGATGCGGTGAGCGACGAGCCAGGTCCACCCCTCGGTACCGCGCTTGACGGGGATGTCGCTCCCGACGGCGAACTCGCTCTCGTCGGAGACCGCAGCCATCAGCGCCTCGACGACCGGAACCGTCTCATCTCCCGCGGCGATCGCGCCGGCATCACCCGGCTGGTCGGGCCAGGTGTGGTCGACGGGGTGGAACGGCGTCGCATCGACGACGACGACCGTCCCGTCGGGGCCGCTCTCCACCCGGGTGACCATGCCCTCCCCTGTGGTGGCGCCGCCGGCGAAGGACACGATGGTGGGCGTCGACATGGATCTCCTCTGCGGTCAGACCGCGACGACCTGAGCGGTGCCGAGAGGCGCTTCGGGCCCCATCTCGGCAGCGATCCGGTTCGCCTCTTCGATCAGGGTCGCGACGATGTCCGCCTCCGGAACGGTCTTGATGACCTCGCCCTTGACGAAGATCTGCCCCTTGCCGTTGCCGGACGCCACGCCGAGGTCAGCTTCCCGAGCCTCACCGGGTCCGTTCACGACGCATCCCATGACAGCCACGCGCAGCGGCACCGTCATATCCTTGAGCCCCTCGGTGACGTCCTCGGCGAGCGTGTACACGTCGACCTGGGCACGACCGCACGAGGGGCACGAGACGATCTCGAGCTTGCGCTCGCGCAGGTTGAGCGACTGCAGGATCTGGTGTCCGACCTTGACCTCCTCCGCGGGAGGAGCAGACAGGGACACGCGGATGGTGTCGCCGATGCCCTCGCCGAGCAGGATGCCGAAGGCCGTCGCGCTCTTGATCGTCCCCTGGAATGCCGGGCCGGCCTCGGTCACGCCGAGATGCAGAGGCCAGTCGCCACGCTCGGCGAGCTGACGATAGGCCTTCACCATCACGATCGGGTCGTTGTGCTTGACCGAGATCTTGAAGTCGTGGAAGTCGTGCTCCTCGAACAGCGACGCCTCCCAGACAGCGCTCTCGACGAGTGCTTCGGCGGTCGCCTTGCCGTGCTTGGCGAGGATCCGACGGTCCAGGGAACCGGCGTTCACTCCGATTCGCAGCGAGACGCCCGCGGCTTTGGCGGCTGCCGCGATCTTGCCGACGTTGCCGTCGAACTCCCGGATGTTTCCCGGGTTTACACGAACGGCGCCACAACCGGCGTCGATCGCGGTGTAGATGTAGCGCGGCTGGAAGTGGATGTCGGCGATCACCGGGATCTGGCTCTTCATCGCGATGATCTTCAGGGCGTCCGCATCGTCTTGGTGCGGCACGGCGACACGAACGATCTCGCAGCCCGATGCCGTGAGTTCGGCGATCTGCTGCAGCGTCCCGTTGATGTCGGTCGTCTTCGTGGTCGTCATCGACTGCACGCTGACGGGAGCGTTGCCGCCCACGAGCACCTTGCCCACTTTGATCTGCCGAGACTTCCGGCGGGGGGCGAGGACTTCGGGGATCTTCGGCATTCCGAGGTTCACTGCTGGCACCCCTCAAGCCTACGCCGCCAGGATGCAAGTGGGCTGGACGGACGCACCTACGCTGGACCCATGGCGCTCATTCTTCTGACGGGCTTCGAGCCCTTCGACGGCGCATCCCGCAACCCGTCGGCCGATGCCGTGCACGCGGTCGCCGCCGACTACGACGGTCCGCACGAGCTCGTCGTCGCGACACTGCCCGTCGCTTTCGAGTCATCCGCGCGACGCCTCCGCGCGGTGATCGACCGGCACTCCCCCGACGCCGTCATCGCCACCGGGCTCGCCGGCGGGCGTCCGCAGATCGCGGTCGAGCGCATCGGCGTGAACCTGATGGACGCGCGCATCCCCGACAACGACGGCGCCCAGCCCGTCGATGCCGCCTGCGAACCCGATGGTCCCGCGGCCCGCTTCGCGACCCTTCCGGTCAAGCACCTGGTCCGGACTCTCACCGCGCACGGGCTGCCGGCGCAGCTCTCCCTGTCGGCGGGTTCCTACGTGTGCAATCACGTGCTCTACACCGCACTGGGCGCTGTCTCGGCCGACACCGTCGCAGGGTTCGTGCATCTTCCGTGGTCGACGAGCACCGCACCGGCGGAGGCTCCGCATCTCCCCGACGAGGTGTTGGCGCGTGCGGTGCGCCTCGTCGTGGATCATGCCCTCGACGCGGAGCTCGAGGAGCCCGGCGGAAGCATCTGGTGACGTCACCGCACCGAACCCGGCACCGGCGATGTGGTAGTTTCGGCCCCATGCTCGCGAACTTCACCTGGTGGCCCGCCTTCTAGGCGGTGTGTTCGCGTTCCCACGAATCCAGACCGCCTCCCGGGCGGTTTTTTCGTTGCGCCGAGCCGGAGCCTTGCACAGGAGACATCGATGACCCTCTCACGACTCGCCGAGCTCAGCGCCGACCCGGCAGCATCCTTCGTCCTGATCGCCCGCGACGGTGCCGACACCGTCGAACTGCTCAGCGGCGATGTGGTGGATGTCGAGCTGCTCGCCGACATCCCGCTCACGATCGACGGCGCCCCCCGCGAGATCTTCGCGATGGTCCCCTATCGTCAGGTGCGCGAACGCGGATTCGTCGCCCAGGACGACGGCGCTCCGCTGCGATGCGTCATCGTCGACGAGCATCTCCACCTGGCGACCTCGGAGCTGCTCGCGGCGCTCCCGACGGATCCCGTCCCCCTGCACGACGACGGGTTCGACATCGCGGATGCGGAGTATGCGGCGATCGTCGAGAAGGTCATCGCGGAGGAGATCGGTCGCGGCGAGGGCGCGAACTTCGTCATCCGGCGCGACTTCACCGCGGACATCGACATGGACGACCGGACGGCGGCGCTGACCTGGTTCCGCGCCCTGCTCACGCACGAACGCGGCGCGTACTGGACGTTCGCCGTCTTCACCCCCGGCCACATCGCCGTCGGCGCGAGCCCCGAGGCGCATGTCGTCGCCCGCGAGGGCGTCGTCACGATGAATCCGATCTCCGGGACGTTCCGTCACCCCGCAGGCGGGGCCACCAAAGAGACCCTGATCGACTTCCTCGCCTCCACCAAGGAGACCGAGGAGCTGTTCATGGTCGTGGATGAAGAGCTGAAGATGATGAGTGCCGTGTGCTCCGACGGTGGACGGATCACCGGTCCGCACCTGAAGGAGATGTCGCGACTCACGCACACCGAGTACATGCTGCGCGGACGCAGCACCCTGGACCCGCGCGACATCCTGCGCGAGACGATGTTCGCACCGACCGTGACCGGGTCCCCGATGCAGAACGCCTGCGCCGTGATCCGACGCCACGAACGGAAGCCTCGCGGATACTACTCGGGCGTCGCCGCACTGTTCACCCCGAACGCGGACGGCGGACACGACCTCGATGCGCCGATCCTGATCCGCACCGTGTACCTGCAGGACGGCGCGCTCAGTGTGCCCGTCGGTGCCACCCTGGTTCGTCACTCCGATCCGCAGGGAGAGGTCTCCGAGACCCATGGAAAGGCCGCAGGGGTGCTGGGTGCGATCGGTGCCATCGACCGGGACCGCGTGGCCGAGGCGCGCAGCGATGCCGATGCGCCGGCCGAGGAGCGTGCTCTCGCCGATGATCCCCAGGTCGCCGCGCTGCTCTCTTCACGCAATGCGCGCCTGGCCGAATTCTGGCTGAACCCGCAGGGCGAGGAGTTCACCGGCCCGTTCGTCGGACGCACCGCACTGGTCGTGGACGCGGAAGACCGGTTCACGACCATGCTCGCCCATCAGCTCCGTCACCTCGGTCTCACCGTGACCATCGCCGGATGGAGCGAGGTGCAGGATGCCGACCTCGATGCCGCCGACCTCGTCGTCGCGGGCCCGGGCCCCGGGGACCCCCGGGATCTGGAGAACCCCCGGATCGCCCGGATGCGCGAGGTGGTCGCCCGTCGCCTCGATGCAGGAGCCCCGTTGCTGGCGGTGTGCCTCAGCCACCAGATCCTCGCCGACCGACTCGGGGTGGCGCTGACCCCGCTCGACGCCCCGCATCAGGGCCTGCAGAAGTCCGTCCCGGTGTTCGAGGAGAATGCCTCGATCGGCTTCTACAACACGTTCACCGCACGCGTCCTCCCCGAGACGACGACGGTCGGGCCGGCAGAGGTCTCGGCCGATGCCGCCTCCGGCGACGTGTTCGCTCTCCGCGGTGCCCACTTCGCATCCGTCCAGGGACACCTCGAGTCGATCCTCTCGCGCGACGGCATCCGTACGCTCGAGCGCCTCGTGTCGCACGCATTCGCCTGAGCGCGCTCGGCGCCACCCCGGGAAGGTCAGCCGAGGAGACTCACCGGATTGAAGAGATCGGCGATCAGGAGCAGTGCGCCCATCGCGATCAGCAGTACCGCGACCACGACCGTCAGCGGGACGAGTTTCGTCGCATCGACGGGTGCAGGCGGCGGTCGGCGGAAGATCTTCGCCCACGCGCGCTTGATACCGTCCCAGAGAGCGACGACGATGTGACCGCCATCGAGCGGAAGCAGTGGGATGAGGTTGAACACGAAGAGGGCGATGTTCAGTGATCCCAGCAACTGGAGCAGGATCGCGAATCGATTGAGGATGGGCGCATCCGTCGCCGCCACCTCGCCGGCGAGCCGGCCGACGCCGACCACGCTCAGCGGTCCGTTCGGATCACGCTCGCCTCCGGTGACCAGGGAGACGCCGATGTCCCAGAGGCGAACCGGGAGCGTCACGATCAGCGAGGCGACCCTGCCGACGTTGTCGACGGCCATCTGCGGTCCCGCGCTCAGCGGTTGCTGCACGTAGCCCATCTGCGAGCCCATGCCGACGTAGCCGACCTCCTTGACCACGGGCTCACCGGAGTCGTCGAGGACGGGCTGTCCTGCCGCATCCGTGATCGTGCGCTCCGCAGCGATCGGCGTGATGCTCAAGGTCTGTTCGGCACCGTCGCGGAGCACCACCATGTCAAGGGTCTCGCCGGGAGCCGCCTGGACGATCGCCGTCGCTTCGGCGAAGTTGGACACGGGCTGCCCATCGACCGAGACGATCACGTCGCCCGGCTCGATCCCCGCTTCGGCCGCCGGGGACTCCGGATCCTCCGGAGTGCATTCGGTCTGGGTCGAGCCCGCCGGCACCACGCATTCCGTGACCGAAGCGATCGTGGTCGTGCCCTGCTGCAGGCCGATTCCGGAGAGCAGGATCGTGAAGATCACGGTCGCGAGCAGCAGGTTCATCACCGGCCCGCCGAGCATCACGATCACGCGCTTCCACACGGGCAGGCGGTAGAAGACGCGATCCTCGGCCCCTTCGGCGATGGTCTCGTCGTTCGCGGATCGGGCGTCCTGGATGAGCGATCGGAATACACCGGACGCGGGTCCCGAGCTCTTCGAGGGCGGGTACATCCCGGACATCGAGATGAAGCCACCCAGCGGCAGCATCTTGAATCCGTACTCGGTCTCGCCGATGCGCTTCGACCACAGGCGCGGTCCGAAACCGATCATGTACTGGCCGACGCGCACGCCGAAGAGCTTCGCGGGGACGAGATGGCCGACCTCGTGCAGACCGATCGAAAGGCCGAGGCCGATCAGCATGAAGAGGATGCCGCCCAGATAGAGCAGGAATTCCACGTGCCAACGCTACTGCCCCCAGCTAGGAATCCGCCCGACGACGCGGGCGCGGCTAGGGTGGAACCGTGAATGCCCGGCAGCTGCGACTCGTACGCGCCGCCGCCGTCTCATCCGTCGCGACACTGCTCGCCGCGCTCTCGCACACGTTCGGCGGCGGTGCCGCACCGCATCCGCTGCTGATCCTCGCGGTCGCGACCCTGCTCACACCGTTCTCGGCCCTGCTCGTGGGGACCAGACAGTCACGCGGTCGCGTGGCATCCGCCGTCTTCGTCGCGCAGGCCGCGTTTCATCTGCTGTTCCAGGCGCTGGGAGCGCCGACCGGCGCCGACGCGCTCGGCGGCGTCGGCCACGCCCACCACCTGAATCTCGATCTGCTCGGGCCCGCGACATCGGAGACATCCCTCAGCACGACGATGCTGCTCGCGCACCTCGCCGCCGCCGTGCTCACCACTGTGCTGGTCTGGCACAGCGAGACACTCCTGAGGAGCATCGTGCGGTGGGTCGAGGCGATGTTCCGGCGCGCCGCCGCAACTGCGCCCGCACAACACCGCCGACCGCCCCGCCTGCGCTCCACTCTCCTGCCTTCCTTCGATGCCGCCGTCGCGGCTGCTGTGCCCCGACGCGGGCCTCCTGCGCTCTTCCGCGACTGATCCACACGGATCCGTCGCACCGGAGTCGGCCGCCGTCCTGGCGGAACAACCCCCTCGCCGGGTGCGCCGTCGTCGCGCGCCCGCTTTTTCGAGCACCAGGAGATTCTTCATGTCCCGTACCACCCGTACCCGCACCCACCGCGCAGCCCTCGCCACCGCCGGCATCCTCGGTGGCGCCGTCCTCGCCCTCGCCGTCCCGACGATGGCGGGCGCGCACGTCGGCGTCAGCCCCGATGAACTCGCCGCCGGAGACCATGGCGTGCTCACCTTCTCGTTCTCGCACGGATGCGACAACTCCCCCACCACGGCCCTCCGCATCACGATGCCGGACGGACTCGCCTCCGTGGCGCCGACGATGGACGGTGACTGGAACATCGAGGTCGAGCGCGGTGACGACGGCCTCGTGAGCGCAGTCACCTACACCGCGCTGACGCCCGTACCGAACGATCTCCGCGGGGCGGTGAGCATGTCCGTCGGGCTCGACGAGAGCACTCCGGAGACGCTGGCCTTCCCCGTCGTGCAGGAGTGCGTCGACGGCGCGACCGAGTGGACCCAGCTCGCCGAGAAGGGAGAGGACCCCCACAGCCTGGACGCACCGGCACCGGTGGTCTCCGTCACAGACGCCGCGACCGACGGCCACGGTGATCATGGCTCCGCTGGATCGGCAGACGAGGCAGCGGCGACGACGACGACCGATCCGCTGGGGATCGCGCTCGGAGCCGGCGGACTCGTCGCCGGGATCGCCGCACTGATCGTCGCCGTCCTCGCCTACCGCCGCCGCGCCTGACGCCGTCCGACTCCTTGCGCACCCCCACGCGGGCGCGCAAGGAGTCGTGCCGCAGAGGTGTTCACCGTGCCGTCGTGAGATCATGGATCCGACATGTCGATTGAACAACAACCGAGCCTGCCTCCCGTGCTCCGCCCCGCGAACCCGCCCCGGCGTGAGCTGTCCGAACTCGCTTCCCGTTTCGCCCGCAGTGTGCGCGGCGACATCGACGGGATCGCCCTCTCCGGCATCACCCTCGCCACCGCGGATCTTCGCCCGGGCGAGGCCTTCGTCGCGATCAGGGGCGTCAACAGGCACGGTGCGGATTTCGCCGTCGCCGCTGCCGAGAAGGGCGCGGTCGCCGTCATCACCGACGAGCCCGGCGCTGCGATCGCCGAAGCTGCGGGGCTGCCGATCCTCGTGGTCGACGACCCGAGGGCGGTCCTCGGCGACCTGAGCGCCTGGGTGTACGGCACCGGCGCAGATGACCCGCTTCCGCTGCTGTTCGCCACGACGGGAACGAACGGGAAGACCAGCGTCTCCCACCTGCTCGAGGGCATCCTCGACCAGATCGGTGTCGTCACGGGGCTCTCATCGACCGCCGAACGTCACATCGCCGGTGAGGTCATCGTCTCGCGGCTGACGACCCCCGAGGCCTCCGAGATGCACGCACTCCTGGCCCTGATGCGCGAGCGCCAGGTCGAGGCCGTGGCGGTCGAGGTCAGCGCTCAGGCTCTGTCGCGCCACCGTGTCGACGGCATCCGATTCGACGTCGCCGGCTTCACCAACCTCAGCCACGACCACCTCGACGACTACGCCGACATGGAGGAGTACTTCGAGGCGAAGCTCCCGCTCTTCCGGCCGGACCGCGCCAAGCGCGGCGTCATCTGCCTCGATTCGCCGTCCGGCGCGATCGTGGTCGACCGCTCCGAGATCCCCGTCGTGACGGTGGGGACGCCCTCGATCGCCGACGACCCCGAGGCGGCGGCCGCCGCGGACTGGGTCGTCGTCATCGACGACGAGCGTGCGGCGGGCACCACTTTCACGATGACCGGCCCCGCAGGCTCCCTCACGACCACGGTCCCGGTGATCGGCCCGCACATGGCCGCGAACGCCGCGCTCGCGATCGTGATGCTCCTCGAGGGCGGCTACGACTGGCAGCGCATCGTCGATGCTCTCGCCCGCGATGAAGGCATCCGCGCCTATCTCCCCGGCCGTACCCAGCTGGTGTCCGGGGAACGCGGGCCTGCGGTGTTCGTCGACTTTGGCCACTCCCCCGACGCGTTCGAGAAGACGCTCGCCGCCGTGCGCCGCGTGACACCGGGCAAGGTGCTGATGCTCTTCGGCGCCGACGGCGACCGTGATGCGAGCAAGCGGTTCGACATGGCGCGCACCGCGGTCGAGGGCAGTGACATCCTCGTCGTCACCGACCATCACCCGCGCTTCGAGGATCCGGCCTCCATCCGGGCGACGCTGATCGAAGGTGCACGCAAGGCGCGACCGGATGCTGAGATCCACGAGGCCTCGCCGCCCGAGAACGCGATCATCACCGCGGTCGCGCTCGTGGGCGACGGCGACGCGATCCTCTGGGCAGGCCCGGGCCACCAGGACTACCGCGACATCCGCGGGGTGCGCACGCCGTACTCGGCGCGCGAGCTGGCACGCAGGGCTCTGCGCGCCGCAGGCTGGCCGGTTCCCGAACCCCGCTGGCCCGTTCCCTACGCCGACGAGGACTGACCCGGGAGCCGGGGCGGCAGACGTCGCTCCGGGTTCGGCTCAGCTCGCCGCGATCATCCGGTCCGCGGTCGCGCGCGCCCAGGCTTCGGCTGCGGCGAGCGTCTCCACGGTGAGCACGTCGGGTGCATCATGGGCGTCGAGGACACGCGCGATCGTGTCGACGATGCCCAGGAACGACAGCCGACCCTCGTGGAACGCGTTCACCGCCTGCTCGTTCGCCGCGTTGTAGACAGCGGGGAAAGTACCGCCCGCGCGGCCGACGGCCTTCGCGAGTGCGACCGAGGGGAAGGCCTCGCCGTCGAGCGGCTCGAACGTCCACGACGACGCCGTGGTCCAATCGAGCGGTCGTCCGACGCCTCCGACGCGGTGCGGCCAGTCCAGCCCGAGTGAGATCGGGAGTCGCATGTCGGGCGGTGAGGCCTGGGCGATCGTGGAGCCGTCGATGAACTCGACCATCGAGTGCACGATGGACTGCGGATGCACGACCACCTCGATGTCGTCGTAGGCGACATCGAACAGGAGGTGCGCCTCGATGACCTCGAGCCCCTTGTTCACGAGCGTGGCCGAGTTCGTCGTGACCATGCGTCCCATGTCCCATGTCGGGTGCGCGAGGGCCTCCGCGGGGGTCACATCGGACAGTTCTGCACGCGTACGACCGCGGAACGGGCCACCGGATGCCGTCACCACGAGGCGACGCACCTCGGCGTGGGTGCCGGCGAGCAAGGCTTGCGCCAGCGCCGAGTGCTCGGAGTCCACCGGGACGATCTGTCCGGGTGCGGCGGCGGCGAGTACCAGATCGCCGCCGACGATCAGCGACTCCTTGTTCGCCAGGGCCAGCGTGCGTCCTGCCTTCAGCGCCGCGAGAGTCGAGCCGAGTCCGATCGAGCCGGTGATGGCGTTGAGCACGACATCGGCCTCGACATCGCGGACGAGCTGCTCGGCCTCGTCCGCACCGAGCGCCGTGTCCTCGACCTGGAACTGCGCGGCCTGCTCACCCAGCATCTCGGCGTTCGAGCCGGCGGCGAGGCCGACCAGTTCGAACCGACGAGGATTGGCGCGGATGACATCCAACGCCTGGGTGCCGATGGAGCCGGTGGAGCCGAGGACGATGATGCGACGCATGACGCCAGCCTAGGACACGTCCTCGTCGCCGCCGTGACTACTGCTGGACAGGCGTGGTGGCGAGGATGTCGACGACGAAGACGAGGCTCTCCTTCTGGAGCTCGTGACCCTCGCTGGCACCGTAGCCGTCCGACGGCGGCATCACGACGACGACCTGAGAGCCGACCTTCTGACCTTCGAGCGCCTTCTGGAAGCCCGCGACCACACCCTTTGTCCTCGAACGTCGCGGCCTGGCCTACCGCGCTGCCCCATGGGGTGCACCACACGCCAACGCGGGGTGTCGCGCTCCGCACCGTCGTGAGCAAGCGACAAACTCGTAGGTGCGCGGGCAGCAGACGGCTCTAGTTCAGCGGTCGGCAATTCTGATGAAGCGGGAATCGCGAACTAGGAACGTCAGTGAGACAAGGTCGAACCCTGCCTCACGCGCGTAGGGGCTACTTCGTTTCGTACCAAAAGCTCCACGGCGAGTCGAACACGCCGTTGAAGGTGCAACGACTCGCGACGTTGTACCCCTGCACCTTCAGAGTCGCCTTGCCGATATTGCACTCAAACTCGGTCTTATAGAACGCTGAGGACTCGCGGATCGTGCCCGCCTGCGCGGCGGCAGGTACCGCGATGATCGCTCCTGCAAGCAACAAAGAAATACCGAAAGCACCCACGAGCCCCGCGCTCTTCTTGCTCATCCGCGACATGTTGAACTCCCTCAATCCAGGAATATACAGTATGTCCAAGGGTAGCATGTTAGATGACAGGTGACCTCCGGGGGTCGACAAAAGCGACAGCTTCCCGACGAATGACCTCGCCTCCGTGTTTCATCCCAAGGATGCAATGGCCGGGCCATCTCGGCGGCTCGCGGTTAAGCCAACCGCACCCGCCTACTGCTGGACAGGGGTGGTGGCGAGGATATCGACGACGAAGACGAGGCTCTCCTTCTGGAGCTCGTGTCCCTCGGTCGCACCGTAGCCGTCCGACGGCGGCATCACGACGACGACCTGAGAGCCGACCTTCTGTCCCTCGAGCGCCTTCTGGAAGCCCGCGACCACACCCGTGGTCTGGAACTGCGTCGGGGCGGCGTCGCGGCTCCAGCTGGAATCGAACTCCTTGCCGTCCGACCACTTGACGCCGAGGTACTGAACAACCACGAGGTCACCGGAGCCCACTGTGGCCCCATCACCTTGCTTGAGGACGGCGACGTTCGTCTCGGTCGGTGCGTCCCCGTCCGGGATCTTGACGGAGGGCTTGCCGTTGTCATCGAGCTTGACGGTCGGCATGCCCGGGGTCGGGTCGACGTCCTTGCCGGTCGCCACCTCGGGGAGCTGCTCGACAGCCTCGGCGTACACGACTTTGGCGGTACCACCCTCTCCGAAGACCTTTCCGGGAAGCGCGAGAACCACCTGAGTACCAAGCGGCTGGCACTCGAGGGCTGCGATGAACAGTGACGCACTGTTCTGGTCGAGCAGGACGGAGGCTTCTCCTCCCTCGCTGCGAGCGGAAGAGTCGACGACCTCGCCCGTCGCCGCATCGACGATCTGGAACTTCACACCCACGAGGTCGTTCGCGACGACCTCGTCACCATCTCCCTCGGAGATGATGGTGCGCTCGACGTCAGCGAAAGGCGCGTCCGCGGGCACGGTGACCTTCGCGTCGAGGCCCTTTCCCTCGACGACGACCGCGTCAGACGTCTCGCCCGGCTGCGCGTCCAGCAAGCACTCACTCGACGCGGTCGGGCTCGGCGTACCGGAGCTCGACGGCGCGGAACTGCCGGAGCAGCCTGCGAGCAGCAGAGTCGCCGCGGCGACGGTGGACAGAACGATGAGCGGACGCTTGCGCACAGTGAGACCTCGGGATCGCGGGTGGGAACCTCCATCCTGCCGTATAGCCCTTTGCCCCCGCTGGGAGGCACGGCGCGACTCTTCATTCCCACGCCGGCATGGATCCGGGAGTAACCTGCTCTGATGACCTCTGAGCAGTCCGTCGAGCCCGAATCCTCGTCAGAAGAGGAATCCTCGTCGTCAGATGAGACTGCCAAGCCCCGTCACGCCGGGTTCGCCTACACACTCGGACGCAGTCTCATCACTCCGCTGGCGCGGCTCGTGTACCGGCCGAAGATCGAGGGCCGCGAGAACGTTCCTCTGACCGGGCCCGTCATCTTCGCCAGCAACCACCTGTCATTCATCGACTCGATCGCGATCCCGGTCGCCGCACCCCGGCCCGTGCACTTCCTCGCGAAGTCGACCTACTTCGAAGGCACCGGCTTCCAGGGCTGGATGAGCAAGACCTTCTTCGAGTCGATCGGTGCCATCCCCGTGCGCCGCGGTGCCGGCCAAGCGGCTCTGGATGCTCTCGACCTGCAGCGTCAGCTCCTCGACGAGGGACTCGCCGTCGCGCTCTACCCGGAGGGCACGCGCTCCACCGATGGCCGCCTCTACAAGGGGCGTACCGGGGTCGCGTTCCTCGCGCTCCAGACGGGCGCCCCCGTCGTGCCGGTCGGGCTGATCGGGACGGACAAGGTGATGCCGGTCGGGGCGAAGATGCCTACGCTCTCCGAGCGCATCACGGTGCGATTCGGGGCGCCACTCGATCTGTCACCGCACGGACCTGCGACCAGCGGGCGTGCGCGGCGCCTGGCGACGGATGAGATCATGGCTGCGATCCACGCTCTGTCCGGTCAGGAACTCGCCGGAGCGTACAACGAGGCTCCTGCGCAGGGCACGATCGAGAAGATCAAGCAGGCGCTCCCGCACGAGCGTCGCTGACACCCGTGCCGCGCTGACTCACTCGACGGCGCGAACGGTCGCCTCGTGGCGCACCGGGAAGTTCATCGAGTTCGCGATGAAGCACCATTCGTTCGCCTGCGCGTGGGCCCGCTCGGCCGCCTCGATCATCGACGCGTCCGCCACGACGACCTCGGGCCGCAGCATCACCTCGACGAATGCCCCGCCGCCCTTGCCGTCTTCGCGCATCATCCCGCTCGCGTCGTCGCGGTAGGAGACGACGACCACCCCGGCCGTCACGCACGCGTGCAGGTACGAGAGCAGGTGGCACTCGGAGAGTGAGGCGAGCAGGAGGTCTTCCGGATTCCACCGCGAGGGATCGCCGCGGAACGGCTTGTCCGCCGATGCGAGCAGCTCCGGCTTGCCGTCGACTTCGATGGTGACTTCGCGGCGGTAGTCCCGGTAGCCGGAGGTACCCGTACCGGTGTTTCCGGTCCAGACCGAGGTGAGCGCGTAGTGATGTTCGCCGAGGGCGCGGGGGGTCGACTCTGCCATGTCTTCAGTCTGCCAGGGGCCGCCGACCCGAGGTGAGCGATGGCGTGCCCGGCGCTAGAGTTGACGGGTGCTGGAGACTCTCACCGTTCAGGATTCCGTGGAACTCGCCGTCGTCGAACGGAGTGGATTCGTCGAATCGCGTCACGCCGGCGCAGCGATCGTGCTCTCTTCCGATGGTGACATCGTCGCCCGCCACGGCAACCCCGACGCGTTGATCCTGCCCCGCTCGAGCCTCAAGCCCCTGCAGGCGGTGGCCTGCATCACAGCAGGTGCGGTGCTCGAGGGCGAACAGCTCGCGATCTCCACGGCGAGCCATGTCGGCACCGACCGGCACGCCTCCGTCGTTCGCGACATCCTCACCGAAGGCGGGCTGACCGAGGACGACCTGGCGTGCCCGGCGTCCTGGCCGAGTGATTCGGCGACGCGCGATGACCTCGTCCGCGAGCACGGTGAGCCGACGCGCGTGCGGATGAACTGCTCCGGAAAGCATGCCGCGATGCTGCGTGCGTGCGTGGCGACCGGTTGGCCGACCACCGGCTATCTCGACCCAGCGCATCCGCTGCAGGTGCACATTCGCGACGTCGTCGAGCGTCTCACGGGCGAGAAGGTCGCCCACACGGCGATCGACGGGTGCGGGGCGCCGGTCCACGCGATGACGCTCACCGCCCTCGCGCGGGGCATCCACCGCATCGGCACCGCCTCCGACCGCTCGCCCTTCGCCCTTCATCGCGTCGCCGGTTCGTTGGTGCGGGCGGTGCGAGAGAGCCCGTGGACGATCGAAGGACCGGGCCGCCCCGACACGATCGCGATCGAGAAACTCGGAGTCTTCACCAAGCACGGCGCCGAAGGCGTCATGGTGATGGTCGCCCCGAACGGCACGACCGTCGCATTGAAGATGCTGGACGGCGCGACGCGCGCGTCGACGATCGTGGCGGCGACGCTCCTCGAGCGCGCAGGGGGCCTGAGCAGCGCTGAGGTCGCGACGCTGTCGGAGGCACTCCCCCTCACGGTTTCGGGCGGCGGCTCGATCGTCGGCGCGATCCGTCCCGGCGCCGGTATCTGACGCACCCGTCATTACCGAGCCGAGCCGAGCCCAGCCGAGACTCTCACTGCTCATCGCGGCGACAGTGCAGGAAGGACGACGCGACGCGGCGCTCCGGCACCACGGACGGACCAGGCTCGGCCGGCGTGGGTGCGCGCGTACGGCGGGAGTTCCCGCACGCCCGCGAGCTGACGGAGATCGGACTGCTGCTCGGCACGGATCAGCACTTCGCCCTCCCCTCGGATGCGCTGCCACAACGGCCAGTTGCGCTGCCACACCTCCGCGTCCCCCACGACGAGGCAGGGACGGTCGCGCTGTGTCGGCTCCACCCCGGCAGCGATGACCTCGCACCCCGGATGCGCCGCACGCAGCATCTCTACGACCGAAGCAGCTCCGGCGGTCACGACGGCGGTGATCGCGCACGACGGCGCCCAGGCCGGAGGCGTGACGGGAGCAGCGGGAACCTCCGCGTGTTCCGGGACCCATGCCAGCTGCACCTCGCGGTCGCCGATGTGGGCACGGCCGGGAGAGCGGTCGCGGATGTATGACGAGGCCTCTCCCCCGGCCGCGAGATGCTCCACTCGGCTCGGCATCCGAAGCAGCGCTCGTCGCGGCAGAGCATCGATCAGTCGTCCCAGCGGGCCCGCCGCCCTTGTCGCCGCCAGCACGAAGGTGGTCTCCCCGCGGCCGCGGAGAAGCTGCTCCCACCGTTGCGTGTATTGCTGACCGTACTCGGGGGGAAGAGTCGAGAGCACCCCGTCGATGTCGTCGCCGAGGACGAGCGACGGCATCCGTTCACTCCCCACGGCCCACGCCGTGAGGAGGTCCCACGCCGCCTCGGGGTCGTTCGGCACCCACGCGGCATCAGGCCACTGCGCAGCCAGGGCCCGCAAAGCGGTGGAGCGACCCGACCCCGGCGCCCCCAGCAGCACGATTCCTCGATCCTGCCCACAGCGCAAAAGCTCGAGTGGCTGAGTTTGGCGGGCGGGTTCGTCGGCTCGCCCGAGCACGATGGCATCCGGACCCAGCGCGGCAGAAGCGACGAGGTCCGCGAGCGGGATCCGTGTGGGAAGCGCGGCGAGCCACGGGCTGCGGGGCGGATCGGCCGCCGCCCACCGCAGCCCCACCGCTCGCAGATCCGCGGGACTCGTCAGCGCGATGCGGATCGCCGACGGCTCGGGGTCGGCCGGACGGCGCACGAGAGCGAGGCCCCGCGACTCCCCTCCGCCGGGGAGTTCCGCCGCGGCGTCCGTTCCGATCATGCGCCTGCTGTCCGCGGCATCCCCGACCCGCAGACTGACTCGGAGCGGACAGTTGGCCGCCAGCGCATCCCTCACGACTCCGGCAGCGCGTTGTGTGCCGAGGATGAGGTGCATGCCCAGCGCCCGCCCCCGTGCAGCGACGTCGGTGAAGACAGCCCCCAGGTCGGGATGCTCCGCCAGCAGCGCCGCGAATTCATCGACGACGATGACCAACCGTGGCATCCCCACCTCTCGAACGTCCCGAGCACCGGCTTCGGCGAGAACGCCTTCCCGGCGGCGAAGCTCGGCGGTCAGACTGGAGACGCCTCGCCGGGCACCGCCCTCATCGAGATCCGTGATGACCGCTGCGACCTGCCGCAACCCGCGCAACGGCTCGAATGCGGTCCCCCCTTTGAAGTCCGCGAGCACGAACGTCACTCGGTCCGGCCCGTAGACCGCGGAGATGGCGGTGACCCAGCTGACCAGAAGCTCGCTCTTGCCGGTGCCCGTCGTTCCCGTCACGATGGCGTGAGGACCGTCTTCGACGATGTCGACGACCAGCTGTCCGTGCTCGTTCCGACCGATGGCGGCGGCCAGACCGCCGCCTGGTCGTGGCTGCTCCAGCTCGTGCAGAACGACGGAGTCGGGAAGCACATCGATCTCGCCGGCCGCCGACGCATGCTCGCGAGCGATGATCCCCGCTTGTGCGCGTGAGACGCACTCGACGGAGACGACGGCGGTGCCCTGAGGGGTGCGCAGCCGGGCACGTCCTGGTTCGATGATGTCGATCACCGTCGTGATCCCCGCCGGAACCTCGGCGTCGGCCGGCGCCAACCAGACCACGGCATCGGCATCCATCCGGATCGCGTCGCCCGACCCGATCCCGACCCGGAAGCCACCCCTGCGCGCGCGCCGCGCATGCGGCAGCGCGTCCAGCCCACACTCGCGGAGTTCAGCGCCCACGAGCGACAGCTGCGCCGCGCTGAAGCGAAGACTCAGTTGCAGCAGGAGCGCGCGCGCCGCGGCGACGATCACCGGCCGCGCGCCGCGCAGACACACTCCTCCGCCCAGCGGCACGACGATCGGGGCGTCGTCGAGCACTCCGCAACGGTCGCGGAACTCACGACCACGACCGTCTTCGCCCCCGCTGCACCGGATTCCGCTCGGCGCACTCCCGGCCCCCACCACGAGGGCGGTTGCACTATCCGGCGACTCCGCTCCACGGAGAGGAGGCTGCAGGAGACTCGCCGCGGTATCGGGGTGGCGGAGCCACCGGGTCTCACGCTCCTCCCGGTGGCGGAGTACGAGTTCGGCCTCGGCCGCCGCCCAGTCCTGCTCGGACTGCGCAGCGCCGCGCCGACGTTCACGTCGCCGGTTGCGCGCCGCGTCCGCGAACGATGCCACGATCATCAACGGTCCCAGCGCGGCGAAGCACAGCGCGAACACGGATCCGGTGATCAGCCAGAGCACGACCCCTGCAGCTATCGGAACGATCGCCGCCATGAAAGGGAGTGGAGCACGGCGCAACGGCACCGGGGCCGACGGGAGCACGATCGGGAGGGGTTCCATGCGTCCAGTGGATCGCATGCCCTTCCGGAGAACGGCGCTGTCCACAGCGCCCCGCGGCTACTCCGTCGTGTCTTCGATTGGGGAGGACGAGTCGTCCTCGTCTTCAACCTGCACGATGATGAGTGTCACGTTGTCACGCCCGCCATTCTCCAACGCCGCGGCGAGCATGGCGTCCACACTGTGGCCCGGGTCGCGGTGCTCCCTGAGGAAGTGCTGGATCCCGTAATCGGTGAGCTCCTTGGTGAGCCCGTCGGAGCAGATGACGAATCGATCGCCGGCGCGCACGTCGATCGTCACGTAGTCCGGCGCCGTGAGCTCGCTCGCACCCACCGCCCTCGTGATCACGTTGCTGTACGGGTGCCCTTCGGCCTCCTCGGGACTGAGCTTGCCCGCCGTGATCAGCTCCTGCACGACCGAATGATCTGTCGTGACCTGGACGAGGCGGTCATCGCGAAGAAGGTAGACACGGGAATCCCCGATGTTCAGAGCCACCCACTGGGCTTGATCGCCCGTGATGGCGAAGAAGACGCCGGTGAGAGTGGTGCCGGTGCCCTCGTCGGTCGTCTCGGGGTGGTCGGCGATGTCGCCCACCGCCTGTTCGAGCGCTTTCTCGATCGCAGGACCGTTGACATCGCCCGCGGAGACGACGGCTTGAAGCCGCTCTACCGTGCTGCGGCTCGCGATCTCTCCACCCGCGTGGCCGCCCATGCCGTCCGCGACGACGAACAGGGGGAACTCCGCAAGGAACGCATCCTGATTCGTCTCTCGACGACGACCGAGATCGGTGACCCCTGCCCAGGACAGCAGCAATGCGCGCTGCGCAACCGTGACGCGATGCGTCTTCGTCTCAGCCACGTGCTGCCTCCGATGGATCTGCGACGGGTCGGGCGTCCGCAGGATACTCACACATCGTAGTAGAACTCCCCCGCACCGCGGTCACACCCGGGCGCCCGGGTCGGCCGGCAGAGGGAACAGCTCGTCGATGATCTTCTCGTCTTCGACGCTCGGCCGCCACGAATCACCCGCTGCCGCGTTCGCTTCGACCTGCTCGGGTGTCGTCGCACCGGCTATGACGCTGGAAACCGCCGGCCGCGAGAGAAGCCAACCGAAGGAAGCCTCCAACATCGTTATGCCGCGCTCGTCGCAGAAGTCGCGGAAGGTGTCGATGGCATCCCAGGGCGCGTTCTCCCAGACATGGCGACGCGTGGACATGATGCGGCTCGAGGCCGGTCCCCCGTCGCGCGTGAACTTGCCCGAGAGGAGTCCGTTGTGCAGCGGGAAGTACGGGAAGAAGCCCAGGGCGTATCTCTCCACGGCCGGCAGCACCTCGCGTTCGGCCGCGCGCGCGAGCAGGGAGTAGTGGTTCTGTGCGGAGATGAATCTGCCCGAAGATCGCGCGCGGGACGTGAACTCCGCTTCGGCGATCTGCCATCCGGTGAAATTCGAGTGCCCGTAGTAGCGGATCTTGCCTTCACGCACGAGCTCGTCGAGGGCGTCCGTCGTCTCGGCGATCGGCGTCTCCGGGTCCGGCAGATGCAGCTGATACAGGTCGATCCAGTCGGTTCGAAGCCGCCGCAGCGACTCCTCCACCGCCCGCCGGACGTAGCGGCGAGAACCACGGGCCGCGGGGAACTCGTAGCCCATGTCCCGTTCCTGGCCGAACTTCGTGGCCAGCACCACACGGTCTCGACGCCCCTCGAGGGCTTCACCCATCAGCGCCTCACTCGCGCCGGCCACCGCACCGTACATGTCAGCGGTGTCGAAGAACGTGATGCCGTAGGCGAGTGCCGCATCGATCACCTCTCTCGTGCCGGAGAGCGTCTCGGTCACCGTCCCCGCTCGACCGAAGTTGTTGCAGCCGAGGCCGGTGGATGACACGAGAAGACCGGAAGCGCCCACTCGGCGCTGAGACAAGACCATGCCCTCCACGTTAGCGGGCGTGTCGGAACGGTGACCAGCCAGGACAGCACAGAGCCCCCGACCGAAGTCGAGGGCTCCGTGTCAGATGATCACGCCGGAGGCTGAGTGGGATCGCTCGGCGGTGCCGGCGGAGCAGCGGGCGGTGCCGGCGGAGCCGCAGGCGGTGCAGTGGACGGCGCGGGCGGAGTGGTCGGCGGTGCCGCCGGAGGTGCCGGCGGGGTGGTGGGCGGCACCGGCGGGACGGGCGCACCCGTGGCCGGAGCAGCAGGCCCTGCAGGCGGAGCGTAGCCGGGCTGAGCGGGCGGGGCGTAGCCCTGCGGTGCCGGAGGGGCGTACCCCTGCGGTGCGCCGTATCCGGGAGCAGCGGCGGCGGGCTTGGGCTGAACCGGAATGCCCTGCCACACCGTGTTGTCACCGAGGAATCCGTTGTTCGCCCAGGGCGCGGGAACGATGTTCGGGTTCCAGCGCGACTTGTCGAAAGCGTTGATGCCGAGCCAGATCAAGGCACCGATACCGGGGATCAGGCCCAGGAGGATCCAGACGGCATCCTTCTGCAGTTTGAGACCCACGCGCCAGGCGACGATCACGATGACCGCGACATAGGCGATCCACGAGATGTAGTTCAGGATCGGAATGATGTTGATCACGATGGCGCCGAGCATCACCCACGGCGACACATCGCCGAGCTTCGCGAGGATCATGGCGTTGTAGACGGGCACCCACGCTCGCCACTTGCCCTCGACTCCGGCCTTCTCGAAGATCTTCATCAGGAACAGCGACGAGAGGACGTACCCCGCTATCGCGAAGATGAAGCCGAAGACGATCAGGATGCCGAAAACGGCCAACGAGCCTGTGTCGTAATAGTCGTACATGGTCCCCTCCGGATCCAATATTCGGCACGGGTCGCGCCGCGTGACAACCATAGCGGGGAGACCACAGGCGAGCAAAGACCCACGCGGAAGCGGTCATGCGCGGACTTGCGCGGTCACTCGTGGACGACGAGCTCCAGAACACCCGGCTGCTCCGTGTCACGCAGCACGACGCCTCGGCTCTCGGCCCAGCGCCGGAGGGAGCGGAGGGAAGCCACACGGGGCCGATCTTCGGCGAGGGCACGCACGAGCAACCCCTTGGACTTCTTGTTGAAGTGGTTCAGCGCCCGGCCGTGCTCAGTGACGACGCGGACATAGGCGGAGGGCACAGTGTCGGGCACAGGCCCCAGCGCCACATACGCCTCACTTCGCAGATCGAGCACGAAGGACGGTGACGCCTCCGCGATCGCCGCTGACGTGGCCTCCGCCCAGTGCTTCCGCAACCCAGGGAAGCGCGGCAGCGAAGTCCCGGCGGCCAGGCGATAGGTCGGCACCGCGTCCAGCGCACCGACGGGACCGAGAGGTGCACTGTGGATCCAGACGTGCTCCCCCAGCCACCGACGCGATGCTTCGGAGAGACCGCGTGCATCGAGCGCATCGAAGAGCACGCCCGTGTATCGATCGATCGCGGGCATCGTGGGCGCCGTCCGTAGCCGCCGGTTGTGCGCGATCTCGCCCATCTGGCGCTCGCTCAACTTGAGCACGCGTCGCGAGACCTCTTCGTCGGCTGCGAGGTCGACGAGGGCATCCAGCACGGCGGATCGATGCGCACTCAGCGACGGCAGCGAGAGGGAGGCGATGTCGAGCGGGACATCATGACCGCCCTCGCGCTTCGTCTCCGACGGCGGAAGCAGGATCTTCATGGAACCTCGGTGAATGCAGACGCGTCCGCCTCGGGACCCGAGGGGCACCGAGGCGGACGCGTCGAAACGGAAATGCTAGGCGATGAGAGCCGCGTTGCCGGCCACGATCGTCAGGGTGTCGCCCTCCATGGAGAGGAACCCGTCCTGCGCGTTGGCCAGCACCTTCGTGCCATCCGACTGCGTGATGCGGACCTGGCCCTCAGCGAGGATGGCCAGCACCGGCTCATGGCCGGTCATGAAGCCGATCTCGCCCTCGACGGTCTTGGCGACCACGAGGCTCGCCTCTCCCGTCCAGACCTCCGCATCCGCGGAGACGAGGCTGACGTGGAGCGCCATGGTCAGCCGTTCTCCTTCTGGATCTTCGCCCACTGCTCTTCGACGTCGGAGATGCCACCGACGTTGAAGAAGGCCTGCTCGGCGACGTGGTCGAAGTCACCGCGCGTGATCGCATCGAAGGACTCGATGGTCTCCTTGAGCGGGACGGTCGAACCCTCGACACCGGTGAACTTCTTCGCCATGTAGGTGTTCTGCGAGAGGAACTGCTGGATGCGACGTGCACGCGACACGACGATCTTGTCTTCCTCGGAGAGCTCGTCGACACCGAGGATGGCGATGATCTCCTGCAGTTCCTTGTTCTTCTGGAGGATCTGCTTGACCGTCGTGGCGACGCGGTAGTGGTCCTCGCCCAAGTAGCGGGGGTCCATGATGCGCGACGTCGAGGTCAGCGGGTCGATGGCCGGGTACAGACCCTTCGAGGCGATCTCACGAGAGAGCTCGGTCGTCGCGTCGAGGTGGGCGAACGTCGTCGCCGGAGCCGGGTCGGTGTAGTCATCGGCCGGCACGTAGATCGCCTGCAGCGAGGTGATCGAGTGACCACGCGTCGAGGTGATGCGCTCCTGGAGCACACCCATCTCGTCGGCGAGGTTCGGCTGGTAACCCACGGCGGAGGGCATGCGGCCCAGCAGCGTGGAGACCTCGGAACCGGCCTGCGTGAAGCGGAAGATGTTGTCGATGAACAGCAGCACATCCTGCTTCTGCACGTCACGGAAGTACTCCGCCATCGTCAGGGCCGACAGGGCGACGCGCAGACGCGTTCCCGGCGGCTCGTCCATCTGGCCGAACACCAGGGCGGTCTTGTCGAAGACGCCCGCTTCTTCCATCTCGTGGATGAGGTCGTTGCCCTCACGGGTGCGCTCACCGACACCGGCGAACACAGACACACCACCGTGGTCCTGCGCGACGCGCTGGATCATCTCCTGGATGAGGACGGTCTTGCCGACACCGGCACCACCGAACAGGCCGATCTTTCCACCCAGCACGTACGGGGTGAGGAGGTCGATCGACTTGATGCCGGTCTCGAACATCTGAGTCTTGGACTCGAGCTGGTCGAAGTTCGGCGCCTTGCGGTGGATGGGCCAGCGCTCGGTGACCTCGATGGTCTCGCCGGGCTCGAGGTTGAGCACCTCGCCGATGACGTTGAACACCTTGCCCTTGGTCACGTCGCCGACGGGGACCGAGATGGCCTCGCCGGTGTCGCGGACTTCCTGGCCGCGGACGATGCCGTCGGTCGGGTTCAGGGCGATGGCGCGGACGAGGTCGTCGCCGAGGTGCTGTGCGACCTCGAGCGTGATCTCGGTGGACTCTTCGCCCATCGCGATCGTGGTCTTCAGCGCGTTGTAGATGTCGGGGATCGAGTCATGAGGGAACTCGATGTCGACAACCGGACCGTTGACGCGTGCGACGCGCCCGACGACCGCGGTCGCCGGCTGGTCAGCCGGAGCGGTGAGGGTCATTTTCGTCTCTTTCCTGATGGTCTATTTGCTCGAGAGGGCGTCGGCGCCGCCGACGATCTCGGCGATCTGCTGCGTGATCTCCGCCTGGCGCGCGTTGTTGCGCAGGCGGGTGTAGTCGGTGATGAGCTTGTCGGCGTTGTCGCTGGCCGACTTCATCGCCTTCTGCGTCGCGGCCTGCTTGGCAGCAGACGACTGCAGGAGAGCGTTGAAGACGCGGCTCTGGATGTACACCGGCAGGATCGCATCGAGAACGGTCTCGGCATCCGGCTCGAACTCGTACAGCGGGTAAACGGTGTTACCTGCTTCCGACTCATCGGCTTCCGTGATCTCCAGCGGGAGCAGGCGCACGGACTCGGGCGACTGCGTCATCATGCTGACGAAACGGTTGTACACGAGGTGGATCTCGTCGACGCCGCCGTCCTGTCCCCCGCGGGAGAAGGAATCGAGCAGCGTCGCGGAGATCTCCTCCGCGGTGTGGAACGACGGGGTATCGGTGTCGCCGGTCCACTCCGCAGCGGCAGCGAGGCGTCGGAACTGGAAGTATCCGACGGCCTTGCGACCGATGAGGTAGAAGACCGGCTCCTTGCCCTGCTCGCGCAGGAGCTCCGCCACCTCGAGACCCTCACGGAGGATCTGCGAGTTGAAGGCTCCGGCGAGACCGCGGTCCGACGAGAAGATCACGACCGCGGAGCGGGTGATGTTCTCGGACTCGCGGGTCAGCGGGTGATCCACGTTCGAGTGCGTCGCGACGGCAGACACGGCCCTCGTCACGGCTCGCGCGAAGGGTGTGGACGCCTTGACGCGTGCCATCGCCTTCTGGATGCGCGAAGCCGCGATGAGTTCCATCGCCTTCGTGATCTTCTTGGTCGTCTGAGCAGAAGAGATCTTCTGCTTGTAGACCCTGAGTTGAGCGCCCATATGTCAATACCTCACGCGGTTACGCGCGACGACCCTTGACGATCTTCTCCTGGTTGACGTCCTCAGCCTCGGCTGCAGCGTGCTCCTCGTGGCCGGGAGCGCCGATGCTGGCGCCCTTGCCACCCTGGAACTCCAGGATGAAGGCATCCGTCTGCTTCTCGAGCTCGGCGACCGTGGCGTCATCGAGGACGTTGGTGTCGCGGAGCGTCTCGAGAACCTTGGTGTTGCGACGCAGGTAGTCCAGGAGTTCGCGCTCGAAGCGCAGGACATCCGAGACCTCGATCGTGTCGAGCTTGCCGTTCGTTCCGGCCCAGATCGAGACGACCTGCTCCTCGACGGGATACGGGGAGTACTGCGGCTGCTTGAGCAGCTCGGTCAGACGCGCACCACGGGAGAGCTGACGACGCGAAGCCGCGTCGAGGTCGGACGCGAACATCGCGAACGCCTCGAGGGAGCGGTACTGCGCGAGCTCCAGCTTCAGCGTTCCGGAGACCTTCTTGATCGACTTGACCTGCGCGTCACCACCGACTCGCGAGACCGAGATACCCACGTCGACCGCCGGACGCTGGTTGGCGTTGAAGAGGTCGGACTGGAGGAAGATCTGGCCGTCGGTGATCGAGATCACGTTGGTCGGGATGTATGCCGAGACGTCGTTGGCCTTGGTCTCGATGATCGGGAGACCCGTCATGGAACCTGCGCCGAGCTCGTCGGACAGCTTCGCGCAACGCTCGAGCAGACGCGAGTGCAGGTAGAAGACGTCACCCGGGTATGCCTCGCGGCCCGGCGGACGGCGAAGGAGCAGGGACACGGCACGGTAGGCCTCGGCCTGCTTCGACAGGTCATCGAAGATGATGAGGACGTGCTTGCCGCCGTACATCCAGTGCTGACCGATGGCCGAGCCCGTGTAGGGGGCGAGGTACTTGAAGCCGGCGGGGTCGGATGCCGGAGCCGCCACGATCGTGGTGTACTCCAGGGCTCCGGCCTCTTCGAGCGCGCCCTTCACCGAAGCGATGGTCGAGCCCTTCTGGCCGATGGCGACGTAGATGCAGCGGACCTGCTTGTTGACGTCGCCCGACTCCCAGTTGGCCTTCTGGTTGATGATCGTGTCGATCGCGATGGCCGTCTTGCCGGTCTGGCGGTCACCGATGATCAGCTGACGCTGGCCACGGCCGACGGGGATCATCGCGTCGATCGCCTTGATGCCGGTCTGCATCGGCTCGTGCACCGACTTACGCTGCATGACGCCGGGCGCCTGCAGCTCGAGAGCGCGGACGCTCTCGGTCTCGATGGCGCCCAGGCCGTCGATCGGGGTACCAAGCGGGTCGACCACGCGGCCGAGGTAGCCGTCGCCGACCGGGACCGAGAGGACCTCGCCCGTGCGGGTGACTTCCTGGCCGGCCTCGACACCGGTGAACTCGCCGAGGACGACGACACCGATCTCGTGCTCGTTCAGGCTCTGTGCGAGTCCCTTGGTGCCGTCGGCGAAGATGACGAGCTCGTTCGCCATGACGCCGGGAAGTCCCTCGACGTGCGCGATGCCGTCTGCGGCGTCGATGACGGTGCCGACCTCGGTCGCCCCGGCCCCGGAGGGCTCGTATGCTGCGGCGAAGTCCTTCAGCGCGTCACGGATGACGTCGGGGCTGATCGATAGTTCTGCCATTGTCTTCCCTTTGTATCTGGGTGCGCGGTTCCCCGCGCGAAGTCGTGTTAGCCCGCGAGCTTCTGGCGAAGGTCTGCGAGTCGTGCGGAGATGCTGCCGTCGATGACGTCATCGGCGATCTGCACGCGCAGACCTCCGACCACGGCAGGGTCGATGACGACGTTGAGGGACACCTGGCCGTCGTAGCGACGAGACAGCGAGTCACTGAGACGTGCTCGCTGCGCATCGGTGAGCGGAGCCGCGGTGTGCACCGTGGCGACCACACGACCGCGCTGGCTGGAGACGATGCTCATCGCCCGGTTCAGCAGTCGCCGCACGCGGCGCTCACGCGGCTGACGTACGAGCGACGTGATGATCAGCGTCGACGCAGCGCTCGTGGAGCCTTCGGCCAGGAGGCGCTCGACGAGCGCACCCTTGGCGTCTTCTCCGCCGAGGCGGCTGCCCAGGGCGAGTTCGAGCTCGGGGTTGGCGGCGATCACGCGGGAGAAGCTGAAGAGCTCCCCCTCGATGTCCGCGCCCGGCTCGGCGATCGCAGCAGCGCGGATCGCGAGCTCCTCGACACCGTCGACGAGCTCACCCGCGTTGGACCAGCGCTCCGCGACGACCGTCTTCAGAACGCTCTGAGCGTCTGCGGAGAACCCGCCGAACACCGCGGCGACGACGTTCTGTCGTGCCGCGGCGGGAGCAGAGGGATCAGCAAGCGCGCCGCTCAGCTGAGACGACCCGCTCACGGCACGCGCGGCAGCGAGGAGCTCCCGTGCGGTGTCGAGAGTGACGCCCTTCGCTGCGGCAAGCGTCTGGATGGATGCCGCGAGTGCCTGAGTGGTCGCGCTGCCCATTACTGAGCCGCCTTCTCGGATGCCTCGAGGTCGGCGAGGAAGCGGTCGACGACAGCCGTCGCACGGGCGTCGTCGGAGAGCGTCTCGCCGACCACGCCGCCGGCGAGGTCGATGGCGAGTGTCCCGACCTCGCTGCGCAGCGAGACGAGAGCGGTCTGCCGCTCGGCCTCGATCTGCGTGTGCGCGGTGGCGGTGATGCGTGCGGCCTCGGTGGACGCGGCATCCTTCGCCTCAGCGACGATCTTCTTGCCGTCCTCACGGGCGGCCTCGCGGATCTCTCCGGCCTCGGTACGCGCCTCAGCGAGCTGACGCGTGTACTCCTCGAGTGCCGCCTCCGCCTGCTTCTGCGCCTCGTCGGCCTTGGCGATGTTGCCCTCGATGGCGGCGGACCGCTCGTCGAGCATCTTCGTGAGCCGGGGAAGGGCGACCTTCCAGACCACGATGAGGATGACGATGAACCAGAGGCCCGACCAGATGATGTCGTACCAGGCAGGGATGAGGGGGTTGTTCGGCTCACCCTCTGCTGCGAGGTTCGTGACAAGAGCGTTCAGCATCCTGTCTCCTTCAGAAGTCGGTGAGGATTACGGGAAGGGGATGAATGCGACGGCGATGCCGACGAACGCAAGCGCCTCGGTGAAGGCGATACCGATCCACATGAGGACCTGGAGACGACCGGCCAGCTCGGGCTGACGGGCGACGCCCTCGATGGTCTTGCCGACGACGATGCCGACGCCGATGGCCGGGCCGATGGCTGCGAGGCCGTAGCCGACAGCTCCGAGGTGACCGTTGATTTCAGCGAGAACCGTAGTAGCGTCCACGGGGTTTTCCTTTCGTTGGGTGGGAAGGCTGATGCCTGCCCGCTCAGTGCTCTTCTGCGACCGCGAGCTGGATGTAGACCGCGGTGAGGACGGTGAAGACATATGCCTGGAGGACGGCGACCAGGATCTCGAAGAGAGTGAAGGCGCCGCCGAAGGCGAGGGTTCCGACACCGAGCGCGGCCCAGCCGCCGCCTGCGGTGAAGAAGAAGAACTGGGTCGCGGAGAACGCGAGGACCAGGATCATGTGCCCCACGACGAGGTTCATGAGAAGACGCAGCGTCAACGTGACCGGACGCAGGATGAACGTCGAGATGAGCTCGATGATCGCGACGATCGGCATCGCGGCGACCGGCACGCCCTGCGGGAACAGGGAGTTCTTGAAGAACTTGAGGCCGTGGCGCTTGATTCCCGCGTAGATGAAGGTCACGTAGCTGACCACGGCGAGCGTCAGCGGCACCGCGACGATCGCCGTTCCCGGCATGTTCAGGAACGGGATGATTCCCGTGATGTTCATGAACAGCACCATGAAGAAGATGGTGGTGAGGATCGGCAGGAAGCGATCGCCGTCCTTGCGACCGAGCATGTCGTGGGCGACGTTGGTTCGAACGAAGCCGAGCCCCATCTCCACCAGGCTCTGGAAGCGTCCGGGGACGACCTTCATGCGGCGGGTGCCGAGCCAGAGGATGAGAACCACGGCGATCACCGCGAGCAACTGGACCAGGTGGATCCGGTTGACGGGGATCGGGCCTACGTGGAAGAGGATCTCCGGAAAGAAATCGTCGATCGAAGGGCCGTGGAACTCGCCGTCGGAGGCAAGTCGGGGGGTCAGGGTCGCAGCAAGATTAAACAGCGCGGGCTCCAGCTTCGGGGCACCGGTCTAAACCGGGGCGACGATGGTCGGTGTGCAATCAGCGCAAGCGCTCGCGGGCGAGCGGCGGGCACGTTTCAACAGTATCAGAATCTGAGGGTCCCCTAAGACCGCGGGCCGCCGTCGACGGGTCCTTCGTCGATGTGATTCGCGTTGCCGGGGGCGCGGTCCTCTGGCACCTCGGTCGGCAGCGTGGTGTCGCTCACGTTCGGCAGTCGCATACGAGTGAGCACGATCACATCGATCGCGAGGGACATCAGCACGCCGGCCACGATCGAGAGGAAGAACACCATCGGCTCCAGCCACGGCTGACCCGCGAGCAGGATCATCGCGACGACGAACAGTCCGAGCTTGAGGAGCCAACCACCCAGGACGATGGCGAAGAACAGCTGAACGTAGATCGGGTCCCCGTACCAACGGTTGGCGATGAGGATGCTGATGCCGGTGATCGCCAGGAACACGGCGGCCAGCAGCACGCCCAGCAGCCCGCTGACGAGTCCCTCTCCCCCGGCGACGGCATAACCGACACCGCCCGCGACGATCGCGAGTACCGCGGTGGCGACCGCCGACCAGATGAGGGTGCGACGCAGGATCGGCGTGCTGGAAACGGGGCTCGGGCTCATCAGGACTCCACGGGTGTCGGGTCGGTGTCGGCGGCCGCTGCGCTCTTCCTGCGGCGGGTGGGGCTCAGGGTGACGACGAGGCAGGCGGCGATGCCCACGACGCCGAAGCCGACGCCGGGAAGGTACTGGCCGGGCCAGTCCTCCCGTGCACCGACGTACATCAGCAAGACGGCGAGCGAGATGACGGCCGTCCATGCGTAGAAGATGAGGACAGCGTCGCGGTCGCGGTGGCCGAGGTCCAGCATCCGGTGATGCAGGTGCTTGCGATCGGGTGAGAACGGCGACCGGCCGGCGCTCATGCGTCGGAGCACCGCCAGACCGAAGTCGAGCAGCGGCAGCAGCACCACCAGCAGCGGCAGCAGGATCGGGAGGAAGGCACCGATCAGCTGCGAGCGGCCGAGGCGCTCGGGGTCCAGAGCCGACGGATCCATCTGGCCGGTGATGGAGATCGCCGACGTCGCCATCAGCAGGCCGATCACCAGAGCACCCGAGTCGCCCATGAACAGCTTCGCCGGACTCCAGTTCAGCGGTAGGAAACCGAGGCAGGCGCCGATCAGGACCGCGGCGAGGAAAGTGGAGAGGTTGAAGTAGCTCGAGGCTCCGGAGTCACGCGTGAAGATGTAGGAGTACGCGAAGAACACGCCGTTCGAGATGAGACACACCCCGGCGACCAGCCCGTCGAGTCCGTCGATGAAGTTCACTGCGTTCATCACGATGACGATCGCGAACATGGTGATCGTGATGCTCAGCCAGCTGGAGACCACGATGAGGTCCCCGAACGGCAGCGACAGGATCTGCAGTCCGCCGCCCACGGTGATGAGCCCGGCGGCCAGGAATTGCGCGCCGAGCTTGATCATCCAGTCGATGTCCCAGAGATCGTCCACCACGCCGATGATCGCGATCAGCAGCGAGGCGCCCAGGATCGACCACATCGTCTGCGGGGGGATCCAGATGCTCTGGAAGAACGGGTTGATCGCCGAGAACCCGAAGGCGGCGGCGATGCCGAGGAAGATCGCCACACCGCCGAGGCGGGGCGTGGGCGTGGTGTGCACGTCGCGCTCGCGGATGCCGGGGTACAGCTTGAACCGGAGGCTGAGTCGCCAGACCGCCCAGGTCAGCGCGAACGTGATCGCTGCCGTGAGGATGACCGTGGCGAGATACTGCTTCACGAATCCGCGTCCTGCGGCTCCTCCGCATGCACATGCTCCGCGTCCTGCGGCTCCTCGGGTTCGAGCAGATCGCCGAGCACCTCCTGCAGCTGCTCGCGCGTCACCGCACCGTCTCGGAGGATGCGAACAGTGCCGGGCTCGGCATCCGCACTCCGACGAACCAGAGACGTGGCGTCGACGATGGTGGAGGCGATGCCGTCCTTGCTCAGACCATCGGCGAGGTACACGGCGACGCTGTCGCCCAGCATCTGCTCCGCGTCCGAGGCCGAGATGGCGGCGGGCTGGCCGGTGAGATTGGCGCTGGACACGGCGAGCGGTCCGGTCTCGGCCAGCAGCTCCAGTGCCACGCGCCCCTCCGGCATCCGCACCGCGACCGTCCCGAGCGTCTCCCCGAGATCCCACACCAGAGAGGGCTGGGCGGGGAGCACGATCGTGAGACCGCCGGGCCAGAACGCGTCGATGAGACGTTCGACAGGCTCCGGGACGGACTCGGCCAGGGCTGCGAGCGTCTCCTTCGTGCCGATCAGAACGGGCGGCGGCTGATCACGGCCGCGCCCCTTCGCATCGAGCAGCCGCTGGACGGCGGCCGGGGAGAAGGCGTCGGCAGCGACGCCGTACACGGTGTCTGTGGGCATCACGATGAGTTCGCCGCGGCCGATCGCCTGGCGCGCATGGCGCATGCCGGCGAGCAGCTGCGAGTCATCGCGGCAGTCGAAGATGGTTGACATGACGGTTCGATTCTATGCGGCGCGGGGGCTGCAGATGCTCAGAGGGAGCTGATCAGGGCCTGAGCGCCGTGGTGGTGCGGTCCCGCAGGGTGAGGTCGCGATGCGTCGCCGGAGCGCGCCAGCCGTCCGCGGCGAGGATGTCCCTGATCGATTCCCCCTGCAGCTCGCCGTGCTCGATGACGAGAAGACCACCGGAGTGCAGGAGTGCGAGCGCCCGAGAACTGAGCACTCGCACGATGTCCAGGCCGTCCTCTCCCCCGTACAGCGCCATCGCGGGGTCGAAGAGTCGCACCTCCGGATCCCGCGGGATCGCGGCGTCCGGCACATAGGGCGGGTTCGAGATGACGACCGATGCCGTGCCGTCGAGTTCGGGGAAAGCCTCCCCCAGATCGGACAGCACGAGCGTCAGGTTGTCGACGCCGGCGACGTTCCGGCTGGCCCACGCGTGCGCCTCCTCGGACAGCTCGGCGGCGAAGACACGGGCGTGCGGCACCTCCGTCGCCATCGCGAGAGCGATCGCACCGCTGCCGGTGCCGAGGTCCACGCCGATCGGCTCGGGCTCCGCGGAGTTCAGCAGCGCATCGATCGCATACTGCACCACCGTCTCGGTCTCCGGCCGCGGGACGAACACACCGGGCCCCACCGCCAGCTCGAGGTGGCGGAAGGGGGCGGTCCCGGTGATGTGCTGCAGCGGCTCGCGCGCGACTCGGCGCGTCACCAGAGCCTCCAGGGCGCCCGCCGTCTCGTCGTCGACGTCGTCGCCGCGGATGACCGCGGCCTGCACCTCGCCGCGTCGCCGACCGAGCACGTGGCCCGCGAGCAGCTCTGCGTCGACCAGAGGATCGGGGACGCCGACGTCGGCCAGGCGCTGAGCAGCGGCACGGACGAGCGCCGCGAGAGAGGTGTCGGACATGGGTTCCAGCGTAGAGCGCGCACGGCTGTCACAATGCCCCCGCCCACAGGGCCCTCCCCTAGGCTGGACCGGCAGCGACCCCCGCACAGGAAGGCTCCTCATGCCCGGCATCCACTCCGACATCACGACCGCTTTCGGCAACACGCCGCTCGTGCGTCTGAACCGCGTGACCGAGGGCCTCGGGGCCACCGTGCTCGCCAAGCTCGAGTACTACAACCCGGCATCGAGCGTGAAGGATCGCATCGGCATCGCGATGATCAACGCCGCAGAGGCATCGGGCGAGCTGAAGCCCGGTGGCACGATCGTGGAGTCGACGAGTGGCAACACCGGCATCGCACTCGCGATGGTGGGCGCCGCCCGCGGTTACCGGGTCATCCTGACGATGCCTGCCTCCATGTCCAAGGAGCGCCGTGTGCTGCTCAAGGCCTTCGGCGCGGAGATCGTGCTCACCGATCCCACCAAGGGCATGAGCGGTGCGATCGAGGAGACCAAGCGCATCGTCTCGGAGACGCCCGGCGCGATCTGGATCCGTCAGTTCGAGAACCCCGCCAACCCTCAGATCCACCGCGAGACCACGGCGCAGGAGATCCTCCGCGACACCGACGGTGCGGTCGACATCTTCATCGCTGGAGTCGGCACCGGCGGGACGGTGACGGGAACCGGGCAGGCCCTCAAGGCCGCGAAGCCGGGCATCCAGGTCATCGCCGTCGAGCCCAAGGACTCCCCTGTGCTCAGCGAGGGCCACCCCGGACCGCACAAGATTCAGGGCATCGGGCCGAACTTCGTCCCCGACGTGCTCGACCGCGATGTGCTCGATGAGATCATGACCGCGGAGTTCGACGAGTCGCTGCGGGTCGCCCGGGAGCTCGCCGCGAAAGAGGGCCTGCTCGTCGGCATGTCGTCCGGCGCGGCCGTCGCCGCGGCGCTCAAGGTCGCCGCGCGCCCCGAGAACGACGGCAAGACCATCGTCGTCGTGATCCCGGACACCGGTGAGCGCTACCTCTCCACCGCGCTGTTCGAGGACCTGCGCGAAGACTGAGACGTCGATGGGCATGATCGGACGAATGCGCGAGGACGTCGCGGCGGCTCGCCTTCGTGACCCCGCCGCACGCAGCTCCGTCGAGGTCGCTCTGCTGTACCCGGGGCTCCACGCCATCTGGGCGCACCGCGTCTCGCACGCGCTCTGGCGACGCCGACTGCGATTGCTCGCGCGCGCGGGCTCGCAGCTGTCGCGCTGGCTGACCGGGATCGAGATCCATCCCGGCGCGCGCATCGGCCGTCGGTTCTTCATCGATCACGGCATGGGCGTCGTGATCGGCGAGACCAGTGTGATCGGCGATGACGTGATGCTCTACCACGGCGTGACTCTCGGCGGACGGACGCGCACCTCCGGCAAACGCCACCCCACGCTCGGCGACGGAGTGGCGGTCGGTGCCGGTGCGAAGGTCCTCGGCCCCATCACGATCGGCCCCGGCTCCGTCATCGGTGCGAACGCCGTGGTCACCCGTGATGCTCCGGCGGACAGCATCCTCGTCGGGGTTCCGGCGAAGCCGCGCCAGCGCAATACCGGCGAAGACACCAGGGCACTGCTCACCGCACCGGACTACGCGATCTGACCGGCGTCGGGCCCCGACGGCCTAGCGGCGTGTGGTCTTGACGGCCTCCGCCTTCTTGCGAAGGAAGATGAGAGGAAGCAGGACGCTGCCGAGAGCGGTGATGAGCCACACGATCACCGAGCCGAGAAGCCAGCCGGTGAGGTCGGTGATGCGCAGCCCTCCGATGGGCAGCAGCACCACGATGATGAGCGAGATCAGCGTCGAGAAGATGCCGATGCCGCCCATGAGCACGGGCGCGTAGCGCGTGGCCATCTTGCCCACCCACGGCGCGAGGACGCTCTGCAGGATCGCGAAGATCAGTATGCAGATGACGAAGCCCCACCACTTGTCCCACTCGATCTGGAACCCGTCGAGGGCGAGGTCGGCGGCGATCAGGCCGAGACCGGCCGACACGACGTACATGAGGCCGCGGAACAGAAGTGTGATCACGGCCCGAGCATAGCGCTCAAGCGGCGCGTCAGGAGTCGGAACCGACCGCGGCGAGCCGCGCTTCCTCGTCTGCCGTGATCGCACTCTCGATCAGCGGATCGAGCGCTCCGTCCATGACCTGATCGAGGTTGTACGCCTTGAAGCCCGTGCGGTGATCCGCGATGCGGTTCTCGGGGAAGTTGTAGGTGCGGATGCGCTCAGAGCGGTCCATGCCTCGGATCTGCGATCGGCGGGCATCGGATGCCGCGGCGTCCAGCTCCTCCTGCTGACGCGCAAGCAGACGGGCACGCAGCACGCGCATACCCGCCTCGCGGTTCTGCAGCTGGGACTTCTCGTTCTGCATCGACACGACGATGCCGGTCGGCACGTGAGTGATGCGTACCGCGGAATCGGTCGTGTTCACCGACTGCCCACCCGGACCGGACGAACGGAACACATCGATCTTGAGGTCGTTCTGGTCGATGTGGATCTCTTCGGGCTCGTCGACCTCGGGGAAGACGAGCACGCCGGTCGTCGACGTGTGGATTCGCCCCTGCGACTCCGTCGCGGGCACACGCTGCACGCGGTGCACGCCCCCCTCGTACTTCAGGTGCGCCCACACGCCCTGGGCGGGGTCGGTCGAGGATCCCTTGATGGCGACCTGAACATCCTTGTAGCCGCCGAGGTCGGACTCGTTGCGCTCGAGCAGCTCGGTCTTCCACCCCTTGGACGCCGCGTACTGGATGTACATGCGCAACAGGTCGGCGGCGAACAGCGCAGACTCCGCGCCACCCTCCCCCGCCTTGATCTCCATGATCACGTCGCGGGCATCGTCCGGGTCGCGCGGGATCAGCAGGCGCCGCAGGCGTTCCTGTGCGGTCTGCAGCTCCTCTTCCATCGCCGGGATCTCGGCCGCGATCGACTCGTCCTCCCGCGCGAACTCGCGCGCGGTCTCCAGATCATCGGTCGCCGCGATCCAGGCCTCATACGCGGCGACGATGCGAGAAAGCTCGGCATAGCGACGGTTCACGCGCTTCGCACGGGCAGCGTCGGCGTGCACCGCCGGGTCGGAGAGTTCCTCCTGCACCCGGCGATGCTCGTCGATCAGAGTCTGGACGGACTCGAACACGGCTCAGCCGCTCAGCGGATGTTGTTGTCGTGCCCGTGCGCGCCCGAGGGAAGCGTCGGGATCGACTTCTGCATCTGCACGAGGAACTCGACGTTCGAGTTGGTCTCCTTGAGCTTGCCGAGGACCACCTCGAGAGCCTGCTGCTGGTCGAGGCCGGCGAGGGCACGACGCAGCTTCCACGTGATCTTGACTTCGTCAGCCGAGAGCAGCATCTCTTCGCGACGGGTGCTCGACGCGTTCACGTCGACCGCAGGGAAGATGCGCTTGTCGGCGAGGGCGCGGGACAGGCGCAGCTCACTGTTGCCGGTGCCCTTGAACTCCTCGAAGATGACCTCGTCCATCTTGGAACCGGTCTCGACCAGCGCCGTGGCGAGGATCGTGAGGGATCCGCCGTTCTCGATGTTGCGCGCCGCTCCGAAGAACCGCTTGGGCGGGTACAGCGCCGACGCGTCGACGCCACCGGAGAGCACGCGGCCCGATGCCGGGGCAGCCAGGTTGTACGCACGGCCGAGGCGGGTGATCGAGTCGAGCAGCACGACGACGTCGCGTCCGAGCTCGACCAGTCGCTTCGCACGCTCGATGGCGAGCTCGGCGACCGTGGTGTGGTCTTCGGCCGGACGATCGAACGTCGAGGCGATGACCTCGCCCTTGACCGAACGCTCCATGTCTGTGACCTCTTCGGGGCGCTCGTCGACGAGCACGACCATGAGGTGGACCTCGGGGTTGTTCTGCGCGATGGCGTTCGCGATCTGCTGCAGCACGATCGTCTTGCCCGCCTTGGGCGGCGCGACGATGAGACCGCGCTGGCCCTTGCCGACCGGGGCGACCAGGTCGATGATGCGCTGGGTGAGCTTCTCGGGGGCCGTCTCCATGCGGAGGCGCTCCTGCGGGTACAGCGGGGTCAGCTTGCCGAACTCCACGCGGGTGGCGGCGTCGTCGACCGACAGACCGTTGATCGAGTCGACCTTGACCAGCGCGTTGTACTTCTGACGACCCTGCTGCTCGCCCTCGCGAGGCTGCTTGATCGAGCCGACGACCGCGTCGCCCTTGCGGAGGTTGTACTTCTTCACCTGGCCGAGCGAGACGTACACGTCGCTGGGGCCGGCGAGGTATCCGGTGGTGCGCACGAACGCGTAGTTGTCGAGCACGTCGAGGATGCCGGCGATCGGGATCAGGACGTCGTCCTCACCGATCTCGGTGTCGAACTCGTCGGTCGGGACGCCGCTGCGACGCTTGTTGCGCTGACGGTTGCGGTTGTTGCCGCCGGCCTGATCGTCATCGGTGGCGGGCTGTGCCTGCTGCTCCTGCGCTGCGCCGTTCTGACCACGCCCACGGTTGCGGCTGCGGCTGCGGTTGCGACCGCGGCCACCCTGCTCCTCGCCTCCGTCGGAGTCGTCGTCGCTGTTGTTGTTCTGCGCGTCGTTCTTCTGCGCGTCGTTGTTCTGCGCGTCGTTGTTCTGCGCGTTGTTCTTCTGCGCGTTGCTGTTCTGCGCGTTGCGGCCCCGTGCGTTGCCGTTCTGTGCGGGCTCAGCGGCGGCGGCGTCGGATGCGGTGTCCGCAGCGGGCGCTGCATCCGCAGCTTCGGCCTCGGGGGCTGCGGTCTTCTGGGCGCCACGGCGCCCTCGGCCGGTCGACTTGGGTGCCGACTCCGCCGGCGCTTCTGCCGGAGCGGCATCCGCGGCCGGTGCCTCTGCCGGAGCCGCTTCTGCTGCTGGGGCCTCGGCGTCTGCCTTCTTGGCACGGCTGCGACGCGGTGCCTTCGCCTTGGGCGCGGCCTCCGTGGTCTCGGCCGACGCCTCGGCGGGCGCGGCTTCGGCCTTCGGCGCAGCCTCGGTCTTCGACGCGGGCTTCTCGGCCTTCGCCGCCTCGGCCTTCGCTGCCGCCGTGGCGGTGCTGGCGCGGCGTGGTGCCCGCTTGCGTGCCGGTGCGGCCTCGGTCGCGGGTGCTTCGGAAACCGAAGCGGACTGGTCGTTCTGGGTCTCGGAGAGGTTCTCCACGAGTACTCCCTTATATGTCATGGGGAATGAGCGTTGAACGCACACAACGGGTGCTGCGCGCGATCGCACGGGCTGACGCTCTGCGCCAGCCAGCCTCGGCACTTGTGCCACAGGGATTTGCGTGCGGGTCTTGCAAGAGTTGCAATGGGGCCAGATTCACGTAGTTACGTGGAGCCCTCCGCTCGAGTCCCCACTGTACCACCACGCACGTCGACGGCGAGCAGGAGCGCCTCCCACGGGGTGTCGGTGACTCGATCGGCCAGCTCCACCGCGTCTTGACGGCTGCCCGGCCCGTCGGCCAGCACGAGCACACTGGGGCCGGCGCCGGACACGACGGCCGCGAAGCCCGCCTTGCGCAGCGCCTGCACGAGCCGCTGGGTCTCGGGCATCGCCTCGGCGCGGTAGTCCTGGTGGAGTCGGTCGGCCGTCGCGTCGAGCAACAGCTCCGGACTCTGCATCAGGGCCGCGATCAGCAGCGCAGAGCGCGAGACGTTGAACACCGCATCCGCCGTGGAGACGTGCGGAGGCTGCAGCGAACGCGCCTGCGAGGTCGACATCGTGTAGGCGGGGACGAGCACGAGCGGCGAGACGCCGCGGTGCACGAGCAGCTTCTTGTGCTGAGGCCCGCGCTCCCCCATCCACGCGATCGTCAGTCCGCCGAACAGGGCAGGGGCCACGTTGTCGGGGTGCCCCTCCAGCTCGGTGGCGAGACGGAGGAGGTCGGCATCGTCGATCTCGACGTCGCCGTCGAGCAGTCCCTTCGCCGCGAGCACGCCGGCAGCGACAGCCGCACCCGAAGAACCGAGTCCGCGACCGTGCGGCACGCCGTTCTCGGCGATGATGCGCAGGCCGGGCATCGGACGGCCCGCGTCGGCGAACACGTACGCGATCGTGCGGACGATGAGGTTCGACTCGTCGCGCGGGATCTCGGCAGCACCGGAACCGGTCACCTCGATCTCGAGTTCACCGGCCGGCAGCGCCGTGACCTGCAGGGTGTCGTAGATGCTGAGCGCCAGGCCGAGCGTGTCGAATCCGGGTCCGAGGTTCGCGCTCGTGGCGGGCACCCGCACCTCGACGGTGCGGCCTTCGACGGGGTTGCCCTCGGCGGGGGCGAGGGCTGACGCCATCGTCACTCGCCTTCCACCCGGAGCACCGAGACGACCCGGGCGACGACCGCGCTGTCGGCGAGAGCGTCGACCGTGGCGCTGAGAGCCTGCTCCGTCGCGCGGTGCGTGCCGATGATCAGGCGGGCGGTCGGCTCGTCTTCTCCCTCGACGGTCTGCACGACCGTCGCGACCGAGACTCCGCCGTCGCTGAGGATTCCGGCGACCGTGGCGAGCACGCCCGGCGCATCCGCGACCTCGAGGGTGATCTGGTAACGGGTGGTCACGTGTCCGATCGGGACGACCGGAAGGTTGGCCCTGGTCGACTCGCCGACCCCGACGCCGCCGGCAATGTGACGGCGGGCGGCGGAGACGACGTCACCCAGCACGGCGGAGGCGGTCTGGACACCACCCGCTCCTGCGCCGTAGAACATCAGTGAACCGGCGGCCTCGGCCTCGACGAAGACGGCGTTGTTGGCGCCGTGCACGGATGCGAGGGGGTGCGAGTTCGGCACGAGCGCCGGGTAGACGCGCACCGAGATCGACTCGGCACCGTTGGCCTCGATGCGCTCGCACACCGCGAGCAGCTTGATGACGAAGCCCGCAGCGCGGGCCTCCTCGATCATGGACGGCGTGATCGAGGTGATGCCCTCACGGTAGACGGCCTCGAGCGGCACGGCGGTGTGGAACGCGAGGCTCGCGAGGATCGCGGCCTTCTGCGCGGCGTCGTAGCCCTCGACATCAGCGGTCGGGTCGGCCTCGGCGTAGCCCAGGCGCTGGGCGTCGGCGAGCACGTCGGCGAAGTCGGCGCCCTCGGAGTCCATCCGGTCCAGGATGTAGTTCGTGGTGCCGTTCACGATGCCCATGATGCGCACCACTCGGTCGCCGGCGAGCGAGTCGCGCAGCGGGCGGATGATCGGGATCGCTCCGGCGGCTGCGGCCTCGTAGTAGACGGACGCGCCTACACGGTCGGCGGCCTCGAACAGCTCGGGGCCGTGCGTGGCGAGCAGGGCCTTGTTGGCCGTGACGACGTCGGCGCCGGAGCCGATCGCCTGCAGGATGCTGGTGCGCGCCGGCTCGATGCCGCCGATCAGCTCGATCACGATGTCGGCGCCCAGGATCAGCGACTCGGCGTCGGTGGTGAAGAGCTCCTTGGGCAGGTCGACGTCACGCGGAGCGTCCACGTCGCGCACGGCGATGCCGGCGAGCTCCAGTTCCGCACCGGCACGGTCGGCCAGCTCGTCGCCGTGGCGCAGCAGGAGCGCCGCGACCTGCGAGCCGACCGCTCCGGCACCCAGCAGTGCCACACGAAGTCGTCGGTATTCAGTCATGGTTGCTCCTTCGGAGGTGGGTCATTGGTCTCCCTCGGGGGCTTTCGCCCCGTCGATGCCCGCGTCGCGGGCGAGCACGTCGTCGACGGTCTCGCCGCGGACGATGACCGTCGAGTGTCCGTCGCGCACGGCGATCACCGGCGGACGCGGTACGTGGTTGTAGTTGCTCGCCAACGGGACGCAGTATGCGCCGGTGGCCGGCACGGCGAGCAGATCGCCCGGCACCAGATCGTCTGGCAGGTACTCGTGGTCGACCACGATGTCGCCGGATTCGCAGTGCTTGCCGACGACCCGACTGAGGCGAGGCTCACCGGACCCCGCGCGCGAAGCGAGGCGCGCCGAGTACTGGGCGCCGTACAGCGCAGGACGCGCGTTGTCGCTCATGCCGCCGTCGACGCTCACGTACCGGCGCACGGCACCCGTCGCCACGGTCACGTCCTTGGTGGTGCCGACCTCGTAGAGGGTGACGCCCGCGGTGCCGACGATGGCACGGCCGGGCTCGAACGACAGGGCGGGAACGGGGATGCCGCGTGCGGCGCACCCCTCCGCGACCGAGGCGACGATCGCATCGGCGAGTTCCTCGATCGGGGTCGGGTCGTCGACGCGCGTGTAGGCGATGCCGAAGCCGCCGCCGAGGTTGAGCTGCGGGACCGGACCGCCTTCGAGCAGAGTGGCGTGCAGGTCGAGAACGCGGGACGCGGACTCGCGGAAGCCGGCGACGCCGAAGATCTGCGAACCGATATGACAGTGCAGCCCGGCGAACACCAGACCGGGGATCTCGCGGATGCGCGCGACCGCCTTCTCTGCCTCCGGGAGCGGGAAACCGAACTTCTGGTCCTCGTGGGCCGTGGCGAGGAAGTCGTGGGTCTCGGCGTGCACGCCGCTGATCACGCGGACCAGCACGCGCTGGCTCGCACCGGTGCGCGCCGTGATCGCTGCGAGCCGTTCGATCTCGATGGCGCTGTCGACGATGATCGTCCCGACGCCGACCTCGACGGCACGCTCGAGCTCGGCGACCGACTTGTTGTTGCCGTGAAAACCGAGCGAAGCCGGCGCGACGCCGGCGGCGAGGGCGACTGCCAGCTCTCCCCCCGTGCAGACGTCGACGCGCAGCCCCTCGTCGACCATCCAGCGTGCGATCGTCGTGCACAGGAACGCCTTGCCCGCGTAGTACACCTGCGCGGTGGTGGAGTTGGCGGCGGCGGCGCGATCGAATGCGAGTCGGAACCGCCGTGCGCGCCCGCGCACCTCGTCTTCGTCGAGCACGAGCAGCGGCGTGCCATAGGTGCGGGCGAGGGCGGTGGCGCTGACACCGGCGATGTCGAGTACCCCATCGGCATCGCGCACTGCGGATGCCGGCCAGACGCCGTCGGCGAGGTCATTGGCGTCATCGGGCACAGTGAGCCATTCCGGAGCGAGCGAATCGGCAGGGAGAAGCACTGATCACCAATCGTGGGAAGGATCTCGGGCGGGGTCGCACACATCGAGGTTGACCCGATTCTAGGGCACCGGCCGCGTCTCCCTGGTCATGGTGACGCGCCGCGTCAAGCCCCTGCAACAGCCCGTCTCCGCCTCCTAGGGTGGGGGCGTGGCGAACACTGAAACGACGAAAGACTCCTCCGCGCGTCCGGGGCTGATCCCCCGCATCACCGGACCGGTCATCGCGTGGGCTCTCGCGCGCCGGCCGGTACGCGCGGCGCTGTTGTACACCGAGCGCCGGGGACCGATGCTCGCCGACAGTGTCACCTATCGCGCGCTGTTCAGCGTGTTCGCGGGGGTGCTTCTGGGCTTCTCGATCGCGGCTCTGTGGCTCGCCGGGAACCCGGTGGCATGGCAGGCGATCATCGACGCCGTGCAGTCGGCCGTGCCCGGGCTCATCGGCAAGGACGGTGTGATCAAGACGAAGGACCTCCAGGCTCCCGCGTCCCTGTCGCTCGCCGGGATCATCTCGCTCATCGCTCTCGTCGGCGCGGCACTCGGTGCCATCGGCTCGCTCCGCACGGCCGTGCGGGTTCTCGCGGGCACGCTGCAGGACGACATCCTCTGGATCTGGGTGATCCTCCGCAACCTCGCACTGGCCATCGGCATCGGCCTGGCGTTCATCCTCTCGGCCGCCGTCACCTTCGTCGGACAGCTGGGTGTGTCGTGGATCGCTGACTTCCTCGGGCTACCCGCGGATGCGCCGGTCGTGGCCTGGACCGTGCGCCTGCTCTCCCTCGTCGTCGTGTTCGCTCTCGACACGGCGATCATCATCGGCGTGTTCCTCCTCCTCTCCGGGGTGCGACCGTCGAAGCGGTCTCTCTGGTCGGGAGCGCTGCTCGGCGCCGTGGGACTGCTGGTCCTGCAGGAGCTGTCCGGACTGTTCGTGGGAGGCGCGACGAGCAACCCGCTTCTCGCCTCCTTCGCCTCGCTGCTCGCGCTGCTGATCTGGTTGAACTTCTCGGCGCAGGTGATGCTGTTCGCGTGCGCGTACATCGTGACGGCCGAAGAGGAGAAGTCCGATCGCGTGCACGCCCGCTTCGCAGCGACGACCTTCGTCCAACGACGCCTGCAGCGCGCCGAGGTCGACGTCAAGGTCGCCACCGCGGAACTGCGCGCCGCGCAGGAGGCCGCGTCCGCCGAGAAGTCGGCCTAGCCCGCGCGTCTTCGTTGTGACCAGATCAGCTATTCTGGTCACAACGAGAGGACGACATGGACGCCCACCGCACAGTCATCGAACTCCCCCACGCCACGGTGTCAGCGCTGGAGTGGCGGCCGGTCGCGGAGACCGGCATCCCGGTGCTGCTCCTGCACGGCGGCGGAGCCGACAGCGCCGAGCTCTCCTGGGGCGAAGTCGGACCGGCCCTCACGCAGGCGGGGCACCGCGTCATAGCGCCGGACCATCCCGGCTTCGGACACAGCCCCCGGGCCGACTGGCCGCTCACGCAGGAGCTTCTCGTCCGACACGTCGGCGAGCTCGTCGACACACTCGCACTCAGCGACTACGCGATCGCCGGGCTCTCCCTCGGCGGAGGGATGACGGTCGGGCACCTGCTCGATCAGCCCGGCCGCGCTCGCACCGCCGTGCTCCTGGGCTGCTACGGTCTGATGCCCCGCCTCGCCGACGGTTTCCGCGGTCGCATCACCCATCTGATGTCTTTCCTCCTACTGCGCTCCGGGCTGCTGGGCGCGATGACCCGTTCGTACGCACGGAACCGCCCCGCAATGGAGCGCGGACTCCGCGATCTCGTGCGCAACCCGCAGGCGCGCACTCCCGAGCTCGTCGATGCGGTCCTCGCCGAAGCCGCCGGCGGCTCGAGCCTGGAGACGTTCGGCCAGTGGCAGCGCGATCAGGTGCTCTGGAATCGACTGCGAACGGTCTACACGGATCAGCTCGCGAGCATCCGCACGCCCACGCTGCTGGTGCACGGCGATCGCGACACCGGAGTCCCCCTCGCTCGCATCGAGACGGCAGCCGAACTGCTGCCATCGGCGACCTTGGAGGTCGCGCACGGCGCCGGCCACTGGGTGCAGCGCGACCGCCCCGACATCGTCATCCCGGCGATGCTCGAACAGCTGAGGAGTGCCGATGCCCCGACCACGCGTTCCTGACCGACGCGCGCGCATCCTCGATGCGGCCCGAACACTCGTGCTCGCGCACGGCTTCGATGCCATGAGCGTCGCCGCCATCGCCGAGCGCGCCGGCATCGCCAAGGGTGCCGTGTATCTGGAGTTCGCCGGCAAGCGTGAAATCCTCGACGCCCTGCTGCTGCAGGGCAACGTGCGCATGGCCGACCGGGTCCGAAGCGAGCTGGGTGACCATCCTCGTCTCAGCGACGCCTGTCGGGCGACGGCTCGGGCGCTGCTCGACGACCCGCTGATGACCGCTGCGTTCCTCGACGATCGGGGCATCCTCGGCTCCCACGTGATGGAGGAGACCGATGGTCGCTACCGCGAGCGTCATCAGCGGGTCGTGCAGTGGTTCCGTGAGCTGCAGGAGCGCGGGCTGATCGTCACGGATGTCGATCCACGCACACTTGCTCTGGCGCTGTCGAGCACGACGATCGGACTGCTGTCGGCGGCACGACTGCTCGGTCCGCTCGACCCCGCCCTGCTGGAGGGCACGATCGACACCATCGGGCGGATGGCCGCGGCCTTCGAGACGGAGACATGATGCACCTGGAGACCTTCGGGCGTGCGGGCGAACCACCGCTGCTGCTCCTGCACGGCGGGGGCGTCGCCGGATGGATGTGGGAGCCGATGCGCGCCCACCTGCCTCCGCAGGCGCGGGTGCTGGTGCCGGACCTCCCGGGTCACGGGCGCAGCGCGGCGGAGGACTACGCCTCCCACCACGACACCGTCGAACTGCTCACGCAGATCCTCGAGGGCGAGGGCCGCCCGGCCACGGTCGCGGGCTTCTCGCTCGGTGCACAGCTCGCCGTGCTGCTCGCGGCTCTGCGACCCGACCTCGTCGAACGGGTCGTCGTGATCAGCGCACAGGCCGTGCCCCTGCGCATGACCGGACCGACTCTGGCACTGCTCGGCGCGACCGCAGGGCTCGCGAAGAACGAGAAGTTCGCGCGATTGCAGGCCCGGGAGCTCTTCGTACCGGAGTCGCACATGGCCGACTACCTGCAGACATCGTCGGCCCTTTCCCGGGAGACGCTGCTCACCTCGGTCGAGGAGAACCTGCGATTCGTGCCGCCTGCGGACTGGGCGACATTCCCCGGGTCGGCACTGATCCTGGTCGGAGCCGCGGAGAAGAAGCTCATGAGGCGCTCGGCCGCGGCGCTGCACGCAGCACTCCCCCAGAGCACGATCGAGGTCGTCGACGGCTGCGGACACGGCATCCCGCTGCAGAGACCCGAATGGCTCGCGCGGCGCATCACGGAGGCACGCGGCGGATGACCGTGCTGCTCCGAGCGGTTCAGCTCGGACAGACGCCCTTCTCCTGCAGCGACGTGTCGGTGACGATCGCGCCGTCGACGTCGATGTCGATCACTGCTGCGCCGTCGACGATCTCCAGCCCGGTGAGGGTGAGTCCGGCCGGCAGCTGATCGGCGATGCACACCCGCTGCGGTTGTGTCAGGCCCTCGCCGAGCGACCCCAGCGTCGAGCCGACCTGGTCGAGGTCGATGTCGAGTCCGCCGATGCTCGCAGCGACCGGCGTGAGCTCCAGGTCGCCCTCCACGGCACCGGGCGTGAGGGTCAGAGAGAGCGGTACAGCGGCCCCGAAAACGCTGATCGAGCCGCTCACCGTCGCGTTCGGCGCCGCGAACTCGACCGACTCGACGGGCAGCTCGGTGCCGGCGAGCAGGGAGGTGAACTCCGCCTGATCGATGCGGATCGTGCCTGCGGCTCCGCCGAGGTCGCCGCCGCGCAGCGGGACTCCGGTCGCGGTGACGTCGGCCGCCCCCGTGATGCCCTCCAGCGTCACCGAGTCCGTCGACAGGTGCAGGGTGTCGAGGGAACCGCCGATGAGCTGCGGGAGCAGCAGGCCCTGCGTCTCCACGTCGAGCTGCTGATCGGCGGGGAGATCCAGCTGCTCGATGACGATCGACCGCACGATCCCCGGGAGCACCGCGCGCGCGATGAACTCGGCGGCGACCACGAGCAGCGCCAACACGACCACCACGATCAGCAGCACCCACGGCCAGCGGCGGCGTGTGCGCGGAGCGGCATCGGCCTGCTGATCGGCGCCGTCCCTCGGGATCACGAGCGTCGGATGCTCGGCCGAGGCGTCCGGATACGGCAGGGTGTGGTTGTCGTCGCTCATGCCTGCCATCCTGCCGTACCCGACCGGACGGACGCGCGCATCACATGCGCTCGGGGGCGCGCACTCCGAGGAGATCGAGACCGTTGCGGAACACCTGACCGGCGGCGTCGTTCAGCCACAGACGCGTACGGTGCACGGTCTCGACCGGATCGTCACCCTGCGGGATCACACGGCAGTTGTCGTACCAGCGGTGGTAGAGCCCTGCGAGCTCCTCGAGGTAGCGGGCGACGCGGTGCGGCTCACGGACCTCGGCGGCGAATGCGACGATGCGGGGGAACTCCTGCAGCGCTCCCAGCAGGGCGGCCTCGGATTCATGCGTCAGCGTCTCCGGCGCGAACTCCGAGCGATCCACGCCCGAGTCGGCCGCATTCCGCGCGACGTTGTGCGTGCGGGCGTGGGCGTACTGCACATAGAAGACCGGGTTGTCGTTCGTGCGCTTCTGCAGCAGCTCGGGGTCCAGATCCAGCGGTGAGTCCGCGGGCGAGCGCTCCAGCGAGTACCGCAGCGCGTCGGTGCCCAGCCAGTCGAGCAGGTCGTCCATCTCGATGATGTTGCCCGCGCGCTTGCTGAGGCGGGCGCCGTTGATCGAGACCATCTGCCCGATCAGTACCTGGACGTTCTTCTCCGGGTCTTCACCCGCTGCTCCCGCGACCGCCTTCAGACGGTGCACGTAGCCGTGGTGGTCGGCGCCGAGAAGGTAGATCTTGTTCTGGAAGCCGCGGTCGCCCTTGTTCAGGTAGTACGCGGCGTCAGCGGCGAAGTAGGTGTACTCGCCGTTCGAGCGACGGATCACGCGATCCTTGTCGTCGCCGAAGTCGGTCGTGCGCACCCAGACGGCGCCATCCTCATCGAAGACGTGACCCTGCTCGCGCAGACGGTCGACGGCCTGATCGATCAGGCTCGTGCCCGATGCATCCTTCGCGTGCAGCGTGCGCTCGGAGAACCAGACATCGAACGGCACGTTGAATCGATCGAGCGAGCTCTTGATCTCGGCGAGCTGGAACTCGTAGGCGAGCTCGAGCGCGACGGACGACTGCTCGCTCTCAGGAAGCTGCAGCAGGTCGGGACGCGCCTCGAGCACCCGGCCGGCGAGTGTTGCGATGTACGCACCGGGATAGCCGCCCTCGGGCGTCGGCTCGCCCTTGGCAGCCGCGAGGATGGAGACGGCGAAGCGGTCCATCTGCGCTCCGGCGTCGTTGATGTAGTACTCGCGCACCGCACGCGCGCCGCTTGCGAGCAACAGACGAACGATCGAGTCGCCGAGCGCCGCCCAACGGGTGTGCGCGATGTGGAGAGGCCCGGTCGGGTTCGCGGAGACGAACTCGACGTTCACGCTGACGCCCTCCTGCGACGTGTTCGTGCCGTAAGCCGTGCCGGCGTCGACGATGACCTTGGCCAGCGCACCCGCGGCGGCGGCATCGAGACGGATGTTGATGAACCCGGGGCCGGCGACCTCCGCGCTCGCGATGCCGTCGACAGCGGCGAGACCGTCGGCGATCTGCTGCGCGAGCTCGCGCGGGTTCATACCGAAAGGCTTCGCGAGCCGCATGGCGATGTTCGATGCCCAGTCGCCGTGGTCGCGGTTGCGCGGACGCTCCAGCACGATGTCCTTCACGGAGACTCCGAGCGGCTCGCCGGGACGTCGTTCCTCGGCGATCGGAGCGAGGACGGCGAGGACAGCGGCGGCGAGGGATTCGGGGTTCATAGCCCCCTCAGTTTACGGGTCGGCGACCGGCCGTCCGACGGCGCGGGGCGCGCGGAATTCGCAATCGGCGCGCAGTGATCTACTCTCATCCCATGAAGGCCCCCGCCACCCGTCGTCGACTGCGCACCGCAGGGGTCGCCATCGCCCTCCTCCTCGCCGTCGCGGCAGGCGTCGTCGGCATGTGGCGACCATGGACGCCACCGCCCTCCGCCGCCCCCGTGGGAGCCCCGGCCGCGGCCGCCGGCACGGCCTCCGAAGCCATCGCGCCGGCTCCCCTCACACTGCCGGACCACCCGACCGTTCTGGTGTTCGGAGACAGCTGGACCTACGGCTCGGCGGCGACCGTCCCGACGCTCGGCTACGCGTACCTCCTGGCCGATCTGATCGGCGGCGAGACGATCGTGAACGGCGTCCGCGGCAGCGGTTACCTCAAGCCCGGCCTCGACGGCCCGACCTTCGGAGAGCGCATCGCGGCACTCGACCCCTCGCTCGCACCCGACCTCGTGATCATCCAGGGCTCGATCAACGACCGGGCACAGGGCGTCGAGGGTTACCGTGAGGCCGTGACCTCGGCGTGGGACGCCCTGGCCGCCACGTATCCGGACGCGGTCATCGTCGTGCTGGGACCGGCACCGCACGAGCTGCCGGTCGGGGCTGCGACCGCGCGCATCGACACGGATCTCGGCGAACTCGCCGGGGCCCGCGGCTGGTGGTACCTCTCCCCCATCGCCCGGAACTGGATCACCGAGCAGAACTACCTCGATGTGATCGACGTCGAGGTGGGGCGCAAGCATCCGTCCACCGACGGCCACCGGTATCTGGCAGAGAAGCTCGCCGCAGCACTCGAAGAGCTGCGCGCCGCGCCGGTCACCGAAGCGGGTGGGTCGGAGACGACCCCCGACGAGTGATATTGTCGATCGGTACGCCTCCGTAGCTCAGTGGATAGAGCGCCGGTTTCCGGTACCGTAGGTCGCAGGTTCGACTCCTGTCGGGGGCACACAGACCAACTGCACAACGACGAAACCCCGCCTGATCCAGGCGGGGTTTCGTCGTTGTGCACGTGGCGACGCCGACGGCTGACGCACTCCCTCACGCGGATCAGCCGGACGGGTTCTCCAGCGGGAACCCGTTCTCGTCCGTCGTGTCCGTCCCCGCCCCGGTGGAAGGCTTCTCCCCCACGACAGCCACATCATCCTCCGGCGCACCGCCGTCGGTGATCGTTCCCGTCGGCTCGCTGTCTTCGACGACGTGCTTCGCGCCGCGCTCCGCGGCGAGCGCCTCACCCTCCTCGATCGCCTCGTCGCGGCTGCTGTAGCTGCGCGAGAGTTCCGGAGCGCTCTCGACCTCATTCACCCACTGGCCGTTCTTCGACCTCGTGACTATCCGCAGCGCGTTCATCAGATGTCTCCGGTCCCGAGGTCGCCCTCGCCGTCCTCACCGATTTCGGCAAGGAGGGGGTCGTCCCCCTGGCTCTCCGGCTGCAACGCGGATCGGGGAAGGTCATCCGCGGGTACCTCGTCGTCTGGAGCAGCGAGCTCATCCGGGTCGGCGCCCGTGGCGGTCGCCGGGTCGAGCACATCGTCGGTCGCCCCTCCATCGAGCGCCGTCGTCTGCTCCCACTCGGCCTGAGCCGGGTCACGGCCGTCCCCGACGGCTGTGGCATCCGCATCGCGCAGCGGCTGCACGGCATCCGCTCCGACTTCCGAAACGCCATCCGGTGTCGATTCCATCTCTCCTCCTTCGTCTCGGCGTCTTCGTCGCCGAATCGGCGACCACGATCAGTCTCACCCGACCGGACGATGAGGAGCAGGGGGTTGAGCGCACCGGACGAAGCGGCTATCTTCCGAACCGCCCGCGCGTCACCCACCTCGTCACATCAGGGCGGAGTCGTACCCGTCCGGCGACTCCGGCTCGTCGCCCGGCTCGAACGCCGGTCCGGCCTTCGGCGTGAGCGCGTGCGCACGCGCGAGCAGTCGTCTCGCTGCGCCTTCGTCGTCATCGAGCTCCGGTGCCAGGCCGGCGTCGACCACGGCGATGGGAAGCATCGTTCCGAGCGCAAGACGGACGTACGAACGCTCGCCGCCCGACCCGACGATGGGGATGTCGACGACGTCGGTACGTCGCTCCTCCGTCAACGCCAGCCAGTACTGCACCACCGCATCGGCCGTCGCGTCGCCGGTCAGATAGCTTCCGACCTGGGTGATGAGTGTCTTCATGGTCACTCCCTCGACTCGTCCGGATGCTTCGCCGCCGGGTCCGTGGCGGCGCTTTCACACTAGGTGGAGCCATCCCCGCACATGACCCCCTTGCGATTTCGGCCTCGCGGTGATTCAGTACGGATCCTCGACCGACGGTGACCCGGCTGGAAGTACACATGGCGGCCCTACGGTCGACGGCATCGCCCCCACCGGGTGACCGATGACTGTGCGACGACACCGCGGGTGCGACCCTGGAGGCGATTGCCGCCCACTCATCGAGACGCGAGGACCCGACATGACCGATCACAGCTCTCTCCCCTCCTGGCGCGACACCCGGACGCGCAGAGACATCGAGGCCTTCGTCGCCTCCGTCACGGAGGGCCCGGATGCGGTGCCGGTCGAGGAGCGCATCGCCGTGTTCGACAACGACGGCACACTGTGGTCGGAGAAGCCGATGCCCACGCAACTGCACTACGTGGTCGAGCAATGGCGCTCGGCTGCGGAACGTGCGCCGGAGCTCGCGGAGCGGCAACCGTACCTCGCCGCGGTGAGCGGCGACTTCGGCTGGCTGAGCACGGCGATCGACAAGCACTACAGCGGTGACGACTCCGATCTGAAGACCATCATCCAGGCGCTCGTCGGCCTCACCGATGGAATGAGCGTGGAGGACTACGCGCTCTCTGTCGGGGAGTTCTATCGCACGGCGCAGCATCCGGCCCTGAAGCGGCCGTACGCCGACGCTGTGTACCAGCCGATGGTCGAGCTGCTCCGGTATCTGGAGGGGCACGGCTTCACCTGCTACATCGTGTCGGGCGGCGAGCGCGACTTCATGCGACCGATGACGCAGGCCAACTACGGCATCCCGCCGGAGCGCGTCGTGGGCTCGGCATTCGGTCTCACCTGGGACGGCGCCGACGCGACCGTGAAGTACTCGTCATCCCTCGCATTCTTCGACGACGGGCCCGAGAAGCCGGTGCGCATCTGGAGCCGCATCGGCCGTCGGCCGCTGTTCGCCGGCGGCAACTCGAACGGCGACACGGCCATGCTCGACTTCGCCCGCAAGGGACCCCGCCCCGGATTCGCGATCCTGATCCACCACGACGACCCCGACCGCGGCGACGCACCCTACGACGCGGGCGCGGAGAAGGCGCTCGCTGCCGCCGACGACGCCGGGTACACCGTCGTGAGCGTCAAGGACGACTGGGCGACGGTGTTCCCCCAGGCCGCTTCAGAGGTCGACGGCGCCTGAACGACGCAGGAGGATGCCCGGGAGCGCGGCTCTCCGGGCATCCTCCGCGTGGCCGCTCACGAAGCGGCGGTGACCACCGGAGATTCCGGGTCGGCGGTCTCGATCCCCATGCCATCCGTCTCGGGCGTCCCCGGGGCATCCAGGGGATCCGCCTCCGCGGTCGGGCGCCGCAGCAGCTCGATCAGGATCATGAAGACGATCAGTCCGATCGTCACGCCGACCACCGTCCCGAACGAGACGGGTCGCGTCACGATCAGGATGAGCAGTGCGAGAGCCATGCCGACGATGACGATGGGTCCGTGGAACCTATCCACCGCGAGACCGAATCGTCCAGTGGACAGTCCCCGTCGCTCCCAGGTCCCGCGCACCGCGGAGAAGCCGCTCTCGAGGACACCACGAGTGGCCCCGGCGCTGCGGCTCGAACCGGCGAGCCACGCCCACACCGCGATGAGCACGCCGACCATCGCCAGCGCGACGATCGTCGAGCTGAGCAGCGAGGTGACCTCGTCGAACAGGGCTTGTGCGGCGGCCGACGTCATGATCGACGGGCTCACGGCCCCGATGAAGAACGTCCGCCCGATGCCCATGCCTGCGGAGAGCAGGAGGAAGGCGACCGCGAACGCGGCACTGGTCCAGAAGAGCGCGCGCGGGCGGTTCCGGGCGATCAGGATGCCGGCGACCACGAGGCCGAGCACGACCCAGGGCAGCCAGAACCCTGCGGCGACGGCGATCTGGTAGACGGTCCGCACGAGCACCAGAGCGTCCGCCTGGGCGATCGGGATCGATCGGTCGATCTCCGGGATCAGATCGGCGAAGCCGACACCGCGCTCGGTCAGCACCGACTTGACCCGCTCGACGACGAGGCCGAGGTCGATCGAGAGCACCCCGTCGTCCGCCAGCTGCAGCGCGGTGTCCGGGCTGTTCTGCATGATCGCGACAGCGCGCTCGTGGGTGAAGCGCAGCGACTGCGCCCAGATATCGGCGAACTGGTCCGAGGCGACGACGTCGTGGATCACCCCGTCGACGAGGGATGTCAGTCCGCTCGCCGCCGGCGCCTCCAGGAGGGTCAGCGCCGATGCCGCGCGCGGCGGCAGATCGAGCTCGCGTAGTCCGTCGAACACCTCGCCGACCACAGCCGTGAGGTCGACCTGCTCCTGGATAGCGGCGCTGGCCTGAGCGGCGACGAAGTCCTGCACGTCCGGATCCTCGGCCAGGGGCGCGAACGTCGCCACGAACCGATCGGCGTCGACCAGCTGCAGGCGCGCCCACGTTCCCATCGCCGCGATCGGCGCGAGCAGCACCGCCACGGCGAGCACGATTCCGGCGACGATGCTCCTGCCCACCGGTCGTCGACGAGGCTTCTCGCGGGTCTCGCTCTTGAGTGTCTGGTTCTCCTGTTCGAGGAGGAGCACCCGGGCTCGCAGATCATCCAGTTCGCTCATTAGCTCTCCTCCTCGTGGGGTCGCGTCGCTCGCGTGTGCCGACGACGGCCAGGCCTCTCAACTCAGGAGCTTCTGCTTCGCCGCAGCGAACTCCGTCTCGGACAGCACTCCGGCGTCCTTCAGCGACGCCAGCTGCTGCAGCTTCGCGATCAGATCATCCGTCCCGGCCGGCGCACCCGCCTGTACCGGCGGAGCCGAATACTGGGCTGCCGCGTTCTGCGCGGCGGCGTCGACCTGCGCCTGCTGCTGAGCGGCTTCGTACTGCTGCTGCTCGTACTGCCCCTGCGCACGCTCCTGCTGATGCCGTGACATCGCACCGCCGACCGCCGACGCCGTTCCCGCCACCACGGCGGTCCTGGCGGCCAGTCCGATCAGTCCGGGGCGACCGAATCTTCTCAAGGGCATGTCATTCACCTTCCTGATCGAGGATGTCCATCATGGCGTTCACGACGGGTGCCGGTACGCGCTCACTGCGGAGCACCTGACCGCCGGAGGCGGCGAGGTTCTGCGCGAGCGTGCGGGCGAAAGCGAGTTCCAGGACGACGACGGCAGCGGACTGACCGGGGGCGAGAGCGCTCGCGAGGGCCTCCACGTCCTCTTCGCCGGCCAGCCCGGCGGCGATCGGCTCGAAGTCGTCGAGTCCGAGGGAGTCGTCATCCGTGTCGAGCTCGACGATCTCCACTTCCCCTGCCGCCGACTTCGACAGCAGGACGAAGTCGAGCAATCGCACGACCCCGCTGTCGACGAGGTCGGTCAGCGCGCGGAACGTCGCCGGGTCTGGACGATCGCCCTCGAACCCGACGAGGTAGAACTCGGCGGGGCCGAATCGGAAGTCATTCATGGAGTGTCCCTTCTCCCGGCGACGACGTACCGGGACTCTGCGGCCATGTTCGCACTGCCGCGATCGGGGCGATCGCCGCCCTCACCCCGATCGGATGAGAACTTCGTCGTCCGGCGGCTCGACCTGCTGGGCACGGGGGTCGCCCGCTAGGGGTGAGCGGCTTTCCCGCGCCCGTGGAGGCACTGTCACTATCGCCGTACGCAGTAACTCAACGAAAGGGGTCCGAAGTGTCCATTTGGGAAAGCTTCTGGGACATCATCTGGTGGTTCTTCTGGGTCTTCGTGTTCATCTCCTACCTGATGGTGCTCTTCAACATCGTGGCCGACCTGTTCCGGGATCACGCCCTCAACGGGTGGTGGAAGGCCGTGTGGATCATCTTCCTCATCTTCGTGCCCTTCCTCACGGCGCTCGTCTACCTCATCGCACGCGGCAAGGGAATGGGCGAACGCAGCGTCTCGGCGTACCGGGAGCAGCAGCACGCTGCCGACTCCTACATCCGCAGCGTCGCCGGATCCAGTCCCAGCGATGAGATCGACAAGGCGTCGAAGCTCCTCGCGGCGGGAACGATCACTCCCGACGAGTTCGCCGCCATCAAGACGCGCGCGCTGAGCTGACATCGTGGCTGAGGTGGTCGATATGTCCCTGCAGGCGCTCGGCGACGTCGAATTCGTCGTCGTGCGCCTGGAGGACGACCGCCTCAGCCCCGACATCCTCGAAGCCCTGCTCCGACAGGTGGAGAGCGGCGCCATCCGCCTTCTGGACTTCCTTCTCATCCGCCGGCTCGGCGCGGATGACTGGCACCTCATCGAGATCGACGCCGATGAGTTCACCCTCGCCGGTCTCGGTCTGGACACCCCGGGTCTCGTCTGCGAAGACGACGCCCGGCACTTCGCATCCGGGCTCCCCATCGGCTCCCTCGCAGCACTCATCCTCGTCGAGCCGACCTGGAGTGAGTGCTTCTCCCGCGATGTCGACCGTCGGGGTGATCGGATCCTCGCGACCCAACCCATCCCCGCCTCGATCGCGAACACGGTTCTCGCATCGGCGCTGCGCCAGCCCTGACGCGTCGGCGGGCGCGGAACGCGGCGCGGGGTCAGACGGTCGTCCGCACGGCCTCTCGGCGGGAGGACACCCCGAGCTTCCGGTAGATGGCGCGCTGGTGGGTCTTCACCGTGTTGATCGACACGGCCAGCTCCCGAGCGATCTCGTGCAGTGTGCGCGCCGTCTGCAACTGCTGGAACACATCGCGCTCCCGCTCCGAGAGCGTCTCCACCAGCGAGCCGGCGGCGTCGTTGGCGAGGCATCGACCGATGAAGTCCTCGAACTGCGTGCCGAAATGCACGTGCTCGCCCAGCAGCTTTCGCACCGCCGCCTCACGCGGTCCGAACGGCAGCCGGATGTTCTCCCCGGAGGCGACCGCGACCGCGGCTTCGCACAACTCGTGCGCCTCGTCGTGGTGCCCGGTGTGACGGCGCAGCACGGCGGCGGTGATCAGGGTCGCGGTCTTCACGTACGACACCTCGCTGAACGCCCGCAGCGATCGCAGCATCTCCAGAGCTGCGGGGTAGTCACCGGCGCGGCGCAGCACACCGGCGAGCGTGACGTTCACGACCGGCAGGTCCGGGCAGTGGATGTACTTCCTGGCGATCCGCAACGCGCGGTCCTGTCGACCGACCGCCTCCTCGAGAACCGCGACGGACGATTCCCGAAATGCCGGCCAGGAGATACCGTGGACGACCTCGAGCGGGATGTCCTGCACGCCGATCGCCGCGCGACGGCATGTCGGGACATCACCGGTCTCAGCCGCCGTGTACGCGATCATCATCCGCGCCACGCCGGTGAAGGAACGGTCGGAACTCCCGTTGGCGATCACCGTCCCGAAAGCCCGCATCGCTTCATCGAACTCCCCCGACCAGTACGCGACGTACCCGGCGGCTGCGGCGGCGCTTCCTCCGGCGTAGGTGCTCCAGGGAAGACTCACGTCATCCTCATGATGTGCCGCGGCCAGCGATGACCTCGCATCGACGAGGCGACCCGCCCAGGTCTGGCCGAAGGCGAGATGCCCCAAGGACCGCTTCGCGAGTTCGCGATCGCCGGAGCTCTGCGCCTCCCTCGCCGCGGCCGAGAAGTACTCGAGCGGGATCATCGGGTTACCGCGGTGCCGGATCTCGGTCCACCCGAGGAGATAGTTGAGTGCCGCGCGGTCTCCGAGCTCGGTCGAATCCGCGTCGAGGAGCATCTGCCGCACCTTCGCACTCGCTTCAGCGACCTCTGACCGCTCGTCGGTGATGAACAGCCGCGCGATCTGCAGGACCGCGGGCTCCGTCCCGTCGCCGGTGCGCGCGATCATCGCCTCTGCGCGCCGGAAGAGCTCGCGCGCGACGCGATGGTCGCCGAGCACATCGCTTGCGCACGCACGCACCAGGAGCACCTGCGCGTCGTCGGGCGTACGGCGCAACATGTCGATCGCCGTCTGCTCGATCTCCGCCGCGCGGGCACCGACCACGAGGCCGAGCCAGTGGTGCAGCAGCGTCTCCCTCGCGATCTCCGCATCTCCCGCACGAAGCGAGTGCGCGATCGAGGCGGTGGGGTCCGTCGCCTCGAGCGCGATGGCGGCGCGGCGATGGCAGGCCGCAGCCCGAGCGGTGTCGAGCGCGACGATGTCGGCGCACTGCTTGGCGAACGAGGTGTGCCACCGGTAGACGACGCCGTGCGGACCCTCGAAACGATCGAGGAAAAGACCGAGCCGCACGCACGTCTCCAGCAGCTCTGCCGCATCCGGACGTTCGGTCACGGCGGCGGCGAGCTCGGGAGTCAGCTCGCCGCAGACGCTGCCGTCGAGCACGAAGTCGGCGATCTCGGCCGGCAGCGCCCCGAGCACGTGTTCGCGGACGTAGGTCCCGAGGAAGCTCGACGCGCTCTGTGCGCGGGCGTCGGGTCGGGCACCGCCGATCATCATGAGCCGCACGGCGATCGGCCACCCTCTGGACTCCGCGAAGATCGTCTCGGCAGCGAGCCCGGCTCCGTCTGCGGTGCGCAGGAGCTTGACCTCCGGGGCCGTGAAGCTGAGCGTGTCCACACCGACGAAGGAAGCAGGATGCGTGAGTCGATGCCGCGAGAGGGTGACCTCGAGCAGCGTCGTCCCGACCAGCACGACTTGGAGATTCTCGGGTGCCTGCTCCGCGAGCATGCCGAGGAGCCCGGTGCGCCAGCTCTCACCGGCGCGGTGCGCGTCGTCGACGATCAGGTGCATGGGGGTGTCGATCGCCTCGAGGGCGCCGCAGATCTCCTGATAGGCATGCTCGGGATCGTCGAGGTCCCGCGCGAGTGCGAGTGGACGCCCCGCACGCTCGGCGCCGACGAGCAGAGCATGCACGACGCCGTACGTCAGACGCGAAGGGTCGGAGTCGAAGGAACTGAGGCTGAGCCAGGCGACCTGCTCGAGCCCGGAAGCCCAGTCGGCGACCGCGGTCGTCTTGCCGAAGCCACTCGGCGCGCTGACGACCGTCAGCGGGTCGATCGCCGCTGCATCGGCGATCGCGGTGCTCACCCTTTCCCGGCGGATGGCACCCGGTTGGGGCCCCGGTGGGCGGAAGCGCACCACGGGTCCCGGCGTCGTCGATCGTACGGGGGGCGACATGGCACCAAAGCTAGTGGCGTCGGCGCCCCGCCCTCAAGGGCATCCTCCGGGTGATCTTTCAGTCCGCGAGACCTCTCCCGGCGTCGCGTTTGAGTGCGTCGGCGGTGCGGATGAACAGGATGATCCACGTGAAGACGACCGTCCCCGCCACCAGCTCGACCGCGGTCAGGGTGTAGTAGCCGACGGCGAAGAACACCGCGAGCAGCAGGATCAGAAGGGTGAAGACGTAGCCGACGAGCAGGAACGTGCGCGAGACGCCCGGCACCCACCACCGGACGGCGATGATCAGCACCGCGTAGGCGACCACCATCCCCGAAGCCACCCCGGTGTGCAGGGCGAAGTGCTCATCCACGGGGAACACCCCCACCAGACCGAGGAAGATGCCGACGATCACGAGGCACGTGCGCACCGAGGCGGCCCCGCGCGGATGAGGCGTCGGAATCCCCTTCGTCGCGTAGCGGGCCAGCGTCGTCACCAGGATCCCGGCGACGGTCAGGGTGAGGTTGAAGGCCCGGGCGGAGAGGTCGTCCGTCATGCCGAGAGCGCTCAGGTTCTCCTTCCACCACTGCGGGTCGCTCGCCGTGAGCATGCTCGCGAGCACTCCCAGCACGAGGAACACGGCGAGAACCGTGGCCAGCAGCTGCAGGTCGAGGTGCGTGGCGGAGTAGTAGGTCACGTATGCGGTCAATGCGGCCGCGGCACCGGCCAGCATCAGCACAGGTACCGGGAACACCGCAGCGCCGATGAGTCCCGCCTCGACGATCGTCGCCGCCAGGGTCCACCCGAGTAGCGCGATCATGGCGTGCGCGAAGGCGAACGCGGCGATGTCGACGATGTCGAGCACCCCGAGTCGGCCGCGCCGCGCCGGGTCGGCCGCGATGACACGCCCGAGCACGAAGACGACGATCGCCGTCACCGCCGACATCAGCGCCGCGAACTGTCCGAGCGAGTCGGGACCCGCGATCGGCGCGGACTGCAGCCGGAACACGGGCAGTGCGACGAGGGCGGCGAGGACGAACGCGAAGATCGAGATCTGGAGCCCGATGGCTTCCCGAGCGCGCTCTCGTGTGGCCCCGCGGGAGCGGGCTTCCGTGAGGAGATCGTGGCCTGCTGGCGTCGACGACATGAGCTCAGTCTCCTTCTCCGCTGCACCACCGGCGAGAGCGGCTCATCCCTTCGGGGCGATGCGGCTCCGTGAAGCGCGCCCGATGGACTCCCCGAGCAGGCCGTCCTGCCCTGCCGCACGTGTGTCGCGCCGTGCTCACCCGTTGAGGATGAGTGTCGTGGTCTCCGGGGAGACGCGTCGCGCATGCTTGTCGGATGAGGTCGAGGAGCGTGGGGCAGACGTCGAGCGGACGGCGATCGTGACGCTGGGCGACCTGTTCCCGGAGGGCCTGTCGGGGTGGCAGATCGTGCTCGCGCTGCTGTCGGTGCTGATCGGCTGGCTGCTCTCGCGGCTCGCTCGCAAGGGCGTGCTGAAGTTGGCGGCGCGGACCCCGGGAATCTCCGACTCCGTCTCGCAGCTGGCTGCGCGCTTCACGCAGTACGCGCTGCTCCTGGTCGGGATCGGGGTCGGGCTGGCGTTCCTCGGCGCGAACGTGCAGCCTCTGCTCGCGATGACGGTCATCGCCGCGATCGTCCTGGTCCTGGTGCTGCGCGGTGTCGCGGACAACTTCGCTGCCGGGGTCCTGATCCAGTCCCGTCAGTCGGTGAAGATCGGCGAGGAGATCGGCATCGACGGCCCCGACGGGGTGATCCGGGGCACCGTGCAGGAGCTCAACGGTCGCTCGGTCATCCTCACGACGGTCGACGGCCGCACGGTGCACGTGCCGAACGCCGCGCTGCTCACCGGGGTCCTGGTGAACGACTCGCGTCACGGCGCGCGCCGAAGCGACGTCGACATCCGCATCGCGCGGTCAACGGGGCTCGACCTGGACGACGCGGTCACGACCATCACGGATGCGGCGAGCGGTGTCGACGGCGTGCACACCCGCGAACACCCGACCGTGCGCGTCGCCGCGATCTCGCCCACTCGCTGGACGCTCACCCTCCAGATCTGGCACCACCCACTGCACGGCAGTGCCGTGATCTCCGACACCGTGCGCGGCGTCGCGGAGGCTCTCGAGGCGTCGGGGCTGCAAGCCGTGGTCACGCCGCAGCAGGGGCCCCCGCCCCTCGTGCCCCCGGAGCCGTTCTGATCTCCCGGGCCGCCGGTCCGCCGTCCGCGAGGCGACCGGGCTCCCGTCAGACCGCGGGCTACGCTGGCCGCGTGAACCCCTCGCCTGCGCCCGAGCGCGCCACCGATCGCATGCTCTCCCCCAGTCTGCGCGTGCTTCTTCTGCTCGCGGCGAGCGCGGTGACGCTGGCCGGCGTGTACTTCGCGCGTGATCTGTTCGGGCCGATCGCACTCGCCATCGTGATCGTCGTCATCTGCGAGCCGCTTCGCCGCCCGCTCGATCGGCGCGGTTGGCCGCAGTGGGCGAGCACGACCGCGGTCATCGTCGTCGCCTATCTGATACTGCTGTCGATGGGCGCTCTGCTCTGGCTCGCCGGCACCCAGTTCGCCCGACTCATCGGCGACCTGGTGTCGCAGGGCGGTCTCGAGAACACCGCCGCAGAGGTGGTGGGGTGGTTGCAGTCACTCGGCCTCGACGAGGAGGCCTCGGACGCGGCAGCCTCGGTCCTCGATCCCGAGACGCTGCTCGGCGTCGCACGAAGCATCGGCGGCACCGTCCTCAGCGTCGCGACGGCGCTGTTCTTCGTCTGCGCCTACATCATCTTCATGGCGATCGATGCGGCCCGTTACGGTCGAGCGCCCGCCCTGTTCGGCGCGACGAAGGGTGCCGCCCTCGCCCGGATCTCCCGCCTGAACTCCGGCGTCCGGCGCTATTACATCGTCAATGCCACCTTCGGCGCGATCGTGGCTGTCATCGACGGGCTGGCCCTGTGGTGGATGGGCATCCCGGCGCCAGTGGTGTGGGCGATCCTCGCGTTCGTCACGAACTTCATCCCCAACGTCGGCTTCGTGGTCGGGCTCATCCCCCCGGCGATCCTCGCCTTCGTGGTCGGGGGCTGGCCGCTGCTCCTCGGCGTCGTCGCGGTCTACAGCATCGTCAACGTGGTCCTCCAAGTGCTCGTGCAGCCGAAGTTCGTCAGCGACGCGGTCGACCTCAGCCTCACGCTGAGCTTCTTCTCCGTGATCTTCTGGACCTTCATCATCGGACCGCTCGGCGCGATCCTCTCCATCCCCCTCACCCTGCTCGTGCGCACGCTGGTCCTCGAGGGCGATCCTGAGTCGACGTGGGTGCGCTGGCTCTCCGGCGACCACACGGCCCTGCCGCCGGAGCCCGAACCGGAACAGCGTCCCGTCGCGCGCGGTCGGAATCGGCGTCGCCGGGCGCGTGGCAACGGATGAAAGGGCACCCATGGTCTCGGTAAATCACCCGGAGGAGGTTGCGACCCCGGCATGGTCGCCGCGACCCCCACGATGGGATCGTGAACGCGAACGCGCTCGTCCGGAGCGCTCCCGAAGGGAGTCGACGTGCAACGTCCACTCGCGGGGCTGACGAGGCGCAACTTCCTCACGGAGCTGACCGCCGGCGTCACGCTGCTCGCCATCGCCATCCCCTTGAACATCGGATATGCGCAGATCGCCGGGCTTCCCCCGACCGCGGGACTGTACGCGTTGATCGTGCCGACGATCGTGTACGCCCTCGTCGTCTCCTCCCGTCAGCTGGTCGCCTCCCCTGATGCGGCGGCTGCCGCACTCGTCGCCTCGTCGATCGGTGGCCTCGCCGCGGCGGGCAGCGCCGATTACGCGACCCTCGCCCTCGCGCAGGCGATCATCTGCGGCGGCATGTTCGTACTCCTCGCCGTGTTCAAGCTCGGATTCCTGGCGAACTTCCTCTCGAAGCCGATCCTGGTCGGATTCGTCGGCGGCCTTGCACTGGACATCATGGTCAGTCAGGTCGCGAAGATGCTCGGCGTCAAGATCGACTCCGGCAAGGAGTTCACGGGTAAGGTCGCCGACCTCATCGGAGGTCTCGCCACCATCAATCTCTGGGCCGTCCTGATCTCGGTCTGCTCGGTGGCGGTCCTGCTGCTGGGACGCCGGTACCTGCGCGCCATCCCCTGGGCGCTGATCGTCCTCGTGGCGACGACGCTCGTGGTCGTCCTCACGGGTCTCGATCAACGCGGTGTCGCCGTTCTGGGTGAAGTCCCCGCGGGTCCGCCCGAGCTGACCTGGCCGATGATCGACTGGTCGCTCTGGCTCGCGCTGATTCCGTCCGCGATCGCGCTGACACTGGTCACCACCGCTGAGGGGCTCCTCGTCTCGCGCTCCTACTCCGAGAAGCACGGCTACCCGTTCCATGCGAACCGGGACCTGTTCGCGTTCGGCATCGCCAACGTCGCTGCGGGAGCTCAGGGCAGCTTCGCCGTCGGATCGTCGACTTCGCGCACGGCCGCCATGGACCAGGCGGGATCGCGCACACAGTTCCCCGCACTGATCCTCGCCGTCGGAACGCTCCTGCTCCTCCTCTTCGGCACCGCACTGTTGGCGGACATCCCCTCACCCGCCATCGGTGCCATCGTCGGGGTCGCGATCATCCCGCTCCTCGGGATCCGCGACTTCATCGATCTGTGGCGCAAGGACCGGTTCGAGTTCCTGATCGGCGCGACCTGCTTCCTCGTCACCCTGTTCATCGGCTCGATCCCGGGCATCCTCGTCGCGTTCGTGCTCGCGCTCATCAACATCGCGCGACGCGCTTCGAATCCCGCGATCGACGTCCTGGAATCCAGCGGCGATCCGGGCGAGTCTCTGCTCGAGGACGCCCCCGCCGGAACCGTGACCGCTCCGGGGGTGATCGTCATCCGCCTGGCCGCCCCGCTCTTCTTCGCGAACGGAGCAGTCTTCTCCACCGCGGTGAAGGACGCCATCCGTTCGGCGGGCGAAGGGGCCGTCCAGCACCTCGTCGTCGACATGGAGGCCGTGACCGACGTCGACGTCACGGGCGCCGAATCGTTCGCATCGCTCAAGGAGTGGCTCGCGGCTCGGTCGGTGTCGCTCTCGTTCAGCAGGGTCCGCCCGAACACGCTGCACCGACTGACCAGCCTCGGGTTGCTCACGTCGGAGGACGTCTATTCGACCAACCGCTCAGCCATCACGCGTCTGGTGCCGCCATCGGCCGAACGCGAATCCCTACCGAAAGAAGGCCAGTGATGGGTACCGTCATCGGAGACATGCTTCCGCTCGCACTCGGCGTCGCGATCAGTCCCATACCGATCATCGCCGCGATCCTGATGCTGCTCTCTCCGAAGGCGCGAGTGACCAGCGTCGGGTTCCTGCTCGGCTGGCTCGTCGGCATCGTGGCCGCGGTCACGGTGTTCACCCTGCTGTCCTCGATACTCCCCGCGGACGACCCCGACGTCTCCCATCCGATCCGCGGTGTGGTGCAGCTCGTGCTCGGTCTGCTCCTGTTCGTCCTGGCCTTCGGGCAGTGGCGCAAGCGGCCGAAGGCCGGTGAAGAGGCCGCCCTCCCGAAGTGGATGAAGGCCATCGACACGATCACCTTCCCGGTCGCGCTGGGGCTCGGCTTCCTGCTGTCGGCGGTGAACCCGAAGAACCTGATCATGGCGGCGGGCGCCGGCACCGACATCGGCGCGGCGGCGCTTCCGGGCGGATCCATCGTGCTGGTGGTCGTCATCTACACCCTCATCGCCGCATCGACCGTCCTGGTCCCGGTGGTCGGCTATCTCATCGCCGCCGATCGCCTCCGCGGCCCGCTCGACGCCCTGCGCGGCTGGCTCGCCACCGAGAACGCCGTCATCATGGCCGTCCTGCTGCTCGTGATCGGGGTGTCCATGATCGGCAAGGGCATCGGAAGCTTCTAGACCCGTCACCGACCGGCGAGGGCGAACTCGGAGAAGAGGAGCACGGAGATGGGCGAGCTGATCCTGGATCTCATCCCGGTCGCTCTGGGCGTGGTGTTGAGCCCGCTCGCGATCATGGCTCTCGTCGCGGTGCTGCTGTCGCGGAACGCAAGGGCCAATGGGATCGCCTATCTTCTCGGATGGTTCCTCGGCCTCGCCGGACTCATGGCACTCTTCCTGTGGCTGTTCCCGGTGCTGCAGGTGCATCAACGCGGCGAACCGCCCCTCTGGGTGCCGCTCGTGCGTCTGCTCGTCGGTCTCTTCCTCGTCGTCTCCGCCGTCTGGGTGTATCGGAAGGGCCGGGTGCACATCCAGCGGATGGCGGCGGCTTCGACGCCACACGATGTCGTGGCCGCCTCGCCCCAACTCCCCGGCTGGCTGCACTCGGTGGAGTCCTTCCGCCCCGGGCGCACGCTCCTCCTCGGCATCGGGCTCTTCGTCCTGAACCCGGTCGACGCGTCCTGCGCCATCATCGCCGCGCTCGACATCACCCTGTCCGACGTGGATCCGGCCGCGGGAGTCTGGGTCGCAGCCGCCTTCGTCGTGGTGGGCACCCTCCCGATCGCTCTCCCCGTCGTGTACGTCGTCGTGCGGGGACGGGACGCGCAGCCACTGCTCGACCGCGTCCGCACGTGGATCGCCGGCAACACACACGTGCTCAACGCGGCTCTGCTCCTCGTGATCGGCGCCCTCCAGCTGCAGAAGGCGCTCGCGGCGTTGCTCTGAGTGACCGGGAGCGTCTCCCGACGGGTCCCTCGCTCCGAGGTGACGGGGATCACCCGGATGAGCGTCGCGTTCCACCGGTGACAACAACCATCACGCCGCAGTACTGTGCGGATACGGCATCGTTCCGACAGGCGAAGGGAACCAGCAGATGGCTCGCGACTTCCAGGGCAAGATCGAACTCGACGTGCGCGACTCGGTCGCGGATTGGGATGCCTATCGGGCTTCGACACCACCGCAAGGTGCACCGAACGTCCTGGTCGTGCTCTACGACGACACCGGCATGGCAGCGTGGTCGCCGTACGGTGGGCGGATCAACATGCCCACGATGGATCGACTCGCGCAGAACGGTCTCACCTACTCGCAGTGGCACACGACCGCGCTCTGTTCACCGACGCGATCGACGTTCCTGACCGGACGCAACCACCACCTCAACGGCTTCGCCACGATCTCCGAGTCGTCGACGGGTTTCCCGGGCTACAACTCCCACATCCCGGAGTCGAACGTCACCATGGCTCACGTGCTCCGCGATGCCGGATGGTCGACGTTCTGGGTCGGCAAGAACCACAACGTGCCGATCGACGAGTGGACCGCCGGCGCCTCGAAGAAGCACTGGCCGCTGGCACAGGGCTACGACCGGTTCTACGGCTTCATCGGCGGCGAGACCAACAACTGGTATCCGTCACTGGCCGAGGACAACCACTACATCGATCAGCCGTACCTCCCCGAGCAGGGTTACCACCTGTCGAAGGACCTCGCCGATCAGGCGCTCACGATGATCCGCGACGTCAAGCAGACGGAGCCGGACAAGCCTTGGTACCTCTGGTTCTGCCCCGGGGCCAACCACGCTCCCCATCACGCGCCGCAGGAGTACATCGACAAGTACAAGGGTCAGTTCGACGACGGCTACGAGGCCTACCGCGACTGGGTTCTCGCCAGGATGGTCGAGAAGGACATCGTTCCGGCCGACACCGACCTGACCGCACTGAACCCGATGGTCGACGGCACTTTCAACCCGACCGATGAGGTGCGCCCCTGGGACTCGCTGAATGCCGAGGAGAAGGCGATGTTCTCTCGGATGGCGGAGGTCTACGCGGGCTTCAGCGAGTACACGGATTCGCAGGTCGGCCGCATCGTCGACTACCTCGAAGAATCGGGTCAGCTCGACAACACGCTCATCCTGTACTGCGCCGACAACGGCGCGTCCGGCGAGGGAAGCCCGAACGGCTCGGTCAACGAGGGCAAGATCTTCGGTGGCTACCCCGACGACGAGGCGGAGAACCTCCGCCTCGTCGACAAGCTGGGCTCGCCGGACACCTACAACCACTATCCGACCGGGTGGGCAGCCGCGTTCTCCACGCCCTACAAGATGTTCAAGCGCTACACGTATCAGGGCGGGGTCTGCGATCCGCTCGTCATCCATTGGCCAGCGGGTATCAAGGCACGCGGCGAGGTGCGTCACCAGTACCACCACTCGACCGACATCGTCCCGACGATCCTCGAGGCTTGTGGGGTGGAGTTCCCCGACGTCTACAACGGTGTCGAGCAGACACCCCTGTCCGGCGTGTCGATGGCGTACTCGTTCGACGCAGAGCCGGAGGGTCCGACGCAGAAGAAGACGCAGTACTACGAGATGCTCGGCCAGCGCGGCATCTGGCACGAGGGCTGGAAGGCCGTCGCGGTCCACGGTCCGATGAGCGGCATCAGCAACTTCGACAAGGACGAGTGGGAGCTCTATCACACGGACGTCGATCGGGCCGAAGCGAAGAACCTCGCCGAGGAACATCCCGACAAGCTCGAAGAGCTCAAGGCGCTCTGGATGGACGAGGCGAAGACCAACAACGTTCTGCCTCTGAACGACCTGCAGATCATCGGCAATCCGAAGGACTTCGAGACGTTCATCGGCATGGAGTTCCACCAGCCGGCTCCCCCCTCGGGTCGATTCGTCTACTACCCGAACACGAGCGAGGTGCCGGAGCGCTCCGCGGCGAACACGCACGGCGTCTCGTACAAGATCGCCGCCGAGGTCGAGCTCACGCCCGACTCGGAGGGCGTCATCTTCGCTCATGGCTCGCGGTTCGGCGGGCACGCGCTCGTCGTGAAGGACGGCCAGGTGCATTACGTGTACAACTTCCTCGGCATTCCTCCGGAGGACCGGGTCTCCGCGCCCGTGCCGACGTCGGGGAAGCACATCATCGGCGTCGAGTTCACGAAGGAAGGCATGGGCGAGCATCGAGAAGGTGTGGGCCCGGTGAAGCTGTACATCGACGATCAGGTCGTCGGCGAGAAGCAGATCCGCACGGTCCTCGGACACTTCTCCCTGTGCGGCGAAGGGCTCACCATCGGCCGCGACAGCGCGGACCCGGTGTCGTCGCTCTACGGCTACGGGTTCGACTTCACGGGCGGTGAGATCACGAAGGTCGTGTTCGACATCGCCGACGACGCCTACCTCGACCTCGAGGCGCACCTGGCTGCGGCCATGGCACGCGACTGACGCGGTCCTCGCCCTGACGGCGGCCGTGTGCGCTACTCGATCCCGAGGGCGTGCGCGGCCGCCGTCACACTGTCCCGGTCCGAGACGCCGAGCTTGCGGTAGATGTTGCGCACGTGCGTCTTGACGGTGTTCGGGGAGATGAACTCCTCCTGCGCGATCTGACGCAGCGTCGCGTTGCGGCTCAACGCCAGCAGCACGATGCGTTCGCGATGCGTGAGTTCCGTGTCCACGAGCAACCCCGCGGCGATGAGACGCTCACGGACGGTGTCGGCGAAGCGGGTCCGGGTTCCGGCGGTCGCCCGCGCGCCCAGCAGACGGATCACGGCAGGATCGGCCGCGGCGATACGGCGGACGTGCTCCTCCGACTCCGCCAGCGAGAGCGCCAGGGAGAGCGAGGCCTGTGCCCGCTCGGAGTCACCGGCATGCACATCGAGCGCGGCGGCGACCAGCCAGGCGTCCACCATCGAGGCCGGCAGCGCACACGTCATCGAGCCGTCGAGAACGGGGGCGAGCGTCTCGCGCGCCACCGCGTGCCGATGATCGTTCAGGGCCGCGATCGCGCGGAGGACCGCGACCTCACCACTCGTGCCGAGTGCGCGCTCGGTATCAGCGATGAACTGGTCCCGCAGATTCGGCTCGCCCAGGCGGTCGAAGGCGTGCACGGCGAAGGTGCCCAGCATCGCGTACCAGTGCGGAGGAAGCGGCATGTCGTCGCGAGGGACCAGCGTCTCGAGCAGCGTGGTCGCCGCCGCACGCGGGTCGGGAGCGCCTTCGGCGTTCAGCAGCGCCATCAGCCCCTGCAGACCCCTCGATATCGCCGGCTCCGAACCCGAGTCGATGATCGCGGCCGCTTCACGGAAGGTCTGTTCCGCGTCGACCGCCTGCAGGCGCTCGTACGGAACCCAGTACCGCCACACTCGGGTCACCTCGTAGAAGGGATCGTCCGGCATTCCGAGTTCGCGCCATCGGGCGTCGAGTCGCGCCCCCGAGGCGAGGACGTCGCGCATCCTGCCCCGGAAGAGGGCGCTGGTGTTCAGGACTGCGGATGCCTGGAGCTCCGCCGTGATCGCGCCGGCCGCTCGCGCCTGATCGGCAGCGGAGCGCGCATAGTGCTCGGCGCGGTCCAGGTGACCGACATACAACTCGCCCATCGCCGCCTGCAGGAATGCGTAGGTGTCGAGCTGGGTCTCTCCCGTGACGGTGTCGAACGCACGACCGAGCCGCGCGAGGGCTTCCGTGATCCCTCCGCGGCGCACGGCCGTGTGCAGATCGAGTCCCGTCAGCCACTGACGGGTCGCCAGCGACGCGTCCTGATCGCCGACCGTCGCGAGGACGGCGGCCGCTGCAGAGGCATCGCCGCGGGCGAGTTCCGCGGCGGCGACCAGCATCTGCACCGCGGCGTCCGACCGCAACGGAGCGGGCATCGTCCCGATCGCCTCGATCACGGCGCAGGCGTGCCCCGTCAGGATCAGTTGCATCCCGCACCGACGCAGAACCACGGAGATGCACGCCGGATCCGAGCTCTGCGTGGCATGTCGCAGCGCAGGAAGATGCTCCAGCTGCTCGGCGAACCACTCGGCCGTGTCCTTCTCGAGGCGCTCGACGACCGCCCGCCCCCGGTCCCGCAGGCGGGCAGCGAGGAACTCCCGCAGCAGCGGGTGATAGTGGTACCAGACGGGATCGGTGCCGTGCCTGCCCATCAGCACGCTGAGCTGGATGAGCCTGTCCACCAGGGCGGCAGCGGGTGCGCCGGGCGAGAGCCGGTACGCGAGATCGAGCGAGAACGCCTCCGGGACGGACGTGACGAGGAGGAACTCGCGAAGCTCCTCATCCAGGTCGGCGAAGACCTCCTCGAGGAAGTAGTCGACCAGCGCCGGCGCATCCCCGCGGAGCGCGTTGTCGGCGATGTCGGCGTGCGCCGCTCCAGCGAGCGCCATGAGGCGGAGTCCCGCGGCCCAGCCCTCGGTCCGCTGGAGAATCGTCGTGATCTCCCCCTGCGAGACCGTGATCCCGTTGGCCCGGAAGAAGGACCGCACCTCGGCGGGGGTGAACGCCAGATCGGCGTTGTCGAGCTCGAGCGCGATTCCGGCGATGCGACGCCGCGCCACGCGGATCAGCCGCGTGCCGCGCCCGGAGAGGACGACGTGCGCGTTGCCGGGGACAGCCTGGACGAACGCCGACAGCATGTCGGCCAGTTCCGGTGTCCCGATCAGGTGGACGTCGTCGAAGACGACCACGATGCGGCGGGGGGTCGCCCGCAGCACGCGCGCGAGCGAGCGCGCCGAGGTGTCCGACGCCACTCGCGGAACCGTGGCCAGGCTCTCGCGAAGCCTCCCATCCGCGATCCGTTCGAGCGCCGCGCGAAGGAGAGAGAGATCACGGTCGCCGCGCTGGAAGGAGACCCACACCACCGCGGTGTCCGGTTCCGCGTCGATCATCCGGGCCCAGCGGGCGAGGAGCCTGGTCTTGCCGGCTCCGGCCGGGGCGGTGACGAGCGTCAAGGTCCAGGGCTCGTCCATCGCGCCCGTGAGCCGGTCGAGCAGTCGTGGACGCGCGACGTCATCCTCGCCCGCCTCGGGGACGAACGTCCTCGGTGCATCGTCGTCGCCGATGCTCTCCGTCATGGGAACCCCCCGGTCCATCGTTCGACGCCAGGCCAGTAGATATCCGCAGTATGACACCGCGCAGATAAGGGCTCAAGCGCTTCCGAGAGGACGAAGGTCTAGACCGAGGGCGACCTCCGTCGAAGAGCGAGCACCGAGAGGAGAGACGGCACGGCTGCCCCGAAGAAGAGCGCCAGCCCGACGCCGAGAAGTGTCTCCAGTGCCCGCTCGAGGAAGCGTGCTCCGGGCTGCTCCGTGGAGTTCACCAGGATGAAGGTCAGGGCGATGAACGTCGTGAAGCCCGGGGCCACATACCAGCGGCTCCCCTGGGTCGCACACAGGGCACCGACGACGACGCCGGCGACGAGGCCGATGACGAGATCTCCCGGCGCGAGGACTGCGAAAGCGGCGGCGGCGAAGGCACCGACGAGCACCGAGATCGCCCGGCCGATGCTGCGCGAGATGAGCTGCCCGCGCACGGGACGCATCACCAGCAGCACCGCCGCCGTCGCCCAGCCGACGTGCTGCAGATCGAGGAGGAAGCCCACAGCGGCGGCGATCGCAGCCGCGGCACCGAGCAGGAGACCGTAGACCAGCATCGCCCGACCTCGCGGCACAGGGGCTGCGGGCGGCGGCGGGCCATCTCGCTCCGGCCAGAGCAGGGAGACGAGCCACGCGTACAGCGATCCCGCCAGCATGCTGCCCGCGAGCCCGACGGCTGCCGATGACCAGGGGAAGCTCAGACCGATGCCGATCATCGGCAGGACGAGGATCAGCACGAGCTGCGCCAGGCGCCCATGCACCGCATTGATGCACGCGAGCACGGCCGCGCCGAAAACCGCGACGACGGCGACGGCGGGCACGGTGGCGAGCAGCGAACCCACGAGCAGCCCGACCGCACTGAGACCGCCGACGAGGAGGATGACCGCGCGACCGCGTCGCCGAGGCGGAAGCCGGAACGCCGCCGCGGGAAGAACGCCGACGGCGAGGGCGAGACCGAGCGTCGGACTGAATGGAGCGGCGACCATCGCGGGCAGGGCGAAAGCGATACCGAGACCGAACCCCGCCCACTGCCAGGTCAGGCCGGCCTGGTCATCCACCCCGACCGCCTCGCCGACGCGATCCGAATGCCTCTTCGCATGCCCGTCCCCCTTTTTCGCCGACGGCGGTCTCCGCCATTCGCCCTCACGGCTCAGCGTAGGCACCGGTCGATCAGCCGTCAGCGTGCATCATCGACTTCACCAGGGTGAACGCCGCCTCCCGCCGCCTCTGGGCGATGGGCGGTGGCGGCCGCCTCCATCCCCTCCCGCACGGTGTCGTGCACGCGACCGGCCGCGCGCAGCGCCGTGAACCACGGCGTGCGTCCGGCGACAGCGGCGGCCTGTTCAGGGAGCGCGGCCAGGTGAAGCTCCGTATCGCGCTGCGCGAGCTCCCGGTCGAGGTTCTCGAGCGCCTCGAGCACGGTGATGGTCATGACCTCCTGCTGCCTCATCCCGAGCACGAGAGCCGCGACGTCCTCTTCCTCGCCGTCGACGATCTCGAGAAGCCTGCGCTCGTTGACCAGCGCATTCGCGGTGTACAGCCCGCGCTCCAGGTGGATGCCGAGCACGCCGGCGACCCTTCCCACCACGCGGATCTTCGGGACGTTCACTTCGCGCAGCACGAGGATCAGCGTCACCACGACGCCGACGGCGACGGCCGACAACAATCCCGCGGTGAGCCCGATGATCGCGACCGACAGCGCGATCCAGAAGTCGACGCGGCTGATCCGAGCCCACCGCACAAGCTCCGGGACGTTGATGAGCCCCGCGACCGCGACGAAGACCATGGCGGCCAGGGTGGCCTCGGGCATGAGGCTGAGGACAGGGCCGAGGAACAGGGCGACCAGGACGGCGAGCACGACCGTGACGACCGTCGCCAGCTGGGATCGCGCCCCGGCACTCTGGTTCACCGCGCTCTGCGAGAAACCACCCGCCGCGGGCATGGTGCCGAAGAACGAGCCGACGGTGTTCGCCGCACCGGTGGCGAAGAGTTCCTGGTTGCTGTCGATCTGTGGTTCGTCCGCGGTGCGCAGGCTTCGGGCGACGGCTGCGGACTCGAGAAAAGCCATGACGGCGATCGCGAGGGCACCGGGAACGAGCGCGGTGACCTGCGCCAGGTCGGGCAATCCGGGAACGGGCAGTCCGCTCGGCACGGCGGCGATGAGACTCACTCCGAGTCGGTCGATCCCGCCGAGCCAGACCAGGAGGATCCCGCCGACCACGACGACGAGTGTCCCCGGGACCTTCGGCACCCAGCGCTTCAGCACCACCAGCAGCACCACGGAGCCTGCCGACAGCGCGACCGTCGGCCAGTTGACGCTGCCGAACGCCTCTCCGACGGCGGCCAACGATCGGAAGAACCCGTGCCCCGAGAAGTTGTAGGTCTCCCCCAGCAGCTTCGGCAGCTGACCGACGGCCACCGTGGCGCCGACGCCGATCTTGAGTCCGAGCACCGTGGCCCCGCTGATGTTCTCGACGAGGGAGCCGAGTCGGCCGACCCGGGCGAGAAGCAGGATGATTCCGACCAGCAGCGTGAGCATCATCAGGGAGCCGATCGCGTCCTCCGCGCCGGCTGCGACCCCGGCGGAGACGAGGGTCGTCGCCGTGAGCGTCGCGATCGTCGAGGTCGTCGAGACGCTCATCGCCCGGCTGCCTCCGAGGGCGGCGTAGACCACCATCGGCACGATGCACGTGTACAGCCCCACCTGGACGGGAAGGTTCGCGATCGTCGCGTACGCCATCGCCTGCGGGATCACCACGGCACCGGCCGAGAGTCCGGCGACCACGTCTCGGACGACCCATCTGGTCTGGTAACCCGCCAGCGTGCTGAACAGCCAGGACGGTCTGGTCACTGCATCCTCCTGCCTCCGTGTGGTCGTCCGGCCGAGCGTACTGCGGTCGGGACTCACCATGAACCGCATCTCACCCTGCAGGGGTGGCCCTTCGCCAAGGCGGGCCACCCGCTTTAAGTTGTGCACAACTTACTTGCGTGCAATACTCATCGCATGGCCATGACCGACGAGATGGTGTGCTTCTCGCTGTACTCCGCATCACGCGCGACCACGCAGGCGTACCGCACACTCCTCGCCCCCTGGGGGCTGACCTATCCGCAGTATCTCGTGCTGGCCGCACTGTGGCTCGAAGGAGAGCAGACCATCAGCTCGCTCGGGGCGGTGATGCGACTCGACTCCGGCACGCTCTCGCCCCTCGTGCGTCGTCTGGAACAGGCGGGACTCGTCACCCGAGTCCGAGGCGAGGCCGACGAACGGGTCGTGACCGTACAGCTCACCGAACGTGGCCAGGCACTTCGCACCGAGGTCGCCCCGATCCACGGTACGGTCGCCGAAGCTGCCGGGCTGAGCGACGACGACCGTCGGCGCGAGCTCATCGCCGAACTGCACGACATCACCGAGCGGCTCCAGCTCGTCACCGCGAGTCGCTCCGCGCCCGCCCCGGCGGACGCCACCCACTGAACCCTCCACCCGAAAAGGAAATCCCATGCGCGCACTCATCCACCCGACGTTCGGCGATCCCGAGCAGGTCCTCCGGATCGAAGACCGCCCCCTGCCCGAGCCCGGCGCCGGCCAGGTTCGTCTTCGCACGCTCCTCTCCCCCATCCACAACCACGATCTGTGGACCGTCCGCGGTACGTACGGCTTCAAGCCCGAACTCCCCGCGGCTTCGGGCACCGAGGCGGTCGGCATCGTCGACGCTCTCGGTGCGGGCGTCGATCACCTCGCCGTCGACCAGCGCGTCGCGACGGGCGGCACGTTCGGCGCATGGTCGGAGTACTTCCTCGCGAACGCCGCAGGTCTGATCCCCGTGCCCGACGCTCTCTCGGACGAGGACGCAGCGCAGCTGGTCTCCATGCCGTTCAGCACGATCACCCTGCTGCGTTTCCTCGACGTGCAGCCGGGCGAGTGGATCGTGCAGAATGCGGCCAACGGCGCGGTGGGCCGCATGCTCGCCCAGCTCGGCGCCGCCCGCGGCGTCAACGTCCTCGGACTCGTCCGTCGCACCGCCGGCATCGAGGAGCTCCGGACCCAGGGCATCGAAGGTGTCATCGCCACGGACCAGGACGACTGGCGGGATCAGGTCGCGCACATCACCGGCGGCGCACCGATCGTCGCGGGCGTCGACTCCGTCGGCGGGTCTTCGGCGGGCGACGTGCTGTCGCTCCTTGCCGAGGGCGGCACGCTCGTGGCTTTCGGAGCCATGGACTCCCCCACGATGGAGATCGCCTCGTCCGACGTCATCTTCAAGCAGGCGACGGTGAAGGGCTTCTGGGGCAGCAAGGTCATGCCCAGCCTCGACCCCGGCACACGCGGCGAGCTGTTCGGCGAACTGGTCCAGCGCGTCACCGACGGCACCCTGACCCTTCCGGTCGCCGGCATCTTCGACGCCGCCGACATCGGCGCGGCCGTGCAGGCGAGCAACACCGCCGGACGCATCGGAAAGGTGCTGCTGCGCTTCTGATCCACGCCTCGACATCGGGGTTCCGCACGTCGGAGCCCCGGTGCAGAGTATGGGCATGGAGATCACACTCGCCAGCCCCGAAGGGCTCGTCGTCAGTCCCGCATTCAGTCACGTCGCCGTCGTGCCGCCGGGCGCGACCACGATCTACGTCGGCGGCCAGAACGGCATCGATGCCACCGGAGCGATCGTCTCGTCCGATGCCGCCGACCAATCGCTGCGCGCCGTCGAGAACGCCCGCATCGCGCTGGAGTCCGCCGGCGCCGGACTCGACGACGTGATCAGCTGGACAGTCCTGATCCATCAAGACGCCGACCTGCGCGCGGCGTACGGCGCGGTCGCCTCCAGGCTCGCGCGAGAAGGCGCACCGCCTCTGGTCACGGCGGCTCTCGTCGCCGGCCTGGGGGTTCCCGGTGCGCTCATCGAAGTGAGCGCAGTCGCTGCCGTCATCCGAGCCTGATCCCCCCGCGGCCGGGGGCGCCACGTCCCGACTGCGGGCTCAGATCCTCCCTCGGACCGGCGTCCGCTCCGCGGTGTCGCCCTCGTCGGGCATCGTCATCTCCGCGCGCACGCCCAGGAGACGCACCTCCCGCTCAGTGTCGAGGGCCCCGGCGAGCGCGAGGGCGGCCGCCACGAATTCCTCCGGATCGGTCGTCGGTGCAGAGAGCTTGCGCCCGAGCGTCTTCGTCTCGAACGGCGCGTACCGCACTTTGAGATGCGCGCGGACGACGGGTCTTCCTTCAGCGGCGCAGTCGTCGAAGGCCTGAACGGCGAGTTCCCGGACGGCGGCGGTGACCTGCGCGGTCGTCGTGAGGTTCTGCTGGTAGGTCGTCTCACGACTGTGGCTGCGTGCCACCCACGGCGTGTCGTCGACGACGCTCGGCCCGAGCCCCGAGCCGAGCCCGTGATACCAGACGCCCATCCGCGGGCCGAACTCCGCGACCAGCATCTCCTCATCGGCGTCGGCGAGTTCACGGACGGTCGTGATCCCGTGGGCCGCCAGTCGCTTCTGCACCTTGGAGCCGACGCCCCACAGGTCGCGGGTCGGCTTGTCGCCCATCACCTCGAACCAGTTCTCCGCCGTCAGCCGGAAGATCCCCCGCGGCTTTCCGAACTCGGTCGCGATCTTGGCACGCACCTTGTTGTCCCCGATGCCGACGGAGCAGTGCAGCTCAGTCGCGGCCAGCACAGCCGCCTGTGCAGCGGTGGCGATCCGCTCCGGGTCCTCCGTCGTCACACCGAGGAAGCACTCATCCCACCCGATGACCTCGAGCACCACGTCGGGCAACGACCGGAGCGCGGCCATCACCTCGCCGGAGGCGACCGCGTACGTTTCCTGGTCCACGGGCAGGAAGACGGCGTTCTCCGGGGCTTTGCGTGCCGCGATCTTGAGCGGCATCCCCGAACCGATGCCGTACGCGCGCGCTTCGTAGGATGCGGTCGACACGACGGCGCGCTCCGTGGGGTCACCACGTCCGCCCACGATCACCGGGAGCCCGGCGAGCTCCGGTCTGCGCAGCACCTCGACCGCGGCGATGAACTGATCCATGTCCACGTGCAGCACCCAGTCGGCCATGCAACGAGTGTGGCGGCTGGAAGCGCGCGTGTCACCCCGCTCCGGGCTCCCGGTCGGTCGGCGATCAGCCGATCGCGACGCCGATCGCGGTGACGACCACGGCGAGCAGGGGAAGCGTCCCCTGCATCAGTGCGGCACGCGCCTTCGCGCGGTCCGAGAGGATGAGCACCAATGCGGCGGCGAGCATCATCGCAGTGCCGGCGAACACCAGGGTCAGTCCGACGGTGGCCGAACCGACGATCACGAGGCCGATACCGAGCAGGGTCGTGAGTGCGAGGAAGAGGTTGTAGAAGCCCTGGTTGAAGGCCAGCTGCTTCATCGTGACGGCATCCGCCTCGCTGGCGACGCCGAAGATCTTCCTCGTCTCCGGCTCGGTCCACCGCAGCGACTCGAGCGCGAAGATGAAGACGTGGAACGCAGCGGCGGCTGCGGCGAGGACGAGACCGACGATGAGCATGTGCTGATTCTGTCAGACCAGGAAGATCGGCAGCAGCCCGGGGTTGTGCGCATGCACGAGCACCGCGAACACCACGGCGTCGAACAGCAGGTGCACGGTGACGACGTAGGCGAGCGAATGGGTGCGCAGGAAGATGTAGCCCTGCAGCAGCGCGAACGGGATCGTCAGCAGCGGACCCCACTCGCGGTACCCCAGCTCCCAGAGGAACGAGACGAACACGATCGCCTGCAGCAGATTCGCGACCAGGTTCGGGAAGTGACGCCGCAGCAGCGCGAACACCGTGCAGATGAAGAACAGCTCGTCCCAGATGCCCACGGCGCCGACTCCGACGAAGAGCCGGGCGATGAGCTCGGGCGTGTCGACGACCGGCCAGTTCTGGTAGACGCCGCTGGTGATGAAGTAGAAGGGCAGGATCAACCACCCCAGGATCAGCACCGCCACCAGCCATCCCCACTGCAGACGACCCCATCGACGGTGCGTGCGCCACGGGAAGCTGATGGCGCGGTCGCGGTAGACGAACCGGGAGATGACGTAGGGCACCGCGACCGCACCGCCCAGCGCGAGCGTGAAACGCAGCATCGCCAGGTTGTCGAGTTCGGCGGCGAGCGGGATGACGCTGACGATCAGCAGGCCGACGGCGATCAGGGAGAGGTCCCTGGTGAGCGAGGGCGGCCGATGCACGCCGATCACCTTCGCGGTCTCCCGCCGTGCACCCATGCTCACGACCTGGTCCTCAGCCGGCCGGCCGCGTTCGAGCAGCCAGGCGACCAGGATCCCCAGGGCGAGCAGCGCCCAGCCCAGCCACGGGATCTCCAGCACGAAGAACGCCGGAGCAGCGGCACAGACGAGTAACGCCGGCACGAAGGCGAGGCGCAGCGTCGTCTCCCGCCGGACCTCGGTCACGGGCGCGCCCGGCGCCGGTAGACCAGATCGCGGATGTCGCGCCCCTTCGCGATGCCCTTGCGCTCGAACGCGGTCATCACCCGGCCGTCGAAGCGCTCGGCCCACTCCCCGTCGAACGCGCGCTCGAACAGCGGTTCGGCGTCGAGCACCTCGCGCATCTGCAGGGCGTAGTCCTCCCAGTCGGTCGCGAGACGCAGCAGGCCGCCGTCTTTCAGCGCCCTCGCCGCGGTGTCGCCGAATCCCGGCCGCACCAGACGCCGCTTGGTGTGCTTCTTCTTGTGCCACGGGTCGGGGAAGAAGATCCACACCTCGCGTGCCGCAGCCTCGGGAAGGTACGACGAGAGAACCTCGGGTGCGTTCGCCTCGACGACGCGGACGTTTCGGGCACCCTCCCTGTCGGCATCGAGCATGGTCCGGGCGAGGCCGGCACGGAAGACCTCGACGGCGAGGAAGTCGTCATCGGGACGGGAGGAGGCCGCCGCGACGATCGCGTGCCCCTGACCGGATCCGATCTCCACGTAGAGGTCGGCGGTACGGCCGTACTCGGTCGCCGGATCGAGGCGGGCCTCCGGATGCACCGAGGTCCAGGCGACGTCGCGCGGGACGTCGAGCAGGTAGTGCGGGCCGAGCTCGGTGAAGGCGCGCTCCTGCGCCTCGGACATCCGGCCGCTGCGGCGCACGAACGACACCGGCTCGTCTCGGAAGGTACGGGGTTCGGGCATGATTCCAGGGTAGTCGTCGGCGCCCCGCGCTCCCTGCGTCCACGGTGGCGGCGTTCAACCCGCCGGGGCCGTGACGAAGTCGATGAGCTCCTCCACACGGCCGAGCAGCGCGGGTTCCAGGTCCCGGTAGGTGGTCACCTTCGAGAGGATGTGCTGCCACGCGCGGGCGATGTCGGCCTGGGTCTCATGGGGCCACCCGAAGGCCCGGCAGATCCCGACCTTCCACTCGATCCCGCGCGGGATCTCCGGCCACTTCGCGATGCCCAGGGCTCGCGGGGTGACACACTGCCAGACGTCGATGAAGGGGTGCCCGACGATGCGGAGGTGTCGGCCGTGCGGGCCGCGCGCAATGGCCTGCGCGATCCTGGTCTCCTTGGAACCGGGCACGAGATGGTCGACGAGCACGCCGTATCGGCGGCTGGCGCTGGGCGGCTCGGCGGTCAGCAGATCGTCGAGCAGATCGACGCCCTGCAGGAACTCGACGACCACGCCCTCGACGCGGAGATCGGCGCCCCAGACCTTCTCCACCAGCTCGGCATCGTGTCTGCCCTCGACGAGGATGCGACTGGGCAGCGCGACGCGTGCGCGCTGATCCGCGACGACGAACGATCCGGATGCGGTGCGCCGCGGACCCTGTTCCTTCGCCGCCGGCACGACGAGCCGCACCGGTGCGCCGTCGATGAGGAACCCGCCACCGAGGGGGAACAGGCGTCGACGGCCGACGCGATCCTCCAGCTCGACGTTGCCGGCCTGCACGCGGGTGACCGCGCCGCAGAAGCCGTCATCGGCGACCTCCACGACCAGATCCGCCTCCGCCGCGACCTGCGGCACCTTCTTCGCGCCGCGGTCGCGCCAGCCTGTCGCCAGCACATCCGAACCGTACATGTCGTCCATGCCTTCCAGGGTATGTGCCTCCGCTGAGGGCGAACGGCGAACCCGCCGCTGGTGCTGTCGCGTGTCGGGCTCTGTGCATAGACTCATGGCATGGGGCTCGGCTGCCGGTCGGAGGGAACACGATGACGAAACGGTGGCTCACGCTGGCCGCACTCGCGCTGGCCGCCGTGGCAGGAACGTTTACCGCGTCCGCGGCATCCGCCACCGATCCGCTCACCCTCGATTCCGGCTACGTCACCGACCAGGCCGACGTGCTCAGCGCCGATGAAGAAGCCACTGTCGAGGCCCGGCTCGAGGAGCTGACCGCCAACTCGAACGCCGATCTGTTCGTCGTGCTGGTGGACGACTTCACCAACCCGAGCGACAACGTGCAGTGGGCCGACACCGTCGCCGACAGCAACAACCTCGGCAGCGAGCAGTATCTCCTCGCGATCGCGGTGGACGGCCGCAGCTACTACATCTCGGCGGCGCCCGACGGGCCGGTGAGCTTCGACCAGCTCGACACCATCGAAGACAAGATGGTCCCGCTCGCCGCCGACGGCGACTGGGTCGGGGCGATCACTCTCGCCGCCGATGAGATCCAGGGCGACGGGGGTGCCGGAGCGCTCCGTGTCACGCTGATCGTGGTGGCCGTCATCGCGGCCGCTCTGCTCATCTGGCTCATCGTCGCGCTCGTCCGACGCGCGCGGCGCAAGGCCGAGATCCGCCGACGCGGCGCGATGCCGGAGACACCCGACCCCGCTGATCCGTTCTCCACCCTCACCGACGAGCAGGTCGAGACGCAGGCCGGGCTCGCACTCGTCCAGGCCGATGACGCCATCACCTCGAGCAAGGAAGAGCTCGGCTTCGCGGTCGCGCAGTTCGGCGAGGGCGCCACCGAGGAGTTCACCCGCGTCGTCGACGCGGCGAAGGCCAAGATCGCTGAGGCCTTCGACCTCAAGCAGAAGCTCGACGACGAGATCGAGGACACGATCCACGACCGTCGGGCCTGGCACATCCGCATCATCCGGATCGCCGAAGAGATCGACGATGTGCTCGACGACAACACCGAGGCCTTCGATGCCCTTCGCAAACTCGAGCAGAATGCGCCGCAGGAACTCGAGAGGGTCCGCGGCGAACGCGCGGCTCTGACCCCGATCCTCGCCGCCGCCGCACCGGCTCTGTCCGCACTGTCGGCGACGTATGACCCGGCAGCCCTGAGCACGGTCGCGGACAACCCCGCGCAGGCACAGGAGCGCGCCGACCTGGCCGACCGCTCGATCGAGGCGGCCGCCCAGGCGATCGCGGCCGGCCGATCCGGCGAAGCCGCCTTCGCGATCCGCACCGCCGAGCAGTCGGTCGCACAGGCCGCCCAGCTCGCCCAAGCGGTCTCGACCTTGGGCGCCGAGCTGGCCGCCATCGAGACACAGTCGCAGGCGCTGGTCACGGAACTACAGGCCGACCTCGCCGCGGCACAGCAGCTGCCCGATACGACCGGTGCGGTCGCGGCGGCCTCCTCCGCGACCGCGCAGCAGCTCCAACTGGCGCAGGCCGACCTCGCCAGCACGAAGCGCAATCCGCAGCGGGTACTCGAGGCGCTGAGCACCGCGAACGCCCAGATCGATGCGGCAATCGCCCAGGGCAGAGAAGGCGTCGAGCGCTCGCGCCGCGTGCAGCAGATGCTCGAGCAGACCCTCGCGCAGGCGAATTCCGAGATCCGTGCGGCGCGCGAGTTCATCGAGACCCGCCGCGGCACGGTCGGCTCGACGGCACGAACCCGGCTCGCCAACGCCGAGGCCAGTCTCACCCAGGCGTTGAACCTGCGCGCCACCGACCCCGAGGCGTCTCTGGCCGAGGCCAACCGCGCACTCGCCCTCGCCGGCCAGGCCACTTCCGCCGCGCAATCCGACGTCCAGGCGTACAACCCGCCCGGGTACGACAGCGGCTGGGGCAGCCCGTTCGGCGGATCCAATTCCTCGTCCGGCGGTTCCGGAATCGGCGGGGACATCCTCGGCGGCATCATCGGCGGACTCCTCGCCGGCGGTGGCGGCGGGTCGTCCCGTCGAAGCAGCAGCAGCGGCTGGCGCTCTTCCGGGGGCGGCGGCTTCCGCAGCTCCGGTTTCGGCGGCGGGGGATCCCGCGGCGGTGGAGGCCGCAGCGGTCGATCCGGAGGTAGACGCTTCTGATCCGCCACACAGACATTTACGCCAAGCTCTCGAAGACGCCCTCTGAAAGGAACCACGCATGACCAAGCAGTCCATCTTCGGACGTATCTCGACCCTCGTCCGCGCGAACATCAACTCCCTCCTGGACTCCGCGGAAGACCCGCAGAAGATGATCGACCAGCTCGTTCGCGACTACACGAACAGCATCGCCGACGCCGAGTCCGCGATCGCCGAGACCATCGGCAACCTGCGACTCCTCGAGCGTGACCACGAGGAAGACGTGCAGGCCGCGACCGAGTGGGGCAACAAGGCCCTCGCCGCCAGCCGCAAGGCCGACGAGATGCGCAAGAGCGGCGACGCCACCGATGCCGACAAGTTCGACAACCTCGCCAAGATCGCGCTGCAGCGCCAGATCAGCGCCGAGCGCGAGGCGACCGGCGCCGAGCCGCAGATCGCGGCACAGACCGAGATCGTCGACAAGCTCAAGAGCGGCCTCAACGGCATGAAGGACAAGCTCGTCGAGCTCAAGAACAAGCGCAGCGAGCTTCTCGCGCGTGCCAAGGTCGCCGAGGCGCAGACCAAGGTGCAGGACGCAGTGGGCTCGATCAACGTGCTCGACCCCACCAGCGAGCTGGGCCGGTTCGAGGACAAGGTCCGTCGCCAGGAGGCCATCGCTCAGGGCAAGATCGAGCTCGCGGCGTCCAGCCTCGACGCGCAGTTCGAGAGCCTGGAAGACCTCGGCGAGCTGACCGAGGTCGAGGCGCGTCTCGCCGAGCTCAAGGCCGGCGGCAGCGCTCCCCGTCAGGCCATCGAAGGCAACTGACACCACCAGCGGGTGTCCCGGGCCGTGCGCCCGGGACATCCGCGCTCTTCTTCTCGGAGGCACCCATGGTGCGATTCCTCGTCATCCCGCAGTGGCAGGGTTCCCCCGCACCGCGCGCGATGCTCCTCGTCGACGGTGCCGCAGCCATCGCCGGAGACCTTCCTCGGGCCGCCACGACCGTGCTGGAGGTGCCGGTCGAGGCGGGTGAATCCCTCGGCACCGGGGTGCGCCGCCTGAGCGCGCTGCTGCGCACACGCGAGCTCACCCACGGGCACATCGACTCGGATACGGTCGTGATCGGCGGCGACTGCAGCATCACCGTCGCCGCGATCGATGCGCTCCCGGGCGGCACCGACGATCTCGCCGTCGTGTGGTGCGACGCCCACGCCGACCTCCACACGCCCGATACCTCTCCCTCCGGAGCCTTCTCCGGAATGGCGTTGCGCGCCCTGCTCGGCGAGGGCGAGGAGCAGCTCGTCCTCTCCCCCGCGATCCGCGCCGACCGGGTGGTAACCGTGGGCGTGCGCAATCTCGACGACGCCGAGGTCGCCCCCCTCGAGGGTCTGACGAACCTCTCGGTCGACGACCTCGAACGACCCGATGCGCTGCTCGACGCGGTCAGAGCGACCGGGGCATCACGGGTCTGGGTCCACATCGACGTGGATGTGCTCGACCCCTCCGACTTCGCCGGCGTCTCCTCCTCCGTGCCGTTCGGGCTCTCCCCCACGGCTCTGAGCGCCGCCATCCGCGCGCTGCGCACCGAGATCCCGCTGGCCGGCGCGACGATCGCCGGCTTCGCCCCGCGAACGCCGGCCGATGCGGTCGACGACCTCGGAGCACTGCTCCGATTGGTCGGAGCCGTGGCATGAGCACGGCGGCGGACTGGCGTCCTGCCGCCGACGAGGCGCTGACCCGCGGGCGTCGCCTCGACCGCCGGATCCCCGCGTTCCTGCTGCGTTCGCCGATCAGTCGCCTCGGCTATGCCTGGGGCACGGCTGTCGGGTGGCTCTGGGGGTCGCTCTGGAGCACCGGACCTGTCGAGCGGCGAGCCGGGCTGTGGATCTTCCGGGGCATGCCCACCTGGACCTTCAACCGTGGCGGCGTGTGCGTCGGCGGGTGCTTCCTCACCGGCGACGCCCGTCCGAGCGATGCCGTCCTGCGTCACGAGGCCGTGCACAAGGCGCAGTGGCTCCGCTACGGCTTCCTGATGCCGGTGCTCTATCTGTTCGCCGGCCGGGATCCGCTGCGCAACCGCTTCGAGATCGAGGCGGGGCTGGAAGACGGCAACTACGTGCGCCGGTCGCGCTGACGCCGCGCTCGCGTGGTCAGCGGTCGGAGGGCAGCAGGCCGAAGCGCTCGGGGGTGCGGATGAGTGCGGGCGAGACCTGCAGCGCGCTCGTCAGGTGCTCGACGATGTCCGCGGTGCCGAGGTAGCCGCCGAGCAGCGTGACGCGCGTCTCGATCTCGTCGTCGCACATCATCTCGTCGGCCCACGCGCAGGTCGCGCGCGCCAGGGCCTGACCCGGAGCGCAGGCACGGCCGGTGCCGGGAGCACCGGAGCGCTGCTCGCGCGCGAGCCACGTGACGGTCATCCGTCCCGGAGCCTCGATCACGCCGATATCGGCGACCGTGGGCACCTCGATGAAGATGCGGCCGGAGGCGCACAGCGGCAGCGTCGTCAGGAATATCTCGAGCTCGGTGAGGGACTGTTCGTCCGCCGTCACCAGGTGGTGCGCGCGCTGACGTGCCGCGCGGCGTGCTGCGCGCGTGCTGCGAGTCTCGAGCGAGGTGTTCATGATGCTCTCATGGTACACCAAGTGAAGGCTTGCCTTACCTTGCTTCCTCGGGCCGGGCGCGGTCCCGATGCGCGCTACTCGGTCGGCTCGACGAGGGCGGCGGTCAGCGCGGCGAGCTCCGCCTCGGTCATCCCGTGGGCCCGCAGGTAACCCGCGGCGGAACCCCAGCGCTCATCGACCTGCTCCAGCAGGCTCCGCATCACCGAAGCGGGCGACTGCGTCGCCAGGGCCACCGCATGCACCGCCTCGGGGTGCTCGGCGCGCAGATACGCGGCGATGCGCCGCGAACGCTCAGCCGGCAGCTGCGACTCCGTGAGTGCGTAGTCGGCGATCACGGCCTCACGATCGGCGCCGACGGCGGAGAGGGCGAGGGCCACCGTGACCCCCGTGCGGTCCTTGCCGACCGTACAGTGCACCAGGGTGGGCGCCCCTGCTGCGATGATGCGGATGGCCTCGACCAGGCGCTCCCCACTCTCCTCCAGCAGATGCAGGTAGAGATCGTCGAGGCTCGTGTCGGCTTCGAAGAACGACCGGACCGAGCCCAGGAACAGCGGGAGGTGCGTGGTGTCCGGTCCCTCGATCTCGGTGGGCTCCGCCGCCACCTCCTCGCCGTCGCGGAGGTCGACGATGTGCTGCACCGTCGCACGGAGCACGGCCGCTCCGTTCGTCGTGGCGCCCGAAAGCTGACCCGACCGCAGCAGCACGCCCGCCCGGATGCGGCCGCCGGACGTCGGGATGCCGCCGACATCGCGGACGTTGGTGACCCCGTCGACGTCGAGGATCATCACGCCTGCGCCTGCGGAGTCCGGGCGGGAACCGGATAGCGTCCGGCGATCACGACGCGGTTGAACGCGTTGATGGAGACGCACGCCCAGCTGAGCGCCGCGTACTCCTTCTCTGTGAAGACGCTGCCGACCAGGTCGTACACCTCGTCGGACACGCCGTCTTCGGAGATGAAGGTGAACGCCTCGGCGAGCTCGAGGGCCGCGCGCTCGCGCTCGCTGAACACGCCACTCTCGCGCCAGGTCGGGATCTGGGTGAGCGTGTCGGTGTCGATGCCGGCGGCGACGGCGCGGTCGACGTGGATGCGGGCGCAGTATGCGCACCCGTTGAGCTGCGAGCAGTGGATCATGACGATCTCCTTGAGGCGATCGTCGATGCCGTTCGCCGCGCAGATCTGCCCGACGGTCTTCGAGAACGCATCGAGCGCCTGATACGCGGTCGGCTCGGTCTTGGACAGGTGCACACGCGTCTCACTCATGACTCCATGATATTCGGCGCTCGCCCTCGCGGTCATGGCTCGCGTCGACGACGAAGAATGCACAACGCCACGCCAAAGGGCGCTATGCGCGACATAAAACCAAGCGACTCCGGGTTCTCGCTTGTCGCATTGCTCCAGCATTTCTCCTGCATCATCGCGGAGGAGCAGAATATCCACGTGGCGATCGACATCAGCGAGTTCAGCTATCTTCCCGCACAGGCCGAAGCGCTCGGCGTTCCGCTCCCGGAAGTGGAGCGCCTCACCCTCCCCCTCGCCGATGGACGCTCGGTGAGCGCTCTGCGGTTCGGTGGGGCGGAGCCGCAGGTCACACTGTTGCACGGCGCGGGCCTGAACGCGCACACGTGGGACACGACCTCCCTCGCGCTTCAGCGGCCGCTGCTCGCCATCGACCTGGCCGGCCACGGCGACTCCTCCTGGCGGGACGACGTCGACTACACGCCGCGCACCCTCGCAGGCGATGTCGCAGAGGCCCTCGACGCCTGGACCTCACAGCCGCAGATCGTCGTCGGACAGTCGCTCGGCGGACTCACCGGCGCCGCCCTCGCCGCTTCCCGACCCGATCTGGTCTCCGAGCTCGTGATCGTCGACATCACCCCCGGCATCGACGTCACCGCCGGACCGGCCGCGCTGCGCGAGTTCTACGCCGGCCCCACGGACTTCGCCTCCAGGGACGAACTCGTCGACAAGGCGATATCGCTCGGCTTCGGTGGCAGCCGTCCCGAGACCGAGCGAGGCGTCTTCCTCAACACCCGCGTGCGACCCGACGGACGAGTGGAGTGGAAGCACCACTTCGCACACCTCGCCGCACACGCGCTCGCCGCACACGATCCGGGTTCGGCCACCGCACCGTCGGTCCTGCACGAGACCGGGTGGGACGACCTGTCCGGGGTGAGCGCCCCGATCACCCTGGTGCGCGCCGCCCGCGGGTTCGTCAGCGAGGCCGATGCCGCAGACTTCCAGCGTCGTGTGCCCGCAGCCCGCGTGGTGACCCTGGACGCGACGCACAACGTGCAGGAAACTGCACCGGTCGAGCTGGCCGCCCTCATCGCCGCCGCATCCACCGTTCGCGGAATATGACCTTCCGTTCCACACCCGACCCGCACCCCGCCACGCAACTCTAGGCTCGACACAACGGCACACAGCAACTGCCGCACCGAGAGGAAACGCCCATGTTCCGACGCACCCGACGTCTCGCGCTGATCTCCGCGCTCGCGGCCACCGCCGTCATACTCAGCGCCTGCGCCGGCTCCCCTGCGCCCAGCCCTTCCGAGAGCGCCGGCGAGCCCGACCCCGACGCGACCCTGCACGTCGGACTGGTCCTCGAACCGACCAACCTCGACATCCGGCACACCAGCGGCGCAGCTCTCGAGCAGATCCTCATCGACAACATCTACGAGGGCCTCGTCACCCGCACGCAGGACAACGAGATCGAAGGGCGACTCGCCACGGACTACGAGGTCTCCGACGACGGGCTGACCTACACCTTCACCCTCGGCGAGGGCATCCTCTTCCACGACGGCACCCCGCTCACCTCCGCCGACGTCGTCTCCTCGTACGAGACCGTCCGCACGGACGCCACCGTGCAGGGGAACGCCGACTTCGCAGCGGTCTCGTCGATCACGGCGCCGGATGCCACCACGGTGCAGATCGTGCTCACCGAACCGAACCAGAACTTCCTGTTCGCCCTGACGGGTCCGGCGGGGCTGGTCTTCAAGACCGGCGACACCACCGACCTGAAGTCGGCCGAGAACGGCACCGGGCCGTTCACGCTGACCCGCTGGAACAAGGGCAGCACCATCACCTTCGCCCGCAACGACGAGTACTGGGGAGACCCGGCCGGTGTCGCGCAGGTCGAGTTCCAGTACATCCCGGACTTCACGGCGGGCGTGAACGCCGCACTCGCCGGCGACGTCGAGGTGCTCACCGCCGTCGATCCCAACCTCGCGCCGCAGCTCGAGGACTCCGGAGAGTTCGCGCTGACGAAGGGCCGCACCACCGACAAGGCCACGCTGGCGTTCAACAACAAGAAGGCGCCGCTCGACGACGTCCGCGTGCGCGAGGCACTCCGCCTGGCCATCGACCACGATGCCCTCATCGAGGCGGTCGGCGCGGGCACCACGCTGTTCGGCCCGATCCCCGAGCTCGACCCCGGCTACGAAGACCTGTCGGACGTGATCTCGTACGACCCGGAGAAGGCCAAGGACCTGCTCGCCGAAGCCGGCCAGGAAGACCTGGAGCTCACCCTCACGATCCCCGCGTTCTACGGGACGACGGTGCCCAAGGTGCTGATCTCCGACTTCAAGAAGGTCGGCGTCGCCCTCGACGTCAACTCGGTCGAGTTCCCGACCTGGCTCGAAGACGTGTACACGAACAAGGACTACGACCTCAGCTTCGTGCTGCACGTCGAGCCGCGCGACTTCGGCAACTTCGCCAACCCCGACTACTACTTCGGCTACGACAACGCGGAGGTACAGGACCTGTACTCGAAGGCCCTCGCCGAGGTGGACCCCGACAAGTCCGCCGAGCTGCTGGCGCAGGCCGCGCGCATCGTGTCGGAGGACCACGCTGCCGACTGGCTGTACAACGGCGAGACCATCACGGCCGTGGCACCGATCGTCGCCGGATTCCCCGAGGACTCGATCAACTCCCGGATCAACCTCGCCGGCGTGACCGTCTCCGCAGTGAAGTAGCAAGCGGTCACCCCTCCGTGATCCGCTACGCGCTCGTCCGAGGAGCCCTGCTCATCGCAGGGCTCCTCGTGTCGAGCGTGCTCATCTTCCTCACCCTCCGGGTCTTCCCGGGAGATGTCGCTCAGCTGATCGCCGGCACGCAGGCCTCCCCCGCCGAGGTCGACGCGCTCCGGGAGTCGCTCGGGCTGAACCAGCCGCTGCTCGCGCAGTACACCGACTGGATCGGAGGCATCTTCCGGGGCGACCTCGGCACCTCGCTGCTCTCTGGCGCCTCGGTGGGCGAGGAACTGCTGCTCAAGGCCCAGGTCACCGTGCCCCTCGGCATCATGTCGCTGCTCATCGCCGTGCTCATCGCGGTGCCGTTCGGGATCCTCGCCGCCCTCCTGCGCGGCCGCCGCACCGGCACCGCCCTCAGCGTCGGCGCCCAGACGCTGGCCGCCGTGCCCGTCGTGTGGGCCGGCATGATGCTCATCGTCGTGTTCTCGGTCTGGCTCGGCTGGCTCCCGCCGCAGGGGTTCCCCCGCACCGGCTGGTCGACGCCCGGGCGTGCGATCGAGTCGCTGCTCCTCCCCGCGCTGACGATCGGCGTGGTGGAGGGGGCCATGCTCATGCGCTTCGTGCGCAGCGCGACCCTGCAGGCCGCGGGACAGGACTTCGTCCGCACGGCCGCGGCGAAGGGACTCACCCGCACCCGCGCGCTCATCCAGCACGGCATCCCTGCGGTGGGACTGTCGATCATCACGGTGCTCGGACTCCAGGTCGCCGGGATCATCGTCGGATCCGTCATCATCGAGCAGCTGTTCACCCTCCCCGGAATCGGACGGATGCTGGTCGCCGACGTCGGCACCCGCGACCTCATCAAGGTGCAGAGCGAGCTGCTCGTCCTCACCGGCTTCGTGCTGGTCGTGGGCTTCGTCGTCGACCTCCTGCACCGCGCCATCGATCCTCGACAGCGGGAGGCCGCATGACGCCGCGCTGGCTCGGCCGACTCTGGGGCACCCCGACGGGGCGCTTCGGGATCATCGTCGTCGTCGTGATCGCCCTGACCGCGATCGTGGCGCTGTTCTGGACCCCGTTCGACCCGCAGGCGTCGGACATCGGCGACCGCTGGTTGCCGCCGAGCTGGCCGCACCTGCTCGGCACCGACGACACCGGCCGCGACATCCTGAGCCTGCTGATGGCGGGCGCGCGCACGACCGTCTTCGTCAGCATCGGCGCGGGAATCGTGGCCACGCTCGTCGGCATTGCCCTGGCAGCCCTCGGCGCCCTCACCGCGCGGTGGATGCGTGAGGCCGTCGCGGTTCTCGTCGACATCCTGATCGCCTTCCCCGTGCTGCTGATCGCCATGATGATCTCGTCGGTCTGGGGCGGGTCGCTCTGGGTCGTGGTCTGGGCCGTGGGGATCGGCTTCGGCGTGAACATCGCCCGTGTCACCCGGCCCGAGCTGCGCCGCGTGCAGCAGAGCGACTTCGTGCTCGCCGCCCGTGCCGCAGGTCTCACGCCCACACAGAGCCTCGTGCGGCACCTGCTGCCGAACGTCGCCCCGGTCTTCATCGTGCAGCTCTCCTGGTCCATGGCCGTCGCCGTGCTCGCCGAGGCCGGCCTGTCGTACCTCGGATTCGGCGCGTCGGTGGTCGAGCCGAGCTGGGGGCTCCTGCTCGCCGACCTCCAGCGCTACATCGGCGTGCATCCGCTGTCGGTGATCTGGCCGGGGCTCGCGATCACGATCACCGTGCTCGCACTCAACCTCCTCGGCGACGGACTACGCGAGGCGACGGATCCGACCCTGCGGCATCGCGCCGCCGAGGTCCACACGCCGGGAGTGGTCGCATGAGCCTGTCTGTGCGCAATCTGGTGATCGAGATCGACGGGCGTCGCGTCGTCGACGGGATCTCGTTCGAGGTACCCGACGGTGCGCGACTCGGACTGATCGGCGAGTCGGGATCGGGCAAGTCTCTCACCGCGCTCGCGGTCCTCGGGCTGCTCCCCGACGGCGCGACGGCCAGCGGCAGCATCCGCTGGAACGGCATCGAGCTGATCGGGATGCCGGATCGCGAACTGGCGAAGCTCCGCGGGGACGACATCGGCATCGTGTTCCAGGAGCCCCGGACGGCGCTCAACCCCATCCGGACGGTGGGTCGGCAGATCGCGGAGTCCATCCGCATCCACGAGGGGCTCGGCCGTCAGGAAGCCACAGAGCGCGCAATCGCGGAAGCGGCACGCGTACGGCTCCCCGATCCCGAGTCGATCGTGGACCGGTACCCGCACCAGCTCTCGGGCGGTCAGCGCCAGCGCGTCGCGATCGCCATGGCACTCGCCTGTCGTCCGCGGCTGCTCATCGCCGACGAGCCGACCACCGCCCTCGACGTCACGATCCAGGCCGAGATCCTCTCCCTGCTGCTCGCGCTCGTCGCCGACGAGGGGATGTCGCTCGTGTTCATCACGCACGACCTCGCCGTGCTCGCGCAGGTCGCGACCGAGGGCGTGGTGCTCGAGCACGGACGCGTCGTCGAGGCCGCCGCCGTCTCGACGCTGCTGTCGACTCCGGCCTCGCCGATCACCCAGGGTCTGCTGCGGGACGCCACCGCGACTCTCTGGCGGCCGAACGACGGTGCGGCATGAGCCTGATCGAGGCACGGGGACTCCGCCGGGACTTCATCGTCCCGAAGCGGACCGCATTCGAGCGCACGCGCACGCAGACGGCGCTGGCGGCGACCGACCTCGATGTCGTCGAGGGTTCATCCGTGGGGATCATCGGCGAGTCGGGATCGGGAAAGTCCACGCTGGTCCGACTGGTCCTCGGTCTCGACCGCCCCACGTCCGGGACCGTGTCGATCGACGGACGCCCCGTCGACGCCACGGCATCCGCGAAGTCGCTGCACTGGCTGCGGCGGGACACCGGGCTGGTCTTCCAGGATCCGTACGCGTCGCTCGACCCGCGGATGACCGCCGGTCAGATCGTGCGGGAGCCGCTGTGGGCGCTCGGCATCGAGGGAGACCACCGGGCGCGAGTACGTGAAGTGCTGGCGCAGGTCGGGCTCGAGCCCGAGATGGGCGACCGCTATCCGCACGAGTTCTCGGGCGGCCAGCGACAGCGGATCGCGCTCGCCCGGGCGATCGTGCATCGCCCCCGAATCCTCGTCGGCGACGAGCCGCTCTCCGCCCTCGACGTGACGGTGCGCGCGCAGATCCTCGAGCTGCTGATCGATCTCCGCCGCACGACCGATCTCACGCTCCTGCTGGTGTCGCACGACATCGGCGTGGTGCAGAACCTGTGCGACGCGGTCGTCGTGATGAAGGACGGCCACATCGTCGAGCGGGGTTCGACGCAGGATGTGCTGCTGCACCCCACGGAGGACTACACGAAGACGCTGCTCGCGGCGATCCCGGTGATCCCGGCTGCTCCCCCTCGCCCCTCCAGCGACTGAGCCGCCGCGAAATTCGGGTGCGTCGTCAGCGCGCGCCGAAGAGCCTTCGACGGCGTCCGGTAGGCTTGAGCACCCGCCGCATGTAGACGGTGCCGAGGTCGCGGCCGAACTTGTAGCCGACCCGCCCCATGCGACCGGCTTCGACGAACCCCAGCTTCTCGTGCAGCCGGATCGATGCCTCCGCACCACTGTCGCTGATCACCGCGACCATCTCGCGCAGGCCGATCTGCTCGCAGGCATCGATCAGCGCCTGGAGCAGGGCCGCGCCGAGTCCCTTCCCGCCCGCGCCCGGTCCGAGGTAGATCGAGTCCTCGACCGTGTACTTGTAGGCGTTCTTACCGGCCCAGGGCTGCGCGAGCGCGTATCCCATGACCACACCGGCCGGCGAGACCGCCACGAGGAACGGCAGCTCCAGGCGGGTGAGCAGCGCGTACTTGTCGCGCCAGTACGGGATGCTGCTCCGCCGCTCGTCGAGCGTCACCGCCGAGTTGCTCACGAAATGGTTGTAGATCTCGCGGACGTGAGGCAGGTCCGCCGGACGCACCGCACGGATCGTGTACGAGAAGACCTCGGGGGCGATCTCGGGGCGGAGGTGGCGCGGGAGGACGCGGCGACGGTCCCCCGGTTCGAACTGCATGCGCTCAGCTTAGAGACGGAGTGGCTTCGCCCTCCACTCTCCAGTGGATCGCAGCGCCTAGATCAGGCGCTCGGCCTCCGCAGGCTCGCCGCCCACCCGCCAGTCGATCGCGTCCGCACCCTGCTCCGCGAGGAGGTCGTTCACGCGGGAGAACGGGCGAGAACCGAAGAAGCCGCGGCTGGCAGACAGCGGAGACGGATGGGCCGAGGCGATGATCGGCGTCGAACCCAGCATCGGCTGCAGGTTCGCGGCGTCCTTCCCCCACAGCACGGCGACGAGCGGCTGATCACGGGCGACCAGCGTCCGGATCGCGTGCTCGGTGACCTTCTCCCAGCCCCAGCCGCGGTGCGAGGCGGCGGCACCGGGCCGCACGGTGAGCACGCGGTTGAGCAGGAGCACGCCCTGATCGCTCCACGCGGTGAGATCGCCGTGGGGAGCCGGCGGAATCCCGATGTCGCTCTCCCGCTCCTTGTAGATGTTGGTGAGGCTGCGCGGCAGCGGGCGCACATCACGATCGACCGCGAAAGACAGACCGATCGGGTGGCCGGGCGTCGGATACGGGTCCTGTCCGGTGATCAGCACCCGCACGTCGGCCAGCGGTCGCTGGAAGGCCCGGAGCACGTTCTCACCGGACGGCAGGTACCCGTGCCCCGCCTCCTGCTCGGCGCGGAGTCGCTCGCCGAGCTCGGTGATCGTGTCCTGAACAGGAGCGAGCGCCTCCGCCCACCCCGCGTCGATCTGCCCGTCCGCGGCGAGCTCGGCGAGAGACCGCGCCATCGTCAGTCGATGGAGCGCACGCGCAGGGGTCCGCGCGCGAGCAGGTGCTGCGCCGACTGCGCGACCGGGCGCATCGTGATCAGGTCGAGGTTGACGTGTCCCGGCGACTCCAGCGCATAGGCGATCACGTCGGCGACGTCTTCGGCGAGAAGAGGCGCTTCGACCCCCGAGTAGACGGCCTCGGCGGCGACGGCGTCTCCCCCCAGACGGTTCAGCGTGAACTCCTCCGTGTGGACCATGCCGGGCGCGACCTCGACGACGCGGATCGGCTCGCCGTTGAGCTCCTGACGCAGGACCTTCACCAGCATGCCCTCGGCGGCCTTCGCGGCGTTGTATCCGGCGCCGCCCGCATACGCCGACTGCGCGGCGGTCGAGGTCACGAAGATCGTGTCGGCGTGACCGTCTGCCGCAGCGGCCCGACGCAGCAGCGGGAGCAGTCCGGCCACGAGGCGCTGCGACGCGAGCACGTTGGCGTCGAACATCCACTGCCAGTCCGCGACCGAGGCATCCTCGATGCGGTCGGTCCCGCGGGCACCGCCGGCCACCTGCACGAGCGCGTGCACCGGCCCCGACGCTTCGAGCTCCGAAACCAGCGCGTCGACGGCTGCCGAGTCGGTCAGGTCGCACGCGACGGCCGAGGCCCCGGTCTCCGCGGCGAGCGCGGACAGACGATCCTCGCGTCGGGCGACGCCGACGACATCCCATCCTCGTGCCCGGAGTGCGCGCACCGTCGCCGCGCCGATTCCCGAACTCGCACCTGTCACCACTGCACGTCTGTTCACCATGCCTCCACCGTACGATGTTCCGCCGAGATTGCGGAGTCCCGCTCGGGGCTGTCGCAGAACCCTCTCTCCCGCGTGATTCCGGGCCTCCGCCGTGTTACGTCACATTTCCCGGTTGTTGTTGACACGGGCCGATGTTCCGTACTCTCGCTGCAACGGCATCCGCCATCCGACCTTCCGACCACTCCTGGGGGAAATCATGTCCGCACCCGAGTCCTGGCGCTTCGAGACCAAGCAGATCCACTCCGGCGCCGCCCCCGACCCGGTCACGAAGGCCCGCGCCACGCCGATCTACCAGACCACGTCGTACGTGTTCGACAGCGCGGACCATGCGGCCAACCTCTTCGCCCTCGCGGAGTTCGGCAACATCTACACCCGCATCCAGAACCCGACGCAGGACGTGCTCGAGCAGCGTCTCGCCGCGCTCGAAGGCGGCACCGGAGCACTCGTGCTCGCCAGCGGCCAGGCCGCCTCGACCTTCGCGATCCTCAACATAGCTCAGGCCGGCGACCACTTCGTCGCCTCGAGCTCGATCTACGGCGGCACCTACAACCTCTTCAAGTACACCCTCGCCAAGCTCGGCATCGAGGTCACCTTCGTCGAGAACCAGGATGACGCCGAGGAGTGGCGCCGCGCTGTGCGCCCGAACACGAAGCTGTTCTTCGCGGAGACCATCGGCAACCCGCAGATCAACATCCTCGACATCCGCACCGTCGCCGACATCGCACACGAGTCCGGCGTCCCGCTGATCGTCGACAACACGATCGCGACCCCGTACCTGATCCGTCCGTTCGAGTTCGGCGCCGACATCGTCGTGCACTCGGTCACGAAGTTCCTCGGCGGACACGGCACCACCATCGGCGGCGCCATCGTCGACGGCGGAACGTTCGAGTGGTCGAAGAACGTCGACAAGTTCCCCGGCCTCACGGTTCCGGACCCCTCGTACCACGGCGCCAGCTACACCGCTGCGGTCGGCGACCCGCTCGCCTACATCATCAAGGCCCGCGTGCAGCTGCTGCGCGACCTCGGCTCGGCCATCGCGCCGCAGAGCGCGTGGAACCTCATCCAGGGCATCGAGACCCTGTCGCTGCGCATCGAGCGTCACGTGCAGAACGCGCAGGAGATCGCCGAGTGGCTCGACAGCCGTGACGACGTCGCGACCGTCAACTACTCGGGTCTTCCCTCCTCGCCGTGGTACGCCAAGGCGAACGAGTACGCCCCCAAGGGCGTCGGCGCGGTGCTGTCGTTCGAGCTCAAGGGCGGTGTCGAGGCCGGCCGCGAGTTCGTGAACAGCCTGTCGCTGTTCAGCCACCTCGCCAACATCGGCGACGTGCGCTCGCTCGTCATCCACCCCGCGTCGACCACGCACGCGCAGCTCACCCCCGAGCAGCAGCTCACTGCGGGTGTCACCCCGGGCCTCGTCCGCCTCTCCGTGGGCATCGAGAACATCGACGACCTGAAGGCCGACCTCGACCAGGCTCTCGCTGCGGCACGCGCCGTGTCGGAGGCTGCTCGCGCCTGACGTTCCACACGCACCACCACGAGGATGCCTCGGACCACGCGGTCCGGGGCATCCTCGCGTTCGCGGGCGCGGGCACCACCCGGCCGACCCACAGGCGGCTCCGTTGAGAATGGGATCCCCGCTGTGAGGAGAGCATGATCGACGTCGAACACCGACCACCGCTCGCCCGACGCACCACGACGCGCCATGCCCGCCGTCTCGCGATCGCCGGCATCACCGTGCTGATCCTGCTCATGTGCGGCGGGATTCCCGGTGTGGTCGGCACCGCCGTCGCCGCCGCACTTCCCTGGCTCGGACTCGTCCTCCTCGCACTCGTCGTCATCGCGCTCTTCCTCGCGCGGCGCGTGATCGTCCTCCTCCTGGTGCCCACGCTCCTCTGGTTCCTCGCGATGGCCCCGGCGTTCCCCGGCCTCCCGGCATCAGCCAGTGCGGAGAGCGAGCTCACGATCGCCAGCCAGAACGTGCGCGCGCACTCCGGCAGCGCTGCCGCCTCCGCCGCAGAACTCGCGCAGAGCGAAGCGGATGTGATCGCCCTCACGGAACTCGACGGCGACAGCCTCTCCGCCGCGAGCGAGGTGCTCGCCGACGCCTACCCGCACTCCTACACGGTCGGCACGGTGGCGCTGTGGAGTCGATACCCCCTGGCGAGTGCCGAACCGCTCACTCTCGGGCTCAGCTGGAAGCGCGCGCTCCGCGTCGAGGTGCAGAGCCCGGCGGGCCCGGTCGCCGTCTACGTGCTGCACGCCGCATCCGTGCGCCCCGGGCAGCAGCAGGACCGCGACACGATGCTGAACGGCATCGCCGAACAGGTCGCCTCTGACGCGGCCACGGCACTCGTCGTCGTCGGGGACTTCAACGCACCGTCGACGGACCCGAGCCTGGCCGCGCTGCGAGCGGAAGCCGAGTGGGCACGGCCGACCGACGGAACCCTCGGGTTCACGTGGCCCGCCGCATTCCCGCTCGTCCGGATCGACCAGGTGTTCGTCCGCGGACTCGATGTCGTCGCCTCGAGCACCCGACGTGCCGGGAACAGCGACCACCTCGCCACGATGACGCGCGTGCGCTGAGTCGCACGCCCCTTCGTCCGAGCCGTCGCGCGCACGGCGACACGACACCGGGTCGTAACCTGCCACCGGTGGGTCCTGGACCACGCGACAATGGAAGCATGGACTGGCAGACGACCTCCGAGGACACGGTGCCGTCGGCACCCGTGACGGAGGCCGACGTCCGGCTGCTCCGTGCCCGCCCACCGGCGACGGGCGCGTGGCGCGACGGCGACCCGGTCGGCGGTCGGCGTTTCGCGGCGTTCGGCGCCTTCTCGACCGAGAGCGGTCGCGAGCTGCCGGGCATCCGCATCGCGTACGAGTCGTGGGGCGAATTGAATGCCGCTCGCGACAACGCGATCCTCGTGCTGCATGCGCTCACGGGCGACAGCCATGTGCGGGGCCCCGCCGGCTCCGGCCATCCGACCGTGGGGTGGTGGGAGGACATCACCGGCCCCGGTGCGCCGCTCGACACCGACCGCTGGTTCGTGATCGCACCGAACATGCTGGGCGGCTGCCAGGGGTCCACCGGGCCGGCAAGCGTCGCCCCCGACGGCTATGAGTGGGCGTCGCGCTTCCCCTACCTGACGATCCGCGACCAGGTGGCGGCGCAGGTGCGGCTCGCCGATGCGCTGGGCATCGACAGCTGGGCCGCGGTCATCGGCGGATCCATGGGCGGCATGCACGCCCTGGAGTGGGCGGTGGCGCACCCGGAGCGCGTGCAGCGGCTGGCCGTGCTCTCCTCTCCCCCGGTGACGACGGCCGACCAGATCGCGCTGAACACCGTGCAGCTCGAGACCATCCGGATGGACCCGCGGTTCCAGGGCGGCGAGTACTACGACCTCGGAGACGGCGACGGCCCGCACCGCGGACTCGCGCTGGCACGCCGGATGGCTCTGCTGAACTACCGCAGCCCGATCGAGTTGAACCAGCGCTTCCAGCGGTCGTGGCAGTCGGATGTCTCACCTCTCGGTCACGGCGGGCGCTTCGCCGTGGAGTCGTACCTCGATTTCCACGGCAACAAGTTCACCCGTCGCTTCGACGCGAACAGCTACATCACGCTCGTCGAGGCCATGAACTCGCACGACGTCGGCCGCGGGCGCGGCGGTGTCGAAGAGGCGCTGCACGCGGTCACCGCCACCACACTCGTCCTCGGTATCGACAGCGACCGCCTGTTCCCCGTCGACGGACAGCAGCGCATCGCCCGCAGCATCCGGAACGTGATCGACGGCGAGGCCGTGGTGGTCTCCAGCGACTTCGGGCACGACGGCTTCCTCATCGAGACTGAGATCGTCGGCGCGAACCTGCGGCGGCTGCTCGAGAGCTGATCCGCGTCGCTCACCTGGGGAGGAACCGCCACGGCAGCTCGCCCGCCTCGAGACGCCCCTGCTCCCACGCGAACGCCTGCGCGGCGCCCGAACCGAGAACACGGGTCTGGAACAGCTGCACGGCACCGCCGGAAGACAACGCGGATGCCGCGTCGGTGAACGCCGACAGCTGATGCAGCGTGATCCAGGTCGGCGGGTACAGCATCCACTCCCCGGCACCGTGCCGCGCGAGAGCCTCGGCAGGACGGACCCAGGCGATCGCGGCCACCTCGTCTTCGGCGGGTGACGGATCGGCGGCCGGCGCCGCGGCGAGGAAGAACCAGGTGCGGATGCGCGTGGGTGCCTCGACCGGCGGATGCCATTCGGAGAACGCCACCAGCTCCTCGACGACGACCCCGACCTCTTCGAAGGTCTCCCGGATCGCGGCACGACGTGCGTCCTCGACCTCCTCGTCACCGTCTCGGAGGTCGGCCGGCTCGACCTTGCCACCGGGAAAGACCCACGCACCTGCGAATGATCCACGATCGGGACGCCGCATCAGCAGCACTTCGAAGCCGGGGTCGGCTGCGCGCAGCAGCACGACCGTGCCGGCGACGGGGAGAGAGGAATCGGGCGCGATCACCCCGTCACTCTACGACGCGACGCGTTCCCTGGCCGCGCGACGACGCGCTTCCACGCGGTAGGACAGCAGGGCGATCAGCAATCCCGCCACGGCGAGCGCGGCGCCGGTCCATGCGGGAGCCGTGAAGCCCCAACCTGCCGCGATCACGAGCCCACCGAGGAAAGCGCCCAGGCTGTTCCCGATGTTGAGGGCCGAGTGGTTCATCGCCGCCGCGATCGACTGGTTGTCTTCGGCCACATCCATCAGTCGCGTCTGGATCGTCGGGCTCAGCACCGACGACACGAAGCCGACCACGAAGACCAGCAGCCCGAGCGTCACGATCCAGAAGGCCAGGACCGCGAGCAGGCCGAGGACGACGACGAGGGCCGCGAGCCCGAACAGCAGCGTGCGGCGCAGGTCGATGTCTGCGAGGTGGCCGCCGACGAGGTTTCCCGCGGTCATGCCGAGCCCCATCAGCACCAGGACGATCGGCACCGCCCAGTCCGGCGACCCGGCGACCTCGGTCACGAGAGGCGCGATGTAGCTGTAGACGGCGAAGAAACCACCGAAACCGATCGCACCGATGCCGAGCGTGAACCACACCTGCGGGATGCGGAAGACCCGCAGCTCCTGACGCATCGTGCGTCCGGGATCACCGGGGTGCTGCGGCACGAACACCGCGATGAAGACCGTCGCCAACGCGAACACGAGCGCGACGACGGCGAACGCCGCGCGCCATCCCCACACCTGTCCGAGGAACGTGCCGAGCGGCACGCCGACCACGTTGGCGACCGTCAGTCCCGTGAGGATGAATGCCACGCCCTTGGCACGGTTCCCCGGACCCATGACGTCGGCCGCGACCAGGGCGCCGATGCCGAAGTACGCGCCATGCGGGAGCCCTGCCAGGAACCGGGAGGCGGCGACCAGTTCGAACGTGGGCAGGATGACTGTGAGCGCGTTGAAGACCGTCAGGGCGAGGGCCAGCACGATCATGACCCGGTGCCTCGGGAAGCGCGCGACGAAGCCGGCGATGGTCGGCGCACCGACCACGACGCCCAGCGCGTACAGCGAGATCAGCCAACCGGCCTGGCTCAGCGCGTCTTCCTGGCTGGTGGCCCAGAGCGAGGGCAGCAGGTCGGCGGCGATGTTGGGCAGCAGACCCATGACCACGAACTCGGTCATGCCGATGCCGAAGCTGCCGATGGCGAGAGAGAGGAGCGCCCACTTCGCCGCACCCCTCGATTCAGTCGAGGGATTCACCGGTACAGCCTAGCGGCCGTCCGACGCCACGCCGTCCGTGCTCGTCCGCTCACGCAACATGAAGACGTCGACCTCGTCCTGCCTCTCGAGGACGAAGCCGTGGCGTTCATACAGCGCCCGGGCAGGACTGCCCTGGAGCACGTTGAGACGATGGGGCACGTCATCGTCTAGGAGCATCGTCAGGATGCGACCTCCGACGCCGGCCCCCTGGTGCGAAGGAGCGATGTAGAAGTGCTCCAGCCAGCGCGACCCGCCTTCGTCACGGAGCGCGACGGAGCCGACCTCCTCTCCGTCCACGATGATGACGCGGGTCTCCTCCGGCGCGAACGCGTCCCGGAATCGCTGCCGCACGCGCACGTCGTCGTAGCGACCGAGCCGCGTCAGATCGGACCGGAGCACGATCGCCCGCAGTTCCGCGATCCAGTCGACGTCATCGTCGACAGCCGGACGTGTCCGGACCTCGGCAGGAGCGCGCCGATCAGTCATCCGACTCCTCGATCGCCGCCTCGAGGCGCTCGATCTTCGCGTCGAGCTCGCCCGAGTACCCGGGGCGGATGTCGGCCTTGAGGACGAGTGACACCCGCGAGCCGAACGGCATGACGGCCTCGGTGGCGCGCTTCACGACGTCCATCACCGTGTCCCAATCGGGACCCTCGATCTCGGTGAACATGCTCGTCGTGCGGTGCGGCAGCCCCGACTCGCGCACCACGCGCACAGCCGCGGCCACCGCGTCGTGCACGGAGGCATCGGTTCGCTCGGTTCCTTCGGCGGGTGTGCCGCTCGGGGCGACGGAGAAGGCGATCAGCATGGGTTCACTCCTGGAGTTTCGGATGACGGACGGGCACGCGCAGGAGAGCGCGGAGGCCGAGGACGAGCAGGACGAGGAGAAGGACGTTTCGCACCGTCAGCACGGCGACGGGAAGCGCTTCAGCGCGCAGCAGAGCGTCGTAGCCGAGCGGATACACGAGACAGGTGAGCAGACAGAGCGCGAGCACGATGACCGCGGGCGTGCGTGCTCTGGCGCGATCGAGCACGATCCACAGGATCACCGGCGCGATGAGCCAGGTCTGGAACTGGGGAGAGCCGACCTTGTTGGTGACGATGAGCAGCGTCACGAGTGTGAGGGCGAGCGGCGGGAACAGCCGGGGAAAGGCGGCACCGCGGATCGCCTTCACCGCGCCGATCGCCGCGACCACCAGCACGCAGATCATCATCAGCGGGGTGAGGGTCGCGGCTACGGCATCCACTCCCGGCGCCGTCACCTGGAAGGTGAGGATCTCGAAGCTGTACTCGATGCGTGCAGCCCCCGCGACAGCGAGCCAGAGGAACGGCGTCGCCGCCACCGCCTCGATCTGCAGCCCGCGCCCGGTCTGCTCGGTCAGGAACCCGAGGATCTCGGTGTCCGCGCCGAACAGGAGCAGCAGCACCACGACACCACCCGTGACGATGATCGCCGCGAGCAGCACACGCCACCGCGCGCGGACCGCGACGACGGCGGCCACGACGAGCGCACCGGGCCAGATCTTGATCCAGGCGCCGGCCGTCAGCAGGGCGGCGGCGATCATCGGTCGCGCGACGAGCCAGAGTCCCCCGATCACGGCGAGGGGCACGGTGATCGCGTCGATCCGGTACAGCGCGATCGGTCCGAGCAGCAGGACGGCGCCGCACCAGAACCAGGCCGCGAACCGCCGCGCATGCGAGGGTGAGCGCCCGATGAGCACGCCGAAGGCGACCGCATCGAGGACGATGACCAGCACGGCCCAGCCGACGAGGTAAGCACTCGAGACGCCGAGCACGGGCACCAGAGGCGCAGCGAGTCCGGCGGCGAGCAGCAGGGGCACCAGCGCGAGCTGGGGGTAGACCCAGGTCTCGGTGATGCCGACGATCGGTCCGCCCCCGAGAGCCGCCGACGCCCACGGCTCGTACACGAGCACGACATCGCCCATGGGCTGGCTCGGATACACCCACCCGAGGAGAGCGGTGAGCAGGTGGACGAGGAGGAATGCGCCCCACAGGACGAGCACCCTCATCGTCGAGTCGCGGCTCACGCCAGGACGTCCTGGATCGCGTGCGGGAGCGCCTCGGCCACGTCCATCGCGACGATCGGGTGACCCGGGCCGCCGGCGAGCGTGCCGGCCGCGATCCGCGCGGCATGACCATGCAGCCAGGCCCCGGCGGCGGCGACCTCGGCGAGCGCCGCTCCGGGGTTCGCGGCCATGACCGCCCCGAGCACGCCGGCGAGCACGTCTCCGGTACCGGCCGTCGCCAGCCACCCCGTTCCCGCTTCGACGGCGATGACGGCTCCGTCGGGGTCGGCGACCAGCGTCCGTGCCCCCTTGAGCAGCACGGTGCCGCCGATCTTCGCGGCCACCTGCCGCGCCGCATCCGCCCGATCGTCGTCTTCGTCGTCGTGGGGCTGCACGCGGAGGCGCTCCTGCAACCGGCTGAACTCCCGTGCGTGCGGGGTGACGAGGAACGGCGCCCGCGCTCCCGGCGCGAGGTCCAGAGCACCCGCATCGATGACCACGGGGACCGCACCGGCGAGTATCTCGCGGAGCGCGATGCTCTCCGCGTCCGTGCGGTGCATCGGATCCGTCCCGGAGCCGATCACCCAGGCTCCGACGCGCGAACTGCCGATGTCCGCTCCCACGACGGTCTCGGGTCGCCGGGCCAGCACGGCGTCCGCCACCCGTTCCGCGCCCACGTACCGCACGAACCCCGCTCCGGACCGCCAGGCCGCCTCGACTCCGAGCACCGCGGCGCCGGGGTAGGCGGGAGATCCGGTACGCAGCGCCACGACCCCGCGCGCGTACTTGTCGTCCTCCGCCGCGGGCGCACGGAACAGGCGTGCCGTATCGCTGCGTGACCACTCCCGCACCTCGATCATGACTCCACGTTAGTGCGGCGGCCCGAGGCGCACGCCCGCGGGGGTAGCGTCGAACGGTGAGTCTTCTCTTCTCCCCTCTGAGCATCCGATCCGTCATCTTCCGCAATCGCCTCTGGGTCTCGCCCATGTGCATGTACAGCGCCGTCGACGGCGTCGTTCAGGAGTGGCACCACGCCCACCTCGCCCAGTTCGCCTCGGGCGGCGCCGGGCTGATCGTCGCCGAGGCCACCTCGGTCGTCCCCGAGGGCCGGATCTCCCCTCGCGACGTCGGCCTCTGGAACGACGACCAGCGCGACGCGCTCGTGCCGATCGTCCAGGCCATCCACGACCGCGGAGCGCACGCCGGCATCCAGCTCGCGCACGCGGGACGGAAGGCCTCGACCTGGTGGCCCTGGGCTCCCCAGCGCGGCTCCGTCCCGCAGGAGGACGGCGGCTGGACGACCACCGCGCCCTCGGCCGTGGCGTTCGACGGCTTCGCGGAACCGGTGGCCCTCGACCTGGCGGGCATCGACCGCGTGGTCGAGGGGTTCGCGTCCGCCACGCGCCGCGCGCTCGACGCCGGCTTCGACGTCATCGAGATCCACGGGGCGCACGGCTACCTCCTGCACCAGTTCCTGTCGCCGCTGTCGAACCTGCGCGACGACGAGTACGGCGGATCGCTCGAGAACCGTGCCCGACTGCTGCTCCGCGTGGTGGACGCCGTTCGTGCCACCGCCGGCGCCGAGGTGCCGCTGCTCGTGCGCATCTCGGCCACCGATCACGCGGACGGCGGCTTCACCCCGGAGGAGGCGACGATCGTCGGCGACTGGGCGGCACAGCACGGGGCCGACCTGATCGACGTCTCCAGCGGCGGCCTCGTGGCGCATCAGCGGATCGACGTGTTCCCCGGCTACCAGGTGCCGCTCGCCGAGACGGTGCGCCAGGGCGGCCGCATCCCGGTGTCCGCCGTCGGGCTCATCACCGCGTCGGCCCAGGCGGAGCAGGTGCTCGCCGACGGCGCGGCGGACGTGATCTTCGCGGGTCGGGAGTGGTTGCGTGACCCGCACTTCGCCCTCCGCGCCGCGCACGAGCTCGGTGCGGAGATCGCCTGGCCCCCGCAGTACGAGCGCGCGCACTGGCGCTGAGCGGGCGCGCACGCGACGAAGGCCGCCGATCCTCCCGGGTCGGCGGCCTTCGCGTATCTGTCCGGATCAGCGTCCGCGGAAGCGACGCGTCGCGTCCTGCACCTCGCCGACCAGCTCCTCCAGGATGTCCTCCAGGAACAGCACGGCGGTGGTGTTGCCCTCGCCGTCGCGCACCTTCGCGAGGTGGCGGCCCGCGCGGCGCATGACGGCGAGGGCATCCTCCAGATCCGTATCCTCCTGCACCGGCACCATGTGGTGGATGCGCTTGGCCGGGACCGGCTGGATCATCTTCGTCTCGGCATCCGGCCCTTCGGATGCGCGGAGGATGTCCTTCAGGTGGACATACCCGATCGGTACCGCTTCGTCGTCGACGATCACGTAGCGGGAGAACCCGTAGCGGGACACGGCCTTCTCGATGTCGTCCGGCGTGGTCGACTGCGGCAGCGTCACGAGATCGCCGAGCGGCACGGCGACATCCCGCGCCTTCTTGTCGGTGAATTCGACGGCGGCGGCGACCGTTCCCGCGGTGTCCATCAGCAGACCCTCGCGTCGCGACTGGCTCACGATGGTCGCGACCTCGTCGAGCGTGAACGTGGAGGCCGCTTCGTTCTTCGGCTCCACCCGGAAGAGGCGCAGCACACCGTTGGCGGCCGCGTTGAGCACCCAGATCACCGGCATGAACACCTTCGACACCCATACGAGCGGCGGCGCCAGGATCAGCACGGCACGATCCGGCACCGAGAACGCGAGGTTCTTCGGCACCATCTCGCCGAACACGACGTGCAGGAACGAGACGATCAGAAGTGCGATCGCGAAGGAGACCGCGTCGACGGCTCCGTCCGGCCAGCCGAGCGCATGCAGCGGGACGGCGAGCAGGTGGTGGATCGCAGGTTCCGAGACGTTCAGGATCAGGAGCGAGCAGATGGTGATGCCGAGCTGCGAGGTCGCGAGCATCAGAGTCGCGTGCTCCATCGCGTAGAGCGCCGTCTTCGCTGCACGAGAGCCCTGGTCTGCGCGCGGTTCGATCTGCGACCGCCGAGCCGAGATCACCGCGAACTCTCCACCGACGAAGAACGCGTTCGCGATCAGAAGCACGACGAGCCAGGCGAGTCCTCCCCAATCGTTCATCGGGTGGCCTCCTCTCCCCCGTCGAGCGGACTCGGAACGTAGCGGACGCGGTCGACGCGCCGGCCGTCCATGCGGACGACCTGGAGGATGCCGCTGTCAAGCGGCACCTCGTCGCCGACCGAGGGCACGCGCTCGAGCACGCTCATGACGTAGCCGCCCACTGTGTCGTAGACGTCGCCCTCCGGCACCTCGACGCCCGCGCGACGGCGCAGCTCATCGGGCCGCAGCTCGCCGGGGAAGGTCACACCCTCCCTGTTGCGGATGACTCCTGCTCTGGTGCGGTCGTGCTCGTCGGCGACCTCGCCGACCAGCTCCTCGACGAGGTCTTCGAGGGTGACGAGACCCGCAGTCCCGCCGTATTCGTCGACGACGACGGCGAGCTGGTAACCGCGAGCACGGAGCTCGGAGATCAGTGCGTCGACGTGCACCGTCTCGGGTACGCGCAGGGGCTCGGTCGCCAGAGCACCGACGGGGACGTCGATCCGGCGATCACGCGGCACCGAGATGGCCGCCTTGAGGTGCACGACGCCCGTGATGTCGTCGAGATCGTCGTCGTACACGGGGAAGCGGCTGTGGCCGGTCCGTCGCGCGAGTTGGATGACGTCGTCCACCGAGTCGCCCGCGGCGATCGCGTGCATGCTCGGCCGCGCGGTCATCACATCGGCGGCGGTCAGCCGGGAGAACATCAGGGTGCGGTCGAGCAGCGTCGCGGTGTCGGCCTCGAGCAGCCCCGCATTGGCGGAGCGTCGGACGAGCGAGGAGAGCTCCTCCGCGCTGCGGGCGCCGGAGAGCTCCTCCTTGGGCTCGATGCCCATGCTCCGCAGCACGCCGTTGGCACTGCCGTTGAGCACGACCACGGCCGGTTTGAAGACTGTCGTGAAGGCGACCTGGAAGGGGATGACGAGCTTCGCCGTCGCCAGCGGCAGGGCGAGCGCGAAGTTCTTCGGCACGAGTTCGCCGAGGATCATCGAGAGCACGGTGGCGACGAGCATCGCCACGATCGTCGCGATGGGCGCGACCGCCGCCTCCGGGATGCTCCAAGCGAGGAGCGTCGGACGAAGCAGGTTCGACAGCGCCGGCTCCATCGTGTAACCGGTGAGCAGCGTCGTCAGGGTGATGCCGAGCTGCGCTGCGGAGAGATGCGTGGACGTGTGCCTGAGGGCGCCGATCGTGAGCGAGAGCCGGGATTCACCTCTGGCCTGTCGCGCCTCGAGCTCGGCGCGGTCGAGGTTGACCAGCGCGAACTCGCTGGCGACGAAGAGGCCGGTGCCGACCGTGAGAAGGAGCCCCACGCCCAACATGATGTAGTCCATCAGCGGTTCCTCTCCTGCGAGAGAGGCGGACAGTGGGGCGATGTTCTGCAACTGGGAGGGTCGTCCATTATGCGGACGATTGTACAGAAGACGACTGTGCTCGCGCTCGCGATCACCAGCTGACGGGCAGCGCCTTGCCCTCTTCGTACCCCGCCGCCGACTGGAGTCCGACCAGCGCGCGATCGTGGAACTCCGGCACGGACGACGCACCCGCATACGTGAACGACGAACGCACGCCCGAGGTGATCATGTCCAGCAGGTCCTCCACGCCGGGACGCAGGGGGTCGAGATAGATCTTGGACGAGGAGATGCCCTCGGCGAAGAGCTCTTTGCGGGCCCGCTCGTAGGCGTCGAGTCGGCCGAAGCGCGCCTGCACCGCCTTGGTCGACGCCATGCCCCAGGATTCCTTGAACAGGCGTCCGTCGCCGTCGCGCTGGAGCTCCCCCGGCGCCTCGATCGTGCCGGCGAACCATGAGCCGACCATGACGGATGCCGCGCCGGCCGCGAGCGCGAGCGCGACGTCGCGGGGGTACCGCACGCCACCGTCGGCCCAGACATGCGCGCCGAGCTCCTTGGCAGCCTGGGCGGTCTCGAGCACCGCGGAGAACTGGGGGCGGCCGACCGCGGTCATCATGCGCGTCGTGCACATCGCCCCCGGGCCCACGCCCACCTTGAGGATCGTCGCGCCCGCATCGACCAGGTCGGCGACGCCGTCGGCGGTGACGATGTTGCCGGCGACGATGGGCAGACCGAGGTCGAGCTCGGCGATCGCACGCAGAGCGCGCAGCATGCTCTCCTGGTGGCCGTGCGCGGTGTCGACGACCAGCACGTCGACACCGGCTCCGGCGAGCGCCTTGGCCTTCGCTGCGACGTCGCCGTTGATTCCGACGGCCGCGGCGACGGCCAGACGCCCGTCGGTATCGACGGCCGGGCGGTACAGGGTCGAGCGCAGCGCACTGCGCGCGCTCAGGGTGCCCACGAGATGCCCGTGATGGACCACGGTCACCATCTCGACGTCGGCGTCCGTGATGACGTCGAAGGCGTGCCGCTCCGAACCGATGTCGTCCGCGTCGATGGACGGCGTCCCGCGGTGCACGAGATCTCCGAGCTGAGCATCCGGCAGCGCGGTGGCGAGCCTGGTGGCCGGGAGCACCCCGAGGATCCGCCCGACCTCGATCGGCGCGGCGCCCTGCGCGACCACGATCTCGTGACCGGCGGCGGCCGGGAGCAGACGAAGCGCGTCTGAGACGGAGGCCTCGGGCGGGAGCACGATCGGGGTGTCCCAGAGGACCGGCTGCGCCTTCACGTCGCGGATCGCGGAATCGAGATCCTGCAGCGGCAGGTCCTGGGGAAGGACGCCGAGCGCACCTCGGCGGGCGAGCACCGCCGCGATGCGCGGTCCGGTCACGGAGTTCATGTTCGCGGCGACGATCGGAAGGGTGGCCGGGGTGCCGTCCAGTGGTGCCAGATCGACCTGAAGACGGCTGGTGACCCCGGATCGCCGCGGCACCAGGAAGACGTCCGAGTAGGTCAGGTCGACGGTCGGCTGCGCTCCAGAGAACTCCATGTCTCCACGGTACCCAGATCGCAGCCGCGTGGGCGCGTCGCTTCCGACGATTCCCCGAGCGAAACACGTTAGGCTTGTTGGTCGAGAGTGTGCGGATCCGAACGCATCCTGCGTCGACGTCCGCACCAGAGAGCTTCAGCGATGAAAGAGGGCGATCGAGAGTGTCGAACCAGGTGACCGGCGTCAACGGCGACGGGGGGTTCGGAGCCAATTCCTGGCTCGTCGAAGAGCTCTACGAGCAGTTCAAGGTGAACCGCGACTCCGTCGACAAGGAGTGGTGGCCGATCCTCGAGAAGTACCACTCGGACACGTCCTCATCGGCACCCGCCGCCGCGGACACGTCGGCACATCCGGTGACCGCCCCGATCCCGGTGATCGGCTCGCAGCCGGTCGCCCGCACGACCGCGAAGCCCGCGGCCGCCGCGCCGATCCCGGCCCAGGCGCCCAAGCCCGCGCCCAAGCCCGAGTCGAAGGAAGCCGCCGAGACCGTCGAGGAGGACAAGGTCACGCCGCTGCGCGGCCTGCCGAAGACCCTCGCGGCGAACATGGACGAATCGCTGACCGTCCCCACCGCGACCAGCGTGCGCACCGTGCCCGCGAAGCTGATGATCGACAACCGCATCGTCATCAACAACCACATGGCGCGCACCCGCGGCGGCAAGATCAGCTTCACCCACCTCATCGGCTGGGCGCTCATCCGCACGCTCGACGAGTTCCGCAGCCAGAACGTGTTCTACGCCGAGATCGACGGCAAGCCCTCGGTCGTCGCCCCGGCGCACGTCAACCTCGGCATCGCGATCGACCTGCCCAAGCCCGACGGAACTCGCGCACTCATGGTGCCCAGCATCAAGCGCGCCGACACCCTGTCCTTCACGGAGTACCTCAGCGCCTACGAAGACCTGGTCACCCGCGCGCGCGGCAACAAGCTCACCGCCGCCGACTTCCAAGGCACCACCGTCTCGCTGACCAACCCGGGCGGCATCGGCACCGTGCACTCCGTGCCGCGACTCATGAAGGGCCAGGGGTGCATCATCGGCGCCGGCGCCCTCGAGTACCCCGCCGAGTTCCAGGGCGCGAGCGACAAGACGCTCAACGAACTGGCGATCGGCAAGACGATCACGCTCACCAGCACCTACGACCACCGCGTCATCCAGGGTGCCGGGTCGGGCGAGTTCCTCAAGAAGGTGCATGAGCTGCTCATCGGCCAGCGCGGCTTCTACGACGACATCTTCGCGGCGCTCCGCATCCCGTATGCCCCCATCCGGTGGAACCCCGACATCGCGGTCGACCTCGCCGAGCGCGTCGACAAGCAGTCCCGCGTGCAGGAGCTCATCAATTCCTTCCGCGTGCGCGGCCACCTGATGGCCGACATCGACCCGCTCGAGTACCAGCAGCGCTCGCACCCCGACCTCGAGATCGAGAGCCACGGGCTCACCTTCTGGGACCTCGACCGCGAATTCGTCACCGGCGGATTCGGTGGTCGGCGCATCGCCAAGCTCCGCGACATCCTCGGAGTGCTCCGCGACTCGTACTGCCGCACGCTCGGCATCGAGTACATGCACATCCAGGACCCGGAGCAGCGTCGCTGGTTCCAGGAGAAGGTCGAGGTCAAGTACCAGAAGCCCGGCCACGACGAGCAGCTGCGGGTTCTCCGCAAGCTGAACGAGGCCGAGGCGTTCGAGACCTTCCTGCAGACGAAGTTCGTCGGCCAGAAGCGCTTCTCGCTCGAGGGCGGCGAGTCGCTGATCCCGCTGCTCGACGAGATCCTCCAGGGCGCCGCGACCGCAGGTCTCGAGGGTGCCGCGATCGGTATGGCCCACCGCGGCCGCCTCAACGTGCTCACGAACATCGCCGGCAAGACGTACGGCCAGGTGTTCCGGGAGTTCGAGGGCACCCAGACCCCCGGCAACCAGCGCGGCTCCGGCGATGTGAAGTACCACCTCGGCACCGAGGGCACCTTCGTCGCCGACGACAAGTCCGAGCTGCCGGTCTACCTCGCGGCGAACCCGTCGCACCTCGAGACGGTCGACGGCGTGCTGGAAGGCATCGTCCGCGCCAAGCAGGACCGCAAGCCGATCGGCACGTTCGCCTGGCTGCCGATCCTCGTCCACGGCGACGCCGCCTTCGCCGGACAGGGCGTCGTGGTCGAGACGCTGCAGATGTCGCAGCTGCGCGGCTACCGCACCGGCGGCACGATCCACGTCGTGGTGAACAACCAGGTCGGCTTCACGACGACCCCGAACGACGGACGCACCTCGGTGTACTCCACCGACGTGGCGAAGACCATCCAGGCACCGGTGTTCCACGTGAACGGCGACGACCCCGAGGCTGTCATCCACGTGGCGCAGCTCGCGTTCGAGTACCGCGAGCGCTTCCACCGCGACGTCGTCATCGACCTCGTGTGCTACCGCCGACGCGGTCACAACGAGGGCGACGACCCCTCGATGACGCAGCCGCTGATGACCGACCTGATCCAGGCGAAGCGGTCGGTGCGCCGGCTGTACACCGAGTCGCTCGTCGGCCGTGGCGACATCACGGAGCAGGAGTACGACGAGGCCAAGGCGGACTTCCAGAACCGTCTCGAGATCGCCTTCGCCGAGACCCACGCGGCGGAGACCGGGGCGACACCGATCGCACCCGACCTGCCTCCGGTGGAAGATCAGGTCGGCGCGCCCGAGGTCACCGGCGTGCCGGGTGAGGTCATCCAGCTCATCGGCGACGCGTTCGTGAACAAGCCCGAGGGCTTCACGGTGCACCCGAAGATCCAGCAGCTGCTGGAGAAGCGTCTCGACATGAGCCGCAACGGCGGTATCGACTGGGGCTTCGGCGAGCTGCTCGCATTCGGCTCTCTTCTGGTCGAGGGCACCCCGGTGCGTCTCGCCGGGCAGGATGCGCGCCGCGGCACGTTCGTGCAGCGTCACGCGACCCTTCACGACCGCGCGAACGGCCAGGAGTGGCTGCCGCTGTCGAACCTGTCCGACGCGCAGGGCCGCTTCTTCGTCTACGACTCGCTCCTCAGCGAGTACGCCGCCCTCGGATTCGAATACGGCTATTCGGTCGAGGCCCCCGAAGCACTCGTGCTCTGGGAGGCGCAGTTCGGCGACTTCGTCAACGGCGCCCAGTCCGTCATCGACGAGTACATCTCCGCCGCCGAGCAGAAGTGGGGCCAGCAGTCCAGCGTGACGCTGCTCCTCCCCCACGGCTACGAGGGCCAGGGACCCGACCACTCGTCGGCGCGCATCGAGCGATTCCTGCAGCTGTGCGCACAGGAGAACATGATCGTCTCCCGTCCGTCGACCCCGGCGTCGTACTTCCACCTGCTGCGCCGCCAGGCCTATGCCCGTCCTCGCAAGCCGCTCATCGTGTTCACTCCGAAGGCGATGCTGCGTCTGCGCGGCGCGACGAGCCCGGTCGAGGCGTTCACCCAGGGCCGGTTCGAGCCGGTGATCGACGACGACCGCGGTCTCGACCGCTCGGCCGTGAAGCGCGTCCTGGTGCACTCGGGCAAGGTGCACTGGGATCTGCGCGCCGAACTCGATAAGAACCCGAACCCCGAGGTCGCCCTCGTCCGGCTCGAGCAGCTCTACCCGACGCCGATCGACGACCTCAAGGCCATCACCGACTCCTACCCGAACGCCGAACTGGTGTGGGTGCAGGAGGAGCCGGAGAACCAGGGCGCCTGGCCGTTCCTCGCGCTCGCCTTCGCCGACGTCCCCGGCGACCGTTCCTTCCGTCCCGTCGCCCGCACGGCATCGGCATCGCCGGCGACGGGATCGTCCAAGGTGCACGCGGCCGAGCAGGCCGCACTGATCCGCTCGGCCGTCACGCTCGGCTGATCCATCGACGAGAAAGGGGCGCCCCGACCACGGTCGGGGCGCCCTTTCTCGTTCCGGTTCAGTACCAGATGTCGAGGGACGGCACGGGGAAGGCGACCAGCGCCCGGTCGAGCGCCTCGACGGCCGCAGCGTCGCCCGAGATCCGACCGGCGGCGTGCAGAGACGCCGCGCGAATTCCCCCGGCGTACAGCGAAGACAGCGCCGACACGTCGAGCACGATGTCGGCGGGATCTCCATCCTCGGCGACCTCGACCGTCGCGTCACCGGACTCGTCGATGCGCACGCGCCAGTCGCCGTTCGCGAACCCGAGCGAGTCCTCGACGCGCAGCACCGTGTCGAGCGGAGCGGAGTAGCGTCGTGCGGTCAGCGCGGCCGGGAGATCGAGGATGCGCAGCCAGCCGTGGTCATGCACCTCCTGCTTCACGCCGCGGGAGTCGGCGACGAGCCAGGGCAGCGGATCGTCGAGGGGACGGAGGTCGGCGACGACCTCATCGACGAGGTCGTGCTGCAGCGCGAAGCGCCACAGGGCAGCGCGCGCTTCGGTGGTCTCCGCCACGAGCAGCCGCACGTCCAGGCGGAAGCGCAAAGTGCCGTTCGCCTCACTCACGGTGTATGCCATGACGCCTCGAAGCGCACCGTCCTCGTCGAGATAGCGCACGCCACGGGCCTGATCCCGATCTGCGGTCGGCGCGACGCCCGCATACCCCTCCCAGCGGCCGCGCCAGCCGGGGATCTGTCCGGCCGTTCGTCGACGCGCGCGCTCGTGGACAGCCCCGAGGTCGGCGGCGAGCGTCTCACGGTCGACGTATTCGAGGCGTCCCGGCGAGGTCTCGCCGCCCCACCCCGCCCGTCGTGTGTCCACGGTCAGGCGCGCGACCGGAACGGCGGAGCCGAAACCGTAGCGCCCGTAGATCGTCGCCTCCGTCACGGTGAGACCCGCGACGGCGACACCGGCTGATGCTGCGGCCCGCAGCTCCCCCTCCAGAAGAGCTCTGGCGATGCCTCGGCGCCGATGGGTCGCCGCGACGGTGACGACGCTGATCGCCCACATGTCGATCTCGCCGCCGCCCGGAAGCGTGAGCGGAGTCGCCCACGCGTTGGTGGTCGCGACCGGCAGCGCCGCTTCCGCTGCCGACTTCTCGAACACGCCGATGTTGCGTCGTGCGGCGAAGGTCTTCGTGACCTGGGCGAGCATCTCACTGCTCGGTTCTGCGCCGAGGAACCCGCGGTCGACCGCACGCTGGAACGCCACGGCGCTCGCGTGATCGGTCAGATCGACGACGCGGTACTCGAGTCCGGCGGCCGCCAGTCGTTCAGTCGAGGTGGTGTCTGCGGGCACGTCCCGCGCATCGATGGAGCTCATCCATCCACACTAGCGACGGGCTCGGACGCGCGGTCAGTGCTGGGCAGCCTGGGCTTCGCGGAGCCGAGCGAACACCTGGTCACGCAGCTGCTCGGGAGCGGTCTCCTTGCATGCACGGGCGATGACCTCGGTGAGGGTCGTCGCCACGAGCGCCTCATCACGGCAGGACGGGCAGTGCTCGAGGTGCTCACGGATCTCGGTGTGCTCGGTCTTGCACACCTCGTTGCGGAGGTACTCCTCCAGATCCTGACGCGCTTTGTCGCAGCCGCAGTCGCTCATTTCTTGCTCCTCGTCTCAGCCGCGGCGATGCCCCGCTCGGCGGCGTAATCTGCCAGCAGCTCCCGCAGCATCCGCCTGCCACGATGCAGGCGGCTCATGACGGTGCCGATGGGGGTCTTCATGATGTCGGCGATCTCCTGGTACGCGAAGCCCTCGACGTCCGCGAGGTACACCGCGAGGCGGAAGTCCTCCGGCACGGCCTGCAACGCGTCCTTGACCACGGATGCCGGCATCCGGTCGATGGCCTCGGCCTCGGCGGAGCGGCTGTGCGAAGCCGTCGTGGATTCCGCACCGCCCAGCTGCCAGTCCTCGAGCTCGTCGATCGTGCCCTGGAACGGCTCGCGCTGGCGCTTACGGTAGATGTTGATGTACGTGTTCGTGAGGATGCGGTAAAGCCACGCCTTGAGGTTGGTCCCCTGCGAGAACGTCGACCAGGAGCCGTACGCCTTCACGAACGTCTCCTGCACGAGGTCGGCAGCGTCGGCGGGGTTGCGCGTCATGCGCATCGCGGCGGCGTAGAGCTGATCCATGAAAGGGATCGCCTGCTCCTCGAACTCGCGTCGGGGGTCGCCGACGATGTCTGCGGTTGCGGTGTCATCCATCACCGGCCAGTCTAGGCCGCTGAGGTCGATCACCTCGCGCTCCAAGGTCGCCGGCATTCTCTCTCCTTCGCTTTCAGGAGCCTGTCTTTCGCGACGAAGCTTCCTGCGTTTACTAAGGTGAGAACCGATGAGCGCCAACAGGTATTCCCCCGCCCGGGTGCAGGGCACCTATCCTGCGCCCACCACCGACGTGCCGGTGCACGCCGAGCTCACTATTCCGGGCTCGAAATCGCTGACGAATCGCGAGCTGATGATCGCTGCGATCGCCGACGGCCCCGGCCGATTGATCGCTCCTCTCCATTCCGATGACTCGGCACGCATGGTCGATGCTCTGCGCGCCCTCGGCGTCGGCATCGAAGAGGTGGAAGCCGGACACGAGTTCGGCCCCGACCTCGTGGTCACCCCGGCGAAGCTCCGTGGTGGCACGACGATCGACTGCGGCCAGGCGGGCACCGTGATGCGCTTCATCGCCCCGCTGGCGGGCCTCGCCGAGCACGACGTGCACCTCACAGCGCATGAGACCGCACTGCATCGCCCTATGGGCGGGTTGATCAGCACCCTGCGGGATCTCGGCGTCGACATCGACGACGAGGGGACCTGGGCGCTCCCGTTCACCATCCGCGGTCACGGGCGCATCCGCGGCGGACGAGTCGAGATCGACGCGTCGGCGTCGAGTCAGTTCGTCTCCGGGCTGCTGCTCGCCGCTCCTCGATTCGATGTCGGACTCCATCTCGTCCACGTCGGCGAGCACCTCCCGAGCCTTCCGCACATCGACATGACCATCGAGGCTCTGAGCCGCCGCGGCATCCGCATCGAGCGTCCAGCGGTCGGCGAGTGGCTCGTCGAAGCCGGCGTGCCGCGTGCGAAGGAGATCGCGATCGAGCCGGATCTCTCCAACGCCGCACCGTTCCTCGCGGCAGCCCTCGTGTCCGGTGGCTCCGTCTCCGTCACCGGCTGGCCGGCGCACTCCACGCAGCCGGGGGCGCTGCTGCCGGACATCCTGCAGGCCACCGGAGCGCACGTGGGTCGACACGGCGGCACCCTCACGGTGCGCGCCGGCTCCGGCATACGCGGTCTCGACCTCGATCTCTCCGCGGCGAGCGAGCTGACTCCGACCCTCGTCGGCCTCGCCGCGTTCGCGGAGTCCCCGACGACCATCCGTGGCATCGGCCACATCCGCCTCCACGAGACCGACCGGATCGCGGCACTCATCGGCAACCTCCGCGCACTCGGCGGGGAGGCCGAGGAGCTCCCGGACGGGCTCCGCATCATCCCCCGCCCGCTGCACGGCGGCAGCTGGGCCGCACTCCACGATCACCGGATGGCCACGACCGGCGCACTGATCGGCCTGCGCGTTCCGGGCGTCGAGATCGACGACATCGGAACCACCGCCAAGACCCTCCCGGAGTTCACGATGCTCTGGGAGCGGATGCTGCGAGGTTGATGGTGAGCTGGCTCGACGACGGCGACGACCTCGATGACGACTTCGAGGACTTCGACGAGAGCAGCATCAGGACGCGCCCGAACCCCAAGGCGAACCGCCCGCGCACCAAGCGCCGACCCGCGCACGAGGACGCCCAGGTGGGCAGGGTCCTCGGCGTCGACCGCGGCCGGTATTCGGTGCTCCTCCGCGAGAACACTGCCGACGAGCGCATGATCACCACCACCAGGGCCCGGGAACTGCGTCGCATGCCGATCGTCACAGGCGATCAGGCGCGGGTGGTCGGCGACACCTCGGGCGACGAGGGCACGCTCGCCCGCATCGTCGGCATCGTCGAGCGCACCTCGCTTCTGCGTCGCAGCGCTGACGACACCGACCAGGTCGAGCGCGTCATCGTCGCGAACGCCGATCAGATGCTCGTCGTGGTCGCCGCGGCCGACCCCGAGCCGCGGGCCCGTCTCGTCGACCGCTACCTCGTCGCTGCGCTGGACGCGGGGATACGACCGCTCCTGGTCGTCACGAAGACCGACATCGCCGACCCGACGGAATTCCTCACCCACTTCGACGGTCTCGACCTGCGCGTGTTCACCAGTGCGCAGGAGGAGATGCCCGTAGAGGAGATCGGCGAAGCGCTCGTCGGGCACTCCACCGTCTTCGTCGGCCACTCGGGGGTCGGCAAGTCCACCCTCGTCAACGCGCTCGTGCCCACGGCTCTGCGAGCCACCGGACATGTGAACCAGGTCACCGGACGCGGCCGCCACACCTCCTCTTCGACCGTCTCGCTGCGCTATGAGGGGGCCGGGGGCAGCGGCTGGGTGATCGACACCCCCGGCGTCCGCTCGTTCGGTCTCGGCCACGTGGATCCCGCCAACATCCTGGCCGCGTTCACGGAGCTCGCCGCGATCGCTCAGGATTGCCCCAGAGGGTGCACGCACCTCGCGGACGCCCCCGACTGCGCGCTCATCGAAGCGGCGGAACGGGGTGAGCTCGGCGACACCGGCCGTGCGCGGCTCGATTCCCTGCAGCGTCTGCTCCAGACGTTCGCAGACAAAGCGGAGCAAGCTCCCGGCCGTTAGGCTGGAGACGTGACCCAGCGCCTGGAACCCGGAACCGCAGCCCCTGACTTCTCCCTCCTCGACCAGGACGGGAAGACCGTGCGCCTCGCCGATCTGCACGGCCAGAAGACGGTGCTGTACTTCTACCCCGCCGCGATGACACCCGGCTGCACCACGGAGGCCTGCGACTTCCGCGACAGCATCTCGTCGCTCCAGGGCGCCGGCTACCGAGTGATCGGCATCTCGCGCGATGAGCCCGCCACGCTCACGAAGTTCCGCGAACGCGACGGACTCACGTTCCCGCTGCTGAGCGACCCCGACCATGCGACCCACACCGCGTACGGTGCGTGGGGCGAGAAGATGAACTACGGCAAGCTCGTCGAGGGCGTCATCCGCTCCACCTTCGTCCTCGACGAGGACGGAACGATCGTCCTCGCGCAGTACAACGTGAAGGCCACCGGTCACGTGGCACGCCTGCGCAAGCAGCTCGGTATCGACGCCTGACACCCGGCGCGGAGTTCACGCTCGGCGCGCCGCGGAGGTCACTCTGCCGCGCGTTGCTCGCCCTCGCGGCGCGCGCTCGAGATCAGCAGCACGAAGCCCACAAGCCCGGGGAGTCCGACCCCGAAGGTGAAGGCCCACGACACCGGCTGCAGCGTGAGGGAGGCCAGCGCCAGGGCTACCGCGAGCACCTGGAACACCACTCCCCCGGACCGCGCCCAGGACTTGCCGCTGCGAACACCGATGGCGAAGGCCACCAACGCTGCGGCGCCGATGAGGGTGAGCGCGATCAGGGCCACAGCGGTCGGCAACGACGCCGCGTCACCGGCGCCGAGCCCCACCAGTTCGATCACCGCGAAGACGAGGAGTGCCGCTGCTTCCGCGGCGAGCACCGCCGCTGCAGCGAGAGCGATTCCAGGTGCGCGCACAGCATCTCCCAAGCATCGAAAGAGAACAAAACCCTTGATTTCGGGGTTTTCATGTAACAGAATAGAGAAAGTCATGTGCTCCCACAGCGGCGTGGGGCGAGCAATCACGCTCGCATCACAAATCGCGGGCATCCCGTCCGCACATCACCAGGGTAGCCGAACCCGAACTGCTGCCCGAATCCGAGAGGTCGCATCGCGACATCTCTTGAAATCCACACCGAGGAGCCCCCATGGACTGGCGCGATAAGGCCGCCTGCCTGACTGTCGACCCCGAGCTTTTCTTCCCCGTGGGGAACACCGGCCCGGCCGTCGATCAGATCGAGAAGGCGAAGACCGTCTGCGCCACCTGCACAGTCACGGAGATCTGCCTGCAGTACGCGCTGGAGACCAGTCAGGACTCCGGCGTGTGGGGCGGTCTCTCCGAAGACGAGCGCCGCGCTCTGAAGCGTCGCGCCGCACGCGCACGCCGCGCCTCCTGAACCTGCACGAAAGCGGCCTGAGACGAGGTCTCAGGCCGCTTTCGTCTGCCCTGCGTGCGGCCGGTCAGCGATCGAGCCAGCGCAGAGGGATGTCGATGACCACCTCTGTGCCCTCGCCATCGCTTCCGTGCCACTCGATGGTGCCGCCCAGCTCCCCCTGGATGAGGGTGCGGATGATCTGTGTGCCGAGGCCCTGACCGATCCGTCCCTCGGGGAGACCGAGACCGGTGTCGCGCACGGTGACGCGGAGGTTCTCCTCGGTCCGGGCGGCGTCGATGGTGACGATGCCCTCCTGGCCGGCGAGACCGTGCTCGACGGCGTTCGTGACGACTTCGGTGAGCGCGAGAGCGAGGGGGGTCGCGTACTCGCTCGGAAGCACCCCGAACCGCCCTGTCGACTGCGTGCGCGCGCGCGTGTTCGGCGCCGAGGCGACCTCGGCCACGAGCTTGAGCACCCGGTGGAAGACCTCGTCGAAATCGACCTTCTGCGTGAGGCCCTGAGCCAGGGTGTCGTGAACGACCGCGATCGCATCGACGCGACGCATCGCCTGCGTGAGGGCATCACGGGCCTCGTCGGAGTGGGTGCGGCGCGCCTGGATACGCAGGAGCGACGCCACGGTCTGGAGGTTGTTCTTCACACGATGGTGGATCTCGCGGATCGTCGCGTCCTTGGTGATGAGCTCCTGCTCCTGATGCCGCAGCTCCGACACATCGCGACAGAGCACGATCGCGCCGATGCGCGTCCCATGGTCCTTCAACGGGATAGCGCGCAACGACACCGTGACGCCTCGCGCCTCGATGTCGGTCCGCCAGGGAGCGCGGCCGGTCACCACGACCGGCAGGGATTCATCGACCTGCCGCGAGGGCGGGACGAGCCGAGTGGTGACCTCGGCCAGCGACTCCCCTTCGAGCTCGTCATCGAACCCCATGCGGTTGAACGCAGACAGTGCGTTCGGGCTGGCGAACGTGCTGATCCCGTCGACGTCGATCCGGATGAGGCCATCCGACGCGCGCGGAGCACCCCGACGCGGTGACGTCGGTGCAGTGAGGTCGGGGAAGCTGCCGTCCGCGATCATCCGGAACAGATCGTTCGCGCACTCGTCGAAAGTGATCTGCTGGCGAGAGGGAGTGCGCAACTCGCCCAGGTTGGTGTGCCTGGTCACCACGCCGATCACGGTGGGCCCGGCATCTGCGCCGCGTCGTTCGCTCACGATCGGCACGGCGCGCACCCTGGTCGGGGTCTCCTCGAACCAGTCCGGCGACGACGAGTCCACGATCTCGGCCGACTCGAAGGCGCCCTGGACCTGCGTGCGCCACTGCGGTCGCACCCGCTCACCGACGATGTCACGGTAGAACAGCGTCGCTGCCCCGCTCGGCCGTGCATGAGCGACCGCGATGAAGGTACCGTCCTCCGTCTGAATCCAGATGACGATGTCCGCCGACGCGAGATCGGCGAGGAGCTGCCCGTCACCGGCGAGTCGGTGCAGCCACTCGACGTCGCTGTCGGTCAGGAGACCCTGGGCATGGGCGAGATCACTGAGGGTTGACACCCCACCAGCCTACGGTCAGATCCGTCAGAGGATGGCCAGGGACGTCGCACGCCAGCGCCGATCGATGCCGTCCAGCCGGATGGCGACCGCGCGCGTGCGCCCCGGCCCCGCCACCACGACGACGGCTTCGATCACGCCGTCGGTAGGCTCGGCCACGCGCAGCGACCTGATCGCGAACGCCGGTCGCGCCGGAGCGACACCCCGTGCGCTTCGCGCTCTCGCCGAAAGGTTGGCTCTGGTGACCAGGCTTCGGTAGGCATCCTCACTGAGCCAGCGAGCGAGCTGATCGACCTCCCGGATCCCGGCGAGAGCCTCGAGGACGCCGGTGGTGAGACTCCGCAGGAGCGGTGCGGGATCGGGAAGTTCGCTGGTCGGCGTGGGCTGGGCGGCGAAGTACTCGTGAGGCATCATGTCGAACTCTCGGTCGGGGAGGTCTGGAAGTCCGTCAGTACAGCACCGTGTCGTCCCCCGGCGGGGGCGCATCGAGCAACTATGTGGATAACTCGTACGTGAGATCCGGCCGTCGCCTACGCTCTGTCGGGTGCACTGGGATCGTCTGTTCGAAGACCTCGAAGGCCAGCTGGCGTCGGGCTGGGAGGCGGAGCGGGCCGTGCTCGACGCCGAGTCCGAGCGACTACGGATCGCGAAGCTGGACCTGCGCGCCCGCCTCCGGACGTTGTGCAGCGCCGGCACCGACGCGACGATCGACCTCGTGAACGGACGACGGCTGCCTGTCACGCTCCAGGCGCTCGGAGCAGACTGGCTCGCCGTGGCCTCGCGCGATATCGGCGGCTCCCGCCACACGACGGGCACGGGAGCATCGGCACTGATCCTCCCCCTGCACGCCGTCGCCGGCATCACGACGGACCACGGCATGATCCTGGCGAGCCTCGATGACTCTGCGACGGAGGTGCACCCGCTACGCGAGCGGATGACACTCGGGTTCGTGCTGCGGGATCTCGCTCGACGACGGGTCCCGGTGCACATCAGCGTGCACGTCGGCGACGACGCCCACGGCACGATCGACCGTGCGGCAGCGGATCACCTCGATCTGGCGCTGCACGATCCAAGGCAGGCGCGTCTCGCCGGAGCTGTGCACGGCTTCCGCATCATCCCGTTCTCAACGCTCGTCGCCGTGCGCACCCCGGGAGATCAGCTGCGGTGAGCCGAGGAGGTGCCCCAGACCTCCGGAAAGCTCGCGACCTGCGACTGTCTCCACAACGCCATGCGGCGGGCGTTCTCCGATTCCTCCGCCAGATAGCCCTCGAGACTCGACTCCTCGACTCGCCAGCGCGGCGGCGATCCGAGCTGCGCTCCGCGGAGCCTTCCTTCATGGAGGAGGTCGATCACCTCGTCCACACCGATGCTCAGGAGTTCGGCCACCTGCGCGGGGGCGAGGAATCGCGACGCGGGCCGGGTTGGGGGTGCCATCCCCCCATTCTCCACGACGGGATCAGGAGGATCAGGCGCTCCGCGGTCCTGTGGATAACCGGCGGAGCACATCCGGGATTTCTGTGACGATATCGCCATGGCTTCCCTCTCTCGCCCTCGGCGTGCGTTCTGGGGCGACACCCGCTTCCTCGTCGGGATCGTTCTGGTCGTGCTCTCCATCACCGCAGTGTGGCTCATCGTCACCGGATCCGACCAGGCGCAGCCGGTGCTCCGAGCCGACCGCACCATCGTGCAGGGCGAGAAGCTGAGTGCGGGCGACTTCCAGGTGATCGAGGTCGGGCTGGGCCTGTCCGGCGACGACTACCTCGGCCCCGAAGATCTGCAGCCCGGTCAGGTCGCAGCGCGCACACTCACGAAGGGCGAGATCGTGCCGACGACTGCGCTGGCTGATGCCGACCGAGACCGCAGCACCACCATCGTGGTCGAGAGCAGCACCGGGATCCCCGGCGAGGTACAGGCCGGTTCGGTCGTCGACGTCTGGTTCGCCCCACCGCTCGACGACGGGCGCACGTACGACACTCCGCGAATCCTCGTCACGGACGTGGTCGTCCGCGACGTGATCGAGTCGAACGGCATGCTGGCAGATACCGCGGCCAGGCTCGAACTCGTGATCGACAGGAGCGATACAGCCGATGTGCTCGCCGCGATCACCGGAGGCGCAGCACTCTCCGTCCTCCCGGTCGGGGCCGGCTCGTGACGGCTGTCGTCGTGGCGATCCCGGAGCCGCGCGCCACCGAACTGGCTGCGGAGCTGGAGATGGAGGGAGTCTCTGTCCTCGCCATCCTGCCTCTGCCCGCCGCCGATCTCGAACTCCCTCGTGACGCCGAGGCGATCATCGTGACGGCCGCACGTGCAGTACTCACGGCCGAGTTGGTTTCCACCTGCGATCGGGCGGGAGTCCGCATCCTCCCGCTCGGGGGTGCCGACAGCCGCCTGCTCGGACGACTCGGCTTGTCTGCCGCGTTGCCGCCCGAGGCGGCCGGCTGGGAGGTCGCGGCGGCGTTGCGCGCCGATGCCGACCACGTGAGTGCACCTCGATCACTCCATCCGCACCGGGTCATCGCCGTGTGGGGGCCGCACGGCGCACCGGGCCGCTCCAGGATCGCCATCGAGCTCGCGGTGGAACTCGCACGGTCCGGCCGCGCCACCGCCCTGGTCGACGCCGATACGGTCGCTCCATCACTCGCGCTGCTGCTCGGGCTCAGCGACGACGCACCCGGGATCGCTGCGGCCTGCCGTCGTGCCGAGCGAGGCACCCTCGACGCGACGGAGCTGACTCGACTCGCCACGACGGTCGCCACCGGCGGCGGCGAGGCGGTCGAGGTGCTCGCCGGTATAAACCGCCCGAGCCGATGGCCGGAACTGGGGGCGGCCCGTCTCCGAATGGCTTTGGGCGCGTGTCGGGAGTGGCGGGAAGAGACGGTCGTCGATGTGGCGGGAGCCTTCGATGCAGACGACGAGGTGACCTACGATATCGCCGGCCCTCGACGCCACGCCGCGACGTCGGCGACGCTGAGCGAAGCCGACCTGATCGTCGCCGTGGCCGCAGCCGATCCGCTGGGGATCAGCCGATTCCTCCGGGATCACGCAGAAGTCCGCCGGCTCACCGCGCCGACGCCGGTGTCGGTCGTCGTCAATCAGGTCCGGCCGGGACCGCTGGGGATCGATGCCCGCGGGCAGGTTCGACGCACGCTCGAGCGGTTCGCGGGAATCACGGACGTCACATTCCTCCCGTTCGACCAGCGCGCTGCCGATGCCTCGTTGCTGCATGCCCGCCCGATGACGGATGTCACACCGCGCTCGACGCTCGTCGCCGGCATTCGAGGGCTCGCGGCGACGCTGTCTCCCGTCGACGCGGAGCCCGTTACTGCCGGTAGCTCGAGAGGAAGTTCCCGAGTCGCTCGACGGCTTCGCTCAATACTCGGGGCTCGGGGAGCGTGACGAGTCGGAGGTGGTCCGGGGTCGCCCAGTTGAAACCCGTCCCCTGCACCAGGAGGATGTGCTCCGAGACGAGCAGGTCGTAGACCAGGCGGGCGTCGTCTCGGATCTCATGCACGTTCGGATCGAGACGCGGGAACGCGTACAGTGCTCCCTGCGGCTTGACGCACGAGACCCCCGGGATCGACTCGAGGCCTTCCCACGCGATGTCACGCTGTTCGCGCAGGCGACCGGTCGGGGCGATCAGCGCGTCGATGGACTGTACGCCCGACAGCGCCGCCTGCACAGCGTGCTGGGCGGGAACGTTCGGACACAGTCGCGTCGACGCCAGCAGCGTGATGCCCTCGATGAATCCCTTGGCGTGGCCCTGCGGCCCGGTGATGACCATCCAGCCCGAGCGGTAGCCCGCGACACGATAGGTCTTGGACAGCCCGTTGAAGGTCAGGCAGAGCAGATCGGGAGCGAGGGTCGCGGTGGGGATGTGCACGGCGCCGTCGAACAGAATCCGGTCGTAGATCTCATCCGACAGCAGCAGGAGCTCATGTTCACGAGCGATCTGCACGAGCCCCTCGAGGATCTGGCGCGAGTACACGACGCCGGTGGGGTTGTTCGGGTTGATGATGACGAGAGCTTTGGTGCGCGGCGTGATCTTCGAGCGGATGTCCTCGAGATCGGGCTGCCACTCGTCATCCTCATCGCACAGATAATGCACGGGCGTGCCGCCGGCGAGGCTGGTCATCGCTGTCCAGAGGGGGTAATCCGGGGCCGGGATGAGCACCTCGTCGCCCTCGTCCAGCAGCGCCTGCATCGTCATGGTGATGAGCTCGGAGACGCCGTTGCCGAGATAGACGTCGTCGGGGTCGAAACGGGGAAAGCCCTCGATCTGCTCGTAGCGGCTCACGACCGCGCGGCGGGCCGAGATGATGCCCTTGCTGTCGCTGTAGCCATGCGCGGACGGAAGCGACGCAAGCATGTCGTGCACGATCTGATGAGGAGCATCGAAGCCGAAGATCGCCGGATTCCCGGTGTTCAGCTTGAGGATCTTGTGGCCTTCGGCCTCCAGACGCGCCGCCTCGACGAGCGCGTTTCCGCGGATCTCGTACAGGACGTTCTTGAGCTTCGACGACTGGTCGAAGTTGCGCGTTGGTGTCATCGACCAAGCCTACAGCGACGAAAGGAGGGCCAATCCACCCGGACTGGCCCTCCTCTCCTCTGCGCGGGAGCTACTTCTTCTTCTTGCCCTGGGCGCGACGCTGCTCGCGGTTGCCGGCGGCCGGAGCCTCCGCATCGGTGCGCTGCCCGAAGGCGCCTCGTGGCGCCTCTTCCGGTTCGGTCTGCGGGGCCTGAGCGCGAGCCGCCGCCTGACGGACACGATCGGTGGCCGCCTGCTGGACCTGACCGCGATCGTTGCGGACCTCGACTTCGCCTGCATCGTTCGCTGCGGAGTACTCGAGACGCTGCTCTCCCCCGTCGGAAGCGAGCCCCTTGGCCTCGACCTCGGCGGTCTGGGAATCTCCGGCCCGACGCACCTCGACCTCGAGGTTGTAGAGGTACCCGACGGATTCCTCCTTGATCTGCCCCATCATCGATTGGAACATCGCGTAGCCCTCGCGCTGGTACTCGATGAGCGGATCGCGCTGAGCCATCGCGCGCAGGCCGATGCCGTCCTTGAGGTAGTCCATCTCGTAGAGGTGGTCACGCCAGCGGCGGTCGAGCACCTGGAGCACCACGCGACGTTCCAGTTCGCGCGTCGCAGCCTCGCCGAGCGCCTCCTCGCGAGCCTCGTATGCGATCTTCGCGTCGGAGAGCAGCTCGCGGGTGAGTCCGTCCGCCGTGATCCCTCCCTTGCGCCCCGCAGCCTCCGAGACGACCTCGTCGATCGTCACGCCGACCGGGTAGAGCGTCTTGAGCTCGGTCCAGAGCGCGTCGAAGTCCCAGCTCTCGTTGTGCCCCTCACCGGTGTGGTCGCGGACCACGCCGCTGATCGCATCCTCGATGAAGTGCTGCACGCGGTCGGCGATGTCATCGCCCTGCAGGATGTGTCGACGGTCGGCGTAGATCGCCTCGCGCTGACGATTCAGGACGTCGTCGTACTTGAGGACGTTCTTGCGCATCTCGGCGTTGCGCGACTCGACCTGGGACTGGGCGCTGCGGATCGCTCGGGAGACGAGGCCCGATTCGATCGGCACATCGTCCGGGAAGTTCGTGCGGGCGAGGATCGCCTCCGCGGCACCCGACTGGAACAGACGCATCAGGTCGTCGGTCAGGCTCAGGTAGAAGCGGCTCTCACCGGGGTCGCCCTGACGCCCGGAACGGCCACGGAGCTGGTTGTCGATGCGACGCGACTCGTGTCGTTCGGTGCCCAGCACGTAGAGCCCGCCGGCCTCGATGACCTTCTCGGCCTCCTCGGCGACGATGCTCTTCATCGACTCGTAGGTCTCATCCCACGCGACCTCGTACTCCTCGGGCGTCTCGACGGGGTCGAGCCCCTTGCCCTTGAGCTCCTGGACCGCAAGGAACTCGGCGTTTCCGCCGAGCATGATGTCGGTGCCTCGGCCGGCCATGTTCGTGGCGACGGTGACGGCGCCCAGACGTCCGGCGCGGGCGACGATCTCGGCCTCGCGTGCGTGGTTCTTCGCGTTGAGGACCTCGTGCTTGACGCCCTTCTTCGCGAGCAGGCGCGACAGGTACTCGCTCTTCTCGACGCTCACCGTTCCGACCAGCACCGGCTGGCCGGCGGCATGACGCTCGGCGATGTCCTCGACGACCTGCGCGAACTTGGCGGTCTCGTTCTTGTAGACGAGGTCGGACTGGTCCTTGCGGATCATCGGCCGGTTGGTCGGGATCGGGATGACGCCGAGCTTGTAGGTCGACATGAACTCCGCGGCCTCGGTCTCGGCCGTACCCGTCATGCCGGCGAGCTTGTCGTAGAGGCGGAAGTAGTTCTGCAGAGTGACGGTGGCAAGGGTCTGGTTCTCGGCCTTGACCGGCACGCCCTCCTTGGCCTCGATCGCCTGGTGGATGCCCTCGTTGTAGCGGCGGCCGACCAGGATGCGGCCGGTGTGCTCGTCGACGATCATGACCTCGTCGTTCATCACGACGTAGTCGGTGTCCTTCTTGAACAGCGCGAGTGCCTTGATCGAGTTGTTGAGGAACGAGATCAGCGGGGTGTTGGCCGACTCGTAGAGGTTGTCGATGCCGAGGTAGTCCTCGACCTTCTCGATACCGGGCTCGAGCACGCCGACGGTGCGCTTCTTCTCGTCGACCTCGTAGTCCTCGCCGACCTCGAGCGTGCGGGCGATCTTCGCGAACTCGGCGAACCAGCGGTTCGCCTCGCCCGAGGACGGGCCCGAGATGATGAGCGGCGTACGGGCCTCGTCGATGAGGATCGAGTCGACCTCGTCGACGATCGCGAAGAAGTGCTCACGCTGGACGAGGTCTTCCTTGCGCCACGCCATGTTGTCGCGCAGGTAGTCGAAGCCGAACTCGTTGTTCGTGCCGTACGTGATGTCGGCCGCGTACTGCTCCCGGCGGACCGCGGGCGTCTGGCCGGAGACGATGATGCCGGTGGTCATGCCGAGGGCACGGAACACACGCCCCATCAGCTCGGCCTGGTAGCTCGCGAGGAAGTCGTTGACCGTGATGACGTGCACGCCCTTGCCGGCGATCGCATTCAGATACGCGGGCAGGGTCGCGACGAGGGTCTTGCCCTCACCGGTCTTCATCTCGGCGATGTTGCCGAGGTGGAGCGCGGCACCACCCATGATCTGCACGTCGTAGGCGCGCATGCCGAGCGTGCGCTTGGCCGCCTCTCGTACCGCGGCGAAGGCCTCGGGCATGAGCTGGTCGAGGGTCTCGCCCTTCTCGAAGCGCGCGCGCAGCTCGACGGTCTCATTGCGCAGTTCGTCGTCGGTGAGCTTGGAGATGTCCTCTTCCAGCGCTCCCACTGCCTTGACGACCTGATTCAGGCGGCGGATGACCCGCCCCTCGCCCGCACGCAGCAGCTTCTCAAGAGGATTGGCCACGGATGTCATCTCCCTGTCAGTGGGTAAATCGCCGGCCGCCGGTGAACCCGACGCCAGGCATGCTTTGCCATGTTACCGGCCTGTGACCTGCACGTCGCCTGCACGAGCCTTCCACGAGAAGATCCGAATAGTTGCCGAGTATGCATATACTCGGTATTGCATTCATCTCGACAACCAGGGAGCCCACCATGTCGGTACGTCAGAGCCTGCTCGCGATCCTCGATCAGGGCCCCTGCTACGGCTATCAGCTGCGGCACGAATTCGACCGTCGCACCGGTTCCACCTGGCCGCTGAACGTCGGACAGATCTACAACACGCTCGAGCGTCTCGAGCGTGACGGCCTCGTCGAGCGCGGGGATGCCGACGAGCAGGGTCATGTGTACTGGCAGATCACGGATGCCGGCTCCGCCGAGGTCGCGCAGTGGCTCTCCTCCCCCGTGGTGCGGACGCAGGCGACGCGGGACGAGCTCGCGATCAAGCTCGCCGTGGCCGCGACGCTGCCCGGAGTCGACGTCGCAGCGGTCATCCAGTCGCAGCGCACGGCGTCGCTGCGACAACTGCAGTCCCTGCAGCGGGCGAAGTACGCCGGCGGTGACGCGGACGGCCCGGAGGAGCTCTCCTGGGCGCTGGTCGTCGATTCGATGATCTTCGCCGCGGAGGCCGAGGTGCGCTGGCTCGACCACACGGAACAGCGTCTCGCGCTGCACCCGCGACAGGCGATGGCGCTCGAACTCGCGACCGAGCGCCCCAAGCGCGGGCGGCCCGCGAAAGCTGGTGCTCCCTTCGCGGATGCGGCTCCCTCACTGTGAGCGCCGAGACGGTCCTGCGACTGGTCGGCGTGACGCAGCAGTACGGGAACGGCGCGACGGCGGTGTCGGCACTCTCGGGTGTCGATCTGGAGGTTCGCCGCGGGGAGCTCGTCGCCGTCATGGGTGCCTCCGGCTCCGGCAAGTCGACTCTGCTCGCCATAGCCGGCGGTCTCGCTCGACCCACCACCGGTGAAGTCGTCATCGAGGGCGCGTTCCTCAGCGAACAGAGCGCCGCGGAGGTCGCCCGCCTGCGTCGACGTTCCCTCGGTTTCGTCTTCCAGGACTTCAATCTGATCCCCACGCTCACCGCCATCGAGAACGTGACACTCCCGCTGGAACTCGACGGCTTCCGCACCCGGGTCGCCCGCCGCGCGGGGAAGGACGCCCTGCAGTCCGTCGGCCTGGCGGACAAGCTCGACTCCTATCCGGACGATCTCTCCGGAGGTCAGCAGCAGCGCGTCGCGATCGCTCGCGCCGTGGTCGGCGGACGACGACTCATCCTCGCCGACGAGCCGACGGGCGCATTGGATTCCGTCACCGGCGAACTGGTGCTCCGGATGCTCCGCGGACGAGTGGATGCGGGTGCGGCGGGCATCCTCGTCACGCACGAGGCGCGCCATGCGGCATTCGCCGACCGGATCGTGTTTCTCCGGGACGGGAGGATCGTCGACGAGACCCGGCGCGACGACGCCGAGGTGCTGCTGAGCGGGACGGGCCGATGACCGCGACCGTCGACCGACCGGAGACGAGGACGTCCGACCGTCCCTCCTCGTCCGTCCGACGGCCGGGAAGACGCGCCCGCTGGCGCGTCGCCGCCCGGCTTGCGCACCGGCAGCTGCGACGCACCCTGCTGTCGAGCGCCCTCATCGGCACGCTCGTCCTGCTCCCGATCGCAGCCATGACCGCCTACGCGGTCATAGGGGCGAGCATGATCGGCACCCCGCAGGAACGCGTGACCGCGGAACTGGGACAGATGGAGGCATGGGTCTCGGTGGGCGGTATACCGGACAGCGGATTCTGGCAGTCCCCCATCGACCCCACGTGGACGGGATATCCCGACAACTCCGGCAATACCCCCGAGGGGACGCCGATCGCCGATCCGACCGCTGCGCTGCCGTCCGGCACCGAGGCGATCCGGGTCGTCGAGTCCACCGTGCGTGTGCAGACTCCCGACGGCGTCACCGGGATGCCCGCGTGGGGAGGCGAGGTCTGGGATGAGCGCTTCGAGGGACGGTACGAGATTCTCGACGGGGCGACCCCGCGGTCCGGCCGCGAGATCATGGCGACCCCGGCCGCACTCGAGCGGCTCGGGATCGCGATCGGTGACGAGGTCGTCGTCACCGACGGCGACCGCAGCTACACCGTCGTCGGAACCCTGGACTCGGCGGTCCTCTCCGATGCGACCTCCGCGCTCTTCCTGCCGGCGAGCGCCGGACTCTCGGGCGACGCCCGCTGGTATCTCCCCGACCTGTCGCTCAACTGGCCGGAGGTCGAGAAGCTGAACGAAGACGGTGTGGTCGCCTACTCGCGGTCGGTGATCCAGGAGCCGCCGGTCCTCTCGGACAAGACGAGGGGCGGGTGGTCCGGAGCAGACGACGGCGCCCTGTGGACGGTGCTCATCGTACTCATCGCCGGCGGGCTCTTCGCCGCGTACGTCGTCGTGATGCTGGCGGGCGCCGCCTTCGCGGTCGCCGCACGCCGCCAGCAGCGGTCTCTCGCCGTCGCCGCGAGCGTGGGAGCCGCGCCGGCCGACCTCCGCCGGGTCATCCTGCTCCAGGGCACGGCCCTGGGCCTCATCTCCGGCATTCTCGGTCTCGCCCTCGGCGTCGGGGCGGCCGCGGTGACGATGGCACTCCTCGCCGACGGATCGGCCACCCAGTTCTGGGGCTTCCACGTGCCGTGGCTGATCCTGGCGGGGATCCTGACCTTCTCGGTGCTGGTGGGAACCGCATCCGCAGTGCTTCCCGCACGCACGGTCGCCCGCACCGACACCCTCAGTGCGCTGCGCGGCGCGCGTCGTCCGCAGAGACCCCGTGCGTCGCGACCGATCTGGGGATCGATCCTGCTGATCCTCGGCGTCGCGCTCACGATCGGCAGCGCGTTCGCGATCCTCGCCATCGAGGTCACGGATCTGCCGTGGGACTCGCCGCTGCGGGCTATTCCTCCGTTCGGCATCGTCATCGGGCCGATCCTCGTGCAGATCGGCATCCTGCTCTCCGGTCGCTGGCTGCTGTGGATCACCGCCAAAGCGCTCTCGCCCGTCAGCGTCGCCGCTCGCATCGCCGCCCGCGACGCCGCGGCGAACTCCTCACGCACGGTTCCCGCTTTCGCTGCGATCGCCGCGACCGTCTTCGTCGCGGTCTTCGCCATGAGCCAGACCTCCATGCAGAACGCGTGGACCGCGCGGGATTGGGCCTACCAGGCTCCGGTCGGCACCCTCGCCATCGCGATCCAGCCGACCGGAGAGGAGTCGACCGTCGACTCCTCCGTCGCTTCCGAGGCGACCGACGCGGGAATCGCGCTCGCGGACAGCGTGGGGGCGTCTGGCACGGCCGTGATCGCCCGCCAGCCCGAGGTGTGGGGCTACGCGAACTCCCTCGACATCCCCGCGGACGAGACGAGGGTCATCGCCGTGATGCCGGACCGTCATCTTTTCGACCCGGAGGTCGAGAACTCGTTCACGGCGAACGGACAGAACCGACCGAACCCGATCGCGGTGCTCTCGGTGGACGAGCTCGATGAGGCCCTCGGCGTCACGGTGAGTTCCGCACAGCGCGCCGCCTACCGAGACGGCGCCGCGATCGTCACCGACCCGCAGTACGTCACCGACGGCACGATCGACGTCGGCGCCTGGAGCGCCCGGGATGTCTACGACGGGAAGGCACCCGACAACATCTGGACCGCTTGGGGAGACGCACCGCCACGCAGCGAGCCGCTCTGGGCGCGGAAGGTCGACGCCATCGCACTCGAACTCCCCCACCAGGCCGTCGCCGTGGCCATCTCCCCCGAGACAGCGGCGGAGTTCGACATGGCGACGCGTCCCACCCTGGTGATCGCCGCATTCGACGCCCCCGTGCCGGTGGAGGTGCGCGACCGCGTGCAGGAGAACGCCGATGCGCTGGGCACAGCCGACTGGATCCTCTCCCCGTACTTCGAGAACGGCCCGCCCGACGACTCGCTGTGGATCGTGCCGATCCTGAGCGCCGTGGGTGTCCTCGTCCTCGGCGCGAGCGGGGTGGCTCTGAGCCTGGCGCGGTTCGAGCGCCGCCCCGACGACGCCACGCTCTCCGCGATCGGCGGCACGAACGGGCTCCGTCGCCGGGTCGGCCTCTGGCAGGGACTCATCATCGCCGGGTTCGGCACTCTCGCGGGTGCGGTGGCCGGGGTGCTCCCCCCGATCGGGTTCGCGATCCAGTCGCGAGGCGTTCTTCTGATCCCCGACATCCCCTGGGGTGTGCTCGCCCTGCTTGCGGTCGCCCTGCCTCTCGCAATCGCCGCGGTCAGCTGGCTCATCCCCCCACGGCGCGCAGAGCTCACGCGACGTACGGCGATCGCCTGACGTGCCCTGAGCGAACAGCGCCTGCCCGGAGCGGATGCTCAGCCACCGCCGGTACGCGAGAAACTAGGATCGACCTATGGCTGGAATTTGGGGCAGACGCAAACGCGAACAGGAAGAACTCGCCGCGCAGGACGCCGATCTCGCACGTCGCGCCGAGCAGGCGCTGGTCGGCGCAGACGAGCGGATTCGCACGACGTCGGACGAGCTCTCCTTCGCCGAGGCCGAGCTGGGTGAATCGCTGACCGCCGACCTGCGCACGGCTCTCACCGCGGTGCGCACCCATCTGCGCGAGGCATTCCAGCTCCACCAGCTGAACCATGACGAGATCCCCGACACGGCCGAGGAGCTGCGCACGCGGAATGCGCGCATCCTGCAGCTCTGCGACTGGGCTCAGGACCTTCTCGACGAGAAGACCTCCGTCCTCGCCGAATCCGTCGCCAAGGTTCGCCGAGCACCCGAGATCATCGCGCAGGTGCGGGCGGATGCCGCCGCGCTCAGCACCCGCATACCCCAGACCAACGAGGCCGTCGCACGCCTCTCGGCTCGCTACGCCGATTCCGCGATGCACCAGATCACCGCCAGCGCCGCCGAGGCCGAGCAGCTCATCCGCTTCGCCACCCACAGCGCCGACATCTCCGAACGCCGTCGCGCAGCCAAACAGAACGAAGAGGCGAATGTCGCCCTCGAGACAGCGACCGAGGCCACCCGGCGCGCATCCGCGCTTCTGGATGCGGTCGAGGACTTCGAGATCGAGGCACTCCGAGCAGAATCCACCCTCGCCGAAGTCGTCGCCGACTCGCGCGGCGACCTCATCGCGGCACGCAACGCCCCGTCGGTGCCGGCCGTCACCGAAGCGGTGGCTGCGCTCCAAGCCGCCCTCGCCGCTCTCACACCGGCCGGTCAGCCCAATGACCCGTTCGCCGAGCTGTCCCAGTTGCGCGACGCCAACTCCGCGCTGGACGAGGCGATCGCCAAGGCCCGGCACCGCGCCGAGAATCCACTCCCCAGCCTCGCCCAGGTGCAGCATGCGATCGACGACGCCGACCGTCAGCTCGGCGTCGCGCGCGGCCTCATCGCCGGCCACCGCGGCTGGATCGGTGCCGACGCCCGCACGCGCCTGGCCGAGGCCGAGCGACTCCGCGTCGATGTCTCCGATCTCCTGCCAGCGGAGGACACGCGCGAAGCCGCCCTGGTGCAGGCCCGTCGGGTCGCGCACCTCGCTTCCGAGGCTCTCCAACTCGCCCAGCGCGACATCGATTCCTCGCGTCCGCGCGATCAGGACTGGGGCGGCGGTGGCGGCTGGGGCGGCGGCCCGCGGCGCGGTGGTGGCGGCGGCGACCTCGCTTCCGGCATCCTCGGCGGACTCGTGATCGGCAGCCTCCTGGACGGCATCTTCGACTGACGACCCGCACCTGCGTCCTCAGACGCAGAACGGCCCGGTCCCGCGAGGGACCGGGCCGTTCTGCGACTCCGTCAGGAAGCGAGCGCCTCAGACGGCGGCGCCTGCGTGCTCAGTGCGATCACGCCGTAGTCCCAGCCCTTGCGTCGGTACACGACGCTCGGGTGGTCGGTGCGGACATCGACGAAGAGGAAGAAGTCGTGTCCGACCAGTTCCATCCGATCGACCGCCTCTTCCACAGTCATCCACTCGGCGTCGAAACTCTTCGTGCGGATGACGACGGGCGAGTAGGTCTCGTCTTCCGGCTGCTGCACCGGCACGTTGCCCGTCGCGACGGCATGAAGAACATCCGCGGATGCCGGCTGGACGTCGATGCCTTCCAGCGATCCGCTGCCCTTCTCGAAGTGGGCGCCGCGCGGGTGCTGTCGGCCATCGACACGCTTCTCCTTCGCACGACGAAGCTGCTCGGACATCTTGTCGATGGCGAGGTCGAGAGCCACGAACTTGTCGCCGTCCGTCGCCTCCGCGCGGACGACCGGTCCCTTGCCCACCAGCGTCAGCTCGACGGTCTCGTCCGGGATGCGGCCGTTGCGATACACGCGGTGGGTGACTTTGACGTCCAACCGTTGCGCCCGTGACGCAAACATCTGGACCTTGGCGATCTTCTCTTCGACAACGGTTCGGAAGCGATCGGTGATACCCACTCCGACGCCAACGATGCTTGTTTCCATTGCTGCCTCCTTGTCCCGGTCCTCCCGGCCAAGGGCGGACCGTGGTCGCCTTGTGTCACCCCACCGTAGTCCGACCGTCGACGGATGTCACGGGGTTGCGACCCTGTGTCGCCGGTGCGTTCTCGATGAGGTTCCTCAGAATCCCGATCGATGCGGCGTGGCGGCGAGCGCGACCGCCACCACGGTGCGATAGTCGGCTGCTCGGAGCGCCCTGGCTGCCTCGTCAAGCGTGGCACCGGTGGTGACGACGTCGTCGACGAGCACGACCTCGGCGCCCCCTCCCCGTCCCCGCGCACGCATCGTGCCGCGAACGTTCTCCTCGCGCTCACGCGCACCCAGGCCACGCTGGTCGGCGGCTGCCGCCACGACCGCGAGCAGCGGCTGCGGCTGTGCGTGTGCACGACGGATCAGCAGCTCGGGCACGCGATAGCCACGGCGGCGGAACGCTCTTCGCGCGGTGGGGACCGGCACGATCCAGGTCATCGGCGTCACGAATGGGGAGAGCACCGTCGCGAGCGCCGTGGCCAGCGGCCGCGCGAGATACGTCTCACCCTCACCCTTGAGCCGGCGGATGCAGCGTGCCGCGACCCCTTCGAACTCGAGCGCGGCGTGCACAGGCAGACCTCCCGGCGTCAGCGAGGATCGCGGGCGCGGTGTCAGGTCGCACCGGCACCGCGGACACAGCAGCGTTCCCGGCTGGTCACAGCCTGCGCACGTCGCCGCCAGCAGGAACGCCGCCAACTCCGTTCCGACACCGAGGAGACGAGAAGATGTCCGCATCCGACGATTCTGGGGCCGCGCCCTCGACCACGCAGACGAAGAAGCCGCTGCCGCCGAGAACCGCGACCAGTCCCCTGGCGTGCAGGAAGAGTCACTCTCCGACGCGCGTGGCGAGCACCGAGACGTCGGACGCCACCTCGCGCCACGCCGACCCCGCATGAGCGAACAGCTGCCCGCCGGCGCCGAGGATGCGAACGCCGGCAGTGGTCCGCGCACCTGCGGCCGAGACGGCGTCGCCCGGAGCGGCCTCCGACGTGCCGGGTCCGCCCACCGTCTGGGTGATGAGCCGGGGGCTGACCGGATCCACCAGCACACCCAGCCGATCCGGCCCCAGCCACACCAGACCGGTCGCCGGCTCGTCGATCTGCACCAGCTGCTTGGCATCTCCGAGTTCCACCGGGAGTCCCGCCGAGTCGCGGACGACGGCGGCCACGACGACCCAGCGCTGCTTGCCGACGGTGACCACCGCTGCCACGCGGCTGCCGTCTCCGGCGACGCGCAGGTCCGAGATCGCTGACGCCGTCGGCCACGCATTCCCGATCGCGTGCGCGGCGATATCGCTCCCCCAGGCCTGCAGGGCCGCCGGGTCTCCTTCAGGAACGGTCCAGGTGTAACCGTATGGATCCAGGGACGGTTCGATGAGCCCCGGTGGCGCATCGAACTCGTTGCGGCTTCCATCGCCCACCCGGTACACCCGCCCGTCACCGAGCTGGACGGCCGCGATGGAGTCGTCGAGTGCCACATCGATCGATGCGATGGGCTGCGGCATCGCAGCGATCTCGGTACTGATCCCGGCGATCGGGGAGATCTCGTCCCCCACGATGCGACCGAACGCGCCGTTCTGCAGCACGAGCGTGCCGATCTCCGCCGACGGCTCCACGACGTCGACGACCCCGGCGTCGACGCTACGGCCGTCCACGGTGAACTGCACGCGGGTGACGGCGACCCCCGCGGCCCGGAGAGTGGCCTGCAACTGCGTGCGCATGCGAGAGAGCGTGGTCTCGTCGAGCGCGGTCGCCGGACGGGTGAGGGCGACGTCGGCCACCTGCCCGGTGATGAGGACGGCATCCTGGGCAAGCTGCACGTCGGCAGGGAAGGCGTTCTGCACGGCCGGGTCGAGCCAATCGCTGGGAGCACCGCCGATCAGGGCTTGCGTCACCGTCGTCGCCGGACTCTGCCGCCGCGGGAACCACCGCATGTCGGGTACCAGTCGCGACCAGCTGAGGTCGAAGTACTGGAGCGGATACCCCTCGAAGACGTTCTCGAACCGCGGCTCATCGATCACGATCCCGTCGAGCGCTTCCGTGATGCGCCATTCGCCGTCCTCCATGCGCTGCAGCGTGAACGGCATGGTGGAGGCTCCGAGCGCTTCCGAATAGGTGTTGGCATCGTCGACGCTGGCGACCAGATCGAGCAGGACCTGGACGTCGGCCGAGTCTGCATTCTCGACGTCCGCGGGAGGAACGGTCGAGGTGATGGTCCGCGTGTCCGTTCCGGTGTCGATCGACACCCCCGCCGCCGGCCGCCACGTGCGCTGCAGGTCGGGAGCGAGGAACTCCCGCGCCGTCGCCCAGTTGTCGGACGTCGTGATCCCCGCTTCGAGGAATCCCTCGACGATCTCCTCGGGACCGGCGCCCTTGATCGGCCCGGAGGCCACGGGGAGGAAGTCGACATCCTGCGTGGACTCGCCGAGCTCGAGCCCCACCGAGACCCCACCGCTGGTCGGAAGCCCGGCACAGGCCGAGAGCAGGAGCGCCACGAGGGCCACCGCGCCGCCGCGCAGCGTCCTCGTCCACCTCGTCCGATTCATGATCTGTCACTCTCGTCGAAGAGCTCGGGAGGAGGCTCGGCCAGGGAGATCGGCTGGGTCGCATCCCCGAGTTCGGCGAGGGGCTCCTGCGGTTCGATCGGGACGGGGCTCGGGCCGTCCAGCACACCGTCGTGACGAGGGATGGTGAGGACGAAGTTCGTGCCGACGCCCAGCTCCGACCAGACGGCGAGCGTACCGCCGTGCAGCGTGGCGTCGCCGAGCGCGATGGACAGTCCCAGCCCGGTCCCTCCGATCGTCCGCTGACGAGAGGGATCAGCGCGCCAGAATCGGTCGAACACCCGTTCCGCGTCGTCCGGCTCCATTCCCATCCCGAAGTCCCGCACGCCCGCTGCCACCGCATGCTGGTTGCTGTCGATCGTGATGACGACCGGGCGCCCCTCACCGTGCTCGATGGCGTTGCCGATCAGGTTGCGCAGCACTCGCCGCACGCGCCGCGGGTCCATGTCGACCGGCGAATACCCGCCGGGGGCGACCAGCCTCAGCTCCGTGCCGTGTCCCTCCGCGAGCGGTCGCATCTGATCGATGATGTCCTCCGCCAGATGCGCGAGGCTCGTCGCCTCCAACTCGAGCTGCACCGACCCCGCATCGTACCGACTGATCTCCAGCAGGTCGGAGAGCAGTGTCTCGAACCGCTGCACCTGCGTGTGCAGCAGTTCAGCGGTGCGTGCGGTGGTGGGATCGAACTCCTCGCGCTGGTCGTTGAGCATGTCGGCGGCGAGCCGGATCGTGGTGAGCGGAGTGCGGAGCTCGTGCGAGACATCGGAGACGAAGCGCTGCTGCACCATCGACAGCTCGCCGAGCTCCTTGATCTGCGCCTCGATGCTGTCGGCCATCGCGTTGAAGGACCGACCGAGCACGGCGAGTTCGTCCTCGCCGTGCACGTCGATGCGCACTCCGAGCTCGCCCGCAGCGAGACGTGCGCTCGTCTCCGCGGCCTGCACGATCGGGGAGGCCACCGCCCGCAGCACGATCCACGAGATCGCGGCGACGATGGCCACCAGCCCGATCCCGGCGATCCACAGTGTGCGCTGCACGAACACGAGGGTCTGATCGGCATCGCCGAGGTCGTAGGCGAAGTAGATCTCGAAGGGTCCGGCCTCGGGCACCTGCAGCTGCTGCCCCACGACGATGCCGGGGACCGCCGCGCCGTCCTCCACCGGGAGCGCCACCGACTGCCACGCCTGGCGATCGTCGAGCTTGACCACCCGGGCGCGGAGGTTCGGGCTCAACAGGCTCTCGTTCAACCCCGCCTCGAAGCCGTTCAGCCGCGCGGTGTCCGCGCCGGTGTCGATCTTGTAGCCCGCGAGCTGATCGGTACTCGACGTACGGGCCAGCGTGTCCTGGATACCGGCCCAGAGGCTCGAGAGCGCAGCGGGATCATCTCCCACCTCCGCCACGTCGAGGATGCGCTGGGCCTGGTCGACCGCGCGGCGTGCGTCTTCGAGCGCGACCGTCTTGCGCGAGATGAAGAGGTCGTTCTGGATCACGAGAGCCATCGTCACGCAGGTGATGAAGATCGCCAGCGAGGTCGCGAGCAGTGTGATGGATAGAGTGCGGAACCGCAGCGAGCGTCGCCACAGGGTGCCGAGCATCGTCGGCCAGCCGCGCCAGTCGCGCAGGACAGCGACCGTCGTGGTGGTCGCTGTCGTCGCGGCCATCGTGCTCCTAGCCGACGCTCCCGGCACGGTAGCCGACGCCACGCACCGTCATCACGATCTTCGGGTTGTCCGGGTCGAGCTCGACCTTCGCGCGGAGGCGCTGCACGTGCACGTTCACCAGCCGGGTGTCGGCCTTGTAGTGGTACCCCCACACCTGCTCGAGGAGCATCTCGCGGGAGAACACCTGCTGCGGCTTGGAGGCGAGTGCGACCAGCAGCTGGAACTCCAGCGGTGTGAGCGCGATCGGCGCCGTGCCGCGACGCACCTCATGGGCGTCGACATCGACAGTGAGGTCCCCCACCCGCAGTTGCTCGCTGGTGGTCTGCGGCGTCGGACGCAGTCGGGTGCGAATCCGGGCGACGAGCTCCTTCGGGTTGAAGGGCTTGACCATGTAGTCGTCGGCGCCCACCTCGAGTCCGCGGACGACGTCCGCGGTGTCGCTGCGCGCCGTGAGCATGATGATCGGCACGCCTGATTCCGCGCGTATGCGGGTGCAGATCTCGATCCCGTCCATCCCGGGCAGCATGAGGTCGAGCAGCACGAGATCGGGCCGCTGCGAGCGCCACTCGTCGACGGCTCGCGCGCCGTCTGCGCAGAACACCGGCTCGAATCCCTCGGTGCGCAGCACGATGCCGATCATCTCGGCGAGCGCTGTGTCATCGTCGACCACGAGAATGCGTGAGGTCATAACTGTTACCTTATGGCACCGAGTCCCGCCGACCCCAGGTCTGCGCACCACGTGTGCGGTGTGACACGATGGAGCCACCATGGAGGGAGTGCCTTTGAGTGGCCAGATGTGGACGCCCGCGCCGAAGAAGGGGATCATCCCCCTTCATCCGCTGACGTTCGGGATGCTGCTGGGCAGGGCCTTCGCGGCGCTGCGACACAACCCGAAGGTGCTGTTCGGCTTCGCCGTCGTGATCCAGCTCGTCGCGACCGTCGTCACGGCGTCCGTGATGGGGGTCGTCCTGTTCACGACCTTCTCCCGCCTGGAGACCGTCTCCCCCTCCTCGCCCGACTTCGAGGCCGTGCTGGCCGGGACCATCGGCATCAACCTCATCGCCGGCCTCGGCGTCGGACTGGCCTCGATCGCCTTCACTGCCATGATGCAGGGCGTGGTCGCCGCCGAGATCGGCTACGCCGCCGTCGGGGTCAAAGCGACGCTGCGGATGCTCTGGCGCCGGATGGCGCCGGCTTTCTGGCGTCTCGCCGGTTTCGCGTCGCTTTCGGTGATCGCACTGTTCGGTGTCCTCGCGATCGTCGTGACCATCATCGCCGCGTTCGTGGCCGGTGGTGCGGGGGGAAGCGTCGAGCTCATCGGGGTCGTCGTCCTCGTCGTGGTCCTCATCGGACTCGCCGCGATTCCGCTGTCCGTCTGGCTGACGACGAAGCTGCTACTGGTGCCGTCGATCCTCGTCCTCGAGCGCGCACGGTTCCGCGACGCCTTCGTGCGCTCCTGGCGACTCACCCGGGGCCGTTTCTGGGTCGCCTTCGGGGTCACCTTCCTCATCAGCGCCATCATGGGCGTCGCGGCGCAGGTGGTGAGCATCCCGGCCACGCTGCTGAGCAGCCTTCTCGGGTCGGTCATCGCGCCGACGGGCGCCGAAGATCCGAGCGCCATCGTCGGTTTCGTCCTCGCCTTCCTCGCACCCCAGATCCTGCTCCTCGTCATCCAGGCGATCACCCTCGTCGTGCAGAGCACCGGTTCGGCGCTCGTCTACCTCGACTGCCGGATGCGGTACGAGGGGCTGGACCAGACGCTCATCGCTTATGTCGAGCACCGTGATCTCGGGAGGGCGGACGAGGAGCTGGGCGACCCGTTCATCGTCGATCCCGCGCGAGCCGTCAGCTCGGCGCCTCCGCCCCGGCAGGTGCCGGACCACGTGCTGATGGCACAGGGCGCCTACCCGCAGCCATACCCGGGACAGTCGTATCCGCAGCAACCGCAGGCATACGCACCGCAGCCGCAGCCGTACCCCGGACAGTCTTACGGGCAGCAGCAGCACGCGCCGCAGCAGAACGGCGTGACGACGACCGCACCCGCGCCGGTCGCGGATGCACCCGGGGCATTCCCTCCGCCGCCGCCCCCTGCGACGCACGTCACGCCTCGCCCGGCGCCCGGCCCCGCTGACGGAGGCTGGGCTGCTCCCGGCAGCGACGACACGGCATGATCTCCCGGTTCGACGACCTGTTCATCCCCGACGGGGATGAGGCACGCCGATGGGCGGAAGACGAGCTCGCCAACCCGCGGTATGCGGATGCGAAGCCCACGTGGTTCGATCTGGTCGCGCGGGACATCGGCCGCTTCCTCGCCGATCTGTTCAGCTCGGACAACGGGGCGAACATCGGCCCGTCCGCCCTCATCATCGTGACGGTCGTCATCGTGGCGGCTCTCATCGCGGCCCTCGTCATCTGGGGTCGGCCGCGCAGCTCCCGTGCCGTGCGACGTGCACGGGGCGACCTCCTCGGCGAGTCCGATGACCGCACCGCAGCGCAGCTCCGGTCCGATTCCGAGCGCAGTGCCCGTGCCGGCGACTGGAACACGGCGACGATCCTCCGCTACCGCGCGATCGCGCGCAGCCTGCTGGAACGCGATCTGATCGACCCCGCTCCCGGTGCCACCGCGCAGTCGATAGCCCGCGACGCCGGCGCCGTCTTCGCCGACGAGGCCCCGGCCCTGCGCCGCGCCGCCGTGGCGTTCGACGAAGTCCGCTACCTCGGCCGCCCGGCGACGGAAGAGATCTATCAGGACCTCGCGGCAACCGACGAGCGTCTCCGCACCCGTCGGCTCGAGGCGGTGCCCGCATGACCGCAACCGAGCAGAGCGGTGTCCCGGCGACGGCCGAGCGCCGACCGCGCAGGACGAAGTCCATCGTCGGCTGGCTGATCCTCGTCGTCCTCGTCGTGCTCGTCGTCTTTGTCGCCATCCGCGTCAGTGCTGCACCGCCGGGCGAACACGGAGCTCTCGATCCCGAAGGGCGTGATGACTCCGGCGCCCTCGCCCTCGCGGAGATCCTGCGTGACCAGGGGGTCGAGGTCGACATCCACCGATCACGGGCGGAGGCACGTGCCGCCGTCGACGAGGGAACCACGCTGGTGATGGCGAACCCGTACACGCTGACCGATGGTGCCCTGGAGACGCTGATGGAACCGGCGGATCGCGTCGTCTTCCTCTCGACGAGCTCGCACCTGCTGAGCGCACTGCGCATCGGCGAGAACGCCCCGGGCACACGCGCGGCCGTGACGGCAGGATGCGATGTCCCGGAGTTCGCCGAGGTCGGCACGATCCGGGCCGATCGACTCTTCGCTCCCGCCGCGGAGGTCGAGGGGTGCTTCGGCGATGCCGACGGCGCCGCCGTGCTCATCGACGACCGCGGCGGTGACCGCGTCGCCGTCGTCGAGGGCACCAGGCTCTTCAGCAACGCGTACCTGGCGGAGAACGGCAACGCCGCCCTGGCGCTCGCGCTGCTCGGGCAGACCGAGCGGGTCGTCTGGTATGCCCCGAGCTTCAGTGACTCTGACATCGAGGGCAAGTCGGTCGACACGCTGGGGAGCCTCACACCGCCCTGGGTCACTCCGGCGATCCTCCTGCTGCTGCTCGCCGGGGTCGCCGCGTCGATCTGGCGCGGTCAGCGTTTCGGGCCCCTGGTCGCCGAGACCTTGCCGGTGACGGTGCGCGCGTCCGAGACGATGCACGGTCGTGCACGTCTCACGGCCAGAGCCGCCGACGCCGCACACGCGGCCGAGGCCCTTCGCGACGGCGCGCAGCGGCGCCTCGCCCGCCGACTGGGCCTGGCCGTGCATGCCGGCGCAGACGAGGTCGCCGACGCCGCGTCCGACCGGCTCCGGATCCCTCGGGGAACACTGCAGACGCTGCTGGCGGGACCTCTTCCCACCGACGACGCCGCCCTGGTCGACCTCGCTCGGCGTCTCGATGAGCTCGAGGCGGCCGTGGAGACCAGCACCCGCCGACCGACCATCCATCCCACAGAAGCCGAGGGAACCACGTGACCGTTGAGAACCACTCCACCGACGACGCCGCGCTTCGTCAGGCCATGCACCGGGTGCGCACCGAGGTCGATAAGGCGGTCATCGGCCAGGCCGGCACCGTCACCGGCCTCCTCGTCTCGCTGCTCGCACGCGGCCATGTGCTCCTGGAAGGAGTGCCCGGCGTCGCCAAGACTCTGGTGGTCCGGTCGTTCGCCCGCGCACTCGGGCTCGACACGAAACGCGTGCAGTTCACGCCGGACCTGATGCCGGGCGACGTCACGGGTTCCCTCGTGTACGACGCACGAACGGGCGAGTTCGACTTCCGTGCCGGCCCGGTCTTCACGAACATCCTGCTCGCAGACGAGATCAACCGGACGCCGCCGAAGACGCAGGCCGCGCTCCTCGAGGCGATGGAAGAGCGCCAGGTATCGGCCGACGGCGTCAGCCGCTCGCTGCCCGACCCCTTCCTCGTCGCCGCGACGCAGAACCCGATCGAACACGAGGGCACGTACTCACTGCCGGAAGCGCAGTTGGATCGCTTCCTGATGAAGCTCGTCGTCGGCATGCCGGAACGCGATGCCGAGGTGTCGGTGCTCCGCCGGCACGCCGAGGGCTTCTCCCCGCGTGAGCTGACCGGCGTCGAGGCCGTGGTCTCTGCAGACGAGATCCGCGCGGCGCAGCAGGCAGCCGCCTCGGTGGACGTCACCGACGACGTGCTCGGCTACGTCGTCGATCTGGCGCGAGCGACGAGGCAGTCCCCCTCCGTGGAACTCGGTGCCAGCCCGCGTGCGTCGACCGGCCTCCTCGCCGCGGCCAAGGCCTGGGCGTGGTTGAACGCCTCCACCGCGGTGACCCCCGATCATGTGCAGACGATGCTGGTGCCCGTATGGCGGCACCGGCTCCAGCTGCGGCCCGACGCGCAGATGGAGGGCGTCTCCGCGGACGCGGTGCTCACCTCGGTGGTGCAGCAGACCAGGGTTCCGATCTAGGTGTTCATCACCGGTCGTCTCGCCGTCGCTCTCGCCGTCGGCGTCGTCCCGCTGGTCCTCGCCGGGCTCGCGGGCTACCCGGCGTACGCGGTGCTGGGCGCCTGGATCGGCCTGTGCATCCTGCTGGCCGTCGTCGACATCGCCCTCGCCGCCAGCGCCCGATCGGTGACGGTGAGCCGCCGGGTTCCGAAGCGCGCCCGACTCGGCGAACAGGTCCCGGTGAGTGTCGCCGTGCACAACCACGGCACCAGGGCGCTGCACGCGGTGCTCCGTGACGCCTGGCAGCCCACGGCCGGTGCGCCCGCGGAGAGACAGCAGCTGCAGGTCTCCCCGGGCGAGCGAGGCCGCGTAGCCATCCCCCTCACCCCCCGCCGACGCGGCGAACTGGTGAGCGAGTTCGTGATGATCCGCTCCCGCGGGCCCCTCGGCCTCGCCGGTCGGCAGGCACGGCATCCGGTCCGCGGCGCGATCCGGGTGCTTCCCGCCTTCACCTCGCGAAAGCACCTGCCCTCGCGCCTGGCGCGACTGCGCGAGCTGGACGGCAACACGAGCATCCAGGTCCGCGGCCAAGGCACCGAGTTCGACTCGTTGCGGGAGTATGTCCGCGGCGACGACGTGCGTTCGATCGACTGGCGCGCGACCGCCCGCGCCGGCACCACGATGCTGCGCACCTGGCGCCCCGAGCGCGACCGGCATGTCGTCATCATCATCGACACCGGTCGCACAGCGGCCGCGCGCGTGGGCGACGGCACCCGCGTCGATGCCGCTCTCGAAGCGGCGCTGCTGCTGGCTGCGCTCGCTTCTCGCGCGGGTGACCACGTGCATCTGCTGATGTACGACCGCGTGGTGCGCGGCCGGGTCACCGGCGTGGACGGCGCGGCACTCCTGCCGGCGATGAGCGACGCCATGGCGCCCGTGGACGCGCGCCTGGTGGACACGGACTGGCACGGTGCCTTCGCCGCCGTGCGCACACTCACCACCCGGCCTTCCCTGATCGTCGTGCTGACCGCGCAGGACGCCGCCGAATCCGCTCGCGGGTTCCTGGGCGCCTTCCCGAACGCGTCTCGTGCGACCACCGTGCTCGTCGGATCGGTCACCGATGACGGCATCGCTGCGCTCGCGCGCGAACGCGGTTCTCGCGAAGAGGTCTATCTCGCTGCCGCGGCGGAGCGCACGCTTCGTGACGCCGAGAACGTCGCGGATGCGATCCGCAGAGCCGGTGGGGAGGCGATCGCCGCCGACCCGGAGGAGCTTCCGCCCCGCATCGCCGACCGCTACCTGGAACTGAAGGCGGCCGGCCGGCTCTGACCGCTGCCGTCTGCGGGCCTTCCGCAGTCAGCCGGCGATGAGGCGCGGCGTCCCGGCTTCGTACTCGACGAGGTCGCCCGTCTCGCCCCGTCGATGCGCGCGGCCGCCGATGACGAGCATGTAGATGAGGAACACGCCCAGCGCGGCGGCGCCGATGCCGATCTTGATCGGCCACGGCAAGCCCCAGCCGGTGACGAAACCCTCGACGAGACCGGCGAGGAAAAGTGCGAACACGAGCCCGAGAGCGACCGTCGCAAGTGAGCGCCCCTCTTCGGCCAGCGCTTCCCCACGGGTACGGTGCCCCGGAGCCACCCAGGCCCAGAACACGTGCAGACCGGCAGCCGCTGCGACGAAGATGCAGGTCATCTCGAGCATGCCGTGCGGAAGGATGTAGAGCACCATCAGGTCGGCCTTGTCGTGCGCGGCCATCACCGCGCCGGACGTTCCGAGGCCTATGGCGTTCTGCATGAGCATGTACACCGGCCAGATCCCCGTGACGCCGAAGAGCACGCACTGCATGGCGATCCAGGCATTGTTCGTCCAGACCATGCCCATGAACTCGGCAGCGGGGTTCTCGGTGTAGTAACCGGTGAAACTCTCGTCGGCATACTGTTCGAGCAGGTCGGGCGGCCCGAGCGTCGCGATGAGGGCAGGATCGCTCGCGATCCACGCCGCTGTGCCGACCGCGACGGCGATGAAGGCGACCGCGATGATCAGCGTCGTCCACCGCAAGCGGTACAGGGCGGCCGGAAGCTGCAGTCGGAAGAACCGGGCGGTCTGGGTCAGGATGCTGTCGGATGCTCCGGTGAGGCGCAGCCGGGCGCGGACCAGGATCGTGGAGAGGTAGGCGCCCTGCGGGGAGTCGCCGACCGACGTCTTCAGCTCGGCGAGATCTGCAGAGGCCGCGCGGTATCGCACGATCAGTTCGTCCACCCCGGCACCGTCGAGCCGGGCTCGGCTGAGTTCCTCGAGCCGTTCCCATTCCGCACGGCGAGCATCGGTCAGCGCATCGGCATCCACCTGATTTACTGTACTCATGTCCGTCCCGATCGACGTCTCCGACGAGGTGCTCTCCGGCGAGGCCGTCGCGATCGACGTGCAGCCGGTCGGCTTCCTGCTCCGCGCGCTGGGTGCCGCGATCGACATGCTCCTCGGATATGCGGTGTTCATCCTCTGGCTCTTCCTGCGCATCTGGCTGCTCGATGCCGGGGTGCTCAGCGATGCCACCGACCGCATCGCCACGGTCGCGGCGATCGTCGTGAGCTTCGTGGTGCTGCCCATCACGATGGAGGTCGCCCTGAAGGGCCGCAGCCTCGGCAAGCTCGCCGTGGGAGGGCGGATCGTCCGCGTGGACGGCGGCGCAGCCGGGTTCCGGCACGCGTTCATCCGGGCGCTCCTCGGCGTCCTGGAGATCTACATGACCTTCGGCGGCATCGCGGTGCTCACCGGCGCCTTCACTGCACGCTCCCAGCGCCTCGGTGACCTGGTCGCCGGCACGTACAGCCAGCGCGTCCGCACACCCGCACTCCCCACTCACGTGCCGGTGCTGCCCCCTGCCCTCGACAGCTGGGCGCAGATCGCCGATGTGGCGCGCATGCCCGACCGGCTCGCGCGCCGGATCTCGCAGTTCCTCGTGAGCGCGCCGCGAATGGTCCCCGCCGCTCGAGCGCGGGTGGCGCACGACCTGCTCGCCGAGGCCACACCCTTCGTCTCCCCGATGCCTTCCGCGCCGCCGGAACAGGTACTGGTGGGCATCACGGTGCTCCGCCGGGAGCGGGAGCGACGCGCGCTGGAGAACGCCGACCATCGAGCCGAGCGACTCACCGGCCGGCGCGTCGGCGTCTGATCCGGCTGGCGGGATGCTCAGTCTCGGGAGCGCTCAGTAGCGGTAGTGCTCGAGCTTGTACGGTCCGTCCACCGGAACGCCGATGTACGCCGCCTGCTCGTCGCTGAGAGTCGTGAGCTGCACTCCCAGTGCGTCGAGGTGGAGGCGTGCGACCTTCTCGTCGAGCGCCTTCGGCAGGACGTACACGCCCGTGGGGTAGGCGGCGATGTTCGTGTAGAGCTCCAGCTGGGCGAGCACCTGGTTGGTGAATGAGGCGCTCATGACGAACGACGGATGCCCCGTGGCGTTGCCGAGGTTCATCAGTCGCCCCTCGCTGAGCACCAGGACGCTGCGTCCGCTCGGCAGACGCCACTCGTGCACCTGCGGCTTGATCTCGATCTTCTCGACGCCCTCGATGGCTTCGAGGCCCGCCATGTCGATCTCGTTGTCGAAGTGGCCGACGTTCGCGACGATCGCGAGGTGCTTCAGCGCCTGGAGGTGCTCGGTCGTGACGACATCGCGGTTGCCGGTGCCGGTCACCACGATGTCGACCTCGCCGGCGACATCGATCAGGCGTGCCACCTGGAAACCGTCCATCGCCGCCTGCAGCGCGCAGATCGGGTCGACCTCGCTGACGATCACCCGGGCGCCCTGTCCGCGGAGCGCCTCGGCTGCGCCCTTGCCCACATCGCCGTACCCGCACACGAAGGCGACCTTGCCACCCATGAGCACGTCGGTGGCGCGGTTCAGCCCATCCGGGAGCGAGTGACGGATACCGTACTTGTTGTCGAACTTGCTCTTGGTCACTGAGTCGTTGACGTTGATGGCAGGGAAGAGCAGTTCCCCGGAGGCGGCGAGCTCATAGAGACGATGCACGCCGGTGGTGGTCTCCTCCGTCACCCCGATGAGTCCGGCCGCGAGCTTCGTCCAGCGGTCGGTCGACGACGCGAGCGACCCGCGCAGCAGATCGAGGATGACCGAGTACTCGTGCGAGTCGGAGTCCGTCGTCGCCGGGACCGCGCCCGCCTTCTCGAACTCGACGCCCTTGTGCACGAGCAGCGTGGCGTCGCCGCCGTCGTCGAGGATGAGGTTCGGACCGTCGAATCCCGTCGATGACCAGTCGAAGATGCGCTCGGTGCACGCCCAGTACTCCTCGAGCGTCTCCCCCTTCCATGCGAAGACCGGCACCCCCGCCGGGGCGTCGACCGAGCCACTCGGGCCGACCACGACGGCGGCAGCCGCCTCATCCTGCGTGGAGAAGATGTTGCAGCTCGCCCACCGCACCTCCGCCCCGAACGCTACGAGCGTCTCGATGAGCACCGCCGTCTGCACGGTCATGTGCAGCGAGCCGGCGATCCTGGCGCCCTTCAGCGGCTGCGCCGCACCGAACTCCTCCCGGAGGGACATCAATCCCGGCATCTCGTTCTCGGCGAGGCGCAGCTGGTGACGGCCGGCTTCGGCGAGGGACAGGTCGGCGACGCGGTACTCGAGCTCAGGCATCCTCACATTCTTCCACCCGACGCCGCCCGCCCGGTGTGTGCGTCAGAAGCGGATCGCGTCGATCACCTTCACCCGCAGTGCGACGAGTGCGGGGATGAAACCCGACACCGCGCCGACGATCACCGAGGCGACGAGTCCGATGAGTGCAGCCCGCATCGGGAACGGCGGCACGTCCTGGATGCCGTAGAACATCGAGGTGACGATCCAGTCCGAGCGCAGCACCGCGACGACGATCGCGATCCCGATCACTCCGGCGACCGTCGTGGCGACGAGACTCTCCAGGAACACGGCGAAGAACACCCGCCCTGAACTGGCGCCGAAAGCACGTCGGACCCCGATCTCACGCACGCGCTGGCGCATCGCGACCAGCTGGATGTTGATCAGGCTCAGGGCCCCGAGCGCGAGGATCAGGGCGGCGATTCCGCCCGTGATCATCTCGAACGTGGCCTGCGCATCCATGGCGCCCGATTGAGCCGCCCAGTCGGTGCGGCTCACCGAGACCGTCTGCCCCTCCGGCAGCCCTGCGCGCAGATCCATCGCGAGCACCGGTCCGATCTTGTCAGCCTGCTGAGCGCCCACCCAGATCTCGTACTGGGTCGTCGCATCCGGCGGCAGGGCGTCCACGCGAGAGCGATACGCATCGTAGAGCAGGTCGACCCGCAGCTCCTCGTCACCGAAGCCCTGCCGCGGGACGATGCCGATCACCTGATAGGTGCCCCCGGCCGGACCATCGAACACGACGGTCGGATGCTGCGTCAGGGGCACGCGTCCCAGACGCTCCCACAGCGCCTCGGTGATGACCACCGGCGGGGCCATGGCCTCCAGATCGGAGTCGAGGAACCAGCGCCCCTCGAGAAGCTGCTCGCGGTGGATCTGCGAGTAGGCGGGATCCATGATGCGCGCGGGGACCGGGGTGACCCCCTCCGGCAGCTGCGCGTCCAGCATGACCCCCTGCGCGATGCGCGCCGTATGGCTGAAACCGAATCGCTCGGAGACTCGGCTGAAGCGGGCGTCGAAGTCATCGGCGTCCACGGGGGTGCCGTCGGCAGTGCTCGCGGCCACGACGATCGTGGCCGCGCGCCCTCCCCAGCGGTCGGACTGCTCCGCCTGGAACTGTCGCTGATACTCCGAGATCGCCACGACCGCGGTGAGCGCTCCGACGGATACAGCGATGCCGATCAGACTGAGCAGCACACGGAGCTTGTGCACCCGGATCTCGGCCCACGCATCGGAGAGCGCGCCGAGGAAGCCGGTCACGACACGACCTCGGATGCGGGCGCCACGGTCACGGGCGGTGCCGGCGCCACGGTCACGGGCGGTGCCGGAGCCGAGGGCACGGAAGCCGCGAGGGTCGAGGCTTCGAACGCGCGACTGAGGTCCGCGGTCTCCAGGCGTCCGGCATCCAGGCGGTAGTGCCGGCGCGCGCGGGCCGCGACGTGGAGGTCGTGCGTGATGGTGACCAGCGCGGCGTCCGTCTCGGTGGCGACCTCGTCGAGGAGCGACATGACGGATGCGCCGGTGTCGATGTCGAGCGCGCCCGTCGGCTCGTCCGCGAGGATCAGCACGGGCCTGCGCACCAGTGCCCTGGCGATCGCGACCCGCTGCTGCTCACCGCCGGAGAGCTTGTCGGCGATCTGCCCGACCCTGTGCCCGAGTCCCACCCGCTCGAGCATGTCCGCGGCGATCTGCCGACGGTTCCAGAACACCTTCCCCTTCGCGTGGCCGAGGGGCATCATCACGTTGTCGAGTGCGGTGCGCCCCGGCAGCAGGTTGAACTGCTGGAAGACGAAGCCGACGTTGTCGCCGCGCAGCCGGTCCAGACGCCCCGACCGCATGCGACGAACCTCCCGTCCCTCGAACGACACCGAGCCCGACGTCGGCGAGTCCAGCATCCCGAGGATGTTGAGCAGCGTCGACTTGCCGGAGCCGGAGCGGCCGACGATCGACACATGGTCACCGGCGCCGACCTCGAGCGTGATGCCGCGGAGGATCTCGAGCCGCGAATCGTCTGCCAGGAGGACGCTCTTGGTGACGTCCTCCAGAGCGACCAGACTCACCAGCTCATCCCGCTGTCGCACTGCTCCACGCCCGGCGAGACCTCGTAGCAGAACTCCTCGACGGGGGCGACGAAGCCCGGCACGAACTGACGGATGCTCTCGCCCTCCTCCAGCCCCTCGGTGACCTCGACGATCGTCCCGTCGTTCACGCCGAGCTTCACCGCGCGCTCCTCGGGTTCTGCCCCGTCGGCCGCATCGACCCACACGTTCCCGGAGCCCGCGCCGCCCTGGACGGCGGTGACCGGGATCACGAGCGCGTCCTCGACCTGGCCGAGGGCCAGGTCCATCGTCGCGGGGAGTCCGGCGAACACGGTCTGACCGGCGGGGATGGCGCAGCGCACGCTCGCGGTGCCCTCTGCCGTCACCTGCACACGGACGCCGGTGCAGGCGAACGGTGCCGGACCACCCGTGATGGTGACCGTGCCCTCGGTCGGCGCGTTGACGAGGCGGTACAGCTGCACAGGGTCGACGGTCGCGAGGAGGTGGTAGCGCGCGGGGGTGAGACTGAAGATCTCGGTGCCCACCGAGGTCGGCTGCCCCTTCACGAGCGCGATCTCGGACACGTCACCGGCCTCGGGCGCGAGCACATCGATGTCCTTGCGGGGATCTTCCTGACGGATGGTGAACAGCTTCTGACCGGCCGACACCGCGGCGCCCTCACTCACGTGGACGGCGGTGACCGTGCCGTCGATCTCGCTGCGAACCGCAAAGATCTCATCGCGCGCGACGTTGCCGGTCAGGCTCAGCGCATTCACGACGGATCCGCGCTCCACCGCCACGATCGGGTCGGTGATCGTCGCTTCCGGGCTGACCATGCTCTCGGCTCGGTCAGGGAAGAAAGCGATCTTGACGAGTGCTGCGGCGCACGCGCCGATGACCACGACGAGAAGCAGGGGGAAGATCCAGCGACGCCAGACGATCACGAGTGCCTTTCCGGCAGCGCCGCCCTGGCACGCCTGGAGTCAGCGTACCCAAAAAATGATTTCCGGGTATAGCAAAGGCGACCGCGTGTCGGGGGCCTTCCTCAGACCCGAAGCGCCTCGTGCCGCACGACGAGCCAGCCCGCGGGCACCGAGAGCCGATCGGCGTGCGGGGAGCACAGATCATGCGCCTGCGGGTCGTTCGCGGCGCCGAGCGGACCGAGCGCCGCCATCTTGTCCCCATAGTCGTAGGTGAGGGTGGCCACGGCTTCTCGCGCGCAGCCGACCTTCGAGCACAGTCGTCCGTCCATCTCCGCCAGCGTACGGTCGCGCGCATCCGAGCCGGGGATGCCGCGCCGCACACGTCGGCACGGCCTAGACTTTCGACATGCCCCGTCGCCGCACCGCTCACGCCCCCGCCGCACCACGGCGCGGCGCGCGGCACGGCCGCCACGGGCGTCTGGGTCGCAGCGAAGTCGTGCGCCCGCCGCTTGCGCCGCTCGACGGCCGTCTCGATCGCTTCGACCTGACCGTGGGCACTGCCGTCGAGTTCCTACGCGGGACGTGGCCAGAGCTGCAGGACGTCAGGTTCGAGATCGGGGCGATTCCCGCATTCGACGCTGCCGATGCGGTACCGCGCTGGTACCTCGATCGGGAGAATCGGCGCATCGTGCTGTTCCGGCTGCCCATCGAGCGGCTCCTGCCCCCGGGGCACGACGACGCTCCGCACCGCCGGATGGCGATCGAGAGCGCCGTGTTCCGGGCCGCCGCGGAGTACGTCGGCCGTGAGCCGTGGGACCTCGGCCACGAGCACTGAGCTCGCGGGGCCTTCACCCCCGGGAACTGATCAGGGGTAGACCGCGATCGCCTTCTCGACACCGGCACTCGGCTGCACCGGCAGCACGGCGAGCGCGCCCGGAGCGGTGAGCGCGACCGCGGCGTGCACCGGGCCCGTCGACTGCATCCGATAGGTCGCACCGGGCTCGACATCGATCCCGGCCGTCGCGCCTGCGGCGATCAGGACTTCCTGGGATGCTCCGCCGTCGAGCGACTCGATCGCCACCGTGGCGTCCTCATCCGACGAGTTCGCCAGCTGGAGTCGTCCCGGCGGACCCGACGGCACCGCGAACACCACCTCGCCATCGACCTCCGGTGCCGGGGTGACCCACGCGAAGTCGGCATCACGGCCGAAGCCGTCCTGCTGGCGCAGCGCGGCCACGACCGGTTCCTCCGAGTCGACCTCGACGGTGTAGCGGCCGGGTTCGAGACCGCTCAGCGAGACCTGAGCGGGGAGGTCGGGTTCGAGCGGAACCGTGAACTCGTCCGCTGCAGAACCGGCGCCCTCCGCGACGACCCGGACCTGAACACGTGCGTCCGCGCCGGGCGAGAGCAGGCGCAGAACCGCCATCTCGTCGTCGTCCCCGTCAGAGGCGAACACCTCCACTCCGGTGAGCACCAGCTTCTGCTGCGCGCCGGGCACCGCGTCCTGCAGGTCCATGCCGGCGGGGTCGAGCACCTGGGTGAGCGACGACTGCAGCACCGCACGGACCGGAGCCCCGGTCGCATCGACGCGGACGACGGGCGCGGTGTCGCCGGCGGCGATCGACGTGAGCGGCAGCGCGGTCTGCGTGCGCGCGGGCACGATGACCGTGCGTGCGCTTCTGGTCTCGCCGTAGACCGACAGCGTCACGGTCGAGGGGACCTCCGCGGCATTGGTCAGGGTGACGATGTCCTCGGTGCCGGTGGCGGTGCTCCCGCCGACGAGCCAGGAATTCAGTCGGGGGACTCCACAGGCGGCGGCCGCGAATCCGGAGAGGTCGTCCGTGGCGAGAGTGATCGACTCCGCGGCGGCGATCAACGGTGCCGAGCGTCCTTCGACAGCGCCCGTGAGAACGCGCACCTCGCCCGCGTCGGGAAGATCCTGCACCGTCAGACCCGCCGAGGACGGATCGCCCGACGTTCCGCCTGCCGTGAGGGTCGGCGACCCCGCAGCGCTCAGCGCCAGCGGATCCATGGCGTCCCGTCCGAGCGCGCGCAGGTCGCCGTTGCACACCAGGACGCTGTCTCCGGGGAGCGGCGTGACGTCGACGCGGGCGGCATCGTGCCGGATGACCGGCCACGGTGCGTGGACCGCGGCGACGATCCCGACGACGCAGGCGGCGATGACGGCGACTCCGGTGGCGAGGCGAGCACCCGTCGCGGCGACCTTGAATGCGCGCGAACCACTCATCGGTCCCCCTCCCCTGTCGTCTCGGCTCTCTCGTCGTCGCCCCCGTCGGATTCCGCGTCGACGGATTCCGAAGGCTCCTGGGCGATGGGATCGGGCTCGGCGATCGGAACCAGCGCCTCGTCGTTCAGCGCGGCCTCGTCCTGCGGCTCCTCGATCGCTCCGACCGGCGTCTGCTCCTCGAGCGAGACCTGGTCCTCCGCGTGCCGAGGCAGGATCATCGGCTCATCCGGCGCGCGGCCGACGATGCGGGATTGCGCTCGCGCCGCGCGACGCGAGGCCCTGGTCGGGATCGACAGCAGCAGCGCCACGAAGACGGCCAGCAGCTGGATCGTCAACACGAGGCGAGCGGTTCCCTCCTGAGCGGAAGTCAGTGTCGGTGGCGCAGCGATCTCGGCCTCCAGACGCCAGAGCACTCCGCGATCGCTCTCGCCTGCATGAACCAGGCCGGCGCGCTGATCGATCGAGGCGACGGCCGCGGTGCGCAGAGCGCGAGCCTTGTCTCCTTCGCTCCCGGACAGCTCCGAGAGCAGCACGTAGCTGATGCCCTTCGCAGCCAGCTCGCCCGGAGCATCGAAGTCGCGGGCGGAGAGGAGATCGACGGCGAGCGTCGCGATGTCGTCCCCCTGCGGCTCGACGGCGGTCGAAACCATCGTGGTCTGGGATCCGAGCGTCTCGCTCGCCCCCCAGACCACCTCGACCGCGAGTCCTCCGTCGTTCTGCGGAGTCATCACGAGCGTCGCGAGCGGACGGTCCCCTGCGGCTTGGGCGGCGACGTAGGCGGGAAGCGTCGATTCGGGGCCGTTCGTGAGGACGGACCGACCGACGTGGAGGGCGGTGAGTGCCGGTACGGCGCAGATTCCGAGCGCCACCGCTGCGACGACGGCGGAGAGGACCCGCAACCTCGGAAGCGTGATGGCGGTGTCCAGCGTGACGAGCGCGGCCCCCACGACCCCGACCCAGGCCAGGCTGAGCCCTGCGCCGGGCCAGATCGCCACTCCGGTCCCCTGCGCGAAGCTCACCGTGATGCCGACGGCGAGGAACGCCGTCGCGAGGCCTGCCAGAGCGACGACGAGCAGAGTGATGCCCGCGCGCCACCGGGGGGCGACGGCCGCGCCGAGGGCGAGCAGGGCCATCGGCGCACACAGCACCGGAGCCCACGCCGCGATCGGCGCGGGAACGAACCACGACCACCCCGCGAGGTCCATGGTGGGGAATCCGGTGGCGAGCGCCAGCCGACCCGCGGCGTCGGCGGCCGCCTGTGGTCCCGCCCACACCAGTCCGGGATCGCCCAGGATCGCCAACGGCGTCCCGTGTGCGAGCTGCCAGAAGACGAGTGGAGCGAACAGTGCGGCCGTCGGCACGAGCAGCCACAGCAGACGTCCGGCCCCACGGAACTGCGCGGTGCCGAGCACGATACCCACCGCCACGACCCACAGCAGCGCGAGTGCGGGCGCCAACGACGGAGCACAGGCGACCACGGCAGCGAGCAGGAGGGAGGCGCTTCCGGCCGCGCCCCAGGAGCGGTGCGCCACCACGGCGGAATGGAAGAGCCATGGCAGCAGGAGGTGCACCAGCACGGCGCTCGGTCGGCCGTCGACGAGCGCAGTGAGGAAGGTGGGCGCCAGCGCCCACGCGACACCGGCGAAGATGCGAAGCCCCGACCGGTCGGTCACTCGCGTCGCAGCGAACCAGCCTCCGAGGACGGCGAGCGGAAGCGCGAGAATCCACAGCAGCACCATCACGAACGACGGTCCGGCCGGCCACAGAGAGCCGAGCACAGCCACGACCGCGGCGAACGGGTCTGCCGGGCCGACGAGGCCGATCCCCGTGCCGCGAGCGCCCCACGCCGCATCGCTCCAGAGCGCCGAGACGGTCTGACGCAGCGGCAGCAGCGCGCCGCCGCCGAGGGCCGGCCACGCGAGCAGGGTCGTGAAGGAGGCGACGCTCACGACGAGCGCCGCGAGCACGGCCCATGCACCGCCGCCGGAGAAGAAACGCAGTTCGCTGACGGCACCGCCTTCACTGCCATGCCCGTCATCGAGACGCCGGCGCAGATCGGACGACGTCACCCGTAACGGCGCGATGCTCGCCCACGTGGAAGAGCGGAAGGCGCGGATGCGCGAGCGGGACCGCGCGACCGCGCCGACGCGCAGCATGGCGGTGAGGGCTGCCCCCCACTCGGGGAGCACCGCTTCCGGCCGCTTGCCGACGAGATGCGTGATGGAGCGCCACAGCGCGAGCGGGAGCAGGCTGAGCCAGTGCAGCGGCACGGCGCCCGCCGGGGCGTACGCGAGTCGCCGGTGCAACTGCGCCAGCCGGGTGACGTAGGCGCGACGGGATCGGCCGGAGGGCAGCGCGGCGGGACCGCCCGGCGCCGCGGAGACCCGCGCACTCGGTGAGAGCACGAGCCGACCGCCGCCCAGGCGCGCACGGACGCCCAGATCGAGGCCTTCGTCGGCGCCGGCGAGCGCGGGATCGGGTCGCAGCGCGTCGCGGACCTCTCCGCGGATGAGGACGCCGCGCACGTCGGAACCGAGCGCGTCGTCCATGCGGTCGTGCTGTCCCTGGTCGAGTTCCCCTGCCGCGAGTTCGACCGAGCGACCGAACGTCGTCATGCTGACACCGAGTGAGACGATCTCCCGATCGTTGTCGGTCGCGACGAGCTTGGGAGCGACGATCGCCGCGGAGGGCGAACGCTCGAGCGTTCCCCGGAGCCGCTCCAGCGCCCGCGGATGCGGAGCCGTGTCCTGCGCGAGCAGCCAGATAGCGGAGCCTGCGTTCACACGGGGACGCGCGAGCTCCACCGCCTCAGCGAACGAGGTCGTCGTGCGAGCTTCGATGATCCCCTCGACGACGGCCGCGACGGCTTCGCTCTCGCGCAGGGAAGATGCATCGCCGCACATGACGAGCGTCACCGCCTCGGCGGGCGAGGTCTGGGAGCGAACGGCTTCGAGAGTGCGGAGGAGTTGCGCGCGGGACGAGGATCCGGGGCGCGCGACGATGATTGCGTGAACTCGGGCTGGCATGACGTCGTCAGCCTATGCGTGTCAAGACCTGCCCTGGAGCAGTGGATGCGGCGCGCCTGCGAAGCGATGCGGCCGCAGCCCGCGGCGACCGGCTCAGCCGATCAGCTGGCGCGACGCTTGAGCTTGCGGCGCTCGCGCTCGGAGAGTCCGCCCCAGATGCCGAAGCGCTCATCGTTGTTGAGCGCGTATTCGAGGCATTCGCCACGCACGTCGCAAGTGGTGCAGATCCGCTTGGCGTCTCTGGTCGATCCGCCCTTCTCCGGGAAGAAGGCCTCAGGATCCGTCTGCGAGCAGAGGGCGTCGGCCTGCCAGGCGAGGGCGTTGTCGTCGTCGGCGACGTCCGTGCGTCGCACCCCGGGAACACCGAGGTTGATCGGATCGACGAACCAATTCTCCGGTACGTCGGAACGGTATCCCGTCATCTCGATCTCCAACCCTGTCTCCGCCCCCCGGCGGGCCGTGCGCATGACTAATTACACCCGTGTCATTCGCTCCGGTCAAGTCGCGGATCGTAAACCCTCAATACGGTCTTGAAGGTTCATGACGATCCATCGGCGTGTCGCGGCGCGGCGAGCGCGCGGCGTTCAGCGCCCCGGTCCGGCCACGAAGGCCTCGCCCTCGCCGGACACGGTGAGCATGCTCTCGTCGCCGCCCGCGAAAGCCACGCTTCCCACGGGGACCTGCACTTCCTCGCCGGACGAAGAGGTGACCGTGATGGCCCCTGCGGTCGCGAGCACCATCGTCGGTCCCGAGACCTCGACCGTGATCGGAGCACCCTCCACCGTGACCCTGCTGAGCGCGAAGTCGGGCACGGGAACCGGATAGACCGTGACCGCGTCGCCCTCCGCAGGCCGCAGCACCGGGACCTCACCGGGCGTCGGGTCGAGGATCGCCAGCAGCTCGGGGACGTCGATGCGCTTGGGAGTCAGCCCGCCGCGAAGCACGTTGTCGCTCGCCGCCATGATCTCGACGCCGAGACCTGACAGGTAGGCATGCAGAAGGCCGGCGCGCAGGAACACGCCCTCTCCTCGTCGCAGCACGACATGGTTCATCAGCAGCGCCACGACCACCCCAGGATCGCCCGGGTAGTTCGCCGCCACGCCCGCGATGGCACTCAGCGTCGTGCCCCACTCCCCCGTGTCGGTTCGCTCCGCTGCCCGCACCACCGCGGCGATGATCTCGTCGACCTCTCGCTGCACGTCGCCTCCGAGCAACCACCCGATGGCATCCCGCAGCTCATCGGCTCCGCCCCCGAGACGGGCGCGGAGCTGTGCAACGCCGTCGCTGTCGTCCAGCAGGTCCAGCAGAGCGAGCGTGTCCTTCACCGGGCGCAGGCCGCTCAGCGATTCGAACCGCTCGCTGAGAGCCACGATGAGTTCGGGTTTGTGGTTGTCGTCGCGATAGTTGCGCTGCGGATCGTCTGCGGTGAGCCCGCTCTCCCTCGCCCAGCCGTCGCGCGCCTGCGCGATCGTCGGATGCACCTGGATCGAGAGCGGCCCGCCCGCGGCGAGCAGCTTCAACAGGTACGGGAGCGTGCCGCCGGTGATCTGATCGAGGGTACCGCCGCCCGCGACGTCCGCGGGGTCGCCGGGATGATCCCCGAACCACACCTCCGCCTCGGGGGCACCGGTCGGCGTGCGCCCTTCGAGTCCGGCGAGGAGGGAGTCGGATCCCCAGGCGTAGTCGCGGGGTGCGTTCGTGAGGCTCAGCAGCATGCCACCAGCGTAGAGCCGCACTGCGGCGTTCAGGCACGCGCCGAGCGCGGCGCGGTAGCCTGAACGCGATGGCCCAGTACACCAAGCACCCGGTGACAGCCCCGCCCTCGGCGCCGGAGCGCGAGTCGACGGGGCACCTTCTGCTGCGCGGTTATGTGATCCTCGTGCTCATCGTGACCTTCGCGCACACCGCGGTGTACAACCTCATCGGCATGGAGGGCGCCGCCGTCACCCTCGTCGTCTTCACTCTCGCGACGCTCGGCATCGGTATCCCGATGCTCGCCCGGAACCGCCCGCAGCCGTTCCGCTGGCGTCGCCTGCCGTGGACGGCGATGGGATACGCGACACTCGCCCTGGTCTCGGTCGCGTGGTCCCAATGGCGAGGACCGACACTGATCACCTGGGTGCTGCTCGCGGCCGTCACCGTGAACGGGCTGTTCATCGCCCACGTGCTCACCTGGCACGAGATCATCCGGGCCCTCTCGTCCGCCTTCAAGTGGATCCTCGGGCTCTCGCTGGCGATCGAGCTGTGGGTCTCACTCGTCCTGCACGGGCCGCTGCTGCCGAACTCCGCGACCGTGCCGGAGGGGGAGATCGACCCGCAGTGGTACTGGGTCAGGGACAACCTCTTCGACGGCGGACGGATCCAGGGGATCGTCGGCAACGCGAACCTGTTGGCGATCATCTCGCTGTTCGCGATCATCACCTTCGGCGTGCTGTTCGCCGCTCGCGCCCGCTGGCGCACGACGCTCGCCCTGTGGATGCTGCTCGCGGCGTACTTCCTCTTGCGTACGTCGTCGGTCACCGCCCTCGCGTGCGCGGCCGCCGCCGCGCTGGTCCTCCTCGTGGCGCTGCTGATGCGCCGCGCCCGCACCCCGGGCGCCCGCACGCGCATCTATGTGACGGCCATCGGCGGCACAGCACTGGCCGCCGCCGCCGTCTGGCTGCTGCGCGAACCGCTGCTCGGACTGGTCGGGCGCAGCTCCGACCTCACCGGCCGCTCCGACCTGATCTGGTCGAAGGTGCTCGAGCGGGTGCGGGAGCACCCCCTGTTCGGCAACGGGTTCTCCAGTCCGTGGATCCCGACGGACCCCGCCTTCGACCACTGGATCGTGGATCACGGCATCACGGTGTTCCACGCCCACAACATGTGGCTCGACGTGCTGTTCCAGCTCGGCGTGCTGGGCGTGATCCTGATGGGGATCGCGTACCTGAGCCTGCTGTGGCGCTCCTGGTTCTTCGCGGTCGACCGGCCCCGCTGGGATCTCCACGCCCGACGTCCCTTCTCTCCGCTGACCCTGCTTCCGAGCCTGTTCACCGTGGTGCTGCTGGTCCAGGGCTTCTCGGAGTCGACGCCGATCATGCTCTGGGGGTGGATGCTCCTGGTGCTCCTGTCCTTCAAGCTGAAGTCGGTGCCGCTGGTGGGCGTCGGGGAACGCGATCTGGTCTTCGAACGCGGCACGCGGCAACGGCGGGTTCCGTGACACCGGTCCGGCCGTTGGTCCGCCTGCTCGGCTCCGTGGAGCTCGCGCGAGCCTTCACGCTCACGGCGCTCACCGCCATCTTCGGCTCGTACGCGATCGGACGGATGACCTCGACGGTCACCCTGGCCACGATCATCGCGGTGCTGTGCGTGCTCGGCGCCGCGATCCTCTGGGTGCGCCGCGACGAGCTCTCCCCGCTGCGCATCGCTCCCTCGTCGCTTTTCGCCTTCCTGGGCTGGGCCCTGGTGAGCATGGTGTGGACGACGGACCGCTCGGACACGTTCTTCGGATGGATGTCGCTGTTCGGGTACGCATTCCTCGCGATCACCATCGGCCATATCCGCGACACACTGCAGACCGTGCGCGCCATCGGCGACACCCTGCGTGCACTGTTGGCCCTCTCCCTCGGGGTGGAGATCCTCTCCGGCATCCTGCTCGACGTGCCCTTCACCTTCCTCGCGATCCAGGGCGACCTCGCCGCCGGCGGCCCGGTGCAGGGCCTGTTCGGCAGCCGCAACATGCTCGGATTCGTCGCGGTGATCGCCCTGATCACCTTCGTGATCGAGTGGCGGACGCAGTCGGTGAACGCTCCTCTCGCGGTGGTCTCGGTCGGCCTCGCCGGGTCTCTGGCGTTCCTCTCGGCCTCTCCCACCGTGCTCGTGCTCGCGGTCGCGGTCGGCATCGTGACGCTCGCCCTCACGATCGTGCGGCACACGTCGCCGGCGCGGCGAAACCTCGTGCAGTGGATGCTCGGCGTCCTGGTGGCGCTCGCACTCACGATCGCGTTCGCTTTGCGCCATCAGATCATCGCCCTGCTCGATGCCGGATCGGACTTCTCGATGCGCGCGTCGCTCTGGAACACGATCCTCGACTTCGTCGCCCTCAAGCCGATCCAGGGCTGGGGGTGGTTCGGCGACTGGGCGCGCGGCGAGTACCCGTTCACCTACATCAACTTCCAACTCGACGACCATCACCAGAGCGCGCTGAACGCGTTCTTCGACGTGCTGCTCCAGCTCGGGGCCGCAGGGCTGGTGCTCTTCCTGCTCCTCGGCGGGGTCGCACTGATCCGATCCTGGCTGGTCGCGAGCGTCCGGCGGTCCGTGGTCTACGCGTGGACTCCGATCATCCTCGTCACTCTCGCCGTCGACTCGATGTTCGAGAGCTTCACGCTGGTCGGAGCCGGGTGGTTCATGCTCGTGCTGTGTGCGCTGCGCGCCGGACAGTCGCGCTCCTGGCGCGAGAACATCGATGCCGCCCACACAGGCGCGATCTCGACGCTGCGTTCGCTGGAATAGCCGACGAATCCTCTCACGGGACGAATCACCTCTTGCACCTCAGAGCGTGGCGCGCAGTTTCTCCGCCCAGGCGATCGCGTCGCGGACCCCGTCGTCGACCGACCGTTCGGCGTGCCACTGGAGCACCGCCGCAGCGCGGTCCACGATCGCGAATGCACCGGCCTGATCGCCGGGGCGGCGGTCGGTCTCCGTCACCGGAAGCGGCTCGCCCGTCACCCGCTCGAACGCCGCGACGAGTTCGCGCACCGTCACGCCGTCTCCCGTGCCGAGGTTGATCACCTGGTAGGGGTCGTCCGGCGTGGCGACCTCATCGAACTTCTGCACGGCCGCGACATGCGCGAGAGCGAGGTCCCAGACGTGGATGTAGTCGCGAAGACCGGAGCCGTCGCGGGTCGGCCAATCCGTGCCCGTGATGGTGAAGGCCTCCCCCGCCACGCGCGCCTGCATGATCTTTCCCAGCGCGTGCGACGGCGTCGGGTTCTGCAAACCCGTCCGCAGCCGGGGGTCGGCACCGATCGGGTTGAAGTAGCGCAGCGCGATCGCGCGGAAGTCCCCCGCCGTCGCGGCGTCATCGAGGATCTGCTCGACCATCGCCTTGGTCTTGGCGTACGGGCTCGACGGCGCGAGCGCGCCGCCCTCGTCCACGCCGTCGCCCGTCTCACCGGCGTAGACGGATGCCGAGGAGCTGAACACGATGCGCGGGATACCCGCGTCGCGCAGACGCCGCAGCAGCACGATCGTCTTGCCCACGTTGGCGTCGTAGTACCCGAGCGGGTCGGCGACCGACTCCGGCACCACGATTCGGGCCGCGCAGTGGATCACGGCGTCGATGTCGGGATGATCCGCCAACAGCGCCTCCACCACCGGGCCATCGGCGATGTCACCGACGTAGAGGTTCCGGCCTTCGCCGAAGGATCGAAGCCCGGTGGAGAGGTCGTCGAGGATGACGACGTCGATTCCGGCCTCGATGCACGCCGTCGCAACGGTTGAGCCAATGTAGCCGGCGCCGCCGGTGATCAGTACCTTCATCGCGGTCAGTCTACCCAGGGCATCCGAGGGGGCACGGGGCGACTCTCCGCAGATGCGAAGGTCATCGACGGTAGGCTACTCACTGCTCGTCGAGTCCCGCACTGTCCTCTGACAGTGGCCTGCGGCACCAACATCGGAGAACCTGCCAGTGGCCCACGTCCTTCAGAACGTCGTCTTCCCACTTGATCGCGACCCCGACCTTCTTCCGCTCTACGCCGACCCGGAGACCTGGTCCGTGATCGAGGACGAACCCGTCCGCGTCTCGAACCGCGCTCACCTCGGGAACATCCTCGGTCGGCATCGCGCCCGTATCGTGGCCGGGCGGCGCGTGTCGATGGGCACGTATTTCAACGCCTTCCCCGCGTCCTACTGGCAGCACTGGACGAGCGTCCGACAGGTACAGCTGACGGTGCGCACCACCGGGCCGGCGACGATCCTGGTGTACCGCTCCAACGGTTCCGGAGTCCGCCAGCGCGTGGCCACCCGCGAGGTGACGGGCGAGTCATCGACGTCGTTCGACCTCGAGCTCACGCAGTACAGCGACGGCGGCTGGATCTGGTTCGACATCGTGGCCGATGAGAAGCCCGCCGTGCTCGAGGGCGCGGAGTGGACGACCGACCAGGAGCCGAAGCGCACCGGCAAGGCCTCGCTCGGCATCACGACGTACAACAAGCCCGACTACTGCGTCGAGACCCTGCGGGCACTCGCCGCGTCGCCGGACGCTCTGGAGTTCGTGGATCGCATCTTCCTGATCGATCAGGGGACCCAGCTCGTCGCGGACCAGGAGGGCTACGACGACGTCGCGGCGAGCCTCGGCGAGACGCTCCAGGTCATCCGTCAGGACAACCTCGGCGGCTCCGGCGGATTCGCCCGGGCCATGCACGAGACGCTCCAGCGTCCGGAGAGCGACTTCGTGCAGCTTCTCGACGACGATGTGCGGCTCGAGCCGGAGTCGCTGCGCCGCTCCATCGTGTTCGGTCAGTACGCGACGACTCCGGTCCTGGTCGGCGGTCACATGTTCGACCTGCTCGACCGCCCGAAGCTGCACGGCTGGGCCGAGGTCGTCGACGAGCATCCGTTCATGTGGCGCAACCTGTACCAGGAGAAGATGCCGCACGACTTCGGCGTCTCGAACCTGCGGCAGTCCACGCTCCTGCACATGCGCATGGACGCCGACTACAACGGCTGGTGGATGTGCCTCATCCCGCTCGACGCGATCCGCAAGGTCGGCCTCTCGCTCCCCGCGTTCATCAAGTGGGACGATGCCGAGTTCTGCCTCCGTGCCGGCGAGGCGGGCTTCCCGACCGTGTCGATGCCGGGAGTGGCGCTCTGGCACATCTCGTGGGTGAACAAGGACGACTCGATCGACTGGCAGGCATATTTCCATGCCCGCAATCGCATCGTGGCAGGTCTCCTGCACTCCAACGCGCCGAGGGGCGGCCGGCTGCTCGTCCACAGCCGGCGCGTGGATCTGAAGCACCTCATGATGATGCAGTACTACCCCGTGGCACTGCGCGCGCAGGCGTTGCGCGACATCCTCTCCGGACCCGAACACATGCGGCGCAACCTGGCCACGGCCATGCCCGCCGCACGTGCCCTCGCCGCCGACTATCCGGAGACGATCGTTCACCGCGACCCGTCCGCCGTGCTGCACGCACGCCGTGGGCGCCAGGTGTACAAGCAGCTCCCGAAGAACGACCTGGACAGCCCGAAGGGGATGCGCCTGCGGTTGTTCACCCTCGCCACGCTGACATCGCACTTCCTCCACCGCCCGAACCCGGCGAACATCGCGCAGCCCGAGGTGGAGTTCGGCAAGGAGGATGCGCACTGGTGGCGCGTCCCGGCGTTCGACAGCGCACTGGTGAGCGCCGCCGACGGCTCCGGCAAGAACATCTACACGCGTGATCGCGGGAAGTACCGACGGATGCTGCGGGACACTGTGCGGCTGCATGCCGAACTGCGCCGGCGCTGGCCGGAACTGCAGAAGCAGTACCGCGAGGCGCTGCCCGATCTCGTGTCACCCCAGTCCTGGCAGCAGATCTTCGAGGAGAAGGCATGACCGCGGCGCCCGCTGCATTCGACCCCACGGCCGCGACGATCGTCATCGTCACCTTCAACCGCTCTCACCTGCTCTCGGGTCTGCTCACGAGCATCACCGCGATGGCCCCCAAGCCCGGCCACGTCGTCATCATCGACAACGCCTCGGCAGACGACACCACCGACGTCGTCGAGTCGTTCCGAGAGGACATCGGCACCGAGATCGTGTATCGGCGACTCGAGAAGAACACCGGCGGCTCCGGCGGCTTCAGCGAAGGCATGCGCACCGCGTACGAGCTCGGCTCCGAGTGGATCTGGATGATGGACGACGATGTCGAGGTCCTCACCGAGGGACTCGCGAAGATGGGCGCCTGGAGCAGCAGATTCAAGAGCATCCAGGGACGCCGCTTCGACTACGACGGCAGCGAGTTCTATTGGCAGTACCGCATCGCCGAGCGCATGGGCATCCCCATTCCGTTCGCTCCGTCCGGCTTCGACGAGACGGGCTACAAGGAGATGAACAGCGGATGCTTCGAGGGCATGTTCATCCATCGCTCGATCGTGCAGCAGATCGGCCTGCCCGACCCGCGGTTCTTCATCTACTGGGACGACCAGATGTACGGCTGGTTGGCCTCGCGGCTGACGACCGCGGTGATCGTCGACGAGTTCGTGCTGCGCCGCACTCGTGAGATCAAGCAGTGGGACATGGGCATCCGCCATATGAACGCGTCCAGCAATGCGTACCGCTACTACATCATGCGCAACCGCGGATTCATCAAGCAGTACTACCGCGTCCACGGCGTCTACAACCCGGTGCTCTTCGGCCTCGGTACCGCGGCGACGTTCTTCAAGGAACTCATCCGGCTCGTGTTCGTCGAGAGGACCGTGCGCGGCACGAGCAACCTCTTCCGCGGCATCCGTGACGGTGGCAAGGCCGGCCGGGACCGCAGCTGGCAGCCGATGCCGCCGCTGGAGGGGTGACGATGGACGAACCGCAGCCGGAGCTGCGCTGGGCGCCTCTGCCGCCGCAGCCGAAGAGGACCGGACGGATATGGCTCATCGTCGGTCTTTCCGTCGCCGCCCTCGCGATCGTGGGCCTGCTGCTGTTCTTCCTCCTGCCGCGGGGCGACGCCCCCGCGCCGTCTGAGTCCGCATCGCCGACGCCGACGGCATCTGTGACCCCCACGTCGACGCCCACACCGACGCCAACACCGACGGCCACAACCGCTCCCGAGCCGGAGCCGACGCCGGCCCTCACTCCTCCTCCCGCGACCGACCCCACCATCGAGGTTTTCCGCGGACAGGTGAGCGGGTGGCTGAACTCCGCTCCCCGCGGACTCGACATCATCGCGGGCGCCAGCGGGCAGGACGCTCTCCCCGTCGTCGACACCCTGCAGCAGGATGCGCAGCGACTGTCGGATGCGCAGGCGCCCTCATCCATCGCCTCGAAGTGGTACGACGGAGTGACGGACTACGCTCAGCGTCTCACGCAGCTCCAGGCAGCGATCACGAACGATTCCGGGGTTGCCGCGGCCGTCGATGCGGCACGGACGTCCGTCAACGCGCTACGGAGCCTGGCCGGGGTCTGAGCGGATAGTCGGTCAGCTCGTCGAGCTGCCGCTAGACCGCATAGTCGGCGTTGTAGCGGTCGAGCACCTCGGCGATCGGCGCATCGAGCGCCAGCGCTCCCTTGTCGAGGTAGAGCCCGCGGGTGCAGAACCGTCGGAGGTCGCGCTCGTTGTGACTGACGAAGAACAGCGTTCGTCCCTCGGCGAGCAGTTCGTCGATGCGCTTGTAGCACTTGTCACGGAAGGCCTTGTCGCCGACGGCGAGCACCTCGTCGACCAGCAGGATCGGCTCGTCGAGCTGCGACACGACGGCGAATGCCAGCCGGACCTTCATCCCGTTCGAGAGGTGCTTGTAGGGCGTGTCCTCGAACCCGGCGAGCTCGGCGAACTCGATGATGCCGTCGTAACGGCGCGAGACCTCCTCGCGCGACATCCCGTGCAGGCCCGAGGTCAAGCGCACGTTCTCCCGCACCGTGAGGTCTCCCACGAAGCCACCGGTGATCTCGATCAGGGGGGCGACTCCCCCGTTCACCGTGACCGTGCCCTCGTCGGGGAGGAGGACCTTGGCGACCAGGCGGAGAAGCGTGGATTTGCCCTGCCCGTTGCGCCCGACCACCCCGATCGACTCCCCCGGCTGCACCGAGAACGACACGTTGCGCAGCGCCCAGAACTCGCCGGGACGAGAGCGTCGCGAGGCTCCAGCGAAGAGATCCTTGAAGCTGCGGCTGCCGCGCCGGTTCCGACGGAAGTGGACGCCGAGATTCTGTACTTCGATCGCCGAGGACATCACAACTCCTTCAGCACGGGTCGCTCCAGGCTGCGGAAGGTCCAGATGCCGAGCGCGAGGATCAAGAGACTCATCAGGACGCTGATCGTCAGCGTGAACAGGTTCCACTGGTCGGGGAAGAAAGGCATCCGGTAGAGCATGAAGATGCCCGCAAGCGGATTGAATGCGCCGAGAGTCTGGAAGATGCCGGGAAGATCGGTCACGTTGTAAATGATCGGCGTCGCGTAGAACATCGCACGCAGGATCAGCGCGGTCGTGCGCTCGAGGTCGACGAAGAGCACGCAGAGGGGCGCCACCAGGAGCCCCAGGCCGATCAGCAGGATCGTCTGCAGCAGCACCGCCACCGGCAACCAGAGGATTCCCCAGCCGATGTGCACCGTCTGATTCGGATCGAGCTCAACGACCAGGTTCACGACGATGAACAGCACGAGAACCGGCAACGAGAACAAATACTCGATGCCCTTGCTGAGCACGATCCGATTCACCCAGATCGAACGCGGGATCGAGGTCGACCTGACGAGTCGGGCATCCTTCTTGAAAGCGCGGGTGAAGTCTGACACGGAGGCGTTGAACCACACCCACGGAAGCAGCGCACTGATCAGGAAGATGATGTAGGGCTCTTCGCCGACGTCGCGCTGGAAGATCTGTGTGAACACGAACCAGTAGATCGCGCTCATGACCAGCGGATCGAGTACGGACCAGAGGTAGCCGAGGAAGCTCGTCGAATAGCGGACCTTCAGGTCGCGGGCCGACAGCAGCCACAGGGAATGCAGATAGCGCCGGGGCGTCCCGGGCGCCCCGACAGCAGCGTGACTCACGATGTCGAGTCTAGGAGAGAGTGTTGTTCCAGAGCGACAGCGCCGAGCCGATGGCCATGTGCATGTCGAGGTACTGGTACGTACCCAGCCGGCCGCCGAAGTGGACGTCCTTCTCCCCCTTGGCGAGCTCGCGGTACGTCAGCAGACCCTCGCGGTCGGTCGGGGTGTTCACCGGGTAGTAGGGCTCGTCCTCGCGCTCGGCGAAACGCGAGAACTCGCGCATGATCACCGTCTTGTCCTGCTCGTAGACGTCCTTGCGCTCCGGGTGGAAGTGCTTGAACTCGTGGATGCGGGTGTAGGGCACGTCCATGTCCGGGTAGTTCATGACGCTCGTACCCTGGAAGTCGCCCACGTTCAGCACTTCCTGCTCGAAGTCGAGGGTGCGCCAGCTGAGGGCGCCCTCGGTGTAATCGAAGTAGCGATCCACCGGCCCGGTGTACACGACCGGGAGCTGACCGACAGTCGCCTTCTTGCTGAACGGCTGTGCGTCGTCGAAGTAGTCGACGCCGAGCTTGACCTCGATGTTCGGGTGGTCCGCCATTCGCTCCAGCCACGCGGTGTAGCCGTCGGTGGGAAGGCCCTCCCAGGTGTCGTTGAAGTAGCGGTTGTCGTACGTGTAGCGCACGGGAAGGCGGCTGATGATGTCGCCGGAGAGCTTCTGCGGGTCTGTCTGCCACTGCTTCGCGGTGTAGTCGCGGAAGAAGGCCTCGAAGAGGGGGCGTCCGACGAGGGCGATGCCCTTCTCCTCGAAGTTCGCGGCCGTCTTGGCATCGAACTCGCCCGCCTGCTCCTTGACCAGTGCACGTGCCTGGTCGGGCGTGTAGGCCGACTGGAAGAACTGGTTGATCGTGCCGAGGTTCACCGGCATCGGGAAGACGGTGCCCTTGTGCGTCGTGTAGACGCGGTGGACGTAGTTCGTGAAGCTGGTGAAGCGGTTGACGTACTCCCACACCGTCGCGTTCGAGGTGTGGAAGAGGTGCGCACCGTAACGGTGGACCTCGATGCCGGTCTCGGGCTCCGCCTCGCTGTAGGCGTTGCCGCCGATGTGAGGGCGGCGGTCGATGACGGTTACCTTGCGGCCGGCTTCGGCGGCGCGCTCAGCGATGGTGAGGCCGAAGAAACCCGACCCGACGACGAGAAGATCCATGTGCTCCATCGTATCGGCGTCTGGCTGAGAGCTTCAGCCAGCACGGATCCCCATGGCCTGCGCAAGCGGAGGCGCGAGCCGTCGGACGTAGTCGAGGTTGAGGTGATCGGCGTCGTAGTACACGACCACGCCCCCGATGACCGCGTAACAGCTGTCGGCATCGCAGAAGTAGGGATCGGCATCGAACGCGCGGATTCCCGGGATGTTCGCTTGCGCCGCCGCGACGAGGTAGGGATCGCGAGGCTGAGCCTCACCACGGGGCGCCGCGCACGCGAGTGGGTCAGCGGCATGCACGAGGACGCAGTCCGGCGAACGCACCTCACCGTTGAAGGGAACCCCGCCCAGCGCCACGACTGTGGTGCCCGCCTCCGCCCACTCCGTCCAGGTCCGCACGAGGCCGTCGACGAACTGCGCCTCCTGCGTGCGCCCCGTCCCGTCATCGACAAGCTGGACCCGGCCTGCGGATGAGGTGAGCACGTACTCCGGGCTCCGCCGCACGACGGCTTCACGGACCGCCGTCGACCAGGCTCTGCATCGCTCCTGATCCGCTGCCGGTGCCGGCTCCCGGAAGCCGATAAACGGCGCGTCGATGACCGGACACCCACCGCCGAAGGACATCACGACGGACCAGTTCTTCTGCCGTGCGAGGTCGAGTACGGCGCCCTTCCACTGCTCGGCGTGCGAGTCGCCGACGAGCCACACGGTGGTGGGTGGCTCCTTCCCTGTGCTGAAATCGCACTCCACCGTCGCGGTCCGGTCGCCGAAGGGCAGGATGTCCGGGCGGGCGAGACACTCCGCAGGCACATGGAAGTAGGAGTTCCGTGGGCCCATCACCACCTCTGCCGCCGGTCCGAACCGGTTCCCGCATGCCTCCGCCGGCGACATCGCCTGCGGACCCACGCACGCCTGAATGGTCACCGACACCGGTGGCACATCGGGACCAGCGCGGAGGTTACCCCCGAGCACCAGCGCTCCCCCGGCGAGCAGCACGATGCCCATACCGGCCAGCATGGCGAGGAAGGTCCGACGATTGGATGCCGCGATCAGACGCCACCGCTGTCCCGGTCGCTCGACGAACCGATACGTCAGCCAGGCGAGCACCAGTGCGACACAGAGGATGCTGATCTTCATCACCGTCGACGGTGAGGTGGCGAAGGCGAACGGCGCCAGGACGATGAGAGGCCAGTGCCAGAGGTAGAGCGAGTAGGAGACGTCTCCCAGCCATTGCACGGGCCGCAGCGACGTCAGCCGAGAGTGCCAGAGTTGCTGCGAAACGGTCCCTGCGGCGATGACTGCCGCCGTGCCGAGCACCGGGAGGAGCGCCCAGGCCCCGGGGAATGGTGTCGTGCTGTCGAAGACAGACGCCGACATCGCGATCGCCGCAAAGCCGGCGAGCGCGAACAACTGTGCCGCGAACTTCGGCAAGCGTCGGAGCGGAATCAACGCGAGGAGGCCACCGACACCGAACTCCCACGCCCGGGTGTAGGTGACGAAATACGCCTGGCTCGGGATCCAGGCGGTCGCGAGCACGCTCACGATGATTCCTGTCACGACGACGACGCCGAGGGCGATCGCAGCGACGACGCGCGGCGGCCAGGTCTTCCTCGCCGCCCACCACCAGGCGGTCAGGAGGAGCAGCGGCCAGACGAGGTAGAACTGCTCCTCGACCGACAACGACCAGTAGTGCTGTGCGACGGTCGCCTGATCGTTGATCGCCGAGTAGTTCACCGAGGCGGCCGAGAGGTACCAGTTCTCGACGTAGCCGGCACTCGCCATGATCTCTGCCCCGGCCCGCGTCCAGCGCGGGAACGGAAGAAAGACGAAGGTTCCGACGGCGCTGACCGTGAGTACCAGGAGCGCCGCGGGAAGCAGTCTCCGCACACGCCGGGCGTAGAAAGATGCCAGTGCTAGGCGTCCGCTCGCGGTCGCCTCACGGACCAGATGGCTCGTGATGAGGAAGCCGGAGATGACGAAGAAGACATCGACTCCGACATAGCCACCCGTCAGCCTGGTCGGCCACAGGTGGTTCAGAACGACGGCGAGGATCGCGACCGCGCGCAACGCCTGGATGTCAGGTCGGAACCCGGTCCGCGACGTCGTCGGCGCGGACCGCAGCTGTGTCAGCTCAGACCCCGGTGTTCGCCGCGCCGACGACGATGCGCGGCGTTCCGGCCCAGCGCGCGGGGTCCGTCGCCGCACGACCGTCCACGATGAGCTTGATGCCCGGCAACTGCGCCGGCGAGAGTTCCTTGTAGTCGGCGTGGTCCGTCTGCAGGATCGCCAGGTCGACCTCGCCGCCGATGGCGTACGGCTCGAACCCGAGACCGCGCAGCTCCTCGTCGGAGTACAGCGGGTCGTGCACGACGACCTCCGCCCCGCGATCCTTGAGTGCCTTGACCGTCGGGAAGACGCCGGAGAACGCTGTCTCCTTCACGCCACCGCGGTATGCCGCACCGAGGACGACGGCGCGCAGACCGCTCAGGTCGCCGAGGATGCCCTCTGCCTGCGCGACCAGACGCTCCGGCATCGAGGCGTTGAGCTGGCGCGCGACGCGGACGATGTCGGCGTCGGGATCGGTCGACAGGTACAGACGCGGGTACACGGGGATGCAGTGCCCGCCGACGGCGATCCCGGGTCGGTGGATGTGACTGTAGGGCTGGGAGTTGCAGGCCTCGATCACCTTGTAGACGTCGATGCCGTGCGATGCGGCGAACAGGCCGAACTGGTTCGCGAGGCCGATGTTGACGTCACGGTAGGTGGTCTCCGCGAGCTTCGCCATCTCGGAGGCCTCGGTGGTCCCGAGGTCCCACACGCCGTTGGGGTGCGGAAGGTCCGGGCGCTCGTCGAACTGCAGGACGGCTTCGTAGAACTCGCGTGCGCGACGGTTGCCCTCGTCGGAGAGCGCACCGATGAGCTTCGGGTACTTGCGGAGGTCCGCGAATACGCGACCGGTGAGCACCCGCTCGGGTGAGTACGCGACGTGGAAGTCGGTGCCTTCGGTGAGACCGGAACCGGCCTCGAGCATGGGGGTGAAGCGCTCGCGCGTGGTGCCGACGGGGAGGGTCGTCTCGTACGAGACGAGCGTGCCGGGCGTGAGATGCTCGGCGAGCGACCGGGTCGCGGCGTCCATGTACTTGAAGTCGGGTTCCCACGTCTCATCATCGACGAAGACGGGGGCGACCAACACGACCGCGTCCGCACCGGGAATGGCGTCCGCGTAGTCGGTCGTCGCACGCAGCCGTCCCGAGGGGACGAGCTCGGCGAGCTTCTCCTGCAGGTGCGCCTCCCCGGGGAACGGCTCCTGCGCCGCGTTGATGGTGTCGACGGCCTTCTGATTGACGTCGACACCGATGACGTCGTGACCGGAGGAGGCGAACTGGACGGCGAGGGGAAGCCCGATCTTTCCGAGGGCGACGACAGCAATGCGCATGGGTTCTAGTCTATGGGCGCCGCACAGCGCGAGATCGCTACACGAGGCGATCGACCCAGGGAATGCGCCGCAACGCCGCGACGAGCGCGAACGAGATCACGCACACCAGCACCCAGACCAGGAAGGTGACAGGCAGCACCTCATCGGTCGGCGTGAGCGCCGGAACGGTCCTCACCAGGTGGATCACCGCGAAGTGAACCAGGAACACGCCGAACGAGGCGTCGGACAGCACGCGCACGAAGCCGGCTGCTCGACCGGGCCGCCAATCGTGCAGCACGCTGATCGCCACTACGAACCATGCGAGCGCCACGATCGCGACGACCGGCCCGTAGTAGCTGATCGGGAAGAGCACCCCGAGCAGCGGCAGGTCCTCCTGCCGGCCATACTGCACGATCACGGAAGCCGTCCCGACAAGCGCGATTGCGGCCACCCCCACGAGCTTCCAGCCCCGCAGGACCGTTTCCCGGAGCGCCCATCCCGCCAGGAAGAACCCGACGTACGGCAGCCATTGCGTGAGCGCGGTCTGCGACAGCGAACGATCGTAGCCCGCGGCGGTGAGGACGTTGGAGGAGACCAAAGTCGCGACGGTCACCGCCAGCACGACCCCGGCGAACACGGCGGCGCGGCGCCGACCACCGTCGCGGAGGAACGCCGCGAGCACCGGTGCCACGACGTAGAGCCCGACGATCAACCAGAGGAAGTACAGGTGCGTGTAACTGCGGCCGTCGACGACGCCGAGCAGGAAGCCCCGCCAGTCCGCGAGCCGTCCCGCCATCACGCTGCTGACGACGAACACGTAGAACAGCGGCCAGAACACGAAGGCCGGCCCGAGGCGCAGCAGGCGGCGGCGGTAGAAGTCCGCCGGCCCCTTCGCGTATTGGCGCGGCTCCAGGATCAGCGCACCACTGATCATCACGAAGACGGGGACCACCCACACGAAGCCGAGATCGACGATGACGGCACCCCACCAACGGATGCTGCCGTGCACGGCGTCGTTGCCGACCATGTTCCCGAACACGTGGATGGCCACGACTCCGATCACCGAGACGATGCGGAGCACGTCCAGTGCCCATCGACGCTGGGGAACGGGCGCGGACGGCCCGCCGATCGTCGGGTCGGTCACGAATCCGCACCTGTGACGAGCCGCGCCGCCCTGGCACCGGTGGAGCGGACGTCGAACTCCGCCTCCCAACGTGCCCGCGGCGCGAACGTGCCGGCGGGCGCATCGACCACGGCGGCGAGCGTGGTGGCGACGTCCTCCGCGGTGGCGTCGAGCTCCACGAGCCGACCGGTGCCGTGCTCCTCGCCCACGATCTCGGGAGTCCCGCCGACGCGCGTCGCGACGATCGGGATGTCTCTGGCGATCGCCTCCATGATGCTCACCGGCACCCCCTCTGTCGTACTCAGGTTCACGAAGGCGTCGATGCGATGGGTGTCGTAGTACCGCAGGACGTCCGTGTTGGCGGTATGCCCCGCGAGCGTGACGGCGAGGTTATCCGGGGCATCGGCGACGCGGGCCTCTAGAGCCGCGCGCTCGGGGCCGTCGCCGAAGTGGATCCATTCGACCGGGCGCCCTGCGGCACGCGCGAATGCTGCGACCGAATCCCCGATGAGCGGCACTCGCTTGAGTCCGCTCAGGGTCGAGCACGACACCAGCACGACGGCGTCCTCCCGCTCGCCGCGTTGCAGGTCGTCGGGTCCGTCGACCCCGAGTCGGCTGACCACGACCTTGTCGGTGCGGACGAGCGAGGGGAATCGCTCGCGGAGGTACTCCCGTCCGTGCTCCGAGATCGTCAGGATGCGGTCGGCCTTCGCGTAGTAGTACGGCCGCGCGGGCAGATAGCCCGACGCCGCGCGCTCCTCGTACAGGTCGTAGCCGTGCACACGAGCGACCCGGCGACGCACCCCCCGCAGCCATGGCAGCGCCTGTCCACCGCCCATCCCCCAGAACGCGTACGCCACGACGTCATCAGCGCCCTCGATCGCGGTGCGCACGGCGATCCGGTCGGCCTGCGTCAATCCGATCCGCGCACCGAGCACGAAAGCGAGAGCGTTGCGGAACAGCCGTCCGGCCGTGAGCTCCTTCCACCCGGCCGCGACCAGCATCCGCAGCGCGTGCGGACGAAGGATGGCGCGCGGGCTGTCTTCCGGGGCGGGGAGGAAGAGGTTGGCACCGATCGTGACGTTGTCGGGCATCTCGACCAGTCCGGCAGACGTGTCGCGGGCGTGGCAGAAGATCACGACGTCGTCGAAGGCGTCCGCGAGCTCACGGATCTCCTTCTCGACGAAGACGACATCCCCCGTACGGTACGGATACTCGTTCGTGAACAGCAGCAGTCGCGTCATCCTTGCCTCCCCTTGCCGACGGTGCGCCATGGCACCGCGTTCCATCGTATGCTGGCCGCAACCGACCTCCATCGGCCGGACACGGCACTCCGTGCGTCCTCCAACCCTTCATCACGCACTGGAGCGTCATGACATCTGCCCTCACATCCCTCGTCACCGCCCTGGTGCTGGGTGCCACCGCGCTCGCGCCCGCCGCGATCGCCTCACCCGCGAGCGCGTCGGCGTCCGCGACGGTCTCATCGGTGGCGGCTGCCGCCGGCCCCGTCATCGAGCCGTTCCCCGAGGGGCTGACGCGACTCAGCGGCGCCGACCGGTACGCGGTCTCCGTGCAGATCGCTCGGAAGTACGCGCCGGGCGTTCCCGTCGCGTACGTGGCAAAGGGCTCTGACTTCCCCGACGCGCTGTCCGCCGCGGCGGCAGCGGCGCTCGAGGGCGGTCCGCTCCTGCTCACTCCGACGAACCAGCTGCACCCGTCCGTCGCCGCCGCACTGCGCGACCTGCAGCCGGAGCGGATCGTCGTCGTCGGTGGCACCGGGTCGGTCTCCGCGTCCGTTTTCACGGAACTCCAGCGCATCGCGCCCACCCAGCGCATCGGCGGGGTCGATCGGTACGAGGCCAGCCGCAACATCACCGGCACCGCGTTCCTCGGTTCCGAGGGGGCCACGACCGAGGTGTTCCTCGCCACGGGTCGCACGTTCGCCGACGCCCTCGCCGCGTCCGGGGCAGCCGGAAAGGCTCAGGCCCCGGTCGTGCTCGTCGACGGCACGCGCAGCACCGTCCCACAGGCAACCCTCGACCTGCTGAAGGATCTCGAGGCGACCACCATCTCGATCGCGGGCGGCGCCGCCTCCGTCTCGTCCGGCATCGAAGGCCAGCTCCGCTCCGCGGGGTACACCGTGCAGCGCTACGGCGGTGCGGACCGCTACGCCGTCGCCGCGGGGATCAACGCCGCCTACTTCGAGGTAGGCACGACCACCGGTTTCTTCGCCACGGGCCTGACGTTCCCCGACGCGCTCTCGGGGGCGGCCCTCGCCGGTCGTCTGGGCGCGCCGCTGTACGTGACGAGTCCCGCGTGCCTGCCCGAGCCCGTGCGCAGCGGCGCCGCGGCGCTGGGGCTGACCACGCGGGTCGTGCTCGGCGGCACGTCGTCCGTGAGCGCGACAGCGGCCGCGGGCACCGGCTGCCTCACGTCCGCGGCACCGAGTATCTCGGGTACAGCGCGAGTCGGATACTCCCTCACCGCGAACGCGGGGTCGTGGACGCCCGGCACGACCCTCTCGTACCAGTGGCTCGCGAACGGCGCGGCGATCAGCGGAGCGACCGGTCCCACGCTCTCGGTCACCACCGCGTATGTGAACAAGACGCTCTCGGTGCGCGTGACCGGCACCCAGCCCGGCTACACGACCGTCGCCCGCGTCTCGTCCGCGACCGCGCGGATCGCCTACCCCGACCGCACGCCGCCGGCGTCGTTCTCCACCTGCCCGGCATGGGCGCCGATCAAGGGCAACCAGAACAGCAAGGGCGAGTGGATCTATCATCTGCCCACGGGCCGCGACTATGCGAAGACGGACCCGGAGGAGTGCTTCCGCACCGAGGCTGCGGCACGCGCCGCGGGATACCGCGCCTCGAAGGTATAAGTGCGGTGGGGGGGCGGCGAGGCCCCCCCCCCCCCCCCCCCCCCCCCCCCCCCCCCCGCGGGCCCCCCCCCCCCCCCCCCCCCCCCCCCCCCCCCCCCCCGCCCCCCCCCCCCCCCCCCCCCCCCCCCCCCCCCCCCCCCCCGCGCCCCGGGGGGGTTTTTCCCCGCGCCCCGGGCCGT
>NZ_JBIUWT010000002.1:0-707501 GCF_044743585.1 Microbacterium sp. NPDC087592 | reverse complement strand
GATCCGAGGCGATGTAGGCGGGGATGTAGGCGGCGGGGGTTTTATCCCCCGCCAGCCCTACTCCTTACTGGGGTGAGTAACGGGACTCGAACCCGCGACATCCGGCACCACAAGCCAGCGCTCTACCAGCTGAGCTATACCCACCATGTGCCCGCCGGAGCAGGCAACCATACGAGTCTATTACATGTTCGGAGTGAACTCGGACACCGTACGGGTGGCGATCTCCCGTGCGTCGTCGCTCGACGGGCCGGGCTCGTCGACGAAGACAGCCTCTCGGTAGTAGCGGAGTTCGCGGATCGACTCCAGGATGTCGGCCAGCGCTCGGTGCCCGCCGTCCTTCGCCGGTGCCTGGAAGAAGACGCGTGGGTACCACCGCCGCGAGAGCTCCTTGATGCTGGAGACGTCAACGTTCCGGTAGTGCAGCCACTGGTCGACCTGCGGCATGTACTTCGCGAGGAACATCCTGTCGGTACCGATCGTGTTGCCGGCGAGCGGCGCCTTGCGCTCGAGCGGAACGAAGCGCTTGATGTATGCGAGTGTCTGTTCCTCGGCCTCTTCGAGAGAGACCCCGTGCGGGATCTCCAGGATCAGGCCGGACGTCTCGTGCATCTTGGTCACGAAGTCATTCATGTGCTCGAGGGCTGCAGCGCCGGGGCGGATCACCACCTGAAAACCGGGATCGACGGGGTTGAGCTCGAAATCGGTGATGACGACAGCGATCTCCACGAGCTCATCGACCGCGAGATCGAGGCCCGTCATCTCGCAGTCGATCCAGACGAGACGATCGTTCTCGGACGCAGATACCATGCCGCCATCCTATCGACGGCCCCGACATCGCTTGGGAAGATGCCCTTCCTCGAGCATCGTCGGGTCCGCGATACTCTAGAAGCGTGCGCCTCCGTAGCTCAGGGGATAGAGCAGGAGCCTTCTAATCTCTTGGTCGCAGGTTCGAATCCTGCCGGGGGCACCTTCACCCGATCCGTGTCGGACGGGGCGCGAGCTCGTCGCGATGAGCCCATCGACCCGGTCGGGCGCGATACTCCTGCCTCAGCAGTAGCGAAGCGCGGCGACCGCGTCGTCCGCACGCCAGAACTCACCGATCACGCGAAAGACCCCGGTCGCGAGGTGCAGGCGCTCGGCGCGATATCGGATTCCGAGGGGATCGGCGACGATACGCAGGTGGCCGAGGACATGTTCTCGTCGGTCCTGCACGCGCCAAAGGTGATCCGCGGCGCGGACGAGGTGCTCGCGGGGAGAAGAGAGCCGGGGCGTCGCATAGGGGACGTCGGGGAGAGAGGTGGTCAAGCTTTCGGACATCGGAACTCCTTTCGTGATTCGAAGCTATGACCGACCACCGACATTCGCCTGTCCGTGGCGACACGCGCTGTGATCTGCCCTTTCTGCACCGCAAGGCGTTCATGAGCGCTGTCCACGCTTCGCGTGTTCCCGGTCGGTTGCCGGGTGCGGTGCAGGTCAGGCTGGGGCGATCCGGACGGGCTCCGCTCCGGTCGACGAAAGGACAGCACATGATCGACATGGTCACCATCGTGGGAAGAGTCGCCACGGATCCGACCCAGGGTCAGACCGGGGGAGGCGTGCCCGTCACGAACTTCCGTCTCGCGAGTACCCATCGTCGTTTCGACTCCGCCACGCAGGAGTGGACGGATTCCGGCACCAACTGGTTCTCGGTCGCCGCCTTCCGGAGCCTCGGCGAGAATGCGAAGGCATCGTTGCGAACCGGGGACAGTGTGATCGTCACCGGGCGGTTGAAGATCCGCAACTGGGAGAGCAACGGTAAGCACGGCACGAGCGTCGACATCGACGCCGACTCCATCGGGCATGACCTGCGATGGGGCACGACGGCATATCGACCGCAGTCCCGTCCGGCGGCGGCCGGGCCCTACGCGGCGCCGAGTGCCGAGGGGAACGGCCCGGACGAATCGCCGGAGGATGATCCCGAGTCGGAGCAGGTCCGGCATGATTCCGAGCCGCTGGACCTGTCGTGGGCTGCGCCCGCCTCGACCGCGGGCGCCATGTCCTGACGGGCGGCTCCGCGCTCGATTCAACTGGGTGGGGCGCCGGTGGCGTGCAGGGCCGGATTGCGGGGGAGACGTAGACTCGGCTTGTGCTTCGTCGTTCGGTCCTCACGTCGCCGCGCGCGGCCGGTGCCCTTGCGGCTTCGATCGCCGCGTTCCTGCTGCTCTCCGCCTGTGCGCCGACTCCCGGCCCGTCTGCATCGCCCACGGCTGTCGCGTCGCCGACTCCCGGGACGACGACTCCTGCGGAACCGACGCTCGTGCCCGACGGCACAGCCGAGGAGAACCTCCCGGTCTTCACCTCGGTCGCCGAGCGCGTCTGGGCAACGGATCAGCGGGGGGCCGGGCGAGCGTACATCGATGCTCTGGTCACGGCGGGATTCGATCGGAGCGCGATGCAGGTGACGCAGGATCAGTCGACGGTCGGCAACCCTGCGGAGAGCCTGCAGTTCTCCGTGCGCTGGGGTGACAGCGAATGTCTCGTCGGTCAGGTGGGTCCCTCCACGGGACGTGTCGTCACCGTCGTGATGCCGCAGCTCGCCGAGGGGCGCTGCCTGGTGGGCACCACACGTCCGATCGACTGGTGACGCGCCAAGGGCCGTTGGTACATCCGTCACGACCTATTCTTCACGCTGATCATCCATGGACGCGGTGATTGCGGACAGCGTGATGGCTCCGCAGCGCACCGACGTGCGAGGCTGACCTCGGACGCGCATGGAGTCCGGCAGACGGCGGAGCCCAGTCCGGGCGCCGGGGAATCGTCTGACTGCCGCCCCGGAGGTAGTCTTAGGTAGATTTCCGCACCGCTTCAGCAGTGCGATGGCAGGTTCGATTCTGATCAGCAAAGGTGTTTAAACGGTATGGCTGAGTACATCTACTCGATGGTGCGTGCGCGTAAGGCAGTGGGCGAGAAGCTCATCCTCGACGACGTCACGATGGCGTTCCTCCCCGGGGCGAAGATCGGCATGGTCGGCCCGAACGGCGCCGGAAAGTCGACGATCCTCAAGATCATGGCCGGTCTCGACACTCCGTCGAACGGCGAGGCGAAGCTCTCCCCGGGGTACACGGTCGGCATCCTGATGCAGGAGCCGGAGCTCGACGAGTCCAAGACGGTGATCGAGAACATCCAGGACGGCATCGCGATCAAGCCGAAGGTCGACCGGTTCAACGAGATCTCGCTGCTGATGGCCGAGCCCGACGCCGACTTCGACGCCCTCCTCGCCGAGATGGGCACACTGCAGGAGGAGATCGACGCGGCCGACGGCTGGGACCTCGACTCGCAGCTCGATCAGGCCATGGACGCTCTGCGCACGCCCCCGGCCGACGCCGCGATCGCACCGCTCTCCGGTGGTGAGAAGCGTCGTGTCGCCCTTGCGAAGCTGCTCCTGCAGAAGCCCGACCTCCTGCTCCTCGACGAGCCCACCAACCATCTCGACGCCGAGAGTGTGCTGTGGCTCGAGCAGCACCTCCAGGCCTACAAGGGGGCCGTGATCGCGATCACGCACGACCGGTACTTCCTCGACCACGTCGCCGAGTGGATCGCCGAAGTCGATCGCGGTCGTCTCATCGGCTACGAGGGCAACTACTCGACCTACCTGGAGAAGAAGGGCGAACGACTCGAGGTCCAGGGCAAGAAGGACGCCAAGCTGGCCAAGCGCCTCAAGGAGGAGCTGGAGTGGGTCCGTTCCAGCGCGAAGGGCCGCCAGACCAAATCGAAGGCGCGTCTCGCTCGCTACGAGGAGATGGCTTCGGAGGCGGAGCGGACCAGGAAGCTGGACTTCGACGAGATCCAGATCCCCGCGGGCCCGCGTCTGGGTGGCATCGTGATCGATGCCAAGAAGCTGCAGAAGGGCTTCGACGGTCGGGTACTGATCGACAACCTCAGCTTCAACCTCCCGCCGAACGGCATCGTCGGTGTGATCGGACCCAACGGCGTGGGTAAGACGACGCTCTTCAAGACGATCGTGGGTCTCGAGCCGCTCGACGGCGGCGATCTGAAGATCGGTGAGACGGTCAAGATCAGCTATGTCGACCAGTCGCGTTCCAACATCGATCCGAACAAGACGCTGTGGGAGGTCGTCTCCGACGGCTTGGACTACATCACCGTCGGCAAGACCGAGATCCCGTCCCGCGCTTACGTGTCGAAGTTCGGCTTCAAGGGCCCGGACCAGCAGAAGAAGGCCGGCGTGCTCTCCGGTGGTGAGCGCAACCGTCTGAACCTCGCGCTGACGCTCAAAGAGGGAGGCAACCTGTTGCTCCTCGATGAGCCGACAAACGACCTCGACGTCGAGACCCTGAGCTCGCTCGAGAACGCCCTGCTCGAGTTCCCCGGCTGTGCTGTGGTGATCACTCACGACCGGTGGTTCCTCGACCGGATCGCGACGCACATCCTCGCGTACGAGGGCACCGACGAGAAGCCCGGCCAGTGGTACTGGTTCGAGGGGAACTTCGAGGCGTACGAGGAGAACAAGATCGAGCGCCTCGGCCCCGACGCCGCGAAGCCGCACCGTTCGACGCACCGCAAGCTGACGCGCGACTGAGGCCGCGATGTCCGCTTCACCGGGGCCGCGTCTGCACATCCCGATCCACCTCCGCTGGGGTGATCTGGATGCGTTCAATCACGTCAACAACACCTCGATGCTGAAACTGCTCGAGGAGGCTCGCGTCAGAGCCTTCTGGCGTGCCGGCCCCGGTGAGGAGGCGCCGTCGACGGCGGTGCTCGACTCCGGCATCGACGAGGGAATCCTGACCCTCATCGCGCGACAGGAGATCGAGTACCTCGCGCCCGTGCCATATCAGCGACGCCCGCTCGAGGTGCAGATGTGGTTCGGCAAGCTCGGCGGCTCCAGCGTCGAAGTCTGCTACGAGGTCCACAACGACCCGACCGCAGAACCGCGACAGATCTACGCGCGATCGACGGCGATCATCGTGCTGGTCGACGCTCAGACCGGGCGCCCCACCCGACTCACTCAGGAGATGCGCGACGCCTGGGAGCCGTATGTGGGCGACTCGATCGAGTACTCCCACCGCTGACGTCGCGGCGGGTACCGGTGTGACCGAGCCCTAGGGCGACTCCTCGGGCACGCGGATCATGATCTCCTGTGCGACGCTCGCGACCAGCGCGCCGTCGCGCGTGTAGATCCGTCCGGTGGCGAGCCCCCGCCCGCCACGCGCATTCGGTGACTCCTGCACATAGAGCAGCCACTCGTCGACGCGCGCAGGTCGATGCCACCACATCGCGTGATCGAGGCTCGCGACTTTCAGCCCGGGGAGCGCCCAGTAGACGCCGTGTGCCCGCAGGATCGATTCCTGGATCGTCATGTCGCTGAGGTATGCGAGCGCGGCTCGGTGAAGTCGCTGGTCGTCAGGGAGAGGGGCGCGCAGTCGCATCCACACGGCTTGCCGGGGCACTTGTGCATCTTCGCTGGGCAGATACAGCGGTGAGTCGACGTGCCGCACATCGGCCGCTCGCTCACTGAGCATCCGGGTGGTGCCTTCGGGTAGCCCGTGGACCCGCTCCTCGTCCGGGGCGAGCTCATCCGGGCCGGGAATGCCCGCCGGCATCGGCTCGGCGTGCTCCACCCCGGGATCGGCGTCCTGGAACGAGGCGATCATCGAGAAGATCGGCACGCCGTTCTGGTAAGCCTGGGTCCGCCTGGTCGAGAACGATCGGCCGTCGTGGATCCGATCGACCGCGATGGTGATTCCCTGGCTCGCATCCCCGGGACGGAGGAAGTACCCGTGCATCGAATGCACCGCACGGTCCTCAGGGAGTGTCCGCTCCGCGGCGAGCAGAGCCTGGGCGAGCACCTGGCCCCCGTAGATGCGGCCGCTCGGCATCGGGTGCGAGGAGCCCGTGAAGATGTCCTCTGTGGTGCGAGCCTGAGCCGCATCGAGATCGAGGACCTCGAGAAGCCGTTCGACGGTCTGGATGGCGTGCTGCTCCGCGCTCATGTGTTCCTCTCTGCGACCCCGCATGCCGCACCGTTGGTAGTTTAGAACGCGTGACGCATCACCTCCTCCTCGCCGACCCCGACACCGCGAAGGACGTTCTGACCTTCGTCGGACGAGCGACCAGGATCACCGACGAAGGCGTGCGCCTGCAGTCGGCGAACGGTGTGCTCGCGCTCACCACCGCGGTACTCGCGCCGCAGGGTCTGTTCGACCAGACGCCGACCATCCTCGCGATGCGCATCGTGCATGCCGACCCCGAGCTCGAGTGCGACATCGTCGTCGATCGACTTTCGAAGACCGATGACGCCGATCGGCTCACGCTCCCGGAGACCGGTCTGTCCCCGGCATGGGCCGGCGTCGCCCCGCCTCGGAGCGCGTGGACGCCGGAGGCCGCGCTGGCGGCATCCGCGATCGCCCAGCGCGCGCAGTGGGGGATCTCGGCGGTCGCGCGGGGCGCCGGCCCCGGTTCGGGCGAGGAAGCGGTCCGCGCCCTCCGCGCCGCGATCTGGGGTGAACCCGATGAGGATCTCGGAGGGCTGCCTCGCGGCACGGCGTTCGCCGCCGACGCGATGGGGTTCATCTCCGGCGAGGAACAGGTCCAGCTTTCCCGTTCCGGCAGGTGGACGCGTCTCGCCTTCCATCGCGGTCATGTGCTGGTGCGCGGTCCCGTAGCCACCGGGCTGACGGGCGTCCGTTCCACCGGTTCCGCCGTCTAGTCATCGCGCGGATTTCCTCCGCTCTCAGCGCCCCAGGCCGTGTTCGTCAGCCCGCTGCTGCGGCCGCGCGGCCGGCGGTTCGCCCCGAGAACAGGCATCCGCCGAGGAAGGTCCCCTCGAGCGCGCGATAGCCGTGAACTCCACCGCCGCCGAAACCGCTCGCCTCACCTGCGGCGTAGAGTCCGGGGATCGGGTCTCCGTTCGCATCGAGGGCACGGCCTTCGAGGTCGGTGTTGATGCCGCCGAGCGACTTGCGCGTGAGGACGTGGAGTTTGACCGCCACTAGCGGCCCGGCGCTCGGGTCCTGCAGGCGATGTGGTGCTGCGGTGCGGATCAGCTTGTCGCCGCGATAACCACGCATGGAACGAAGCATGCCGATCTGCGCATCCTTCGTGAAGTCGTTGTCCATCTCTCGATCTCGGGCGACCACCTCGCGGCGGACGTTGTCGATGTCGAGGAACTCGCCGCCGGGGTGGCGCTGCATCTGCTCGAGCAGCGACTCGAGGTCGTTCTCGACGATGAAATCCTCACCTTCGTCGAGGAACGACTGCACCGGCCCGGTCGGTCCCTTGGCGAGTCGGGATTTCAGCAGGAGCTGAACATCTTTGCCGGTGAGGTCGGGGTTCTGTTCGCTGCCCGAGAGCGCGAACTCCTTCTCGACGATCTGCCGCGAGGTGACGAACCAGGAGTGATCGTGACCGGTCGTACGCAGGTGCGCGAGCGTTCCCAGCGTGTCGAACCCGGGGAACAGGGGTACCGGGAGGCGCTTGCCCGTCGCATCCAGCCAGAGCGACGACGGCCCGGGGAGGATGCGGATGCCGTGAGACGGCCACACCGGGTCCCAGTTCGTGATGCCCTCGACGTAGTGCCACATCCGGTCGCCATTGATGAACCGCGCACCGGCGGCCGCGCTGACGCTGTACATCGATCCGTCGACATAGGCCGGTACTCCTGTGAGCATGTGCTCGGGGGGAGTGCCGAGGCGTTCGGGCCATGCAGCCCGCACGAGGTTGTGGTTCCCCCCGATGCCGCCAGAGGAGACGATGGTCGCCCGGGCCGCGATCTCGAACTCGCCGATGATCTCGCGCGACGACACCGCACCACGCGATGCGCCCGACGAGGCGAGCACGTTTCCGCGCGCACCGGTGACCGCGCCGTCGGTCACCACGAGCTCGGAGACGCGGTGTCGCGGGAGGACCGTCAGACGTCCTTCCCGCTCGCCCTGCTCGATGGCGGCTGCGAAGGGTGCGACGATCCCCGGCCCGGTGCCCCAAGTGATATGGAATCGTGGAACCGAGTTGCCCGGTCCGATGGCGCCGTAGCCGCCGCGTTCCGCCCAGCCCACGACGGGGAAGAACCCGACGCCGCGCTCGCGCAGCCACGAGCGCTTCTCTCCGGCTGCGAACTGCAGGTAGGCCTCTGCCCAGCGCCTCGGCCATTCGTCTTCCGGCCGATCGAACCCGGCGTTGCCGAACCAGTCCTGAGTCGCGAGCTCGAGGGAGTCCTTGATCCCGAGCCGCCGCTGTTCAGGGGAGTCGATGAAGAAGAGCCCGCCGAACGACCACCAGGCCTGACCGCCGAGGTTCGTCCGCGGCTCCTGGTCCACCAGGACGACGCGACGGCCGGCGTCGAGAGCCTCGGACGCGGCGACGAGTCCGGCCAGCCCCCATCCGATCACCAGAACATCTGTGGACAGGGGCTTCGTCGTCATGAGCTCTCCGTTGATTCCTGACGTGATCGGGTCTCGAGCGTGGGGCGACCGCCGGGAGCGGCCCCGATCCCCGAAGGCTCGAATGTGTTCACCATGGCATACGCGGCGCGCTCCAGGTAGTCCCAGAGCGTCGCTTCGTGCAGAGGAGACAACTGCGCCTCGTCCACGGCTGTCCTCATGTGACGAAGCCAACGATCGCGCGCGTCGGCATCGATGTGGAACGGCATGTGCCGCATCCGCAGGCGGGGATGCCCGCGCGTGTCGCCATACGTCGTCGGGCCGCCCCAGTACTGCTCGAGGAACATGCGGAGCCGGTCTTCGGCGGGGCCGAGGTCTTCCTCCGGATACATCGGCTTCATCACGGGATCGAGGGCGACCTCGCGGTAGAACACCGACACGATCTTCGTGAACGTGTCGTGTCCACCGATCTCGTCGTAGAACGTCACTTCTGGGGACTCCCGTCATCCGTGGGCTTCTTGCGGCGCCAGATTCCACGGTCAGGGATCACCGGCACGCCGGTCACCGCGTTGGGTCGCGTCCGGGGAGGATTAGCGCCGCGGACCCGGCGGGCGCCATCGAGCCCTGTCGGCACGACATCGACCATGCGCGGCACGCTGATCTCCTTCTCGAGGAGTGCGGCGCGCAGGCGGCGGCGCAGCTCCTGCGCCACGTCGTCCTTCGCGTTGGCACGTGCTTTGATCACGATGCGGACGACGAGGGCATCGCCGTCGATCGACTCCAGCCCCCAGAGCTCCGGTTTCTCGATGATGCGCGTGCGCCACTTGGGATCCTTCGCCAGCCCCTGTGCGGTCTCGAGCATGATGTGCTCGACCTGCTCGAGGTCGGAGTCGGCCGGGACGCCGAGGTCGATGATCGACCGCGCCCATCCCTGCGACATGTTGCCGATTCGGGTGACCTCGCCGTTTCGCACATACCAGAGGGTGCCGTTGACGTCGCGCACCTGGGTGATCCGAACGCTGACGTACTCGACGACACCGCTCGCGAGCCCGAGGTCGACGACGTCGCCGATTCCGATCTGATCCTCGGCCACCAGGAACATGCCGTTGAGCACGTCCTTGACGATGTTCTGCGCGCCGAACCCGAGACCGGCCCCGACCGCAGCCGTGAGGAGGGTCAGCGACCCCAACAGGCTCTGGTCGAGGGCGTTCACGATGAGCACGATCGCGATGACCACGAGCATCACGTTCACGATGTTCTGCAGGATCGTGCCGAGGGTGCGGGTCCGTTGCACCAGACGCATGTCGGCGAGGGGTGAGCGCTCCAAGGCCTGGGTGTCGTCGACCGACGCCTTGCTCTTCGCGCTGTCGACGATGCGGTGCACGACCCGACGGATGACCAGGCGCAGGATGAGCCCGATCACGACACAGCTAGCGATGATGATCGCGACGGTGAGCGCCTTCATGCCGACCTGGCTCAGCCAGGCGAGCAGGTTCGTCGCCCAGTCGGGGAGTGGGGTCTCCGCGGGAGGATCATTGACATCGAAGGGGAGCATCATCAGTCACGATCCTAGCGAGCGGGTCTCTGTGCAGGCTGGGCGGATCCGCCGTGCGAAAACGGAGACCATCCACGTCCGCTGCGTCGCGTCCGCGCGGGACACTCCGAGAGCGAGGTGGGTGGTCTCCGTTTCGAGAGCCGGTGGCGGCTGAGGCGGAGCGCTCAGTCCTCCGCGTCGCGTGCCTGTGCGGCGAGTGCGCGCTCGACGTCCGCGAGGTTCTCGAGCACCAGGCGTCGAAGCGCCGGCGCAGCATCCTGGTTGGCCGCCAGCCACGAGCGCGTCGCGTCACGAAGCGCCCCGTCGGCGAGAGCCGTCGGGAAGAGCCCGACGATCAGGTACTGAGCGATCTGGTAGGTGCGCGACTCCCAGATGGGGAGCAGCATGTCGAAGTAGGCGGGGACGAACTCGCCCAGTACGGCGGCGCCGGCAGGATGCGTGAAACCGAGCGCGGCGGAGCGAACGATCGTGTTGGGGGCATCGTCGCGCTCGATGAGCGAAGCCCAGGCCGCTTTCTTGGACGCCGAGTCGGGCAGAGACGCCCGCGCCTGCGCGGCGAATTCCCCGCCCTTGGCGGTGTTGTCCGCCGCCAGAGCGGCATCGATCGCCGCGGCATCGGTGGCGCCGATGGTCGCGAGACCCACGAGCAGCTGCCAGTTCAGGTCTGCGTCGATCTCCAGACCGTGAAGCGTGTCCTCACCGGAGCGCAGACGGCCCACGATTCCCGCGTGCTCCGGAGTCACCAGGGCATTCGCGAAGGCGGTGACGAACTGCAGCTGGCTGTCGCTGCCCGGCTCGGCCGACTCCGCCAGGCTCCACAATCCGTCGGCGACCTTGAGTCGAGCGGTCTCTCGCTCAGCCGGGGCGACGTAGAGCGTGGCGGCCGTCCGCAGCTGAGCGAGCGTGGTGCGCACGGTCGTCGACTCGGTCTCCCGGCCGATGTTCCCCAGCACGAGGTCGATGTAGGCGGAAGCCGCCGTCTCCGCATCCCGCGTCTGATCCCACGCGGCACCCCACACGAGCGAGCGGGCGAGCGGATCGTGGATGTCGGCCAGGTGAGCGATCGCGGTGGCGAGCGACTTCTCGTCGAGGCGGATCTTCGCGTAGGCGAGGTCCTCATCGTTGAGCAGCACGAGGTCGGGGCGGGCGATGCCCTGCAGCTCCGGCACCTCGGTGCGGTCGCCGTCGACGTCGACCTCGAGGTAGTGCGTGCGGGTGAGTGCACCGTCGGTCAGCGTGTAGAAGCCGATGCCCAGTCGGTGCGGTCGGATGGTGGGGTAGTCCGCCGGGGCCGTCTGCGTGATGGCGAAGCGCGAGATCGTGCCGTCGTGGTCCTCCGCGATGACCGGCTCGAGCGTGTTGACGCCTGCCGTCTCCAGCCACTTCTTCGACCATGTGCTCAGGTCGCGACCGCTGGTGGCCTCGAGCTCCGAAAGCAGGTCACTGAGTTCGGTGTTGCCCCAGGAGTGCTTCTGGAAGTACTGCGACACACCGGCGAAGAACGCCTCGATGCCGACCCAGGCGGCCAGCTGCTTCAGGACCGATCCGCCCTTGGCGTAGGTGATGCCGTCGAAGTTGACCTGCACGTCTTCCAGGTCGTTGATCTCCGCGACGATCGGGTGGGTCGAGGGGAGCTGGTCCTGTCGATAGGCCCAGGTCTTCTCCATGGCGTTGAACGTCGTCCACGCCTCGGTCCACTCGGTGGCTTCGGCGGTGGCGATGGTCGACGCCCATTCGGCGAACGACTCGTTCAGCCAGAGATCGTTCCACCACTTCATCGTGACGAGGTCGCCGAACCACATGTGTGCGAGCTCATGCAGGATCGTCACGACGCGGCGCTCCTTGACGGCGTCGGTGACCTTGCTGCGGAAGACATAGGTCTCGGTGAAGGTGACGGCTCCTGCGTTCTCCATCGCTCCCGCGTTGAACTCCGGGACGAAGAGCTGGTCGTACTTGGCGAACGGGTACGGAACCCCGAACTTCGACTCGTAGTAGGCGAAACCCTCGCGGGTCTTGTCGAAGATGTAGTCGGCATCGAGGTGCTGCCACAGGCTCTTGCGTCCGTAGACGCCGAGGGGGATCACGCGGCCCGAGGCGCTGGTGAGCTCCGAGAACGTGGACTCGTAGGGTCCGGCGACGAGCGCGGTGATGTACGAGGAGATGCGTGGGGTCGGCTCGAAGCCCCAGGTCGCCGTCGTGTCGTCGTCATGCACGATGGGCTCGGGCGTGGGGGAGTTGGAGATGACCTTCCATGCCGCCGGCGCCGTCACGGTGAACTGGAACGTCGCCTTGAGATCGGGCTGCTCGAACACCGCGAACACGCGACGTGAGTCCGGGACCTCGAACTGCGAGTAGAGGTAGACCTCTTCGTCGACCGGGTCGACGAAACGGTGGAGGCCCTCGCCCGTGTTCGTGTAGAGGCAGTCGGCATCGACGACCAGCACGTTCTCCGCCTGCAGCCCGCTGAGCGCGATGCGAGAGTCGGCGAAGACCTCGTTCGGATCGAGCTGCTCGCCGTTGAGGGAGATCTCACGCACGTCCCGGGCGATCAGGTCGATGAAGGTGAAGCTCTCCGGAGTCGCGGTGAAGCGCACCACGCTCCGGGAGCCGAAGATCTCGGCACCCTTGGTCAGATCGAGGGCGACTTCATAGGACTGAGTGTCGATGACGTCGCGGCGCTCCTGCGCTTCGATGCGGGTGAGGTTCTCTCCAGGCACAGCTTTACTCCCAGGGGTGAGGGGATGTCACCGGGGTCGGCGCAGTTGGCGCCGACGGCAACCATGACAGCCTACGCCAGTGCGGGAGCTGGCCCCTCGCATCGCACTCGGGAGGGCGGCGGCATAGAAACGGCGCTGCACGGACGCCTTTGCTCCGCCGAGGTGAAAGGATGGAGGGGTGACTGCGATCGAGCCGAATGCCGTTCCCTTTGCCTCGCCTGCTGCCGCCGGTGGTGCACCCTTCGTGACCACGCCGGTCGCCTATGACGCGATCCTCCTCGCGGGCTTCGGGGGGCCCGAGGGTCAGGAAGATGTCATCCCGTTCCTGCGCAACGTGACCCGCGGTCGAGGAATCCCCGACGAACGGCTCGAGGAGGTCGCGCACCACTACCGGCATTTCGGCGGGGTGAGTCCGATCAACGGACAGAACCGCGTGCTCAAGGAAGCCCTCGAGAACGCCCTCGCCGCACGCGGCATCACGCTCCCCGTCTACTGGGGCAACCGCAACTGGGCTCCGTATCTCGAAGAGGTCGTGACCGAGGCCTCGACCAATGGTCACAACACGCTGCTGGCCTTCGCCACCAGCGCCTACAGTTCGTTCTCCAGCTGCCGTCAGTACCGCGAGGACTTCGCTCGCATCCTGGAGGAGACCGGGCTCGGGGAGACCGTGACGATCGACAAGATCCGGCCTTTCTACGACCACCCCGGTTTCGTGGAGGCGTTCGAGACGGGAGTCCGTGAGGCTGTCCAAGGCTTCCTGGCCGACGGCATCGTGGCGGCGGACATCCAGATCCTCTTCTCCACCCACAGCATCCCGACGGCCGACGCGGAGCGCTCCGGCGCGCGAGACATCGACTGGGGAGAGGGAGGCGCGTACGCCGCTCAGCATCTCGCCGTGGCTGCCTGGGTCATGGATCGGGTTCGCCAGACGGTTCCCGCAGCGGCCGACGTCTCGTGGGAGCTCGTCTACCAGTCCCGGTCCGGCCCCGCCTCGCAGCCGTGGCTCGAGCCCGACGTGTGCGACGTGATCGGTGAACTGCCCGACCGCGGACGCAAGGCAGTGGCGGTCGTCCCCGTCGGTTTCATGAGCGATCACATGGAGGTCCTGTGGGACCTCGACACCGAGGCCGCGGAGGCCGCGGAAGAGGCCGGACTCGCCTTCACGCGAACCCCCACGCCCGGTGTCTCACCGGCATTCGTCGACGGCATCGTCGACCTGATCCAGGAACGTCTCCAAGGTCGCCCCAACGAGGAGCGTGCCCATGTCACGACGCTCCCCGGCGGCTTCGACGTCTGCCGACCCGGGTGCTGTGAGAACATCCGTGCGGGGTTCAAGCCCGCCGCCGCCGGCATCGCCCCATGACCTCGGAGCCGATCCGCGCCGCTTCTAGGATGGGAGTCATGCGCATCCACATCGCCACCGACCATGCAGGACTCGACTTCTCCACGCAGTTGCAAGAGCACCTGCGCGCTGCGGGGCATGAGGTCGTCGATCATGGCCCGATCGAGTACGACGCGGTCGACGACTACCCGGCGTTCTGCATCCGCGCGGCGCAGGCGGTCATCGCCGACCAGCGCGACGGTGTCGAGGCCCTCGGTGTGGTCTTCGGCGGTTCGGGGAACGGTGAGCAGATCGCCGCGAACAAGGTTGCGGGGGTGCGGGCCGCTCTGGTCTGGAACCTGTCGACGGCCGAGCTCGCCCGCGAGCACAACGACGCGAACGTCATCTCGATCGGCGCGAGGCAGCACACCTTCGACGAGGTGACCTCGTTCATCGACCGGTTCATCCAGACACCGTTCTCGGGTGATGAACGCCATGTGCGGCGGATCGGGCAGATCGCGGACTTCGAGCGCGACGGGTCCCTGCTACCGGATCCGCGGGGCTGACATGCCCGAGGGCCATTCCGTTCACCGGATCGCACGACAGTTCGATCGCAACTTCGTGGGCAAGACCCTGAGCGCGTCCAGTCCACAGGGACGGTTCGCCGAGGGAGCCGCGGTTCTCGACGGACGTGCGGCGGTGAGTGTGCAGGCCGTCGGCAAGCAGATGTTCCTCGAGACGGAGGGCGACCTCTGGCTGCGGGTGCACCTCGGTCTCTACGGTGCCTGGGACTTCGCCGGTGAGATCATCGTCGATCCGACGATAGCCTCCGCCAATGGGCGGATGGGGCAGACGAATCAGCGCGGCACCGTCCTCGACGACCCCATCCTGGATGATGCCGGCGAGAACTCCCTCGCGTCCATCGGGGCACCACGCCGCACGAGGGTGCACGTCCGCATGTCGGAGCAGACGAAGGGCCTCGCCGATGAGGGGCTCGAATGGCCGCCTCCGGTCGTGGGACAGGTTCGTCTGCGCCTCATGACCGACATCACCGCCGCCGACCTACGTGGCCCGACGGCATGCGTGCTCCAGACGCCGGAGGAGATGCTGGCGACGGTCGCGAAGCTCGGGCCCGACCCGCTGGTCGGGGACCCGGTCGAGAATGAGGAGCGGTTCGTCCGGGCGGTCGGGAAGAAGTCGACGGTCATCGCCTTGCTTCTCATGGACCAGTCCGTCGTCAGCGGGATCGGGAACGTATACCGCGCCGAGATGCTCTATCGGCAGCGGTTGAACCCGCATACTCCGGGTCGAGACGTTCCGGAAGAGGTCGTGCGCGCGCTCTGGCACGATTGGGTGCGACTGCTGGCGATCGGCGTCGAGACCGGCCAGATGATGACGATGGACGGTCTCACGGGCGAGGACTACCGCGCCGCGATGGCGAACCGCGACGACCGGCACTGGGTGTATCACCGGGCGGGGCTCCCGTGCCGGGTCTGTGGCACGGAGATCGCCCTCGAGGAGATCGGCGCTCGCAAGCTGTACTGGTGCCCGCGCTGTCAGGCGTGACCGGACTGTGCACCCCCGCATCCGTTCTAGGCTGATCGCATGCGACAGAATCCGAGCTTCACGCTCGCCGACGAGGCCGAGATCCGCCGGGTGATCGAGATGAGCCCCTGGGCGACGATCATGAGCGCCGGTGATGACGGTCTCGTCGCTTCGCACTACGCGGTGCTTCTGGACGAGACACGCGACGACCTCACCATCGTCGGGCACGTCGGCCGCCCGGACGACCTCATCCACGGTATCGGGGAGCACGAGCTCCTCGTCGTGTTCCAGGGGCCGCACGGCTACGTGTCGCCCGGCTGGTACGGCGACGTGCAGGCGGTGCCGACGTGGAACTACACCGCCGTGCACCTCGCCGGTGTGCCGGAGATCCTCTCCGACGAAGAGAACCTGGTGGTACTGGATCAGCTCGTCGCACGATTCGAGTCGCGGATGCCGGAGCCGAAGCTGATGTGGGAACGACCGAACGATGCCGCTTTCGTCCAGCGACTCGCTGCCGGCACAGTGGGGTTCCGGCTGACGCCCACCCGTGTGGTCGCGAAGCGCAAGCTCAGCCAGAACAAGTCGGTCGAGACGATCGAGACGGTGATCAGCGCCCTCCGGTCGGACGGTCCGTATTCGAACCCGGCTCTCGCGGAAGAGATGCGACGTGCCCAGGATGCCAGGACCGGAGGGCGGCGATGACAGATGGCGACGCGGTGATCGGCACGATCAGGGCTACGAGGATCGTCGGCCCCGGTCGTGAGTTCCTGATCGACGATGAGCCCGTCGACATCCACATCGCCGACGGGCTCATCGCCGATATCGCCCCCACCGGAGCGCTTCCCTCGCGTGGGGAGGTGCTCGATGTCGAAGGAGCGTGGGCCGTCCCCGGGCTCTGGGACAACCACGTCCACACCGTCCAGTGGGCGCTGACCGCGGAGCGCGCTCCGTTGGGTCACGCGGTCTCCGCGGCGGCTGCGGCGCACGCGATGAGCGGTGTCGTCCCCTTGCCGGACGGGCGCCGCGTCGGCACCGGGTTCCGTGATGCTCTCTGGCCGGATCGGCCGACCCTCGAGCTTCTGGACGCTGCCACCGGTGCGGTCCCCACTTACCTGATCAACGCGGATGTGCACAGCGTCTGGCTGAACTCTGCAGCGCTTGCGCGTGAGGGTTTCCGAAGCGACGACGGCCTGCTCCGTGAGACGGATGCCTTCGAGATCTCGCGTCGATTGAATGCAGTCGACGCCGCGCACGGCGACAGCGCGATGCGGCGAGCCGGCGAGCAGGCGGCCGCACGGGGTGTCACGGGTGTCGTCGACTTCGACATGGCCTGGGGTGCCGATGCATGGCCGCGCCGGATCCGGGATGGCTTCGCCGCGCATCGCGTGGAGTTCGCCGTGTATCCGTTCGATCTCGATCGGGCGATCGCCGCAGGGCTCCGCACCGGCGAGCCGCATGAGGAGCCTGATGCGCCCGCAGCGGGCCGCGGTCTCGTCCACATGGGACCGCTGAAGGTGATCACCGATGGGTCTCTGGGCACGAGGACGGCCGCGTGCTCGCACCCCTACCCGCACGATCCTGACAACTTCGGCATGCTGACGGTGCCCTCCGACGAGCTCGTCGACCTGCTGACACGAGCGGCAGGCGCGGGGTTGGCGGTGGCCGTGCATGCGATCGGCGACCGTGCCGTGACGTCGGCACTGGACGCCTTCACCACAACCGGGGCTGTGGGCTCGATCGAGCATGTGCAGCTCGTGCGGCACGCGGATCTGGCGCGCTTCGGACGCCTCGGGGTCGTCGCGAGCGTCCAGCCACAGCATGCCGTCGACGACCGTGAGCTCGTGGACCGGCTGTGGAGTGGGCAGACCGCGATCGGCTATCCGTTGGCTTCGCTGCGCGATGCGGGGGCCGAGATGCGCTTCGGTTCCGACGCGCCCGTCGCCCCCCTCGATCCATGGCAGGCCATCTCCGCGGCGGTGTCGCGGACGGAGGACGATCGGGCACCCTGGCATCCCGAAGAGCGGATCACGATCGGTCAGGCGCTCGAGGCGAGCGTGCGCACCTCGCTGCGACCGGGAGAGCCCGCCGACATCGTCGTGTGTGGCGCGGACCCCCTCGTGGCGAGCGGGGAGACGCTGCGCGGGATGCCGGTCTGGGCCACGTTGCTCGCCGGGCGCCGCACCCACGCGGGTTCGTAGTCCGCTCCATCACGCAGTAAGGCCGGTCCTCCGATGACGGAGAACCGGCCCTTCTGCGGTGGATGATCAGGCGGCGATGTGCGAGACGAGGAACCAGCGGTCCTTCTCGAGGCCGCGCTGAATCTCGATCGCGACGTCCTGGCTGGTGAGGTCGACCTCGTCGAGCCCCTCGACGGCAGCCTTGACATCGACCAGGATCGCGTCGATGTCGGCGATCACGGCGCGGATCAGCTCGTCCGACTGGGTGAAGCCCGCGGGGACGGTGGTCGCGCCGGCCTTCTCAGCCACGGCGCTGACACGGGCGTCGATCGGCAGGCCGAGGGCGACGATCCGCTCGGCGGCAGTGTCGGCGAAGTCGCCGGCATGCGCGACGATCGTGTCGAGAAGCTCGTGGACGCCGACGAAGTTGGCGCCGCGCACGTGCCAGTGCGCCTGCTTGCCGTTGACGGTGAGCGCCTGGAGGCCGAGCACGACAGGGGAGAGGAACTGGGCCGCCCCTGCAGCCACGGTCGGGTCGATGGCGGTGGTGGAAACGGTCTGTGCCTTGCTCATCTTCTGCTCCTCCGGAGGGAAATCGCGTATCTGATGTATGCAACGCTACTCAGGCTGAGACATTCCGCAAGCAAGCTGAGGCTGGGCTCACTTCCGCATGATTCCGCGGGCATTCGGGTAGCCTCGCCTCATGAGCATCGCTGCCGGAGCTTCCGTCCTCGCCCTGCCGAACAGCGTCCCGTCGATCGCTGACACGGCGTTCGTCGCGGAGGGCGCCCGCATCATCGGAAACGTCTCGCTCGCGGCCGGCGCCAGCGTCTGGTACAACGCCGTGCTCCGCGGCGACTCTGCAGGAATCTCCATCGGCCCGGACTCCAACGTGCAGGACAACGTCTCGGTGCACGTGGATTCCGACCACCCCGTATCGGTCGGCGCAAAGGTGTCCATCGGCCACAACGCGGTCGTGCACGGTTGCACGGTCGGCGACGGCACGCTCATCGGCATGGGCGCCGTGATACTCAGCGGAGCGAGGATCGGTGCCGGGTGTCTGATCGCCGGGGGTGCGGTCGTGCTCGGCGAGGCGGAGATCCCGGCTGGTTCGCTGGTGGCCGGGGTCCCCGCGAAGGTGCGTCGGGGGCTCAGCGACGAGGAGCGAGAGGGTCTGATCGCCAATGCCGATATCTACCTCGTGCACTCGCGGAACCACTCCGCGGCTACCCGGGCGTGACCGTCTCGGCCGCTAGGCTGAGAGACGTAAGGGGCGGTGGCCAAGCTGGTTAAGGCAGTGGGCTCATAACCCAACGATCGCGGGTTCAAGTCCCGCCCGCCCTACGCTTCACCTTCAGCGATTCGTGCGTCGCCACGCGTGAGGAACAGACGGCAGGTGTGACTCGTGACGAACGGCTCGAGAAGTTTCACCTCGAGCGGGCCGTCACTGTGGCGGAGAACGTCCCTCACCAGCTGAGCATGTACACCGCAGACGAGCTCCTGATCCGCGACGAGCAGGTCGTGATACTGACACGGGGTGAGGTCGAATCGTAGGGCCCTCTCGTCGACGACCGGGTTCAGGCCGGCATCATCGAGATGCTCGTAGAGCACATCGACCTGACGCAGCGCATCGGCCTCGAGCTCGTGCGGGGTCTCGCACGACATCGCCCGCAGCATGCGCCCCCGCGAGATAGCCCCCGCGACGCGAGCGCGCGCCACGGCGCTCGATGCGGTGTCGTGAACCGGGTGAAACACCACTGGCGGACGGCCACGCTTGCCCAGGACCAGAGTCTCACTGCAGATCAGCCCTTCGTCCTCGAGCACCCGCACATGATCACGCACGGTGTTGAGGGGTATTCCGCATTGCTCCGCCAACTCACCTGCTGAGCGTCCGGGGGTCTGCTGGATGGCGTGGAGCAATTGGAGCCGACGGGGTTGTGTCAGCCCGCGGAAGTCATGGGCGCGGCGGGGCATGTGGCGAGAGTAGACGGGGAGACGACCGTCGGTCTCACGTTCGACCGGAAATAAACCGGTAGAACGGAATGCGATGTCCGCGACGACTCGAGATGGTGGAACAACCATCACGATGAGGGGCGGAAAGCCATGAGACTCACATCAGAATCCGAGGCGATCGTCCGAGCGACCGCGGGGGTCGTCGCAGGGCATGCCGACGAGATCACCACTCTCTTCTACCGCGAGATGTTCGCCGTGCATCCGGAGTTGCTCCGAGTGTTCAACCGGGCGAATCAGGCGATCGGAGAGCAGCCGAAGGCCCTTGCGGCATCGATCGTCGCATTCGCCGTGCAGCTGATCGACCCCGAGGCACCCGACTTCGCACCGGTGATGCGTCGAATCGCGCACAAACATGTCTCGCTGGGCATCAAGGCGCGCCAATACACGATCGTCGGCCATCACCTCCTCGATGCGGTCGGAACCGTACTTGGCGACGCCGTCACGCCGGAGATCAGGGCCGCATGGGACGAGGTCTACTGGCTCTTCGGATGCTCGCTGATCGCGGAAGAGGCGAAGCTCTATGCCCTCGGCGGCACCGATCCCGATCACCCCTGGCGGAAGCATCGAGTGGTGGAACGGGTCGAGGAATCGGCTGACGTCGTGTCGCTCCTCCTCGCTCCGGTCTCCGGAGATGTCGCGACCCACCGCGCGGGGCAGTACGTGGCCATCGCCGTCGATCTACCGGATGGATCGCGCCAGCCGCGCCAGTACACGATCTCGTCCGGTCTCCGCAGCGACTCGCTGCGCGTGACGATCAAGCGTGTGCGAGCAAACGGGCGCACGCCTGACGGCCAGGTCTCGACATGGTTGCACGAGAACGCACATCCGGGAACGCTGCTCGACGTGTCGCAACCTGCCGGCGATGTCGTCGTCGACCACGATGAGACTCCGCTCGTCCTGGTATCCGCCGGTATCGGCATCACCCCGGTCGCCGCGATCGTCGAAGACCTCTCGCGCCACTCCCCGGCGCGCACCGTGCGCCTGTTCCATGCCGATCGCTCGCACGACACTCACGTGCTCTACGCGTCGTTGCGCAGGCAGGTGCTGGCGATGGAAGACGCCCGTGCGCAGAACTGGTATCGAGACGATGCGGGATCGGCGCCGACTCTTCGACCCGCGTTGTCGGGGCGCATGGACCTCGCCGCCGTCGAGCTGCCGGACGATGCGGACGTCTTCATGTGTGGGCCCTTGGACTTCATGCGTACATGTCGATCCACACTCCTGGCGCGCGGCGTCCCGCCGGAGCGGATCTCCTACGAGGTGTTCGGACCAGATCTCTGGGCGCAACAGCCGACTGTCGAAGCGGCCTGATCGCCGCACCGGGATATCGTGCGACCCGGACAGAGGCCGCTGTCAAGCCCCTCCCTGGCGCCCTCCTCAGGCGACATTCTTCCCACGTGCGGCATAGCGTCGCAGAACGGGAGGCACCATGAGCATCGGCAGCGGAATCGCGCTCTTCGTGATCGGGGCGATCCTCGTCTTCGCGGTGAACGTCGACATCCAATGGGTCGACCTCGACATGGTCGGGTACATCCTGATGGGCGCCGGCGTCGTCATCTTCCTCATCGGCATCGTGCTGCTCGCGCGTCGCCGCAGGACGGAGACGGTCTCGCGAACGTTCGTCGACCCGGCCACGGGCGAACCCACGACTCGTCGCTCCGTCAGCTCCAGCGGTGACGACGCGGTGTGAGGACTGCGGATGGCGTCCGACGATCGCGGTCGTCGGACGCCATCACTCCGCGGGGCTGCTCTCGAGATGCTCCTCGATGAGTGTGATGCCTCCGCTGGAGCTAGCCGAGTGCGCGAGTTCCTCGATCCACTTCCGGCTCAAGTCCGGCGATTCCGGTTCCTGAAAGACGAACCGGAGAGGGATCGACGGGTGCAGCCAGAGCGTCGAGCGCCCGGGAGCATCGCCTTCGGGATGCCGCCATGAGAGCGTGAAGCTCTCGTTGCGTCGTAGCTTGGTGGCGATAACGACTTTCAGATGCGCGAGCGCGCGATCGTCGATCTGGATCGGAGTCTGCGTGTCGCCGTAGTACAGGCTCCCCATCAGCGAACGAACATAGCGATGGGATGGGCGGCACCGGTCATGCGACTCCTCGACAGTGTGGCCACGGACCGAGGGAGTCCGGGTACTCGAACTCTAGCCATGGACTTCAGCTCGCACTGTGCCGGCGTCGCGACACGCCGCAGAATGCGAACAGACTCTTCGCCGGGTGTCACGCCGGGATCAGCGACGGCGGTGTGCCGAAGGCCTGCTGGTATGCAGTGGTGAAGCGTGACGAGTGGCTGAAACCCCAGCGGCGCGCGACATCGCCGACCGAGCGCCCGTTGCCGTTCTGGAGGTCTCTGCGGGCGCCCTCGAGTCGTGCCCGGCGGAGGGCCTCGGTGGGAGTGATGTCGAGAGCTCGCCGGAACGCGTACTGGAGCCCTCTCGTGGAGATGTAGGCGGCAGCTGCGACATCGTCGATCGTGATCGGCAGGTGCGCGTTCTCGTCGATGTAGGCAAGCGCCCGGCGGACCGCCACCGGAGCTCCCGCCCGCTGGGCGGGGCGGCGCAGAGCCTCGGTGAAGCTCGTGGGGAACGCGGAGAGGGTCATCATCAGGGCATGGCGTTCGAGTTCGGCGGCGATCAGCGGGTCGGAGCCCGAGAGGGCGAGTGCCTGGTCGACATACGCGAACATCGTCTCCCAGCGCCGCGCGTCGGCGGCCGAGTGCGGCGCGAGCCCGGTCGTGCGCAACTTCAGGCCGTCATCGCCGGTCAACTGTCGTGCCCGCTCTTCGGCTGCGGGTCGGTCGAAGACGAGGGCGCGGATGTCGGCCGATCGGTCCCACTTCGCCTCCACTCGGGTGCCGTCGGAGATCCACGGTGCGCCCGGAGTGAGGCTGTGGCGCGCGGACCAGACCCGAGCATCCGGAGCGTCGACACGGCACACGAGGATCTGGTCGAGTGGCTCGGCCGTCGAATGCACCTGCGCCGCTAGTCGGTAGTTGACGAGCGTGACGCTGCGAAGCTCTTCGGACCGCCAGTCGAACCGGAAGCGCCGAGGGTCTGCATCCTGAAGCGCTGCAGAGGGAACGAACTGCTGCCACGTGGACTCGACCTGCTCGATGTCGGTGGACGTGAACTGCATGGGTGCTCCTTGTTCCTCGCACCGCGATCCCACTCGGCGGTGCCTGACAGGAGCGTAGCCCAGTGTGTCGACCGGCCGCGCATCAGCTGATCGGCAGCTTTTCGGCTCCGTCACCGGGCGGCGGTTCGAGCCGATCGCACGGGCCAGCTGCCGTCGATCGATTCCTCCGGATCGAGTCGGCCGATGCTCACGAAGTACTCCGTGAGGCTGGCCGCCTGCGAGCGCGCCCAGCCGATCTGATTCGTGTGCAGCTCTGCCGGGGTCTCGGGGAGGGAGAAGCGACGAGCGAGGGCTTGCGCCACACGACCGGCGGCGATCGCATCCGCGGACGCCTCATGCGCGCCGTCGAGCACGACCGCGTAGTGGGCGGCTACCACTTCGAGCGTGCGTCGCCCGCGGCGGTATCGGTCGTACGCCTTGTCGATCACCAGAGGGTCGATGATGGGGGAAGGGGCGGTCAGAGGGACGATTCCATGTCGGGCGGCCTCGTGCGCGAGCAGCGAGAAGTCGTACGCGGCGTTGTACGCGACCACCGGCACATTCTGCTCCAGCAGCGACCGTAGGGCCGCCGTGACCTCAGCGACGACTTCGGGCGACGGTCGCCCCTCCGCCCGCGCGTGTTCCGTGGTGATGCCGTGCACCGCACTGGCGCCATCCGGGATCGGGATGCCCGGATCGGCGAGCCAGGAGCGGGCGGCGATCTCGCGTCCTGCGGCATCGAGGACACCGACGTACGCGGTGACCACCCGATCGGACTCGACATCGACGCCGGTCGTCTCCAGGTCGAACACCCCGACACGGGTGAGCCACGCAGGGAGCGGGGGACCGGATGGCATGCCTTCACGCTATGCGCGGGCGCAGACATCCAGGGGAAGGCGCACGGCGACTCGTAGACTCGGAGCATGACCGTGCCTTCCCCCTATGCGGACCGCCTTCATCGACTCCCCGTGCAGCGCCACGCGGTAGAGGTGCGTGGAGCGACCACGGCGTACTGGGTCTACGGGCCTGAGAAGGCGGAGACGACGGTGATCGCTGTGCACGGCTTCCGCGGTGATCATCACGGGCTCGAACCAGTGTTGGCGTACCTCCCCGAGGTGCGTGTGGTCGCGCCTGATCTTCCCGGGTTCGGGGAATCAGCGCCTCTGCCCGGGCGCAGACACGACCTGGACGAGTATGCCGGTTGGCTTGACGACTTCGCAGCAGCGGTCGCCCCCGGCGCCATCATCCTGGGGCACTCCTTCGGATCCATCGTGACGGCGGCGGCGGTCGCCCGGGGACTGCGGACTCCGCGCCTGATCCTGCTGAACCCGATCGGGGCTCCGGCGCTGGAGGGACCGAAGGGTCTCATGACGCGCTTGGCCGTTTTCTACTACGCTCTCGGTGCCCGACTTCCGGAGAGACTCGGAACCGCGCTGCTGCGCAACCGCATCATCGTCCGCGTGATGAGCATCACGATGGCCAAGACCAGGGATCCCGCGCTCCGTCGTTTCATCCACGACCAGCACGACACATATTTCTCGCGATTCTCGGACCGGGATGTGCTCCGGGACGCCTTCATCGCGAGCGTCTCTCACGACGTCCGCGAATTCGCCCGCGAGATCGATGTTCCGACCCTGCTCGTCGCTGCAGAGCGTGACGACATCACCCCGATCGAGGCAGAACGCAGGCTGGCGGCGCTGTTCCCCGACGCGACACTTGTGGAGATCGCCGAGGTGGGGCATCTCATCCACTACGAGACGCCGGCAGAGGCGGCGGGCGCCGTTCGTCGGTTCCTCAGGATTCCCGTCGGGCGAGGCCGATAAGGCCTGCGACCCGGAACGGGATGACCTCGCCCATCGCGAGCGAGGTCTCCGTGCGCTCGACGCCTTCGATCGAGAGGATGCGGGCGTCGGTGTCGAAGAGGTGGCGTGCGTCCCTGCACGCGACACGAGCGAGCAGGTCGATCGAGCCGCTCAAGCCGTGCGCCTGTACGACTTCAGGGATCCGCGCGAGCTCGTTGATGATACGCGGCAGTTCGGTCTGGCGTACGCCGATGCTCACGAACGCCTGCAGGGGGAAGCCCAGGACGTCCGGCGAGAACGATCGCTCGTAGGAGAGGAAGATGCCGCTCTGCTCGAGGCGTGTCATCCGCGCCTGGATCGTGTTGCGGGACAGCCCGAGATTCTCCGCCAGCGCGACGATGGTGATCCTCGGATCATCGGCGAGGGCGGCGAGAAGCTCGAGATCGATGCGGTCGAGTCCTGGCATAGTGCCAAACCCTAGCAGTCGGACTTGGCGTCAAGTTGAGCAACATGCTCAAGCCTCGCAAGAATGCTTGAGCGAGGTGTTCAGTGGACGTACCCTCAGAGCATGCCGGTGATGACGCCGGCGTCAACGCGCGGAGCCTCACGAGGGCCGCCGACGAGGAGGACGACGATGTCACCGCAGATCACCCCCATCGCAGACACCGCCCAGGATCTCGAACTCTCCGAACGCATCCTGGCTCCTGACGGGAGCCGTGTGTCGAACCCTCGACTGGATCCCTTCGTCGCCGACGTGGATGCTGCGCAGCTGCGGTCGCTGCTGCGCGACATGATCATCCTGCGCCGCATCGATGCCGAGGGCGTCGCGTTGCAACGCCAGGGACAGCTGGGCCTCTGGGCGCCGTGCCAGGGGCAAGAGGCGACGCAGATCGGGACCGCGCGGGCACTCGCTCCTGAGGACTACGTGTTCCCCAGCTACCGGGAGACCGGGGTCATCTACGCACGCGGCGCTCAGCCCGGCGACTACGTGCGCATGTGGCGAGGAGAAGAGGGCGCGGCCTACGACCCTGCAGCGCTGGGCGTCGCGCCTCTGCAGATCATCATCGGCGCACAGACGCTGCACGCGGTGGGATACGCCCTGGGCATCCAGCGCGACGGTGCGGACGAGGTCGCGGTGACCTATTTCGGCGACGGAGCGACCAGCCAGGGCGACGTCAACGAGGCGATGATCTTCGCGGCGTCGTACCAGGCGCCGGTGGTCTTCGTGTGCCAGAACAACCATTGGGCGATCTCCGAGCCGGTCGCCGTGCAATCGCAGTTCCCGATCGCGGGTCGGGCTCCGGGATTCGGCATCCCGAGCCTCCGTGTCGACGGGAACGACGTGCTCGCATGCATGGCCGCCATGCGCTGGGCGTTGCAGCATGCACGCTCCGGCAAGGGCCCCGCCTACATCGAAGCCGTGACCTATCGCATGGGGCCGCACACCACGGCGGACGACCCGACGCGCTACCGCGACGCGGAGGAGCTCGAGTCCTGGCGACGACGCGATCCGATCGCACGACTGGAGGCGCACCTCCGGGCCAGCGGTGACCTCACCGACGAGCACGTCGCCGAGACTCAGGCCGCCGCCGACGCGGTCGCGAAGGAGATGCGTGCTGCGTGCCTCGGAATGGTCACGCGTCCGCCGCTCGCGGTCTTCGACGGTGTCTACGCCGAACCCCACACGGGCCTCGAGCGTCAGCGCGGCGAGTATGCGGCGTACCTCGCCTCCTTCGAGAGCGAGGCGTGAACATGACCGAGCTCACTCTCGGAAAGGCGCTCGGCGCCGGCCTGCGGCAGGCCATGCGCGACGATGACAAGGTCGTGCTCCTGGGCGAGGACATCGGCAAGCTCGGTGGTGTCTTCCGCATCACCGACGGGCTTCTCGACGAGTTCGGAGCAGCGAGAGTGATCGACACTCCGCTCGCCGAGTCTGGCATCGTCGGCACAGCCGTGGGCCTCGCCTTCCGCGGTTATCGTCCTGTCGTCGAGATCCAGTTCGACGGCTTCGTGTATCCCGCCTTCGACCAGATCGTCGCCCAGGTCGCGAAGCTCCACTACCGCACACAGGGCCGGGTCAAGATGCCCATCACGATCCGGATCCCCTGGGCAGGAGGCATCGGCGCGGCGGAACATCACTCGGAGTCGCCCGAGGCGTATTTCGTGCATACGGCAGGCATCCGCGTGATCGCGGTGTCGAACCCCGAAGACGCATACCGGAGCCTGCGTCAGGCGATCGCGTCGGATGATCCTGTGGTCTTCTTCGAGCCGAAGCGGCTCTACCACCACAAGGGGGACGTCGACCTCGAAGCTCCCCTCGCGGACGCGCCGCCGATGGGACTGGCGCGCGTCGTGCGGGCAGGGACGGATGCGACGCTGATCACCTATGGGGCGATGGTCTCCACCGCCCTGCAGGCCGCGGAAGCCGCGGAGGACGAAGGGACATCCCTGGAGGTCATCGATCTGCGCTCGCTCTCGCCCGTCGACTACGACTCGGTCGCCGCGTCGGTACGGAAGACCGGACGGGTCGTGGTCGCACACGAGGCATCTCGTGAAGCCGGTGTCGCGGCCGAGGTGATCGCGAGCATCACGGAGCGCTGCTTCGAGTATCTGGAGTCGGCACCGTTGCGGGTGACCGGCCACGACGTGCCGTACCCGCCGGCGAAGCTCGAGAAGTATCACCTTCCTGATCTCGACCGGCTGCTGGACGCCGTCGATCGGGTACTGGATCGGCCGAACAGCCTGACGGGAGCAGAAGCATGATCGCGGAATTCCGTCTTCCCGACCTCGGAGAAGGGCTGGCCGAGGCCGAGGTCGTGCAATGGCTGGTCGCCCCGGGGGACTCGGTCGCCCTCAACCAGACACTGGCCGAGGTGGAGACCGCGAAGGCCGTGGTCGAGTTGCCGTCGCCGTACGAAGGCACGGTGGCAACCCTCCACGCGGAAGCAGGCGAGACGGTCGCCGTCGGGGCGGCACTGATCGACTTCGAGGTCGTCGGTGAAGAGGAGACCACATCCGCGCCGATGCCGGAGGCGGCCGAGAAGGCTCAGCCGAACCTCGTCGGATACGGCGCTGCCCCCACCGCGACCGGACGACCGGCCCGTCGCGCACGTCGCAGCGGAGCGGTACCGGCGGTTGTCGACACAGCGGTGCTCGAGGCTGCGCCGCACGACGCCACGCCATCGTCCGCGGTCGACTCCGTGGTGGAGCGGCCGCGCTCGACGCCTCCGGTCCGTGCACACGCGAAGCGTCTCGGGATCGACCTGGTGCTGGTGGCCGCAGAGGTCGGAGACCGGGTGATCACTCGCGCTGACGTCGACGCCTACGCCGAAAGGGTAGGAGCGCGCAGTCAGGCCACGGCTGACGTCCCCGTCGCCGCCCCGTCGTCGCCGTTCACGCCCGGTGCTTCCGGCGACGGGGCGCGTGAGACCCGCGTACCGATTCGCGGAGTCCGCAAGCACACGGCCGCGGCGATGGTCCAGAGCGCTTTCACGGCACCTCACGTGACCGTCTTCCACACGGTGGACGTGACGGCGACCATGGACCTCCTTGCGAGCCTTCGAGACGATCGCTCACTCAGCGAGCATCGGATCGGACCACTCGCAGTGGTGGCGAAGGCCGTGTGCCTCGCGCTCGGACGCACCCCCGGACTCAACTCCCGGTGGGACGAGGCTGCCGGCGAGATCGTCCAGCACCACTACGTCGACCTGGGGATCGCGGCCGCGACAGATCGCGGACTCATCGTGCCGATGATCCGCGACGCGGAGCGGCTGACTCTGGTGGAACTCGCGGGCGCGGTGAGAGCTCTCGCCGAGGTCGCGCGTTCGGGGAAGACCTCGCCGGCGGAGCTGGCCGGAGGCACCTTCTCGATCTCGAACATCGGGGTGTTCGGCGTCGATGCCGGCACACCCATCCTCCCGCCCGGCCAATCCGGGATTCTCGCGGTCGGCGCCGTGCGTCGTCAGCCCTGGGAGTTCCGCGGAGAGATCGCCCTCCGTCAGGTGATGACGCTCAGCCTCTCGTTCGACCACAGGCTCGTCGACGGCGCGGAAGGCGCGCGGTTCCTCAAGGACGTCGCGGACATCCTCGAGGAGCCGGGCCGGGCGATGCTTCTCAGATAGTCGCGCGAAGTGCGGCGTCCGCCATCGCGACCAGCACGGTCGCGGTGGCGGAGTGTCGCCGTGCTGCCGCACGCGTGCTGTGCGGCGTGGAATTGATGAGGCCGAAGCAGGCTTGGACTCGAAGGCGGAGCTCTTCCTGGTCCGCTCCGCCGGCGCCCGCGGTGTGTAGCGGCGCGAGGGCGTCCATCCAGAGGTCGATGTACGCGCGTTGCAGCCGCCGGACGGCTGCCCGATCCGCTTCGGACAGGTGGGCGACGTCGCGGTCCTGCACCTGGATCACCTCGGCGTTCCCGAGGGCGAAATCGACATGGAAGGTGATGAGCCCGTGCATCCGCTCATCCGGGCTCGGGGTGTTCTCCGCCACCCGCCGCCCGCCGTTGATCAAGTCCTCGCTGACTTTGACGAGAACCGCGCCGAGCAATGCCTGCTTGCCGGCGAAGTGTCGGTAGACAGCCGGGCCGGACACGCCGACGGCGGCGCCGATGTCTTCCAGGCTCACGCCGCTGTATCCGCGCGCGGCGAAGAGGCGTGCGGCGGCGTGCAGGATCGCATCAGACCGTTCGGCCTTTGCGCGGTCTCGGGCGGTGACCGGGCTTGTCATCTCAGTTAATCCTCGCTAACCTGAATCAACGGGTTAGTGCACACTAACCGAATATGCCTGCACCGCGCCAGGGCGTCGCCCGCGCGGACGTGAGTCGAGGAGGACATCACGATGCCCGCAACGCAGGAGTCCCTGGCGCAGGAGCTGCGCGAGCGCCTCATGGTAGCCGCGCGCGGGGGACCGACCGCATCCCGTGAACGCCATGTGTCTCGGGGCAAGCTGTTGCCCCGAGATCGCGTCGCGCGGGTGCTCGACGAGGGCAGCCCGTTTCTCGAGGTCGCCCCGCTCGCCGCCGATGGTCTGTACGGGGGAGACGCTCCCGGCGCCGGAGTCATCGCCGGCATCGGACTCGTTCACGGTCGCCACGTCATGGTGATCTGCAATGACGCGACGGTGAAGGGTGGCACGTACTTTCCCCTCACGGTCAAGAAGCACCTGCGCGCCCAGGAGATCGCGCTCGAGAACAGGCTGCCGTGCCTGTACCTGGTCGATTCGGGGGGAGCGTTCCTGCCGAAACAGGACGAGGTGTTCCCCGATCGCGAGCACTTCGGGCGGATCTTCTTCAATCAGGCGCGGATGTCGGCCGAGGGGATTGCGCAGCTTGCCGCGGTCCTGGGCTCCTGCACCGCAGGTGGCGCCTACGTGCCTGCCATGAGCGACGAGACGGTCATCGTGCGCGGTCAGGGAACGATCTTCCTCGGCGGGCCGCCGCTGGTGAAGGCAGCGATCGGCGAGGTCGTGACCGCCGAAGAACTCGGCGGGGGCGAGCTGCACGCACGGCGGAGCGGTGTCGTCGACCATCTCGCGGAGGACGACGAGCACGCGCTCGAGATCCTGCGCGACATCGTCGCCACTCTTCCGCCGCCCGCGGCACCCGCATGGGAGGTCCTGAGCAGCCGCCCGCCCGCCGAGCCGTCAAGCCTGTACGACGCCGTTCCCGTCGACGTGAACGCCGCGTACGACGTGCGTGAGGTCATCTCGCGCCTCGCCGACGGCGACACGTTCCTCGAGTTCAAGCCCGAGTACGGCACAACCCTGGTCACGGGGTTCGCCCGACTCCATGGGCATCCGGTGGGTATCGTGGCGAACAACGGCGTGCTGTTCAGCGAATCCGCACTCAAGGGAGCGCACTTCATCGAACTGTGCGATCAACGGGGGATACCACTGCTGTTCCTGCAGAACATCACGGGGTTCATGGTGGGCTCCGATGCCGAGGCAGGCGGCATCGCCAAGGACGGCGCGAAGATGGTCACGGCCGTGGCGAGTACGAGGGTGCCGAAACTCACCGTCATCATCGGTGGTTCGTTCGGGGCGGGCAACTACTCGATGTGCGGACGGGCGTACTCACCGCGGTTCCTCTGGACCTGGCCTGCGAGCCGCATCTCTGTGATGGGCGGAACGCAGGCCGCATCAGTGCTCGCCACGGTCAAGGAAGACCAGTTGTCCGCGCGTGGCGAGTCATGGAGCACCGAGGAGCGTGGCGAGTTCGAAGCACCCATCCGCGAGCAGTACGAGCGCCAGGGCGAGCCCTATTACGCCACGGCACGGCTGTGGGACGACGGCATCGTCGATCCCGCGCAGACCCGCGACTTGCTCGGGCTCGCGCTCGACGTCGTCGCCCGCAGTCCGCTGCCCGAACCGCGCTTCGGCGTCTTCCGGATGTGAGTGCCATGTCATCACCGACCGTTTCCTTCCACACCGTCCTCGTCGCCAATCGTGGCGAGATCGCCCGTCGAGTCATCCGCACTCTCCGCACCCTCGGGATCCGCAGCGTCGCCGTGTACAGCGATGCGGATGCGTCCGCGCCCCACGTACGCGAAGCGGATCTGGCGGTGCGGATCGGTCCCGCGCCCGCCGTCGAGTCCTACCTCGACATCGATGCGGTGATCGCCGCGGCCCGCAGCACCGGTGCACAGGCGATCCATCCCGGCTACGGGTTCCTCTCCGAGAGTGTCGGTCTCGCCGAGGCCTGCGCCGAGAGCGGCGTCGTCTTCATCGGCCCCTCCGTCGACGCTCTGCAGATCATGGGAGACAAGGCCCGCGCCCGCGAGCATGTGCTGCGCTACGGCGTGCCTGTCGTTCCGGGCTTCGACGCCAAAGGCCTCTCCGACCTCGAGATCGCCGAGGAGGCGGAGAACGTCGGCTACCCGTTGCTGGTCAAGCCCAGTGCAGGTGGCGGAGGAAAGGGCATGGAGATCGTCTCCGACGCTGCGGGGCTGCGCGGAGCGCTCGCCTCGGCTCGTCGGGTCGCGTCAGCCGCCTTCGGAGATGACTCGCTCATCCTGGAGCGCCTGATCCGTCGCCCACGGCACATCGAGGTGCAGGTCTTCGGCGATGCCCACGGAACGGTCATCGCCCTCGGCGAGCGCGAGTGCACGCTGCAGCGTCGTCATCAGAAGGTCATCGAGGAGGCACCGTCGGCTGGCATCCCCGCACATACGAGGGAGCGGCTGCTCTCGGCGGCCGTGCTGGCGGCGGAGAGCGTCCAGTACGTCGGCGCGGGCACGGTCGAGTTCCTCATCGACGCCGACGCGCCGGACGAGGCCTTCTTCATCGAGATGAACACACGCCTTCAGGTGGAACATCCCGTCACCGAAGAGGTCACCGGTCTGGACCTGGTGGCGCTTCAACTCCGTGCGGCCGACGGGCTTCCGCTGGACGTCACGCCGCGACTGCGAGGGCACGCCGTCGAAGCGCGTGTGTATGCGGAGTCCCCCGAGCGCGGTTTCCTGCCCTCGACGGGCACGATCCTCCTGTTCGATCCACCGCCCGGCGTGCGCGTGGATTCCGCCGTCGAGACGGGGAGTGAGGTGACCGGGTTCTACGACCCCATGATCGCGAAAGTGATCGCGTTCGCTGACGATCGTGGAGCCGCCCTGGCACGGCTCGATGAGGCTCTCGCACGCATGGTGGTGCTCGGGGTCGACACCAACGTGGCCTTCCTGCGGACCCTCTGCCGTCACGAGCGTGTGGTCGCGGGCGATCTCGACACCGGGCTCATCGAGACGCTGCTGCCCTGGAAAGCGGAGCGCCCGTCTCCCGCTCAGCTGGCTGCGGCGAGGAAGATGTCGGCGACCGGAGCAAGCGAACCGCTGCGAACGAGCGCGCTCTGGCGGGATCGTCCGGGGTGGCGGTTGGGTGCCGCGGCCGTGCCGGAGGCGACGTTCGCGGCCCTCACGGATGACGACGAAGTGGTTGAACTCGGTGCAGCGGACGTATCCGCTCCGAACGGGGCGGTGCACGCGGCGATGGACGGAGATGGCGCGGTCTGGGTGTCCGAGAGCGGCCGCACGGTGCGTCTGCGTCCGCTCGACAGGCGGCGCAGGATGCTCCACCGTCTCGCTCAGCGCGAGTCAGGGGCGGCAGCGACCGAGCCCGAGGGGCGCGCGCCCATGCCGGGCAGCGTCGTGGCCGTGCTCGTCGCGAACGGGGATCCGGTGTCGGCCGGCGACCCGCTCGTCGCGATCGAGGCGATGAAGATGGAGCACCAGGTGCTCGCACCCCACGACGGTGTGGTGCATCTGCTGGTCGCGGTGGGCGATCAGGTGCGGCGCGACCAACCGGTCGCCCGCGTGACGACAGAGGAGAGCTGAACATGGAAGACCTGTCAGAGGAGGAGCGCGAGCTCGCCGCGATGGTGCGCGAATTCGCCGAGACGGTGGTCGCACCGCAGTCGTACGAGGCCGACCGCACGCACACGCTGTCGATGGAGGTCGTCTCGCAGATGGGTGACCTCGGCCTGTTCGGCCTGCCGTTCCCCGAGCAGTACGGAGGTCAGGGCGGTGACTACATGGCGCTGGGCATCGCGATCGAGGCCCTGGGGCGGGTGGACCAGTCGATCGCGATCACACTCGAAGCAGGAGTGAGCCTCGGTGCCATGCCGATCTACCGCTTCGGCACCGAGGAACAGCGGCAGGAGCTGCTTCCCGATCTGCTCGCGGGGCGCGCGCTGGCGGGCTTCGGCCTGACCGAGCCGGAAGCCGGAAGCGACGCTGGCGCGACCAGGACGACCGCGCGTTTGGAGGGCGATGAGTGGGTGATCGACGGCTCCAAGCAGTTCATCACCAACTCGGGAACTCCAATCACCCGCTTCGTCACGGTCACTGCGGTGACCGGGAACGAGAACGGGCGCAAGGAGATCTCCACGATCATCGTCCCGAACGGCACTCCCGGGTTCACGGTCGAAGCTCCTTACGACAAGGTCGGGTGGAACGCCTCGGACACCCACCCGTTGACGTTCGACGGAGCGCGGGTTCCGGCGACGAACCTGCTGGGGGAGCGGGGGAGCGGCTTCCGGAGCTTCCTCAGCATCCTCGACGAGGGTCGCATCGCGATCGCCGCCCTCTCCACCGGCGCGGCCGAGGGGTGTCTGGAGGCGGCGGTCGAATACGCGAAGAGCCGGACGATCTTCGGCGCAGCGCTGAGCACACGCCAGAATGCTCAGTTCACCCTGGCCCGTATGCGGGCGCGCGTTCACACCGCGCGGCTCGCCTGGCATCACGCGGCGCGACTGCGGGATGCGGGGAAGCCGTTCGCGGAGGCCGCAGCGATCGCCAAGCTCGTGGGCGGGGAGGCCGCGATGGACAATGCGAGGGACGCCACCCAGATCTTCGGGGGAAACGGGTTCATGAACGAATTCCCGGTCGCTCGCCACTACCGCGACTCGAAGATCCTCGAGATCGGCGAGGGGACGACCGAGGTGCAGCTCCTCGTCATCGCGCGCGGACTCGGACTCGCCGGGTAGCGTGGCCCCATGACCACCCACGACATCCTTCAGAGGGGTTTGTACTACGAGGAGTTCGTGCTCGACGCCCGCTACCTGCACCGCCCCGGCCGCACGGCGACCGAGGCCGACAACGTGCTGTTCACGACGCTCACCATGAACACGCAGGCGCTGCACCTCGATGCGGCGTTCGCCGATGCGCAGGACCCGTTCCGTGCGCGGCTCATGAATTCGATGTGGACGCTGTCGACGATGGTCGGCGCCTCGGTCGCGCAGCTGACGCAGGGCACGCTGGTCGCACAGCTCGGGTTCGGCGACATCGTCTTCCCGCACCCGCTGTTCGCCGGTGACACCCTCTATACCGAGAGCGTCATCGTCGACAAACGGCTGTCGTCCTCACGCCCGGGTCAGGGCATCGTGAAGATCGCCCACACCGGACGCAATCAGGACGAGACGGTCGTGGCGACCGCAGTGAGGTCGGTTCTCGTCCACTGCCTCCCGGAAGGAGTCGCGAAGTGACTTTCGAACTCGGACCGGCCCTGCTGTTCTGCCCCGCGGACCGTCCGGAGCGCTTCCGCAAGGCTCAGGACCGGGCGGACGCGATCATCCTCGACCTCGAAGATGCCGTACTCCCGGAGGCGAAGGCCGTGGCGCGCCGGAACGTGATCGATGCGGACATCGACGCCGAGCGGGTTATCGTGCGCGTGAACGCTCCGGGCACCGAAGCGTTCACGGCCGACCTCGACGCACTCGCCGAGACGGACTTCCGCACGGTGATGGTGGCGAAGACGGAGAGCGCCGAGTGTCTCGATGCGTTCGACGAGCGGTACTCGCTGATCGCCCTGTGCGAGACCGCGCGCGGCATCCATGCGGCCGACCGGATCGCCGCGCACCCCCTGGTCACCGCGGTGATGTGGGGCGCAGAGGATCTCGTGGCGTCTCTCGGCGGAACCTCGTCGCGGAATGCTGAGGGCGGCTATCGGGATATCGCCCGCTATGCCCGTGCTCGTGTCCTCCTCGAGTCCGGCGCCCACGGCAAGGCGGCCATCGACGCGGTGCACATCGACATCGACGACGCCGAGGGGCTGCAACGCGAGGCGATGGACGCTGCGGCCTCGGGGTTCCATGCCACCGCCTGCATCCATCCGAACCAGGTGTCGGCGATCAGGGCCGCGTATCGGCCGGACGACGGTGCGGTGACTTGGGCGCGGGCGGTGCTCGCGGCTGCGGCCACGGAACGCGGCGTGTTCCGCTTCGAGGGACGGATGATCGACGAACCGGTGCTTCGGCACGCGCGATCGGTCGTCACCCGCGTCAGCTGATCAGAGGACCTTCGACTCCTCGAGGAGTCGAAGGTAACCGGGTGCCGCCACGAAGCGGTGTGCGGACCCGTTGCGCAGGACCTCCCCGTCGCGGGGAAGCGTCCCGCCGGAGACATGATCGATCACAGCGCGGATGACGCCGCCGTGTGCCACCACGAGCACCGATTCCGCTTGCGGGGCCGAGCGGCGCCGCGCTTCACGGGCGATCGCGTGGAGCGCAGCGATGGCACGCTCGCCGACCTGCTCCAGGGACTCCGCGCCCGGAACCTCGGCGTGCCAGTCACCGTACGTCGAGATGTAGTCCTCGACGAGCATGCCTTCACCGTCGCCGAACTCGCGCTCCCGGATGTCGGGAATGACACCGACCACCTCGAGCCCGAGCCTGTCGGCGATGATCTCGGCCGTCTCCTTGGCGCGCAGCAGCGGACTGGTGTACACCGCGTGATGCGTGCTGGCGGCGAGGGTCTCGGCTGCCCTCCGCGCGTCTTCTCGCCCGGTCTCGTTCAGCGGGATGTCGGTCGAACCCTGGATTCGTCGAGCGAGGTTCCAATCGGTCTGGCCATGGCGGATGAGGGTGAGGTGGGTCACGAGAGAAGTTCCTGGAGTGCGGGGAGCACGTCGCTGGTGCCTGCGGCGATGGTGACATCGGCCCAGGCATCCGCACGCGTCGGCTCGCGGTTGACGATGATCAGAGGGATGTTGCGGCGTCGGGCCCGCTCGACCAGCCGCACGCCGGAGTTCACGACGAGCGAGGAGCCGGCGACGATGAGGGCGGAGCTGGAGCGAAGCAGCGACTCTGCCGCACGGAAGCGGTCCAGCGGGACATACTCTCCGAAGAAGACGACATCGGGCTTCAGCATCCCGCCGCACACCGTGCACACCGGGACAATGAACCCCTCGGTGGATTCGGGGAGGACGTCGCCGTCTGGGGCGAGTGCCACATTCTCCGGAATGGTGATCCAGGGGTTTCGCTCCTCGATCTGCACCGCGATGTCACGGCGATCGAAGACCTGGCCGCACTGCAGGCAGAAGACGCGACGCATCGTGCCGTGAACCTCGATCACGTGCGAACTCCCGGCGCGCAGATGAAGTCCGTCGACGTTCTGGGTGATGACGCCCGAGACGTTCCCGGCAGCCTCAAGCTGTGCGACGGCGAGATGACCGGCGTTGGGTTCTGCTCGCGCGAAAGCACGCCAGCCGAGGTGGCCGCCGACCCAATAACGTCGTCGTGCCGCCTCGTCGCCCAAGTAGGTCTGGATCGTCATCGGGTCGCTGCGGGTTCTGGCGCCCTCTCCGCGGTACGCGGGTATCCCCGAGTCAGTGGAGATGCCGGCGCCTGTCAAGAGGGCGATGCGCCTGTCACGCAGCAGCTCGGCGGCGTGGGCGATGGCGGCCGACAGCTCGGCGGTGTTCGAGACGCTCACAGGACCTCCTCGAGCGAGTCTACGGCGTGGCGAGATGCGACGGACTCAGCGAGCAGCTCGTCGACGGCGCACGGTGCGTCGGAGCGGGGGTGCGAGCAGTGGCAGAGTGGGACGCATGCGACTGGTGCCTGTGACCGATGCCGACGATCCGCGCCTCGACGACTACCGCGGGCTCACCGACACGGCGCTGCGCACCATCCGTGAACCGGCGGGCGGGCTGTACATCGCGGAGTCGACGAAGGTCATCGCCCGTGCGGTGGCAGCCGGGCATCGTCCGCGCTCTGTGCTGGTGCAGGAGCGCCGCGTGGAGGACATTCGTGGAATCGTCGGCGATCTCGACGTGCCCGTGTACGTCGTCCCTGACGATGTGGCGGAATCGGTGACCGGTTTCGCCGTGCACCGTGGAACGATCGCGTCGATGCACCGCCCGGAGCTGCCGACGGTTCGAGACGTGATCGACGGCGCCTCCGTCGTGCTCATCCTCGAGAACATCGGCGATCACACGAACGTCGGTGCCGCGTTCCGTGCGGCAGCCGGTCTCGGGGCAGACGCCGTGCTGGTGTCGCCCGGGGGAGCGGACCCGCTGTACCGACGCAGCGTGCGCGTGAGCATGGGGACGGTCTTCCAGGTCCCGTGGACGCGGATCACCGATTGGGAAACAGCCGTCGACGACCTCCATGCCGCGCATTTCGATATCGCAGCGCTGGCTCTGCGCGACGATGCGGTGACACTCGACGCCTACGTCGCCGACCGCCCCGAGCGCGTCGCCCTCGTCATGGGCTCGGAGGGCGACGGTCTCTCCCGCACGGTGATCGACAGCGCCGACACCGTCGTCACGATCCCGATGTCCGGTGGTGTCGACTCTCTCAACGTCGCCTCTGCAGCAGCCGTGGCGCTGTGGGCGGTGAAGGGCTGACCCCGGGTCAGTCCCGCGGCGGAAGGATGATCGGCGAAGGCTCAGGGCGCTTCGCGGCCAGGTTGTCGCCCGACGACTGGTGCCGCAGTCGACGAAGCACCCAGGGCATCAGGTGCTCGCGCGCCCACCCGAGGTCTTCGGATCGGGCCTCGCGCCAGGTCCGCAACGGGTACGGCTCGGGCTGCATGGCCTCGAGGTCGTTCGGGACGTTCAGGGCACGGAGCGCCATGCGTGCGACCTCGTGGTGGCCGAGCGCGTTGTAGTGCAACCGGTCGTCGTCGAAGAACCGCATGTCCTGCACGACCTTGAGCGCCCACTGGTCCGCGACGATGCAGTCGTGGCGCTCGGCGATCGCGCGGACGTTCTCGTTGTAGATGGCCACCTTGCCGCGGAAGGCGCGGAAAACCGGCGTGAAACCGGTGTCGATGCCCGTGAACAGGAGGACGGCCGCTCCCGTCGATGACAGGCGCGCCACGGCATCCTCGAGCTGACTCGCGATGGCGTCCGGGTCGGTGCCCGGGCGGATCACATCGTTGCCCCCGGCACAGATCGAGACGAGGTCGGGACGCAGCGCGACGGCCGGTTCGATCTGCTCGGCGACGATCTGCGCGATGAGCTTCCCGCGGACGGCGAGATTCGCGTAGGCGAAGTCGTCCACCTGGGCGGCGAGCACCTCTGCCACCCGATCGGCCCAGCCGCGGTGGCTGCCGGGGTGCGCCGGATCCGGGTCTCCGATGCCCTCCGTGAACGAGTCTCCGGTGGCGACGAAACGGCGCCACGGGTGTGCGGTCTCGTTGGGGATGTACGGGGTCCGAGTCGAATCCTGGTCGGTCATCCAGCTCTCCTTCGCGAACGTCTGCCGAGGCGGCGGTGGCCGCAGCGCAGTGACCGAGCCTACTCGCACGCGCCGGCCCGAGGGAGGGGCGCGCGCGAGAAGCGCGGCACGTGCGCCAGTGTCCGCAGCACCGATTATCGTGGAGTCGATGCTCTCTCCGTCCTTTCCCCAGCGTGCCCCTTGGGGAACCGCAAGCAAGCTGCGCGCCTGGCAACAGGAGGCGCTGGAACAGTACTTCGAAGCCGATCAGCGAGACTTCCTCGTCGCGGCGACACCCGGTGCAGGCAAGACCACCTTCGCCCTCACCCTCGCGGTCGAGCTCATGCGCATCGGCGAAGTGAACCGCATCATCGTGGTGGCGCCGACCGAGCACCTCAAGACACAGTGGGCGGATGCGGCGGCTCGCGTGCACATCCGGCTCGACCCGCGATTCCGCAACAGCGACTGGGCGCCGGCACGTCACTATCACGGTGCCGTCGTCACCTACGCGCAGGTGGCTGCGAAGTCGTCCGTGCATCGGCATCTGACGGAAGACGCCAAGACACTCGTGGTTCTCGACGAGGTCCATCACGGTGGGGACGCGCTGAGCTGGGGCGACGCCATCCGCGACGCCTATGGCCCCGCGAAACGCCGACTGCTGCTCTCCGGAACGCCGTTCCGCAGCGACACAGCGCCGATCCCGTTCGTGGAGTACCACCCCGACGAATCCGGCGCACGCGTCTCGCGCACCGACTACAACTACGGCTACGGCCGTGCCCTCGCCGACGGGGTCGTGCGTCCCGTGCTCTTCCACATGTACGCGGGCAAGATGCGCTGGCGCACCACCACCGGCGACGAACTCGAGACGCACCTCGGGCAGGACAACACGAAGGATGTGACGTCCCAGGCCTGGCGCACGGCGCTCGATCCCGAAGGCGAGTGGATGCCGGCCGTGCTGTCGGCCGCAGATCGCCGCCTCACCGAGATCCGCCATCATGTGCCGGATGCCGGTGGCCTCGTACTCGCCACCGATCAGACGGTGGCACGGGCGTACGCGAAGATCCTGCACAGCATCACGGGGCAGCAGCCGACGATCGTGCTCTCCGATGACGCGACCGCCTCGGAGCGCATCGAGAAGTTCAGCGCGAACGACTCCCGCTGGATGGTCGCGGTCCGCATGGTGTCGGAGGGCGTCGACGTACCGCGACTCGCGGTCGGTGTGTACGCGACGTCGTCGTCCACCCCACTCTTCTTCGCCCAGGCAATCGGCCGATTCGTGCGGGCCCGTCGTCGGGGCGAAGCCGCCAGCGTGTTCCTGCCACAGGTGCCCGTGCTCATGGGTCTGGCGAACGAGATGGACAAGCAGCGAGACCATGCGCTCGACCGGCAGTCCAAAGAAGAAGACGGACTCGACGACTCCCTGCTCGAAAGCGCCAACCGCGAAGAGGAGACTTCGGATGCGCTGACGCAGGAGTTCAGCTACCAGGCGCTCTCTTCGGTCGCGCACTTCGACCGCGTCGTCTTCGAGGGCCAGGAGTTCGGCCAGCTGGCTGAGCCCGGCACCCCCGAGGAGGAGGAGTTCATCGGTTTCCCGGGTCTTCTCGAACCCGAGCACGTGCACGAGCTGCTCATGCAGCGCCAGTCGCGACAGTCCCGGTTGAGAGAGGCGCGCGAGGCGTCCACCGGGCCGACGGAGACGACGACGCTTCCGCCGCCCCTCCATCGCACCCTCAAGGAGCAGCGGCAGCTCCTGAACAGTCTGGTGGGCCTCTATGCCCGGCAGAGAGGCGAGCCGCACGGAGCGGTGCATGCCGAGCTCCGACGTATCTGCGGCGGACCGGCGGTGGCGCAGGCGACCGTGACACAGCTGCAGTCGCGTATCGAGGTCCTGCGCAAGCGCGTACGCTCTTGAGCGATCGTCTGCCGGCCTTGTTCGGCGGCCGTGCTTCGGATCCCCGAAATGCTGTCAATCCGCGTCTGAGCGCGGTCGCGTCGAGCCTCCGAGGCTAGCGTTGAACGGTTGCCCTCGCATCGGGCACCGGACACCTGGAGGATCCATGCCAGCGCCTGCTGCCGCCGACCCGACCCCTGCTGATCGCAAGCGATGGGCCCGCTACCTCGTCGAGGAACGCGCCGAGGGCGCCGTGTATCAGAAGCTCGCGGCACGCCGCACGGGGGAGGAGCGGGAGATCCTCCTGAGGCTCGCCGACGCCGAGCGCCGCCACGAGCAGCACTGGCTCGACCTTCTCGGGGCCGAGCCCGCACGGTTGCCGCGCGCCGGCTTCCGCTCCCGGCTGCTCGGCTGGATGGCGGGCCGCTTCGGGTCCATCTTCGTGCTCGCGCTCGCGCAGAGCGCCGAGGCGCGCTCGCCCTACGATTCCGAGCAGTACGCGACCCCGGCGATGCGCGCCGACGAGAAGGTGCACTACGAGGTCGTCCGCGGACTCGCCGCGCGGGGGCGGAGGCGGCTCTCGGGGTCGTTCCGCGCCGCCGTCTTCGGCGCCAACGACGGTCTCGTGAGCAACCTCGCGCTGGTGCTCGGCATCGGTGCGACCGGGGTCAGTTCCGGATTCGTCCTCTTCAGCGGCATCGCCGGGCTGTTGGCCGGCGCGCTGTCGATGGGGGCGGGGGAGTTCGTGTCGGTGCGTTCGCAGCGCGAGCTGCTGGCCGCGACAGAGGCGAATGAGGACGCTCATGCTGCAGCCGGCGACCTCGACATCGATGAGAACGAACTCGCGCTCGTGTATCGGGCGCGTGGCATGGATCAGGAGGAATCGCTGTCGCGCGCGCGACGCATCGTCGCGGCGGCGCAGGCGGGCGTCAGCCGTGCGGCGACCGGGCCTGTGAACATCCAGGCTGGAGGCGATCACGAGATCGTCGGAAGCGATTGGACGGCGGCGATCTCGAGCTTCCTGCTGTTCGCCTCAGGCGCGATCATCCCGGTCCTGCCCTGGATCTTCGGGCTCCACGGCACGGCCGCGATCATCGTCGCCCTGGTCCTGGTCGGTGTCGCACTGCTGAGCACCGGCGCGATGGTCGGCGTCCTCTCGGGCGGCCCGCCCCTGCGCCGCGCCCTCCGTCAGCTCGCGATCGGGTTCGGCGCCGCAGCCATCACGTACGTGCTCGGTCTCGTGTTCGGTGTCGGCACAGCCTAAGGGGCGTGCGCGGACTCACCCCTCCACACGATTGATCGCGGGGACCGTGTAGCGGCGGTCGAGAACGGCGGGATCGGGCTCGTACATCCGCATCACCGGCCGGAAGTCTCCGGCCGGGGCGGGAAGCCAGTTGGCCGCCGCCGTCGCGTCTTCGGGTCGCGCATGGCTGATCGTGATGGTGAGAGCGCCTTCCGCATCGCGGACCAGGCCCGCGGTCCTGTCGCCGATCGAGTACCGCGCGATGGGATTCTCCACCAGGTAGAACTCCGGAACTGAGTACATCGTCAATGACCAGAAGGCGGACACGGGCGGCTCGGGGTCCAGACGCAGCGTGTATGTCCGGGCACCGGTGAGCTGATCTCCGCGGTCGTCGACGTACGTCATGATGTACGCCGCTTCGTACGGGTGGTTGCCCCATAGACCGCCGAGCGCGGCAGCTGCGCGTTCGGCGATTCGTAGTTCGGGGTCGGTCATCTTGAAGCGGTCGTCATCCAGGGCACCGACCTCGAAGTAGTCGAGGTTGTAGTCGAAGGCGTGGAAGGTGAGCTTCCACCCGTTCTCCTCCGGGCTGGAGCCGTGCGTCAGGATCGTATGGAGGGTCTCCTTGGCGGCGTCCATGTCGCCGACCAGGCGCGCGGCGTCGGAGAGCGGCATCGACGCATAGGGTGATGCGCCCCGCACGGCGATCCCCGTAGAGGCAAGCGAGTCCTGCAACGGACGATCACGCTGTGCGGGTGGGAACTGCTGCGACCAGACGCGGAGCTTCTCGAGGAAGAGCGCGCTCCCCGGTACGTCGGGATCGGGGACAGCGAGGCCTGCAGGAACGGCATCAGGATCTCGCGGCGTCAGCGTCGTGGCGTCCTGGAGTGCGTGTACTTCGGGGAGCTCGTGATCACCGCTCACTGCCCAGCGTCCGACTATCGAGGCGATCGTCGTCGGGAATCGGATCACGACCGTATCTCCGGCGTCGCCGGTCCAGGACGGCGGAACGAGGAGGAACGTCCCCGCGCCCGTTCCGGTCGCGCGATGTCCGACGTAGGCGAAGTTGTTCGTCCATGCGTCGACGAACTGGAGGACGTAGTAGCGGCCGGCAGTGTCAGGGACCTGCAGCTCGACCGGGCCGACACTGAGGTCGACCTGCGCCATCGAGTACAGCGTGTCGTTGTTGATCGTGACGAACGTATCGGCCGGCCCTGCGAGCGTCCGAGCGTGGCTGAAGGTGTTGAACCGGGCGGCGGGGTTGGCGCCGACTCCGGTCGTCGTGTATCGCGTGACCTGATCGAGGTTGAACACGAGCGGAAACCCGTAAAGGTAGGCCTGGGTAATCGTCGAACGATCGGCATCGAGGGCTGTCATGCGGATCAGGCTATCCAGAGTCGTTCGCGTGCAGGGGGAGGAGATCATCCCCCTCGGATGAGGTCACTCGTGCGTTACCTCGCGTCGCGTGCGGACAAAGAAGAAGGCCCCGGATCTGTGGGATCCGGGGCCTTCTTTTACCTGTGCGCGGAGGGGGACTTGAACCCCCACGCCCTTACGGGCACTACGACCTCAACGTAGCGCGTCTACCATTCCGCCACCCGCGCAGGTTTTGGATGATCGTTGCCGACCGAAGAATGACATTACCACGTTCCCCGCGGCCTCTCGAACCGAGCGGTACGCCCGGGCGTGGCTCGCCGTTTCGATAGCCTGGAGCACATGACCGATCCCTCTCTTCCCGAGGTCGTGCGCATCGCCAGCGACCTCATCCGCTTCGACACATCCAACTTCGGTGGAGGGAATGCGAAGGGCGAGCGTGAGGCTGCGGAGTACGTGGGCGCCTACCTCGAGGAGCTCGGGCTGGAGGTCGAGTACTACGAGCCGATCGAGCGCCGTACCAACGTGATGGCCCGTGTTCCGGGCCGCGATCGGACCAAACCCGCACTCGTCGTGCACGGACATCTCGACGTCGTGCCGGCGATGGCTGACGACTGGAGCGTCGATCCGTTCGCCGGCCTCGTCCAGGACGGCATGCTGTGGGGACGCGGCGCCGTGGACATGAAGAACATGAACGCGATGATCCTCACCTCCGTCGCCGAGATCCTGCGGGCGGGGGAGCAGCCGGAGCGCGACCTCATCCTGGCGTTCTTCGCCGACGAAGAGAACGGGGGCGTCGAAGGTTCGGCTCTCGTCGTCCAGAACCGCCCGGAGTGGTTCGAAGGGGCGACGGCCGCGATCAGCGAGGTCGGGGGGTACTCGATCACTGTGGACGATCGGCGTGCGTACCTGCTGCAGGTCGGCGAGAAGGCGCTGATCTGGATCCGCCTGGTGGCGAAGGGTCGTGCGGGTCACGGCAGCCGCCTGCACGACGACAATGCCGTGACGAAGCTCTCGGAGGCCGTCGCGGCGATCGGCCGCACGCGCTGGCCGATCCGTCTGACGCCGACGACCACGGCGCTGCTGGAGGGCCTCAGCGCGCTGAGCGGGCGCAGTGCCGACGACCCCGATGCCCTCGCCGCTGCCGCGGGCCCCGCGGAGGCGTTCCTGAGGTCATCGTTCCGGACGACCACGAATCCCACGGCTCTGACCGCCGGATACAAGCACAACGTGATCCCGGAGCGTGCCGAGGCACTCATCGATGTCCGCGTCATCCCCGGGACCGAAGACGATGTGCTCGCCGAGTTGCAGCAGATCGTCGGTGACGACATCGAGATCCAGACGGTCGTCCGTGACATCGGCATGGAGACACCGTTCGAGGGCGAGCTCGTCGAGGCGATGGTCGCCAGCATCGGTCGCCACGACCCCGGTGTCCCCGTGATCCCGTACCTGCTGGGCGCCGGCACCGACAACAAGGCGCTGGCCTACCTGGGCATCACCGGGTACGGCTTCGCGCCGTTGAAGCTCCCCGCCGACTTGGACTTCACAGGCATGTTCCACGGAGTCGATGAGCGAGTACCCGTAGAATCGCTTGTCTTCGGCCAGCGGGTGCTGGCCGATCTGCTGCGCACGTACTGAGCGCTGCGCGCTCCGTGCCTCTCTGAACTGAAAGCTCTCCATGCACCTGCTCGAAGCACTGATCCTGGGCATTGTCCAGGGACTCACCGAGTTCCTCCCGATCTCCTCCAGCGCCCATCTGCGCATCCTCGGCACGTTCCTGCCGTCGGGCGAGGACCCGGGCGCGGCCTTCACCGCGATCACACAGATCGGTACCGAGGCCGCGGTCGTCGTGTTCTTCTGGCGTGACATCGTGCGCATCATCGGCCAGTGGTTCCGCTCGCTCGTCGGCAAGGCGCCGCGCAATGATCCCGACGCGCGGATGGGCTGGATGATCATCATCGGCAGCATCCCGATCGTGGTTCTCGGGCTGCTCTTCCAGGACCAGATCGAGACGGTCCTCCGGTCGATGTGGATCGTCGCGATCATGCTCATCGTCTTCGGCATCCTGCTCGGCGTCGCCGACTACGTCGGGGCGAAGCGCCGGAAGTTGAACGACCTCACGTACCCGCACGGCATCGCCTTCGGATTCGCGCAGGCACTGGCGCTGATCCCGGGCGTCTCCCGCTCGGGCGGCACCATCACGATGGGGCTCTTCCTCGGTTACGAGCGCGCCGCTGCCGCCCGCTACGCCTTCCTGCTCGCGATCCCCGCGGTGTTCGGCAGTGGCTTCTACCAGGTGTTCAAGAGCTGGGACGAGCCGTCGTTCTTCTCGTTCGGCGACACGCTCGCGGCGACGGGCATCGCGTTCGTGGTGGCGCTCGGCGTCATCGCGTTCTTCATGAACTGGATCTCGAAGCGCAGCTTCCTGCCGTTCGTGATCTACCGGATCCTGCTCGGCACCGTGCTCCTGGTCCTACTCGGTACCGGTGTGATCGCGGCCTGACCCGGACTCAGCGCTTGCGGTCTCCTGGACCGTCATCGCGACGGCGGAGATACCGCTCGAATGCCTGCGCGATCGCATCGCCGGACGCCTCGGGGGAGTCCCACGTGTCGCGCGTGCGCTCGAGCTGACGGATGTACTCGGCCATGTCTTCGTCCTCCGACGCGGCCGCATCGATCGAAGCCTCCCAGGCCGCGGCCTCGGTGCGCAGCGTCTGGCGATCCACGTCGGCACCGGTCAGCTCCTCGAGCCGGTCGAGCAGGGCGAGAGTCACCTTCGGCGAGGGCGTCGCCGACGCGACGTAATGCGGCACGCTGGCCCATAGGCTGGCGGTGGGGATCCCCGCGTTCTCGGCGAAGTGCTCGATGACGGAAAGGATGCCGACCGGGCCCTCGTAGAGCGAGCGCTCGAGGTCGTGAGCTTCCCGCACCTGCTCGTTCTGGCTGGAGGCGAAGATCGAGATCGGCCGGGTGTGGGGGACGTCCGAGAGCATCGCGCCGAGGGTGACGAGTCCGGTGATGTCATCGCGCAGAGCCACGTCGATGAACTCCGAGGCGAACGCCTGCCAGGTTCGCGCGGGCTCCGCGCCGGTGAGCAGCCAGAACTCGGGTCCCGGCCCCGGATCGCGGGGACGCCACAGCCCGGCCTCCGGCCATGTCAGTCGACGTCGCCCCTCGGCGTCCATCCGGCTCGACGGTCGCGTGTACTGGTAATCGAAGTACAGCTCGGGATCGACGGAGTGCACGAGGTCGTACTCCGATGAAGCCCGCAGCGCCTCGATGGCGCCACTCGCCGCTTCACCCGCATCGTTCCAGCCGTCGAAGGCGGCGATGACGATGCGCTGACCGAGAACATCCATCGTGGGCTCCCTTCGAGATCATGGACGAGATCCTTCCAGGCTAGTCCGCGACGGCGGGATGCGGGCGGTACCCCGGCTAGCATGGGTTCAGTGAGCAGAAAGCCCAGCGCGGTCCTGTGGGACATGGATGGAACACTCGTCGACACCGAACCCTATTGGATGGCGGCCGAGACGGCGCTGGTCGAATCCTTCGGCGGATCGTGGAGTCACGAGGATGCGCTGCAGCTCGTCGGAAGCGGCCTGCTCGACAGCGCGGTGATCCTCCAGGGGGCCGGCGTCACGATGGAGGCCCAGGCGATCGTCGACCATTTGACCGACGCCGTGCAGGATTCGCTCCGCACCAGTGGCGTGCCGTTCCGCCCGGGAGCTCGCGAACTCCTGAGCGACCTTCGGAGCGCGGGAATTCCGACGGGTCTCGTGACGATGTCCCTGCGGAGGATGGCGCTGAGCGTCGTCGATCTGATCGACTTCGAGGCGTTCGACCTCGTCGTGGCCGGGGACGATGTGGACAACCCGAAGCCGCACCCGGAGCCCTACCTGCAGGCAGCGGCCCTCCTCGACGTCGACATCGCCGATGTGATCGTCATCGAGGATTCGCCGACCGGCGTCCGCGCCGGACTCGCCTCGGGCGCGCTGACGCTCGCCGTGCCGCACATCGTGCCGCTCGACCACCTCGGGGCGCACGAGCTGTGGACGACGCTCGCCGGAAGGAATACCGGCGACCTCACCGATCTCTTCGACAGCATCAACGCCCGGACAGGAGCACCCCGATGACCGAGAGCCGCGTACCGAGGCCGAGTGGTCCTTTCCGACCAGGCGATCGAGTGCAGCTGACCGGTCCGAAGGGCCGCCTGCACACGGTGACGCTCCGCGAGGACGGGGAGCTGCACACGCACCAGGGCGTGCTGCGCCATCGTGACCTGATCGGCCTTCCCGACGGCTCCGTCGTGGCCAACAGCTCCGGACACGACTACCTGGCGCTCCGTCCCCTGCTGAGGGACTTCGCGATGTCGATGCCCCGCGGTGCAGCGATCGTGTACCCGAAAGATGCGGCGCAGATCGTGATGCAGGCCGACATCTTCCCCGGAGCGACGGTCGTCGAGGCCGGGGTCGGATCCGGGGCGCTCTCCCTTTCGCTCCTGCGGGCCGTCGGCCCGGTGGGAAACCTGATCTCGTTCGAACGCCGCGAGGACTTCGCCGACGTCGCCCGCGGCAACGTCGAGACGTTCTTCGGCGAACACCCCGACACCTGGCGCGTCGTCGTGGGCGACCTCGTCGAGTCGCTCCCGAATGAGGTGCCGGCCGGCACCGTCGACCGGGTGGTACTGGACATGCTCGCTCCCTGGGAGTGCATGGATGCCGTCGCCGATGCGCTCACCCCCGGCGGTGTCGTCCTCTGCTACGTGGCCACGGCGACGCAGCTGTCGCGTGTCGCGGAGTACATCCGAGGCACCGGGCTCTTCACCGAGCCGGATGCCTCCGAGACGATGGTCCGCGGGTGGCATGTCGAGGGGCTCGCCGTGCGTCCGGATCACCGCATGGTCGCTCACACCGGGTTCCTGCTGACGGCGCGACGACTCGCGCCGGGCGCCGTCGCGCCTTCGGTCAAGCGACGCGCTTCCAAGAGCAGTTACGGCGACGAGGATGTCGAGGCATGGACCCCTGGAGCCGTGGGCGACCGGGAGATCAGTGACAAGAACCTGCGCAAGCGGGCGCGGGAGGCCGAGAAGGCTGCCGAGGGGGCACGCCTTGCTGCGGCGTCGCGCGATTCCGGGCACGCGACGGAATAGACTGGAGCGCGTGCGTAAAACGTCCGCCGTTCTGGCCTCTCTCAGCCTTGCCGTCCTCGCTCTGACCGGCTGCACCGCCGCGGCACCCGACGGTGGCGTCGCGTGTGATCGCGGGGCCGGATCGAACGAGATCCGTGACGCCGTGACCGTGGAAGGCGACGTCGGGTCGACGCCGGACGTGAGCGTGTTCAGCCCGCTGCACCTCAAGGAGACCGCTTTCGCCGACACGACGGTGGGCGACGGCCGGAAGATCCTCGACAACGCGCAGGCTCTCGTGGTGGAGCTCTCGATCTTCAGCGGTGAGACCGGCAAGCAGGTCTACTCGACCTCGTACGACGAGTCCAAGGGGCAGGTCTCCACGGCCGACTACTGGGCGACGCAGTCACCCGGGCTCGAGTCGGTGTTCGAGTGCGCGACGGAAGGGTCCCGGATCGTCGCCGCACTCACCCCGGAAGACTTCGGTGCGAACAACCTCGAAGGGTTCGGTCTCGCGGCCGACGACAACGCGGTGTTCGTCATCGATGTGGTCGATGTGTTCCTCTCCCGCGCCGAGGGTTCCCTGCAGTTCAACGACGCGAAGGGCATGCCGACCGTGGTGCGCGCTCCTGATGGCACGCCGGGCGTCATCATTCCGGACAGCGCCGCACCCACGGAGCAGGTTGTCCAGACCCTCATCAAGGGCGACGGTGATGAGGTCGAAGCGGGCCAGATCCCCCTCCTGAACGTGATGGCTGTGGGCTGGGATGACAAGAAGGTCATCAACAGCACGTGGGGCCAGGGACCGACCGGTGATCTCTCGACCTCGGCACCGACCGTCGCAGAGGCGCTCATCGGCGAGACCGTGGGCTCGCAGATCCTTGTCGTGACCCCGGCAGGTGACGCCGGTCCTGCCGTCGCGTACGTCGTCGACATCCTGGGCGCAGTCACGGCGCCGACGCAGTGATGGCCAGTCGGATCCCCGCGGAAGAACGCCTGACGAATCTCGTCGTGGCGCTGATGGCCACGGAGATCGGGCTGACCAAGCAGCAGATCCTCGACAACGTCTCCGGATATCGGCAGCGGGCGGATGCGGGCACGCGCTCCGACGCGCTGGAGAAGATGTTCGAGCGGGACAAAGACGAGTTGCGCACCCTCGGCGTGCCGATCGAGACGATCGGGGACGCGGCTGATCCGAACGACCTCCGAGAAGCCCGTTACCGCATTCCGCAAGCGGAATACGACCTGCCCGGTGACATCGAGTTCTCCGCCGCGGAGATGGCCGTACTGCAACTGGCCGGGAGCGTCTGGAGCTCGGAGTCCGTGTCTGGTGACGCGCAATCGGGCGTCCGCAAGATCCGTGCCCTGGGCATCGACGGGGATGAGCCGATCATCGGGTTCGCGCCGCGCATCACCGCCCGTGACGCGGCCTTCGTGCCGCTCCAGGATGCGATCGAGCGGTGCCGCGTCGTCGCCTTCGATTATCTGAAGCCCGGGGAGGATGCGCCTCGGCGGCGGCGGATCCGTCCGTTGGCACTGGTCGACTACGAGGCCCGGTGGCACGTGTTCGGCATCGACGTGGACGTCGAGGAGGACAGGACGTTCCTACTCAGTCGTATCGTGGGCCCCGTCAAGGTGAGCCCCACGACCTTCGACTCCGCGCTCCGAGACGGAGCGGGGGAGCGGGCGCTCTCCGGCCTGGAGCGCGTGGCGGCTGCGAACTCGGCTCTGCTGGAGGTGACGCCCGGCACCGAGGCGGCACTGCGGCTCGGGCGTCGTGCGACGTCGGCGCCGCAGGGAATCCACGTCCCGTTCGTCGACCTGCACATCTTCGCCGATGAGCTCGCCTCCTACGGACCCGAGGTGCGGGTGGTCGAACCGGTCGCGCTGCGCGCCGCGGTCATCGAGCGGTTGCGAGCGGTCGTCGAATCGCACACCGATCAGGCGGAGGCGTCATGAGCGCGAAGTCCAAGCCGTTGCTCGCAGCCGACCGCGTCCGCCTCTACCTCACTCTTGTGCCGTACCTGCTCGAGCACGGCCAGGTGTCTCTCACCGAAGCCGCAGAGGAATTCGGCGTGACGCCGCAGGAGATGCGCGGCATGGTCGAGAAGCTGACGGTGATCGGGCTCCCCGGGGAGTCCGGCTATTGGCAGCAGCCGCAGGAGATGTTCGACATCAACTGGGACCTGCTCGACCTCGAGGACGTCATCGAGATCACCAACGACGTGGCCCTGCGTCGAGTTCCGCGCTTCACTGCCCGTGAAGCGGCGGCGCTCCTCGCCGGACTGCAGATGGTCGCAGCGGTGCCGGCCGTCTCGGACTCGGGACTCGTCGCCGGGCTCATCTCGAAGCTGTCTCGCGGTGCCGCGGATGCTCCCGCCGAGGTGGTCGTCGCGCCGAGCGCCGTCGACGAGGTGCGCGAAGCCGTCGCTCGGGGGCTGCACGAGGGCGTCGCGATCGCCTTCACCTATCAGGCTCCGGATGCCGCGCCGACGACCAGAACGGTCGACCCGATGCAGATCCTCATCACGAACGGCCAGTGGTACCTACAGGGGTGGTGCCATATGCGGCAGGCGATGAGGACGTTCCATCTCGACCGCGTCAGCGCACCGACCCTCACCGACATCCCGATCACCCACGGCGGTGAACACGTTCCCGAGGCTTTCGCCGGTCTCGACGACGAGCGCGAGGTCACCGTGCGTGTGCCGGAGCGCCTCGCCCCCCTTTTGGGCGGCTTCGTTCCCACCGGGCAACCCGACGTGGTCGACGGGGCGGTGACCACCACGCTCCACCTCGCCGATCCGCGCGGCGTCAAGAGGCTCGCCGGGAGATTCGGCGGCGCGATGGAGGTGTTGGAGCCGGGTATCGCCCGATCTGCCACGCGGGACTGGGCCGCGTCGGGACTCGCGCTGTATCGCCGCCCCGATGCCGAGCATTGATCTGTAGACTGAACCGAACGCTCATCGACGACGGGAATCCTTACATGTTCGCTGGAATGCAAGGCTGGCACCTTCTGATCGTGCTCGCCGTCATCCTCCTTCTGTTCGGTGCCGCCAAGCTGCCGGCGCTGGCGAAGAGCATGGGCCAGTCCGCCCGCGTCTTCAAGGGTGAGATGAAGGCGATGAAGGAAGAGGACGCGCCTCGCGCCGACTCGACCATCGCCGACCCCACGTCGGTCAAGGACTCGGGCGCAGACCCTGAGACTCCGCCTCGCGCCTGACGGCCGTGGCAGCCATCGAACCGACCGTGATGCCGAAGGCGGATCGGGATCGGCGGATGTCGCTGGGCGCGCATCTCGTCGAATTGCGCAAGCGTCTGATGTACGCGGCGCTCGCTCTGGTCGTGGGCATGGTCGTGGCATTCATCGTCGCCGACCCGGTCATCCACTTCATCACGGAGCCCATCCGCATCATCACCGAGAAACGCGGTGATGACTTCAGTGCGCTCAACTTCGGCACGGTGACTGCCGCGTTCGACATGCGCATGCGGATCGCCTTCTCGATCGGCCTCTTCATCTCGGCGCCGGTCTGGCTGTGGCAGGTGTGGGCGTTCATCATGCCCGGCCTGACCCGCAAGGAGATCAAGTACACAGTCGGCTTCGTGGTCGCTGCCGTCCCGCTGTTCTTCGCCGGGTGCTACCTGGGCGTGATGATCATGCCGCACGTGATCGAGCTCATGTGGAGTTTCACGCCCGACGGTGCGACCAACTTCTACTACGCGCAGGAGTACTACGACTTCGTCTTCAAGCTGATGATCGTCATCGGCGTCTCGTTCGTCCTGCCGGTGTTCCTCGTCGCGCTGAACCTCGCCGGGGTCATGTCGGGCCGGGCGATCCTCAAGGGCTGGCGCATCGCCATCATCATCGCGACGGTGTTCGCCGCGCTCGCGACCCCGGCCGCCGACGTGGTCAGCATGCTGATGCTCGCGGGGATCCTGATCGTCCTCTTCTTCGCTGCCGCCGGCCTCTCTCTGCTATTCGACCGGCGCAAACGCAAGCGCGACGAAGCGACCGGGCTGTTGCCGGACGCGGTATGAGTTCGCCGTCCGATAGGTACGCGCAGGCGCAGCAGGCAGCGGAGCACCCGGAATCCTCGGCGTTCGCGGCACTGCAGAAGTTCGAGCTCGATCCGTTCCAGGTCGCGGGATGCCATGCTCTGGAGAACGGCCGCAGTGTGCTGGTGGCCGCACCGACGGGGGCTGGCAAGACGATCGTCGGCGAGTTCGCGATCCATCTCGCGATGCGGACCCCGAGCGACAAGGCGTTCTACACCACGCCGATGAAGGCGCTCTCGAACCAGAAGTTCCGTGAGTTGGTCGAGGTGTACGGAGCGGATCAGGTCGGTCTGCTCACCGGTGACACCAACATCAACGGCAACGCGCGGATCGTGGTGATGACCACCGAGGTCCTCCGCAACATGATCTACGCCGACTCCGCCGCGCTCCGCGACCTGCGCTACGTGATCATGGACGAAGTCCACTACCTCGCAGATCGTTTCCGCGGCGCGGTGTGGGAAGAGGTCATCATCCACCTGCCTCAGCGGGTGCGATTGGTGTCACTGAGCGCCACGGTCTCCAATGCCGAGGAGTTCGGCGACTGGCTCGACACGGTGCGCGGCGACACCGACGTCATCGTCTCCGAGATCAGGCCCGTGCCGCTTGAGCAGCACGTCCTCGTTCGCGATGACCTGCTTCCGCTCTTCGACGATCGTGCGGGCATCGCGACCGCGCAGGTGAACCAGGAGCTGATGCGCATCCGCTCGTCGACCGGGTCGAACTACGACAACAACCGGCAGGTGCAGTCGTACCGCAGTGACCGCCATGCCGGGCGACAGGCGAAGCGTCCGCCGCGGGGTGGACGGCGGCCCGTTCGCGCCGCCAACGCCCACCGGATCGAGCGGATGGATCGTCCGGAAGTCGTGCACCTCCTGGAGCGAGCGAACCTCCTCCCCGCCATCTTCTTCATCTTCAGTCGCGTGGGGTGCGACGCCGCAGTGCAGCAGGTGCGGCGCGCCGGGGTTCGGCTGACTTCCGCCGAGGAACGCGCGGAGATCCGTGCGCTCGTTGAGGACCGCACCCGGACTCTCCAGGACGAAGACCTCGACGTGCTCGGCTACTGGGAGTGGCTGGACAACCTCGAGCGCGGCGTCGCCTCGCACCACGCGGGTCTGCTGCCGGCGTTCAAGGAAGTCGTCGAGGAGCTGTACCGACGCAAACTCGTGAAGGTCGTCTTCGCGACGGAGACTCTGGCGCTCGGCATCAACATGCCCGCCCGCACCGTCGTGCTCGAGAAGATGGAGAAGTTCAACGGCGAGGCCCGGGTCGCGATCACCTCGGGGGAGTACACCCAGCTCACCGGTCGCGCCGGAAGGCGGGGGATCGACGTCGAAGGTCATGCGGTCGTGCAGTGGACCGAAGGCATGGACCCACAGGCCGTCGCCGCGCTGGCATCGCGCCGCACGTACCCGCTGAATTCGAGCTTCCGCCCCACCTACAACATGGCCGTGAACCTGATCGACATGTTCGGCAAGGCCAGGGCTCGTGAGATCCTCGAGTCGTCGTTCGCGCAGTTCCAGGCGGATCGCGCCGTCGTCGGACTGGCGCGCCAGGTGCGAGAAGCTGAAGCGTCGCTGGCGGGATACCAGAGCTCGATGGCCTGCGAGCACGGCGACTTCCCTGAGTACGCCGCCATTCGCCGGGAGCTCAGCGATCTCGAGAAGAAGAATCGTCAGGATTCCCAGGCGCCACGGGCGTCGCGCGACAAACGGATGAAACGCATCCAGACGCTGCGCACGCAGATGCAGCGCCACCCCTGCCATCGCTGTCCGGATCGGGAAGCACACGCGCGCTGGGCGGAACGCTACTGGAAGCTCAAGCGCCAGACCGATCGGATCCGGCGTCAGATCGAGACCCGGACCGGGACGGTGGCGCGCGTGTTCGATCGGGTCGTCGAGGTACTCGAGACTCTGGACTACCTCACGGAAGTCGATGGCGAGACCACGTTGACGGAAGCCGGGCGCACGATGCGCCGGATCTACGGTGAGCGAGATCTCCTCGTCGCAGAGTCGCTGCGCCAGGGACTCTGGGCGGGCCTCGATGCCCCCTCACTCGCGGCGATGGCGTGCTGCCTCGTGTACGAACCGCGCCGTGACGAGGCGAACTCGGGGGAGCGGGGTCTCCCGCGTGGAGCATTCCGCACGGCCTGGGAGAAGACGACGACGCTCTGGGCCGAACTCGACGACCTCGAACAGGATCATCGCCTGCCGGGCAGCGAACCGCTCGCCGCCGGGCTCGCCGGCGCGATGCATGCCTGGGCTCGCGGCGGCATGCTCGACCGGGTGCTGATCGACGCCGACATGGCCGCGGGAGACTTCGTGCGCTGGGCGAAGCAGACGATCGACCTCCTCGATCAGCTGTCCATCGTGGCCGAGGATGCGGCTGTCGCGCGCACCGCACGCAGTGCCCTCGACGGTGTGCGCCGCGGCATCGTCGCCTATTCGTCGATGTGATGATGGCGACGACGTCCGCGAACGCCGCTGCGCCCGAGCGCGCGCTGCTGCCCCTGTGGGCGGCGGTGCCCACAGCCGCGCTCGGGGCACTGCTGATGAACCTCGCCTATCCGGGCGCCGCAGTATGGGCGCTCGCATTCCCCGCCGCAGCTCTTGTGCTCGTGGCGCTGATCGGCAGACGGTTCGGCGGCGCACTTCTGGTCGGTCTGGTCTACGGCATCCTCTTCTTCGCTCTACTGGTCTCCTGGACGTCTCGCTACCTCGGGCCGATTCCGTGGGCGGCGCTCAGCGTCGTGGAAGGCGGTCTCACCGCCATCGCGCTCGTGCCCATCGCACTCGCCTACAGATGGCTGCCCCGTGCGTTTCCCGGCGCTGCAGGGCGTGTCCTGGGGCTTCCGACGGTCGTCGCGGCCCTGTGGGTCGGTCGGGAGCTCTTCGTCGGCTCCTGGCCGTACGGCGGCTTCCCCTGGGCGCGGATCGGGATGAGCCAGGCCGAGAGCCCCCTCGCGCCAATCTCCTCATGGCTCGGGGTGAGCGGTCTCAGTTTCCTGATGGTGCTGCTGGTCGCGATGCTGATCGAGCTCGTCCGCACGCGCGGGTGGCGTCGTCCGCTCGTCTTGCTGGTACCGCCGGTGCTGGTCGTGGTCCTGCTCTTCACTCCGCTGTTCCCGACCATGTCGTCGGGGTCGATGAGGGTCGCCGCGGTTCAGGGCAATGGACCGACCGGGTATTTCGACGAACGCGAGCCGTTCTCGGTGGTCCAGGCGCAGACCGACGCGACGGTGCCGCTCTACGGAGAGGATGTCGATCTCGTCGTGTGGCCGGAGGGTTCTCTGGACGCCGACCCCTTCGAGAACGCGGCGATCGCCCGGAGGATGACTCTCGTATCGAACCGGATCGATGCGCCGCTGCTCGCGAATGCGGCGACCGCGCGGGATGATCTCTACTTCAACACCTCGATGCTGTGGACCGCCGACGGCACGGCCACGCAGACGCACGACAAACGACACCCCGTTCCCTTCGGCGAATACGTGCCCGACCGAGCGTTCTTCAACGCCCTGGCCCCCGACTTGATCGGCCTCATCCAGCGGGAGTACACGCCTGGGTCGAACCCGCCGATCGTCGAGGTCGACGGCGTCGCAATCGGGCTCGCCATCTGCTTCGACGTCATCTACGACGACGTGATCCGGGAAGGGCTCAACGACGGCGCCGAGGTGTTGGTCTTCCAGACCAACAATGCCGACTTCCGAGGCACCGACGAGAATCTGCAGCAGCTGTCCTTCGCCCGGATGCGCGCCATCGAGACAGGTCGCAGTGTCGTGAACGTGTCGACCGTCGGTACCAGTCAGGTCATCAGATCCGATGGATCGACCATGGCCAGCCTGGATGCAGGAGAGGCCGGAGCGCTGCTCGAAGATGTCGAGCTTCGTTCCGGCCTCACGGCGGGGGTTGTCCTGGGCCCTTGGATTAAGCAGTTCCTGCTGTGGGGCGGTCTGGGCGCGCTTCTCCTCGGGTGGTGGCGCGCCCGGGGCGCTACGCCCCGATCTTCTCGCGGGTAGGGTCTTCTCCGGCGCCGCGGCGGGCGCGGATGAAGGCGAGTCGCTCTTCCAGCAACTCTTCGAGCTCCGCACGGGTACGGCGCTCCATGAGCATGTCCCAGTGGGTGCGAGCGGCCTTCTCATCGCTCGCTTCGAGCGTCACGGCCTGGCCGTCGACGTTCAGGCGTGCTTCGGCACCGCAGGCGCGGCATTCCCAGGTCTGGGGCGGTTCGGCGTCGGCCGCGAACATCAGGTTCGTGACGTGGCCGCAGGTGTCACAGGTGTAGGTGGTCTCACGGCGCTCCATGAAAACGACGCCCTCTTCGCTCTGTAGGCTCTGGGCGCCGAGTCGGATGCCGCGCAGGCTGCGATCTGCCATTTTGTGGTCCTCTCGTCGCTGTCAGGTATAACGCTCCAGCCTGTGCGCTTCATCCACGCGGGCGGCATCTCGGCGCGATTCACAGCTGAATCTCAGCGCCGGAGGTTATGGGGCGCGTCGGGAGTCGTCGGTTCAGGACAGAGTCCGAAGGGCGACGTCAGACCGATCCGAGACGATCCCATCGACTCCGGCGGCAACGAGACGGCGCATATCGGCGGGATCGTTGACCGTCCACACATGTATCTCGACACCGCGTCGGTGGGCGGCGCGGACGAGGGCAGGGGTGAGCACGGTGAGCGCTCCGTGTCGCTCGGGGATCTGGAGCGCGTCGATTCCCTGGAGCACGCGTGCGGAGGAGAGGCGGAGCGCGGACAGCGCGCGAAGCCCCGCGATCGTGCGGCTTCCGCCCGATGTCGCGGGCCGAAGCGAGGCGCCGGCCCGCAAGACGGAGGAGACGGCGGCGCGGCGGCTCGCGTCTGAGAAACTCGTGACGAGCACGCGGTGGGTGTGTTCGACCAGAATCGGTCCGAGCGGTTCGACAGCGGCGGGTGTCTTCACATCGATGTTGAAGCGCACATCGGGAAACGAGTCGAGCGCCTCCGCCACCGTGAGCAGTCCGCCGTGGGCGGAGAGGATCTCGCGTAGCTCCCGCGTGCGCACGTCCCGCACTGCTCGCGTGTCACCGACGAGCCTCTCGAGTGTCGAGTCGTGGAACAGCACCACATCGCCATCCGCCGTGACCTGGCAGTCGGTCTCGACATACTCGGCGCCCGCCGCGTGTGCGGCGGCGAAGGCAGCAGCGGAGTTCTCCCAGATGCCCGAATCCTCGCCCTCCGCGGTGACCAGACCGCGGTGAGCGAGGACCCGAGGATGCCGCGCCTTCGTGAAGTACGGGTGCGTCACGCGCCGGGAAGCGTGTTCGTCGGGCCCTGACCCGGCTTCGGAGTGAATGCGCTGCCGATGCCCTTGAGCACCTCGGTGAGCTCACTCGGGATGATCCACAGCTTGTTGGACTGTCCCTCGCTGATCTTCGGCAGCATCTGGAGGTACTGGTAGGCGAGGAGCTTGTCGTCGGGCGCGCCCTGGTGGATGGCGGTGAAGACGTTCTGGATCGCCTCGGCCTCACCCTGGGCGCGGAGGACGGCGGCCTGCTTGTCACCCTCGGCTCGGAGGATCTCGGCCTGGCGAGCGCCTTCCGCCTCGAGGATCGCCGACTGCTTGGTGCCCTCCGCCGTCAGGATCGCGGCGCGGCGGTCACGCTCAGCGCGCATCTGCTTCTCCATGGAGTCCTGAATGGAGATGGGCGGATCGATCGCCTTGAGCTCGACGCGGCCCACGCGGATGCCCCACTTGCCGGTCGCCTCGTCGAGCACCACCCGGAGCTGACCGTTGATGTTGTCACGGCTGGTCAGGGCTTCCTCGAGGTTGAGGCCACCGACGACGTTTCGCAGCGTCGTCGTGGTGAGCTGCTCGACGGCGCCGAGGTAGTTGGCGATCTCATACGTCGCCGCGCGGGCATCCGTCACCTGGAAGTACACGACCGTGTCGATCGAGACGACGAGGTTGTCCTCGGTGATCACCGGCTGCGGCGGGAACGAGACGACCTGCTCACGCATGTCGATCAGCGGCCGGAGCCGGTCGATGAAGGGGACCAGGATGTTGAGTCCGGGGGTGAGGGTCTTGTGATAGCGGCCGAGGCGTTCGACGACGCCGGCCGTCGCCTGGGGGATGATCCTGATGGCGCGTGCGACGGTGACCACCACGAAGATGATCACCGCGATGGCGAGGATCCAGCCGATCGCTGCGGGAATGAACGATGCGTCGTCCAAGGGGGTTCTCCTAGTCGTTGACGGGTCGGACGATGGCGGTCGCGCCGTTGATCGCGCTCACGGCGATCGGGGCTCCCTGAGGGATGGCGACCGGCGTAGCGGTGCGCGCGGTCCAGGTGTCGCCGTTGGCGAGCTTCGCCTGGCCGGAGATCTGCGTGATCTCGGCCAGCGCGATGCCGCGCAGATCGACGAGAGCGTCCACGTTGGACTTCGTCGGGTCTTCGCCGCGCCGGAGGCGCTTGAGCAACGGCGGTCGGAGGAAGAGGATGAACGCTGCCGCCGCCACGGCCGCGATGATCACCTGCACCCAGACCGGGACACCCAGCAGATCAGTCACCAGTCCGACGACACTGCCGAAGCTGAGCATGAGGAACGTGAAGTCCAACGAGAGCATCTCGATGACGAGGAACACGGCGATCAGGACCAGCCAGCCGATCCAAGCCCATTGGTCGATGAACGTGACGAATGTCGTGAAGTTGTCCATGCGGCCTCCTTTGTGGTCAACGTATCACGCGGGGGACCGCCGATCCGGGTGCCACAGCGCTCCCTTGATAGTGTGAGTGAGCCGTGCGATCACGGCCTTTTCGCGCATCATGAGGAGTCACCGTGACCGACGTTCTTCCCGCAGGTTCCCTCGACGGCAAGGTGGCGCTCGTCACCGGCTCATCACGCGGGATCGGCGCAGACACCGTCCGCTACCTCGCCGAGGCCGGCGCGGATGTCGTCATCAACTTCCGCAACAAGGCACCGCGCGCCGAGAAGCTCGCCGCGCAGCTGCGCGAGCTCGGACGTCGGGCGCTCGTGGTGGGGGCCGACCTCACCGATCCCGCATCCGTGGCCCAGATGTTCGACGCCGTCCGCGCGGAGTACGGACGTCTGGATGTCCTCGTACTGAACGCCTCCGGTGGCATGGAGTCGGGGATGGCCGAGGACTACGCGCTCACGCTCAACCGGGATGCGCAGCTCAACGTGCTGAACGCGGCGACCCCTCTGTTGGGCGACGGGGCGCGCGTCGTATTCGTCACCAGCCACCAGGCGCACTTCATCCGGACGACGCCGACCATGCCGGAGTACGAACCGGTAGCCCTGTCGAAGCGAGCGGGGGAGGATGCACTCCGTGAGCTCATCCCGGCTCTCGCCGAGAAGGGGATCGGCTTCACGGTCGTCTCCGGCGACATGATCGAGGGCACGATCACCGCCACCCTGCTGGAGCGGGCGAACCCGGGCGCGATCGCCGAACGCCGGGAATCGGCCGGCAAGCTCTACAACGTCTCCGAATTCGCCGCCGAGGTGGCCAAGGCCGCGGTCGACCCGGTGCCCTCCGACAACACGCGGCTCGTCGGAGATGTGAGCGCGTTCGTCGCCGAGTAGCCGCAGACGAGAATCGGCCCCGTCCTGCTGACGCAGGACGGGGCCGTTTCGGCGATGGGGGGAGACGTCAGCTGACGGGGTCTCCCTGGACGGCGGCGACGTACTCCTTCTCATCCTTGCCGAGCGTGATGGCACGCACGATCTGGATGATTCCGAGCACGATCAGCGAGATGCCGAGCAGCAGCCAGAAGGCGAACCCGGCGATCAGCGGCGAGAACAGCACGATGATTCCCGCGATGATGCTGAGGATGGCGTACAGGACGGTCCAGACCCGCGAGCCGTCGCTGCCGAGGAGCGTCAGGGCGACGACGCCGTCGACGATCCAGCTGACACCGATGAAGATCACGACGACGAAGGCCAGCGTTGCCGCCGCGGCGCTCAGGTTGAAGAACGCGATGACGCCGGCGACGACGTAGAGCAGGCCGAGGACGATGTGTCCCACGCGAGCCCATCCGCCCTTCGCGCCCGAGAAGATCCCGAGGCCGATGTAGACCAGGCCGGCGATGACGAGGTAGGAGGCGAAGATCGCCGTCACGATGACCGCGGACTTCACCGGCCAGACCAGGAGGACGATTCCGGCGAGGAGAGCGAGAACGCCCGCTACGGCCAGCGAGACACGGATCGACTTGAACAGTGACTTCGCCTGGGTGAGTGGTTCAGACATGGTGGGGACCCCTTTCTGAGAAGTTCCTGTGAGGATGCACCCTCAGGGTAGCGCTCTCGCAGGCGGACGTGGGGCAAGCTCCGCCGACCGTGTTGCTCGAAGTCATCGCGGGACTCGGGGCGACATGACAGGATCGACGGGTGACAGGCCCGGACGAGACGCGTTTGCGCGAGCTCATCGTGATGCGCAAGGTCAGAGACCGGATCGATCGGGAGTACGCGAAACCCCTCGATGTGGAGGCGCTCGCGCGCGGAGTGCACATGTCGGCGGGGCACCTCAGCCGGTGCTTCCGGGAGGCATACGGCGAGTCGCCTTACTCCTATCTGATGACGCGTCGGATCGAACGCGCGATGGCACTGCTGCGACGCGGAGACCTCACGGTGACGGAAGTGTGCTTCGAAGTCGGGTGCTCGTCGCTCGGAACCTTCAGCACGAGATTCTCGGAGCTGGTGGGTGTCCCACCCAGCGTGTACCGTGAACGCGCCGCGAACGTCGAGGGGATTCCCTCGTTCCAGGTGAAGCAGGTCACCAGACCGATCAGGAATCAAGAAGCACCGCGCACCGACACGCATCTAACGTGAACACCATGAAGATCAGCATCCATTACGCCTTCCTTCCCCACACCGACGCCGAGGCCGCTCTCGCCTTCTACCGGGACGCCCTCGGGTTCGAGGTGCGCAACGACGTCGGCTACGACGGTCTCCGCTGGCTCACGGTCGGTCCCGAGGGTCAGCCGGAGACCTCGATCGTGCTGCATCCGCCGGCAACCGACCCGGGGATCACGGAGACCGAGCGTCAGACGATACTCGAGCTCATCGCCAAGGGCAGCTACGCGGCGCTGACCCTCGCGAGCGATGACGTCGACGATCTGTTCTCCCGCCTCGTCGACAGCGGTGCCGACGTCGTGCAGGAGCCGATGGATCAGCCGTACGGCGTGCGCGACTGCGCGTTCCGGGACCCCGCGGGCAATCTGCTGCGTATCAATCAAGCAGCCTGAACACTCTCCGATTCACGAAGGACGCAGATGACCGACGACCAGCACCCCGCGGACACCCATGACCTGATCCGCGTGCAGGGCGCACGTGAGAACAATCTGAAAGACGTGAGCGTCGACATCCCGAAGCGACGGTTGACGGTCTTCACCGGGGTGTCAGGGTCGGGCAAGAGCTCGCTCGTCTTCGACACGATCGCCGCCGAGTCCCGGCGCATGATCGATGAGACTTACAGCGCGTTCGTGCAGGGGTTCATGCCGTCGGTGCCGCGCCCGGATGTGGACATCCTGGAGGGACTGACCACCGCGATCATCGTCGACCAGGAGCGTCTCGGCGCGAACCCGCGGTCGACCGTCGGTACCGTCACCGATGCGAACGCGATGCTCCGCATCCTGTTCAGCAAGCTCGGCCAGCCGTACATCGGCGGTCCGACGGCGTTCTCCTTCAACATCCCCACTCAGAAGGCCAGCGGAGTGATGACCGGGCCCGGGGGAGAGAAGAAGATCGTGAAGGATGCGATCTACCTCGGCGGCATGTGCCCACGGTGCGAGGGCAGGGGAGCAGTCTCCGACCTCGACCTGGCTCAGATCGTCGATGAGTCGAAGTCGCTCGACGAGGGCGCGATCATGGTGCCGGGCTACACCGCTGACGGCTGGATGGTGAAGGGCTTCTCGCAGTCCGGGTTCTACCCCGCCGATAAGCCGATCGCGCAGTTCACCGAGAAGCAGCGCCATCTCTTCCTTTATGGCGAGGTGACGAAGGTGAAGATCTCGGGGATCAACATGACCTACGAGGGTCTGATTCCGAAGATCACGAAGGCGATGCTCTCGAAGGATCTCGACGCGTTGCAGCCGCACATCCGCGCCTTCGTCGAGCGCGTCGCCACGTTCGCGGTCTGTCCCGAGTGCGATGGGACCCGGCTGACGGAGGGCGCGCGTTCCTCGAAGATAGACGGCATCAGCATCGCCGATGCCTGCCGGATGCAGGTCACGGATCTCGCCGCCTGGGTCCGCGGACTCGATCTTCCCGGAGCCGGACCGCTGCTCCAGGCGCTCAGCGCGAACCTGGACGCCTTCGTGACGCTCGGCCTGGGATACCTCAGTCTGGAGCGACCGTCGGGCACATTGTCCGGGGGAGAGGCGCAGCGGATCAAGATGTTGCGTCACCTCGGCTCGTCCCTGACCGACATCACGTACGTCTTCGACGAGCCGACCATCGGTTTGCACCCGCACGACATCCAGCGCATGAACGGACTGCTGCTCCAGCTGCGCGACAAGGGCAACACCGTCCTGGTCGTCGAACACAAACCGGAGACCATCGCGATCGGGGACCATGTCGTCGATCTGGGTCCGGGGGCCGGTAGTGCCGGGGGAGAGATCTGCTTCGAAGGCACGGTCGAGGGATTGAAGGCGAGCGGCACCAAGACGGGAGACCACCTCGATGACCGGGCGCAGCTGAAGGATACTGTGCGGTCGGCATCGGGGGCGATCGAGGTGCGTGGCGCCACGGCCAACAACCTGCAGAACGTCGATGTCGACATCCCCACCGGTGTCCTCACTGTCGTGACCGGTGTCGCCGGGTCGGGAAAGAGCTCGCTCATCCACGGCTCGGTGTCGAAGCGCGACGGAGTCGTGGCGATCGATCAGGCCGCGATCAAGGGCTCCCGGCGGAGCAACCCGGCGACGTACACGGGGCTGCTCGAGCCGATCAGAAAGGCGTTCGCGAAGGCTAACGGTGTGAAGCCCGCCCTGTTCAGTGCCAACTCCGAGGGAGCTTGCCCCTCGTGCAAGGGCGCGGGTGTCATCATCACCGAGCTCGGATTCATGGACACGATCGAGACCCCGTGCGAGGACTGCGGCGGCAAGCGCTTCCAAGCAGGCGTCCTGGAGTACAAGCTCGCGGGCAAGGACATCACCGAGGTTCTCGATCTCCCGGTCGCCGAGGCGCGAGTGTTCTTCAGCGAAGGGGAGTCCACGCTCCCCGCCGCCACGGCGATCCTCGGCCGCATGGAAGACGTGGGGCTCGGCTACCTGTCGCTCGGGCAGCCGCTGTCCACGCTGTCGGGCGGCGAACGCCAGCGGATCAAACTCGCGATCCAGATGGGGGAGAAGGGCGACGTCTATGTGCTCGACGAGCCGACGACCGGCCTGCACCTCGCAGACGTCGACAAGATCCTCGGATTGCTGGATCGACTCGTGGACTCAGGGAAGACCGTGATCGTCATCGAGCACCACCAGGCCGTCATGGCGCATGCCGACTGGATCATCGACATCGGCCCTGGCGCCGGCCACGATGGTGGACGGGTCGTCTTCGAGGGAGCGCCGAAGGATTTGGTATCCCAGAAGTCGACAGTGACGGGGGAGCACCTCGCGGAGTACGTCGGCGCCTGAGCCGATGAGTGCGATCAGGTTCGCGGAACCGCGCCCCGCCACGTCGTGATCGCAGTGCGCGTCTCACGATCGAGGCCGGCTTCCGTGAACCAGTCGTCGATGCGAAGGTTCTCGTACATGTCGCGGAACGCCGAATCGGGTGTGTGCCCGAAACGGCCGAGGATCTGGTGTCTTTCTTCGACCTCGAACGAGCGTCGGTGCAGGAGCGCCATCCGTTCGGCGTTCGCGAACGATCTCATGTAGTCGCGAACAGCTGCGTCGCTGGTGACGTCGAGCGTGCGGAGGAGCACCGCGGCTACGAGCCCCGTTCTGTCCCACCCGGCCGAGCAGTGGAAGAGGATGCCTCCGTCGGCGGCCGACGCCATCGCGGTGAGCACCTCAGTGAGGCGGTGAGGCAGCTCTTGCAGATGTGCCAGGTAGTAGAGCGGCGTTCCCCACCGTCCGTCCGCTTCATAGGGCGCCCAGAAACCGACGTCGTCGCCGTCGAGGTCCACCCGTACGTGGGCGAGCGGAGACGGCACCTCGCCGCTGGACTCGTCGGGGCGACGAAGATCGATGACGGTACGCACTCCGTATGCGAGCAGAGCCTCCCACCCGGAAGCATCGACTTCATCGAGACGTTCGGCGCGAATGAAGATGTGATCGGGCGTGGTCGTTCCGTCGACGCGCTCGAGCCCACCGAGATCCCGGGCGTTGGCCAGGCCGTTGATGCTGAGGGCGGGCTTCATGCTCCCCATCCTCGCATCGGCCCGGACCGTCAGCCTCTGCGACGAACTCTGCGCACGATCAGGAGAAGGGCGCCTGTCAGCAGGGTGGCGGCACCGATAAGAATCAGGGGCGTGGCGTCAGCGCCGGTGACGGCGAGTGAGCCGTCCTGTCCTGCCGGGACGTTCGGCGTGCCCGGACTGCCCGGCGTGCCAGGGCTCACGGGCAAATCGGGGACCGAAGGCGGGTCCGTGGGCGGAACCAGCGACACCGGGTTCTCCAGGTCGATCGCGACGGTGTCGTCGGTGATCGTGAACGTCGCTGTGCCGTCGCGGTTGTCTCTGACGCCGGTACCGGTGTAGATCGGCGTTCCGTAGATGACGTCCTCGCCCGCGGCAGCAGCCTCAGAGAGTGTGACGACTGTGCCCACGGGCAGGTCGGTGAGTCCATCGGTCGTGCCATCCGTGAGCCCGAACTCGCCGGTCGTCGCGGAACCGGCAACGATGAACGAGTAGTCGATCGTGTACTGAGCCCCATCGACCGCATTCGCGCCGTTCCCGCTCACGGTCTTGGTCACATCGAACCCACCGAGACCGTCACCGTCACCGTCACCTCCGGACGCGACGTAGGTGACGGGGCTTGCGGTGACCGTACGACCGGCGACCGTCATGCTGTTGCCGAAAGCCTCGCCATCTTGGACGCCGGACGGAAAGTCCATCACGGTGATGAACTGGTAGACGCGGTCATCGCTGGTCACCGGTTCGTTGAAGGTCACCGTGAAAGTGTGAGAAGCCGCATCCGCGACGAGGGAGTAGGTCCCCGCGCCCGTGCCGTGCGAAACGGTGTGCCAGACGTCGTCGCCCCAGTCCGAGTCGAGAGTCCAGCGTGCGGAGGTCGCCGCCGGATCGAAGGTGAGCTGCTCGTCGTACTCATCGGCGATCGTCACAGGTTGGCCGTCGGCCGACGCCAAGACCTCGGCCGGGATGTTCAGAGCCCACGTCATGGACTCTCCGTCGAAGTTGACGGATCCCCACTTCTCCGGGCTCTGGGGGAGGCTGGCAGCGTTGTCGCCCACGCCGCCGGGAGTCGCCATGTCGAACGTCAGGCCGTTGTCCGCGGTGAAGACGACGGACTCGTCATCGAATGCAGATGTGAAACGTGCCTGGAAGTGCAGCGAACCGCTTACGTTCGTGTGGGTCTCGACATAGTCCCCGAGTGTGCAGAGGAAAGACCCGGACGAGACGACGCAGCTTCCGACCTCAGCTCCGTCGTCGTCCCGCAGTGCGAAGGACGCCGCGTATCCGGACATCGAATCGGGAAAATCGAGGCTGAAGGTGTCGCCCGCCATCGCGGTGTCATCCACCGCCCAGGTCGCTTCGACCGTGTAGGGCGTTTCCGTCATAAGAGGTGGCGCGTTCATGATCTCTACGCCGGTGATCGCAGTCACGGGCGCCGCAGTCGCGGCAGCGGTGGCGAACAGCGCCGGCACGCTCCCTACGAGGATCGCGACCAATCCCAGGGCGAGTCGGCGTGCGATGCAGCGTCCTCTTGTCACGCGTGTCGTTCGAGAGTTCATCGGAGTCCTTCGCTCGAGGGGATCAGCTGATCTGTCGCCGTCACCAATACCGTATCGCGTAACATCTTACATATGACGGCTTTGATGCCGCGCGCGAGGACATGCTCGGCGAGTGCGTGGGGCTGGCGTGGGGCGCGGGCGTGTTACGTGTGGGAATGCGAGCAATCCGCGGGAAAGCTTGCGTCGCTCGCGACAAGGTAACTGCGAAGTCCAGAAATTGACGCCGATACCGGGTTCCGCCTCCGGGGCGATCGTATGTGGGAGCTACGTGTGACCCGAGCTCGGCGGCGCGTGGCGGCTGAGCCTCGTGAGGTCTTCCTGCGCCATCGGCGCTCGATCTCCTGGAGCACGGTCTCGGTTGATCTATAGCCGATAATGCACATTATGTCAGATCGCGTCAGGATGGCCACCGCTGGCGCACCCAGCGCTCCTCTGATTCGGCATCGAGCCATCTCCCCTGAGCGGGACGTGGATCTACTGCGCGGACCAGACGCCGAGCTCGTTGCCGCTGGGGTCGGAGAAGTGCAGGCGTCTTCCGCCGGGGAACGCGTACGGGTCTTGCAGAATCGTGCCACCGGCGGCGATGATGCCGCTCATCGTCGCGTCGAGGTCGTCCGAGTAGAGCAGTACCAGCGGGCCACCCACAGGACGCGGCTGGTCGGCGAGCAGGAGCCCACCGACCTCGCTGCCGTCACCTCGCGGCGACATGATGCCCGCATAGCCCGGCCCGTAGTCGTTGAAGCTCCACGCGAACGCCTCGGCGAAGAACCGCTTCGATGCTTCGAGATCGGTGACGACGAGTTCGACGTAGTCGAGTGAGTGGTGCAGCGGTGAACTGGTCATGGCGCCACGCTAGCCCCCACCTCCGACATCGGCGACGGACGGGGCGCCGCCTTCGCAGGAGTAGCGTTGATACGTGCCGCAGGTCCCTCACTCCCCCGTGTCCACACCAGGAGTTCGCGCATGGATCATCTGGTCCGTCGGTGTCGCGGCCTATGTGCTGTCCATCACGAACCGCACCTCGCTCGGTGCCGTCGGAGTGGAGGCCGCCGACCGCTTCGACGCGGATGCGTCGACACTCGCCCTGTTCGCCGTCGTGCAGCTCGCGGTCTACGGAGGGATGCAGATTCCGATCGGGGTCCTGCTCGACCGCTTCGGTTCTCGCCCGATCATGACGATCGGCATGCTGCTGATGGCGGCGGGGCAGCTCACCATGGCACTCTCCCCCAGCATCGGTATCGCGATCTTCGCGCGGGTTCTGCTCGGTGCAGGTGACGCGGCCATCTTCCCTGCCGTGCTTCGACTCGTCGCGACCTGGTTCCCCGCACAGCGGGGTCCGATCATGGTGCAGTTCACCGGGATCATCGGGCAGACCGGTCAGCTGATCGCCCTGGTCCCCCTCGCTGCACTGCTGCATGCGACGACGTGGAGCATCACGTTCGGCAGCATCGCCGGGCTCGGAGTTCTGTTCACGATCCTCGTGGCGCTCGTCATCCGCAATCACCCGGCCGAGCGCGGCGCCGACGTCACCGTGAACACCGACACGGGCGTGATCCGCGTCGTCACCTCCGCGATCGACACGGGCGTCGGCATCCGCGCGGCGTGGGCTCACCCGGGAACCCGCCTCGCCTTCTGGTCGCATTTCACCACGCCGTTCGCGGGTACCGCGTTCGTCCTGCTGTGGGGAATGCCGTTCCTCACAGCTGCCGAAGGCCTCGATGCCGCGCATGCTGCGGGGATCATCTCTGTATATGTCGTTTCCGGCATGCTTCTCGGGCCCATCATCGGAGATCTCTCCCGTCGATTGCCCAATCACCGCTCGCTCGCGCTCGTGCTTCCCGCGGTCGGTGTGCAGATGGCCGCCTGGATCGCTGTCATCGCGCTGCCCGACACCGCTCCCATCTGGCTGCTCTACGTTCTCGCCGTCGCGCTGGCAACCGGTGGGCCCGCGTCCATGATCGCGTTCGATCACGCCCGCACCCACAACCCGAGCCATCGGTTGAGCACCGCCACCGGCGTCACCAACGCTGGCGGGTTCATTGCCGCTCTCATCGCGATCTTCCTGATCGGGCTCGCTCTCGACCTTCAGGGCGCGGGTACGCCCGAGACATACACGCTCGAGGCATTCCGCCTCGCCTTCCTCATGCCGATCCCCCTCTGGATCATCGGCACGACCTTCATCCTCGTCGAGCGCAAGCGGACGCGGATCCGGATGGGCCTCGACCCTGAGCCTCGTCACTGAGCGCCGCTTCTCACGACGTCCACCGCACGCGGGCTCCACGCCCCGTACGACTTCGCCGTGCCGGATGATCCGAAGCGTTACATGGTGACGCAGGGCGGGGCTGACTCGCCGGCGGGCGTCGTGCTGGGGACTCAGCGGAGCAGGTGCTGCAGCGTCTCGACGATCAGCTCGACGCTCACGCGTTCGGGAACCTCTGTGTCGCCTGCTTCGAACTCCGCGAGCTCGACGCCTCGGACGGAGCCCGATGACAGAGCGGCGAAGATCGCCGCGATCTGGTGCGGCAGCAGACCACCTCCGACGCGGTACGCGGCCGGGATGTACCCCGGTTCGAGCACCGTGGATCCACACGGGCCGACCGGAGACGAGCTCCAGCACCCGCTCCGGTGTGCTCTCGGAGGGGGCGAGCACCGTCACGCCCGCGCCGGCGAGCAGCTCGCCCTCGGCCGGGTCGATGTCGCGTCCGCCGACAACGACGACCTGCCTCGGATCGAGCCCTGATCCGTGGCCGCTGTCCCACAGCCCGCATGCCGCCGCGAGGACCATTCCGCCCAGGTAACCGGACCCCGTCGTCTCCGGGGTGTTGAAGTCGCCGTGCGCGTCGATCCACAGCAGCATCGCATCGGGATGGTGCTCGGCGACCGTCGGAAGCGTGCCGAGACTCGCCGCGCAGGTGTTGGTGATGAGCAGCGGTGTCGATCCTGCGCTGAGGGCACTCCGCAGCGCATCGCGCAGTCCGGTCAGTGTCTCTTCCGCTTCCGGGAGCGCGACAGACCAATCGTCTTCCGTGCTCGCCGTCGGCGTTCCGACGACCTGAGGAACGAGACCGAGCAACGACGACACCGCCTCGCCGACTCGATGAGCACCGATGAGGGCGCCGTCGGTGCGGTCGGCGACGCGACCCTGAGAGACGATGAGCGAGTACGCGGATACCATGCTTCCAGCTTTTCACTCGTGGGACGACCGATCAAACGAGGGATCACCGCGCCGTCGTTGCGTCCTCCGCAGAAGTCGCCCGGCGGCGCGGCTCACTGCCTGCGTGGCGTCCACCCGGAAGGCAAGGGGCCGTCCTGCACGGCTCGTTCCCGGTCTCCCTGGGCCGACCACCCCTGGGCCTCCCCCGGAATGTCGAAGGCTCCCCGCGCGAGCCGGAGACCCACGTCCTCGTGATGCATGCGCGGCGCTCCCCCACGACGCACCGACGCGCGAACGCTCCACGCGTCGTCGGCGAACCCTCCGCCGCGGAACACGCGATAGTCGTCGTAACGGGCAGGATCCAGCAGGTCCCAGCACCATTCCCAGACATTGCCGAGCGTGTCGAAGAGACCGTTCAGGTTCGGGAGCTTGCCGCCGATGTCCTGCGGAGTGGACACGCCGTCCGCACTCGTCCAGGCGGCGTCGGCGAGGGGCGCGTAGTGCGGACCCGTAGAGCCGGCGCGGCACGCGAACTCCCACTCCGCTTCGGTCGGCAGACGGTAGCCGTCTGCGGTGGTGTCCCAGCTCACATCCTCGCCGTCGAACAGGTACACCCGGTCGAGGCCCTCCCACTCGGACGCGGCATTGCAGAAGTGCACGGCTCGCAGCCACGAGAGATCGGATGCGGGGCGCCGCGGATGGCGCATGGGGACGTCGAGAACGTCGGCGAGCTGTTCCTCCGTGACCGGATAGACCCCGATCTGGAACGGCTCGAGCTCGACCACGCGCTGCTCGTTGCGACGGGCATCGTTCAAGGTCACGACGCCCGCAGGGATGCGAGCCAGTTCGACGTCGCTCACGGCCCTAGCCAACGTAGCCAGGCGGGTCTCACGAGGGAATCCGTTCGACCCAGGTGGGATACTTCGCGGCACGGCCGTCTCCGGATGACGTACGTGTCACGCGACGCCGCACCCACGGGCCGACGAACTCTCGGTAGTACGCGAGACCGGAGGGACCGGCTCCCAGGCGATCGCTCGGCGCCCACCAGGTCGCCGGAGGCTCGAAGCCCAGCGCGTGGAGCACCCGGGCGGCCACGCGGTGATGTCCGGCCGCGTTCATGTGCAGACGATCATCGGCCCAGTACGCGCCCCGGGAGAGCTCCCGGTCCGGCCAGTTGAGCGCTCGGATGACGTCGGGACGTTCTTCGATCCGACGTATCACCGCCTCGGAGAGCAGATCCCCTCTGCGCTGCACCAGCGACCCCATCGGAAGCTGCCCGCTGGGGTTCGCGCCGGAGAGGAGGATCATCGTCACGCCCTCCTCGTCGCACCGGCGCAGCACCCGGCTGAACGCATCCGCGATGTGTTCGACATCGGTACGAGGGCGCAGCATGTCGTTGCCACCGCCGTTGAACGAAAGGTGAGTGGGTCGCAGAGCCAGCGCGGGTTCGAGCTGCTGCTCGACGATCGGCCAGGCCAGCTTGCCGCGGATGGCGAGATTCGCGTATTGGATCGGGTGCCCGGCGGCGTCCGCCCACCCCTGCGCCGCGAGATCGGCCCAGCCGCGCTCCTGCCCGTTCGGGAGAACGTCGCCGACGCCCTCTGTGAACGAGTCGCCGATAGCCACGAAGCGCACATCTGCCATCGTCCCAGCCTATTGCGGCCCGACGACACGGCGGTTGCTTCGCGGCGGTGCGCCCGCGTCGTCAGCGGTCGTCGAGAGCCTCTCCGCCGCGGTCGACCAATCCCCAGGCGGCGGCGGCTGCGCCGAGGAAGCACACGCCGAACACCGCGAACAGCAAGGGCGCTCCCCCGGCGAGGAGGATGACGGGGACGGACAGCGGCGCCACGATCGAGGCGATTCGACCGATCCCGGCCGCCCATCCCGCTCCGGTCCCCCGCAGAGACGTGGGGTAGATCTCGGGCGTCACCGCGTAGAGCGCGCCCCAGGCGCCGAGGTTGAAGAAGGACAGCGCCATTCCCGCGCCGATGATCGCGCCCTCGGTGGACGCCGTACCGAAGATCACGGCCGAAACGGCCGAACCCACCAGGAAGACCGAGAGGGTCAGGCGTCTCCCCCAGACCTCGATCAGCCAGGCGGCGACGGCGTATCCGGGGAGCTGGGCGAGCGTGATGATGAGGGTGAAGCCGAAGGACTTGACGAGGTCGAAACCCGCGTCCACGAGGATGCTCGGAATCCAGATGAACGCGCCGTAGTAGGCGAAGTTGACCCCGAGCCAGACCAGCCACAGGCACAGCGTCCGTAGCCGGAACTCCGGATTCCACAGGGTTGCGAGGCGTGCGCGCGCCGTGATCGCGATCGCTCGAGAGGGCGGCTCTTTCCGGATGGCCGGTGCCGAGACGACTCCGGCATCCGCCTCGAACGCCGACACGATGCGGTCCGCTTCCGCGATGCGCCCCCGCGAGGCGAGCCAGCGCGGGGATTCGGGCATCCGCCACCGGACGAAGAGCGCGTACACCGCGGGAATCGCGCCGAGCGCGAAGGCCCATCGCCACCCGTCGTCGGAGGCCGGGATGACGAGGAAACCGATAACCGCCGCGGCGGTCCACCCGAGTGCCCAGAAGGCCTCCAGCACGACGATCAACCGACCACGAATCCGTGCGGGAGCGAATTCGCTCACGTAGGTCGACGCGACGGGGAGCTCGGCGCCGAGGCCCAGACCGACCAGGAACCGCAGGACGAGAAGCGCAGCGAGTCCGCCGACGAGTGCGCTCGCTCCCGTCGCGACGCCGTAGACGAGCAACGTGAGCGCGAACACCTGCCGTCGTCCGAAGCGATCGGCGAGGAGTCCGCCGAGGGTGGCGCCTATGGCCATGCCGACGAAACCGATGGACGCTATCCAGCCGGCATCGCTCTTGCTGAGATCCCACTGCTGGGTGAGCGCCGCGAGAATGAACGAGATGAGCCCGACATCCATCGCATCCAGCGCCCACCCGAGGCCGGATCCGGTCAGCAGGCGGAAGTGGCGACGCGTGAACGGGAGGACGTCCAGGCGCTCAGCGAGCGATGCGCGGCTCGGCAGGGCGGTGTTGGCCATGCTCCTCATCGTAGAGCCGCGCCAACCCCGTCCCGCCTCGGATGACGCTCAGTCGCGGTCGGCGAGGATCCTGCGGACCCGCGGGATCACCTCGGTGCCGTAGAGCTCGATGCTGCGCATCATCGACTCGTGCGAAAGGGTACCGGTGGCGTATTTCAGGTCGAAGCGGCCCAGACCGAGAGTGGTGACTGTGTCGGCGATCTTCGCCGCGACGCGATCGGGGGAGCCCGCGTAGATCGACCCCTCCGGTCCGACATCGTTCTGGAATCGCGCGCGACTGTACGCGGGCCATCCGCGCTCGCGTCCGATGGTGTTGTTCATCGCCTCGAAGCCGGAATAGGCGGCATCCCAGGCCTCGGCGTCGGTCTCACCGATGTGTCCTGGAGAGTGCACGGAGATCGGGTGCGATGTCGTCCCGAACGAGGCGACCGAACGGTGATAGAGGTCGACGAACGGCTTGAACCGGTGCGCAGGGCCGCCGATGATCGCCAGCATCAGTCCGAGACCGTGGCGCGCGACCCGCACGACCGATTCCGGGCTGCCGCCGACGCCGACCCAGGTGCGCAGGCCGTTCTCGGTCTTCGGGAACACGTTCGCGTTCTCGAGGGAGGCGCGCATCGTGCCGGACCAGGTGACCGGTTCCTCCTTCAGCAGCTCGACGAAGAGTTCGAGCTTCTGCTCGAACAGTGCGTCGTAGTCGCGGAGGTCGTAGCCGAACAGCGGGAAGGACTCGATGAAGGAGCCGCGCCCCAGGACGACCTCGGCCCGCCCGTTCGAGAGCGCATCGAGTGTCGAGAACCGCTCGAACACGCGCACCGGATCGTCAGACGACAGCACGGTGACAGCGGTGCCGAGTCGGATGTGCTCGGTGCGCGCGGCGATGGCGGCGAGCACCATCTCCGGCGCGGAAACGGCGAACTCGGTGCGGTGGTGCTCCCCCACTCCGAAGAAGTCCACACCGACGGTGTCGGCGAGTTCCGCCTGCGCCACGATGTTGCGGATCGTCTGCGCCCCGGTGAGGAGCTCTCCGCCCGCATCCCTCGTGATGTCGCCGAAGGTGTCCAGCCCGAATTCGATGCCCATGTCATGCCTTCCTATTCATGTGAATGAACACGCGAAGGTCGGGCCGCATTCCCGTCAGCGTGGCAGCAGCGCCGTGCGCAGGGTGTCGAGGCCGACGCCGCCGATATCGAGCGCCCTCTTGTGGACGTCCTTGAAGGAGAACGACTCACCCTCGGCGGCACGGACGCCGTCGCGGACCTGCTCCCATATGCGCTGTCCCACCTTGTATGAAGGCGCCTGCCCCGGCCAGCCGAGGTACCGGTTGACCTCGAACTGCACGAACTGATCGGACATGTTCACGTTGTGGCGCATGAAGTCGAGCGCGTAGTCCGCGTCCCACACACCGGTACCGTCGAGGCGCGGCTTGCCGAGGTGCACACCGATGTCGAGGACGACCCGCGCCGCCCGCATCCGCTGCCCATCGAGCATTCCGAGACGGTCGGCCGGGTCGTCGAGGTAGCCGAGCTGCTCCATCAGACGCTCCGCGTAAAGGGCCCACCCCTCGGCGTGGCCCGAGGTACCGGCGAGCAGACGGCGCCAGGAGTTGAGCTCGGCACGGTTGTAAACCGCCTGCGCGATCTGGAGGTGATGGCCGGGCACACCCTCGTGGAAGACGGTGGTGAGTTCGCGCCAGGTGTCGAACTCCGTGACACCCTCGGGAACGGACCACCACATGCGACCGGGACGGGAGAAGTCGTCCGTCGGGCCGGTGTAGTAGATCCCACCCTCCTGCGTCGGGGCGATCATGCACTCCAGTGTGCGGATAGCCTCCGGGATGTCGAAGTGCGAGGCGCCGAGTTCGGCGACCGCACGGTCGCTGGTCTCCTGCATCCACTTCTGCAGCGCTTCCGTGCCGACGAGCTTGCGGGTGGGATCGGCCTCGAGATGAGCAACGGCCTCTTCGACCGAGGCTCCGGGAAGGATCTCGTTCGCGATCGCGGTCTGCTCCGCCACCATGCGCGCGAGCTCCTCACGGCCCCACTCGTACGTCTCGTCGAGATCGATCGTCGCGCCGAGGAACCGGCGGGAGTTGAGCGCGTACAGCTCACGCCCCACGGCATCGACGTCGCCGGCGGCCGGGGCGAGCTCCTCCGCCAGGAATCGACGCAGCTCGTCGTAGGCGACCCGTGCGGCGGCGGAATTGTCGGCGAGCGTACGAGCCAGGGAGGCGGGAAGCTGACCTTCGTCCGGGTCGGCTTCCGCCACGAAGGCGGCGAAGAACCCGTCATCGGCGGTGTAGCGGTCGATCTGGGTGGCGACTTCGACCACCTGACGACGTGCGGGCATGACGCCCTCGGCGATGCCGGTGCGAAGCGTCTCGACGTAGCCGCGGAGAGCGCCGGGGACGGCGGCCAGGCGCGTCGCGACGACGTCCCAGTCCTCGACTGTCGACGTCGGCATCAGGTCGAACACCGAGCGCACGTCCTGCGCCGCGGAGGCGATGACGTTGAGGTCGCGCAGATGCCACTTGGCGTCGTGAAGCTCGAGGTCCAGGCGGAGCTCCGCGCTGAGATCGGTCTTGGTGACCTCGTCGATCGCGTCGACGGGCGTGAGAGCAGACAGCTTGTCGAGGGTCGATCGGGTCGCCGCGGCGATCTCCTCATGGCCGGCCGGGCTCAGATCGCCGAAACGATCGTTCACCTCGTCGCGGCCGATGTAGGTGCCGAGAGTGGGCGCCAGAACCGCGATCTTGTCGACCCATTCATCGGCGACGGCGTCGATGGCGGAGGGGGTGCGAGGAGCTGAAGTCATAACTGCCAGCCTAATCCCCGCCCCCTCCCACCGCCGGAGGTCAGTGCGCGGCTTCGTTCCAGTCGCGACCACGGCCGACCTGCACGTCGAGCGGCACGGTCAGCTCGGCCGCATCTCCCATGCGCGCGCGGACGATGCGCTCGGTGGCATCCCACTCCCCCGGAGCGACCTCGACCACGAGCTCATCGTGGATCTGCAGCAGCACCCGCGAGGAGAGCTGTTCGGACCGCAGATCGTCGTGGATGTGCAGCAGCGCGATCTTCATGATGTCGGCCGCGCTGCCCTGGATCGGCGCGTTGAGCGCCGCACGCTCGGCGTTCTCCCGCAGCACCCGGTTCGGGCTCGCGAGGTCGGGGAACGGACGGCGACGACCGAAGATCGTCTCGGTGTAGCCGACTTCCTTGGCCTTCATGACCGACGCACGCAGATAGTCGCGCACTGCTCCGAAACGGGCGAAGTACTCGACCATGAGCTGCTTGGCCTCGGACTGCTCGATGCGCAGCTGCTTGGACAGCCCGAACGCCGAGAGTCCGTAGACCAAGCCGTACGACATCGCCTTGACCTTGGTGCGCATGGCGGGCGTCACATCGCTCGGCTCGACGCCGAACACCCGTGCGCCCACGAAACGGTGCAGGTCTTCCCCGCTGTTGAAGGCCTCGATCAGCCCCTCGTCGCCCGAGAGGTGCGCCATGATGCGCATCTCGATCTGCGAGTAGTCGGCGGTGAGGAGAGCCTCGTAGCCCTCTCCGACCTCGAACGCACTGCGGATGCGGCGGGATTCCTCCGTGCGCACCGGGATGTTCTGCAGGTTGGGGTCGGTACTGGAGAGCCGCCCGGTCTGACTTCCGGTCTGCACGTAGGTGGTATGGACGCGGTGGTCATCGCCGATCGCCGTGTCGAGCGATTCGATGATCTGACGCAGCTTGGTCGCTTCGCGGTGCTGCAGCAGCAGGCTCAGGAAAGGGTGCGGGTGGCTCTCCTGCAGGTCGGCGAGCACGGCGGCATCCGTCGAATAACCCGTCTTCGTCTTGCGGGTCTTCGGGAGCTGGAGGTCTTCGAACAGGACCTCCTGCAGCTGCTTGGGTGAGCCGAGATTGAACTCGCGCCCGACGACGGAGAACGCCTCCTGCGCGAGCCCCTCGGCGCGCGTGGCGAGCTCGCCGGAGAAGGTCGAGAGCACTTCGTGGGAGACCGCCACGCCGGCGACCTCCATGTCGGCGAGGGTGAGCAGCGTCGGCAGCTCGATGTCGACGAGGACCGTGCCGACCGACTCCGGGATGTCTTCCCGCAGCGCATCGGCGACGCGCAGCGCGAACCAGGCCTCCTGCGAGGGTGTCGCACCCTCGGTCTCGGGCACGAGCTGGGACGGGTCTGCTTCGGGCAGCTTCTCGCCCAGGTATCGCTCGACCAGGTCGGCGAGGGTCTTGTCCGGGAAACTGGGGCGCAGCAGCCAGCCGGCGAGACTCGTGTCGTACGAAAGGCCGCGGAGGCGGAGGTCCTGACGGATCAGCGCCTTGACCTGCGGCTTCGCATCGTGGAGAACCTTCGGCGCGTCGGATTCGATCCATTCGCGCAGGGCTTCGGCAGCGGTGTCCGTCCAGTCGGCCTCGCGCAGATCGGTCAGCGTGGCCGCACCGATGCGCACCGGGACGCCGCCCTGGGTGGTGACGCGAAGGGAGACATCGCCGTCCTGCGCTGCGGCCCAGGCCGCGAGATCGGCGGGCGCGACGTCGACCGGCACAGGGAGGACGACGACGGAGGCAGGATCATCGGCGACTTCGCCGGCGCCGACGGCCTCGAACACCCGTGGCAGGAGGGTGCGGAACTCCAGACGCGCGAAGATGTCGCGCACGGCCTGTGCGTCGATCGGTGTGACCTCGAGGTCGGCAGGTCCGACCGGAAGCTCGACGTCGGTGAGCAGACGGTTGAGCTTGCGGTTGCGGCGCACGTCTTCGATGTGATCGCGGAGGTTGCCGCCGACCACGCCCTTGATCTCATCGGCCCGCGCGATCAGCTCGTCGAGTGACCCGAACTGCGTGAGCCACTTGACCGCGGTCTTCTCGCCGACCTTCGGCACGCCAGGCAGGTTGTCGCTGGTCTCGCCGACGAGTGCCGCGATGTCGGGGTACTGCTCGGGCCGGACCCCGTAACGCTCCTGGACGGTCGTCGGGTCATACCGCTTGAGCTGGGAGACGCCCTGCACCGAGGGGTAGAGCAGCGTGACATCGTCGTTGACGAGCTGGATGGTGTCACGGTCGCCCGAGACGACGAGCACGTCGTAGCCCTGTTCCGCGCCCTGGGACGCGAGCGTCGCGAGTATGTCGTCGGCCTCGATCCCCTCTTTCGTCAGAACCGGGATCGACATGGCGGCGAGGCAGTCCTGCAGGAGCGGGATCTGTCCCTTGAACTCCTGCGGCGACTCGGAGCGTGTGGCCTTGTATTCGGGGTACTCGTCGGTGCGGAACGAGTGACGCGAGGTGTCGAAGGCGATGGCCAGATGCGTCGGCTGCTCGGCCTTGATGAGGTTCACCAGCATCGACAGGAAGCCGTAGATGCCGTTCGTGTGCTGGTTGTCCTTGGTCGTGAAGTTCTCGACCGGAAGGGCGAAGAAGGCACGATAGGCGAGCGAATGGCCGTCGACGACCATGAGGGTATGCTTTGCGGAGTCCGTCACCCTGTCAGCCTAACGAGGACGACAGACACCCGCTGAGGAGGATGCATGAGCGACGTCGCGACGAGCGAGGGACTCGACTGGGCCACGGCCCGTGGGATGGGTGCTCTGGCCGAGAAGATGGGCATGGAGTTCGTCGAGTTCAGCGTCGAACGCTGCGTCGCGACGATGCCCGTCGAGGGCAACACACAGCCGGTCGGGCTCATGCACGGCGGCGCATACGTGGTGCTCGGAGAATCGCTCGGCTCGATGGCCGCGAACCTCCACGCCGGCGTCGGTCGGCTGGCGGTCGGCGTCGACATCAACGCCACCCACACGCGCTCGGCCACTTCGGGAGTCGTGACCGGCGTGTGCACGCCCGTGCACCTGGGCCGGAGCATCACCGTGCACGAGATCGTGGTGACCGACGATCAGGGTCGGCGCTGCTCGACGATCCGCATCACCAACATGATCAAGGACGTTCCCGCCGAGCGCTGAGCGGCTCCTCCAGCAGTCGCTGGAACAGTACGTGATCCTGCCACTCCCCCGCGATGCGGAGGTACTTCGGAGCCAGTCCGATGCGCTCGAAACCGTTTCCGAGCAGCACACGCTGGGATCCGATGTTGTGCAGCAGTGTCGCGGCCTGCATCCGGTGGAGGCGCAGCTCCGTGCGCGAGTACTCCAGGATCTGTGACACCGCGCGGGTCGCGAGTCCGCGGTGCTGCCTCGCGGCGTCGACCCAATAGCCGAGGTCGGCGCTCCAGAACGCGCCACGGACGATGTTGTTGATGTTCATACGTCCACGGATCTCACCGTCGTCCGACTCGATCACGAAACGGATGCTGCGGCCGGACGCGGCGTCGGTGACGCACTCCTGAGCGTGGCGCTCCTGGGAGTCGATCGTGAAGAAGGACTCGTCACGAGTCGGCTCCCACGGAGCGAGGTGCTCCCGGTTCGACAGGTACGCCCTCGAGAGCGCTGCACCGTCACCGATACGGACGGGCCGCAGGATGTGCTCGCCATCGAGCCGGAGGACTCCGGCGCTCACCGCTACTTCTTGGGGGCGAGCTGCTCGATGATCGCCTTGGCGACGTCCTGCATGGTCAGACGACGGTCCATGGACGCCTTCTGGATCCAGCGGAACGCCTCAGGCTCGCTCAGGCCCATCTTCTCGTTGAGCAGGCCCTTGGCGCGGTCGACGAGCTTGCGGGTCTCGAAGCGCTCGACCATGTCGGCGACCTCGGCCTCGAGCGTGATGATCTGCTCGTGGCGGGCGAGGGCGATCTCGATCGCGGGCAGCAGGTCGTTCGGCGTGAACGGCTTCACGACGTAGGCGAGTGCGCCTGCTTCGCTGGCCCGCTCGACGAGCTCCTTCTGGCTGAACGCCGTGAGGAGGACTACCGGCGCGATGTTGCCCTTGTGGAGCTTTTCAGCGGCGCTGATGCCGTCGAGCTGAGGCATCTTCACGTCCATGATGACGAGGTCGGGGCGCAGCTCGGTCGCGAGCGCGACCGCGGTCTCGCCGTCACCGGCTTCACCGACGACATCGAAGCCGTTGTCGCGGAGGATCTCGACGATGTCGAGGCGGATCAGCGACTCATCCTCGGCGACGACGACGCGTCGCGGGGCGGATGACGTGGGCTGCTCGGCCTGCTCTTCTTGCTCTGTCACAGAACCATCCTAGTGGAGAGGTCCGTGCGCGGGCTGTAGGTGCTCGCGGCGGAGGATCGCGCCCCGACCCTGCGCTAAAGTCGTAGACGCGACACACGAGCCGGCGTGGCGGAATGGCAGACGCGGAGCACTCAAAATGCTTTGTCCGAAAGGGCGTGTGGGTTCGAGTCCCACCGCCGGCACACGAATCGCGGTCGAGACCGCTGAATCACTCGCACAGCCTCAGATCGACCTCGTGTCCCGGGCCTGCGGACGCGATGACCGGAGGGGACTGCGATGACCTGGCCCGATGACGAAGTGATCACTCGCCCTCAGCCGGTCGAACTCCATCCCGGCTGGGGCTGGGGTCTGCTGCTCGTTCCCGCGGCAGTGGGGCTCGCCGCCCTCGGCGTGTTCCTGTACCGCTCGCTCGGTTCGGGGGCGGGACTCCTGATCGGCGTCGCGCTCATCGCGTGGGCCGCATCCCTGGTGATGCCGTTCTTCGTTATCGCCTGGTACGCGGTACAGGCGACGTGGAAGGCATCGCGCGAAGCGCGTGGCCAGACCTTCGCCGCCTCATCGCAGGCGCTCCGCGGCATCGGTTTCCGCATCCGCTGGAGCCACGGTGCACGGCGCTTGATGTTCAATCCCGCGTCCTACGACGGACGTGACCTCCCGATGCTCGTCGCCGGTCGGGTCGTCCACGGTGTCGCGATCGGCATCCTGGTTCTCGCGGGCCTGATCGCCGCGTTCCTTTCTTTCACCTCGCGCTGAAGCGACTACTCGGCCAGCATGGCCAGTTCGGCCAGGACTCGAGGATGCGCAAGGATCCGGAAGTGTCCTCCGGTCTCGAGTCGGACGTTCTTGGCCCCGGCCAGCTCGCTCCCCTCCGGTATGTGGGGATCGAACGCCGCATAGATCGACACGATCCGTTCATTGACCGTGAGCTGCCGGGCGATGTCGACGATCGATGGATCTTCCGGCGAGAAGGCGCGCAGGGTGCGCGACAGCATCAGACGGGCGTAGCGTGAGCCGCCGAACGGCGTCGCGATCGCGAGCATCGAGCGCACCCGCTCCCCCGCCGGGCCGGTCATGACGAGCTTGCCGGCGAGGCCGCCTTTGCTGTGCGCAACGAGGATCACGTCCGTGAGCTCGCATCGTTCCAGGAACTCTGCCACCGCCGCCGCGATATCGGCCACGGGACGCTCGTTCCGACGAAGCGTGTCGACGATGTGGACTGCGTGGCCGCGCGCGTGCATCTGCTCCACGAGGGGCTGCATGAACTTCCAGGTCTCGTACACACCCGGAAGCACGACGATGTGCGCAGCGCTCCCTGAGGCGAAGTTCGTGGCGTCTGTGCGGTCGAAGGTCGCGCGCAGCTGCCAGTAGCCCGCGTACGCGTAGTCGGCCAGCCACCAGCCCGCGTTCCTCAGCACGCTGATGATGCACTCCTCCGTCTCTGGGAAGCGGCCGATCGCACGCTCGGCGGCCACGGCCCGTCCGGGTTCGTCACGATGGCGGCGGCAACGGTACGAGGCGCGGAGTGCTGCACGACGTGGTGGCGCCCGGGCACCTCCACGAGCCGTGCAGTGCGCGCGGAGTCGCGAAGCCGCCGACACCATTCGCGCCCAGCCACCGGGTCATCGCCTCCCCTGATCACCAGGATGGGCCGCGTCAGCTCGGCGTACCGCTGCTCGGTCGGGTGCTCGATCATGTGCCGCGCCTGCTTCAGGTACCACCGGATGCCGCAGCGGAGATAGTCGGAGAACACGATCAGGTTGCTGGGCGGAGTCTCCCCGAGCGTGTCGATCGCGAGCGCCCTGGTCTGAGACACGAGGCTGCGATGGCTCTGATCGACGACAGGACCGATCGCGACGACGGCCTGCACGCGGTCCGGGCGGTGCAGAGCGGCCTCGGCCGCCCACTGCACTCCCATGGAGTGACCGACGACGATGATGCGATCCTCCCCCAGGGCGGCGATCACTTCCGCGAGTGCTCGTCCCATCCGCACCACATCGGGATTGCCGGAAGGCCTGGGCAGCCCCGCGAATCCCGGCAGGTCCACGGACACCACACGCGTGAGATCAGCAGGAACGTCATGCAACCGCGACAGGTAGCGATGCGACATTCCGATGCCGTGCACGAGCGCGATGGTGGGCGATTCCGCACCCGGCGGCCGCGGGCTGTCCCAGAGCCCGAAAGGCATCCCGTCGGTGACGATGCGACGACGGGAAGGGCACATGTTGTGAAGCTACCGCAACGCGCGGAAACGCAGCACGGGCTTGACTGGCGCTCCGGTGCACGGCAGAGGGGGCAAGACCGAAGTCTCGCCCCCTCTCATTGCGGTTTCTGTCCGCGAGATCGCTGCGCCCACCACTCGATACCGAAGCCGATCAGGATAAGCGACCCCGTGCAGATGCCGATGATCCACGGATCGATGTGGGTGGTCACGGCCACGAGGAGTGAAGCGAAGAACAGGAGAGCGGGCCACCACCCACCCAGGAATGTAGGTTCAGGCACAGTTTGACGTCCAATCTGACGTGTATCACGCTACAGGGAAGACGGCTGATCGGACGTGACCCAGGACGCGCACGACAGAGGGGGCGAGACCGAAGTCTCGCCCCCTCTGGATGCTGAGTGTCAGACGCCGGCCTTGTAGATCGGGGCTGCACCGCGGATCGCATCGCCGACCTTGTGCACACGAAGGTCGTTCGTCGATCCGATGATTCCGGGAGGGGAACCGGAGATCACGACGACCTTGTCCCCTTCCTCAGCGAGTCCGTTGCCGAGCAGATACTCGTCGACCTGGTGATACATCAGGTCGGTGTGCTGCACCATGTCGACCAGGGTCGAGCGGATGCCCCACGTGAGCGCCATACGACGGCGGATGTCCGGCTCCGGCGTGAACGCGATCATGGGGATGCGCGAGCGCAGACGCGACAGACGACGAGCGGAGTCGCCCGACTGCGTGAACACGCAGAGGAACTTCGCGTCGACGAACTCGGCGACCTCGAGGGCGGCCAGCGTGATCGCACCACCCTGCGTGCGGGGCTTGGTCGTCAGCGGCGCGATACGCTCCAGGCCGTGCTCCTCGGTGGATGCGATGATCCGCGCCATCGTCTCGACGACCACGACCGGGTAGTCCCCGACGCTTGTCTCGCCGGAGAGCATGACCGCGTCCGCACCGTCGAGGACGGCGTTCGCGACGTCCGAGGTCTCGGCGCGCGTGGGGACGGGGCTGCTGATCATCGACTCGAGCATCTGCGTCGCGACGATGACCGGCTTCGCCATGCGGCGGGCGATCTCGACCGCGCGCTTCTGCACGATCGGGACGGCCTCGAGCGGAAGCTCGACGCCCAGGTCGCCTCGGGCGACCATGATCGAGTCGAACGCGTCGACGATCTCTTCGAGTGCGTCGACGGCCTGCGGTTTCTCGACCTTCGCGATGACGGGGACGCGAACGCCCTCCTCCGCCATGATCTCGTGCACACGGGTGACGTCGGAGGCATTGCGCACGAACGACAGCGCGATCAGGTCGGCGCCGATGCGCAGACCCCAGCGCAGGTCGTCCTCGTCCTTCTCGCTCAGGGCGGGGACGTTCACGGCGACGCCGGGCAGGTTGATGCCCTTGTTGTTCGACACCGCTCCGGCGACGATGACCTTCGTCGTCACGGTCACGCCGTCGGTCTCCACGACCTCGACGCGCACCTTGCCGTCGTCGATGAGGAGGAAGTCACCGGGCTTCACATCCTGCGGGAGCCCCTTGAAGGTGGTCCCGGAGATCTCCTTGTTGCCGATGATGTCTTCGGTGGTGATCTTGAAGATGTCGCCCTTGGCGAGCTCGTAGGGGCCGTCCTCGAACTTGCCGAGACGGATCTTCGGTCCCTGCAGGTCGACGAGGATCGCGACCGGACGGCCGGCGTCCTCTGCGGCACGCCGCACGTTGGCGTAGTTGTTCTCGTGCACGGAGTAGTCGCCGTGGCTGAGGTTCAGTCGAGCGACATCCACCCCCGCGTCGATCAGTGCACGCACCGTCTCATAGGTGGAGGTGGCGGGGCCCAGGGTGGCGACGATTTTCGCGCGTCTCAAAGATTTCTCCAGGGTAGAAGTGGGGGAAGGTGAATCAGGCGACGGTGCCGGCCTCAGCCTACGCGGGCTGGAGACCGATCGCGACATCGCTCGGGCGCACCGGCTCGGGAAGAACCGTGGTGCCCATCAGGAACCGATCGACGTTCGCGGCGGCCGCGCGGCCCTCGGCGATGGCCCAGACGATGAGCGACTGTCCACGGCCGGCGTCGCCGGCGACGAACACGCCGGGAACCGTCGACTCGTAGCCGTTGTCGCGACGGAACGCGCCACGGTCGGTGACCTGTGGGAGCGTCTCCTCGGTGTAGCCGTCCTGCTCAGGGCCGGTGAACCCCATGGCGATGAGGATCAGGTCGGCCGGGATCTCGCGCTCGGTGCCGCTCTTGGGAACACGACGACCGTCGATGTACTCGGTCTCGGCGACGCGCAGCGCACGGACCTCGCCCACCTCGTTGCCGAGGAACTCGACGGTGGACGCGAGGAACACCCGCTCGCCGCCTTCCTCGTGCGCAGAGGACACCTCGAAGAGCGTCGGCATCATCGGCCACGGCTGGTGGTCGGGACGTGCGTCGCCCGGCTGCTTGCCGATCGCGAGGTTGGTGACGCTCAGCGCGCCCTGACGGTGTGCGGTACCGATGCAGTCGGCGCCGGTGTCGCCGCCGCCGATCACGATGACGTGCTTGCCCTCGGCGCTGATCTGGTCGGTGACCTTGTCGCCGGCGACCGCGTGATTGGACTCGACGAGGTACTCCATGGCGAAGTGCACGCCGTCGAGGTCGCGTCCGGGGATCGCGAGATCGCGCGGAACCGTGGAACCCGTCGCGATGACGACTGCGTCGTAGCGGGCGCGCAGGTCGGGCCAGGAGATGTCCTTGCCGATCTCGACACCCGCGCGGAAGCGGGTGCCCTCCTCCTGCATCTGGCGCAGGCGCGACTCGAGCTGCGACTTCTCCATCTTGAAGTCCGGGATGCCGTAGCGCAGCAGACCACCGATGCGGTCGTCGCGCTCGAAGACCGCGACCGTGTGGCCTGCACGCGTGAGCTGCTGGGCGGCGGCGAGACCCGCAGGCCCCGATCCGACGACCGCGACCGTCTTGCCGGTCAGCCGCTCCGGCGGTTCCGCCTCGACCCAGCCCTTGGCGAACGCCTCATCGATGATCGAGACCTCGATCTGCTTGATGGTCACGGCGGGCTGGTTGATGCCGAGCACGCACGAGCTCTCGCACGGAGCGGGGCACAGACGACCGGTGAACTCCGGGAAGTTGTTCGTGGCGTGGAGCCGCTCGATCGCCTCGCGACCCTCGCCACGCCACGTCAGGTCGTTCCACTCGGGGATCAGGTTGCCGAGCGGGCAGCCCTGATGGCAGAACGGCACACCGCAGTCCATGCAGCGACCGGCCTGACGACGCAGGACCTGCTTGTCGCCGGGCTCGTAGACCTCTTTCCAGTCCATGATGCGCACGGGCACGGGACGACGTGCGGGAAGCTCCCGCTCGGTCACCTTCAGAAAGCCTTTGGGGTCAGCCACCGGTCACCTCCAGGATGCGGTTCCACACGATGTCGCCGTCGGGGTCGATCCCCTCGGCCAGCGCCTCCTCGCGCATGCTCCGCACGGCGGCGAAGTCACGAGGCAGCACCTTCACGAACTCGGCAGCGGTCTCCTCGAAGCTCTCGAGAAGCGCAGATGCTCGCGGCGAGGCCGTACGTTCGACGTGCGCGACAAGCAGGCTGCGCAGCACCTCGAGGTCGGCGCGGTCGAGCGGTTCGAGCAGGAGCTCCCCGCTGCCGAGCGACTGGGCGTTCACCTTGCTCGTGTCGAGCGCGTGCACGTACGCCACTCCCCCGGACATGCCGGCACCGAAGTTGCGTCCGGTCGATCCGAGGATCACGGCGAGCCCGCCGGTCATGTACTCCAGCGCGTGGTCGCCCACACCCTCGACGACCGCGGTCGCGCCCGAGTTGCGGACGAGGAAGCGCTCACCCACGACACCGGAGATGAACATCGTCCCCGAAGTCGCGCCGTAGCCGATCACGTTGCCGGCGATCACGTTCTCATGCGGAGCGATCGCAGAACCGCGCGGCGGACGGATGGTGATGTCGCCACCCGAGAGTCCCTTGCCGACGTAGTCGTTCGCGTCGCCCTCCAGGCGCAGCACGATTCCCGGCGGAAGGAAGGCACCCAGCGACTGTCCTGCGGTGCCGTGCAGCGTCACGTCGATCGTGCCCTCGGGCAGACCGGCGGCGCCGTGCCGGGAGGTCACCTGGTGCCCCAGCATGGTGCCGACGGCGCGCTCGGTGTTGGCGATGGGCAACTCGACCACGACAGGCTCGCCGTTGAGCAGTGCGCGCTTGGCGATGTCGATCAACTGCACGTCGAAGTGCTTCTCCAGCTCGTGATCCTGCGTGCGACCGCTGCGACGCGGTTCGCCCGCCGGGAACACCGGGCCTTCCAGCACCGGGGTCAGGTCGAGTCCTTCGGCCTTCCAATGCTCGACAGCCGCGTTGACCTCGATGAGGTCGGCGCGGCCGACGATCTCGTCGATCGAGCGGTAGCCGAGCTCGGCGAGGAGCTCACGCACCTCTTCGGCGATGAACTCCATGAAGTTGACGACGAACTCCGGCTTGCCCGTGAACCGCTCTCGCAGCACCGGGTTCTGGGTCGCGACGCCCACCGGGCACGTGTCGAGATGGCAGACGCGCATCATGATGCACCCGCTGACCACGAGTGGCGCGGTGGCGAAGCCGAATTCCTCCGCACCCAGCAACGCGCCGATGATCACATCGCGGCCGGTCTTGAGCTGACCGTCGACCTGCACCACGACGCGGTCGCGCATGCCGTTGAGCATGAGCGTCTGCTGCGTCTCGGCGAGACCGAGCTCCCACGGTGTTCCCGCGTGCTTGAGGGAGTTCAAGGGACTCGCGCCCGTACCGCCGTCGTGGCCGGAGACCAGGATGACGTCGCTGAGAGCCTTGGCCACTCCCGCCGACACCGCGCCGATACCCGACTGGCTCACCAGCTTCGTGTGGATGCGCGCCTCGGGGTTCGCCCGCTTCAGGTCGAAGATGAGCTGCTTGAGGTCTTCGATCGAGTAGATGTCGTGGTGCGGCGGCGGGGAGATGAGCCCCACACCGGCCGTCGCGTGACGCGTTCGCGCCACCCACGGGTACACCTTGGTCGGAGGCAGCTGGCCGCCCTCGCCGGGCTTGGCACCCTGAGCGAGCTTGATCTGGATGTCGTCCGACTCGGTCAGGTACAGGCTGGTCACGCCGAAGCGCCCGGAGGCCACCTGCTTGATCGAGCTGCGGCGCTGGGGGTCGAGCAGCCGGTCCGGATCCTCGCCGCCCTCACCGGTGTTCGACTTGCCGCCGATGCTGTTCATCGCGATCGCGAGCGTCTCGTGCGCCTCACGGGAGATCGAGCCGTAGCTCATGGCTCCCGTGGAGAAGCGCTTGACGATCGCGGACACCGGCTCGACCTCGTCCAGCGGCACGGGCTTGCGGGTTCCGGTTCGCAGCTGGAACAGGCCGCGCAGCGTCTTCAGCTCGGCAGCCTGCTCGTCGACGAGCTTCGTGTACTCGCGGAAGATGTCGTAGCGCCGGGTGCGGGTCGAGTGCTGCAGCTTGAACACCGTCTCCGGGTTGAAGAGGTGCGGCGAGCCGTCGCGCCGCCACTGGTACTCGCCGCCGGTCCACAGCCGCTCGTGCGCACGTGCCGCGGCATCCTCCGGGTAGGCGTAGTCATGACGCGCCTGGTTCTCGGCGAAGATCTCTTCGATGCCGATACCACCGAGCTTGGACTCGGTGCGGGTGAAGTACGCGTCGATGAACTCTTGGCTGAGGCCGATCGCCTCGAACACCTGGGCACCCGCATACGACGACACCGTGGAGATGCCCATCTTCGACATGATCTTGAGCACACCCTTGCCCAGCGCGTAGATCAGGTTCTTGACGGCCTTCTCGGGCGTGATCCCGGTGATGTAGCCGGTGCGCACCAGGTGCTCGACCGACTCCATCGCCAGGTACGGGTTGACGGCGGAGGCGCCGTAGCCGATCAGCGTGGCGACGTGGTGCACCTCGCGCACATCGCCGGCTTCGACGATCAGGCCCACCTTCATCCGGTTCTCACGGCGGATGAGGTGGTGGTGGATCGCCGAGACCATGAGCAGCGAGGGGATCGGCGTCAGGTCCTTGTTCGAGTCGCGGTCGGACAGGATGATGAACTCGGTGCCGTTCTCGATCGCTTCATCGACCTCTGCGCACATCTCGGTGAGCCGGTCCTGCAGCGTCTGGGGGCCGGCGTCGAAGTGGTAGAGACCGCGGATCGTCGCACTCGACCGACCGGGCATGGCCTTGTCGATGTGACGGATCTTCGCGAGCTCATCGTTGTCGATGACGGGGAAGTCCAGCGACACCGTGCGCGTGTGCTCCGGACCCCAGGAGAGCAGGTTGCTCTCGGGGCCGAGGCCCAGCTTGAGGCTCGTGACGACCTCTTCGCGGATCGAGTCCAGGGGCGGGTTCGTGACCTGCGCGAACTGCTGCGTGAAGTAGTCGAACAGCAGACGCGGACGCTTGCTGAGCACGGCGATCGGAGTGTCGGATCCCATGGCGCCGAGCGGCTCGACACCGGTCTGCCCCATCGGGGTGAGGAGGATGCGGACCTCTTCCTCGGTGTATCCGAACGTGCGCTGACGACGGGTGATCGATGCCGGCGGGTGCACGATGTGCTCGCGCTCGGGGAGCTCGGCAAGCCGGACGGCGCCGGCATCCAGCCACTCCTGCCACGGGTGCATCGTGGCGAGGTCGTGCTTGATCTCGCTGTCTTCGACGATGCGACGCTGCGAGGTGTCGACCAGGAACATCTTGCCCGGCTGCAGGCGTCCGCGACGCTTGATGCGCTCCGGCTCGAACTGCAGCACGCCGGTCTCGGAGCCGATCACGACCAGGCCGTCGGTCGTCTCGGTCCAGCGTCCGGGGCGCAGACCGTTGCGGTCGAGCGTGGCGCCGACGAGCGTGCCGTCGGTGAAGATGAGGGCGGCCGGACCGTCCCACGGCTCCATCTGGTTGGAGTGGTACTCATAGAACGAGCGCAGCTCCGGCGTGATGTCGGCCTGCTTCTCGTACGCCTCGGGAACCATCATCATGATGGCGTGCGGCAGACTGCGCCCGGTCAGGGTCAGCAGCTCGAGCACCTCGTCGAACGACGCGGAGTCGCTGGCGCCGTCGGTGCAGATCGGGAGCAACGGCTGGATGTCGCCGAGCAGCTCGGACTCGAGCTGGGATTGCCGGGCGCGCATCCAGTTGCGGTTGCCGCCGACCGTGTTGATCTCGCCGTTGTGGGCGAGCATGCGCAGCGGCTGCGCCAGAGGCCACGACGGGAAGGTGTTCGTGGAGTAGCGGGAGTGCACGACGGCCAGCTCCGAGGCGAAGCGTTCGTCCTGCAGATCGGGATAGAACGGCTCGAGCTGCAGCGTGGTGACCATGCCCTTGTAACCGAGGGTGCGGGCCGAGAGCGACACGAAGTAGGCGCCGAGCTCATGGCCGGCGCGCTTGCGGAGCCGGTAAGCGACGCGGTCGAGGGCGATGCCCGTGAGCGGTGCATCGGTGTGGGTCGCTCCGCCGGCGCTGACGAACAGCTGCTCGAAGGCGGGACGCGCCTCATCGGCGAGCTTGCCGAGATTCTCGTTGGCGGTGGGGACCTCGCGCCAGCCGAGGACGCGAAGTCCTTCGGAGCGGGCGATCTTCTCGATCCCGGCTTTCTGCTGGCGGCGCTCGCTCGAGTCGCGAGGCAGGAAGGCCAATCCAGCGGCGTACTCCCCCACGGGCGGCAGTTCGAAGCCGACGACTGCGCGGAGGAACGCATCGGGCATCTGCGTCAGGATGCCGGCGCCGTCCCCGGTGCCCGCGTCGGAACCGATGGCTCCGCGGTGCTCCAGGTTGCGCAGGGCCTCGAGGGCCAACGCGATGATGTCGTGCCCGGCTTCGCCGCGCAGGGTCGCGACCATGGCGAGGCCGCAGGCATCCTTTTCGAACGCCGGGTTGTACATGCCCTGCTTCGGGGGGTAGGCGCCGGACGCGCCGTAGGGTGGCTGGAAGTACACCAGTTACCGTCCTCAGATCTTCAGTGAAACCCGGGGACGACGTCGGCCCGCTCGTTCAGTGCAATGGTTCTCCCGCCACGAGGTGGCGTTGTTATCGGGAGCCGTTCTCGCTCGTGGGAGCAGTGCTTGTGGCAGTGGCTCCTGCGGTGACTTCCTCGGTCGGAGGCTCGCTCACGTCCACGAAGTCAGAGGGATTGTTCTGCGATTGTACATCAGCGTCGGCGTCGACCTTCTCGCGGCCCGGCTGGTACGGCGACGGCTCGAGACCGGGGTGACGACGCGTCTGCACGACGAGGATCACGAGTCCGACGACGACTCCGATGATCGCTGCCCAGACGTTGCTGCGCAGCCCCAGGATGATCTCGCTCGGATCGATGCGGATCGACTCCCAGACGATGCGGCCCGCGCTGTACCAGATGAGGTAGATCGCGAACAGGCGACCCCACTGGAAGAAGAGCTTGCGGCCGAGCCACAGGAGGACCAGCACACCCAGACCGTTCCAGATGATCTCGTAGAGGAAGGTCGGGTGGAAGAGGGTGCCTTCCGGCAGACCGGCCGGGAACGCGGAGTTCGTGGACTCGATCTCCAGTCCCCACGGCAGGTCTGTGGGAAGGCCGAACAGTTCGTGGTTGAACCAGTTGCCGAAACGGCCCATGGCCTGAGCCAGCAGCAGACCGGGCGCCAGCGCGTCGGCGAACGTCCAGAAGCGGATGCCCGTCCAGCGGCAGCCGAGGTATGCGCCGATCGCGCCGCCGATGAGGGCGCCGAAGATCGCGATACCGCCCTCCCAGATGGCCCACACCGAACCGGGTTCGAACGGGTTCCAGGTGTTCCTGCCCTCGCCGAAGTAGAAGTTCGGGTGCGTGAGCACGTGGAAGATTCGGGCGCCGATGATCGCCAGCGGCACGGCGAGGATCGAGATGTCGATCACGACCCACGGCTCCGCTCCGCGCTTGGTCAGGCGGTAGTTGGTCAGCAGCGTCGCCGCGATGATGCCCGCGATGATGCACAGCGCGTAGAAGTGGATCCGTACGGGTCCGAGGTCGATGTACGACACCGGAGGGCTCGGGATGCTGGCGAGCACGCTGGTGACGGTGCTGGGGAACGCGAGTGACATGAGTGCGATTCTAGTTCTCGGTTTCGGGGCGCGCCGACGAGGTGCCGGCTGCCAGGTTTCGGGTGACTTCGGCGAGGGCGGGGACGCCGCCGTCACGGAGAGCGCGGACCAGTGCGGTCCCGACGATGGCGCCGTCGGCGTACTCCGAGACACCGGCGATCTGTTCGGCGGTGGAGATGCCGATGCCTACGCAGGCGCGGTGCGCTCCGTGTGCGCGGAGGCGTCCGACCAGGGTACGGGCGGCGCGGTCGAGTTCGGCGCGCTCTCCCGTGATTCCCATCGTCGAGACGGTGTAGACGAAACCGGTGGACGACTTCACCACCAGGTCGAGCCGCTCGTCGGAGGAGGTGGGGGCTGCGAGGAACACCCGATCGAGACCGGTCCGCTCACTGGCGGCGATCCACTCCCCTGCCGCGTCGGGGGTGATGTCGGGTGTGATGAGCCCCGCGCCGCCCGCGGCGAGCAGGTCGTCGGCATAGCGGTCGACGCCGTACTGCATGACCGGGTTCCAGTACGTCATCACGAGGACGGGTACGTCAGTGGCCGCGGTGATCGCACGGATCGCCGTGAAGAGGTCCGCCATCCGGAACCCCGCGGCGAGAGCCGTGGTGGTCGCTTCCTGGATGATCGCGCCGTCCATCACCGGGTCGCTGTACGGCGGGCCCAGCTCGATGATGTCGACGCCGTTCTCGGCGAGGGCGATGGCGGCCTGGATGCTGGTCTCGAGGTCGGGGAAACCGACCGGGAGGTATCCGACGAAGGCGCTGCGACCGGCGTCCTGTGCGCGCTGGATCGCCTGTTCGACGCGACTCATAGCTGAGGCTCCCCCTTCGAGGCCGTCTCTTCGGCCTCGCTCTCGTCGTCGACGTCGTGCGCGAGAGCCGCTTCGTCGTACAGCTCGAAGTAGCGCGCCGCGGTGTCCATGTCTTTGTCGCCGCGGCCGGAGAGACAGATCGCGATGAGGCCGTCCGGGCCGAGGTCACGCCCGATCCGCAGAGCGCCGGCGAGGGCATGCGCCGATTCGATGGCCGGGATGATGCCCTCCGTGCGGCTGAGCAGCCGCAGCGCCTGCATGGCCTCGTCATCGGTGGCCGGGATGTACTCGGCGCGTCCGATGTCGGCGAGCCACGAGTGCTCCGGACCGACTCCCGGATAGTCGAGCCCCGCGGAGATGGAGTGCGACTCGATCGTCTGGCCGTCTTCGTTCTGCAGCACGTAGGTCTTGGCACCGTGCAGCACGCCGGGTCGTCCGCGCTCGATCGAGGCCGCGTGCTTCTCGGTGTCGACGCCGTCACCGGCTGCCTCCACGCCGTAGAGCTTGACGCCCTCATCGTCGAGGAACGCGTCGAACATGCCGATGGCGTTGGAACCGCCACCCACGCACGCGACGACCGCATCCGGAAGCCGACCGACCTCGTCGAGCAGTTGCGCGCGGGCCTCTTCGCCGATGATCTTCTGGAAGTCGCGGACCATCGCCGGGAACGGATGCGGCCCGGCCGCGGTGCCGAAGATGTAGTTGGTCGTCTCGACCGACGCCACCCAGTCGCGGTAGGCATCGTTGATCGCATCCTTGAGCGTGCGCGAACCGGAGGTGACCGGGATGACCTCCGCGCCGAGCAGGCGCATGCGGGCGACGTTGAGTGCCTGACGCTCGGTGTCGACCTCGCCCATGTAGATCGTGCAGTCCAGACCGAACAGCGCCGCGGCCGTCGCCGTGGCGACACCATGCTGTCCGGCGCCGGTCTCGGCGATCACTCGCGTCTTGCCGAGCCGCTTCGTGAGCAGCGCCTGACCGAGCACGTTGTTGATCTTGTGCGACCCCGTGTGGTTCAGGTCTTCACGTTTGAGGAAGACGCGCGCACCCCCGGCATGCTCTGCGAACCGGGGCACCTCGGTGATCGCCGAGGGTCGGCCCGCATACGAGCTCAGGAGGTGTGCGAGCTCGTCCCGGAAGGCCGGGTCGACGATCGCCTCCTCGTACGCGACGGTCAGCTCATCGATCGCGGCGATGAGCGACTCGGGCATGAAGCGCCCGCCGAACTCGCCGAAGAAGGGGCCGTGCTGGTCGCGCAGGCTCATCATGCCTCCAGGAAACTCTTGAGGGTGGCGACGGGATCGCCGGTCACGAGCGCCTCGCCGATCAGGACGACGTCAGCGCCGGCGGAGCGGTAATGCACGACGTCGGAGGGCGTGAGAACCGCGGATTCGGCGATCTTCACCGCGGTCGTCGGGATGCGGTCGACCAGGCGTCCGAACAGGTCGCGGTCGAGCTCGAGGGTCTTCAGATCGCGGGCGTTCACACCGATCAGCGGTGCGCCCAGGTCGATCGCGGCCTCGAGCTCATCGGCCGAGTGCGTCTCGACGAGGGGTGTCATACCCAGCTCGCCGATGAAGCCGAACAGATCGCGAAGGACATCGGGTTCGAGACCGGCGACGATCAGCAGCACCAGATCAGCGCCCGCTGCCCGTGCCTCGAGCACCTGGTACCGGGTGGCGATGAAGTCCTTGCGCAGCACCGGCAGGGAAACCCGCGCCGTGACGGCCTCGAGGTCGGCGAGGCTGCCCCCGAAACGGCGCTCCTCGGTGAGCACGCTGATCGCCGAGGCTCCACCCGTCTCGTACAGGGATGCCTGCAGAGCAGGGTCGGGGATCTCGGCGAGTGCGCCACGCGACGGGCTCGCCCGCTTGACTTCGGCGATGATCTTGACGCGATCGGCGGGGGCGAGGAACGAGAGTGCATCCTTGGCGGCCGGGCGCGCGAGCGCCGCGCGTTCGACCGCATCCAGCGGGCGCGACAGAGCACGACGCTCAGCGTCTGCGACTGCGCCGGCCGTCAGGTCGGCGAGCACCATTAGTGCGCCTTCGGAGCGTACTTCGGACCCTTCACGCCGTAACCGGCCCTGGCCAGCACCCAACCCGCGATCGCACCGATCGGGACGAGCACCAGAGAGATCATGACGAGCACCGGCTGCTCGAAGCAGAATGCGACAGTCGCGGCGGCGACGCCGACCAGCATGATGACCACGGCGGTCCAGGCTGCAGGCGAGTGTCCGTGGCCGGGATCGGCGATCGGGTTGGTCATGTTCTCCTCCGGGGGACGACGTGCAGTTCGGAATCAGTCTATCGGGGTCAACGCGTCGGATCGGTTCCCCGGGACAGCTCGTCCCAGGAATCGACCGCGTCCACCGGGCCGTCGTGCGCGGCCTCGACGTGGTCGGTGCGGTACCGCCGCCCACCCGCCTTCCAGCCACGCCAAGTCGTGAGGACCACCACCGATGCGACGAGCAGGATCACCCATCCGACGAGGGCGATGTACGGCCACGCCGACGGCACGATGCTCGTGACGACCTCGTGGACAGCGCCACCACCGGCGAGACCCGTGACCTCGGTCACTGTCGCGGCGACGGCGTCGAACGGTTCGGTGAGGAGGAGCTGGATCGTCGACCAGCCGAGGAACAGCGCCGTCGCGGCCGCGAGCACGCCGAAGACGAGGCGCACGACCTTGCCGGAGATGGCGAGTGCCGCCCCGAGGGCGAGCACCGCGAGGCTGAGCGGAGCGAGCAGTACCAGGGCCGAGGCTCCCGGAACCAGGATCGCTTCGCCGGCATCCGCACGCTCCACCGTCAACCACGTCTGGGTCGACGAGATGATGCCGATCGCCCCGGCGAGCAGGAAGCCGGAGACAGAGAGCGAGCGACCGCGCTGCGCGATGCTCATGACTGATCCGCTCCCGTCGTCGCCTCGAGGTCGGTGGTGTCGAAACAGGTGCGCGTGCCGGTGTGACAGGCGGGGCCGGTCTGCGCGACCAGGAGCAGGATGGCGTCGCCGTCGCAGTCGAGGCGCGCCTCGTGAACCACCTGGATGTGGCCCGACGTGTCGCCCTTGCGCCAATACTCCTGGCGGGATCGGGACCAGTAGGTCGCCCGCCCTGAGGTCAGCGTGCGCCGCAGCGCCTCGGCATCGACCCACGCGAGCATCAGCACCTCATGCGTGTCGAACTGCTGCACGATCACCGGCGCGAGCCCGTCTGCGTTGAAGGCGACCTGGGCGATGCGCTCTTCCACGGAGGTCATCGGACCACCACCCCATCTGCGCGCAGGGCGTCCTTGACGTCGCCGACGGTGAGCGCCCCCGTGTGGAAGACGCTCGCCGCGAGCACGGCATCGGCTCCGGCCTTGATGGCCGGCGCGAAATCGGAGATCTGACCGGCACCGCCCGAAGCGATGACGGGCACGGAGGCCGCTTCCCGCATGAGCCGTACGAGCTCGAGGTCGAACCCGTCGCGCGTGCCGTCGGCATCGATCGAGTTGACCAGCAGCTCACCGGCGCCGCGCTCGACGGCCTCTCGCGCCCAGGCGACCGCGTCGAGGGTGGTCTGCGTGCGACCGCCGTGAGTCGTGACGACGAAGCCGGAGGGCGTGGTCGGCGCACGCTTCACGTCGAGCGACAGGACGAGCACCTGTGCACCGAAGCGGTCGGCGATCTCGCCGATCAGCTCGGGGCGTGCGATGGCGGCCGAGTTGACCCCCACCTTGTCGGCGCCGACCGAGAGCAGCCGGGCGACGTCTTCGGCGCTGCGCACTCCCCCGCCGACCGTGAGCGGCACGAAGACCTGCTCGGCGGTGCGCTGCACGACGTCGTAGGTCGTGGCTCGCGCATCGACCGTCGCGGTCACGTCGAGGAACGTGATCTCGTCGGCCCCCTGGGCCGCATAGTGCCTGGCGAGTTCTACCGGGTCACCCATGTCGCGCAGGTTCTCGAAGTTCACGCCCTTGACGACACGGCCTTCGGCCACATCCAGACACGGGATGACACGACTGGCGAGAGTCATCAGAGCCTCGCGTTGTGGATGGCGGTGACCAGGATGGCGCGAGCGCCGAGCGCATAGAGCGCATCCATGACCGGGTTGACCCGCGTGCGCGCGACCATGACGCGTACGGCCACCCATTCCGGGTCACGCAGCGGTGAGACGGTCGGCGACTCCACGCCACCGGCGATCTTCACGGCCTCATCGAGCAGAGCGACCGGCAGGTCGTAGTCGATCATCACGAAGCGGCGGGCGACCATGACGCCGCGAAGCCGGCGCAGGAGCGTCTCGGCACCCTCGGCATCGGTGGGGCCGGCGATGAGCACGGCCTCGGACTGCAGGATGACCGGACCGAAGACCTCGAGCCCGGCCTGGCGGAGTGTGGTCCCCGTCTCGACGACATCGGCGACCGCGTCGGCCACACCGAGTCGGACGGCCGATTCGACCGCTCCGTCGAGCGGAACGAGGTCTACCGCGATGTCGCGCTCGTCGAGGAACGCGTCGACCAGCCCCGGGTAGGAGGTGGCGATGCGCAGTCCGTCGAGCTCGGCCACGTCGGTGTAGCGACCGGTGGGTGCCGCGAAGCGGAACGTGGATCCCGCGAAGCCGAGAGCCTCGATCTCGCGTGCGCCGGGCATGCGGGCGTCGAGCAGCAGGTCACGACCCGTGATGCCCACATCGATCGCACCGGAACCGACGTAGGTCGCGATGTCCTTGGGGCGGAGGAAGAAGAACTCGACGTCGTTCTCGGCGTCGATGACATGCAGGGTCTTGGGGTCCCGGCGTCCGGCGTAGCCCGCCTCGGCGAGCATGTCGGCGGCGGTCTCGGAGAGCGAGCCCTTGTTGGGAACGGCGATGCGCAGCATGGAGTGCTTTCAGTTCGAGAGGAGAGGAACGGAGCGCATCACAGATGTCGGTAGACGTCTTGCAGGCTGAGACCCTTCGCGAGCATCATCACCTGGACGTGATAGAGGAGTTGCGAGATCTCCTCGGCGGCGGCCTCATCGGACTCGTACTCCGACGCCATCCACACCTCGGCGGCCTCTTCGACGATCTTCTTGCCGATCGTGTGCACGCCGCCCTCGAGCTCGGCGACCGTGCCCGATCCTTCGGGACGGGTCTCGGCCTTGACGCTGAGCTCGGCGAACAGCTCGTCGAAAGTCTTCACGATTCCAGGCTACCGGCTCGGGCGAGGTCTCTCAGCCGGGTGACGGCCGCCTCGATGTCGTCCGCGCCGTACACGGCCGAACCTGCGACGAAGGTGTCTGCTCCGGCGGCGGCGGCGTACTCGATCGTGCTGTCCGAGATACCGCCGTCGACCTGGAGCCAGACCGAGGAGCCGCGCCGACGCGCCTCCTCCGCCAGGGAGCGGAGCTTCGGCATCGTCTCGGGCATGAAGCTCTGTCCGCCGAATCCCGGCTCGACCGTCATCACGAGGATCTGATCGAACTCGTCGAGCACATCGAACAGCGAATCGACCGGGGTTCCCGGCTTCACCGCGACGCCGGCGCGGGAACCGATGTCGCGCAGGCGTCGGGCGAGGGCCACAGGATCGGCGGCGGCCTCGAGGTGGAACGTGACGCTCGCCGCGCCGATCTCGGCATACTCGGGTGCCCAGCGCTCCGGGTCGGTGATCATCAGGTGCACGTCGAGCGGGATCGGGCTGGTCGCCTGGATGCGCTCGACCATCTGGGGTCCGAACGTCAGATTGGGCACGAAGTGGTTGTCCATCACGTCGACGTGCGCGAAGTCTGCTGTCGCGATGCGGGCGAGGTCCGCCTGCATGTTCACGAAGTCGGCGGCGAGGATGCTGGGGTTGATGCGCGGTGCGCGAGGCAGATCCACGGTCCTAGTCTTCCTTCCCTGTGGTGTTGACGGTTGCGGAGCGCTGCAGGAGCGCGAGGAACATCGCGTCGGTGCCGTGTCGATGCGGCCAGAGCTGTGCGCTGCCGGAACCGGAGCGCCCCTCGGTCGCGAGGTCGATCGGCGACCGCGAGACGTCGGCGATCGCTGCGCGCGCATCGAGCTCGACGATGTCGGTGCGCCCGCGCAGCACCTCCTGCACGACGCCCGTGGTCTCGGCGAGGTGGGGCGAGCATGTGACGTATGCGACGATCCCGCCCGGGGCGAGCGCGTCGAGCGCGGCGGAGAGCAGCTCCACCTGGAGCGGTACGAGCTCGGCCACGTCGGCTGGCGACTTGCGCCACCGAGCCTCGGGCCGGCGGCGCAGCGCACCCAAGCCCGTGCAGGGCGCGTCCACGAGGATCCGGTCGAACTCGCCGGCACGCGAGGCCGCGATCTCGCGGCCGTCCTGCTCGTGCACCACGATCTCGCCGGGGACAGCGCGGAGCGCCTTGCGCACCAGGCGCGCGCGGACGGGGACGACCTCGTTGGCCTCGAGGACGACATCCTTCTCGAGCGCGATCGCCGCCAGGAGCGCGGTCTTCCCACCCGGGCCGGCACAGAGATCGAGCCACCGCTCCCCCGCGGCGATCGGTGAGACTCCGGCCAGGGCGAGCGCGACGAGCTGGGAGCCCTCGTCCTGCACGCGCACCGTGCCGCCGGAGGCCTCGACCGACAGACGCGGATCGCCACCGGGAGAGGCGAAGGCCGTCGGCGCGTAGGGCAGACGAGGTTCGCCGGGCTCCGCGAGACCGGGCAGGGCGACGAGCGTCACATCGGGCGAGGCGTTGTCGGCCTCGAGGAGGGCGCCGAGCTCGGCGTCGCGACCTTCCGCCGCAAGGGCGCGACGGAGCGCCCGGATCACCCAGACCGGATGTGCGGAACGCAGCGCCAGGCGCTCGTCGTCGGAGCGCGCCTGCTCTTCGATGCGCTCCTGCCAGGCCTCCGCCGAATCCCGGGTGATGCGCCGCAGAACCGCATTCGCGAAACTCGACGCTCCGCGACCTGATTCGATGGCGACCAGGTTCACCGACTCGTTCACCGCGGCGTGCGAGGCGACACGTGTCGCGAGCAGCTGGTGCACCGCGAGCCGGAGCGCATCGAGAACCGCCGGGTCGATGCCGTCTGTCGCACGATCTGCCGCCGAGGCGATGATCGCGTCATAGGTCCCGAGCCGTCGCAGGGTCCCATAGGTCAGCTCGGTCGCGAGCGCCGCGTCCTGAGCGGTGAGCTTCGCGTCGGCGATGGCCGAGGGAAGCACGAGGTTCGCGTACGCGTCGGTCTCGGAGACGGCACGAAGCACGTCGTAGGCCACCCGTCTCGCGGGCTGCACGGTGCGAGCGGGACCGCGCTGACCGCCGCGATGCCCCTCCGCCGAGCTCTGGGAGCCGCGCGGTCGACCGTTCGACGGCGTGCTTCGACGGTTGCGTCGCTCGTCGCTCATGATCCGGCCACCAGCTCATCTCCCCCGCGCAGGCCGCGCCACCAGTCGACCGCGTTCATCGCTCCCTTGCCCGCAGGCTGCACCCTCGTGACGGCGAGTGCCCCGGTGCCCGTGCCGATGTGGAGAGCGGTCTTGGTACCCCGGAGTCGTCCGGGGGGCAGCGATTCGGCATCCGTTGCCGGAGCCGCCTCGAGTACCTTGAGGGGCTGACCGGCGACGGTCGTGTGCGCTCCCGGCTCGGGAGTCACGCCGCGGAATCGGGCGAACACGGCGTCGAGCGGCTGGTCCCAATCGAGCAGTCCGTCGGCGAGCGTGAGCTTGGCGGCGAAGGTCGGCTCGCCCTGCTGCGGAACCGCCCGCGCCGTGCCGTCCGCGACCGCGGAGACCACATCGGCCGTGAGGTCTGCTCCGTCCAGCGCGAGCGCCTCGAGCGCCTCTCCTGCGGTCGCCGTCTCGGGAACGTCAATCGCCCGCATGGCGAATACGTCACCAGCATCCAGCTCGGCGACGAGCTGGAACACGCTCGCACCGAGCACCCGATCGCCCGCGATGAGCGCGCGCTGCACGGGGGCGGCTCCCCGCCATGCGGGCAGCAGAGAGAAGTGCAGGTTGATCCACCCGGCGGTCGGGGCGGAGAGCAGCGGCTCGCGCACCAGCCCGCCGTACGCGACGATCACTCCGAGCTCGACCTGCAGCGCCGAGATCTCGGCTGTCGCGGCCTCGTCGAGCCGCGCCGTCTTGATCACGGGAAGACCCAGCTCGACGGCGGCCTGGGCGACCGGAGACGGCGTCAGCACCCGCCTTCTCCCGAGCGGGGCATCGGGTCGCGTGACGACCGCGGCGATGTCGTGCGAGGTCGCGAGACGTCGCAGGGTGGGCACGGCGGCAGCGGGTGTGCCGGCGAAGACGAGGCGCATGAAGGTTCTCCGGAAGGGTCAGAGCTCTGGTTCGAGGATATCGAGGCGGACGGAGAGCGTGCTCTTGGTCGCACGCCCCTTTCGGCGGCGGCCGCTCACTGCTTCGGCGACGACAGCGGCGCGCAGGGCGGTCGCCACGCGAGGGCCCGAGCCGTAGTCGAACCTCACGAGCGCTCGCACCCGAGGGGGAATGTCGTCGGACTCGATGGGCACAGGGCCGAGTACGGCATCCCCGGGTAGGGCGAGCTCGGTGAGGGCGGCGAGAGCGTTCGCGACCGCCGGAACCGCGCCCTGGACCAGAGCCACTCTGGTCGTCGGGGGCATGTGCAGCGGCGCCCTGCTCTCCAGCTCAGACCGCGCGTGGCCTGCCTGGTTCCAGGTCGCAAGTGCCTTCGCCGCCGCACCGTTGACCCCGACGAGATGGATCGGCGCGCCGGGCGCGGCCAGGGCGGTCGCGTTCGACCACCATCGCAGACAGGATTCCGCGACGCGCAGGTCGGGCGCCTGGAGCATGCGAGGGCCGTCGAGGAGGACGACGGCACGGTATCCGCCCTCCGCGATCGGCTCCGCGCCGCGGGTCGCGACCACGAGCGCGGGTTTGGCCGGCACGCGCTCGACCGGGTGCGCACTGTCGGCGACGATCACGCGTACACCCGGGAACGCCCGCCCGAGCTCGTCGGCGGTGCGCTCGCTCCCTGAGGAGGCGAGTCGCAGCTTGGTCGAGGAGCACGCAGGGCACGCCCAGGCGCTGGCTGCCCGGCCACACCAGCCGCACACGGGCACTGCACCCCGATGCTTCGCTCCGAGCGGGCCGCCGCAGTGGGCGCATCGCGCCGGCGCGCGGCACTCGGCACAGACGAGCGAGGGCGAGAAGCCGGGTCGCGAGACCTGAACGAGCACCGGCCCCTCGGCCGCTGCGGTGCGCGCGGCGAGGAAGGCGGAGGACGGCATCCGCTGGGCCGTCGGCTGCTCCATCTCCTGCGGTGTGCTGAGCACGACGCGAGGAAGCACGCGGCGTGCCGCCCTCACATCCTGCAGCCAGCCGAGAACCACGAGGCGCTCCACATCCGTGGTGCGGGTGTGTCCCGCGAAGAGCAGCGCCGACCCCTCGAGCTCTTGTCGAAGGAGAGCCGCGTCGCGAGCGTTGACATACGGAGCGAGCGGCTCCCCCAGGAGCGGATCGCCGTCGTCCCAGATCGCGACCATCCCCGCCACGACCGGGGAGTACACGGCCGAGCGGTTGCCCACCACGATGCACGGCGCATCCTCGAGCGTGCGCAGGAATCCGCGGTAGCGGTCGGGATTCGTCTGCCGGGAGTCGTGGCGCACGACCGCTCCGGTGGGGACGAGAGCGTCGAGCGCCGCGAGGAGCCGGTCCAGATCACGGCTGTCGGGGACGACGATGATCGACGACTTGCCCGCCCCGAGCATCCGGGCCGCGGAAGATGCCAGCAGTCGGGCCCACCCCTGCAGGCCATCGACGAGCTGAGGAATCGCCTCCACGGCGGCGCGTCCGCCCGAGTCGAGCACGGCCCCGAGGCCCTCGTACAGTCCGACGGTGCCCTCGGCCACCGCGAGCGCCTCCGGGTCGGGCGTCTCCGCCGGCGCATCGGCGGTCCACGCCTTCTCGACACGCACCTGACGCTTGGGGATCACCAGACGCAGCACATCCGAGGCAGAGCCGGCTGCCCGGTCGGCCACCCGGCGCGCGAGCGTGTGCAGACGTTCCGGCAGGACCGGGACCTCCGACACGACGCTCTCCACCTCGGAGAGCGGGCGGTCCGCGTCGTCCTCGGTGCCGATCTCGACGACGTAGCCGTCGATCACGCGCCCAGCGGTGCGCAGCGGCACGCGGACCCGAACCCCGAGCGGGACGTCGCCCAGTTCTGCAGGGAGCGCGTAGTCGAAGAGCCGATCGAGTTGAGGCAGCGGGGAATCGAGGAGCACGCGCGCGATGCGCCGGCTCTCCGGAGACATCAGGACCGCGGTCCCATCAGAGCCCGGCAGCGCGGCGCAGTTCTTCGACGCGGTCGGTGCGCTCCCACGTGAAATCAGGGAGTTCTCGACCGAAGTGACCGTACGCGGCCGTCTGGGCGTAGATCGGACGCAGCAGGTCGAGCTGCTCGATGATCGCCTGCGGACGCAGATCGAACACCGACGTGATCGCCTGTGTGATGACCTCGTCGGACACCTTGCCGGTGCCGAAGGTCTCGACGTAGAGACCGACCGGACGAGCGACACCGATCGCATAGGCGATCTGCAGCTCGAGCCGGTCAGCGAGTCCCGCCGCCACCGCGTTCTTCGCCACCCATCGGGTCGCGTAGGCGCCGGAGCGGTCGACCTTCGACGGGTCCTTGCCGCTGAAGGCTCCTCCGCCGTGGCGGGAGGCGCCACCGTAGGTGTCGATGATGATCTTGCGGCCGGTGAGCCCGGCGTCTCCCTTGGGGCCACCGGTCACGAAGGGACCGGCCGGGTTGATGTAGAGGGTGACGTCGTCGAGGTCGAGACCGGTCGTGGCCAGCACGGGGTCGATGACGTGCTCGCGAACCTGCGCCTGCAGGTCTTCCTGCGAGATGTCGGGGTGATGCTGTGTCGAGACCACGACGGCGTCGACCGTCTTCGGGGTGAAGCCGTCGTAACCGAGGGTCACCTGGGTCTTGCCGTCGGGGCGGAGGAACGGCAGAACACCGGAGCGGCGTACCTCCGTCAGCCGCTCGGCGAGCCGGTGCGCGGTCCACGCGGCCATCGGCATGAGCTGCGGCGTCTCGTTCGTCGCGAAGCCGAACATGATGCCCTGGTCGCCGGCGCCGAGGGCGTCGAGCGGATCGACCGACGATCCGTCGCGGTGCTCCTGAGCGCTGTCGACGCCGTGGGCGATGTCGGTCGACTGCTCGCCCACCGAGACACTGACACCGCAGGAGTCGCCGTCGAAGCCGGTCTCACTGGATGTGTAGCCGATGCCGTTCACGACCTGGCGGACGATCGTGGGGATGTCGACGTAGGCCTCGGTGCGGATCTCGCCGGCGACGTGCACGAGGCCCGTTGTGACCAGCGTCTCGACCGCCACGCGGGAGTCTCTGTCCTTGGCGATGAGCCCGTCGAGGATGCTGTCCGAGATCTGATCGCAGATCTTGTCCGGATGCCCCTCGGTGACGGACTCGGACGTGAACAGACGCAGGGCGCTCATCGAAACTCCAGAACGGGACGGACAGAGGGAGGGTGTTGCACCCATTCTGGACCGCGCCTCCGACAGAAGGGAGGCGCGGCCTCGAATATCACTCTGCGTGACGCAGGCGGAGCTTGTCCTCGTTGATCTCGTGCAGTGCGATGGTGAGCGGCTTGTCCTCGACGGAGGAGTCGACCAGCGGGCCCACGTTGTCGAAGAGGTTGCCCTCGTGCAGATCGGAGTAGTAATCGTTGATCTGGCGCGCGCGCTTGGCGGCGTAGATCACGAGCTCGTACTTGGAGTCGACGCGGTCGAGCAGGTTGTCGATGGGGGGATCGATGATGCCGTTGTTGTGTCCGGCCATGGTGAGACCTCCTGGTCAGGCGACGGGATCGTCGCGAAGTCGGTGCGAAATGGCGCGCGAAGACGCTCAGCGCGCAGAGCTTGAAGACAATTCTACGACCTCGCGGGCCGCCGTGGCGACGTCCTCGTTCACGATGAGGTGATCGAACTCGTTTTGAGCGGCGAGTTCGCCCTTCGCGGTGCGCAGTCGACGGGCGCGCTCCTCGGCATCCTCGGTGCCACGGCCGACCAGCCGGTGCACCAGTTCGTCCCAGCTCGGAGGCAGCAGGAAGATGAGCGTCGCGGCGGGTTCTGCGGCGCGCACCTGACGAGCGCCCTGCAGGTCGATCTCGAGCAGCACGGTCTTGCCTGCGGCCAGAGCCTCGTCGATGGGCCCCCGCGGCGTGCCGTAGCGCGACTTGTTGTGGACCACCGCGTACTCGAGGAGTTCCCCGTCGGCGATCAGCCGATCGAACTCCGCGTCGTCGACGAAGTAGTAGTGCACGCCGTGGATCTCGCCGGGGCGCGGGGGCCGTGTGGTCGCTGACACCGAGAGGTGGATCTCCGGGTTGTGCTCGCGGATGTGCGCGGCGACCGTGCCCTTGCCGACCGCGGTGGGGCCGGCGAGCACGAGGAGTCGACTCCGCGCTCCTCGCGCGCTCGGCGCGGGGAAGCGCGTGTCGAGCCATTCCTCGAGTACCCGGCGCTGACGAGCTCCGAGACCACCGAGGCGCTTGACCGGAGAGATCTGCAGCTCCTCCAGTACCCGGTCGCGCTTGCCGGCACCGATCGCGGGGAGAGCGAGGAGGAAGTCGGTGATGCGCATCGATCCCTCGACGGAGTCGGCATCCGCGGTGGCGCGGTGCAGAACGGTCTGCGGGGTCACCACCCGCATCGTGAGATCGCGCTTCACCGAAGCCCTGGCGCGCCGCCGCTCCACGGCGCGGCGTGCCGCAGCAGCCCTGTCGACTTCGGGAACCGTGCGCTGCGCGTCAGACACCGGCCACCTCGAGGTACTCGGCGGCGCGTGCGGTGATCGCCACGGCCAGATCCGCGGGACCCGCCGAGAGGATGCTGCGGCTCTCGCTCGCGATCACCGCTTCCGACATCGGGCCGAAGCGGCGACGCAGGTCGGCCGGCGTGGCCCCCTGGGCGCCGAAGCCGGGAGCGAGGATGGGAGCTGCTGGGGAGAAGGGTTCGATGCCGGCCAGGGTCCAGTCGACGGTCGCGCCGATCACGAAACCGAAGCTCCCCCACTCCCCTGCCGCTGACTCCGCGGCGTTGCGAGCGGAGACCTCGCTGATGACAGCGGCGGACACCGTCGCACCCGTCGAGCCGGTGGAGCGCTGCAGGAGTTCGGCCTCGGGGTTGCTGGTCGCGGCGAGCACGAACAGCCCCTTGCCGTGGTCGGCGGCCAGCGCAAATGCCCCGTCGAGAGCACCGACTCCGAGGAACGGGTTGACCGTGAGCGCGTCGGCCTCCAGTGGCGAACCCGGAGTCAGCCACGCACGCGCGTAGTCGTCCATCGTCGAACCGATGTCTCCCCGCTTGGCGTCGGCGATCACGACGAGACCGGCCGCGCGTGCCGCTGCGAGAACATCTTCGAGTGCGGCGATGCCCTGGGAGCCGAAGCGCTCGAAGAACGAGACCTGGGGCTTGACGATGCCCACCCGCCCGGAAGCGGCCTCGACCGTGCGCAGGCCGAACTCGCGGACGCCCTGCGCATCGTCGCTCAGCCCCCACGCCGCGAGCAACGCGGCGTGGGGGTCGATGCCGACGCAGAGCGGTCCGCGTTCGTGCAGCGCCGCGCGGACTCGCTCGCCGAAGCGTGCGCTCACAGTGCCGCCTTCCGCTCCAGCGCGTACTCCTGGAGGCTCTTGACCTGGAAGCCCTCGTGGGCCGCGTCCATGCCGCTCACCGCGGCGCCGAGCACGGCCATGGTCGTGAACAGGGCCTTGTCAGCGGCGACCGCTGCCGCGCGGATCTCATACCCGTCGGCACGGGCCGCCCCGCCAGACGGGGTGTTCACGACGATGTCGATCGCCCCCTCGTTGATGAGGTCGACGATGTTCTTCGCCCCGGACTCCTGCGTCGCACTGAACTTCTCGACGACGGTCACGGCGATGCCGTTACGGGAGAGGATCTCGGCGGTGCCCTCGGTCGCGACGATCGTGAAGCCCAACTGCTGCAGTCGGTGCGCAGGCAGGATCACGGCGCGCTTGTCCGAGTCGGCGACCGAGATGAACACGGTGCCCGAGGTGGGCATGCCGCCGTAGGCCGCGGCCTGGCTCTTCGCGAACGCCGTCGGGAAGTCGCGGTCGATGCCCATGACCTCACCGGTGGAGCGCATCTCCGGGCCGAGGATCGAGTCGACCGTCTTGCCGTCGGCCGTACGGAACCGCTTGAACGGGAGCACGGCCTCCTTGACCGACACCGGGGCGTCGAGCGGAACGCGGGATCCGTCCTGCTCGGGCAGCATGCCCTCGGCGCGCAGCTCGGCGATCGTGGAACCGGTCATCACACGGCTCGCGGCCTTGGCCATCGGGATGCCGAGCGCCTTGGAGACGAAGGGCACGGTCCGGCTGGCGCGGGGGTTCGCCTCGATGACGTAGAGCACACCGGCACTGATGGCGAACTGCACGTTCAGCAGTCCGCGCACGCCGACGCCCTTCGCGATGGCCAGAGTGGCCTCGCGCACGCGGTCCACATCGGTGCGGCCGAGCGAGACCGGAGGCAGGGTGCAGCTCGAGTCGCCGGAGTGGATGCCGGCCTCTTCGAGGTGCTCCATGACGCCGCCGATGTACAGATCGGTGCCGTCGTAGAGCGCGTCCACGTCGAGTTCGATCGCGTCGTCGAGGAAGCGGTCGACCAGGAGCGGCTTGCCCTCCTCGATGACGACCTCGCCCGCGGTGCGCACGAAGTAGTCACGCAGCGACGCGGTGTCGTAGACGATCTCCATGCCGCGTCCGCCGAGCACGAAGCTCGGGCGCACCAGCACCGGGTAGCCGATCTCCTCGGCGATGCGCACGGCGCCCTCGACGTCGATCGCGGTGCCGTTTCGCGGCGCCACGAGCCCTGCCTCGTCGAGCAGACGGGAGAAGAGCTCGCGCTCCTCGGCCAGGTCGATCGCCTCGGGGCTGGTGCCGAGCACCGTGTACCCGGCTGCCTCGATGCCCTTCGCGAGCCCGAGCGGCGTCTGGCCGCCGAGCTGGCACACGACGCCGAGGATGGTTCCGCTCGCGGCTTCCGCGTCGAGCACCTCCAGCACGTCTTCGAGCGTCAGCGGCTCGAAGTACAGGCGGTCGGAGGTGTCGTAGTCGGTCGACACGGTCTCCGGGTTGCAGTTGACCATCACGGTCTCGAAGCCGGCGTCCGACAGCGCGAACGAGGCGTGCACGCACGAGTAGTCGAATTCGACGCCCTGACCGATGCGGTTCGGGCCCGAGCCGATGATGACGACCTTGGTCCGCTCGGACGGTGCCACCTCGGTCTCGAAGTCGTAGCTCGAGTAGTGGTACGGCGTGAGAGCCGGGAACTCGCCGGCGCAGGTGTCGACCGTCTTGTACACCGGGCGGATGCCGAGGCCGTGGCGGACGCCGCGCACCTCTGCCTCGTTCGTGCCGCGGATCTCGGCGAGCTGCGCGTCGGAGAAGCCGTGCTCCTTGGCGTACCGGAGGGTCGCGGCGTCGAGCTCGGGAGCCGTGCGCACGATCTCGGCGACCTCGTTGATCAGCACGATCTGGTCGAGGAACCACGGGTCGATCGCCGTCGCGTCGAAGGCCTGCTCGACGGTCGCTCCCTTGCGCAGCGCCTGCTGCAGCGTCACGATCCGGCCGTCGGTCGGGATCTTCGAGATCTCGAGGAGTTCCTCCACCGAGCGCTCCTCCGGGCCCCAGTGGAAGCTGGATCCGCGCTTCTCCAGCGAGCGGAGTGCCTTCTGCAGCGCGGTCGCGTAGTTGCGGCCGATCGCCATCGCCTCGCCCACCGACTTCATGGTCGTGGTCAGCGTCGCGTCGGCCGCCGGGAACTTCTCGAACGCGAAGCGCGGCACCTTGACCACGACGTAGTCGAGCGTGGGCTCGAAGCTCGCCGGAGTCACACCCGTGATGTCGTTCGGAATCTCGTCGAGGCGGTAGCCGAGCGCGAGCTTGGCCGCGAGCTTGGCGATCGGGAATCCCGTCGCCTTCGAGGCCAGGGCGCTGGAGCGCGAGACGCGCGGGTTCATCTCGATGACGATGATGCGGCCGTTCGACGGGTCCACCGCGAACTGGATGTTGCAGCCACCGGTGTCGACGCCGACGGCACGGATGATGTCGATGCCGATGTCGCGCATCTTCTGGTACTCGCGGTCGGTGAGGGTCAGCGCGGGCGCGACCGTGATCGAGTCACCCGTGTGCACGCCGACCGGGTCGACGTTCTCGATGGAGCAGACCACGACCGTGTTGTCGGCCGTGTCGCGCATGAGCTCGAGTTCGTACTCCTTCCAGCCGAGGATGGACTCCTCCAGGAGCACCTCGGTGGTGGGCGAGTCGCGCAGGCCCGCACCGGCGATGCGACGCAGGTCGCTCTCGTCGTACGCGAAGCCGGACCCCAGGCCGCCCATCGTGAAGCTCGGGCGGACCACGAGCGGGTAGCCGAGCTCGTCGGCGGCCGCGAGAACCTCGTCCATCGTGTGGGCGATGCGGGAATCCGCCACGTCGGCACCGGCATCGAGGACCAGCTGCTTGAAGATCTGGCGGTCCTCGCCCTTGTTGATCGCCTCGAAGTTCGCGCCGATGAGCTCGACGTCGTACTTCTCGAGGATTCCGTGGTTGTGCAGTTCGATCGCCGCGTTCAGCGCGGTCTGGCCGCCGAGGGTCGGGAGGATCGCGTCGGGGCGCTCCTTGGCGATGATCGTCTCGATGACCTGCCAGGTGATCGGCTCGATGTAGGTCGCGTCGGCGAAGTCAGGGTCGGTCATGATCGTGGCCGGGTTGGAGTTGACCAGGATGACCCGGACACCCTCTTCACGGAGCACGCGGCACGCCTGGGTGCCGGAGTAGTCGAACTCGCAGGCCTGACCGATGACGATCGGGCCGGAGCCGATGACGAGGACGGAGTTGATGTCGTCGCGCTTGGGCATTACTTGGAGTCCTTCTGGCTGGCGATGACCAGGTCGCGGAACCTGTCGAAGAGGTAGTTGGCGTCGTGCGGGCCGGCCGCCGCCTCGGGGTGGTACTGCACCGAGAAGGCCGGGATGTCGAGGGCGCGGAGGCCCTCGACGACGTTGTCGTTGAGGCCGACGTGACTGACCTCGACCTTGCCGTAGCCGTTCGGGCTGTCGAAGGAGCCCTCCAGGGGCGCCTCGACCGCGAAGCCGTGGTTGTGGGCCGTGATCTCGACCTTGCCGGTCTGCTTGTCGAGCACCGGCTGGTTGATACCGCGGTGGCCGAAGGGCAGCTTGTAGGTGCCGAGACCGAGCGCGCGGCCGAGCAGCTGGTTGCCGAAGCAGATGCCGAAGAACGGGAGGCCGTCATCGAGCACCGAGCGGAGCAGCTCGATGTGGTCGCCGGAGGCCGCGGGGTCACCCGGGCCGTTCGAGTAGAAGACCGCCACGGGGTCGATCGCCCGGATCTCGTCGATCGTGACATCCTGCGGAAGCACGTGCACCTCGAAGCCGCGGGCGGCGAGGTTGTCGATCGTCGCCTGCTTCACGCCGAGGTCGAGGACGGCGAGGTTGCCGATCCGGTTGCCCATCGCCGTCGTGACGGTCGCGACGTCGACCGAGACCTCGGCGGAGAGGTTGCGTCCCGCCATCTCGGGCGCTTCGCGGACGATGCGCACCTGCTCCTCCGGGTCGAGGGCGGCATCCGGGCCGGAGAAGATACCGCCGCGCATGGAGCCGGCCGAACGGATGTGGCGGGTGATCGCCCGGGTGTCGATGCCGCTGATGCCCACGATGCCGTCTTCGACGAGCACGTCGTCGAGCGAGGCGTTCGCACGCCAGTTGGAGACCACACGCGAGGGGTCGCGCACGATGTATCCGGAGACCCAGATGCGACGGGATTCCGCATCCTCGTCGTTCATGCCGGTGTTGCCGATGTGCGGTGCCGTCTGCAGGACGATCTGGCCCGCGTAGGAGGGGTCGGTGATCGTCTCCTGGTAACCGGACATGCCGGTCGCGAAGACGACCTCGCCCAGCGTGCGCCCGCGGGCGCCGTAGGCGCGTCCGGTGTGGCGGGTGCCGTCTTCCAGGACGAGGACGGCGGGATCGGGGAGCTGGGCCGCGGGGGCCTGTCCGGGGGGTGTCGAGAGTGTCATGACGTTGCTCCTGTGTCGGGGGCGGCGGGGACGAGCCGCTGCAGGTCGGAGATGAGAGTCCGCGGGTCGCCGGTGGCGAGCCGCAGGTAGCTGTCGACGATCGTGTCGTCGTCGATGTTCCAGGCGATGCGCACGAGGCCACCGGGCTCGACGACCCGGTCGATCGTGACCGTGGCGCGGTCGACGGCGACGAGCCGGGCGCTCGCGAGGAACACCGTCGGCTCGCCGTCGAGGCAGAGGGCGATGCCGCGATCCGTGAGGGCGAGTTCGCCGCGGGCCCGGTACGCGAGAGGCGACACCGCCAGACGCTCGAGCGGCTGCTCGTGCCGTGTCGTCGACACGTACAGCACCTCGTCGCGGCGGGAGACCTCCGCGTGCTCCGGAACCCCCAGCGGGGCCGTGAACACGGAGTCGCGGCGGATTCGTCGTCGCCAGGCGAAGAGCATTGTGAGCAGCACCAGGAGCGCGACCGCGATCGTGATCGCGACGGCGAGATCCCGAGCGCTCATGCGCCGAGCTCCTCGACGACGCTGCCGCCGTCGACCGTGAGGACGCCGCCGTGGATCGTGTACTCGACCCGTCCGGGAAGAGCCCTGCCGAGGTACGGCGAGTTCACACTGCGGCCGTGCAGATCCGCTTCGGTGAAGACGCCGTCGACGGAGGCGTCGTAGAGCGTGATCTGGGCGGGCTGACCGACCTCGAGCGGAGTGCCGTGACCGGCGAGGCTGCCGATACGCGCCGGCGTCGCGCTCATCACCCGTGCGACATCGGACCACTCCAGCAGCCCGGTCTGCACCATCGACTGGTGCACGACGCGCAGCGCGCTCTCGAGGCCCACCATGCCGTTCGCGGCAGCCTGCCACTCGCACGCCTTGTGCTCGCTCGGGTGCGGGGCGTGGTCGGTGGCCACGATGTCGATCGTGCCGTCGGCGAGGCCCTCGCGCACGGCGAGCACATCCTCTTCCCGGCGCAGCGGGGGGTTGACCTTGTACCGCGCGTCGTATCCGCGCACCAGCTCGTCGGTCAGCAGCAGGTGATGAGGGGTGACCTCAGCCGTGACATCGATGCCGCGCTTCTTGGCCCAGCGGATGATGTCCACCGACCCCGCGGTCGAGAGGTGGCACACGTGCAGGCGCGAGCCGACATGCTCCGCGAGCAGCACGTCGCGGGCGATGATCGACTCTTCGGCGACGGCGGGCCAGCCTGCGAGGCCCAGCTCTGCCGAGACCGTGCCCTCGTTCATCTGGGCGCCCTCGGTGAGGCGTGGATCCTGCGCGTGCTGGGCGATGACTCCCCCGAAGGACTTCACATACTCCAGCGCACGACGCATGATCAGCGGGTCGAACACGCAGAAGCCGTCGTCGCTGAAGACGCGGACCTGCGCGCGGGAGGTCGCCATGGCGCCCAGCTCGGCGAGACGCTCGCCCTTCTGGCCGACGGTGACCGCGCCGATGGGCTGCACGGTGGCGTAGCCGGCTGCTTCACCGAGGGCGAGCTCCTGCTCGACCACACCCGCGGTGTCGGCGACCGGCGAGGTGTTGGGCATGGCGAAGACGGCCGTGAAGCCGCCGGCGGCCGCAGCCCTCGTGCCGGTGAGGATCGTCTCGGACGCTTCGTAGCCCGGTTCGCGCAGATGCGTGTGCAGGTCGACGAGTCCGGGCAGCGCGACGAGTCCCGCCGCGTCGACGACGCGCGCGCCGGAGCGGCTCAACCCGCTGCCGATCTCGGCGATCCGGCCGTCCTCGATGATGATGTCGGCGCTCTCGGCACCGAGAAGCTGTGCGCCGGTGATGACGAGGGTCTCGTTCACAGGTCTCCCCCTCGTTCGTCGTCTCGTTCTCCTGCCAGAAGCAGGTACAGCACCGCCATGCGGACGGACACCCCGTTCGTGACCTGTTCCAGCACCGTCGAACGGGGGGAATCGGCTGCTTCCGACGAGATCTCCAGTCCCCGGTTCATGGGTCCGGGGTGCATCACAATGCTACCGCCCGGAAGAGCCGCCACTCGCCGCGCGTCCAGCCCCCAGCGGCGGGAATACTCCCGCTCAGTCGGGAAATACGCGGCGTTCATCCGTTCGAGCTGGATGCGCAGCATCATCACCGCGTCCGGCTCGTCCGCCAGCGCGTGATCGAGGTCGTACACGACCCGGACCGGCCAGAGCGAGACGTTCTGCGGAACCAGCGTCGGCGGAGCCACCAGGGTGACCTCGGCGCCGAGCGTGGTGAGCAGCCAGACGTTCGAGCGGGCGACCCGTGAGTGCAGGACGTCGCCCACGATCACGACGCGAATTCCGCTCAGGTCCTGGCCGCGGCTGTCGGCGCCGAACCGGCGCTTGCGGATCGTGAAGGCGTCGAGCAGCGCCTGCGTCGGATGCTCGTGGGTGCCGTCGCCGGCATTCACGACCCCCGCCGAGATCCACCCGCTGGTCGCGAGGGTCTGTGGCGCACCGGAGCCCGGGTGACGGACCACGACCGCATCGGCACCGATCGCCTCGAGCGTCTGCGCGGTGTCCTTCAGGCTCTCGCCCTTCGAGACGCTGGAGCCCTTCGCGGCGAAGTTGATGACATCGGCGGAGAGTCGCTTGGCGGCGGCTTCGAACGAAATGCGCGTGCGCGTCGAGTCCTCGAAGAAGAGGTTGACGACCGTCTTGCCCCGCAGGGTCGGGAGCTTCTTGACCTCGCGCGACTGCGTGTCGGACATGTCTTCGGCGACGTCGAGGATGCGCAGGGCAGTGGTCCTGTCGAGGGTGCGTGTGTCGAGGAGGTGTCTCATTCGCCGATCGTCACCTCCTCGGCCCCGTCGTTCTCGAGGAGGCGCACGTTGACCCGTTCGGTGCGGGCGGAGGGGATGTTCTTGCCGATGAAGTCCGGCCGGATCGGAAGCTCACGGTGCCCACGGTCCACGAGGATCGCGAGGCGCACGACGGTGGGGCGTCCGATGGACTGGATCGCGTCGAGAGCGGCGCGGATGCTGCGACCGGAGAAGAGCACGTCGTCGACGAGGACGACGGTCTTGCCGTCGATGCCGCCCACAGGGATCTCGGTCGGCTGCGGAGAACGGGTCGGGTGCTTGGCGAGGTCATCGCGGAACAGCGTGACATCGAGCGATCCGACCGGGACGGACTGCTGTGCGATCTCGCTGATCAGCAGGCCGAGTCGGTGGGCGAGAGTGACGCCCCGGGTCGGAATGCCCAGCAGGACGAGGCTCTCGGCGCCTCGATTGGACTCGAGGATCTCGTGCGCGATCCGGGTCAGCGCTCGTGAGATGTCGGCTTCGTGCAGCACGGTGCGCATGCTCATCGGCCGCTCCCTTCTCCGCCTCACAGGACGGTGTTAAAGGTTGTTTGTCATGCCAGTGTATCGGAGCGATGAGGCTCCCGAGGGTCAGCTGGCCTCTTGCAGCACCGGGTCGGTGACGTCGTCGATCTTCGACGAACGGATCGCGTGACCTGCGGTGGAAAGACAGCGCCCGGTCTTCAGATCCCACTTCCAGTCGTGCATGCTGCACGTGAGGATCCCGTCTTCGTCGACCGTGCCGGTGCGGGTGAGGTCTGCGCGCAGGTGCGGGCAGCGACGCTGAACGACCCAGTCACCGATCTCGGTGTCTTCGGTCTGGTCGGTCTGCTCCTGATACCAGTTCTCGACGTACTCGATGCGGTCGACCGAGAGGCACTTGAGGAACGTGGTGAGGAACTCGTTGAACTTGCCGCTGCGGCCCACGGAGAACTGCATCGAGAGGAAGATCGAGTTCGACCAGTCGATCTCGTGGTCGACGATGTTGGTCGACACCAGATCGGCGGGGATGGTGTACCAGTACACGCACTCTTCGCCCGCGTACTCGCGGACCTTCGCGCGCGGAAAGTCGACGACCATGTCGAGCTCGCCGATGCGGAAGCGCACGCAGCCACCGACGCCGAGCCGGATCGTGCGGGACTTCTTCAGCAGCGGCTCCCACCACGTCTTGAGGGCTTCGAGCATCTCCGCGGGCGGGATGATCTCGGCGCGAGAGGCCTCCTCATCGCGGATCTCCTGCTGTCGGCTCGCGCGCTGCTCCTCGAGGTAGTCCCACTTCTCATCGAAGATGTGCGCGATCTCGGCCTCGGTGTAGAGGGTCTGCTCACTCGTGACTGCTCCCCCATCGACCGTGACCACGGTGCCGGGGATGAAGAGCTGGCCGTCGTACTGCGGCGCGAGTTCCTTCATGTGCGCGAGGAACTGCTTCTGATCCGTGAAGATAGACTCGCCGTTCTTGCCGAGCCCGTTGAAGTCGAACAGGTCGTCGCGGAGGAACATGGGCGGGCCGGCCATCGGGAAGACGTGCGGGGCATCGACCTTCTCGATGTAGTACATGGCGCGCTTGTTCTGCGCCTCGCGCTTGAGCCGAGCGAAGTTCTGCTTGGCATCCAGCGGCAGGTCGTAGACCATGGGCCACCAGATCGCACCGGAGACCTGGGTGAAGTACGCGTCGGGCTTCCCGAAATCGAGCAGCTTCTCGAGGTCGAGCGGGTGCGAGTCGTTCTGGTTGAGCACCGAGCCGGTACCGTCGTCGACGCTCAGGGAGGAGTCACCGATCGGACCGTCGCTGGGCGCGCGCAGCGGCGTGATCATCATCTTGAGCTCGCCGCGCTCGATGACCCGACCGGCGGGCGCGTAGGTGATGTTCGTGTAGCCGAGGGCCCGGATGTCCTTCTCGAGGTCATCGGTCGGGTACTCCGGAAGCAGCACCTCGATGTCCTTGCGGATGTAGCGCTCGAGCAGCTTCGGGTCGAAGTGGTCGCGGTGGCGGTGCGAGATCCAGAGGAAGTCGGCCTCACGCCCGAAACGCTCCCAGTCGAGTCCTCGGTTGTCGGGGAACGGGAACCAGGATCCGTAGAAAGAGGGCCCGAGGACCGGGTCGCAGATGATGTTCCCGCCCAAGGTCTCGATGAACATCCCGGCGTGGCCGAGTCCCGTGATCCGCATTGCATTCCTCCCGAAAGTGAACCGTTCGATTGTACCGAGGGCTCCCTGTGGGCCCGGTCGACCTCGCCGTGAGTATTCCGGTCAGGCGTCGAAGAGCCCGCGGATGTCCTCGGCGGAGAGCGACTGCGCGAACAGTGCCTCGTCGTCCAGCACCGCCGTGAACAGGCGGGCCTTCCGACGCTGGAGTTCGAGCACCTTCTCCTCGATCGTGCCCGTGGCGATCATGCGGTAGACGAACACCTGGCTCTCTTGCCCGATGCGGTGCGTGCGGTCCACGGCCTGCGCCTCGGCAGCCGGGTTCCACCACGGATCGAGCAGGAACACGTAGTCGGCCTCGGTCAGGGTGAGTCCGAATCCGCCGGCCTTCAGGCTGATGAGGAACACCGGCTGCTCCCCCGATGTGAAGCCCTCGACAACCTTCTGGCGGTGCCGCGTCGAGCCGTCCAGATGCGCATACGGGATGCCTGCGGCATCGAGGCGCGCCGCGGCCATGTCGAGGAACGATGTGAACTGGCTGAACACCAGAGCCCGATGGCCCTCGGCCTGCAGCTCGATCACGCGCTCGAGTAACACGTCGAGCTTGCGCGAGCCGATCTTCGCGTCTTCGGGATCGATCAGTCCGGGGGCCAGGCTGAGCATGCGCATCAGCGTCAGGGAGCGGAACACGATGAAGCGGTTGCGGTCGAGGTCTTCCAGCAGTCCCAGCACCTTCTGCCGCTCGCGCTGCAGGACGACCTCGTAGAGCGCCCGGTGGGAGGAACTCAGCTCGACTTCGAGGATCTGCTCCTGTTTCGCCGGCAGCTCCGGCGCGACGAGTTCTTTCGTGCGCCGCAGCAGGAGCGGGCGGATGCGGCGGCGCAGCCGTTCGAGTCGACGCTGCCGATAGGCGCCGCCCTCCTCGTTCTCGGGGACCTTGCCCTGCTCGATCGGCTGGATGTAGTCCTCGCGGAACTTCCGAGCCGAGGCGAAGAGGCCCGGCGCCGTCAGCTTGAGCAGGGCCCACAGCTCGCTGAGGCTGTTCTCCATCGGGGTTCCGGTGACCGCGAAGGTGACGTCCGCGCGGAACGTCGCGACCGCGCGGTGCAGCTTGGTCTCGGGATTCTTGACGAACTGGGCTTCATCGAGGATGAGCCCGGCCCACTCGACACCGGCGTACACGTCTTCGTCGAGCCGTGCGACCGCATAGGTCGTGATCACGAGGTCGATGTCCCGCAGCGAGTCCGTCAATGGCGGCCCCTGCGTGCTCGCCCTGACCTGCACGCGCAGCGCCGGCGCGAATCGTGCGGCCTCGCTGCGCCAGGTCGCGAGGACAGACGTGGGCACGACGACGAGGAACGGTCGCCGCTCCCCCGCTTCGCGCGCGTGCATGATGAGCGCCAGCAGCTGCAGCGTCTTGCCGAGGCCCATGTCGTCGGCGAGGATGCCGCCGAGACGGTGCGCCCAGAGAAAGGCGAGCCAGTCCAAACCCTCTTTCTGATAAGGGCGGAGTTCGGCCGTGATTCCCTGCGGCACCGCGACCGCCGGCACGGAACTCGCCCGACGCAGCCCGTCGGCCGTCGCCCGCCATGTCACTGCGGGAAGAGCCTCGTCGGCGAGATCCTCGAACTCCTCCCAGAGATCGGTCTGATGTCGGCTGATCCGTGGACCGGCTTCCCACTCCTCGAGTTCGCCGGCCTCCTCGATCAGTTCGCGGAGGCGGTCGAGCGCCCGGTGATTCAGGGAGAAATAGCCGCCGTCGGAGAGCAGGAGCTTCTTCTTGCCCTTGCTCAATGCGGTGAAGAGGGGTCCGAACGGGATGGTGCGGCCGTCGATCTTCACCAGGACACCGAGATCGAACCAGTCGGGATCAGTGCTCTCGACCGTGGTCACCGTGATCTCGGGCTCGCCCGTGAGCTCGTGATAGCTCTTGCTGCGGCCGGTGACGGTGACGGTGACGCCCTCGGCCTCGAGCGCCGGCACCACTCGGGTGACGAATTCGGCGGCCGCGACGTCGTGGAAAGCCCCGGTGGGCGCGAGCTCCTCCCCCAGTCGTTCCGTCCACACGGCCTGAAGCGCATCCCTGAGCGCATCTTCGGCGACGGTGTCTCGCACCGCATCGGAACTCGGCGTGAAAGGCACGAGTCCGAACCCGCGGTAGTCCCACGCGAACGAATACTTGACGGTGTCGCCCCGCTGGAAGGACAGCTCCACCACGGCACGGGGCGCCGGAAGAGGAGGCAGCTCGACCCGACCGACCGGCCGCACATCGATGCGACGAGCCAGCAGCGGGTAGGCATCACGGAAGAATGCCGCCTCGTCACCGGCAGGCACCTCGAGGCCCTCGCCGGCGCCGAGCAGGGCGTGCACCGGGCGGCTGATCGCCACCTCGGCCAGCGTGACACGGAGCTTCGTGCCGCGTTGTGCGACCTCGTACAGACCACTGTGCCCGATCGGATGCACGGCGAGCGGGTCGACCTCGCGGCCGTCGATCGTGACGGCCGGGTGCACGATGAGGCCACCGCCCTCGCGTCCGACGGTGGCGCCGATCGATGCGCGCTCCGCGAGCACGACGGTCGTGCTCTTCTGGGCGGCGACGAGGGGGATGCCGACGTCAGCCGCGGCACGCAGATGCCCCCAGAGCAGGCCGGACTCGATCAGGTCGGCGACCAGCCAGTCGCCGGCCGTGCCCGACAGAAGAGTGTCGCGCGCGATGCTGAGCAGATCGGCGAACCACCGCGACCGGTCGCGTCCGTACTGCGTGGGCGAGCGGCGGACGGCGTCCCACGATGCCGTGCCCTGCACCCAGGCGCCGGTGGACGCACTCTTCTCGAGCGGCCGGATGCCGAGCAGGATCTCGCCGGTACGTTTCGCCACGTCGCGCGCGGTCGCCGTGCGCTGCGGGCGGGACGCCCACGGGTTCGCGCCTCGGCCGTCGCGCAGCCGCAGTTCCACGCCGAGTGCGAGTGGAGTTTCTGCGTCGTCGCGCGGAGAACCGAGAATCGACCGCCAGTCCGCGGATGACGAGCCCTCCGAGCGGGACGGATCGGACGCGAGGGACATGCCCCCATCCTCTCCGACACCACCGACAGTGCCTCGCGGCGGACGATCAGGCGGAGCGGGCTACCCGCGCGAGGACGCCGTGCACGAACGCGCCGGAGTCGTCGGTCGAGAACTCCTTGGCGAGCTCCACGGCCTCGTCGATCGCCACGGCCGTCGGAACCTCGTCGTTGTAGAGGATCTCCCACACCGCGATGCGGAGCAGCGCGCGGTCGACCGCGGGCATCCGCTCGAGCTTCCAGTCGCGGCTGTGCGTCGTGATCTGCTCATCGATCTCGTCGCGCTGGTCGATGATGCCGTCGACGATCTCGCGGGCGTAGAGCCAGGAGGCCTCACGTGCAGGCTCGCTGGCCGCACGCTTCGCCTCGGCCGCCAACGTCACGGCGATGTCATCCCCGCGCACATCGGCGGAGAACAGGATGTCGAGAGCGCGCTTGCGCGCCTTCGTCCGGGCGCTCACGCCTTACTTCTCGCGGCCGAGGTAGTCACCCGTGCGGGTGTCGACCTTGACCTTGGTGCCGGTCTCGACGAACAGCGGCACCTGGATCTCGTAGCCGGTCTCGAGCGTCGCGGGCTTGGTGCCGGCCGACGAGCGGTCGCCCTGCAGGCCCGGCTCGGTGTAGGTGATCTCGAGGATCACGGATGCCGGGAGGTCGATGTACAGCGGGTTGCCGTTGTTCAGGGCGATGGTCACGGCCTGGTTCTCGAGAAGGAAGTTCTTCGCGTCGCCGACAGTGGCGGCGCCGACCGTGATCTGGTCGAAGTCGGTCTGATCCATGAAGACGTAGCCGTCGCCGTCGGTGTACAGGTACGTGTAGTCGCGGCGGTCGACGTTCTCGATCTCGATCTTCGCGCCCGCGTTGTACGTGCGGTCGACGACCTTGCCGGAGACGACGTTCTTCAGCTTCGTGCGCACGAACGCGCCACCCTTGCCGGGCTTGACGTGCTGGAACTCGATGACGCTCCAGAGCTGCCCGTCGATGCTGAGGACGACGCCGTTCTTGATGTCTGCGGTAGATGCCATGCGCTGCGAGTTCCGTTCGTGTGTCTGCGGGTTCGGACGAGGCCGACAGTCGAGTCTAAGGGATGAGCGGCCGGACCCCCGCACGGCCCATGCCGTGGATCAGCCCCGCCCACGAGAACGTAGGCCCGCAGCACCGCCTCGCACGCCCCGTGAACGTCATCCGTTTCGGCGCTCAGCTGATGGCCATCGCGGTGGACGGCGACTCCGTTTCGATCAGAGGTGCGTGACCAGTTCGCGCACGGCGTCGGCATATCCGTCGACGCCGCGTCCGACGATGCGGACCACGGCGACATCATGCAGGTAGGAGTGGTGGCGGAACTCCTCGCGCGCGTACACATCGGAGATGTGCACCTCGGCAAACGGCAGCGACACACCCGTCAGCGCGTCCCGCAGCACCACGGAGGTGTGCGTGAGGCCGCCGGGGTTGATGACGATGGCCGTGCAGTCCTCGCGGGCGGCATGGATGGCGTCGATCAGGACGCCCTCGTGGTTGCTCTGCACCGCGCGCACCTCGAAGTCGAACTCGGCGGCGGCGGCGGCGGTGATCCGCTCCACATCAGCGAGCGTCGCCGTGCCGTAGACCTCGGGTTCGCGCGTGCCCAGCAGGTTCAGGTTCGGGCCGTTGACCAGGAGGATGCGGCGGGTCACGCACCCACCTCCTGGTAGGCGGCGAACATCAGCGACTCGTCCGGGGCCTGCAGCACGGTGGGCTTGGCGATGTCATCGAGCAGGATGAAACGGAGCATCCCGCCGCGGCTCTTCTTGTCGCGCTGCATCGTGGCGAGCAGTTGCGGCCACGCTCCGGCGCGGTACGACGTGGGAAGCCCCAAAGAGTCGAGGACGGTGCGGTGGCGTTCGGCCGCGTCGTCGGAGAGCCGGCCCGCGAGGCGAGAGAGCTCCGCGGCGTACAGCATCCCCACCGAGATCGCCGCACCATGCCGCCAGCGGTACCGCTCGGCGTGCTCGATCGCGTGCCCGAGGGTGTGTCCGTAGTTCAGGATCTCGCGGAGACCCGCCTCGCGGAAGTCGTCGGAGACCACCTCCGCCTTCATACCGATAGCCAGCTCGATCGCACGACGGAATTCGTCGGTGGTCGTATCCACCGCGCGGACGGGGTCAGCCTCGATGATGTCGAGGATCTCCGGTGCCCAGATGAAACCGGCCTTGACCACCTCGGCGAACCCTGCCGTCGCCTCGTTCGGGCTGAGACTGGCGAGCTCGTCGAGGTCGCCGATCACGGCGCTGGGCGCCCAGAACGCGCCGACGAGGTTCTTGCCCTCGGCGGTGTTGACGCCCGTCTTTCCGCCGACCGCGGCGTCGACCAGTCCGAGCACGGTGGTGGGTACCTGGACCAGCTGCACACCGCGCAGCCAAGTCGCCGCGACGAAACCGGCGAGATCGGTCACCGCTCCCCCGCCGTAGCCGACGACGGCGTCGCTGCGGGTGAAGTCCGCCTGCCCCATCACCTGCCAGCAGAATGCGGCCACTTCGATGCGCTTGCCCTGCTCCGCGTCCGGGATCTCGGCGAGAAGCACTTCGCGCGGCCCCTCGGCGGTGTCGGCGAGCAGACGGTCGCGCAGCTCGGCCGCGCGCGCCGCGAGCGTCGGCGGGTGCACGACCAGGATCTTGCGCACACCCGGCGCGAGGGCAGCGGAGACCTGCTCGAGGATCCCCCGCCCGATCGTGATGTCGTAGGCATCGTTCCCGGTGACGCTGATGGTCGTCGTGCTCATCGCTGCTCTCTCCTCCATGTCACGATGTCGTCCGCGATCCTCTGCATCGGACGACGTGAGGTGTCGAAGGTCGTCCAGGCGACCTCGGCGTACCACCTCCGGCGTTCCTCGAAGATCTTCTTCCAGCGCTCGACCGGATCCTCCTCGCCCGCCAGCAGCGGACGATTGCTGCCGCGCAGGCGGTCGGCCACCGCATCGACGCTCACGGTCAGGAAGACGACCGGTTGATCCTTGAGCAGATCGCGCGTGTCGGCCTGCGTCACCGCTCCGCCACCGAGGGAGATCACGCCGCCCTCGGAGAGCGCGTCCGCCACCGCTGCCCGTTCCAGGTCTCGGAAGTGCGCCTCGCCGTGCTCCGCGAAGATGGCGGGGATCGGCCCGTGAGCGGCGACGATGCGCTTGTCGGTGTCGACGAAGGCGACTCCCAATCGCCGCGCGACGCGTCGACCGACGCTGGTCTTGCCGGCGGCCATCGGGCCGACCAGCACCAGCGTCAGCGGGTCAGCCTCGCTCGTCATGCGCGATGAGCGCCGCCTCGGACGCGGGTGTGGTGCGCAGCTCTGCCGGGATGCCGTCGAGGTACCCGTCGAGGTTGCGACGCGTCTCACGGATGCTGTCGCCGCCGAACTTCTCCAGCACGGCGTTCGCCAGCTCGACCGCGACCATGGCCTCGGCGACCACACCCGCCGCGGGAACCGCGCACACGTCGGAGCGCTGGTGGTGGGCGGTCGCGTCGTCGCCGGTCGCGATGTCGATGGTGCGCAGCGCGTGCGGCACCGTGGCGATCGGCTTCATGCCGGCACGCACGCGCAGGACGGTTCCCGTGGACATACCGCCCTCGGTGCCGCCGGCGCGGTCGGAGCCGCGCGTGATGCCGTCAGCGGTCGCGAACAGCTCGTCGTGCGCCGCCGAGCCACGACGGCGCGTGGTCTCGAATCCGTCGCCCACCTCGACGCCCTTGATCGCCTGGATGCTCATCAGTGCCTGGGCGAGACGGGCGTCCAAGCGGCGATCCCAGTGCACATGCGAGCCGAGCCCCGGCGGGAGGCCGTACGCCAGCACCTCGACGATGCCTCCGAGCGTGTCGCCGTCCTTCTTCGCGTCATCGACCTCGGCGACCATGAGTGCCGACGTCGCGGCGTCGAAGCAGCGGAGCGGATCGGCGTCCAAGGCGTCCACGTCGTCCGGCGTCGGAAGAGCAGAGCCCGGAGGAACCTGCACCGGACCGATCGAGAGCGTGTGGCTGACCAGACGGATGCCGAGCTCGCCGAGGAACGAACGGGCGATGGCGCCGAGAGCGACGCGTGCCGCCGTCTCGCGCGCGCTCGCACGCTCGAGGATCGGACGCGCCTCGTCGAAGTCGTACTTCTGCATGCCGACGAGGTCGGCGTGCCCCGGGCGTGGCCGCGTGAGCGGAGCGCTGCGCCCACGGGACTTGTCGGTGAGCTCGACGGGTTCGGGGTTCATGACCTCGATCCACTTCGGCCACTCGGTGTTGCCGATGCGCAGGGCGATCGGGCTGCCCAGGCTCTTTCCGTGGCGGACGCCGCCCGAGAGGGTCAGCTCATCCTGCTCGAACTTCATGCGCGAGCCGCGGCCGTAGCCCAGCTTTCGACGGGCGAGATCGGCCTGGATGGCCTCGGAGGAGACAGGGACGCCGGAGGGCAGACCCTCCATGACGGCGATGAGTTCTGGGCCGTGGGATTCGCCGGCCGTGAGCACGCGGAGCATTGCTCCAGTCTCCCACGGGTTCGGACCCCCGCTGCGCCGCGTTTCGTCCTGCGAGTCGGGTCAGAGCGCGGCGCGCATGGCGGCAACGACCGAGTCCTCATCCGGTAGCTCGATGCGGGGGTCACCGTGATGGAAGATGCGGATCTGACGCACGGCCTGGTGCAGCAGCATGCCGAGTCCGGAGATCACCGCGCCATCCCCCCAATGCGCCGCGAGAGCCGAGGGCCACGGCGCGTACGCGGCGTCGAAGAGCGCTCCCCCGCTCGCTGCCAAGGCCGTCGAGGTGTCGACGGGGAGTGCGGTCCCACTCGGCAGCGTGGCGATCGTGAGGTCGGCGGACGCGGTCGGCCCATCGAGCGGCTGCGCCTCCACCACGACGTCGATGCGCGCTCCGAGCGCCACCAGCCCCGCCGCTCGTTCGGGTCGTCGGGCATGCACGACCACCCGGGTCGCACCCAGCTCCGACGCCGCCACGAGCGCGGAGGCAGCCGTGGCGCCGGCCCCGAGGATGCGGACCGTTCCCGCCTCGGTCACCCCGGCCTCGGCCAGTGCGTCGACGATCCCTCCGACGTCGGTGTTGAAACCCGCGGGTGCGTCCCCGAGCAGCAGAGTGTTGACGGCGCCGGTGAGCTCGGCGTGGGCGTCCCTCGTCTCAGCGGCGCGAAACGCCTCCTCCTTCAACGGCATGGTCAGCGAGAGACCGCGCCAGGAGTCGTCGAGTCCTCGGAGCGCCCCCGCGAATCCGTCGGCGGTGACCTGACGGCGCCCGTACTCCCAGTCCATGCCCAGCACGCGGTAGGCCGCGGCGTGCAGGTCCGGTGACTTGGAGTGCGCGATCGGGTCGCCCCAGACCGCCAGACGGGTACCTGTCACCGTCTCAGCAGCCCGCGTCGGGGTTTTCCCGGCACCACGCGCGCCACTTCTCGATCCCCTGTTCGTGCTCGGACATGGTCTCGGAGAACTGCGTCTCCCCGGTTTCGAGGTTGATCGTGACGAAGTACAGCCAGGGACCGTCCGCCGGATGCATGGCGGCATCGATGGCAGCGTCGCTCGCGCTCGAGATCGGGGTCGCGGGGAGTCCTTGGCGCTTATAGGTGTTCCACTCGTTGTCGCTCTCGAGCGCCTCCTTGGAGCTCGAGACGACACCCTCGTGCAGCGATCCATAACCGTACTGGGCTGTCGAGTCCATCTGCAGCAGCATGTCGATATCCAGACGGTTCTGGATGACTCGCGACACCTTCGCGAAGTCGTCCAGTCGGCCTTCACGCTGGATGATCGAGGCGATCGTCAGCACGCGCTGCGCGTCTTCGGGCGGCACTCCTGCCTCATCGAGCGCTTGGCGGGTGCGGTCGACCATCCGCTGGATGACCTGCGTCGGGGTGACCTCAGGGTCGAAGGTGTACACGGCCGGGAACAGCCAGCCTTCGAGGCTACGCGCGTCGACGCCGTACTGCGACGGGTCCTTGACGGCCGCCTCGAAGTCGGCGAGCGGGAGGCCGAGAGTCTCGGCCATGCCGGGCAGCGACGAGACGATCGTCGCGCCCTCGCCGACCGACACCGTGTTCTCGAGCTTGTTGGCCTCATCCTCGAGAGCGGCGAGAGCAGCCTCGGCCGTCATCTTCTGCTGCAGGCGGTACACACCGGGGTAGAACGTCGGGTTGATGCCCTCATCGACCAAGTAGTCGTAGAACACATCCTCGGTCTTCGTGACGCCCGCTTCGTGGAGAGCGATCGAGACCGGCCCGCCGGTGTCGCCTTCCTTGATCGTGACCAGTGCTTCGCCGGTCGCCTGCCCTGGTTCCCAGTCCTTCGACGGCCCCCAGCCCATGGCCTCGCTGATCCTGTCACCGTAGGTGTTCGCCACCCAGACGCCGGCTCCCGCGAGCCCGCCGACGATTGCGAGGACGATGATCAGCGCGATCAGGCATCCCTTGCGACGCTTCTTCTTCGGCGTGGCGTCGACGTGATCGTCGTGCGGGGCGAAGAGATCGTCGAGCCCGCCGCCGATCACGGGCTCCGGCGCCGCGGCCGGCGCCGCGGATGCTGCCGGCGGCCGGGTCACGGGAACGGCTCGCGTCGGCGTATCGCCCGCGTCCACGGAGTCGGCCGAGTCGCGCACAGGGGTCGGCGACGGGGACTCGCGGTTCGCCGCGGCCGCCTCGTCGGCGGACGCACGGACCGGCACGGGCGATGGCTGCAGATGGTCACCCGATGCGCCGTTCGTGGGCGCCGTGGCATCCCCCGAGGCGGCTTCACGAGCCGCACGACGCGAACCCGGAGCGGGCGCACTGTTGTCGACCGTCGGAATCTGCGTGGTCGGCTCCGGAAGGTTCTCGAACAGCTCCCCCAGGCGGGAGTCTGCGTCATGCCGCGGCGTTTCGTTGTCGCGTTCGGACATCGTCAGGCGTGCTCCTCGTCAGGCGAGATGGCCGCACCGGCCGGGTTTCCGGTGCTCTTCTCCATATCGATCGCCTGCTGCAGAAGCACCACGGCGGCGACCTGATCCACAATGCTACGAGACTTCTTCTGAGATCTCCCGGAACTGCGCAGGGCGGCGTGCGCGGAAACGGTGCTCAGACGCTCGTCGATGAGCCGCACGACGATGCCACTGCGCAGCTGGAGAGCCGCCGCGAACTCCCGTGCGTCCGTTGTCGACGGCGTATCGGCGCCCCGCATGTTCACCGGCAGTCCGACCACGAACTCCAGAGGCTCGTACTCCCCCGCGAGCTGGACGAGGCGATCGATCGACGCCTCGTCCCGCGGGACCGTCTCGACAGGCACGGCGAGCATGCCGTCCGGGTCGCAGCGGGCGACACCGACCCTCGCCCGACCCACGTCGATGCCGAGCCGCACACCGCGGCGGAAGCCGCTCACGCGCCGTGCAGCTCCTGCGAGATGGCCTCGAGAGCCGCGGGAAGAGCCTCGGCGTCCGCGCCGCCGCCCTGCGCGACATCATCGCGTCCTCCGCCACCGCCGCCGAGTACACCGGCGGCGCGCTTCGCGAGCGCACCCGCCTTCGCGCCGGCGGATCGAGCAGCATCGTTCGTCGCCACGACCACGACCGGGCGGCCGTTGACGACCGCCCCCAGGGCGACGACCGCCGCATCGGAGCCGAGCCGATCGCGCACGCCGTTGACGAGGTCGCGCACATCATCGGCAGATGCCACATCGCCGAGGTTGAGTGCTGCCAGTCGGAAGGCACCGACGCGCTTCGCGGCCTCCACGATCGCCGGGATCTGCCCCGCGCGCTCTTTGGACTCGAACTGCGCGATGCGCTTCTCCGCGGCCTTCAGGCTCGCCGTGAGATCGGCGATCCGCTCGGGCAACTGCTCACGGGGCGTCTTCAGCGAGCTGGTGAGCTGCGAGACGATCGCCCGCTCGGCTGCGAGCTCGCGGAAGGCATCGGCGCCGACGAGGGCCTCGATACGGCGGTTGGATGCGCCGACGGACGACTCTCCGACGAGGCTGACCAGACCGATCTCGGCACTCGTGCCCACGTGTGTACCGGCGCACAGCTCACGCGACCAGGGCCCGCCGATGTCGACCATGCGCACGACGTCGCCGTACTTCTCGCCGAACAGCGCCATGGCGCCGGCTTCCTTCGCCTCGTCGAGGGAGACGATGCGCGTGGTCACCTCGAGGGCGTCCTGCACGGCGCGGTTGGTGATCTCCTCGATCTCGCTGCGCGTGTCCGCGGAGAGCGCCTGCGACCACGAGAAGTCGAATCGCATGTAACCCGCGCGGTTCAACGACCCCGCCTGCGTGGCGGTCGGTCCGAGCGTGTCCCGGAGAGCGGCATGCACGAGGTGCGTCGCCGAGTGCGCCTGGCGTGCCGCGCGACGGTTGGCGGCGTCCACGACTGTCGTGGCGACGTCGTCGACCGCGACGCTTCCGCGGGCGACCTCGACGGTGTGGCTGATGAGACCGGGAACGGGCTTCTGCACATCGAGGACCTCGAGCTCGTAGCCCGGTCCGACGATCGTGCCCTTGTCGGCGACCTGACCGCCCGACTCCGCATACAGCGTGGTCTCGCTGAGCACGACCTCGGCGATCTGCCCCTCGGCGGCGCTGCGCACCGGAACCCCGTCGACGAGCAGCCCGATGACACGCGACTCGACCTCGAGCGCCGTGTATCCGTCGAAGCCGGTCTCGCCCAGGGCGCGCAGGTCGCGGTACACCGAGACGTCGGCGAGCTGACGCTTGCGATTGCGAGCGTCGTCCTTGGCGCGCTGGCGCTGCTCCTGCATGAGCGTGTCGAACGCGGTGCGGTCGACCTCGAGCCCGGCCTCTTCGGCAACCTCGAGGGTGAGATCGATCGGGAAGCCGTAGGTGTCGTGCAGCAGGAAGGCCTCGGGACCACTGAGGGTCTTGCCGCCGCCCTTCTTGGTCTCGTCCAGAGCGAGGTCGAGGATCGTCGAACCGGCGACGAGCGTGCGACGGAAGGTCTCCTCCTCCGCGAAGGCCGACGCCGAGAGCACAGACCAGTCCTTCTCGAGCTCCGGGTATGTGGTCTTCATCACGTCGCGCGATGCGGCGAACAGCTCGGGGAACACCGGCTCGTCGACGCCGAGTAGACGCATGGAGCGAACGGTGCGGCGCATGAGGCGGCGGAGGATGTACCCGCGTCCCTCGTTGGAGGGACGAACCCCGTCGGAGAGGAGCATGAGAGAGGAGCGCACGTGGTCGGCGACGACGCGGAAGCGCACGTCGTCCTCGTGCTGCACGCCGTAGGGGCGCCCGGAGAGCTCGACGGCGCGGTCCAGCACCGGACGCACCTGGTCGGACTCGTACATGTTCTCGACGCCCTGCTTGAGGAACGCGACGCGCTCGAGGCCCATGCCCGTGTCGATGTTCTTCATCGGCAGTTCGCCGATGATGTCGAACTCCGTCTTGCTGCGGATGTTCTCGAGGAGGTCCTGCATGAACACGAGGTTCCAGATCTCCAGGAACCGCGAGTCGTCGACGGCCGGGCCGCCGTCCTTGCCGTAGGCCGGACCGCGATCGAAGAAGATCTCGGAGTCGGGGCCACCGGGGCCGGGCTGTCCGGTGTTCCAGTAGTTGTCCGCGCGTCCGAGACGCTGGATACGCTCGGGCTTCAGCCCGATGATGTCGCGCCAGATCGCCTCGGCCTCGTCGTCGGTCTCGTAGACGGTGACCCAGAGGTCCTTCTCATCGAAACCGAGACCGCCGTCGGACTCGGAGCTCGTCAGCAGCTCCCAGGCGTAGCGGATCGCGCCTTCTTTGAAGTAGTCGCCGAACGACCAGTTGCCGAGCATCTGGAAGAACGTGCCGTGACGCGCGGTGCGACCGACCTCTTCGATGTCGTTCGTGCGGATGCACTTCTGCACATCGGCGATGCGCGGATGCGGGGCGGGGACGACGCCCGTGAGGTACGGGATCATCGGCACCATCCCGGCCACCGTGAACAGCAGCGACGGATCGTCGCTGACGAGGGAGGCCGAGGGGACGATGAGGTGGTCGTTCTTCTCGAAGAAGTCGAGGTAACGCTGCGCGATCTCCGCAGTTTTCATAGAGTGCCGGGTGTCCTTGCGTGAAGATGCCGCGCCGTGGCGCTGCTGCGGTGGTTCAGTTGTCGCCCGGCTCCGTGAGCCGTGCCTCCTGCTCGCGGTAGGCGTCGCCGATGAGAGCGGTGAATCCGTTGATCCTGGCGTCGACCTCGGCGAGGATGTCGTGACCGCGCGGGTCCTTGTTCATGAAGTGAGCCGCGACGAAGCCGCCGATCACACCGACCAGGAACCATTGCACGTTCTTCATGTCGTCATCCTTGCCCTTGATCCGCGAAGGCGCGGTGTCACCATCGTATGCCGAAACGACAAGAGGCGTCGGGTCACCCCGACGCCTCTTGCGCTGCTGCTCTCAGAGAACAGCGTGAGCGATGCTCAGCGTGCTGCGTAGTACTCGACGACGAGCTGCACTTCACAGGTCACGGGGACCTCGGCGCGCTTCGGACGACGAACCAGACGCGACTGGAGCTTGTCGAGCTCGACCTCGAGGTAGCCGGGAACGGGCGGCAGAACCTCGGCGTGACCGCCGGCTGCTGCCACCTGGAAGGGCTCGGTGCCCTCGCTCTTGGGCTTGACGTGGATGAGCTGACCCGGCTTCACGCGGAACGACGGGCGGTCGACGAGCTGGCCGTCGACGAGGATGTGACGGTGCACGACGAGCTGGCGAGCCTGTGCGGTGGTGCGGGCGAAGCCCGAACGCACCACGAGAGCGTCGAGACGCATCTCGAGGAGCTCGACCAGGTTCTCACCGGTCAGACCGTCGTGGCGACGAGCCTCGTTGAACGTGTTGCGCATCTGCTTCTCGCGGATGCCGTACTGCTCGCGCAGACGCTGCTTCTCACGCAGACGGACGGCGTAGTCGCTGTCTGCCTTGCGCTTGGTGCGGCCGTGCTCACCCGGAGCGTAGGGACGCTTCTCGAGGTAGCGGGCGGCCTTCGGGGTGAGCGGGATGCCGAGGGCACGGCTCAGACGCACCTTGCGGCGGTCCTGGGACTTCGTAGTCACGAAGCTGTCCTTCCGATGACGTGGTCGCGACTTTCACGACTCACGGACGTATCGTCCGCGTTCTGCCTTGGAGCGCACGCCGGGGCGCCAGCAAGGTGTGGTGTGAACGAGGAGATGCCCGAAAACACGGTTTCGAGCCGCTCAAGTCTAACAGATCGCGGCTCCGCGCCTGATCGCGCGGGTCACCGGTCGCCGAGGATGCGGCGGATGCGCTCCAGTCGCGAACCGATGTCGCGCTCGGCACCCAGGTTCTTCGGCTCGTAGTAGTGCTTACCGTCGAGCTCGTCGGGCAGATACTGCTGCGCCACCACGCCGTACTCGCTGTCGTGCGAGTAGACGTAACCGCGCCCGTGCCCGAGGCGCTTGGCGCCCGGATAGTGCGCGTCGCGCAGGTGCAGCGGCACACGTCCGAAACCTCCGGAGCGGATGTCGGCGATCGCGGCATCGATTCCCACATAGGCGGCGTTGGATTTCGCGGTGGTGGCGAGGTACACGGTCGCCTCGGCAAGCGGGATGCGTCCCTCCGGCATGCCGATGAACGCGACCGCGTCGGCAGCGGCGACCGCGATGACGAGACCCTGAGGGTCGGCCAGACCGACGTCTTCCGACGCGGAGATCACCAGGCGCCGGGCGATGAACCGCGGGTCCTCCCCCGCCTCGATCATGCGCGCGAGGTAGTGCAGCGCCGCATCGGGGTCGGACCCTCTGATCGACTTGATGAACGCACTGATGACGTCGTAGTGCTCGTCGCCCTGCCGGTCGTAGCGCAGAAGCGCCTTGTCGACGGCCTGGGCGACGTCGTCGGCGGAGACCTCCGGTACTGCCGCAGCGGCGTCCGCCTCGGCCGATCCGCTGTCCTCGCCTTCGTCGGAGCCAGCCTCCGCGGAGGATGCGTGCGAGAGGGCGACCGCAGCACCGGCCTCGAGACCCGTCAGCGCGCGCCTGGCGTCCCCCGAGGCGAGCCGGATCAGTGCGGCGCGAGCTTCGGCGCTCAGCGCCACGGCCCCGTTCAGCCCCCGTGCGTCGACGACGGCACGATCCACGAGTACACCGATGTCATCGTCGGTGAGCGGCTGGAGCGTGAGCAGCAGGGAACGGGACAGCAGCGGAGAGATCACCGAGAACGAGGGGTTCTCGGTGGTCGCGGCGATCAGGATCACCCACCCGTTCTCGACGCCGGGCAGCAGAGCGTCTTGCTGCGCCTTCGTGAATCGGTGGATCTCATCGAGGAAGAGGATCGTGGTCTGACCGTAGAGGTCGCGCTGCGTGATCGCCTCCTGCATCACCTCGCGCACGTCTTTGACGCCGGCGGTGATGGCGGACAGCTCGACGAAGCGGCGCCCGGACGAGCGCGCGATCGCCTGCGCAAGCGTGGTCTTTCCGGTGCCCGGCGGCCCCCAGAGGATGATCGAGACCGCTCCGGGCGAAGTCGCCTCCGGATCGGCGAGGGCGACGATGGGAGACCCTGCACGCAACAGGTGCCGCTGCCCCGCGACCTCGTCGAGCGAGATCGGGCGCATGCGCACGGCGAGAGGCGTCTGCCCGGAGAGCAGCGCGGCAGGGGACGTCATCCCTCCAGGCTACCGGCGGCCCCCGACACTTCGGGCGATCGGGCAGCTCCCGGTAGGCTCTCAGGCGACGCTGCGTACCGGCGTCGGAACGGGAGATCCAGGGCATGGCCGCACGCGGTTCCAAGAACTCACAGTCACGCACCGCGGCAGAGCGCGCACGACTGCACACCGCGCGTACCCAATGGCACGAGGGGCAGATCCGGCGCCGCGTCCGGGACAACACGATCGCCGCGATCGTCGGCGGCCTCATCGTCGTCGCCGCGATCGGCAGTCAGGTCGTGCACGCGCAGGTGACCGCACCCGAGCCGACTCCGACGCCGACCGTCGAGCCGACGACTGCTCCCACCGACGCGCCCACGGAGAGCCCGGCACCGCTCCCCTCCGAGAGCCCCGCCGAGTAGCTCCCCGGGCCGACCGCTCTCGCTAACCGCGGCTCGGCAGCACGTAGGACGACGGGTCCGCTTCGAGCCGGGCGCCGACGAGGGTGTGCAGAGCCGGGTACGCCGAAGCGTCGCCGACCAGGATCCCCCCGAGCAGCGTGTGCGCATCACCTGCCAGCACCAGTTTCCGGTACACCCCGGCGACGGGATCCGCGTAGAGCACGTCGACCGCGTCCGGCGTCCGTGCGAGCGCGTCCCCGAAGCTCGCCACATCGACACCCGCCAGGGTGATGGCAGCGGATTCATCGAACCCGGCGAACCTCGCTTCGTGGCCGAGGATGCGCCGCACCGCCACATCGGCCATCTCGCGGGCCGGAGCGACCAGACCGAAGCGGCGCCCGTCGAGGCTGGCGACCTCTCCGATTGCCAGCACCGCCGGATCCGACGTCCGGCAGGCGTCGTCGATGACGATGCCTCCGTAGGGATGAACCGCGATCCCGGCATTGCGTGCGAGCTCGTCGCGCGCGCGCAGCCCGACCGTGAACACGACGACGTCCACACGCTGGAAGGAGCCGTCCTGGAACTCGATCGCCGTGACGACGCCGGATTCGTCCGGGTCGAGCCGTGTCACGCGCGTCCCGGTGCGCACCGCGATCCCCCGCGCCTGCAGATGGCGCTTCACGATGCTTCCCGCGGTGCCGTCGAGCTGCGCCTCCATCAGCCGATCCGCGTACTGCACCACCGTGGCATCGACCCCGATCGCCTGCAAGGCCCCGGCAGCCTCGAGCCCGATGGGGCCTCCGCCGACGACCACCCCGCGCAGATCACGTTCGAGCTCCGACGCGCGTGCGCCCACGAACGCACGGAGCGCCTCGGCATCCTCGACGGTGCGATACGAGAAGCAACCGGGTAGTCCCGCACCCTCGACCACCACCCGACCGGCCGAGGCCCCGGTCGCGAGCACCAGCGTGTCGTAGCGATGCAGGCGACGGGAACGGGTGCGCACGGTCTTCGCCCGCCGGTCGATGTGCAGCACGCGATCGTCGACGACCAACTCGACGCGGTCATCCTCGAACGCGTCGAAGGGCAACGGGAGATCGTCGGCCGACCCGCCGAGGAACAGCTCTCGAAGGCGGGTGCGGTCGTACGGTCGGCGGCCCTCATCGCCGATCACCGTGACCCGCACGTCGTCGCCCGCCCGCTGCATGAGCTGTTCGACGAAGCGCTGCGCGGCCATCCCCGCACCGACGACGACGATCTCGGTGGCGAGCGGATGATTCATCGGTACAGCTCCTGTCGGCGGCGATCGTGCCGTAGCGCTGACGCTATGCGGACTGTGTTTCCCGGATGTCACGCGAGGTGTTTCACGCCGCGAACGATCGCATCACGGATGGATAACGACCGCGCATCTCACACCTCGCTGGAGGGGAAGTGAGAGATTCGCACCACAGACGTAACGTCCGGTGCGGCCCGCGGAAACGAGGCTCCCGCATGCTCGAGTCAGTCGAGCATCCGTGCTCCCGTCCCCGTGGAGGTCCTGTGTCCTACATCAAGCCCGCCGAACTCGCCACACGCATGGTGGATGCCGGCGCCTACAAGCTGCAACTGTCCACCCGCGACACCCTGATCCGCGCCTTCATGGGCGCGGCACTCCTCACGATCGCGGCTGCCTTCGCGGTCACGGTCTCGACACAGACCGGTCAGCCGTTGCTGGGCGCCGTCCTGTTCCCGGTCGGGTTCGTGATGCTGTATCTGCTCGGTTACGACCTGCTCACCGGCGTGTTCACCCTCGGACCGCTCGCTGTGCTCGACCGCCGCCCCGGTGCCACGTTCGGCGCACTGATGCGCAACTGGGGGCTCGTCTTCCTCGGCAACTTCGGCGGTGCCTTCCTGGTCGCGATCCTGATGGCCGTGTACTTCACCTACGGGTTCTCGACCGCGCCCAGTGCCGTGGGCGAGGCCATCAGTGAGATCGGCCACGGGCGCACGGTCGGATACGCGGATCACGGCGCCGCAGGCATGCTGACGCTCTTCATCCGCGGTGTGCTGTGCAACTGGATGGTTTCCACGGGCGTGGTCCTGGCGATGGTGTCGGACAGCACGATCGGCAAGATCGTCGCGATGTGGCTGCCGATCATGCTGTTCTTCTACATGGGCTTCGAGCACTCGATCGTGAACATGTTCCTGTTCCCCTCCGGACTCCTGATGGGCGCCGACTTCACCGTCTGGGATTACCTCGTCTGGAACGAGCTGCCGACGGTCGTGGGGAACCTCGTCGGAGGGCTGCTCTTCGTCGGCCTGCCGATCTACTACACGCACGGCCGCCCGAAGGCTCGGGCCGCCCGCGAAGCGCGTCGCACCGAGCGCCGGTCCCGCGTGGAGGTCGTCACGACGGCCGCAGCGGAGGAGCCGGTGCAGAGCCTCGGCACCAGCGCGGCTGAGCGCGAACCGTCCCGGGTCTGAGGGGAATGCACGCCCGAGAGGGGGCGGATGCGTCGGCATCCGCCCCCTCTCCGTATGCGCTCCGGGTGCGCTCCGGGTCAGGCGGAGCGGAAGCGCTCGACGATGACCTCGGCGATGCGCGGGTCCGCCCCGAGCGGTGCCGAGACCAGGTCCGCTCCGGATCTCTCCACGAGACCGGCGAAGTACCCCGGCGCGAGGACATGGCTCGCGGCGATCACCCGCGAGGCTCCTCGCTCGCGCGCGAAGCTCACGGCGTCCGCGATGCGGGGCTCGATCGCCGACGCGTAACCGATCGTGACCGGCACCGGGATCAGGTCGGCGAGGTGCGCGGCCGCCGTGGTGACATCGGCGACCGCCGCAGGGTTGCTGGAGCCCGCCGCCGCGAGCACGACGTGATCGCCCGGAAGCCAGCGGTCGTGAACCGCCGTACGCAGCCGCGCGCGCAGGACCTCGGCGATGAGCGGATGGGTGCCCAAGGGCTCCCCCTGCCGCACGCCGTCATACGGACGGACCGCGCGCGCGATGTCGACCGCGGTGTGGAAACCCACCGAGAGCAGCAGCGGCACCACGACGACGTCATCGTCGAGATGTTCCTGTTCGACGACCTCGGGCACCGCCGGTTCCTGCACGTCGACGAAGGCCTGGACGACACGGGTGCCCGGAATACGTGCGCGCACGAGATCGACGATGTCTTCGACCGTGCGGCGTCCTGCGGGGGAATCCGTGCCGTGGGAGCAGGCGACCAGGGTGGTCATCGGGGTTCCTCCACGGTGAGTCGGTAACCGCGTTTGACGATGGTCTGGATCGCCGCAGCGCCGCCCAGAGCCTCGCGCAGCCGGGCGACCGCCATCTCGACGGCGTGGGCGCTCTCGCCTCCTCGGGGCAACGCGAGTCCCAGCTCCTCCCGCGAGAGCACGCGTCCGGCGGCATCGAAGAGCTCGCTCAGGATGCTCGCTCCGGCGCGGGAGAGCGGAACGAACGCGCCGTCGATCAGCACACCGCGGCTGCGCATCTCCATCGCGCCGAGAGCCGTGTGCAGCCGCGGGGCGGCACCCGACGCGTAGTGGTCGACCACGCAGCGCACCAGCGAGCCCAGGCGTCCACGTGCGGCCAGGGTGGCGGTGAGCCCGGCATCCGCGAGTGGGGCGGCCGTGATCGGCCCGACGGCGGCCAGCAGCAGGCGCCCGGACGCGGCTCTGCGCCGGATCGACTCCAGAGCCCCGGCACGGACGGCAGTCCGGACCCACTCGGCGGCACCGGGTGCGGAGGTGAAGAGGACGGCGTCGACTTCACCCGCGCCCGCCTGCACGACGGACCGGCGCACGACCTGGGGGTCCGGCGGCGGCCCCCAGCGATACACGGTGATGCTGACCACGTCCGCTCCGAGCCCCGCCAGGAGGGTGTCGAGCCCGTCGGCGCCCGCGCCGTGGTGCTGAATCGCGATACGTCGCCCGGTGACCCCCTCGGCTGCGAGGTACTCCCCCACTTCCGCGGAGGTCTCGGACTCCGCGACCCAGTCGGCGATGAAGCCCGCCTGCTGGATCGCCCCGTGAGCCTTGGGCCCTCGTGCGATGAACTGTGCTCCGGCCAGCGCGGCGGAGAGGTCCTCGGCCAGGTCGTTCTCGTGCGCGGCATCGATCCATCCGCGGAATCCCACCCCGGTCGTCACGATCACGATGTCAGGAGGGGAAGCGACGAGATCGCGGGTGCGGGCGATGAGGAGCTCATCGTCCTCGTTGGGGATGATGCTCAGGGCGGGCGCGCGGTACACCTGGCCGCCGCGTCGCTCGAGAGCCGCGACGAGATCGCCGGAACGTCGGTCGGCGGCGACGACGATGGTGCATCCGGCCAACACCGGAGTCAGTGGAACGCGGATCGTCACGCCAGGACAGCCCCGATCGTGTCCGACGAGGGGAAGAGCAGTCCCGCGCCCGCGACCTCGCCGACAACGATCACCGCGGGGTTGCGGAGGCCCACGGCCTCGGCATCGGCGACCGCCCTGCCGAGGGTGGTCCGCGTCGTGCGCTGCTGCGCCGTGTGGCCGCTCTCGACGAACGCGATCGGCCTCTCTGCCGGCACACCGTGTGCGAGTGCCGCGGTGACCAGACGTTCGAGGGCGGCCACGCCCATCAGGACCACCGTGGTCACGGTCGCATCGGCCAGCGCCGCGAGCGTACCCTCGCCGATGATGCCCTGCCCGTTCACGACGTGGAAAGCTGCGGCCGTGCCTCGATGCGTGACGGGAATGCCTGCCGCTTGCGGAACAGCGATCGCGCTCGATATCCCCGGAGTGATGTCGACCGGGATGCCCGCAGCCAGGCACGCCCGCATCTCCTCGCCACCGCGTCCGAAGACGAACGGATCCCCGCCCTTGAGCCGGACGACGCGTCGGCCCTCCGCTGCCCGCCCCACGATGATGCGGTTGATCTCGTCCTGCGGCACGGGGTGCCGACCGGGGGTCTTCCCGACGTCGATCACCTCGACATCGGGGTCGAGCCCGTGGACGATCTCCGCCGCGGGTCCCAGGCGGTCGGTCACGACCACGTCGGCTTCGGCGATGAGCCGACGCGCGCGCACCGTCATCAGGTCCGCGGGGCCCGGCCCACCTCCGACCAGGTCGACGCGTCCACTCCGACCGGCACGGCGCCGACGCAGCGGGATGCGGCCTTCGCCTGCGAGGCCGACGATCGCATCCCGCACGGCGACCGACCGACGCGGGTCGGCACCGACCGTACTGGTCACCGCGACGGTCACGTCACCGATCTCGGCCTGTGCGGTGAGCCTGGTCGACCCGTGGGCGCCGTCGGAGGCATTGATGCAGAGGATCCGTTTGCGCTCGCAGCGTTCCGCGACACCGCGGTCGACGCGGGCGTCGCCGGTGGCCGTGTGCACGAGCCACGCCCCGGCGAGATCCGTTCCTCGGAAGCGACCGGCGCGCCAGACGAGACCGTGAAGCTCGACCAGCCGCGCGGTCTCCGGATGCAGGACGGGGGCGACGATCCGCACCCGCGCCCCTTCGTCGAGGAACCGGCGGATCCTCTTCGCCGCGACCGCGCCACCACCCACCAGCAGCACGTCGCGTCCGGTGAGGTCGACGCCCAGCATCACGGTCATCGGATCTCCTCGATGTTCAGCTCGATCTGACCGTCTCGAACGGTCACGTCCCAGACCCGCAGCGTCGCCGAGGCTTTGCCCTGTGTGTCGAGACACTCCCCCGTTCGCAGGTCGAAGACCTGCTTGTGCATCGGTGAAGCCAGCGTCGGCACATCGCCCCGCGTGCCCACGATCCCGCGGGACATCACATGGGCGCCGCTGTAGGGATCGAGGTTGGACACCGCATGCACCGAGCCATCGGCGAGGACGAAGAGCGCGATCTGGACCGAGCCGAACAGCGCCGCCCTGCCTCGCTCCACCTCGAGGTCGCTGAGCGCGCAGACGCGGACTCGCGTTCCGGTCTCGGGGCTGAGCGTCATCGTCGCACCTCCAGAGTCGTGCCGGCGATCATGACGCTCGCGTCGAAACGTTCCTCCGTCGTCGCCGGCCGCACCTGACCGCGCTCGGAAACGTAGGCCAGAGAAGGGTCAGGGGTGTCGGTCGCATTCACGAAGGACTCGAAGCGCCGCAGTTTCACCGGGTCGCGCAGGGTCGCCGCCCACTCGTCCTCATAGCGGTCGACGTGCACGCTCATGGCCGCGTCGAGGTCGTCGCAGATGCCGAGGCTGTCGTCGAAGATCACCTCACGGAGGCCGTCCAGCCCGCCGTCGAGCTCGGCACACCACCCTGCCGTGCGCTGGAGGCGATCCGCCGTGCGGATGTAATACATGAAGAAGCGGTCGATCGCGCGGATGAGGCCCTCGTCGTCGAGGTCGGCGGCGAGGAGCTCCGCGTGGCGCGGCGAGAAGCCGCCGTTGCCGCCGACGTACATGTTCCACCCCGACTCGGTGGCGATCACACCGACGTCCTTCGACCGGGCCTCCGCGCACTCGCGCGCGCAGCCGGACACACCGACCTTGAGCTTGTGCGGCGCCCGAAGACCCCGATAGCGGAGCTCGAGGCGCACGGCCATGCCGACGGCATCCAGCACCCCGTACCGGCACCAGGTCGAGCCGACGCACGACTTCACCGTGCGCAGCGCCTTGCCGTACGCCTGCCCGGACTCGAACCCGGCGTCGACCAGCCGCTGCCAGATCTGCGGCAGCTGCTCCAGGCGGGCGCCGAACATGTCGATCCGCTGCCCGCCGGTGATCTTCGTGTAGAGCCCGTAGTCCTCGGCGATGTTCCCGATCGCGATGAGCCCCGCGGGAGTCACCTCACCCCCGGGCATCCGCGGCACCACCGAGTACGTGCCGTCCTTCTGCATGTTGGCCATCACATGGTCGTTGGTGTCCTGCAGAGCCGCGTTCTCACCGTCGAGCACGTGCGCTCCGACGAGGACGGACAGGATGCTCGCCAAAGCCGGCTTGCAGATGTCGCAGCCGCGCCCGGTGCCGAAACGGGCGATGATCGCGCTGAAGGTCGCGAGTTCCGACACGCGCACCGCGTCGAAGAGCTGGCGGCGCGACATCGAGAAGTGCTCGCACAGGGCGTCGGAGGTCGTCTGACCGAGCTTGGTCAGCTCCTGGCCGACGATCTTCTTGACCGCGAAGAGGCAGGAGCCGCAGGTGGCGCCCGCCTTGGTGCAGGCCTTCACGGCCGCGGCGTCGGTGCACCCCTCGGCGTGCACCGCCTCCCGGATGCGTCCGGCGGTCACGTTCGAGCAGGAGCAGACGACCGCCTCGGCCGGCAGCTCGCTGTCGGGAAGCGCGGTGCCGCCGTCCGGCATCAGGTAGGCGGCGGGGTCTGCGCCCAGCGCAGCACCCACCAGGGGGCGGAGCATTCCGTATGCCGAGGCATCGCCGACGAGGATGCCGCCCAAGAGTGTCTTTGCGTCGTCCGAGAGGACCAGCTTCTTGTAGACCCCGTTGACCGGGTCGGTGTAGACCACGTCCAGGGCATTCGGTGTGGAGGCGAACGCGTCGCCGAAGCTCGCCACATCCACACCGGAGAGCTTCAACTTCGACGAGTCGTCGTAGCCGGGGAAAGTGGCATCGCCGCCGAGAATCCGAGTGGCCGCCACCTCGGCCATGGCGTATCCGGGGGCCACGAGTCCGACGGAGCGTCCTTCGAAGTTGGCGACCTCGCCGATCGCGAGGACGTCGTCGTCGGCGGTGCGGCACCTCGAATCGATCAGTACGCCACCGTTGGGGTGCACGGCGAGATCGGCGAGGCGTGCCAGTGAGTCCTGCGGGCGCACGCCGACGGTGAAGATGACGACGTCCGTTCCCTGCATGCTGCCGTCCTGGAACTGCAGTGCCGCGACGGAGCCGGAGGCATCCGGGTCGATCCGTGTGGTCCGCGTTCCCGTCCGCACATCGATGCCCTTCGACTCGATCAGGCGGCGCAGGATGGTGCCACCCGCGAGGTCGAGCTGGGCGGACATCAGCCGGTCCGACGACTGCACCACCATGCACTCGACGTCGAGACCCTGCAACGCGCCGGCCGCCTCGAGGCCCAACAGTCCGCCGCCGATCACCGTCCCGCGCAACGGGCGGCCGAGCGACGCCGCGCGGCGCTGGACGAACGCGTCGATCGCGGCGACATCGTCGAGCGTCCGATAGACGAAGCAGCCGGGGAGCTCAGCGCCGTCGACGGCCGGCCGCATGGCGTAGGAGCCGGTCGCGAGGACGAGTGTCCCGTAGGCGTGGACCGCACCCGAGCGGGTGCGCACCGTGCGACGAGCCCGATCGATCCCGGTGACGCGATCATCGCCGATGAAGCGCACCCTGTCGTCCTGGAGGGTCTGCGGATCGAGTGCGAGGTCGTCGGCGCTCGCACCGGTGAAGAACGAGGTCAGACCGACGCGGTCGTACGGCGCTCGCGCCTCCTCGCCGATGACCGTGACTGTCGGCGCCGAACCGTCGCCGCGGAGCAGGCTCTCGACGAATCGGTGCGCGACCATTCCCGCCCCCACCACCACGACATCCGACGATGTGCTCTCCCGAACGATCACGAGCCCTCCTCTGTCCGTGGACTCGACGATAGAGACACGGTGTTTCGCGAAAGGCCGGGGTGGTGTTACACGGATCGAACGTTCTTCTCACAACTCGGTAACAGTCGTGTGAGATCGCGCTTCGAGCGAGTCCGGCAGGGCCCCGCGGGGCGTACTAGGCTGAGCCTCGTCCCTTCCGCCTCCCGCGGCCCTACCGCGCAAGGAGAATCACGTGTCTGCCACCGAGCCCTCGAAGCCGACTCCCCCCGTCCCCGCACCACCCGCCGTGCCGATGCCGCCGAAGGCACCCAAGCCGGCAGCCGTCGTGCCCGCCGCACCTGCGCCGTCTCCGGCCGCGTCGTCGACCTCCGCCGAATGGGGCCGCGTCTCCGACGACGGCACCGTCGAGGTACGCGAAGGCGAGGTCTGGCGCGTGGTCGGCCAGTACCCCGACGGCACGCCCGAGGAGGCGCTCGCCTACTTCGTGCGCAAGTTCGACGACATTGCCTTCAAGGTGCACACGCTCGAACAGCGTCACCAGGCAGGCGGCGCCTCGGCGAGCGACCTCGCGAAGCAGGCCGGTCATCTCATCGACGAAGCGACGGATGCCGCTGCCGTCGGCGACCTCGCAGGTCTGCGAGACCGTCTGAACGCCCTGACCTCATCGCTGTCCGAAGCCACCGAGCAGGAGGCGCAGCAGGCCAAGGAACTCGTCGACAAGGCGATCGCCGAGCGCACCGTGCTCGTGGAGAAGGCCGAGGCGATCGCCGCGCGCGACCTCAGCAAGGTGCAGTGGAAGCAGGTCACGGCCGAGCTCGGCGAGCTGTTCGACGCGTGGCAGGCGCAGCAGCAGAGTGGTCCCCGCCTCTCCAAGGGCATCTCCCAGCAGCTCTGGAAGCGGTTCCGCGATGCGCGCGCCGTGGTCGACAAGCAGCGTCGCGCCTTCTACTCCGAGCTCGACGATGCGCACAAGAGCGCTCGCGACGTGAAGACCCGCCTGGTCGAGCGTGCCGAGGCACTCGCGCCGCGCGGCACCGACGGGATTCCCGCCTACCGCACCCTGCTCGACGAGTGGAAGGCGGCCGGGCGCGCCGGGCGCAAGGCAGACGATGCACTGTGGGCGCGGTTCAAGGCGGCGGGCGATGCCCTGTACGCTGCTCGCGCCGAGCAGTCCGCCGCGGAAGAAGCGGAATCCGCCCCGAAGATCGAGGCCCGAGAGGCTCTCCTCGAAGAGGCCAAGGCGGTCGCCGACGAGTCGAACATCAAGCGTGCTCGCGCGCTGCTCACCCGCATCCAGCGGCAGTGGGATGAGATCGGCCGCATCTTCCCGCGGGACAAGGAGCGCGCGCTCGACGACAAGCTCCGCACGATCGAGCAGGGGCTGAAGGCCCGTGAAGACGTGGACTGGAAGAAGAACAACCCCGAGACCAAGGCACGCGCGAACGACATGAGCTCGCAGCTGCAGGAGGCCATCGAGAAGCTCGAAGCCGAGGTCGCCGCCGCTGAGAAGGCCGGCGACAAGAAGGCCGCGAAGGAAGCCGCTGACGCCCTCGAGGCTCGCCGCGCCTGGCTGAGTGCTCTGGGCGGCTGACCTTCTCCACAGGTCTCCGCGACCGTCTCGAACGCGGGGTGCACTGCGCCAGACTGGCGTGATGCACCCCGCGTTCCTCTATGTCCCCGGCGAGCGGTTGAGCCAGACCGAACTCAGCGCGGCCCGCATCGACGGCCATGTGGTCGACGTGGGTGACGCGTACATCCCTGCCGATCTCGTCGAGGGGCCGGATGTACGGGCGAGCACCATCGCCGCGCTCGTCCGGCCGGGCACCGCCGCATGCCACCAGACGGCCGCGTGGGTCCACGGCGCCGGTGACACGCCGCCGGTCGTGCATCACGTCAAGCGCTGCGTGGATCGTCGGATCCGTCCGGTCACCAGCGCGCGCGTGGTCTTCCACGACACACTGCTGCCCGCAGCCGACGTCCTCACGCTCAGCGGCGTCGCGGTGTCGAGCCCGGCCCGGACGATGCTCGACCTCGCGACGACACTGCACCGCGACCCGCGGGTGCTGCCGTGGATGGATCTTCTCGCCGTCGTCTGCCCCGACACCCCGGACGCGGCGATGAACGCGCTGCAGGACCTTCGACGCGTGCCGGGCAGCCGCATGGGTTCGGCCGCTCTGCAGCGCCTCGCCGTCAGGAGGAGGTGACCCGGTAGACGTCGTAGACGGCGTCGATCCGACGGACCGCGTTCAGTACACGGTCCAGGTGCACGGCATCGCCCATCTCGAAGACGAACCGGCTCAGAGCCAAGCGCTCATCGGTGGTGGTGACCGTCGCCGAGAGGATGTTGACGTGGTGCTCGCTCAGCACGCGCGTCACATCGGAGAGAAGGCCCGAGCGGTCGAGCGCCTCGACCTGGATCTGCACGCGGAACACGCTCTTCGTCGTCGGGGCCCACGACACCTCGACGAAGCGGTCCTGCTCGTTGCTGAGCGCCTTGACGTTGACGCAGTCCGCCCGGTGCACCGAGACGCCACTACCGCGCGTCACGAATCCGACGATCTGGTCACCGGGAACCGGGGTGCAGCACTTGGCCAGCTTCACCAGGATGTCGTTGGCGCCGCGCACCAGCACGCCGGAGTCGCCGGATCGCGGCTCACGCGTCGGGACGCTCCCGGGCAGATCGATGGCGCCCGTGCTGGGGTCGTTGGCCGCGACCAGAGCCGTGACCTTCTCGAGCACCGACTGCGTCGACACGTGTCCTTCGCCGACCGCCGCGTAGAGCGCCGAGACGTCTTCGTAGTGCAGCCCGCGCGCGACCTCGGCGAACGAGTCCTGGCTCATCAGCTTCTGCAGCGGCAGGTTCTGACGGCGCATCGCGCGGGCGATGGCCTCCTTGCCCTGCTCGATGGCCTCTTCGCGGCGCTCCTTGGTGAACCAGCCGCGGATCTTGTTCCGCGCCCGGGTGCTCGCGACGAAACCGAGCCAGTCCTGGCTGGGGCCGGCATCCGGGTTCTTCGAGGTGAACACCTCGACCACGTCACCGCTCTTGAGTTCCGATTCCAGAGGCACGAGGCGCCCGTTGACCTTGGCACCCATCGTGCGGTGGCCGATCTCGGTGTGCACCGCGTAGGCGAAGTCCACGGGAGTCGCGCTGGCCGGCAGGCCGATCACCCGCCCCTTGGGCGTGAAGACGTAGACCTCCTTCGCACCGATCTCGAAGCGCAGCGAGTCGAGGAACTCACCGGGGTCAGCGGTCTCGGCCTGCCAGTCGGAGATGTGCGCGAGCCACGCCATGTCCGTGTCGGAGGCGCGGACCTCGGTCTTGCCACCGCCGTTCATCCGCTCCTTGTACATCCAGTGCGCGGCGACACCGTACTCGGCCTGCTGATGCATCTCGTGCGTACGGATCTGAATCTCGACCGTGCGACCGGCGGGACCGATGACCGTGGTGTGCAGCGACTGGTAGAGGTTGAACTTCGGGGTGGCGATGTAGTCCTTGAACCGGCCGGGCAGCGGCGTCCAGCGAGCGTGGATCGCACCCAGGACGGCGTAGCAGTCGCGCACCGAGGAGACGAGGACGCGGATGCCGATCAGATCGTAGATGTCGTCGAACTCGCGGCCGCGGATGACCATCTTCTGGTACACCGAGTAGAGCTGCTTCGGGCGCCCGACGACTTTGCCGCGGATGCGGAGATCGCGCAGATCCTCGTCGATCTCCTCGACCACCTGAGCGAGATACTTCTCGCGCTGCGGGGTCCGCTGCGCGATGAGGCTGTGGATCTCGTTGTAGATCTTCGGGTGCAGCACGGCGAACGAGAGGTCTTCGAGCTCGGACTTGATCGCCTGGATGCCGAGACGGTTCGCCAGCGGGGCGTAGATCTCGAGCGTCTCCTTGGCCTTCTTCGTGGCCTTCTCCGGTGGGACGAAACCCCAGGTGCGCGCATTGTGCAGGCGGTCGGCCAGCTTGATGAGCAGGACCCGGATGTCCTTCGACATCGCCACGATCATCTTGCGGACCGTCTCGGCCTGCGCGCTCTCGCCGTACTTGACCTTGTCGAGCTTGGTCACGCCGTCGACGAGCATCGCGACCTCGTCGCCGAACTCGGCGGTGAGATCGGTCAGCGCGTAGCCCGTGTCTTCGACCGTGTCGTGCAGGAGCGCCGCAGCGATGGCCCGCGGGCCCAGACCGAGCTCGGCGAGGATCTGTGCGACAGCCAGCGGGTGCGTGATGTACGGCTCGCCGCTCTGGCGCTTCTGCCCCTCGTGCTTCTCCTTCGCGACCGCGTATGCGCGTTCGATGACGGAGAAGTCGCCCTTGGGATGATTCGCACGCACCGTGCGGATCAAGTTGTCGAGGTCGTTGATGCGGGACGCGCGGGAGAAGATGCGGGGAACCAGTCGTCGCAGACTCGAACCCTGCGATGACGTCTGCGGTTCCGCCATCAACTCACCTCCCGATCACTTCATCCTACGCGTGCTGAGGGCGCCGAGCTTCCGCTCGGAGCACCCTCGGCCCGGACCCCTCAGGCTTCGACGGACGCCCGGCTGCGAGCCTCGCGGATGCGGGCGTCGCGCTCCTTGAGCTGGGGCTCGTTCTCGCGGAACAGCGAGTAGAGCGGTGCGGCCACGAACAGCGTGGAGTACGTCGCGACGAGGATGCCGACGAAGATCGACAGCGAGATGTCGGTGAGCGATTCCGCACCGAGCCAGAAGGCGCCGATGAAGAGCACGGCACCGACCGGCAACGCCGCGACCACAGACGTGTTGATCGAGCGCACGAGGGTCTGGTTCACGGCGAGGTTCACCGATTCGCCGAACAGTCGGGCAGACTTCTCCCCGTCTTCGGTGGTGTTCTCCCTGACCTTGTCGAACACGACAGTGGTGTCGTACAGCGAGTACGCCAGGATCGTCAGGAAGCCGATGACGGCAGCCGGAGAGATCTCGAAGCCCGCCAGCGCGTAGACGCCGACCGTGATGACGAGCACGTCGAGCAGGCCGATGATCGCCGCCGCCGACATCTTCCACGTGCGGAAGTAGATCGCGAGGATCAGGAACGTGAGGGCGAGGAAGATCGCGAGACCCCACAGCGACTGCTTCGTGACGTTCTCGCCCCAGGCCGGGCCGATGAACGACGACGTCACATTGGCGGGCTCCACACCGTAGGCGTCGGCGAGGGCTTCCGCGACGTCCTGCGTCTCGGCGGCGCTCATCTGGTCGGTCTGGACGCGGATGTCCTTCCCGTTCAGGACGACGACCTTGGTCGCGGCTCCCGGCACGACCGACTGGACGGCCTCCTTCGCGGTGTCCTGATCGACCGTGTCGGGCGCCTGCACCGTGAACTGGGACCCACCGGTGAACTCGATGGAGAACTGGATGGGGCGGATGAGCGGCACGAGGGCCGAACCGACGACGAGCACGATGGCGATGATGAACCACAGGCGACGCTTGCCGACGAACGGGAAAGAGGTCTTGCCGGAATAGAGGTTGTTTCCGAACTCATTCATGGAAGGCATCAGGCGTCTCCCTCACTTCCGGGCTTGGTGGGTCTGTCGCCCGCGAGTGCCTCGGCGCGCTTTCGTTCTGCGATGGTCTGGCGGCGATCCGCCTCGCCCCGGGAGCGGGCGTTCTTCGCACCGCGACCGGCCGATGCCGTCGAGACCTCCCGGTACTGGGACCGGCTTCGGTACACCGCACCGAGCGCCTCGGGGTCGAGGCCCGAGAGCTTGTGACCGCCGCCGAAGAATCGGGTGCGCGCAAGGAGCTGCATCACCGGGTGCGTGAAGATCACGAAGATGAACACGTCGATCAGGGTGGTGAGACCGAGTGTGAAGGCGAAGCCCTTCACCGTGGCGTCGGCGAGGATGTAGAGCACGACCGCAGCCAGGATGTTGATCGACTTCGAGATGTAGATGGTCCGCTTCGCGCGGCCCCAGCCGTCTTCGACCGCGGCGGTGATCGACTTGCCGTCGCGCAGCTCATCTCGTATTCGTTCGAAGTAGACGATGAACGAGTCGGCGGTGAAGCCGATCGAGACGATCAGACCGGCGACGCCGGCGAGCGAGAGACGGAAGCCGAGCCGCCAGGCGAGGATGCAGATGATGATGTAGGTCAGGACGGCCATCACCGCGATCGAGGCGATGATCACCGAACCGAGCGCGCGATACACGATGAGCGAGTAGATCGCGACGAGTGCGAGACCGATGAGACCCGCGATCAGACCGATCTGCAGCTGCTGGGTTCCGAGAGTCGCCGAGATCGTGTCGGAGCTCTGCACGACGAAGCTGAGCGGCAGGGCACCGAACTTCAGCTGGTCGGCGAGCGTCGTCGCCGTCTCCTGCGTGAAGCTGCCCGAGATGCTGGGACGGCCGTCGAGGATGACGCCGTTCATCCGCGGAGCGCTGATCACGTCGCCGTCGAGCACGAACGCGAACTGATCGCGCGGGGACAGACCGTCGATGCGGTTCTGGTTGAGACGCGTGCTGACCTTGCCGAAGGCATCGCCGCCCTCGCCGTTCATGGTCAGCTGCACGATCCACGCGCCGGACTTCTGATCGCGACCCGCGGAGGCATCCGTGATCGCGGTGCCGTCGAGCTCGGCCGGTCCGAGGAGGAACTTCTGCGCCTTGTCCGGGGAGCAGGCGACGACCGGCTCGTCCTTCGGGGCACGGGCGGGGTCGTTGTCCGGGTTCTCGCAGTCGTAGGCCTGGAACTCCGCTGCCAGCTTGTCCGTCACCCATGACAGGTCGCTCGCGTCGGTCGGCTCGGCGGTCGGCGTCGCATTCAGCGACGGGTCCGGGCTGGGGTACGGAGTGGAGTTCCCATCCTCCCCGACGAACTCGGTGCTCGCGGCCGTCGTGTACAGCACGGGTCGCAGCTCGAGCTGCGCGCTCGCCTGGATGCGCTCACGAGTCTGCGCATCCGCCTCGCCCGGGATCTGGACGACGATGTTCTGTCCACCCTCGGTCGTGATGTCGGCCTCGGCCACACCCGACGCATCCACGCGCTGGCGGATGATCGCCGCGGCCTGGTCGAGCTGCTCCTGCGTGGGAGCCGCTCCGTCCTCGGTCTCGGCGCTGAGGACGATCTGGGTGCCGCCCTGCAGGTCCAGTGCGAGCTCAGGAGTCCAGGAACTGACCGGCTGGCCTTCGGCGTCCTTGATGACGTACACGCCCAGCGAGTTGATGCCGAACAGAACACCCGTCACGAGGAGCAGGCCGAGGAGGACCCGCCAGGCGTGACGGACGGGAGAAGATGAAGCCACGTGTGTTCAGCTTTCTGGGAGGACGGAGATCCGAAGGGCCGCGCCGGCCGCGGAGATTACTTGTCGTCGGCGTCGCGCTCGAGGCGAGCGCGCGTCTCCTCGGGAGTCTCGAGCGCGGGGGCGGCCGCCTCGTCGACGGCCGGCTCCTCGATCACATCGACAGGGGCGTCGACGATCGCGTCCTTGGGCTCGACGACGCGGAGGATCGCCTGGCTGTGGACGTCGATGATGGTGCCCGGCGCGATCTCGACGAGCGCGGGCGTGTCGAGGTCGTCAGGGTCGTACGAGACGATCGTCCCGTAGATGCCGCCCTGCAGGAGCACCTTGGCGCCGGGAACGGTCTTGGTCGCCTTCTCCTCCTGCTCGGCCTTCATCTGCTTCGTGCGCTTGCGCGTGTTGAAGATCATGAAGACGAGGAGGACGGCGAGAAGGCCGAAGAGCAGGAATTCCATGGGCATGGGGGAAGCGCCTTTCTCAGGTGCACGCTCCAGCCTTTGGGCGCGCGAAGGTAACCGGGAAGTCTTCAGTGATTATAGGTCATCCAACTTAAGCATCCCGTCCGGATGCGCGACGCCGAGATGCGCGTAGGCCTCCGGCATCGCCACACGACCGCGCGGCGTGCGTCCGAGGAAGCCGATGCGAACGAGGTACGGCTCCACCACGCTCTCCACGGTCTCGCCCTCTTCGCCGACCGCCACGGCGAGCGTGCTCAGGCCGACCGGTCCTCCGCGGAAACGGCGGACCAGCGCCTCCAGCACCGCGCGGTCCAGCCGGTCGAGGCCGATCGCGTCGACGTCGTAGAGTTCGAGCGCCGCGCGCACGTCGTGGATCGTGGCCCCGCCCTCGCCGTGCACGAGGGCGTAGTCGCGGACCCGGCGCAGCAGGCGGTTCGCGATGCGGGGGGTGCCTCGAGAGCGGCGTGCGATCTCGGAGAGCGCATCGGTCGGCACGTCGACGCCGAGGACCGCGGCCGAACGGGCGATGACCTGCTCGAGCTCGGGCTCGTCGTAGAACTCCAGGTGTCCGGTGAATCCGAATCGGTCGCGCAGCGGATTCGGCAGCAGACCGGATCGCGTCGTGGCCCCGACGAGTGTGAAGGGAGAGAGCTCGAGCGGGATGCTCGTCGCTCCGGCGCCCTTGCCGACCATGATGTCGATCCGGTAGTCCTCCATCGCCAGGTACAGCATCTCCTCTGCGGAGCGCGCCATGCGATGGATCTCGTCGATGAAGAGCACCTCCCCCGGCACCAGGCTGGAGAGCAGGGCTGCGAGGTCGCCGGCGTGCTGGATCGCCGGGCCGCTCGACATGCGCAGCGGCCGCTCGCTCTCGTGGGCCACGATCATCGCCAGGGTCGTCTTCCCGAGCCCCGGGGGGCCGGCGAGCAGGATGTGGTCGGCAGGACGGCTCTGGATGCGCGCAGCTTCGAGCAGCAGCTGCAGCTGTCCGCGCACCTTCTGCTGTCCGACGAAATCGCCCAGGCTGGTCGGGCGCAGTGCGCCCTCGATGGCGAGCTCGGTCTCGTCGGAGGGTTCGGTCGCGTCGAGGGGGTCAGCCACGAGCCTGGCCTCCCTGCGCGGGGCCGAGGAGCGCGAGGGTGCGTCGCAACAGCAGGGCCACGGTCGCCCGCTCGGCCTCCGTCGCCTCGGATGCCGTCTGGGCTGCCGCCTCGGCGGCGACCTTCTCCGACCAGCCGAGGCCGACCAGCGCCGCGGCCACCTGCGTGACCACGTCGGTGCCGCCCGACATCACGGGCCTCGACGGTGCCGCGAAAGCCTGCACCTTGCCGGCCAGCTGCAGCACGATGAGTTTCGCCGTCTTGGGCCCGATGCCGGAGACCCTCCGGAACGGCGCGTCGTCTTCCGCGGTCACGGCTTCGGCGATCTGATCGCCCGTGAGGTGCGAGAGCACCCCCAGCGCCGACTTCGGTCCGACACCGGTCACGCTGATCAGCAGTCCGAAGATCTCCAGCTCGCTGCGATCCGCGAAGCCGAACAGGGAGAGCGAGTCCTCGCGGACGATCAGACTCGTGTGCAGGAGGAGCTTCTCCCCCACGGTCGCGGTGTGTGCGACGTCGGCAGGGACGGCGACGGCGAACCCGACACCGCCCACGTCGATGACGACCTGATCGGACGTCGCATGCAGGACGACGCCGTGCAGTGAGGAGATCATCCCCTCAGCCTAGGGCGTGGTTCGGACCTATGTTCGAGCGACACGCTTCTCGGCGTCCGCCCATGCCCGTTGCGCCGGAGTCAGCGACCCCTGCCCGGATGCAGTGGGTCCGCCGCGACGCCAGGCGTGGCACAGCGCGATCGCCAGGGCGTCCGCGGCGTCAGCCGGCTGCGGAAGCGCATCCAGGCGCAGAATGCGCGCGATCATGGTCTGCACCTGCCGCTTGTCGGCCGCACCGTAGCCGGTCACGGCGGCCTTGACCTCGCTCGGCGTGTGCGTGGCGGCGGGCAACCCGGACTCGGCCGCGATCAGCAGCGCGACTCCGCTGGCCTGAGCCGTCCCCATCACGGAGTGGGTGTTCTGCTGGGCGAAGACGCGCTCGACCGCGACCGCGTCCGGGCGGTGCTCAGCGATCACGGCGCGGATGCCAGCGGCGACGATCGCGAGACGATCGCCGGTCTCCGCGTCCGGCGATGACCGGATCACTCCCACGTGCACCAGCGTGCCGCGACGCGAAGCATCGACGTCGACGATCCCGACACCACAACGCGTGAGCCCGGGGTCGATGCCGAGCACGCGCAGAGAGGAGGTCACTCCCCCAGGCTAGGCGCGCGAGGAGACACCGGCCGTCCGGCGCGCCTACGCGTCGTCGTTCTCGAGCTCGGCCTGCACCTCGGCCGACAGGTCGAAGTTGGTGAACACGTTCTGCACGTCTTCGCTGTCTTCGAGAGCATCGATCAGGCGGAAGACCTTCCGAGCGGTGTCGGCGTCGATCTCGACCTTGAGGTTCGGGACGAACTCGACGTCCGCCGACTCGTAGTCGATCCCGGCTTCCTGCAGCGCGCTGCGCACGGCCACCAGGTCGGTCGCCTCGGTGATGACCTCGAAGCCCTCGGCATGCGGCTCGATCTCCTCGGCTCCCGCCTCGAGCGCCGCCATCATGACGTCGTCCTCGGTGGTTCCCTCGGAGCCGACGACGATGACGCCCTTGCGGCTGAAGTTGTAGGCGACGCTGCCGGGGTCGGCCAGAGTCCCACCGTTGCGACTGAGGGCCGTGCGGACTTCAGCGGCTGCGCGGTTCTTGTTGTCGGTCAGACACTCGATCATGAGGGCGACGCCGTTGGGTCCGTAGCCCTCGTACATGATCGAGAGATACTCGACGGCTTCGCCACCGATGCCCGCACCGCGCTTCACCGCGCGGTCGATGTTGTCCTTGGGGACGGACGTCTTCTTGGCCTTCTGAACGGCGTCGAAGAGCGTCGGGTTGCCCGCCAGGTCGGGTCCGCCGAGCTTCGCGGCGACCTCGATGTTCTTGATGAGCTTGGCCCAGGACTTCGCGCGCCTGGAGTCGATGATGGCCTTCTTGTGCTTCGTGGTCGCCCACTTGGAATGCCCGGACATAAGTCTCCGCTCGTCGTATCCGCCCCGGAACGTGCCCAGGGCGTCGTCCATTCTATCGAAAAGCCGCGGTCGACCGAGCGGCGTCCACCGCGGCCGTCCGCGCAGCCCTCATTCGCGCGGGTCGCGGCCCTGCAGGGTCACCGGGGCCGCACCGATCTGCAGCAACATGCGCGATTCATCGCCGCGCGCGACGCGCACATGTTCGGTGATGTACCCCGCGACCTCGTCGCTCGGCTCACCCTCGGCACAGGTTCCGACCGCGGTGTTCGCCTGCCGGACGAGCGCCATCATCATGGGGACGCGCTGGAGGAGGCGATCGGCTTCCTCCGGCTTGCCGACCGCTTCGGCGATCGCCCGCTCGCCCTTCGTCTGGTAGTCGCAGGCGAGCACGTGGGCTGCTCCGAACGCGGCCTGATCCCGCAACGGGGCGGTGGGATCGTGCAGGGCGTAGTAGCGGGCGACCTCGTCACGGAGCCACGGCACCAGCGGCAGGAGAGACTCCTGCGTCGCCTGATCGAGTTCTCCGCCCTGCAGCACCGGCTCCATCGCCGCTACGACCGCGTCCATCCATCCGCGCAGCGCAGTGGTGCGCGCCTCGTCTTCGGCGGCCCCGTTGATCATCGCCGACGCGCGATCGTAGACATGCAGTCGCTGCAGATTCATGTAGAGGTTGTTCAGGCCGATGAGTTGCCATTCCCGTGCGCCGATCATGCGCTCAACCCTACCGAGGCGTCGCGCGACCTCTGGCGCGAGAAGACACCCGGGTGTAGGCCTGAGGCATGAACGAGATGGCTCCTGACGACAGGTCGCGCGCACTGGATACCGCGCATCACGCCGCCCTCCGCTTCCTCGACTCGGTCGCCGAGCGACCGGTGTGGCCACGGGCTTCACTCGACGACATGCTGACGGCCTTCGGCGGCCCGCTCCCGGAACACGGCATGGATCCCGCGACTGTGGTCGAGGAGATGGCCGTGCTCGCCGATCCCGGCCTCGTCGCGATCCCCGGCGGCCGGTTCTTCGGCTTCGTGATCGGTGGCACCCATCCGGCCGCCCTCGCCGCCGACTGGCTCGTCTCGGCGTGGGATCAGAACTCGGGCTCGTCGACCCTCACACCCGCCACGGTCGCGATGGAACGCGTCGCCGGGCAGTGGATGCTCGACCTCTTCGGCCTCCCCGCGACCGCCAGCGTCGGTTTCGTCACGGGCGGGCAGCTCGCCAACTTCACCTGCCTCGCCACCGCTCGACATGCGGTGCTGGCGCGCGCAGGGTGGGACATCGCCGAGCAGGGATTCCACGGTTCTCCCCCGCTGCGGTTCGTCGTCGGCGCGGACCGGCACGGGTCCATCGACCGCGCCGCACGCTTCCTGGGGATCGGGCGGGCGGAACTGACGGTCGTCCCGTCCGACGATCAAGGGCGTATGAGCCGGGATGCGCTCGAGCAGGCTCTCGCCGGCGGCGACGGCCCCCTCATCGTGTGTCTGCAGGCGGGAGAGGTGCACACCGGCGCCTTCGACGACTTCGCCGCGCTGATCCCCATCGCGCGGCGTCACGGCGCCTGGGTGCACATCGACGGCGCGTTCGGGCTGTGGGCGGCGGCGTCTGCCGGGTTGAGCCACCTCACCGCGGGGATGGCGGATGCCGACTCCTGGGCGACGGACGCCCACAAGACTCTGAACGCGCCCTACGACTGCGGCATGGCGATCGTGCGCGACCCGGCGGACTCCATCGCGGCGTTCCGCACCGGAGGCGACTATCTGATCTATTCGGGGCTCGACCCGTGGGATGTGACGCCCGAGCTCTCGCGACGCGCCCGCGGGGTTCCCGCGTGGGCCGCGCTGCGCAGTCTCGGACGCTCGGGCATCGCCGAGCTGATGGACCGTCTGCACGCGAACGCCGTCGCGATGGCTGCGGGGCTCCGATCCGTGGAGACAGTGGAAGTCATCAACGACGTCGTCTATACCCAGGTCATGTTCCACCTCGGCTCCGACCGGGCGACGCGCGCGCTCGGCGCGGCGATCCTCACCGAGGGGACGGCGGCCATGACGGGTGCCGAGTGGGGCGGCCGTGCGGCCCTGCGGTGCTCGATGTCGTCGTGGGCGACCACCCCGGAGGATGTCGACCGCACCGTCGAGGCCATCCGCGGCCTGGTCGCCGCGGGTTCACGCGCCGAATGATCGAGATCGTTGGCCCTTCCGCCGGCTGCTGCTAGCGTCGAGGAACCCGTGCCCCGGGGATGCCGCGACGCTGCGAGCGAAGGGAACGACACGATGAGCGCAGGCGCCGATCGCCTTCGACCGGAGTGGACCGCACTCCCCCTGGTGCTGCGCGCGCGCATCGTCGACGTGATCGGAGGACGATTCGTCCGCGATGAACCGGCCCAGAGCGGATTCAGCGCGTCCTACGCGGGTGTGGTCACCACCACGAAGGGAAAGGCCTTCGTGAAGGCCTGCGCGCGGGACTGGCATCCTGATTCCCTGCACTTCCTCCGTACCGAGATGCAGGTGCTCGCGACGCTGCCACCGACGGTCGCCCCGGCAGTGCTGGGCGAGGTCGACGAGACTGCCGGTTCCGCGCTCGTGCTCGAAGCGATCGACGGACACCATCCCGGCAGCCCCTGGTCGGCGGATGATCTGCATTCGATCGCTGCGACCCTCCGCATCGTGGCCTCGACGAAAGCGCCGCTCGATCTGCCTGACGCGGCCGACAGCATGTCCGACTTCACCCGATGGGAGGTTATCTCCCTCGATGAGCGTCTGCTCGCAGGTCTCCCGGCCATGGTGCGTGGGCGGATGACCGACCTGCTGCGCATCGAACAGGGCTTCCGTGCTGCGGTCGGCGGAGACGTCATCGCCCACGACGACGTGCGGGCCGACAACATCCTCATCAGTGATGGGCACGCACGATTCGTAGACTGGCCGCACGCCCGCCGCGGAGCCCCCTGGATCGATCTCCCCTGTCTGCTGCCGAGCGTCGAGGCATCGGGCGGTCCCGCGTGCGAAGAGACATGGCCGCTGTTCGAAGAGCACGGAGCCCCGCCCGTTCACGACATGCTGCCGGTCATCTCGGGCTTCGCGTCTTACCTCTGGTTCGCACAGGCGCAACCGGAGATACCGCAGCTTCCCGGACTCCGCGCATTCCAGCGGGCGCAAGCCGGACCCGCGCTGCGGTGGCTCGCCGCCCTGCTGCAGGTTCAGGATCGCGCGGCGTCGAGGTAGGTCAGCACCGCTCGCACTCGGCGGTTCTCCTCGACAGGTCCGAGGCCGAGCTTGGTGAAGATGTTGCCGATGTGCTTGCTCACGGCCGCGTCCGTCAGCGTGAGTGAGTCGGCGATGTCGGAGTTCGACTGTCCGTCTGCCATCAGGCCGAGCACCTCACGCTCGCGACCGGTGAGCGCGTCGAGCGGTCCCTGGCGCGAGCTGCTCAGGAGGTGCTGGACCACGTCCGGGTCGATGACGGTGCCACCCGCTGCGACCGTGTCGAGTGCGACCGCGAAGTCGCGGACACGGCTCACCCGATCTTTCAGCAGATAGCCGATGCCGCCACCCGGAAGCGTGAGCAGTTCCCGCGCGTACGTGTCCGCGATGTACTGGGAGAGCACCATGACCGGTTGCGCCGGGTGCAGGGCGCGGATGTCGAGCGCGGCGCGGAGCCCATCGTCCGTGTCGTCCGGCGGCATGCGCACGTCGGTCACGACGAGGTCGGGCGCATCGCCGGCCGCGGCCAAGCGCTCGAACGCCTCCCGTAGCTCGGGCGCCGACTGCGCGGTCGTGACGACGACGTGGCCGAGCCGTTCGAGCAGAGCCGTGAGCGCCTCACGCAGCAGAGCGGAGTCTTCAGCGAGCAGCAGACGCATCCGGCACCGCCCATTCCCTATGCAGCGGCATCGTCATGTGGAGCGTCGTCGGCCCGCCGTCCGGGCTGTCGATCGTGAACCGACCACCGAGGGTGGCGGCGCGTTCGGTGAGTCCTCGCAGGCCCGTTCCGCCATTCGCATCCGCTCCGCCCTGTCCGTCGTCGGTGGCGAGCACGTCGAGGACGTCGTGCCTCACCCCGGCACGCACGGTAAGCCTGGTCGCGACAGTGTGCTTGGCCGCGTTGCTGATCGCCTCCGTGACGAAATAGTATGCGGCTGTCTCCACGGGCGCTGGAAGCCTGCCCAGGTCCGAGATCTCGAGCCGGAGCGGGATCGGCGCCCGGTCGGCCAACTCGTCCAGGGCCGCTCGGAGACCGTGATCGGTGAGAACGGCAGGGTGGATGCCGCGCACGGTGTCCCGCAGCGTCGCCATCGCGTGCTCCGCTTGTCCCTGGGCGGCGTCGAGCGCACCGCGGACCAGGGCAGTGTCCGAACCCGTCGCGTCGAGGTCGTCGAGTTCGAGACTCACCATGCCGAGGCGCGCGGCGAGCGTCACGAGCTCTTGCTGGACGCCATCGTGCAGGTCGCGTTCGATGCGCCGCCGCTCCGCCTCGAAGGCTTCGACCAGCGCAGCGCGCGACTGCACGAGACGCTCCACGTTGCGCGTCATCTCGTGCAGTCGAGGACCGCAGAGCGAACGCAGCAATGTGGCCTGGCCTGCGGCGAGCACGGCGTTGGCGTAGGCGAACACGCACAGCGAGAGCGCGGCGATCGGGACGAGCAGCAACCAGGTATGAGGAGTCGCGACGATCCAGACGTCGCCGAAGAGGTTGAGCCGCGTGGGTCCACGCACGCCGGACACGGCGACGTAGACGAGGAGCACGAGCAGCAGGCCTTGGAAGAACAGCACGGCGAGCACGAGCCAGCCGACGACCAGATCGACCAGCAGCGCGACGGTCTCCCTCCAGGTCGCTCCCTCGTTCATCCGCACGGACAGCCAGATATGACGTTGGTCGCGCCGGAGGGGAACGTGACCGGACGGCTGAGCAGGAAAACCCAGGAGCCGGGTACGTCGCCGCTCGAGCGCGCCGATCACGATGCCCCACAGGGGCAGAAACAGCAACGTCAGGATGGCGATCGGCAGCAGCAGAAGACCGATCGCAACGCTCGCCGACAGGTAGCCGAGCGCGCGCCATGGCCACGCGCCGAACAAAAACCGCCAGGGTGCGCGCATCACCGCGTGCCACATGGTCGGCGCTCTCATGCCTCAACCCTACGGATCGCGGAGCCGGGCAGCGGGCGATCGAGCGAAGAGTAGAGCCAGCTCTACCGCGACTGTCCACTCCGGTCTCTCGCGCCGCCTCCCGGTGCGCGCTCGAATGGGGGCGTGATCGAACCATTGATTCGCGCCGCGAACCTCGAGAAGACATTCCCCGGAACCGGTCGGAAGGAGCCGCGCGTCCCCGTCCTGCGCGGGATATCCCTCGATGTGCATCCCGGCGAGATGGTGAGCATCGTCGGTCCGAGCGGTTCCGGCAAGTCGACCCTGCTCTACTGCCTCTCGGGTCTCGAGCCCTACGACACCGGGAGCGTCCACCTCGCAGGTCGAGAGCTCTCGTCCCTTCGGCGCGGCGCGCTCGCCGCCCTGCGTCGCCGTCACGTCGGATTCGTGTTCCAGTCCTTCAATCTCATCCCCTCGCTGACGGCGCGGGAGAACATCGCGCTTCCCGCCCGGCTTGCGCGGCAGAGCGTGCAGCGCGCGGACGTTGACCGTGCGCTCGCCGACGTCGGCCTGACGGACCGTGGCGGGCATCGCCCCGGACAGCTCTCGGGCGGCCAACAGCAGCGGATCGCCATCGCCCGCGTGCTCGCCCTGCGGCCGGACATCGTGTTCGCGGATGAACCCACCGGATCGCTCGACACGGCCACGGGCGCCGACGTGCTCCGCCTGCTTCGCGCATCTGCGGGCGATGGCAGATCCGTCGTCATGGTCACCCACGATCTCGAGGCCGCCGGGCTCGCCGATCGCGTCCTCGTGCTCCGCGACGGGAGCATTCATCGAGAACTGCGACGGCCCACTCCGGAACAGGTTCTCGAGGCGATCACTCTCGCCGGGGCTTCGGCATGATCGCCCTGATCGTCTCCGATCTGATCATGCGGTGGCGCGTCTGGTTCGGAGTGCTCACTGTGACCGTCACCTCCGGATTCGTCGGTGCGCACGCCGCCGGTCTGCTCGAGACGGGTGCCTTCCACGGTGGCGCCGTGCAGGAGGGGCTCGCCAGCACCAGCTCCGCTGTGATCATGTTCGCGGCCATCACAGCGCTCATCGTGCTCGGTTCCACGGCGAACCTCACGATCGCCCTGCAGCTGCGGGACTACGCGCTGTGGCAGCTCGTCGGCGTCCGGCCCGCGCTGGTCGCCGTCGTCGTTCTCACCCAGCTCGGCGTCATCGGCATCATCGGCGCGTTCGTCGGCTGGCTCCTCGCGCTGCTGATGTTCCCGTCCCTCTTCGTCTGGGTGTTCCGGGAGTGGCCCGAGATGCAGGGTGTGAGCCTCCACCTCGGTATCGGCAGCGGCCTCATCGTGATCGCCGCGGTTGCGCTCACCGTGGTTCTCGGAGGACTGCGCAGCGCGCGACGGGCAAGCCGGACCCCGGCCATCGAGGCGCTGCGTGATGCGGAACCCCCGCGGATCCGGATGGGATGGTTCCGCATCATCCTGACCGTGTCCGCGCTCGGAGGCACCACGGCGCTCGCGATGAACCTCGACGTCGACGCGTCGATGTCCGCTTTCTCGGGGCAGGCCATCCTGTTCACGCCGTTGATCGCGGCCGCCCTCGCAGCCGCGGGGCCGGTGGTGTTCCCTCTCGTCCTCCGCGGCTGGACTTCGCTACTGCCGACAATGGTCTCCGCGACGTGGTTCCTCGCCCGGAACTCCGCCCGTTACCGCCTGGCACGCTCGAGCGCGGCGATCGGTCCGCTCATGGTTGCGATCGCCCTCGCGGGCGGGCTCTACACGACCGGCGCCACGATGGCCGCAGCTGAAGCCGCGCGAAACGGCAGCGACGCGGGATTCGATCTCGCCCCCGAGGGAGTCGTGATCCTCCTCGGCGGGCCCCTCCTCCTCGCGGGCGTGGCGGCCGCGGCGACCGTATTCATGTCCGGTCATACCCGCGAGCGGGAATTCGCGCTCATCCAGGCCGTGGGCTCCACGCGCGTTGCGATCGTGCTCACCGCGATCTGGGAAGCTGTGGCCTATGCGGTCACTGCGGCCATGTTGGGGGTGGCCGCCACTGCGGTCGGAGGCCTCGTCATCGCCGGAAAGCTCTCGCTGCCCGGCCCCGTCATCGCGTTCCCGACGATCGGGCTGATCGCCGGCGGTGGACTCGCCCTGCTCCTGGCCGCCACGGTGCTGCCGACGGTCACCGCGCTCGGCACCGAGATTCCCCGCTCCCTCGCCGTGGAGTAGACACAGTCGCGATCCGGGCGCGGCCGCAGGGGCTGACGCGCTCGCATACTCGCGAAGGGCCGCGACGCCATCCGGACGTTGGTGTTCCTTGCTATCGTGGCCGCGTGCGATGGCTTGCGGACGAGGCGAGTGGTTCACGACGTGTTCCGCTCTCTCCGGGGTCACCCCGGGGTACGCAGTCTGACCTGGAACGAACGCCGCAGGCGCCTTACTGCGCTTCGCGCAGACCGGTGCCCGCACTGATGGACGAGTCGTACGCAGGCCATTGCACGCCCGGCCCCCGCTCCGCGGCTGCCCGCTGATGGCGCCCTCCACCGCATCACGCGTGCTGGGGCGCACGCCGCGACCGTTGCCGTCGTTGGTGGCCGCCTCTCTGGCCGATGCTTTCCTCGCCTCAGAGGTCTGGGCGAAGGAGCAGCTCGTCGAGGCCGGCGCGTACGTCATGGGAGCGCGTCGCCGTTGGCTCTCTCCGCTCGTCGGCGACGTGTTGACTTCCTTCGTCCGCCCGCCTGTCGATGCCCCGCGACTGCTGACGTCGGTGATCCTCCGTTCGCCCGATTTCGCCGAAGCGGTGCGCAAAGCCGACGAGCGCCGTTCGCCGCTGCGCATCCACCACCACGTAGTCGGTCCGTCGTCGTCGCAGCCGCCCTCGGGCGCTCTTCCCCGCATCGACAGCATCCCAGATCTCGCCACCATGCTCGATCTGGACGTCGGCCGGCTCCAGTGGTTCGCCGACACGAAACATTGGAATCGGCGCGCGCGCGCAGGGGCCTTGCACCACTACCGGTACGAGTGGCGCACACGGCACGGGCGGATCCCCAGGTTGCTAGAGATCCCGGAGCAACGGATGCGCCGTGTGCAGCGCAGTCTCCTGGAACAGGTGCTCGGCCTCATAGCCGTGAACGATGCCGCCCACGGTTTCATGCCCGGTCGCAGCGCGGCCACCGGGGCGGCGCTCCACACGGGGGCCGACATCGTCATATCCCTCGACCTCACCACGTTCTTCTCACGCGTGACGGGCGGTCGCATCTACGGAACACTTCGGCAGTCGGGACTGTCCGAACCCGTCGCGCACGTCGTGACCGGGCTGTGCACCAACGCCGTTCCTCCGCGCGTGCTTGCTGCCATGCCACCGGGCGGATCATCCGACGAGCGGTTCGCCCTGCGTCGGGCTCTGGCCACGAGTCATCTGCCGCAGGGCGCTCCCTCCTCGCCTATGCTTGCCAACCTCGCCATCCGGCGCCTCGACTCACGGCTGACGGGATGGGCGGATGCCGTCGACGCGACCTACACGCGATACGCCGATGACCTCGCGTTCAGCGGCGGTCCGAGACTCGCGAAGCGACCTGATGCCTTCATCCGCGGTGTGCAGCGGATCATCGAGGACGAGGGGCACGTGGCCAACCCGCACAAAACGAGGGTCCGACGCCAGGGCGTCAGGCAGAGCGTGACCGGAATCGTCGTCAACCAGCGAACGAATGTCTCACGAGACGACTATGACCGGCTCAAGGCGACGATCCACAACTGCGTCGTGCACGGTCCGCGCAGTCAGAATCACCGCCGACTCGACGATTTCCGCGCACATCTGCTCGGCCGCATCTCGTGGGTCGAGAGCCTGAACCCCCAGCGAGGCGCGAAACTCCGGGCGGAGTTTCTGCGTATCCGTTGGTGACCGGTGCGACCAGGCACGAGTGGCCAAGTGACCCTACCGTCGGACGACCGGCACGGATGGCGCAGGATGGAGGCATGCGCAGATCACGACACATCACTCCTGCCGTTCGCACGTCGGACGTGCGCGACGACGCGCCGACCCCGGCAGACGTACTGCGGTATCTCGTCCACCTTCCGGATGACTACGACTCCGACCCGGGCAGGCTCTGGCCTCTGGTGCTGTTCCTGCACGGTGCGGGCGAACGAGGTTCCGACCTCGACCTCGCCGCGGTGCATGGCCCGCCGCGGCTGGCGGATGACGGGCACGAGTTCCCCTTCGTCCTCGTCACCCCGCAGTGCGGTGAGTCGAGTCAGTGGGTCGCGGAGCTCTCGACCTTGTCCGGGCTGGTCGACGAGGTCGTCTCGACGCACCGCGTCGATCCGGCCCGCATATCGGTGACCGGGCTCAGCATGGGCGGCTTCGGGACCTGGAGCCTGGCGGTGCGCTATCCCGATCGGTTCGCCGCGATCGCACCGATCTGCGGGGGGCTCTGGATGCAGAGTGCTGAGCCGATTCGTCACCTGCCCGTCTGGGCTTTCCACGGCGACGCCGACGATGTCGTGCCGATTTCCGCCACGGAGGAGATCACCACCGAACTTCGGACACTCGGCGCCGACGTGCGGTTCACGCGATACGCGGGCGTCGGCCACGACTCCTGGACCGAGACCTACGACAACCCCGAGCTGTACGACTGGCTGCTCTCCCACCGGCGCTAGCGCGCGTACGTCCCCGCACGGGTCCGGGCCTTGTCGAGGAAGCGCTCATGGAAGCGCGTCTCGCCATCGACCTCCGGGTGGAAGCTCGTGCCGAGCAGGCTGCCCTGCTCGACGGCGACCACCGTGCCGTCCGTGAGCGATGCCAAGACGTCGACACCGGGGCCCACACGCTCGACCACCGGGGCGCGGATGAACGTCGCGCGCACCGGAAGCTCCCCCAGAGCGGGGACGGCGAGTTGCGTCTCGAACGACTCCGTCTGGCGCCCGAAGGCATTGCGACGGACGTCGATGTCCATCCCGCCGAAGGACTCCTGGCCGTCGATCCCGTCGAGCACCGTGTCCGCCAGCAGAATGAGTCCGGCGCACGTGCCGTAGACGGGCAGTCCGGCACCGATCGCGGCGCGGATCGGCTCCTGCATCCCGAAGATGCGGGACAGCTTGTCGATCACGCTGGACTCGCCGCCGGGGATCACGAGGCCGTCGACGGACGAGAGCTCTTCCGGTCGGCGCACCAGCACGACATCGGCGCCCAGGTGCGCGAGCAGAGCGGCGTGCTCGCGCACGTCGCCCTGCAGCGCGAGGACTCCGACGCGGGTGTTACCAGCCACGCTCGGCGAGACGGTGCGGCGCGGGGAGGTCGCTGACGTTGATGCCCACCATCGCCTCGCCGAGCCCGCGCGAGACCTCGGCGATCACCTTGGCGTCATCGAAGAACGTGGTGGCCTTGACGATGGCCTTGGCGCGCTCGGCGGGGTTGCCCGACTTGAAGATGCCCGAGCCGACGAACACGCCGTCTGCTCCGAGCTGCATCATCATCGCGGCGTCTGCGGGGGTCGCAACCCCTCCGGCCACGAAGAGCACGACCGGGAGTTTGCCGGTCTCGGCGATCTCGGAGACCAGGTCGTAGGGCGCCTGCAGTTCCTTGGCGGCGACATACAGCTCGTCCTTGGGCAGCGCAGCGAGGGCCGCGATCTCCCCACGGATCTTGCGGATGTGCTTCATCGCCTCGGAGACGTCGCCGGTGCCGGCCTCGCCCTTGGAGCGGATCATCGCGGCGCCCTCGTTGATGCGGCGGAGCGCCTCTCCGAGGTTGGTCGCACCGCACACGAACGGCACGGTGAACTCGTACTTGTCGATGTGGTTCACGTAGTCGGCCGGGGAGAGCACCTCGGACTCGTCGATGTAGTCGACGCCGAGCTCCTGCAGCACCTGAGCCTCGACGAAGTGCCCGATGCGCGCCTTCGCCATCACCGGGATCGAGACCGCATCGATGATGCTGTCGATCATGTCGGGGTCGCTCATGCGCGAGACCCCGCCCTGTGCCCGGATGTCGGCCGGCACGCGCTCGAGCGCCATGACGGCCACGGCGCCCGCGTCTTCGGCGATCTTCGCCTGCTCAGCGGTGACGACGTCCATGATGACGCCGCCCTTGAGCATCTCGGCGAGGCCGCGCTTGACGCGCGAGGATCCGGTGGTTGTCTGCTCGGTCATGGGGAACTCCTGTCGGATGCACCGAAGTGGGTTTTGATCTAGATCAAACGTAGCACTGTCCGATTCGACCTAGAATCGCTGAGGAGGATCATGAGCGACCAGATCACAGGTACCACCGCTTCGGAGATCGCCGACAGCGTGCGTTCGCTGCGCGATCGCGGATCCCTGCAGCCCGGTAGCCTCCTCCCCCCGGTGCGCGAGCTGGCCGCGACCCTCGGCGTGAATCGCAACACCGCTGTGGCTGCGTACCGCCAGCTCGCTCAGGCCGGTCTCGTGGTCTCGCGCGGGCGTGCCGGCACCGTGGTCGCGGGCCACGAAACCGTGGCGCAGGAGGGTTACGCCCCCGACACTGTCCTCCGGGACATCGGCACCGGCAACCCGGACCCACGCCTCATCCCCGATCCGGCACCCGCACTGATGACCATCGCCTCGCGCCCCGTCCTCTACGGCGAGCCCGTGATCGATCGTGGTCTCGAGGATTGGGCACGGCGGTGGATCGCCGCCGACCTCGATGACGTCGACTTCCGCATCACCGTCACCAGCGGTGCCGTCGACGCCGTGGAGCGGCTGCTCGCGCAGGCACTGATGCGCGACGACGCCGTGGCGCTCGAGGACCCGTGCTTCCTGGCGAGCATCCACACCGTGCGACTCGGCGGGTACCGGGCCGTTCCGGTGCCGGTCGACGCCGAGGGCATGACCGTCGACGGGTTGCGTGCGGCATTGGACGCCGGAGTCCGCGCGATCATCTGCACCCCGCGCGCGCAGAACCCCACCGGAGCGAGCCTCACCGCGACGCGGGCCGCCGAACTGCGAGCGGTACTGGCCGACCACCCCTACGTGCTGATCATCGAGGACGACCATTTCTCGATGCTCTCGCAGCGCCGGTACGAGTCGCTCATCGGTCCCGACCACCGTCGGTTCGCGCTCGTGCGCTCCGTGTCGAAGTTCCTCGGACCCGACATGTGCCTCGCGATCGCGGCGACGGATGCCGAGACAGCGGAACGGCTCGCCATGCGTCTGAGTCCCGGAACCACCTGGGTGAGCCACCTGCTGCAGCGTCTCGCGTTGACGCAGCTCACCGACGACGCCGTGATGACCGAGGTCGCCGCAGCGGCTGCCCACTACGCGGAGCGGAATGCCGCCTTCGCGGAGCGCCTGCGCGCCGGAGGCATCGATGCGACCGCATCCGACGGCATGAGCCTGTGGGTCGAACTGCCGCAACCCGCGCGCCTCGTCGCCGATCGGCTGATGCGCCGAGGGTGGCTGGCCCGCACCGGCGACGACTTCGCGCTCGATGACCGCGCGGACCCATCCCACCATCTGCGCCTGACCGTGCACGACCTGTCCGATGACGAGGCCGAGACCCTCGTCGCCGACCTCGTCGCCGCCGGGCGATGACCATCCTCGCGGGCACCTGCCTGCCCTGAACGAAAGAGCCGGAGAATGAAGATCCTCTCCATCCAGTCAGCCGTCGCCTACGGGCACGTCGGCAACTCCGCCGCGGTGTTCCCCCTGCAGCGCATCGGCGTGGAGGTGCTGCCGGTCTACACCGTGAACTTCTCCAACCACACCGGATACGGCGCCTGGCGCGGACCGATGATCGCTCCGGACGACGTCCGCGAAGTCATCACCGGCATCGAGGAGCGTGGCGTCTTCGGCCAGATCGACGCGATCCTCAGCGGCTACCAGGGCGGCGAAGGCATCGGAGACGTGATCATCGACGCGGTCGCCCGTGTGAAGTCCGCGAACCCGAGCGCCGTCTACGCCTGCGACCCGGTCATGGGCAACGCCAAGTCGGGGTGCTTCGTGGCCCCGGCGATCCCGGTGCTGCTGCGAGAGCGCGTCGTCCCGGTCGCCGACATCATCACGCCGAACCAGTTCGAGCTCGGCTTCCTCACCGACACCGAGCCGGACACCCTCGAGTCCACCCTCGCCTCCGTCGACCTCGCCCACGCGATGGGTCCGAGCACCGTGCTGGTGACGAGCGTCGAGCGGCCCGACCGCGAAGAGGGCACCATCGAGATGCTCGCCGCCGACGCGCAGGGCGCCTGGCTGGTGCAGACCCCGCACCTGCCGATGAAGGCGAACGGCTCCGGGGATGTGACCGCGGCACTGTTCACGGCGCACTACGTCGAGACCGGCAGCGCGAAGATCGCTCTGGAGCGCACGGCATCCAGCGTCTACGACCTGTTGAAAGCCACGCTCGAATCCGGTGAGCGCGAGCTGCAGCTCGTCGAGGCGCAGGAGTTCTACGCGAACCCGCAGATGCAGTTCACCGCCCGTCAGGTGCGCTGAGCTACTCCGCAGCAGGCTCCGACGCCGGCCAGGCGTTCGCCACGGCCTCCCGCACCTCGCCGAGGAGCTGCGGAAGCGCCTTGGTCTTCGCGATGATCGGGAAGAAGTTGGCGTCCGATGTCCACCGCGGCACCACGTGCTGGTGCAGGTGGGCGTCGACGCCGGCGCCCGCCACCGCGCCCTGGTTCATGCCGATGTTGAAGCCGTCGCAGCGTGACACCTCGCGCAGCACACGCATGGCCGTCTGTGTGAGGGCACCGATCTCGGCGACCTCGGCGGGCGTCGCCTGGTCGTACGTGGCGATGTGGCGATACGGGCACACGAGCAGGTGCCCCGAGTTGTACGGGAACAGGTTCAGCAGCACGTAGGCCGTCTCGCCGCGCGCCACGACCAGCCGCTCCTCGTCGGGGAACTTCGGAGCCTCGCAGAACGGGCACTCCTCCCGCAGCGGCTCAGGGCCCGCCTGGATGTAGGCCATCCGGTGCGGGGTCCACAGCCGCTGGAACTCGTCCGGAACGCCGGCGAGGCGCCCGGCGTCTTCCAGCGGCCGCTCCCCCTCGGTCACGCCAGGTCCCCTGCCTTCAGCACGAGCGCGTGCGAGGCGATGGCGGCGCTGATCCGACGCACCGCATCCTCGACCGGGACACCGTTCTCCTGCGTGCCGTCGCGGAAGCGGAACGACACCGTGCCCGCGGCCCGATCCTGCTCCCCGACGATGAGGATGACGGGGACCTTCGCCGTCGTGTGGTTGCGGATCTTCTTCTGCATGCGGTCATCGGAGTGATCGACGTCGGCTCGGACGCCCGCATCGCGCAGCTGCGCGATGACGTCGTCCAGATAGTCTCCGTACTGCTCCGCGACCGGGACGCCGACAACCTGGCTGGGCGCGAGCCAGAGCGGGAAGTCGCCGGCGTAGTGCTCGAGGAGGATCGCGAAGAAGCGCTCGACCGAACCGAGGAGCGCGCGGTGGATCATGACCGGCCGGTGCTTCTGCCCGTCGGGTCCGGTGTACTCCAGCTCGAACCGGTCGGGCTGGTTGAAGTCGAGCTGGATGGTCGACATCTGCCAGGTGCGTCCGATCGCGTCGCGTGCCTGTACGGAGATCTTCGGACCGTAGAAGGCGGCGCCGCCGGGGTCGGCGACGAGTTCGAGTCCGGACTCGATCGCGACCTCACGCAACGTGTCGATCGCGGTGGTCCACTGCTCCGGCTCGCCGAGGAACTTGGGGTTCCCCACCTCGTTCGTCGACAGTTCGAGGTAGAAGTCGTTGAGGCCGTAGTCGCGGAGCAGGTCCAGGACGAGGTTCAGGTTCGTCGTGAGCTCGTCCTTGACCTGGTCCTGAGCGACGTAGATGTGGGCGTCGTCCTGTGTCAGGCCGCGCACGCGGGTCAGACCCGACAGCGTCCCACTCTTCTCGTAGCGGTAGACCGTCCCGAACTCGGCCAGACGCAGCGGCAGCTCGCGGTAGGAACGCCCGCGCGAACGGAAGATGAGGTTGTGGAACGGGCAGTTCATCGGCTTCAGGTAGTAGTCCTGCCCTTGACGGGTGACGTTGCCCTCCTCATCGACGACCTCGTCGAGATGCATCGGGGGGAACATGCCGTCCGCATAGGTCTGCAGGTGACCCGACGTCATGAAGAGGTCCTTCTTCGTGATGTGCGGGCTGTTCACGAGGTCGTATCCGTTGCGCAGCAGGTGCTTACGCAGGTTCTCCTCGATCTCGTAGCGGATGATGCCGCCCTTGGGGTGGAACACCGCGAGTCCGGAGCCGATCTCGTCCGGGAAGGAGAACAGGTCCATCTCGGCACCGAGCTTGCGGTGATCGCGGCGCTCCGCCTCGGCGATGCGCTCCTGGTAGGCACGCAGCTCGTCCTTGGTCGGCCACGCCGTGCCGTAGATGCGCTGCAGCTGCGGGTTCTTCTCGCTGCCGCGCCAGTAGGCGGCGGCGATGCGGGTGAGGTCCCAGCCGTTGCCGATCATGCGCGTGTTGGGCAGGTGCGGCCCGCGGCAGAGGTCCTTCCAGACGACCTCGCCATCGCGGGTGGTGTTGTCGTAGATCGTCAGCTCACCCTCGCCGACCTCGACGGAGGCCCCCTCGGCGGCTTCCTTCCCGCCTTTGAGCCCGATGAGCTCGAGCTTGAACGGCTCGTCCGCGAGCTCGGCGCGCGCCTCGTCGTCGGTCACGACACGGCGGACGAAGCGCTGGCCCTCGCGGACGATGCGCTGCATCTCCTTCGTGATGGCCTTGATGTCGTCAGGCGTGAACGGGGTCTCCACGCCGAAGTCGTAATAGAACCCGTCGGTGATGGGCGGGCCGATGCCGAGGTTCGCCTGCGGGTTGATGCGCTGCACCGCCTGCGCCAGCACGTGGGCAGCCGAGTGGCGGAGGATGTTCAGCCCATCCGCACTGTCGATCGTGACCGGCTCGACCTCGTCGGTGTCGGTCACGGTCGTGGCGAGGTCCTTGAGATCGCCGTTGACGCGCATCGCGACGACGTTTCGGTCAGTGAACAGGGCGAAGCCATCGTGCGGCCGGGCGTTTTCAGGCACAGAAACTCTCCATCTGGGTCGGTGTCCAGGTTACTCGCATGATCACGGGGTCCTGACCGCTTCGCGACGGTGTCGGACACCGTGACCGGTGCCGCCGTCGGTCACCCTCAGCCCGGCTGGTCGGCGCCGCGCGAGGGGACGATGATCCCCGACTCGTACGCGTGGATCACGAGCTGCGCACGATCGCGTGCGTGCAGCTTCGACATGATGCGGTTCACATGGGTCTTCGCGGTGTGCGGTGAGATCACGAGGCGGTTCGCGATGTCCTGGTTCGACGCCCCGCCCGCCACGAGCAGCAGCACCTCGCGCTCCCGCTCCGTGAGCTGTCGCAGCGGCTCGGTGTGCCAGGCATCGGCTCGCGGATGCTGCGGCAGCACGGAGCGCTCGATCAGCGACCGTGTTGCCGCCGAGGACAGGAGAGCCTCACCGCGGTGCACCACTCGCACGGCGCTGACGATGTCGTCCGGCTCGGCCCCTTTGCCGATGAAGCCACTCGCACCGGCGCGGAGTGCGGCGACCACGTAGTCGTCCTCCTCGAAGGTCGTCAGGATGAGCACGCGGGTCGCGGTGGACTGCGCCGCGCTCATGATCTGCGCGGTGGCGGCGATGCCGTCGAGCTCCGGCATCCGGATGTCCATCACCACGACGTCCGGCATCGACTCGCGCACCGCGGACACCGCCTCACGCCCGTTCGCTGCTTCGCCCACCACCTCGATGCCGCCGTCGACGAGGATGTCGCGGACCGCCTGCCGCACCAACGGCTGATCGTCGACGACGAGCACCCGGATCATCGTGCACCTCCGTCGAGGGGGATCCGCACCTCGAGGCGGAACGCGCTTCCATCGCGGCCGGTCTGCACATCTCCCCGGACCGCGACCACGCGCTCGCGCAGTCCACGCAGCCCGTGGCCACCCGCACGCGACACCGCCTCGGATTCCGTCGCCACCTGATTGTCGACGACGACACGGAGCGACCCGCCGTCCGCTCGGAGCCGCACGGTCGCCGCGCCATCCGCTCCGTGCTTGTGCGCATTCGTCAATCCTTCGAGGACCACGAGGTAAGCCACATGATCACTGGCAGGCGACAGAGCAGGCCGATCGGGATCGTCCTGGAGATCGACGCGCAGCCCCGCCTCGCGGAACTGCACGACCAGCTCGTCGAGACCGGCGAGGCCGACCTGCGGACGAAGGTCGCGAACATCATCCGGATCGTCGGAGCGCAGCAGCGCCATCAGCCCACCGATGTCGGCGAGCACGGTGCGAGAGGAACGGCGGATGGTGCTCAGTGCCTCCCGCGCACGCTCCGGGCGGGTCTCCAACGCGGATGACGCGACGCCCGCATTGAGACTGATGACCGAGATCTGGTGCGCGACCACGTCGTGCAGATCGCGCGCGATGCGCACCCGTTCTTCGGCGACACGTCGTCGCGCTTCCTCGTCCCTCCCCCGCTCGGCCCGCTCCGCGCGTTCGGTCATGGCGGAGACGAACTCGCGTCGTGACCTGGTCGCGTCCCCCAGTGCTCCGGCGAGGGCGATGATGAAGACGAACTGCAGCGCGCGGGCATCGACGAGATCCCCGCCGAGCGGGATCGCGTTCGAGAAGAAGACGATCGCCGTCGCCGAGGTCACAGCGATGATCCCGACGAGTCGCCCTCGACGGTCCACGACGGCGTAGGCACTGATCGCCATGGCGATGAGCGCGCTCGGCGACAGGACACCCGCGAATGCCAGGACCACTGCGCACAGCAGGCTGACGACGAGCACGACGAGGGGATGCCGGCGGCGGAACGGCATCGCGGCCGCGGGGACGAGGGCGACGACGAGCAGCCATCCGGTCGCGCGGAACGCCTCGTCCGGGAAGGGTGACACGGCGAACACGACCACCACGACCACAGCGATCAGGTCGGAGAGCGGCGCCGCGATTCCTGAAGGACGAGGTGCCGGCATCACACCAGTATTCACCGCGACGCCGACTCCCGGATCCTCCGCCGGGATGAGCTGTGTGTACTGCGATCGCAGTACACGTCTGTCTGCGGCAGGGCGACGCGGCGGCGGATGCCGCACGGCACGCTGGGATGAGGGCGCACAGCGCGTGCGCCGAGAGAGGTCGGCATGAAGAAGCCCGTCAAGAGAGTGCTCATCGCGCTCACGTCCGTCGTCGCCGTGATCGCCGTCGGGCTGGTGGCCACCACCGTCGGCAATGCGGTGGCGACCGCGGTCGAACAGGATCGCATCGAGCCGTACGGGCAGAAGGTCACCGTGGACGGGCACGAGATGAACGTCATGATCACCGGTGAAGGCTCTGAGGACATCGTGCTCCTCCCGGGTTTCGGCACCGCATCGCCTGTGCTCGACTTCGAGCCGCTCGTCACCGAACTCGCCGAGGATCACCGCGTCATCGTGGTGGAGCCGTTCGGCTACGGGCTGAGCGACGGTACGGATCGCGCCCGAACCACCGACAACATCGTGACCGAGACGCATTCCGCTCTGCAGGAGCTCGGCGTCGACGACTACGTCCTGATGGGGCATTCCATCGCCGGCATCTACGGCATCCAGTTCGCGAACCGCTATCCCGATGAGGTGCGGGCGTTCGTCGGAATCGACAGCAGCGTCCCCGGACAGCCCGGCTCGGACACCGAGCTGCCCGTCGGGCTCTTCGGTGCGGCGAAGAACCTGGGGCTGGTGCGACTGATCGCGTCGTTCCGTGGCACGGGCTACGACGAGTCCGTCTACTCCGCAGAGGCGCAGGAGCAGTTCGCCCTGCTCACCAACCGGAACACGCTGAGCCCCACCTACCTGAACGCGATGTCCCTGCTCCACGCGAACTTCGAGGATGCGCTCGGCACGAGCTTCCCCGTAGACCTCCCGCTGCTGCTGTTCGTCGTGTCCGACAATCCGACGGTCCCCACCTGGGTGGATCTGCACGAGGAGCAGGCCGCGGCCGTCGACGATGGAACGGTCGTGCCGCTCGATGGGACGCACTACCTCCACCACACGCACACGCCGGAGATCGTCGACGAGTTCCGCTCGTGGGAGCGCACCAGGATGCCCGCCGCGGAGTGACGCCGGAGCTCTGGACATCACGTAACGTGAACGGATGGACAGAGCAGTCGCACGATGGATCCTGGCGATCGCGCTCGGCGCGATCGGCGTCGGCCACTTCCTCAGCACCCGCGGGTTCCGGGTGGTGGTGCCGGATTGGGCGACTCGCCTGACCAGGCTCGACAAGGACACGATCGTGATCGCCTCCGGTGCCGCAGAAGTCGCGCTCGCGGCGGGGCTTCTCGCGCTGCCGAAGGAGCGACGCCGCATCGGTTGGGCGACAGCCGCGTTCTTCGTCGCCGTGATGCCCGGGAACATCCACCAGTGGCAGACCAAGCGCTCGACACCGGGACTCGACACGGATGCTCGACGATTCGGCCGGCTGTTCCTGCAGCCGGTCCTGGTGCTGTGGGCGCTGTGGTCGACCGGCGGCGAGACACCCCGCCGCCGAAATCTCCGTCGGCGTTGAGCGACGGACCATCCCCGTGAGCTCGAAGAGAATGGTCACATGACTTCCCCCTCACTGGTGTGGTTCCGCGACGACCTCCGGCTCGCCGACAATCCGGCGTTGCGCGCGGCGATCGATCGAGGCGAACCGGTCATCGCGCTCTACTTGCTCGACGAGGAGTCACCGGGCGTCCGCCCCCTCGGCGGCGCAGCCCGCTGGTGGCTGCACCACTCGCTGGCATCGCTCGACGAGCGTCTCCGTGAGCGTGGCGGTGCACTCGTGCTGCGTCGCGGCGCCGCAGGGCACGTCGTCCGCGAGGCGGTGGCGGATGTCGGCGCCGGCGCCGTGTTCTGGAACCGACGGTACGGGGGCGCCGAGCGCGAGATCGACTCATCGCTGAAATCGTCGCTCCGGGCCGAGGGGCTCGAGGTCGCGTCGTTCGCAGCATCCCTGCTGCACGAGCCGTGGACCGTGACGACCGGCAGCGGCACGCACTATTCCGTCTTCACCCCGTTCTGGCGCGCGTGTCTCGCGCTGCCGGCACCACGCGCGCCGCTTCCGGAGCCACGGACAGTCGATGGCCCGGATCATGTCCCCGCCTCCGATGCTCTCGACGACTGGGATCTGCTGCCCACCCGGCCGGATTGGGCCGGGGGCCTGCGCGACACCTGGGCGCCTGGGGAACCCGCCGCCCGGCGACGCCTCACGGAGTTCCTCGCTCACGACCTCCCCTCGTATGACCGCGCGCGCGACGAACCCGCTGCCGGTGCGACCTCGCTGCTCTCCCCGCGGCTGCGCTGGGGAGAGATCAGCCCCTTCACGGTCTGGCACGAGGCCGTCGGCGTGGACGGTGCCGGCGGATTCCTCTCCGAGCTCGGTTGGCGGGAGTTCGCTTGGCACACGCTGTACCACTCCCCCGACCTCGCGACCCGGAATCTGCGTCGCGAGTTCGACGCATTCCCCTGGCCGCCCCTCGATCCCACGCATCTGGAAGCCTGGCAGCACGGCGAGACCGGAGTGCCGCTGGTGGATGCGGGAATGCGGGAGCTCTGGCACACGGGCTACATGCACAACCGCGTCCGGATGGTCGTGGCCTCCTTCCTCGTGAAGAACCTGCTGATCGACTGGCGACTCGGCGAGGAGTGGTTCTGGGACACGCTCGTCGACGCCGACGAGGCCAACAACCCGTTCAACTGGCAATGGGTGGCGGGCTCCGGTGCCGATGCGGCCCCGTACTTCCGCGTTTTCAATCCCGAGCTGCAGGCGAAGAAGTTCGACCCGCAGGGGCTCTACATCTCGCAGTGGGCATCCGAAGCACCGACCGAACCGATCGTCGACCTCGGTGAGACCAGGAAGGCCGCGCTCGCGGCGTACGACGAGGTCAAGCGGGCGCCACGAGCGCCTTCCTGATGCTCGAAGACGGCGAGGTCTGCACCGCCGGGGTGTGGTCAGCCGGCGATGATCTCCGGCACCTTCCATGAGGCGAGCTCACCGAGCCGCGGCCGGTAGAGCCGGATCAGGAGGTTCCAGCCCTCCGGGAGGGGAATGGAGTTCGCGGCATCGTCGCCGTGGTCGCCGAGGCGCACGGTGGTCGATCCGTCCTCGTTCTTGGTGGCGAACACGGAGTTGACGTTCGTGGCGCCGATCGGCCCGGGTTCGAAGTAGCCGGCCGCGTTGTAGACGCTGACCGACCAGAACGCGTCGGCGGGCACGTCTCGGAAGGTCATGGTGTAGCGGCCGACGGGAAGCTTGGGGTCGATGTTGATGTACGACGCCTCCGCATCGGGAAGGCCACCCCAGCCGAGCGCCGTGCCGACCAGGTGACGCACGGGGTCGACGTCTTCCTTCGCTCCGAAGCATCCCGACAGTCCACCCATCGTCTTGCCCAGCACGAGCAGGGCTTCGCGAACCTCGACGTAGCTGTCGTGGTCGTATTCGGGGTGAGAGAACTCCTGAGTGCCGCTCGCGGTGAGAGTGATCTGATCCTGGATCGCATTCACCGCTTCGAGGTCGCTCGGACTTGCCGGGTCGAAGAGGATGCGTGCCGCGGCGATGACGTGCGGGGTCTCGAACTCCTCGATCGTGAGGGGATAGGAGCCTGCCCGATGGAAGACACGGTTGATGTAGTGGTCCTGGTTGATGATCATGACCGATACGTACCGGTCTCCGACCTCCGGCAGCGTGAGGGTGACGGGGCCCCCACTGAGATCGATGATCGCGACCGAATAGAGCGTGTCGCGGTTCTGTCGAATCACCGGTTGCTGCTCCAGGGGCGGGAGCGCACGGTCGTGGTGGAACACGCCCACCCCGCCGATGATCGGCAGCATCCGGTCGATCATCGTGTCGGTTTCTACCCGCGTGAAGTTGTCGACATCGACGATCTGGGCACTCATCCGGGGCTCCTCGCTGCTCTGTTGCCCACACACTATCGGGTGGGACGGTCGCCGGTGAGGCGCGCGGAATCGCCGCGTCTCGCGCTGCATCCGCGAGTCGTTCCGCCGCGGTGGACGTGCGCACCGATACGCGGGAAGCTGGGGCATGAGGTTTCTCCGCGTGCTCTGGCGATATCCGGCGATCACGACGACCGTCCTCGTGTTCGTGAGCGTGCTGGTCCTCCACGCGGTCGATGCCCCGGCCCTCGGACGTTGGGTCGCCACCGGTTACGTGGCGGTGTTCGTTGTCTGGACCCTCGTCGGAATGGTGCGCGACGTACTCCGCGGCCATGTCGGCCTCGACATCCTGGCGGTGGTCGCGATGGTGGCGACGCTGGCCGTCGGCGAGTACATCGCCTCGCTCATCATCGTGCTCATGCTCTCCGGCGGAGAGGCCCTCGAGGACTTCGCCGGCCGTCGAGCGAAGCGTGACCTCTCGGCTCTGCTGGATCGGTCTCCGCGCATCGCACACGTGCTCGTGCACGCGGAGTCCGCGGAGTCGGATGAGGTCAGGGATGTGCCCGTCGACGAGGTCGCCGTCGGCGCCGTACTCCTCGTGCGCCCGTCGGAGATCGTCCCGGTCGACGGCGAGCTCCTCACGTCATCAGGCACGTTCGATGAGTCTTCGTTGACCGGTGAGAGCATGCCCGTGTCACGTGAATCCGGAGACGAGGTGCTGTCCGGGTCCATCAACGGAAGCCGTGCCGTGCGGATCCGTGCCGTCCGCAGCAGCGCGGACAGCCAATATCAGCAGATCGTGGCGCTCGTGCACGCCGCGGAAGACTCCCACGCGCCGGTGGTCCGCCTGGCCGACCGCTTCGCGATTCCGTTCACCGCGGTGTCACTCGTCCTGGCAGGGACGGCCTGGGCCGTATCGGGCGAGGCATCCCGATTCGCCGAAGTCCTCGTGCTCGCGACTCCCTGCCCGCTCCTGATCGCTGCCCCGGTCGCGTTCCTCGGCGGTCTCTCGCGTGCGGCGAAGACAGGCGTGATCATGAAGGGAGGGGCCGTCATCGAGCTGATCGCCCGTGTGCGGTCGGCCGCGTTCGACAAGACGGGCACGCTCACTCAGGGCCGACCGGAGCTCGTCGACGTCCGGCCCGCGAACGGCTTCGGCGCGGATGAGGTCCTGCAGCTCGCCGCCTCGGCGGAGCAGTACTCGACGCACGTGCTCGCCGAGGGGATCCGCCGCGCAGCAGAGGCGCGCGGAATCACGCTCCTCGGCGCCGCCGAAGCTCGAGAGGAGGCCACGAACGGTGTCGTCGCCGAGATCGACGGAAGAGACGTGGTGGTGGGCAAGCCCGCTTACGTGGCGGCTCTCGCGCCCGACACGGCGCGGGCGACGCTCGAGCTGAGCCAGGCCGCAGCATACGTCGCGGTCGACGGTCGCTTCGCCGGGGTGCTCGTCCTCGCCGACCATCCGCGGCCCGAAGCAGCGGCTGTCATCGCGTGGCTGCGCACACACGAGGTGGATCGCATCGTCATGCTCACGGGCGATGTCGGCCCGACGGCGGAGTCGGTGGCTCATCAGGTGGGCATCTCCGAGGTCCACGCTGAACTGCTGCCGCCCGAGAAGGTCGCTCTCGCCGCTGAGCTGCAACCGCGCCCGGTCATGATGGTCGGCGACGGCGTCAACGACGCACCCGTCCTGGCCGCCGCGGACATCGGCGTCGCCATGGGAGCCAAGGGCGCGACGGCAGCTGGCGATGCCGCCGACGTCGTGATCCTCGTCGATTCGCTGGCGAAGCTCGTCGACGCCGTCTCGATCGGTCGTCACACGCTGCGGGTCGCTCTCACCGCGATCTGGATCGGCATCGGGTTGAGCATCGGACTCATGATCGTCGCGATGACCGGGCTCATCCCCGCTGTCGTCGGGGCGCTCGTCCAGGAACTCGTCGACCTCGCGACCATCCTGTACGCGCTCCGCGCGCTGGGCGGCCCCAGGACAGTGCTCCCGGCCGCCTCCATCTCCCCCCGCACGGGCGCCGAACAGCGCGACGATTCACCTCAACGGATGACGTGAGACGCGGACTCCCGGCTCACTGGTCGAACGCGAATCCTGTCCATTCTTCGGTGAGTGGGGGCACAGTCCAGGAGACGCGGTGACAGCACCGTGGCGATTCCAGGACGATCGGTCGAAGCCGCCGGTGACGTCGCGGAGGTCATGCCAGACTGGAACCGTGACCGAGTCCAGGAAGCCAGCCGTCGTCCGCGGCTTCGCTGCCTCGTCACTCGCGATCTTCATCGCACTGGCCGGTCACGTCTCCGGCGGAGGGCAGATGCCCGGTACCGTCGGCATCCTCGTCCCCTGGGTCTTCTCGTTCATGATCAGCGTGCTGCTCGCGGGCCGCTCGTTGTCGCTGATCCGCCTCGGCATCTCCGTCGCCGCGAGTCAGTTCCTGTTCCATGTGCTCTTCGTCCTCGGCACGGTCACCCCGTCCGGCGTCTCGACGCCGCACGTGCACGGCACACCCCTCGTGCTGCCGGCGGTGAACGGCATCCCCGAAGTCGCCACCGCTGACGCCTCGATGTGGCTCGGGCACGCGCTCGCCGGTCTGCTGACCGTGGCCGCGCTGTACCGCGGCGAACGCCTGCTGCTCGCGCTGCGCGACCTCGCGGTCCAGCTGGTGCGGTGGGTACGACGTCGTGCCGATCAGGTGCTGACTCTTCCGGCTCTTCGCGTCGCCCACCGACTCCACGGCCGGTTCGATGTCGCGCACGCATCCGATCTGGTTCTCCTCGCGACTCTGCGCGGCCGAGCCCCACCTCTCACCGCGGCGATCTGATCCGCATCCTCGGCCGGTCCCGGCCGAGTGTTGTGTCCCGCCGCGCGCATTCGATGCGCGCGGGCTCTGAACGCATGCACGCTCGTCGCTCCGGCGACGTCCGATGAGAGGCCATTCCCATGTCCCCTGTCCGCAGGATCGCGGCCGGGCTGGCGTTGGCGACGATCGCGACCCTCGCGATCGCGACGCCCGCGTCCGCCCACGACCAGCTGATCTCCAGCACACCCGCTGTCGACGAACGATTGACGACCCCGCCGGAGGACATCACGATGACGTTCTCGGGCGAGCTCCTCGTGCTCGATGAGTCTCTGACCGGGGCCGTCGTCCTGGTCGTCGATGCGTCGGGCGAGGACTGGGTCGCCGGCGACGTCACAGTGGCCGGACGCACGGTCACCGCGTCGCTCGCACCCGGGCTGCCGACCGGCGGCTACCAGGTGCGTTGGCAGGTCGTCTCGGAAGACGGTCACCCCATCGCGGGGGTCATCCCCTTCACCGTGGGAGACGCCGATCCGATGGCACAGACATCGGACACCGGCGATGCGACGGCCGCGCCCGCGGACACTTCGGAGCAGACGGATCAGAACGCAGAATCGGGCGGCGCGCTCAGAGTGCTGCTCATCGGCGCGGGCGGGGCGGCCACAGCCGTCCTGATCCTCGTGCTCATTCGATTCCTCCGCCGTCCTCGGACGGCAGCCGCACCGCCGGAGACCGGCGGCCCTGCGGCAGATGACCTGTGAAAGGCACCATTGTGAACACCACCAGAAACCTCCCCCGTCTCGCGGCCGTGATCGCGGTCTCGCTCCTCGCTCTGACCGGGTGCACTCCGGAGGCGGCACCGGTCGAGACCGAGAGCCGCCCCGCCGGTGACGTCGTCAGGATCGAAGACGCCTGGGTGAAGTCCGCCGACGAAGGCATGTCCGCCGCGTTCGGGACCCTCGTCAACACGGGCGACCGCGATGCGACCGTGGTTTCCGTCACCTCTGCGGCCTCGACCATGCTCGAGTTGCACGAGACGGTCGAGAACGACGCCGGCGAGATGGTGATGCGCGAGATCGACGGCGGATTCGTGATCCCCGCCGGCGGGCAGCTCGCGCTGGAGCCGGGGGCGAACCACATCATGATGATGGACCTGACCGGCCCGCTCGCCGCGGGAACCGATGTCTCCTTCACCCTCACGTTCGATGACGACTCCACCTACGAGTTCACCGCCCCCGTGAAGGACTACTCGGGCGCGAACGAGAACTACGAGGGCGGCGACGAGCACGACGGTATGGATCACTGATGACGGCGCCCGTTGAGGGCGCCCGCTCCCCCCGCACCGGGTCGACCCGGCGGCAGTTCCTCCTCGGAGGAGCTGTCGCCGGTGTCGGCGCGGTCGCGGCCGTCGGAGCGGACCTCGCCCTGAATCGACCGGACGCCACGCCGGAACCCGCATCCGTGCCGATGAACGGAGACGAGACCGTGCCGTTCTTCGGCGCCCATCAGGCCGGTATCGACACCGCTGCCCAGGCCCACGGCGCCTTCGTCGGCCTGGACCTCCACGACGATGTCGACCGAGATGCCCTCGCCCGACTCATGCGACTCCTGACCGACGACGCGGCGCGCCTCACGCAAGGGCTCCCCGCCCTCGCCGACTCCGAGCCGGAACTCGCCTCGTCGCCGGCGCGCCTCACGGTCACGTTCGGCGTCGGTCCGGGCTTCGTCGGGCGAGCGGGAGGTTCGACCCCCGCATGGCTCGCGCCCCTCCCCGCCTTCGGGGTGGATCGGCTGCGCCCGGAGTTCTCGGACGGCGACCTCCTGCTGCAGATCGCCGGCGACGATCCCCTGACGGTGGCGCACGCCACGCGGATGCTGCTGAAGGACGCGCGCGGCTTCGCGAGCATCCGCTGGACCCAGCAGGGATTCCGTCGCGCCTATGGGACGGAGCGGCCCGGAACGACCATGCGCAACCTGTTCGGACAGGTGGACGGGACCACCAACCCGCAGCCCGGCACAGAGGACTTCGATCGCGTCGTGTGGATCGACGAGGGAGTGCTCGCCGGCGGCACCGGGATGGTGATCCGCAGAATCCGGATGGACCTCGACAAGTGGGACCGCCTCGACCGGAGCGGACGCGATGCTTCGGTGGGCAGGACACTCGCCAACGGTGCCCCCCTCACAGGAAGCGAGGAGTTCGACGAACCAGACTTCGAGGCGAAGACCGCGATCGGCTTCCCGGTCATCCCGCAGTTCGCGCACATCCGGCGCGCCCGCGGCGAAGGGGCCGAGCGCATCTTCCGACGCGCGTACAACTACGACGAGCGGCCGGCCGGTGCGGAGGTCTCGGAATCCGGGCTGCTGTTCGTCTCGTTCCAGGCCGACATCGAACGGCAGTTCATCCCGATGCAGCGGCGCCTCGACGAACTCGACCTCCTCAACGAATGGACGACCCCGATCGGGTCCGCCGTGTTCGCGATCCCGCCCGGCTGCACGGAGGGCGGGTTCATCGGGGACACTCTTTTGAGGGGACGATGATCCGGGCGTGAACGGTGCGGACGCCTGGTTCCGGAGACCGAGTCGCCGGGATCAGGTGTCCGCCGGTACGCCCGTAGGGAGCGTGCACACCCGTCGGGAGAAGCGCCGTGCTACGGCCGCCGCCCAGGGAATCCGTCCGACAGGTGAACCGATCCGTCGAGGGGCACGCCCGGGCAGCAGCTCCCGGGCACGAAAAAACCCCCGGAAGACCGGGGGTTTGTCTGTGCGCGATACTGGGATCGAACCAGTGACCTCTTCCGTGTCAGGGAAGCGCGCTACCGCTGCGCCAATCGCGCCCGTTGGGGCTATTCAGTTTTACCGTGAGGTGGCGACGGGATTCGAACCCGTGTAAACGGCTTTGCAGGCCGGTGCCTAGCCGCTCGGCCACGCCACCGTGTGGATTGACCCCACGTGCGAAGAGTCTTCCGAAGAAGACCCTCTGCACTCGAGCGGATGACGAGACTCGAACTCGCGACCCCAACCTTGGCAAGGTTGTGCGCTACCAACTGCGCTACATCCGCATTTCGTTCCCGGTTGTCCCGGGCACTCATGAAACATTAGCCGAAGATTCCCCCTCCGCCAAACCCGCAGCGAATCTCGCGCGTGTCTCACAGAGTGGTCCGTACGGCCTCTGAGCGTCGGGTAGTATCGGTTGACGTACCCCACGGGTATGGGCGATTGGCGCAGTTGGTAGCGCGCTTCCTTCACACGGAAGAGGTCATCGGTTCGAGTCCGGTATCGCCCACCAGAGAAGCCCCGCACACCTCCCGGTGTGCGGGGCTTCCGACCTTCACAGCCCGGCGTCCAGCTTCCGCTCCCCTCCCCCGGACGCGGCCTCGCTGAGGATCGCAGCGCGGATCAGTGCCTCGCCGCGAGCTCGCTCCCGGATGCAGGCAGAACAGCCGCGCGGCGAGCCCGCGCGAGCATGAGGTACGACAGGCCGCCCAGCGCCGCCGAGACCGTCGTCACGATCCCGAGCGGCAGAATGCTCGACGCACCCGCGAGACCGACGAACGGTGCCGCGACGCCGCCGAACCCGAATCGCGCCACGCCTAGGAGCGACGAGGCCGTCCCCGCCGACTGCGGATGCTCGCTGAGCGCGAGGGTGGTCGCGGGCGGCGACGCGACGGCCACTCCGCTGGCGAGTGTGAACAGCGCGGCGAGCACGGCCCACAGTGGCAGCGGTGTCAGACCTGCCAGCAGCAGTCCGAGCGCGCCGGCCGACGTGACGACGACTCCGACCGCGAGAGTGCCCCTCACGCTCCACCGTTCCGCCGCGCGACCGGCGAGGTACCCGCACACCATGAACCCGGCGGAGTTCGCTCCGAAGGCTGCGGCATACCCCTGCGGTGTGAGCCCGTAGACGTCCTGCAGCACGAAGGTCGCACCGGCGAGGTAGGCGAACAGTGCCGCATAGAGGAAGCCCTGATTCAGGACGGCTCCCAGGAAGACCCGGTCGCTCAGCAGAGTGCGGAAGTCGTCCAGAGTGTGGCGGAGGCCTCCCGTGCTGCGCTGCTCGACCGGCAGTGTCTCTCCGAAGAAGAGTACCGTCGCTGCCAGGATCGCGAGACCGGCGATGGCGAGGAAGACGAACAGGCCCCGCCAATCGGTGAAAGCCGTGAGCACGCCCCCGAGCAGTGGCCCGATGATCGCCGCCAACCCGCCGACGACCGTGAGGCGCCCGTAGAAGCGGATCAGCTGACCACCCGCGTACACGTCGCGTCCCGCGGCATTGGCGATGACGATGCCGACGCCGCCGGCAAGCCCTTGGATCAGGCGAGCGACGATCAGGAACTCGACCGTCGGGCTGAACGCACAGAGAAGCGATGTCACCGCGTACGCAGCGATGCCGACCAGCAGGACGCGACGCCGCCCGAGCCGGTCCGACAGCGGTCCCGCCGTCAGCTGTCCGACCGCGAGTCCGATGAGGCACGCCGTGACCGTGAGCTGCGCGACGGAAGTCGCCGAGCCGAGGTCGCGAGTGAGCGCAGGAAGAGCCGGGAGGTAGAGGTCCATCGAGATCGGACCGAACACGGTCAGGACCAGAAGCAGTGCGGGCAGGAGCCGCCGAGAGAGCGCGACAGGTGGTGTCATGGATTCCAGCGTCCACCGGTCCCCCGAAAAGCGGGAGTCCCCGACGAAGGGTGTACCGACAGAGAATCCCTCGTGGCGCCGATCCCTGCGCAGAATGAGAGAGCACCACCGAGACGAAAGGAGTGCCGATGGCACTGATCCTCGTGACCGGAGCGTCGACCGGGCTGGGGCTCGCCACAGCCCAGGACCTCTCCGACCAGGGGCATGACGTCGTCGTGCATGCCCGCACCTCGACCCGCGTTCCCTCCGGAGACTGGCGGGGCGCCGTGGCCGCAGACCTCTCCGACCTCGACGCCACGCGGGCTCTTGCCCTCGAGGTCGACGCCTTCGGGCACTTCGATGCCGTCGTGCACAACGCGGGCGCACTGCAGCCGCCGGATGCGGCACGAGTGAACACGATCGCCCCCTACGTGCTGACCATGCTCATACGCCCTCCCCGCCGACTCGTCTACCTCAGCAGCTCGATGCACCGTGGCGGCACCACCGACCTGCGCGGACTGACCGATGGCACGGCGTCGTACAGCGACAGCAAGCTGTGGGTCACCGCGTTCGCCCTCTCCCTGGCGGATCGATGGCCGGACACCGCCGTCCACGCCGTCGATCCGGGCTGGGTTCCGACCCGCATGGGTGGTCCGAGTGCTTCCGACGATCTCGAGCAGGGGCATCTCACGCAAGTCCGTCTCGCAACCCAGGATGCGGCCGGCCCGCGCACTGGCGGCTACTGGCATCACCTCACGACTCAGCGTCCGGCACCAGCCGCCGCTGACCCGGCTTTCCAGGAAGCGCTGCTTGCGGCTCTCGCCGAGGTCACGCGTGTACCTGTACGGGAGCATCCGTGACACCGAGAGGTGCCCTCTCAGGACGTCCCTTCCCGCGCGCATCGGATCTACGCTGACCTGATGGACAATCGAGCAGAGGTCCGCGAGTTCCTGATGACCCGGCGCGCCCGCGTGACCCCGGAGGCAGCCGGTCTCACCGCCGGGAGCAACCGGCGCGTCGACGGATTGCGTCGAAGTGAGGTCGCGCTCCTCGCCGGAGTCTCCGTCGAGTACTACTCCAAGCTCGAACGCGGTGCCATCGCCGGCGCTTCCTCCTCAGTCCTGGAGGCGGTGTCGCGCGCGCTCCAGCTCAACGACGCCGAGCATGCGCACCTGCTGGACCTCGCTCGCGCCGCAGACGGCATTCCCTCTTCCGGACGCGCTCGACGTCGCACGGCGAAGGCGGGAGCTCCGCGACCCAGCCTGCAGTGGGCACTGGATTCCGTGACGGAGGCAGTGGCGTTCGTCCGCGACCAGCGGCAGAACCTCATCGCCACGAATGCGCTCGGCCGCGCTTTCTATTCACCGGTGATCGGTGATGGCGGCCGGGTACCCAACCTGGCCCGATTCCAGTTCCTCGATCCTGCGGCACGCGAGTTCTACCCGGATTGGGACCTCTTCGCCGAGATGTGTGTCGCCGTCATCCGCGCCGAGGCGGGCCGCGACCCGCACGACAAGGGCATCCAGGACCTCGTCGGCGAGCTCTCCACACGCAGTGAGGCATTCCGCACGCTCTGGGCGGCGCACAACGTGCGCACGCACGGTTCGGGCATCAAGCGCTTCACTCATCCGGTCGTCGGCGAGTTGACCCTCGTCTACGAAGAGCTCGCGCTCACGGCCGAACCGGGCCAGGTGATGCTGATCTACAGCGCTGAGCCCGGCTCACCCTCCGCCGAACGACTCCGACTCCTCGCTTCCTGGGGCGCGGACGCGACCGGGGCTACTCGAGCGGCACACGGATGACGCGGTCGTCGCCGTCGCCGGGTTCGCCGCGACCGTCGGTGTTGTTCGTGAGCACCCACAGCGCACCGTCGGGGGCGACCACGACATCACGAAGCCGTCCGTAGGCCTCGGTGAAGTGCTCCGCATACGACGAGACATCGTCCAGCGGCACTTCGCGCAGCCGTTCCCCCCGCAGGTTCGCGATGAACACCGCGCCTTCCGCGATCGCCATGCCGCTCGGACTGGCGGCATCCGGCGCCCACTGCTGCACCGGGTCGATGAACTCGTCGCGATCCGCGATGCCTTCGACGACGGGCCAGCCGTAGTTCTCGCCGGGTTCGATGACGTTCAGCTCATCCCAGGTGTCCTGTCCGAACTCGCTCGCGTACAGCGTGCCGCCCTCGTCCCAGGCCAGACCCTGGGGGTTGCGGTGACCGAGGCTGTAGACGGGCGATCCCGCGATGGGGTTGTCCGCCGGGACCTTGCCGTCGGGGGCTATGCGGAGGATCTTGCCCGACAGTGACCCCGGATCCTGGGCACTCTCCCGGTCCCCCGCGTCACCCACCGTCACGTACAGCGTGCCGTCGGGGCCGAACGCGATACGACCGCCGTTGTGATTCGACGCAGCGGCCAGGCCGTCGAGGATCGTCTCCGGCGCGCCGAGGCCGAGGGAGCCGGGCGACCCGGTGAGGGGGAAGCGCTGCACGCGGTTCTCGTCCGCGCCGGTGGAGTACGCGTAGAGATAACGCTCGTGCACGGCGATTCCGAGCAAGCCGCCTTCGCCACCCGGTTCGACGCCATCGACCACCGCGACCTCGCGGACATCGCCGTCGTCCGACACCTCGACGATCCGGGCGCTGTCGCGCTCGCTGATCAGTGCCGCTCCCTCGTGGAAGGCGATCGACCAGGGCGCCGCCAGGTTCTCGATGATCGTGGTTTCGGTTCCTGCGGACACCGGTCCCGAGCCATCGGGAAGTCTCGAGGGCCACGGAGTGGACGTCGTCGGTGCACACGCCACAAGGGCGATCGATGCAGCCGACACGACGATCCATGCGATCGGACCGCGCCAGGACCTGCTCACCATCTCCGCTCCCCTCACTACACCGGTCTTCACTGTCGCTGTCGGACGCGAAGATCCGCTCCCCTCGAGACTAGGCGCGTGATCCGAGACGCAGAAGAGGCGCCTATCTGACAACTGTCAGATAGGCTGTTGCCATGGATGCGAGGTCGCGACGTTCTCGAGAAAGCCTCCGTGACGCGGTGCTCGACCTCGCCGGTCGGATGCCGATCAGCGAAGTCACCGTCTCCTCGATCTGCGCGGCGGCGGGTGTCACCCGAGACACCTTCTACCGGCACGCGGAGAGTCCGGTGCAGCTCCTCGCCGACGCGCTTTCCGCCGAGATCGATGCCGCCATGGAGATCCTGCCGCAGACGGATGCCATCGGCGATGGCGAACGGGCTCTCCTGGAGCACATCCGACGACGGGCTTCGGTGTACCGCGGGGCGATGCAGCCCCTGCTTGCCGCCCCCGTCCGCAGCAACCTGGAGGCATCCATCCGTTCCGGCCTGCTGCTGTGGGCCGAGCTGCACGCGGAGATCGTTCCGCCCGTGTTCGCGGCGGACGCGTCCGCGATGCGGATCGCCGTGGCGTACGCCGCTGCGGGCACCGTGGGCGCGATCGAGGAGTGGCTGCGGAGCGACGACGACGACATCGACCGTGCCGTGAGGCTGATCCTCGCGGCGTCACCGGAGTGGTGGCTGCGATGACGGCCACCGGAGAAGGAGAGAAAACAATGAAGGCCGCACTGTTCCACGCCAAGGAAGATCTGCGCATCGAAGAGGTCCCCGAGCCCACCCCGGGACGCGGACAGGTCAAGCTGCGCAACGCGTATGCGGGGATCTGCGGATCCGACCTCCACGTCTACTACTCCCCCGAGGCCGCGGGGCTCGACCTCGACCACCCGCACCCCGTGACGGGTTCGACACTGCCCCAGATCCTCGGCCACGAGTTCTCCGGCACGGTCGTCGAGCTCGGCGAGGGCGTGACCGGCGTCGCGGTGGGCGACCGGGTGGCCGTCTGGCCCATCTACTACTGCGGCGAATGCCCCGCCTGCCGTCGCGGCATGTTCAACGCCTGCCAGAAGATCGGCTTCCACGGGCTCAGCTCCGACGGTGGCGGCATGGCGGAGTTCACGACCGTCGACGCGACAAAGCTGCACGTGCTGCCGGAAAACGTCGATCTGCGTATGGGCGCCCTCGTCGAGCCGATGTCGGTCGCGTGGCATGCGGTCTCCCGCAGTGGCGTCGAGTCGGGCGGTACCGCGCTCATCGCTGGCGCCGGACCGATCGGCATCGGCGTGTGGTTCGCCCTGCGGGCCCGCGGCGTCGAGCGTGTGCTCGTCTCGGAGCCCAGTGCGGAGCGTCGCGCGATCATCGCAGCCCTCGGCGCCACCGTGGTCGACCCGGTGAATGAGGATCTCGCCGCCGCCGTCGCCTCCCTCACAGACGGCGAAGGCGTCGACGTCGCCTTCGATGCGGCGGGAGTGGGCGCAGCCATCAGTTCGTCACTGGCCAGCCTGGTCCCCGGCGGCCGCGTGGTGGTGGTCGCCATCCACGAGCGCACGATGGACTTCCTGCCCACGCAGCTCGTGATGGCCGAGACCGAGATCGCGGGCGCACTCGCTTATCTTCCCGAGGACTTCGACGCCGTGATCGAGGCCATGTCCCGTGGCGTCTACGACACGACCGGCTGGGTGCAGGAGACCCCACTCGAGAACGTCGTCGACGCGATCCACGCGCTGCGCGGCGGTGCGGGGGCGAAGATCCTCGTGCACGCCGGCTGAGGCCGGTCCGGGTGTCGGAGGGCGCGCGTAGTCTGCTTCGGTGCCGACGAAACGCGCCCTCCCGAGCCCCTGTGCGCTCTGCGGCAGCATGCAGGGGGTGCGGACCGAGGGCGCCTGGTGCTGTGCCGATTGCGGGTGGCGCTACGGTGATGCCCCCGACCCCGACCTCCCTCTCCCCCGCGTCGATGTCGTCTACTACATCCGGTACGACGACCGGGTGAAGATCGGCACCAGCAGACGTCCCCGACAGCGCCTCGCGAGCATCCGGCACCAGGAGCTGCTCGCGTTCGAACGCGGCGACCGCTCCGTCGAGCAGCAGCGCCACCGCGAGTTCGCCGCGATACGCGAGGGCGGTGAGTGGTTCACCCTCACTGCGGAGTTGCGGGCGCATGTCGCCGCGCTCCGATGCGAGGGCGACCCGTGGACGCTCTATGCGCGCTGGCTGAGCCGCTCGCTGCAGGGCACCGACGAGCTCCCGTAGGCACGCATGACGATGCCGGGCGACCGCTTCGGGAAGTCCAGTCGCCCGGCATCGCGTCCGGGAGTCGATCAGGCGGTCGCGACGCGGCCCCGAGCGTTCGCGGGCTGCGGCTGCGAGAAGATCACGACGACGATCACGGCGGCACCCACGACGACGTGCGGGAGCCAGACATTGAGCGCCTCGCCCGCGAAACCGAAGATCCACGGAGAAAGGGCCAGGAACAGGCTGGCGACGATGTCGAACACGAGGTGGACCGGCATCGGGATGACGCCGAAGGGACCCCATTCGTACTTCGTGAACAGGCTGTACACGATCAGCCCGACGCCGAGGACGATCGGGATGATGACCGCCGCTCCGCCCATGCTCGCGAAGCCGAACAGCCAGGGCGCGGCGATCAGCGCGATGCCGACGATGTAGTCGAGGGCTCCGTGGACCTTGGTGGGGATGAAACGCATGATTCCTCCTTGTATGTCGCCGCTGGATGCGACTCATCACTGGTTCGAAGCCCGTACCGGATCGGATTGCCTCCCCGCCGCCGCGTCGGTGTCGGAATATGACGACGGAGGGAAAACCGAAGCACATCGAATCGATAGATTCGAGACCAGGTGCTTCCCGTGCACCCCACCCGAACCCCCTGGAGCAAGATCATGACCTCTCGTCGCCGCGCCCTCGCGGGTACCGCTCTCGTCCTCGCCAGCGCACTCCTGGTCACCGCCTGCGGCTCGTCCGGGTCGGGAGAAGCGACCGAGACCGCGGAGGACGCCCCCAAGATCACCTTCCTCTACTCGCCGTACGCGGACTACGCGCCCTTCTTCCTCGCCGAGGAGAACGGGTACTTCGAGGACGCCGGTCTCGACGTCGAGCTCGTCGCGAAGGGCGGCAGCTCGGGCGAGACGTACCAGCAGGTCAGCACCGGCAACATCACCGCCGGCGGCGCGACCTGGGGTGCCGGTCTGTTCAACGCCACCAAGGCGGGAGCCTCGCTCTCGGTGATCGCGAGCGTGTCCCGCATCCCGGAGTCGGGCGCCAACCCCTCGCCCCTGATCGCGTCCGACGCGTCCGACGTCGAGGACGCCGCCGACCTGAAGGGGAAGAAGATCGGAATCCCCGGTGACGGCGGATTCGGCATCTACTCCGTCGCGCTCGCGCTGGAGTCCGCCGGTCTGAGCGTCGACGACGTGGAGCTCGTGAACCTCAGCCCCGGCGACATCCCCGCCGCCCTCGCCAACGGCTCCGTAGATGCGAGCTGGTCGATCGAGCCGATCTCGTCCGCCGTCATCGCGCAGGGCATCGCGCACGAGCTGCTGCCCATCGACTACCAAGCGGGCGTCGAGCTGGGCGCGATGGTCTTCAACACCGAGTACGTCGAGAAGCACCCCGCTGCGGTCACCGCGTTCACCGCGGCCTACCTCAAGGCGGTCAACGAACTCGAGGACGGCGGCTGGGACGACCCCGCCACCCAGGAGATCATCGCCGAGTACACCGATCTGCCGGTCGAGACGCTGACCTCCATCGCGCTCACCACGCAGGACCCGAGCGGCGCCATCGACTGGGAGGACGTCGCCCGGCAGGAGCAGTTCTTCCGGGACCGCGATGCGCTCGAGTTCGACGGCGACTCCGGCATCGAGGACATCTACCGCGCAGACATCCTGAAGGACGCGATCGCCCTGCAGGAGAGCGGCGACCTCGCCTCGTCGAAGAAATGAGCGGCCTCCGCGTCCAGGGACTCTGGAAGGCCTACGCGAACGCCGACCGCAAGGACGAGCTTCTCGTCGCCCTCCAGGACATCGACCTGGAGATCGCCGACAACGAGTTCGTCTGCGTGCTGGGCCCGTCCGGTTGCGGGAAGAGCACTCTGCTCCGGCTCGCGGCGGGCCTCGAGAAGCCGAGTCTCGGCACGATCGAGACCTCGAGCCGTCCGTCGGTGGTGTTCCAGGAGCACGGCGTGTTCCCCTGGCTGACCGTCGCCCAGAACATCGGGTACCCGCTCAAACTGCGCGGTCTCTCTCGTGTACAGCGCACCGAGCGGGTCGATCAGCTGCTCGACCTCGTCGGGCTCTCCGAGTTCGGCGGGTTCTACCCGGCGCAGATCTCCGGTGGGATGCGCCAGCGCACCTCGGTGGCCCGCGCGCTCGCTGATGACGGCGACCTGCTGCTCATGGACGAGCCCTTCGGAGCACTCGACGAGCAGACCAGGGTGACGCTGCAGCAGGAGCTGCTGCAGATCTGGGAGCGCACGTCGAAGTCCGTGATGTTCATCACCCACAGCGTCGACGAGGCGCTGATGCTCGCCGACCGCGTCGTCGTGATGTCTCATCGCCCCGGACGCATCATCGACGACATCGAGGTGCCGTTCGGTCGGCCGCGTGACATCGCCGGTCTTCGCCGCGACCCCCGCTACGGCGAGATCACGGCGCGGCTGTGGTCGCTGCTGGAGAACTCGACGGAACAGGAGCTGGCGTCATGACGACGATCGCCGACCCGAAGATCGAGGCGCAGCTGAAGGAGGCGGTGCAGGCCGAACGCGGATCCGTGTGGGTGCGCAGGCTCGGCCCGTACACACCGCTGCTGATCCTCCTCGTCTGGGAGATCGCGAGCCGTACCGGGCTCCTCGATTCGCGCTTCTTCCCCGCGCCGACCTCCATCATCGAGACGTTCTTCGAGCTGCTGGCCTCGGGAGTCCTGCTGGAGAACATCGGGATCACGCTGTCGCGCATCGCCGTGGGCTTCGTGCTGGGCGCGGTGCCCGGCATCATCCTCGGCATCCTGCTGGGTTCGGTGCGCACGCTGCGACTGCTCCTCGATCCGATCTTCTCGGCTCTGCTGCCGGTACCGAAGGTCGCGATCTTCCCGTTGCTGCTGCTGATCTTCGGCCTCGGGGAGACGAGCAAGTACGTGATCGTCGCGATCGGTGTGTTCTTCTATCTGCTCTTCAACACGCTGGGTGGTGTGATGCAGACGCCGCCGCTGCTGAACGACGTCGCCAACGCCAACGGCGCGACGCGGCTGCAGCGGTGGATGACCGTCTCGTTCCCCTATGCGCTGCCGTCGATCTTCACCGGCATCAAACTCGCCACGGGTGGAGCTTTCGTGATCATCGCGGCCTCGGAGTTCGTCGGTGCGAACAGCGGGCTGGGCTACATGATCTGGAGTTCGTGGGGGACGTTCGCCGTGTCGAAGATGTACGTCGGCATCGTCACGATCTCCGTGCTCGGCTACGGCGCGACCGCGCTCTGGGCTCTGCTCGAGCGGCGCGTCGTGCCGTGGGTCAAGTACTGAACGGCGGGACGCACACGATGAACCTCGATGCTCAGGAGACGCTCACGGACCTGCGCGCGGTGCTCCGGGCTGCGGCGCCGCACAGCGATCCGGCCGATATCGAGCTGGCGGCGTTCTGGCTGATCCAGGCTGAGCTGCTCGGCCTTCCCGAGTTCGGCATCCGGATGCTGGCGCGCGACCTCGAGCGGCTCGAAGAGGTCGAATCCGCGTCGGCACCCGCCGCGCCCACGCGCATCGACGACGCCGCGATCGTGTCCGTCGACGCGACCGGCGTGCTCGGAGTGGTCGCACTCGCCTCGGCCGTGCGGCATGCCGCGAGGAACGTCACGGCTCACGGACTCGCCATCGTCGGCATCCGCGGTGCCGGCGGCCTCGGCATCCTCGGACTCGCTGCCCGCGCGCTCGCCACGCGCGGCGCTGTCGCCCTGCTCGCCGCGCAGTCACCGGCGACGGTCGCACCGTGGGGCGGACAAGCCGCCGCAATCGGCACGAATCCGCTGGCCGTCGGAGTTCCCCGTGCCGATGCTCCCCCGCTCGTGGTCGACTACGCCACGTCGACGCTCACGCTCGCTGCGGTCCGCGAGGCTCGCGGCGCCGGCGTGTCCCTCCCGGAGGGCAGTGCAGTCGACGCGGCCGGTGAGCCCACCACGGATCCCGCCGCCGCCGCCGCTCTCCTCCCCGCGGGCCTCGTCGGGTCGCTCACCGGACTCGTGGTCGAGCTCCTGGCCGGTGTCGCCGTCGGCGGGCGGGTCACCGACCCCGCTGCCCCGTCCAGCAGAGGCGCGGTCCTCATCGCGTTCGACCCCGCTCGTGCGGGAGGCGCCGACATCGCGCAGGGCACGGCCGCACTGGATCGCGAGTGGCGCGGCGCCGGCGGCCACCTCCCCGCGCGCTTCGATGCGCTCGCGAGCAACCCGGCAGACCTTCCAGACGCGATCCGCGTCTCCGAAGAGGCAGCATCCTGGCTGCGCGCACGAACGTCGGAAGCACCCGGTACATGAGCGCCCTTGCATCCTTGACGCTCAGCGTGATTCCGCAGATCGGCCTCCTGACGGAACGACGAGAGATCCGCATCAGCGGCGCAGTGCCGGGATCTCTGGTCACCGTGCGCGCGGTCACGGCGCGCGACGGTGGCGATTGGGCGGCCCAGGCGACCTTCCTCGCCGACGACGTCGGGGAGATCGACCTCGGGACGCAGGCTCCGGTGTCCGGCGACTACCGCGTGGCGGACTCGATGGGCCTGTTCTGGTCGCAGCGCCGCGAGGAGGGCACGACGGGATCCGCTGAGCCCATCGACGTCGCGCGTCCCCTGTCGACCGTCCTCACCGCCTGGGCCGAACCGGGGACCGGATACCTCGATCAACCCGGCGACGGTGCCGGCGCCGCAGAGATCGCAATCGAGGTGACCCAGCGCCTCAGCGGTGACGGCGTCGAGAGAGCCGAGGTGCGCACGGGCGGGCTCGTCGGCACGCTGTTCCGCCCGCCGCACGACGGTCCTCTTCCCACCGTGATCGTGCTCAACGGTTCCGGCGGGAGCATCAACGAGGCTCGCGCCGCGCAGTATGCTTCCCACGGCATACAAGCGCTCGCGCTCGGATACTTCCGGGCACCCGGTCTGCCCGACCACATCTCCCGCACGCCGCTGGAGTACTTCGAGCGCGCCCTCCGGTATGTCGTCTCCGAGCTCTCACCGATCGGCGGGCGCCCGATCGTGAGCGGGCAGTCCCGCGGTGGCGAACTGTCCCTGCTGCTGGCCGCGACCTATCCCGACCTCGTCCTCGGGGTCGCCGCCTTCGTCCCCGCAGCGTTCGCCTTCGGAGCGCAGGGTGCCGCCGACCCCACCGAAGGATGGAACGGCCCGACCTGGACGCGCGATGGCGAACCGCTCGAGCATCTGTGGCACGACAACACCGGCGTGACCTGGCACCCCTGGAACGACGAGCCCGCACCGACACGCCACCGCGACGTGTACATCGATGGCCTCCACGATCGCGCCCTCGCCCGTGCGTCACGCATCCCGATCGAACGGTTTACCGGCCCCGTCGCATGCGTCTCCGGGCTCGACGATCGCGCGTGGCCGTCCAGCATGGCATCGCGCATCGTGCTCGACACGCTGGCGAGACACGGGCATGCCGCGGAACGCCTGCACCTCGACTACGAGGAGGCCGGGCACGGCATTGCGCTCCCTCACCTCCCCAGCACCGACATCGAACGTCTGCACCCGGTCTCCGGCGTGCGCTATTCGAACGGCGGCACGCCACGCGGCATCGCCATCGCCGGCGCCGACTCGTTCGAACAGGTCTGCGCATTCATCCACCGCACGGCGGAACGCGCGGCGTCGTCCGCCGACAACGCGACCCACTCCCAGGAAGAAGGACGGTAGTCATGCCCGCGAAGGAGCATTTGGAAGGCCAGTGGCGCGAGTGGCGTCATACCCGCGTCTCGGAGCTCGCGCGCCCGTACGGCTGGACGGCGCTGGTCGCTCAGCACTGGCTCCGCGACGGCGACGACGGCCTCGTCCTCGACGGTCTTCCCGGCACATGGGGCGTGTCGGACGGCAAGGTCCTGTACACGCCGCCGACCGACGGTCCGAACCTCGCGGTCGACGGCGAGTACCCCACCGGCACCGTCGAGATCGTGCCCGGGCGCAACCAGACCTACGGCCACGGGCGCAGCGTCCCCGTCTACTCCGGGGTGAGCGAGGTCGAGACCATCCCGCGCACGACCGACGATGGCGACCGCATCTTCGCGGTGCGGGTGCGGGACCCCCGCGAATCCGCACGCAAGGACTTCTCCGGCCTCGCCGCATACGACTACGACCCGGCCTGGCGCATCCCCGCCCGCTTCACGCCCGCCGTGCGGGAGGACGTCGAGCAGGTCACGGTCGAGACCGGGGTCCGCGAGACCACGGCGCGCATCGGGACGCTGGCGTTCGAGCACGGCGGCCGCACGTATGAGCTCGCACTGATCGGCAAGGATGCCGCGTACGGCGTGCAACCCGTCGCGCACATCCGCGACATGACGAGCGGGAAGACGACGTACGGTGCCGGACGGGTCGTCGAGCTGCAGTTCGCGGACGAGGCGGGTCAGGAGATCGACCACATCGACTTCAACTATCTGACCGCGCTCCCCTGTGCGTTCACGAACTTTGTCACCTGCCCCCTCCCGCCGAGCCAGAACCACCTGGACTTCGAAGTGGCGGCGGGCGAGAAGAAGCCGGATGTCGACATCGACCGGGTACTGACCTTTCAGAGCACCTGACCCCGCTCTGCGAGGGGCCGCGACGACCAACGGCCCAGTCCCAGCGAGCACTGCTACGGTGAGGGTGTCGGCATCTTGCCGGCATCAGGGAAGACTTCTCGTCGACCAACGGGCCTTCTGGGTCATTTCGTTCTCCGTCGCCTCCTCTGTGTGAGACCGAGGAGCGTCATGCCCACCCCGTCAGTTCCCTCTTCCATCGACCCCGCGCACGCCTGGGCGGAGCCCATCGCGCTCCCGGTCGGCACCACGGCGATCGTGTACTGCGAAGGCCAGTTCGGTGAGCAGGACGGCAAGACCGCGAACGGACTCGTCCGCCACTCCGAGAAGTACGAGATCCTCAGCGTCATCGACAGCACGCACGCCGGCGCAGACGCCGGGATGCTGTTGGACGGCACCGCGAACGGCATCCCGATCCTCGGCGGCCTCGCCACGGCGATCGCGCACGCCGGCCACGTCCCGGACTACCTGATCTGCGGAGTCGCTCCCGCCGACGGGCTGCTCTCGGCCGACCAGCGCACCGTGCTGCTCGACGGCATCGCCCGTGGCATGCACATCATCAACGGGCTCCACGAGTTCCTCACGGACGACGCGGAGTTCGTCGCCGCCGCCCTGCTCGCCGGGGTGACCATCACCGACATCCGCCGCCCCAAGGACAAGAAGGATCTGCACCTCTTCTCCGGGCGCATCTTCGACGTGACCTGCCCGCGCATCACGATCCTCGGTACCGACGGCGCGATCGGCAAGCGCACGACGGCCACGATCCTCGTCCGTGCGCTCAATGAGCGCGGCATCCATGCCGTCATGGTCGGCACCGGACAGACCACGATCATCCAGGGCGGTCGCTACGGCGTCGCGCTCGACGCACTCGTGCCGCAGTTCTGCTCGGGCGAGGTCGAGAACCAGGTGGTCGCCGCGTTCGAGGGCGAGCACCCCGACGTGATCATCGTCGAAGGCCAGGGCGCGCTCAGCCACCCGGCCTACATTACTTCGGCGCACATCCTCCGCGGCAGCCAGCCCGAGGGAGTGATCGTGCAGCATGCACCTGGTCGCACGGTCCTGGGCGACTTCCCGATGGTCGCGATGCCGACCGTCACGAGCGAGATCGCTCTGATCGAGGCCTTCGCCGACACCCGCGTGATCGGGGTGACCGTGAACCACGAGAACCTCTCCGCGGATCAGCTGGCCGGAGCGATCGACGAGATCGAGCTCGACACGGGTCTCCCTGCGACAGACCCCCTGACTCGACCGCTGTCCGAGCTCGTCGAGATGGTCCTCCAGGCATTCCCCGCTCTCACCCCGCGACAGACCACCCGTACAGCCGCGTGAGAGCGGCTCCGACCCGGTCGTAACGGCGCTTGTCGAGGACGGCGGCCTCCCGCCGCAGTCCTCGCTCGTGCACGCTGTACAGCTGCTCGACGTCGACCCACGACTCACGCCCCTGCGAATCCCACGCACCCGTGCCGATCGACAGGTAGTCGCGATCGCCGTCATGCGGCTTGCTCGTCATGCGCACGGCATACACGCGGTCCGCCGATTCGCGTCCGATCACGAGAACGGGGCGATCTTTGCCGCGTCCGTCGTTCTCCTCGTACGGGACCCAGGTCCAGACGATCTCGCCCGCATCCGGAGCTCCGTCCCGCTGGGGGGAATACGCGACCTGGAGGTCGCGGATCCGGCTGGGATCGATGCGCACGGTCGCGGTGCCACGCTCCTGCGCCGGCCCCGACGAGGTCCCGGTTCCGGTTCGCTCCTGCGCTGTGCGCAGACGCGCGTCCGGGCGTCTCGGATCTGTCGTCCGAGACGCCCGGCCGGACCCCACTGTCTTGAGCAGGATGTCCACGAGTGCTGTCAGGATGCCGTTGGTCTTGCTCACACGGTCACCCTAACCGCAGATCATGCGTCGGCGAGTGCGTAGCCCTCCTCGCCGTGCACGACCTGGTCGACACCGGCGATCTCGTCCTCGTTCGTGACACGGAATCCGATCGTCTTCTCGATCGCGAAGCCGATGATGAAGGCGACCACGAAGGAGTAGATCAGGACACCGAGCGCCGCGATGACCTGCACCGCGAGCTGACGGGCGTCGCCACCGACGAACAGGCCGGTCTCGCTGGCGAAGAAGCCGAGGTACAGGGTGCCGATGAGTCCGCCGACGAGGTGGATGCCGACCACGTCGAGCGAGTCGTCGAAGCCGAGACGGAACTTCAGTTCGATCGCGAGGGCGCAGACCACACCGGCGAGGGCGCCGAGCAGCAGTGCCCAGCCGGGCGTCAGGTTGGCACACGCCGGGGTGATGGCAACGAGACCCGCGACCGCACCGGAAGCAGCGCCGACCGAGGTGGGCTTGCCGTCCTTGATCTTCTCCACCAGGATCCAGCCGAGGATCGCTGCAGCCGTGGCTCCGAGGGTGTTCAGGCCGATGAGTCCGACGCCGCCCATGTCCTCCGCGAGCCACTCCGCACCGGCGTTGAAGCCGAACCAGCCGAACCACAGCAGTGCGGCGCCGAGCAGCGTCAGCGGCACGTTGTGCGGCTTGAGGATGCCCTTCTGGAAGCCGATGCGCTTGCCCAGGACCAGCGCAAGGGCGAGGGCGGCCGCACCCGCGTTGATGTGCACCGCGGTACCGCCGGCATAGTCGATGACGCCGATCCCGCTGTCCTCACCGAAGAGCGTGGTGCCGAGGTTCATGATCCAACCGCCACCCCAGACCCACGCGGCGACCGGGAAGTAGCCGACCGTGGCAAAGATTCCGGCGAAGATCAGCCAGCTGCCGAACTTGGCGCGGTCCGCGATCGCGCCGGAGATCAGCGCGACGGTGATGATCGCGAAGGTCGCACCGTAGGCGACGCCGAGGAGAGCGACGTTCGAGCCCTCACCGGACGCCAGGCTGGAGAGCCCGAAGTCGGCGAACGGGTTGCCGGCGAAGGCGGTCGGGCTGTCGACGGCGCTCATCGAGAAGCCGAAGAGAATCCACAGCACGGCGACAAGACCGATCGAGCCGAAGCTCATCATCATCATGCTGACGACGCTCTTCGCCTTGACGAGACCGCCGTAGAAGAAGGCGACGCCGGGCGTCATGAGCAGGACCAGCGCTGTCGCGGTGATCGCCCACGAGATGTTGCCGGGAGCATCCATAGGAAAACCTCACATCCGAAGTAATTGAGAGCTTCAGTGTGACGACGCGCCGTTTCGCGCATGCGTGAGGTTTGTTTCCCCGCTGTTACAGGGCTGCCCCGGGTGTGAACATCGCGTTACGCGGGCCTTAGGGGTTACGCAGAATGCGTCAGGGCGTTGAGCCGAGAGACCGCTCGCAGGTACTTCTTGCGGTATCCGCCGGCGAGCATCTCGTCGGAGAACACCGAGTCGAGTCCCAGGCCGGTCGCGATGATCGGTATCTGGGCGTCGTATACGCGGTCCACGAAAGCGACGAACCGCAGAGCCTCGGACTGGTCCGTGAGCTGACGCACGCCGCGCAACCCGACCTGGCCGAGTCCCTCGATGAGACGGATGTAGCGCGACGGGTGCACCTGGGCCAGGTGGCGGATCAGGTCGTCGAACCGATCGTCCGAGGCTGCGCTCCCCTGAGCGGCTGCGGCCGATGCGGCCTCGTAAGCGTCATCGTCGAGCACCACGGCGTGCCCGTCGAGCGCGCGCTGACGGAAGTCGACCCCATCGATGCGCAGCGTCTGGAAGCTGTCGGACATGGCGTGGATCTCGCGGAGGAAGTCCTGCGCCGCGAAGCGGCCCTCACCGAGGGCGTTCGGCGGGGTGTTGGAGGTGGCGGCGAGGCGCGTCCCCGTCGGCACGAGTTCGCCGATCAGCCGGGTCATCACCATCGTGTCGCCCGGATCGTCGAGCTCGAACTCGTCGATGCAGAGGAGGTCGGCGCCCTTGAGCAGGTCGACCGTGTTCTTGTAGCCGAGCGCCCCGACCAGTGCGGTGTACTCGATGAACGAGCCGAAGTATTTCCGACGTGCCGGCATCGCGTGATAGATGGATGCGAGCAGGTGGGTCTTGCCGACTCCGAAACCGCCGTCCAGGTAGACGCCCGGCTTGAGCTCGGGTTCCTTCTTCGCGCGGCTGAAGAATCCGCCGCGCTTGACCGGGGCTCCCCGACCGGAGAAACGCATCAGCGTCTCCTTGGCCTCCTCCTGGGACGGATAGGCGGCATCGGCCCGGTAGCTGTCGAACGTCGCCGTGTCGAACTGGGGCGGCGGCACCAGGCTCGCGAGCATCTCCGGTCCGGTGACCGTCGGCTGACGATCGGTGAGGTGCACGATTCCGGTGCGGCTGGTCGGGTCGGTCATCACAGTCCTGAATCGGGTGCTCGCCTGTGTCGAAGTCTTACGAATCGGGCGCAGGGTGCTCGGCGGGGATCTATCGTCGAAGGGACGGATCAACACTACGCCGTCTGCACCCGCACCCTCGTCCGCTCAACGCTTCGGAGACCCCATGGCCATCGAGTTCGATTCCTCCTCCCCCAAGTTCGCCGAGTACGCCGAGCCCGGCCGACTCGTCACCACCCAGTGGCTCGCCGAACGGCTGGGAACGCCGGGGCTCGTGGTGGTCGAGTCCGATGAGGACGTGCTGCTGTACGAGACCGGCCACATCCCCGGCGCGGTGAAGGTCGACTGGCACACGGAGCTCAACGATCCCGTCGTGCGGGACTACGTCGACGGCGAAGGCTTCGCCGAGCTGCTGAGCCGCAAGGGCATCTCGCGTGACGACACCGTCGTCATCTACGGCGACAAGAACAACTGGTGGGCTGCGTACGCACTGTGGGTCTTCTCGCTCTTCGGCCACGAAGACGTCCGTCTGCTCGACGGCGGCCGCGACCGCTGGATCGCCGAGGGTCGCGAGCTGACCCGCGAGCCCGCGAACCGCCCGGCGACCGAGTACCCCGTCGTGGAGCGCGACGACTCCGTCATCCGCGCCTACAAGGAGGATGTGCTCGCGCACATCGGCAACCCGCTGATCGACGTGCGCTCGCCCGAGGAATACAGCGGAGAGCGCACCACGGCTCCCGCCTACCCCGAGGAGGGGGCGCTGCGCGCCGGTCACATCCCCACGGCGCAGAGCGTGCCGTGGGCGAAGGCCGTGGCCGAGGACGGCGGATTCCGCAGCCGCGCCGAGCTCGACGCCATCTACCGCGAGGGCGCCGGTCTCAACGACGGCGTTGACGTCGTCGCATACTGCCGCATCGGTGAGCGCTCGAGCCACACCTGGTTCGTGCTCAAGCACCTGCTCGGCTTCGAGAACGTGCGCAACTACGACGGTTCCTGGACGGAGTGGGGCAGCGCCGTTCGGGTGCCGATCGTCACCGGCGCCGAGCCGGGATCCATCTGAACGTGGGACAATGACAGGGATGAGCGCGAGCGAAGTTCCTGAGGCACTGGCCGAGATCCGAGACGGTTTCCTGGAGACCCCGGAGTCCGATCGGCTCCTGCTGCTGCTCGAATACTCGGACGAGCTCCCCGACGTGTCCGACGAGGTCGCCGCCCACCCCGAGATGTACGAGCGGGTCGCGGAGTGCCAGTCCCCCGTGTACATCCACGTGGAGGTGGACGACGACATCGTCACGATGCACGCCACGGCTCCGCCGGAGGCTCCGACCACGCGCGGTTTCGCGAGCATCCTGGTGCAGGGCCTCACCGGACTCACCGCCGACGAGGTGCTGGCGATCCCGAACGACTACCCGCAGTCGATCGGTCTGACCAAGGCGGTCTCCCCGTTGCGGATCGGCGGCATGACGGGAATGCTCATGCGCGCGAAGAACCAGGTCATTCAGAAGCGCTGAGCCCCTGTGCATCCAGCCAGTCGGTGATCGCCGTGCTCCACCCGGTCTCGTCGTAGTTCCAGAGCTTGGTGTGCCGCGCGACGGTGAACCTCGGCATCGTGACGAGGTCGGGGCGTGCCTCCTGCAGCGCGTGCGAGGAGTCGGCGGGAACGAAGCCGTCGTCGTCGCTGTGCAGGATGAGGATCGGTGCGGTCAACTCATCGGCGCGGGCGACCATGTCCAGGCGATCGAACAGGATCGGCTCATCAGCTCCGCTCAGGCGTGCGGTGAGCGGAGATTGCAGGGCGCCCATCGCGAGGGTCGGCAACGGTGCGCGCACTCCGGCCATCCGAGCTTGGAAGCGCAGCACAGTCCGCCAGTCGACGACAGGGGACTCGAGGATGATCCCCGCGATGCGGTCGCGATGCCCGGAGGTGACTGCGGCCTGCAGCGAAACGGCGCCGCCCATCGACCACCCCATCAGGATCACGCGCTCCGCGCCGTGTCGGAGCGCGTAGGCGATCGCGGCATCGACATCCCGCCATTCCGATGCGCCCAGCGCGTAGGCGCCGGCCCGGGTGCGGGGCGCCTCGCCGTCATTGCGGTACGACACCACGAGGTTGGGCAGACCGGCCGCGTGCAGCACCGGCACGGCCCGCAGGCACTCCGCACGCGTGGCACCGCGCCCGTGCACCTGGATCACCCAGGTCGATGACGACGCAGGGAAGTACCACGCGGGGCAGGGGCCCGCAGGAGAACCGATCAGTACGTTCTCCCAGCGCAGATGAAGCTCACTGGGCGACGAGTAGTAGTACCCGCTGAACGAGGCTGCGCGGTCCACCCGGGAACCCGGCTCGATCTGCGTGAGCAGCTTGCGGCGCACTCTCTTGCCGTCGGCACTGAGCACGGCGCCGAGCTTGACGTAGCCATAGGTGCCGGTGGTGAAGAGTCCGTACCGGCCGGGCAGCTCGGTATCGAGGGTGCGCTGCAGCTCGATCGTCTGGGCTCCCGTGTCGACGGCCAGGATCTCGGTGTCCGTCGGGCGGCGCATGGGCGTGACCACCCGCCGGGCGACGGCGAACACGAGAAATGCGAACGCCGCTCCGAAGGCGAGCAGGGCAGGGACAAGGAGCGTAACGGCGTGCCTGAGACTCTTCATCGCTTCCTGACTCTAGCCTGTTGCCGTGACCGCACACCCCGAAGCCGGGACACCCTTCGACAGCGCTGTGGCTGAGCTGCGCGAGACCACGTTCCGCGATGACATCACGGTGCGCGAGATCGCCACCCCCCAGGGCCTCGCTCCGTTCGCCCTCGCGCTCGCCGCGGACGTCCGGCCGGAGGACCACGGGGAGTCCGTTTACGGCACCGGCCGATTCGTGCTGCTGCACGATCCCGACGAGCCGGGCGCGTGGGGAGGATCGTGGCGCATCGTCATCTTCGCGCAGGCGCCGCTCGAGACCGAGATCGGCACCGACCCTCTTCTGGCCGACGTGACGTGGTCCTGGCTGGTCGATGCACTCGACTCGCGCGATGCCGTCTATCACTCGGCATCGGGCACCTCGACGAAGACTCTGTCGAAGGGTTTCGGAGGGCTCGCCGTCGAAGGCGACGGTGCCCAGATAGAATTGCGGGCGTCCTGGACTCCGGAGGGCCCGTTCCGACCGCACGTCGAAGCATGGGCCGAGCTGGTCGGAATGCTGGCGGGGCTTCCGCCCGGCTCCGAGGGCATCGCCGTGATCGGCGCGCGAAAGGCTGTACGTGACTGAATACTCCGTGATCTCGGATGCCGAGGAGTTCCGCGCGGCTTGCGCCGTGCTCGCCGCCGGCACCGGCCCCGTCGCCGTGGACGTCGAGCGTGCGTCCGGTTTCCGCTACTCGCAGCGGGCCTTCCTCGTGCAGGTCTTCCGCCGCGATGCGGGCGTCTTCCTCTTCGACCCGCCGGCGATCGGCGACTTCGCCCCGCTCCAGGAGGCGATCGGCGACGTCGAGTGGGTGCTCCACGCCGCGAGCCAGGACCTGCCGTCGCTGCGCGAGCTGCACCTCGAGCCGCCGGTGATCTTCGACACCGAGCTGGCCTCCCGACTGCTCGGCCATGAGCGCGTCGGACTCGGCGCGGTCGTCGAGGACACGTTGGGCATCGTCCTCAAGAAGGAGCATTCGGCATCCGACTGGTCGACGCGTCCGCTGCCGGACTCGTGGCTCGAGTACGCGGCTCTCGACGTGCTCCACCTGATCGATGTCCGAGACGTCCTCGTCCAGGAGCTCGAGGAGCAGGGCAAGACCGCTTTCGCCGCCGAGGAGTTCGCCGCGACCCTCGCCCGGGCTCCGAAGCCGCCGCGCGAGGATCCGTGGCGTCGACTCAGTGGACTGCACCAGGTGCGCGGCTCCCGCAATCTCGCCGTGGCCCGCTCCCTCTGGCAGGCCCGAGAGGCCTACGCGCAGGCTCAGGACGTCTCTCCCGGCAGGCTCGTGCCCGACCGCTCGCTGGTCGCGGCTGTCATGGCGAATCCGACGTCGAAGCAGGCGCTCGCCGGAGTCAAGGAGTTCCAGGGCCGCGCCAGCCGCAGCCAGCTCGACCGCTGGTGGCAGGCGATCGTCGACGGCCGCGCATCGGAGGATCTGCCCCGCGAGCGCGTGCCGAGTGACACCCTTCCGCCCCCGCGTGCCTGGGCGGACCGGAATCCGGAAGCCGATGCCCGCCTGAAGGCCGCGCGTCCGGTCGTCGAAGCGGTTGCCGAAGAACTGGGGATGCCCACCGAGAACCTGCTCACGCCCGAGTACCTGCGTCGCGTCGCGTGGGATCTTCCCGGTGAGACTCCGGAAGAGATCTCCGCAGCACTCGCGACCCTCGGAGCGCGCCCCTGGCAGATTGCACAGACTGCACAGAAGATCGCGGACGCCTTTGTAGAGGCGGCGCAATCGCCCGACACCACCCCGGCGGACGCTTCGTAGGTTCGATCCAACCGATTCCTCCCCGTTTCGCGCGCTTCATAGACTGAGGCCACGCACTAACTTGGAGGCAGAGTGGCCGAGATCTCGGACGTCTTCTTCGTCGATGGAGTACGCACCCCTTTCGGGCGCGCCGGCGAAAAGGGCATGTACTGGAACACCCGCGCGGATGACCTCGCCGTGAAGGCGACCATCGGCCTGATGGAGCGCAACGCTGCCGTCCCGGCCGACCGCATCGACGATGTGGCGATCGCCGCGACGAGCCAGACCGGCGACCAGGGGTTGACCCTCGGTCGCTCGGTGGCGATCCTCGCGGGGCTGCCGCAGACCGTCCCCGGACTCGCCGTCGAGCGCATGTGCGCCGGCGCGATGACCAGCGTCACCACGATGGGCGCCTCGATCGGCGTCGGCATGTACGACTTCGCCCTCGCCGGCGGTGTCGAGCACATGGGTCATCACCCGATCGGGGGCAACGCCGACCCGAACCCGCGCTTCGTCGCGGAGAAGATGGTCGATCCCGGCGCGCTCAACATGGGTGTCACCGCCGAGCGCATCTTCGACCGTTTCCCGCACCTCACCAAGGAGCGGTCCGACCGGTTCGGCATGCTCAGCCAGCACAAGGTGCAGGCCGCGTACGACGCCGGCAAGATCCAGCCCGACCTCGTGTCTGTGGCCACCAAGGGTGCCGACGGCGCCTGGGGTCTTGCCACCGAGGACGAGGGTCGTCGCCCGCAGACCACCATGGAGGACCTCGCGGCGCTGAAGACGCCGTTCCGTCCGCACGGGCGCGTCACCGCGGGCACCTCCTCCCCCCTCACCGACGGCGCGACGATGTCGCTGCTCGCCGGCGGCGGCGCGGTGAAGGAGTTCGGGCTTGCACCGAAGATGCGGATGGTCTCTTTCGCCTTCGCCGGTGTGCAGCCGGAGATCATGGGCATCGGCCCGATCCCGTCGACCGAGAAGGCCCTCAAGAAGGCCGGTCTGACGATCGCCGACATCGGCCTGTTCGAGCTGAACGAGGCGTTCGCCATCCAGGTGATCTCGCTGCTCGACCACTTCGGCATCGCCGACGACGATCCCCGCGTGAATCAGTGGGGCGGCGCGATCGCGCTCGGGCACCCGCTCGCGGCATCCGGTGTGCGTCTCATGATCCAGCTCGCGGCGCAGTTCGCCGAGCGCCCCGACGTCCGCTACGGTCTGACCGCGATGTGCGTCGGCCTCGGCCAGGGCGGTTCGGTCATCTGGGAGAACCCGCACTACGACGGCAAGAAGAAGAAGAAGTGAGCGCGAACGTGACGAACTACGACGACATCGACTTCTCCCCCATCCAGGCGCTCACCGAGGGCGAGGTCATCACGCAGTCGCCTGTGCGCGACATCCGACTGGCCTCGGGCAAGGTACTCGCCCTGATCACGCTCGACAACGGCCGGGACCACACGCGCCCGAACACGCTGGGGCCGGCCACTCTCACGCAGCTGGGCGAGACCCTGGACGGTCTCAAGGCACGTGCGGCGAACGGCGAGATCCAGGCCGTCGGCATCACCGGCAAGCAGTACATCCTCGCGGCCGGCGCCGATCTGTCCGACATCAGCAAGGTGGGATCGCGCGACAACGCACGCCTCATCGCGCAGCTCGGCCACAAGGTGCTCGGCAAGCTCGGTGACCTCGGGGTGCCGTCGTTCGCCTTCGTGAACGGCCTCGCCCTGGGCGGCGGCCTGGAGATCGCGCTGAACTCCAGCTACCGCACGGTCGATTCCTCTGCCGCGGCCGTCGCACTCCCCGAGGTCTTCCTCGGCATCATCCCCGGCTGGGGTGGCGCCTATCTGCTGCCGAACCTGATCGGCATCGAGAACGCGCTCGAGGTCGTCATCTCGAACCCGCTCAAGCAGAACCGCATGTTGAAGCCGCAGCAGGCGTTCGATCTGGGCATCTTCGATGCGATCTTCCCCGCTGCCAACTACCTCGAGGACTCGTTGTCCTGGGCGGATGCGGTCCTCGGCGGCAAGAAGGTCGAGCGCAAGAACGAGCCCGGCAAGATCGAGCGCCTCACCAAGTGGCCGATCGCCATCAAGATGGCGCGTGGCATGCTCGAGTCGAAGATCGGCAGCGTGCCCAAGTCGCCCTATGCCGCGCTCGAACTGCTCGACAAGGCGAAGAGCGGCACCCAGGCCGAGGGCTTCGCCCGTGAGGACGAAGCTCTCGCCGAACTCGTGACGGGCGACCAGTTCGCCGCGTCGATGTACGCCTTCGATCTGGTGCAGAAGCGGGCGAAGCGACCCGTCGGCGCTCCCGACAAGCAGCTCGCGAAGAAGGTCACCAAGGTCGGCATCATCGGCGCCGGCCTCATGGCGAGCCAGTTCGCGCTGCTCTTCGTGCGCAAGCTCCAGGTGCCCGTGCTCATCACCGACCTGGACCAGGCGCGCGTCGACAAGGGCGTCGCCTACATCCACGAGGAGATCGGCAAACTCGAGGCCAAGGGTCGTCTGGACTCCGACTCCGCCAACAAGCTGCGCGCCCTCGTCACCGGCACCACCGACAAGAGCCTCTACGCGGACTGCGACTTCGTGATCGAGGCCGTGTTCGAAGAGGTCGGCGTCAAGCAGCAGGTGTTCGGGGAGATCGAGCAGATCATCGCCGAAGATGCCATCCTCGCGACCAACACCTCGTCGCTGTCGGTCGAGGAGATCGGTTCGAAGCTCGCACACCCCGAGCGTCTGGTCGGCTTCCACTTCTTCAATCCGGTCGCGGTGATGCCGCTGATCGAGATCGTGAAGACGCCGACCACGTCGGAGGCGGCACTGTCGACGGCGTTCGTCGTGGCGAAGAGCCTGGGCAAGAACGCGGTCCTCACCGCTGATGCGCCCGGGTTCGTCGTGAACCGCCTTCTCGCCAAGGTGATGGGCGAGGCCGCTCGCGCGGTCTACGAAGGCACTCCGATCGCGGATGTCGAGAAGGCCTTCGGTCCGCTCGGTCTGCCGATGGGTCCGTTCCAGCTGATCGACCTGGTCGGCTGGAAGGTGGCCGCTCACGTGCAGGACACGATGGTGCAGGCGTTCCCCGACCGGTTCTACGCGAACGAGAACTTCCACGCTCTCGCCGAGCTCGACGCGGTCGTGGAGAAGGACAAGGGCGGGCGCGTCATCGGCTGGACGAAGCAGGCCGAGAAGGTCCTGAAGCCCGCCGTGGGCAAGTCTCCCGCTTCCGCGGTGACGATCCTGCAGCGCGTGCAGGACGGCCTCGCACAGGAGATCAAGCTGATGCTCGACGAGGGTGTGGTGCCCGAGGTCGAAGACATCGACCTCTGCCTGATCCTCGGTGCCGGCTGGCCGTTCATCGACGGTGGTGCGTCGCCGTATCTCGACCGCGAAGGTGCTTCCGAGCGGGCCTTCGGCGGCTCGTTCCACACGCCGCAGATCCGGGGCGTCGAGCACCGCTGATCATCATCCCCGAAGGGGCCGCATCGGAAGATGCGGCCCCTTCGTCGTCTCCGGAGGCAGCCGCCTACGGCGACGGGCGGGTGTCCGCTTCGCCGCGACGCGGCCAGTACGAAAGAGCCCGTTCGGCCAGAGCGGTGATCGTGAGCGACGGGTTCACGCCGGGGTTCGCCGGCACAGCCGAACCGTCGACCACGTGCAACCCCGGATACCCCCAGACGCGGTGATAGGGATCGACCACGCCGTTTTCGGGCGCAGCAGAGATCACCGCACCGCCGAGGAAATGCGCGGTGAGCGGGATGCCGAAGACCTCCGGCCAGGATCCGCGTGCCTCCGCCGGCTCTCCCCCCTCCTGCTCGACCCGGGCCGCGATCGCCGCAGCGGCGCTGTGCGCTTGAGGGAGGTAGCTCGGGTTCGGCTCGCCGTGTCCCTGTGCGCTGGTCATCACGAGTCGACCGAAGCGCCTGCGCAGGGACAGGGTCAGAGAGTTGTCCGCCGTCTGCATCACGAGTGCGATGATTCCGCGCTCGCTCCACCGTCTGAGGTTCCCGAGACGGAACTGCCGTACCGGAGAGCGGAGCACCTGTGTCATGAAGCTGCGCAGACGCACGCCGAGGCGACGATCGCCGGGGACGAGTACGGTCGCCAGCGCACCCATCAGGTTCGAACCCGGGCCGTAGCGGACGTTCTCGACGTGGGTGCGCTCATCGACGTGGAACGAGGTGGTGATCGCGATGCCTCGCGCGAGCTGCAGGGATTCGGGAACCCTCGTCGCCACCGCGCCGTCGAGTGCTTCCGAGTTGGTACGGGTGAGACGCCCCAGGGCATCGGAGAGGTGTGGCAGCGCGCCCGACGCCTTCATCCGGTGCAGCAGCTGTTGCGTGCCCCAGGTTCCGCCGGCGAACACGACCTGCTCTGCCGTCACCGTCTGGCGCGCGCGACGGAACCAGGCACCGCTCTGCTGCGTCGTGACCGTGAAACCGCCGCCGGGGAGTTCACGCACCTCGGTCACCGTGCGCAGCGCCTCGATCGCGACGCCTCGACGCTCCGCGAGAGCGAGGTAGTTCTTCATCAGCGTGTTCTTCGCGCCCACGCGGCAGCCCACCATGCAGTTGCCGCAGAGTGTGCAGCCGGTGCGGTCCGGTCCCTGGCCGTCGAAGAACGGGTCGGGCGCACGCTCCCCCGGCTTCCCGAACCACACCCCGACGGGGGCCTGCCGGAAAGTCGAGCCGACCCCCAGATCCTCGGCAGCCCCGGCCATGATCCGCTCGACAGGTCCGGTGTGCGGGTAGTGCTCCACGACGCCGAGCATCCGCTTCGCGGTGACGTAGTGCGGCGACAGTTCCGACTCCCACTCAGCGATACCCCGCCACTGCACGTCCTGGAAGAAGGCGGGGCCCGGCTGATAGAGCGTGTTGGCGTAGTTGAGCGACCCGCCGCCCACGCCCGCACCCGCCAGGATCATCACGTGGGGAAGGCGATGGATGCGCTGCACGCCGAAGCATCCGAGCATCGGCGCCCACAGGTAGCGACGCAGATTCCAGCTCGTCTTCGCGAAGTCCTCGTCCTCGAAGCGGCGGCCGGCCTCGTAGACGCGCACCCGGTACCCCTTCTCCGTCAGTCGCAGCGCGGCGACGGAGCCGCCGAACCCGGAGCCGACGATCACGACGTCCTCGTCGAAGTCAGTCATCGCTCTCCCCCGGGACCAGCATCGTCAGCGCTCCGGGCAGCACCGCGATCGTGCATTCATCTTCACCGATCCGCTCACCGTCGGCGTAGACCACGAGGCCGGGCGCCGCGACCGTCACGGTGCGTGCTCGGCGATGGACGACCTCCGGTCGACTCAGATGCGTCCCCCGCAGCAGCAGCGGAAAGAGCCGCAGCAACCGCAGTCGGCCGAGCGGAGCGACGTGCACGATGTCGAGCAGCCCGTCGTCCGGCACTGCGCCCGCGCAGATCGGCATACCGCCACCGTAGCTCGATGTGCTGCCGGCGGCGATGAGCGTGCCGGATGATCGCGTGGGCTTTTCGCCGTCGACGGAGAGTGTGAAGTCCATCGGTCGCAGACGCACGAGTTCGATCAGCAGGGCGAGGTAGTAGCGCGGTGCGCCGTGAGGCCAACGGAGCCGGTTGGTGCGGTCGCTGACCTTCGCATCGAATCCCAACGCCGCGATCGTGAGGAACTTCCGTCTTCCACCTGTCGTCGTGACCTCACCGACGTCTATCCGTCGTGGCACGCCCCTGAGTGCGAGCTCCGCGGCGGCAGCAGCATCGTTTCGCGGCAATCCGAGAGCACGTGCGAGGTCGTTCCCCGTGCCGGCCGGAATCAGGACCACCGGGACGGTTGACGCACACACCGTGTCGAGAATGCCCGACAGCGTGCCGTCGCCGCCGACCACCACCAGTGCACGCGGATCGTCCACCAGAGCTGCGACGGCGAGCCGGGCGGTATCGGCCGCGGACGCGCCCGCGTAGGCACGCACCTCGGCACCGCGATCTCGGAGGTGCAGGACGGCGGCGTCGGCTGCTCTCCCGCCCCGGCCCTTGCCGGAGAACGGATTCGCGAGCACCGCGATGTGCGCGGCCACGTCAGTCGTTCCGTTCGAGGGGGATCACGGCGCCGGGGTTCAGGATGCCCGCCGGGTCGAGCTCGCGTTTGATCGCCGAGAGGATGCGCATACCGGTCTCACCGATCTCCTGACTCAGCCAGGGGGCGTGATCCCGACCGACCGCGTGGTGATGGCTGATCGTGCCGCCGGCGGCGATGATCGCGTCGTTGACTCGCGCCTTGACGAGTTCCCACGCCCCGAGCGGATCGGCCCGGACGCCGGCGAGCACCGTGAAGTAGAGCGACGCTCCGGTCGGGTAGATGTGCGACACGTGGCACATGACATACGATTTCGCCCCGGCCGCGGAGAAGCCGCCTTTGAGCGCCGTCTCGACGGCTGACCGCAGCGTCTGCAGATTCGTCCAGGTCGTCGCGGTCTCCAGCGTCTCGCAGAAGACCCCGGCGTCGAGCAGTGAATCCCGCAGGTAGGGACCATCGAACCGGCCTTTCAGCCAATCCTCCGCCGGGCCCGTCCCCGACGAGATGCCACCGGCGGCAGCGAGGTGCGCGCTGACACGGGTCCGGCGTTCATCGATCCCCTCGCCCTCGTACACGGTGACGACGCTGGCGCCCTTCGCGAGGACCTTCCCGATCTTGCCGACCTGGGCGAGGCTCACTGCCGTCTCCGCCTCATCGGACAGCCGGATGACCGTGGGGCCGTTGCCCTGCTGCGCCACTCGCCGCAGACCCTCGACCCCGCTGGTGAAGTCAGGGAACGACCACGACTCGAACACGCGCTCGCGCGGGATCGGATGCACCCGCACCCGCACCTCGGTGATGACACCGAAGATGCCCTCCGACCCGAGGAACACCCGGATCAGGTCGGGCCCGGCGGCGGAACCCGGCGATCGTCCGAGCTCGATGTCGCCGGTCGGGGTCGCCACTCTGATGCCGGTCACCATGGTGTCGAAGCGGCCGTTCCCCGCCGAGTTCTGTCCCGACGAGCGTGCGGCGGCAAAGCCTCCGATTGTCGCGTAGCGGAAGCTCTGCGGGAAGTGTCCGAGTTCGAGCCCGTGCGCAGACAGCAGCGCTTCCGCCTCCGGCCCCGTCGTCCCCGCAGCGAGCACGGCCTCGCCACTGACCTCGTCGAGCCTCACGAGACCACTGAGACGCCGGAGGTCGAGGCTCACGACCGCATGATGCGCTCCCCGCTCCGGGTCGAGTGCGCCGACGACGCTCGTACCGCCGCCGAACGGGATGACCGCGATCCCCCGCGCGACCGCGACGTCGAGACACGCCCGGACCTCGTCGTGATGGGCGGGACGAACCACCGCATCCGGGGCGTCTTGATCGGGCTCACGGCGACGGAGGAGGTCCGGCGTCGAACGCCCACCGGCATGACGGATGCGTGCCTCTGTCGTGACGTCGACGTGCGCGGGGCCGACAGCTGCGGACAGTGCGGCGTGGTCCTCAGCGGTCAACCGTGATGGCGCCAACCGCACGTCCTCGATTTCGACGGCCGCTGCAGGTCTGCGTACGCGTCCGAGCAGTATCGGCAGCAGTGCGCGCACCGGCAGGGGAAGTTCTTTAGCCTTGGCCGGATCGCCCCAACCGTTCCATCTCATCGACGGGTCCGCATCGACCCTGCCATTGTCTTGGCCCATGCGTTACAGTGTGACACATCATGGAAGAACGTCAACCTTTGTGGGACGCGACGCAGACGAGGATCCTCGATGCCGCCGACGCGCTGATCGAGCGCCGGGGCGTGCACGGCGTCACGATCGCCGAGCTCGCCCGGCGCGCCGATCTCAGCCGTCCGACCATCTATCGCAATTGGAGCGATGCCGACGACGTCGTCAGAGCAGCTCTGCTGCGCCGCGTCGACGGCATACTCCGGACCTTCTCGGCCGATGCGCGTACGAGGACCGCTCTCGTCGACGACGTGCTGCGTTTCACGATGCTGTTCCGGAACGACACCCTCTACAGGCGTCTGCTCGCCGACGAGCCCGAAGCCTTCACGCGGTACACCCTGCAGCGGGTCGGATCCAGCCAGCGCCTGATCCTCGGATGGCTCGCCACCGCCATCGACGCCGCACAGACCGGGGGCTCGGTGAGACAGGGCGCACCGCAGGAGATCGCGGTCATGCTGTTGCTGATCGCGCAGTCCGCCGTCCTCTCCCACGCAACAGTGGCCGACCTCATCTCGGAAGACGCGTGGGAACGTGAGCTACGAGCCGCACTCGACGGGCTGCTCCGCCCATGACCGGGCATTCATCCGCGCTCAATGTCGCGCGACGGAGGATCGATCTCATGCACGCGGCCGATGAGCAGGTCGACGTGCTCGTCGTCGGAGGCGGGATCACGGGCGTGGGAGCCGCACTCGACGCGGCATCCCGCGGCCTCACCGTGACACTGATCGAAGCCGAGGACCTCGCCTTCGGGACCAGCCGTTTCAGCTCGAAGCTCGTGCACGGCGGCCTGCGCTATCTCGCCACGGGTGACGTCGCGACTGCGAGGGAAAGCGCACACGAGCGCCATCTCCTCATGACCACGATCGCCCCGCATCTGATCCGCCCGCTCGGGCAGCTCCTGCCCTTCTCCCGCGACGTGACGTTCCGGCAGCGCACCGCGGGCGCCGTCGGCATGGGAATGGGCGATCTGCTCCGGATGCGGGCACGCACACCCCGCTCGGTGCTGCCTGCCCCTACCCTCGTGACGGCACGCACGGCCCTCCGGCTCGTGCCCGCTCTCGATCGTCATGGTCTGCGCGGGGGAATGCTGTCCTACGACGGCCAGCTGGTCGACGACGCGCGCCTCGTGGCGACCGTGGCCCGCACGGCCGCGGCCCTCGGCGCCCGCATACTCACGCGGGTTCGAGCCATAGCCCTGCACGGAGCCGGTGCCGCCGTCGAAGAGACCATCACGGGCGAGCGGTTCGAGATCCGCGCCCGTGCCGTCGTCAACGCGACGGGTGTCTGGGCCGGCGCGCTCGACGAGGCGATCGGCGTGCGTCCGAGCCGGGGAACCCATATCGTGCTCGATGCCGCCGACCTCGGGATCTCGTCGACGGCACTCACGATTCCGCACGAGGGCTCGATCAGCCGCTACGTCTTCGCGCTGCCGCAGGCGTACGGCCGCGTGATCGTCGGGCTCACCGACGAGGACTCTCCCGGTGCCGTGCCCCGAGTCGCTCAACCGACCGAGCCGGAGATCGACTTCCTGCTGAGAAGCCTCAACCGCGTGGTCACGGCACCGGTCGGACGTGATCGGGTGCGTGGCGCGTTCGCGGGTTTGCGGCCGCTGGTCGACAGCCGCACGGCCTCCACCGCCGACGTCTCGCGCAGGCATCTGGTGACGACATCCGCTTCAGGCTTCGTCACCGTGCTCGGCGGAAAGCTGACGACCTATCGACGTATGGCCGAGGATGCCGTCGATCTCGCCTCCCGGACCCACGGCCTCCAGGCGGCACCGAGTCGGACGGCGTCTGTGCGGCTCGTCGATCGCGTGGTGCCCGACTCCGGAGAGCTGCTCGACGACGCGACGGGGCTGACCTCCGCCGAGGTCGAGTTCGCCGTGCGGGTCGAGGGGGCGATGACCGTCGACGATGTGCTCGACCGCCGCACGCGTGTCGGGCTCGTGGACGCCGATCGCGCACGCTGTCATGCCGGGGTCGAGGCCGTCGTCGCCCGTACCGTGGCCGACCTCGTCTGAGCCTGTCCCCGGGCGGCTTCGAGCCGCCGCGTATCCACCGCACAGCGACCCGGAGAACGCGTGGCGAACAGCGCATGAACTCCCCCGAACCCTGGCGCCCGATGGCGCGCCGGCACGCCGCGACCCGGCACAGTGGTGTCATGGACATGCTCTTCACGATGCTGGGCGGCAAGGGGATGTCAGGGCTCCTGAAGACCGGCACCGCGGTTCTCACCCTGCTCCTGGTCCTTCCCGCGCTCCTCAAGCTCTTCGTCGTCACGGTCGATGAAGGCTGGGCCGCGATCCGGACCCGAAACGGCAAGCCCATCATCCGCAACCGTCCGCAGCGCCGTCCGACCGCTCGCGGCGGGGCTGTCGGGGAGGTCGTCGTCCTCGACCCCGGCTCACATGGCGCTTTCCCCCTGTTCTACTGGTATCGACTCATCGATGTGCGCTGCCGGGCGACCGACCTGCCCGTCCGCGAGATGGGCGGTGCGAGCGGACACCAGCATCGCGTGCACGCGTCGTTCGAATGGCGCCCGATACCGACGGGACGCGATCTCCGGGTGTTCGAGCTCGACGTCGTGAACGTCAAGGAACGCGCCTCGAACATCGTCGGGGCTGCCCTGCGAGACGTCATCCGGGGCCTCGACGGCACGGAGCTGCCGCACAACGACGAGATCAACGCGCGCGTGATCGCAGCCAGCGCCGAGGAGGTCCGTCGCGCCTGCGGGGTGGAGCTCGTGCGCGTGATGGTCACCGGCGACGCGTTGACCGACGGATACCTGATGTCGACGGCGCTCCGGGACGTGGATCGCGGCGCGCAGGCCGTCGCCGCACTGCACGCCCTGAACTGACGCTCCCCCTCGATTCGGACCGGCGGGTCCTTCAGCGCATCAGTGGCGTTCGTGGAGGGGCAGGTCGATCGTCCCCGTCTCGCCCGCATCCCGCGCCTTCGGGATCCTGGTACCGAGCACCTGCGACACGATGTCCTGGGCGATCTTCGGCGCCGTGAGTCCCGCATCCGCGAGGATCTGGTCCCGAGAGGCGTGATCGATGAACTCGTCGGGCAGGCCGAGCTCGTCCACCGCCGTGTCGATGCCGGCCTCACGCAGGACCTGACGCACCCGCGTGCCGATGCCGCCGACGCGGATACCGTCCTCGAGGGTGATCACAAGACGATGATGTGCTGCCAGCTCGATCACCGACGGTCGCACCGGGATCGCCCAGCGCGGATCGATCACGGTGGCACCGATGCCCTGCGCCCGAAGACGCTCTGCGACGTCGAGCGCGAGTTCGGCGAACGGGCCGATGGCGACGATCAGCACGTCCTCCGACTCCCCCCGGGCGAGCACGTCCACACCGTCTTTCAAGCGCTCGATGGCGGGAAGGTCGGCGGCGACCTCGCCCTTCGGGAACCGGATGACCGTAGGCGCGTCGTCGACCTGAACGGCCTCGCTCAGCGCTTCAGTCAGACGCGCGCCGTCCCTGGGAGCGGCGATGCGGATGTGCGGGACGATCTGCAACATGGCGAGATCCCACATCCCGTGGTGGCTCGGACCGTCGGGGCCGGTCACACCGGCACGGTCGAGCACGAAGGTCACGCCCGCACGGTGCAGTGCGACATCCATCAGCACCTGATCGAAGGCCCTGCCCATGAACGTGGCGTAGAGCGCGACGACGGGGTGCAGTCCGCCGTATGCCAGCCCCGCGGCGGAGGCGACCGCGTGCTGCTCGGCGATCCCCACGTCGTACACGCGATCGGGGAACCGCTCGGCGAACGGGGCGAGGCCCGTCGGTCGCAGCATGGCGGCCGTCATCGCGATGACATCGCTGCGCTGCTCCCCCACCGAGACGAGGGCGTCCGAGAACACGTCGGTCCAGCCGCGACCGCCGGAAGACAGCGTCTCACCCGTCGCGGGGTCGATCTTCCCCACCGCATGGAATTGGTCGGCCTCGTCGTCTCGGGCGGGCTGGTAACCGCGTCCCTTCTCGGTGATCGTGTGCACGATGACCGGGGCGCCGTACGACTTCGCCAGCTCGAGCGTCTCGAGCAGAGCGGGGAGATCGTGTCCGTCGATGGGACCGAGGTACTTGATGTCGAGGTTGGAGTAGAGCGCCTCATTGTTGGTGAAGCGGGAGAGGAAGCCGTGGGTTCCGCCGCGAACCCCGCGGAACACCGCGCGGCCCACAGGACCGAACGCACGGAACAGGCGGTCGGAGCGCTGGTGCAGATCCTTGTATGCCGCCGCAGTGCGCACCCGGTTCAGGTACCGCGACATCCCGCCGATGGTGGGCGCGTATGAGCGACCGTTGTCGTTGACGACGATCACGAGGTTCCGGTCGTTGTCATCGGAGATGTTGTTCAACGCCTCCCACGTCATTCCGCCGGTGAGGGCCCCGTCGCCGACGACAGCGACGACATGTCGATCCGCGCGACCAGTGGCGGTGAGTGCGCGGGAGATCCCGTCCGCCCAGCTCAGCGAGCTCGATGCATGCGACGACTCCACGACATCGTGTGCGCTCTCGCTGCGCTGCGGATACCCGGCGAGGCCTCCCCGCACGCGTAGGCCGGAGAAGTCCTGGCGCCCCGTGAGGAGCTTGTGCACGTAGGACTGGTGCCCCGTGTCGAAGATGAACGGATCGTCCGGAGACGAGAAGACCCGGTGCAGAGCGATCGTCAGTTCGACGACGCCCAGATTCGGGCCGAGGTGACCACCGGTCTGCGAGACGTTCTCGACCAGGAATGTGCGGATCTCGGTGGCGAGCTCCTCCAGTTGAACGGTCGATAGCGCGTCCAGATCACGGGGTCCTGAGATGCTCGGAAGAATGGGCATCTGCGCCTCCTCACAGGCTTCGCCAGAAGCGCCCGACGAGGGTGCGGACGCCCGTCGATCCTACCGCGCCAGGTGGGGAGAACCCGGTGAGCGCCGCCCCCCCCCTTGACATGACGAAGGGACTCCGATCCATGGATCGGAGTCCCTTCGTCTGTGCGATCAGACCAGCGAACGCAGCACGTACTGCAGGATGCCGCCGTTGCGGTAGTAGTCCGCCTCACCGGGTGTGTCGATGCGGACGACCGCGTCGAACTCGACCGGCTGCTTGCCTTCGGGCGAGTTCTCGCTCGGGGTGGCCGTGACCTTGACCGTCTTGGGCGTGACACCGTTGTTGAGCTCTTCCAGCCCCGTGATCGAGACGATCTCGGTGCCGTCGAGGCCCAGCGACTCCCAGCTTTCGCCGGCGGGGAACTGCAGCGGGACGACGCCCATGCCGATCAGGTTCGAGCGGTGGATGCGCTCGAAGCTCTCGGTGATGACCGCCTTGACGCCCAGCAGGCTCGTGCCCTTGGCCGCCCAGTCGCGCGACGAACCGGAGCCGTACTCCTTGCCACCGAAGATGACGAGGGGCGTGCCCTGCTCCTGGTAGTTCATGCTCGCGTCGTAGATGTACGACTGCGGGCCGCCCGGCTGCGTGAAGTCACGCGTGAAGCCACCCTCGACGACCTGTCCGTCGTTGACGGCCGCGACCATCGCGTTCTTCAGACGGATGTTCGCGAAGGTTCCGCGGATCATGACCTCGTGGTTGCCGCGACGCGAACCGAAGGAGTTGAAGTCCTTGCGGTCGACGCCGTGCTCCGTGAGGTACTGGGCCGCCGGCGTGCCGGCCTTGATGTTTCCGGCGGGCGAGATGTGGTCGGTGGTGACCGAGTCACCCAGAGTCGCCATGACACGTGCGCCCTCGATGTCCTTCACCGGGGTGAGCTCCATCGTCATGCCCTCGAAGTACGGCGCCTTGCGGACGTAGGTCGAGTTCTCGTCCCACTGGAAGATCGCGTCATCCGGCGTGGGCAGGCTGCGCCAGCGCTCGTCGCCGTCGAAGACCGTCGCGTACTGCTTGATGAACTGCTCGCGCGAGATCGAGGAGTCGACGAGTTCCTGCACCTCGGCCGGAGTCGGCCAGATGTCCTTGAGGAAGACGTCTTCACCGTCGGTGCCCTTGCCGAGCGCGTCGTTTTCGAAGTCGAAGTGCATCGACCCGGCCAGCGCGTAGGCGATGACCAGCGGCGGGCTGGCGAGGTAGTTCATCTTCACGTCGGGGCTGATACGCCCCTCGAAGTTGCGGTTGCCCGAGAGGACGGCCGTGACGGCGAGGTCGTGGGAGTTGATCGCCTCCGACACCTCTTCGATCAGAGGACCGGAGTTGCCGATGCAGATCGTGCAGCCGTAGCCGACCGTGTAGAAGCCGAGGCCCTCGAGGTCCTTGTCCAGGCCGGACTTCTCGTAGTAGTCGGTGACGACCTTCGAGCCGGGGCCGAGCGTGGTCTTGACCCACGGCTTCTGCTTCAGGCCCTTCTCCAGCGCCTTGCGTGCGACGAGACCGGCGGCGATCATCACCGACGGGTTCGACGTGTTGGTGCACGAGGTGATGGCGGCGAGCGTGACGGCGCCGTTGTCGAGGATGTACTTCTCCCCCGACGGCGTCGTGACCGGCACGGGCTTCGAAGCGTTCGCCGGAGCGCCGCTGTTGATGTGCACCGGACGCGTGGTCGGCTCCTCTTCGCCGGGGACAGAGCCCGGGTCGGATGCAGGGAAGGAGTGCTTCGACTCCAGGTCGACGATGTCGTCGGAGGTCGACGCCGTCGTGTAGCCCAGGATGTCGTGCTCGAACTGGGCCTTCGCCTCGGAGAGGAGGATACGGTCCTGCGGGCGCTTCGGGCCGGCGATCGACGGCACGACGGTGCCGAGGTCGAGCTCGAGGTACTCGCTGAAGGTCGGCTCGACGCTCGCGTCGTGCCAGAGCTTCTGCTCCTTGGCGTACGCCTCGACCAGCGCGACGGCCTCTTCGCTGCGGCCGGTCAGGCGCAGGTACTCGAGGGTCACGTCATCGATCGGGAAGATCGCCGCCGTGGAGCCGAACTCGGGAGACATGTTTCCGATGGTGGCGCGGTTCGCGAGCGGCACAGAGGCGACGCCCTCACCGTAGAACTCGACGAACTTGCCGACCACGCCGTGCTTGCGCAGCTGGTCGGTGATCGTGAGCACGACGTCGGTCGCGGTCACGCCGGCGGGGATCTCGCCGGAGAGCTTGAAACCGACGACACGCGGGATCAGCATCGACACGGGCTGGCCGAGCATGGCCGCCTCGGCCTCGATGCCGCCGACACCCCAGCCCAGCACACCCAGGCCGTTGACCATGGTGGTGTGCGAGTCGGTGCCGACGCAGGTGTCGGGGTATGCGCGGAGCACGCCGTCGACGTCGCGGTCGTAGATGACCTTGGCCAGGTGCTCGATGTTCACCTGGTGGACGATGCCGGTTCCGGGCGGGACGACCTTGAAGTCGCTGAAGGCCGTCTGGCCCCAGCGCAGGAACTGGTAGCGCTCGCCGTTGCGCTCGTACTCGATCTCGACGTTGCGCTCGAGGGCGTTCTCCGAGCCGAACAGGTCGGCGATGACGGAGTGGTCGATGACCATCTCGGCGGGCGAGAGCGGGTTGATCTTGTTCGCGTCACCGCCGAGGGCCGTCACGGCCTCGCGCATCGTGGCGAGGTCGACGATGCAGGGCACACCGGTGAAGTCCTGCATGACCACGCGTGCGGGCGTGAACTGGATCTCGGTATTGGGCTCTGCCGCGGCATCCCACGAACCCAGCGCCTCGATCTGCGCCTTCGTCACATTCGCACCGTCCTCGGTGCGAAGCAGGTTCTCCAGGAGGACCTTGAGACTGAAGGGGAGCTTCTCGAAACCGGGCACCGTGTCGATGCGGAAGATCTCATAGTCGGTGCTGCCGACTGTCAGGGTGCTCTTGGCACCGAAGCTGTTCACCGTGGACACGAATCCGTCTCCTTCTATTCGGATGGGAGCGACAGGCGCCTCCATCTTGCTCGCCAGCGAGCCCCTGCGGCTAGCAAGGCGGACCTAACCAGTCTGCTCCGCGCAGCTCACCGGCGAAAGCCTGCGATTTATCTTGATGTCAAGATAAATCTATCATGCCTCGGCGGCGTCTTCGCGCGACGGACCACGCGGATGGAGAGCGCGTACGACGAGCCAGGTGACCGCGATCAACGGCGCGAAGAGCGGGAGGCCCATGATGAGCTTGAGCGTGCCGAGTGCGGTCACATCGCCTGCGAGGTACAGCGGGAGCTGCACGGCGAGTCTGGCGAAGAACAGCGCAGCCCACGCGATCCCGAGCCAGAAGTAGGCGCGGCGCTTGCGCCGATCGTTCCGCCAGGTGGTGCCCTCCCCCATCAGGAAACCGACCGCGAGGCCGATCAACGACCACCCGATCAGGGCCGACACGAGGATGACCGAACCGTAGACCGCGTTGGTGATGAGACCCGGGACGAAGTTGTCTGCTCCGCGACCGGTCCACAGCGCGAGCGCAGCCGCGGCGGCCGCGGCGACGAGTCCGCCGATCGCCGCGGAGGGCGGCGACTTCTGCACGAGGCGGACGATCGTGAAGACCGCAGCGAGGCCGACCGAGATACCGAGCGACAGGATCAGCGGCTCGGGGCGGATCGTGAAGATGATCACGAAGGCCAGGCTCGGCAGCACCGATTCGAGGATGCCGCGGACCCCGCCGATCGCCGACCAGACGACCTTGTGCGTGCTGGCGGTCTCCGCCGGGTCGAGCCCGGCACGGCGGGCGGCGCTGCCGAGAGCCGCCCCGAGGATCTCGGAGGTGCTCTTCTCGCGTTCCGGGTCGGGTTCGGGGACGCTCACGCGGAGCCCGGGGTCGCCGGCATCTTGAGTGGGATCAGATCACGCGGGGGCATCGGAGAGCCACCGCGGACGACGACGATCGAGCGGAACAGATCCTCGACCTTGGCGCCGGCCTCGGGATCCGACGCACCCGCTCCGCCGATCACGCCGCGAAGGAACCAGCGGGGACCGTCGATGCCGATGAATCGGGCGAGGCGCAGTCCGGAACCTTCGCTCGCGGTCGCCGGGACCTCGGCGAGGAGCTCTTTGCCCAACGGGCCGTCGCGTTCTTCGACGCGGCCGCCCTGCGCCTTGACCTGGTCGCGTAGCTGCACGCGCGTCTCATCCCACAGTCCGCCGGAGCGCGGCGCCGCGAACGGCTGCACCTGCAGCGAAGATTCCGCATAGTCGAGGCCGACGGCGACGATACGCTTGGTCTGCTCTTCCACCTCGAGCCGGAGGTTCAGCCCCTCGCGTGGAAGGATCTTGATCCCGCCCAGGTCGATGTACGGGCGAACCGGGTTCGCCTCGGAGTCATCGAAAGGTCCGTCGGTGCCGCGGTTCGCGGGTGCCGACTTGGAGGGGGTCGCGTTGTTGTCAGTCATCTGTTCTGTCCCGCTTCGTTCTGCGTGAGCCCCGCCTGGTACCCGGTGGAGCCGAAACCGCCGGCGCCGCGGACGCTGTCCGGGAGCTCGTCCACCGAGATGAACGTGGCGCGTGTCACCGGCATGATGATCAGCTGCGCGATGCGATCGCCGACGGCCACATCGTACGCGCTCCTGTTATCGGTATTGATCAGGCTCACCTTGATCTCGCCCCGGTACCCGGCGTCGACCGTCCCCGGCGAGTTCACGATGGAGATCCCGTGCTTGGCCGCCAGCCCGCTGCGCGGAACGACGAAAGCGGCATATCCGTCGGGAAGCGCGATCCGGACTCCAGTGGCCACGAGAGCGCGCTCGCCCGGTTCCAGATGCGCAGCCTCGGCCGCGACCAGATCGGCGCCGGCATCGCCCGGATGTGCGTATCCGGGCACCACTGCAGCGATAATGGGGACATCAACGGAATCGGTCACCCCATGAGGCTAATGCAGAACCCCGCCACAGACGCACGTGTCCACTACCGCGAACGACTCTCGCCCAGCCTCTGGCTGCTGGTCACCGTCGCGGTGGCAGGACCGATGGTGTCTCTCGTCTTCGTGCCCATCGGGTCGACCTTCGCGCTCATCGTCGGCGCCGCCGTCTCCGCGCTCCTGGTGCTCGGCTTCATCGCGGCGACGCCGGTCGTGTCGGTGGAGGGCCGCATCCTGCGCACCGGTCGCGCACACATCGATGTCGAGCACCTCGGCGAACCGCTGGCGCTCGTCGGCGAAGAAGCCCGACAGGCACGCGGTCCCGGTCTCCCCGCACGCGGCTGGCACCTGATCCGCGGCGGGATCGACGGGATCGTCGTCGTTCCGAATCTCGACGCGGACGACCCGGTCGACACGTGGAGCATCTCGACCCGAACGCCGGACCGACTCGCGGCGGCCATCCGCGCTGCCCGTTCCTGACGGGCCCGCCCGCATACGACAGCGCGCCCCTGACCGAACGGTCGGGGGCGCGTGAGACGTCGCTCGGAGGACTGCTTACGCAGCGCACTCCTTGCAGATGGGCCCGGATGCGCCCTCGTGGTCGAGCTGTGACTGGTGCTTCACGAGGAAGCAGCTCATGCACGTGAACTCGTCCTGCTGCGCGGGCAGCACGACGACGTCGAGCTCGAGGTCGGAGAGGTCGGCACCCGGAAGGTCGAAGTTCGACGGGTTGTCGGAGTCTTCGTCCCCGCTTGAGCCGGAAGATTTGTCCGGCACACGCTCCTTGAGGGCTTCGATCGACTCGGAGTCGTCTTCGCTCTTTCGGGGGGCGTCGTAATCGGTTGCCATGCGGTAGATCTCCACTTTCATGGTGCGAGTGGGTGGTGCGCCGTCGGGTATCGGCGGCCATAGTTTGCACGACCCGGAGACATAACGCAAATGCGGTCCGTGCGACAGAGCAAACTCACGGCACGCCCAGGGTATTCCCGGCCCAGACGCCGCATGCGTGACACCATGAACGGACACCCATCAGAGGGGCATTCGCATGGAAAACGTCACCATCGTCGGCACAGAAGCAGGAGTCCTCGTACTCGCGACCGAGTCGGGCGAGCGGTTCTCGCTGCCCATCGACGACGTGCTGCAGCGTGAGATCCGTCGCGCCACCCGCCAGGCAGAGCCCACCGCGCAGAAGCTCGCCGCGAGCCCGCGCGACATCCAGGCGCAGATCCGCGCCGGACTCACGGCTCCCGAGGTCGCCGAACTGCTGGGAATCAGCGTCGACGACGTCGCCCGCTTCGAAGGTCCGGTCCTCGCCGAGCGCGAGCACATCATCGGCCAGGCACTCGCGGTTCCCGTGCTGATCGGCAGCGAGGTCGAACCAGACGCCCAGCCGACCTTCGGCGTCGCGGTCCGCGCGAAGCTCGCCGAGGTCGCAGCGACGGCGGAGCGGTGGGCGAGTTGGAAAGAGGATTCCAGCTGGACGATCAAGCTCGAATTCACGGCGAACGACGTCGACCACGATGCCCGCTGGAGCTTCGACCCTCGCCGCAGCGCTCTCTCGCCGCTGAATGCCGACGCCACCCAGCTCTCGCGCCAGGGATCATTGCCCGAAGGGCTCATCCCGCGCCTTCGTGCCGTGGATGCGGAACGCACCAACTCCCCCTACAAGGACGAGAGCCGGTTCGACTCCGGCGCCTTCGGTCCGCGTCTGCTTCCGGCGCCGGAAGCGGAGTTCGAAGACCCCTCGCTCCCGGAGCGCTCCGACATCGCCGCGCAGGATGCCGCCATCAAGCGCGCTCCCTCCGCACAGAACACGAGCCCCGAGACCGCCGACCTGCTGGAGGCGCTCCGTCGCCGTCGCGGTCAGCGCGAGACCGCTCCGCTACTCGACGAGCCCGACGATGACGAGCACTCCGACCCGATCTCGCTGTTCGACGCCCTCGAGCAGCCCGATGACGAGCCCGAGCCGGCGCAGCCTTCGGCCGAGGCCGCCCCTTCCGACGCCGGCGACTCCGGCGGTCGCCGTCGCCGCCGCAATGCCATGCCTTCGTGGGACGAGATCGTCTTCGGAGCTCGCACCGACGAGTGAGCGGCGCCGAGGAGTGACGGCTCCTCTGCCGGTTCGCGCTGGCAGCGTCAGCGCGCGAACGCGCCGAGCCTGATCAGGGGCACCTGCCGCTCCTCGGGCGTGAGCGCTCCGTGCTGCCCGATCATGCCGCGCCCGCGCTGGTCGGCCGCAGTGCCGTCGTAGAGGGCCCAGGTGCCGCGGGCGATGGCGAGCAGGTCGCCGATCCGTGCCGACGCTGCTGCGGTGACAGTCGCGCCGAACAGTCCGCCGCGGGTGGCTTCCTCGCGGGTGACGACGTCGGCGACCCCCTCCAGATCCGCCCGCCACCGAGCAGAGACCGCCGCGGCGTCGGCGTCGGGGTCGAGGTAGACGTGCAGCATCCGCGGCTCGCCACCGACGTGATGCACGCCCCGCAGATGCGACTCTTCCAACACGACCTGGCGATCCGCTCCGACGTCGACCATCCCGTGGTCCGACGTGACGAGCACCCCGACGGCCGGTGGCACCCGCGTGGCCAGAGCGGCATCGATGTCCTCGAGCGCCGCGACCCACTCGCGAGACGCGATCCCGTGCTTGTGGCCGGCCTTGTCCACCTCGGGCAGATAGCAATAGACGAGGGATCCCGGGTGGGTCTGGGCGAGCGTGTACGCGGCTTCGATGCGCGCTGCCGCCGTGGTCGCGGCGACGAACTCCGCGCCTCGGAGCGTGGCTTTCGTGAATCCACTGTGCGCGTATCCGGCGAATCCGACCGCGAAGCTCTCGTGTCCGTCGCGACCTGCCCGTTCGAAGATGGTCGGCACCGGCTGCCAGGTGAGCGGGTCGATCCCGTCGGTCTCCCAGCCGCTGAGCTGATTGACGAGCACGTCGCGGTTCACATCGAGCACCCGGTAGCCGACGAGGCCGTGCTCCCCCGGCCACACTCCCGTGACGATGCTGGTGAGTGCGGCGGCCGTGGTCGAGGGGAACACCGACTGCGCGACATCCTTCTTCGCCATGCCGGCCGTCAGTGTGCGGGCGTGACCAGCATGTGCGCGGAGGCTGATCGCCCCGAGACCGTCGACGACGACGAGGACGACGGAGCCCGCACGCGGAAGCACCTCGGATCCGCCTCGGAGCGCGGCGAACAGGTCGTCCGCCACCCCGACGACGCTCCGGGCGCTGGGCGACGCGGACGGTAGCATGAGGGACATCCGAGCCAGTCTGACACAGGCTCCCGTACGCCCTCAGGAAGTCCATGCCGAAAACCCCGCCGCCCGAGCCCGTCGAGGAGCGCATCCAGGACATCGATCTCTCCGCCGAGATGCAGGGTTCGTTCCTCGAGTACGCGTACTCGGTGATCTACTCACGCGCTCTGCCCGATGCCCGTGACGGTCTGAAGCCGGTGCAACGCCGCATCCTGTACCAGATGGCCGAGATGGGGCTGCGCCCCGACCGCGGCCACGTCAAGAGCGCCCGTGTCGTGGGCGAGGTGATGGGAAAGCTCCACCCTCACGGCGACTCCGCGATCTACGACGCGCTGGTTCGTCTCGCGCAGGAGTGGGCGCTGCGTGTGCCCCTGATCGACGGCCACGGCAACTTCGGATCCCTCGACGACGGTCCGGCGGCTGCGCGGTACACCGAGGCCAGGCTTGCCGCGGCGGCGCTCGCCCTCACCGAGAACCTCGACGAAGATGTCGTCGACTTCATCCCGAACTACGACGGTCAGTTCCAGCAGCCGGCTGTGCTGCCGGCCGCGTTCCCGAACCTCCTCGTCAACGGCGCCAGCGGTATCGCCGTGGGCATGGCTACGAACATGGCGCCGCACAACCTCATCGAGGTCGTGGCGGCCGCGACCCACCTGCTCGAGAACCCGGATGCCACCACCGAGGAGCTGATGGAGTTCGTCCCCGGTCCCGATTTCCCCTCGGGCGGCATCCTGATGGGTCTCGACGGCGTCAAGGACGCGTACGCGAACGGACGCGGAGCGCTCAAGGTCCGCGGTAAGACGTCGATCGAGCCCCTGGGTCCGCGGCGCACCGGGATCATCGTCTCCGAGCTGCCCTACATGGTGGGCCCGGAACGCCTGATCGAGAAGATCCGCGACGCCGTGCAGGCGAAGAAGCTGCAGGGGATCAGCGACGTCACCGATCTGACCGACCGCAACCACGGGCTTCGCGTCGCGATCGGCGTCAAGACCGGGTTCGACCCGAACGCGGTCCTCGAGCAGCTGTACCGCCTGACCCCGCTCGAGGACTCGTTCAGCATCAACAACGTCGCACTCGTCGACGGCCAGCCGCGCACCCTCGGCCTGAAGGAGATGCTGAGCGTCTACGTGGGCCATCGCCTCGAAGTGATCACGCGGCGGAGTCGCTACCGCCTCGCGCGCCGCGAGGAACGTCTTCACCTCGTCGAGGGCTTGCTCATCGCGATCCTCGACATCGACGAGGTCATCCAGGTCATCCGCTCCTCCGACGACTCGGAGCAGGCGCGCACACGTCTGCGCTCGGTGTTCGATCTGAGCGAGCTGCAGGCCGAGTACATCCTCGAGCTTCGACTGCGGCGCCTGACCAAGTTCTCACGCATCGAGCTCGAGACCGAGCGCGATGCGCTGCTGGCGGAGATCGCCTCGCTCCGTGAGCTGCTCGGCAGCCCGGTGCTCCTGCGCGGCGTGGTCGCCAAGGAGCTCGATGCTGCGGCCGATGCCTACGGCACACCGCGCCGTACGCTTCTGATGAACGCCGCTCCCCCGAAGCCACGAGCGACCAAGGGAGCGGTCGATCTGCAGATCGCCGACGCCCCCACGGCCCTTGTCCTCTCCACCACGGGCCGCGCCGTGCGGGTCGACCTCGGTGAGGGACAGGAGCTCACGGTTCCGGCACGCCGCAGCAAGCACGACGCGATCCTGACGACGGTCGAGACGACGGTCCGCGCGGAGATCGGGGCTCTCACCAGCCTCGGCCGTGTCGTGCGCTTCTCCCCCGTCGACCTGCCCTCCGTCCCCGCGACCTCCGTCCAGCTCGCTGCGGGGACACCGCTGCGTGACTACCTCGGGATCACGACCAGGAACGAGCGGATCCTCGGGTTCGTGCGTTTCGACAGCGAGACGCCGATCGCCCTCGGGACGGCGCAGGGAACGGTGAAGCGCATCGTCCCGTCGTCGCTGCCGGTGCGCCCCGACCTCGAAGTCATCGGCATGAAGCCCGGCGACACGGTCGTGGGAGCAGCAGAGGCCCGCGACGACTCCGATCTCGTGTTCGTCACGAGCGATGCCCAGCTGCTCCACTTCCCCGCCGCGAACGTGCGCCCTCAGGGTGCACCTGCGGGCGGCATGGCCGGTGTCAAGCTCGGCTCCGGTGCGACCGTGCTGTTCTTCGGCGTCGTCGATCCCACGGCGGAGGCCGTCGTGGCGACGGTCTCCGGTGGCGAGAGCATCCTGCCCGGCACGGACCCGGGACGTGCGAAGGTCTCGGCCTTCACGGAATACCCGGCGAAGGGCCGCGCGACGGGCGGCGTGCGCGCGCACTCGTTCCTGAAGGGCGAAGATCGGCTCACCGTCGCCTGGGTGGGACCGAACCCGCCTTTGGCTGTCGACCCGACCGGCGCCGTGCGCAAGCTCCCTGAAGCCGGAGCACGACGTGACGCCTCGGGTCAGCCCATCGACGGCGTGATCGGCAGCATCGGCCGCACACTCGTCTGAGAACGGGAGACGGGCCGCGGCGATCCGCGGCCCCTCTCCCGTTTCTTCCCCCGATCGGGGTCAGGCGTCGATCGATTCGCGCGACAGCCGGTCGGACGAGTCGATGATGAACTCGCGGCGCGGGGCCACCTCGTTGCCCATCAGGAGCTCGAAGACACGGCCCGCGGCCTCGGCATCCTCCATGCGCACGCGACGCAGCAGACGGCCGGAGCGGTCCATCGTCGTGTTCGCCAGCTGTTCGGCGTCCATCTCACCGAGACCCTTGTAGCGCTGGATCGGCTCGTGCCAGCGTTTGCCGGCCTTGCGGAGCTTCGTCAGGAGCGCGTGCATCTCTTGCTCGCTGTAGGTGTAGATCGTCTCATTCGGCTTCGACCCCGGGTTCATGACGATGACCCGGTGCAACGGTGGAACGGCGGCGAACACGCGTCCGTCCTCGATCAGCGGCCGCATGTAACGGAAGAACAGCGTCAGCAGCAGCGTGCGGATGTGCGCGCCGTCGACGTCGGCGTCGCTCATCAGGATGATCTTCCCGTAGCGAGCGGCGCTGAGGTCGAACGTGCGGCCGGAGCCGGCACCGATCACCTGGATGATCGAGGCGCACTCGGCGTTCGACAGCATGTCGCCGACGGAGGCCTTCTGCACGTTGAGGATCTTTCCTCGAATGGGCAGCAGGGCCTGGAACTCGCTGTTGCGCGCGTTCTTCGCGGTACCGAGCGCCGAGTCGCCCTCGACGATGAAGAGCTCGCTGCGGTCCACCTCGTTCGTTCGACAGTCGACGAGCTTCGTGGGAAGAGTCGACGACTCGAGGGCGTTCTTCCGGCGCTGCGTCTCCTTGTGGGCGCGCGCGGACACGCGGGCCTTCATCTCGGAGACGATCTTGTCGAGCAGCTGCGACGCCTGGTTCTTGTCGTCGCGCTTGGTCGAGCTGAAGCGCTCCCCCAGGTCCTTGCGGATCACCTGGGCGACGATCGCGCGCACCGCCGGCGTGCCCAGGATCTCCTTGGTCTGGCCCTCGAACTGCGGCTCCGGAACGTTGACCGTCAGGACCGCCGTGAGACCGGCCAGGACGTCGTCCTTCTCGAGCTTGTCGTTGCCGACCTTGAGGCGGCGCGCGTTTTGCTCGACCTGGGTCCGCAACACCTTCAGGAGCTCCTGCTCGAACCCCTGCTGGTGGGTACCGCCCTTGGGCGTGGAGATGATGTTGACGAATGAACGGACGCGGGTGTCGTAACCGGTGCCCCAGCGCAGCGCGATGTCGACGGCGCACGTTCGCTCCACCTCGGTGGAGACCATGTGCCCGTCGGCCTGCAGCACGGGAACGGTCTCCTTGAACGTTCCCTCCCCCTGGATGCGCCAGGTGTCCGTGACAGGAGGATCGGTCGCCAGGTACTCGACGAACTCCGAGATGCCGCCTTCGTACAGGTAGGAGGTCTCGACGGGGCCGAGCGTGGTGGTCTCACCGTCGGAATCAGGGATCGGGACGACCTGACCGGCAGCGCGCTCGTCCTTGACGACGATCTCGAGCCCCGGAACGAGGAAGGCCGTCTGGCGCGCCCGCGTCTCGAGCTCCGCGAGTTGGAAGGCCGCATCCTTCGTGAAGATCTGACGGTCGGCCCAGTAGCGCACGCGGGTCCCGGTGACGCCGCGAGGCGCCTTGCCGATGACGCGGAGCTCGCTATTCTCCTGGAACGGTGTGAACGGGGCGTCCGGGCGCTTCTCTCCCGAATCCTTGAAGATGCCGGGCTCGCCGCGATGGAACGACATCGCATAGGTCTTCCCGCCACGATCCACCTCGACGTCGAGGCGCTCCGAGAGCGCGTTCACGACCGATGCGCCGACGCCGTGCAGACCACCCGATGCGGCGTAGGAGCCACCGCCGAACTTTCCGCCCGCGTGCAGCTTGGTGTAGACGACCTCGACGCCGGTGAGGCCGGTACGCGGCTCGACGTCGACGGGGATGCCGCGGCCGCGATCATGGACCTCGACGCTGCCGTCGGCGTGCAGGATGATGTCGATCTTCGTGCCGTTGCCTGCCACCGCCTCGTCGACGGAGTTGTCGATGATCTCCCAGAGGCAGTGCATGAGGCCCGGCGAGCCGTTCGACCCGATATACATGCCCGGGCGCTTGCGGACAGCTTCGAGCCCTTCAAGCACCTGGAGATGGTGGGCAGAATACTCGGCATTCACAATCTCTGAGTCTATTCTCGCGACCTGCGCTCCAGCCGCAGACACTCCCCGCGCGCGTCCAGTCCGTTCCCGTCCCGTACGCGCTGAGCGAAACACGCCGCAAACCGGGCATGCACACAGGTGCAGCGTGGTTGTATTGACCAAATCAGCAAGCGAAGCCGACACCCGAGGAGGCACCGAGATGAATGCAACGACCGAACGTGACACCTCCACCATCGAGTTCCGTCTGACGGCCATGGATCGTTGCGATTCCTGCGGCGCTCAGGCGTACATCGCCGCCGAGGTGAACGGCTCCGAGCTCCTGTTCTGCGCCCACCACGGCCGCAAGTACGAAGAGAAGCTCCGCAGCATCGCGACCAGCTGGCACGACGAGACAGCACGCCTGATCCAGGCGGTCTGACGCCCTTCAGCCCGTCAGTCCTGTACGACCCGGCGGACCCGAGCGGTCAGCCGGGTGAGGATCTCCTCGCCCACCGTGTCGATACTCTCAGCGAGCGTGGTCGCAGACGATTCTCCGCGCTCACCCGCGCCGAACAGGGTGACCTCGTCCCCCACCCTGAGGCCCGGCCACCCGGCGACGACCGACGTCGTCTGATCGACGGCCATCAGATTCCGGGCACCGTCCGGCGTCCCCACGTCGACACCCCTGAGCGTCGAGGGGAAACCGTCGAAACTGCCGATCGAGATCACGGCGTCGCCTGCGTCGACATCGACGACGGTCGCCACCAGACTCGCCACCGGACGGACGCCCGGCAGCTCAGGGCCGTCGGCGGAACGGATGCCGTAGCAGAACGCTCCGATTCGCGACACCGTGCCGCGCATCTCGGGACGCCACCAGGATGCCGCTGAGGCGGTCAGGTGCAGCGAAGCGGGGACCGGCCCCGACTCCCCCACAACGCGCACCGCGTCCAGGAACATCTCTTGCGCATCGTCGTCCTCCTCGTCGCTCGCCTCGGCGATGTGACTCCACACGCCATCGAGTTCGAGGAGTCCTGCACGCTCCGCCGCCCGGGCCTCAGCCACCGTCGCTGCCCAATCCTCCGGCAGGATGCCGTTGCGGTGCAGCCCCGTGTCGATCTTCAGGTGCACGCGCGCGCACACGCCGAGGGCTTCGGCGCGGGTGATGATCCGCCGCAGGTAGGCGGTCGTTCCCACTCCGAGATCGATCTGCTGCAGGAGGGCGTCGTCGACCTCAGCATCCGTCGATGTCGCCCATGCGAAGATCCGCGCATCCCCGCCGGCGATGCGTCGAACGCTCAGTCCACCTGCGATGTCGTAGCTGCCGAACCGCTCGACGCCTGCCTGGACCGCCGTCTCGACGGCCCACGCGAGCCCGTGTCCGTATGCGTCGTCCTTGAGCACGAGCATGAGGGCCGACGGCGCGATCCGCGTGCGCACGGCCTCGATGTTCGTGCGGAAGACGCTGCTGCTGACGCGCAGCTCCGGGCGGCTCACGCCTCCCACCCCCGAACCGCGTGTGCACCGGCCACCGTGACGAGCTCCGCCGCCGCCATCCGGGTGACCGTGCTCCATCGGGCGAGTCCGTCCGCAGCGGTGCCGTGTCCACCGAAGTAGGTGACCTCCGCGCCGGCTTCGACGTCGGAGCCGGCGAGGTCGACGACGCAGACGTCCATGGCGACGCGCCCGATGATGGGTCGCGCGACACCGTCGATGTCGACGAGCCCCTGGTTCCCGAGCGCTCGCACGATGCCCTGTGCGTAACCGCCCGTCACGAGCGCCACCGTCGTGTCTGCGGACGCGCGGTAGGTGTAGCCGTACGAGACTGCGTCGCCTGCACGAAGGCGCTTGGTGGACATCACGCGGCCGGTCAGGCGCATCACGGGCTCCGTCACGAGGACGCCTGACTCATCAGGAAGTCCGTACAACAGAGTCGGATCGATATCGGCGTCGCCGGAGGTCACCCCGACGATCCCCTCCAGACGCAGCGCCTCGACCTCTCCGTCGGCGTCGACCAGCACCTGCTCCGCGCCGGCGGCGGTCACCGCCTGAGCGACAGCGAGCACGCCGTGCCCCCAGGCATCGCGACGCAGATCGGCGACGCGCCCGCCGGCGATCACCGCCGCTGACGCCCCTGCAGCCAGGGCAGACCGGGAGATGATCGCTCGCGGCAGGGCGCTGGAAGTCGTCTCACACACGTCCTCCACCCTAGCTTCCGACTCCCAGGTGGACCTGCGCAGCCCCCGTAGACTGGTGGAGACCCCGACCCTGGAGCCATATGTCTCGTCTTTCCCTCACGCCCCGCATCCGCTACCTGCTGGGACGTGCCCGCCGCATCGATGTCGGATCGGTGGTGGAACGAGCGAAAGAGGCTTCGGAGCAGCACCACAAGGCCGTACCCGGCATCATCGTCGACATGCTGTGGTCCGCCGCCCGTCACAACGTCGGCTTCCAGGACTACATCGACTACGACTTCGCCATGCTCACCAAGGCCGAGCGCGAGACCTACATGACGCATCCGGTGTCGAACCAGCTCTCGCAGCGGTACGACCACCCGGACTACCGCTGGATCTTCCAGGACAAGGTCGAGTTCGACAAGCAGTTCTCCGCGTTCCTGAAGCGCGAGTGGATGGTCGTCGAAGAAGGCAACGCCGACGCCGTGCGTGAGCTCACCCAGCGCCTCGGCACGATCGTGACGAAGGAGCCGGTGGGGCAGGCCGGCACCGGAGTGCACCGCTACCACGCTGCCGACATCGAGGACTGGAACGAGTTCCACCGCGGACTGCTGGAGCGCGGCGAACTGCTCATCGAAGAGGTCATCCGTCAGCACGACGCCCTGGCGGCCGTGTGCCCCGGCACCGTGAACACCACCCGCATCACCGCGTTCTTCGACGGCGAGAAGGCGCACATCCTCGCGATGGCGCAGAAGTTCGGCCGCGGCGAGGTCAGCGATCAGATGACCTTCGGCGGCTTCTACACGATGCTCGATGAGAACGGCCACGCCGTGGGAGCCGGGTACGACTCGCACGGGCACGTGCACGAGACGCACCCCGACTCGGGTTTCCGCATCGCCGACTTCCAGTTGCCGTACATGGACGAGGTGCGGGCATTCATCGATGAGGTCGCCCGTGTCGTGCCGCAGGTGCAGTACGTCGGCTGGGACATCGTCGTGTCCCCCGACGGCCCCGTGCTCGTCGAGGGCAACTGGGGCGCCGGCGTCTATGAGAACAAGCCCAGCGTCACCGGCATCCGCACCGGTCACAAGCCCCGCTATCGTGAGGTCATCGGCTTCTGAACCATGAAGAGAAAGGCCCCGGATGCTCGAGCATCCGGGGCCTTCTTCGTGAGTTCCGAGAGATCAGATCGCGCGGACGATACCGAGCGGCGTGGACTCGAGGCCCTGGCCGAGCGGGTTGTCGCCGAGGATCTTCACCAGACGACGCTCACCGTCTTTGTCGAGCGTCGAACCGAGGATGTTGCCACCGAGATCGTTGATGTCGACCACGGCGACCTCCGCGTGACCGCCGACGAGCTTCTTGAGGCGGGCCGCGACACCGTCGGGATCCTTCGGCCCGAGCACGACCGCCTCGTTGTACGGCGGGATCGTGTGCTTGGTCGGTCCGTCGATCGCGCGTGCCTTATCGCCCGCGATGCGATAGAAGTCTCCCCGGCGACCGAACGCCTTGGTGACCGCCGCCACAGCCGAAGCGAAGAGGATCCGCGGCGTACCGCACTCCCGCAACGCCATCTCCATCGTCTCCGGCATGCCGAGCCCGATGCCGTACGGCGTGCGTGTGACGTACTTCGACAGGAACAACGCGAGCTTGCGCGGCTTGATCTCATCGAGACGGTACGACCGCCCCTGCGTGATCGCCACGATCTTCTCGGTCACGAACAGCAGATCGCCCGGCTGCACCGCGTCCTTGGCGTACTCGGTGATGATCGCATCGAGGTCGTCCTCGGGCATGACCACGCGAGTGCGCAGCGGAATGCGCGCATAGTTCTTGCCGTCGACGCTCGCCTCGAGAGCCTTGCCGTCGTTCGCCTGGCTCATTCGAGGTAGTCCCGCAGGGACTGCGAACGGCTCGGGTGACGCAACTTCGCCATCGTCTTCGACTCGATCTGGCGGATGCGCTCGCGCGTCACGCCGAACGTGTCACCGATCTGGTCGAGGGTCTTCGGCTGACCGTCGCCCAGGCCGAAGCGCATGCGGATCACGCCTGCTTCGCGCTCGGAGAGCGAGTCGAGCAGCTGTTCCAGCTGACGCTGCAGCATGGTGAACCCCACGGCGTCTGCGGGGACCACGGCCTCGGTGTCCTCGATCAGGTCGCCGAACTCGCTGTCGCCGTCCTCACCGAGCGGAGTGTGCAGCGAGATGGGCTCGCGGCCGTACTTCTGCACCTCCACGACCTTCTCCGGCGTCATGTCCAGCTCGCGGCTGAGCTCTTCCGGAGTGGGTTCGCGACCGAGGTCCTGCAGCATCTGACGCTGCACGCGGGCGAGCTTGTTGATGACCTCGACCATGTGCACCGGGATGCGGATCGTGCGGGCCTGGTCGGCCATGGCACGGGTGATCGCCTGACGGATCCACCAGGTGGCGTAGGTCGAGAACTTGAAGCCCTTGGTGTAGTCGAACTTCTCCACAGCGCGGATCAGCCCGAGGTTGCCCTCCTGGATCAGATCCAGGAACTGCATGCCGCGGCCCGTGTAGCGCTTCGCGAGGGAGACGACGAGACGGAGGTTGGCACCGAGCAGGTGGCTCTTCGCGCGCTGGCCGTCGCGGGCGACCCACTGCAGGTCGAGTCCGAGCTGGCTCGTCTTCTCGGCCGCCGTCATCGCCGACAGCTTCTCTTCGGCGAACAGACCCGCCTCGATGCGCATGGCGAGCTCGACCTCTTCGGCCGCGTTCAGTAGCGCGACCTTTCCGATCTGCTTCAGGTAGTCCTTGACGGGGTCAGCCGTCGCACCGGTGATCTGCGTCGAGTAGACCGGGACGTCTTCGTCGTCGTTCGACGAGATGACGATCGCGCCGGTCGGCAGCGGCTCGGTGAACTTCGGCTTGGCGTCTTCGTCCTCATCGTCGTCGACAGCGGCCACGGCAGGAGCCTCGTCTTCTTCGACGACGTCCTCGGCCTTCTTCTTCTTGACGGGGGCGCGCTTTGCGGCAGCACGCTTCGCTGCGCTCAACGGCGCGGGCTTCTCGGGCGCATCAGCCTCGACCGGAGCGTCGGCGGTCGTCTCTTCGGCAGCCTTCTTCGTCCGGGTGTTCTTCGTCGTGGCAGGAGTCACGTTTCGCCTTTCACGGAGCTGCTGTGTAGCCCCGGGACATTTCGGACACTAGTAAGACCCTTGTCAAGTCCAGCGTTCGAAAACACTGATTGACAACGGGTCAGAGTCCTAGTATCGCACACGTGTGGCGATGCGGACGCATTCCGACGAAGTTCTGCCGTATCGATCTCACCCGCGACCGGGCTTGTCCTCGTCGCCGGAGGGACGAGAGGCGAGATAGCGCTCCAGCTCAGCCGCCAGTTCATCGGCGCTGGGCAGGTCGCGCTCGCTGAATCCGCCCTCGTCATAGGAGTCGTCGTCGGGGTTACGCCCCGCCATATAGGCGTCGTACCGGCGCTCGAGATTGTGCACCATCTGCTGCAGCTCGTCGTTCCCGGCGACCTGCTCCCCCACTCGGGTCAGGTAATCCTCGCGCCGCTCCTGCACCGCGTCGAGCATGAGCACCAGGCCCGTCGAGGCCATGAGCTTCTCGGCGGCGGCGATCACGGCATCGGGGTTCTCCGTCTCCGCGAGATAGTGCGGCACCAGGAGCACGAATCCGACGGCACGCTCGCCGCGTTCGATGAAGCGGTACTCGAGCAGGTGTCCCGCGGTGGCCGGGACCTGTGTGCGCGGCCTCCACACCGAATGCGCAACCGTGAGGTCGCGTCGGTTGCCACTCACCGTCGTGCCGATCGGACGCGTGTGCGGCACCGGCATGGCGATCGAGTGGACCCAGTGGAGCCCGGAAACCTCGAACTCCGCGGCCAGATCCAGCACCGTGCTCCCGAACGCGTTCCAGGCGAAGTCCGGCTCATAGCCGGCGAGGAGCAGGAAGGGCCGATCCAGGGCATCCGTCGCGAGGGAGAGCTCGAGCCGGGGCGGACGGAACTCGGTGAGGTGGTCCTGATCGAAGGAGATCACCGGACGCCGTGCGCGATAGTCCAGCAGAGCGTCGTTGTCGAAGACGACGACCGGCTCGGGCGACGCGGTCTCGCGCAGGTGGTCGATGAGCCCGGAGACAGCGCTGCCCGCATCGGTGAAACCGGTGAGGAGAACCACCAGGGGCAGGCCGTGCGGCACTTTCGGCGCATTCGCGACACGTTCGTGGATCTCACCGGAGAAGGGCATACCCCCATGCTACGAGCAGGTCCGGATACCGGGGCGCGACGCATCATGCTGAGAGCGAACACTCCCATGGGCGGCGGACGACCATGCTGCGGCGAAGATCCTAGGATGGAAGACATGACGCTTCCCGTGCTCTCGCACAACACCGCTCAGTTCCCCGGAAGCGCTGCAGATGCCGCAGTGCTCGTCGTCGCCACTCTTCCCGAGTCTGCGGAATCGCTATCCGCCTACCCCGGCCTGGCGGACGCGCTGGCCGGCATCGGATTCACCGGCTCCGCCGGATCATTCGCCCGTGTGCACCTCCCCGAGGTCAGCACCTTGCCGTTCGCGGTCGTGGGAGCAGGCGACAAGCCCGATGCCGCCGCCGTGCGCAATGCGGCCGGCGCCGCGCTGCGCTCCCTCACCGGATTCGACCACGTCGCGCTCGGTCTCGCCGACGGCCTCGAGGGGTTCGCCCCTGCAGCGGCCGAGGGCGCGGTCCTCGGCGGCCACCGCTTCGACGGATACCGTTCCGAGAAAGGCAAGACCCGCGCCACCGCGGTCACCCTCCACGCGGTGCTCACCGATGAGGAGGCAGCCCATGCCCAGACCATCGGCGATGCGGTGGCGCTGATCAAGGACCTCGTCAACGTGCCTGCCGAGTGGCAGAGCCCTGCGCAGCTTGCGCAGACTGCCGCCGACAGCGTCGCCGACCTCGACGTCACGGTCGAGATCCTCGACGAGAAGGAGCTGGCGGAGAAGGGCTTCGGAGGCATCCTGGGCGTCGGACAGGGCTCCGACCGGCCGCCGCGGCTCGTGCGCCTCGACTACTCCCCCGCGGGTGCGAATCGACACATCGCCCTCGTCGGCAAGGGCATCACGTTCGACACAGGGGGACTGTCCCTGAAGCCCGCGGCGTCGATGGTCGGGATGAAGTTCGACATGGCGGGAGCGGCCACGTCTCTTGCGGCGCTCCGCGCGATCGCCGCGCTGCAGCTGCCGGTGCGCGTGACGGCGTGGCTCTGCATCACCGACAACATGCCGTCCGGGCGAGCACTCCGTCCCGGCGACGTCATCCGCATCCTCGACGGCACGACCGTCGAAGTCCAGAACACCGATGCCGAAGGCCGGCTCGTCCTCGCCGACGGCCTGGTCGCCGCGAGTCGCGAGCAACCCGACGTGATCATCGACGTCGCCACTCTCACGGGTGCGATCGTCGCCGCCCTCGGACACCGGCACACGGGCGTCTTCGGCGACGACGACACCGTCGCCGAGTTCCTCGCCGCCGCCGAGCAGGTCGACGAGCCCGCCTGGCACATGCCGCTCCCCAGCTACATGGAGGAGTCCCTCGAGTCGCCCATCGCCGACCTGCAGAACGCGAACATGGGTGACCGGATGGGAGGCGCCTCGTTCGCCGGTCTGTTCCTGCGCCGTTTCGTCGGCCGCACTTCCGAGGCCGAGGACGCCCCGCGCATCCCCTGGGTCCACCTCGACATCGCCGGCTCCGGCGAGCACGGTGGATCACCGTACGGCTTCACGGAGAAGGGCCCCACGGGGGCGATGGTCCGATCGATCGTCGCCTTCGCCGCAGCATCCCACAAGGAGGCATGACACATGACAACCCACACCTTCGACGTCGTCGTCCTGGGCGGCGGAAGCGGCGGCTACGCCGCGGCTCTGCGCGCGAGTGAGCTCGGCAAGTCCGTCGCACTCGTCGAGAAGGACAAGGTCGGCGGCACCTGCCTGCACCGCGGCTGCATCCCGACCAAGGCGCTGCTGCACGCCGCCGAGGTCGCCGAGCATGTGCGCGACGCCGCCTCCGTCGGCGTCACCGCGACGCTGCAGGGGATCGATCCAGCTGGTGTCCGGGCGTACCGCGAGGGCATCGTCGCAAAGAAGTTCAAGGGCCTCGAAGGCCTCGTGAAGGCCCGCGGCATCATCACCGTCGCCGGTCTCGGCCGACTGAACGCCGACCGCAGCGTCAGTGTCGGCGACGATGTGTACGTCGGCGCCGATGTGGTGCTCGCGACAGGCTCGTACAGTCGTTCACTTCCCGGCCTCGACATCGGCGGACGGATCCTCACGAGCGAGCAGGCGCTCGCGCTCGACGTCATCCCGGAGCGCGTCCTCATCCTCGGCGGTGGCGTGATCGGCGTCGAGTTCGCCAGCGTGTGGCGCTCCTTCGGTTCCGAGGTCACGATCATCGAGGCTCTGCCGCACCTGGTTCCAAACGAGGACATCGCCCTCAGCAAGGGCCTCGAGCGCGCATTCCGTCGTCGCGGCATCCAGTACTCGCTCGGTGTCCGCTTCCAGACGGCGACGCAGGACGACTCCTCGGTCACCGTCACGCTCGAAGACGGCAAGGAGTTCACGGCCGACTACCTGCTCGTCGCGGTCGGACGAGGCCCCGTCACCGCAGACCTCGGATTCGAAGAGGCAGGCGTCACCCTCGACCGCGGCTTCGTGACGGTCGACGAGAACCTGCGCACCGGCGTTCCCGGGGTCTGGGCTGTGGGGGACATCGTTCCCGGCCTGCAGCTCGCCCACCGCGGATTCCAGCAGGGCATCGCCGTCGCCGAACGCATCGCCGGTCTGTCCCCCGCGAACATCCCGGACGTGCAGATCCCCAAGGTCACGTACTCGAGCCCCGAGGTCGCCTCGGTCGGCATCACCGAGGAGGCTGCGATCGCCGAGCACGGTGCCGATGCGGTCGCCGCTTACGAGTACAACCTCGCCGGCAACGGCAAGAGTGAGATCATCGGGACGAGCGGGCTCGTCAAGGTCGTCCGGCTCAAGGACGGCCCCGTTCTCGGCGTGCATCTGCTCGGCGATCGCGTCGGCGAGCTCATCACCGAGGGACAGCTCGCTGTCGCCTGGGAAGCGCATCCTGAGGACATCGCCCCCCTGATCCACGCCCACCCGACCCAGAGCGAGGCACTCGGCGAAGCCTTCCTCGCACTGGCCGGCAAGCCCCTGCACGCCCTCTGAGCACCAACCGGTGCCCGAGTCACTAAGCTAGACAAGCGTCATACAACTTCTTGAAGGAGACTCAGTCATGAGCACATCCGTCGTCCTCCCCGCTCTCGGCGAGAGCGTCACAGAGGGTACGGTCACCCGCTGGCTCAAGCAGGTGGGAGACACCGTGCAGGCGGATGAGGGCCTGCTCGAGATCTCGACCGACAAGGTCGACACCGAGATCCCCTCCCCCGTTTCCGGCGTGATCGAGGAGATCCTCGTGGCCGAAGACGAGACCGTCGAGGTCGGTGCGCTTCTCGCGCGAATCGGCGATGGCAGCGAGTCGGCTCCTGCGGGAGACGCTCCTACTGCCGCCGAGGCTGCACCCGCTGAACCCGCGCCCGCCGAGGCAGCGCCCACGGAATCCGCACCTGCTGCGGCCGCACCTGCCGCTGAGGCCCCCGCACCCGCCGCGGAGACGCCGGCTGCAGAATCCGCTCCCGCCGGCGACGCGACCGACATCGTGCTTCCCGAGCTCGGCGAGAGTGTCACCGAAGGCACCGTGACCCGTTGGCTCAAGCAGGTCGGCGACAGCATCGCCGTCGACGAGGCGCTTCTGGAGATCTCGACCGACAAGGTCGACACCGAGATCCCGTCGCCGGTCGCCGGTGTGCTGCAGGAGATCGTTGCCGGCGAAGACGAGACCGTCGCCGTCGGCGCTGTCCTCGCTCGCGTCGGTTCCGGCGCGGCAGCGGCAGCTGAGGCACCGGCCGCTGCGGCACCTGCTGCCGCCCCGGCTCCCGCTCCTGCCGCGGCACCCGCCGCCGCACCGGCACCTGCTGCCGCTCCCGCACCCGCCGCCGCTCCCGCACCCGCCGCCGCACCGGCACCGGCTGCTGCTCCGGCTCCTGCCGCTGCTGCTCCGGCCGCACAGAAGCTCGCGCTGCCCACCGAGAACGACAACCTGTACGTGACGCCGCTGGTGCGCCGCCTCGCCGCACAGCAGGGCGTGGACCTCGCCTCCGTCACCGGAACCGGTGTGGGTGGCCGCATCCGCAAGGAAGACGTCCTCAAGGCTGCCGAGACCGCCACGGCACCCGCTGCGGCAGCCGCGTCGGCCTCGGCACCGCTCGAGGTGTCTCCGCTGCGTGGCACCACGCAGCCGATGTCGCGCCTGCGCAAGGTTCTGGCCAAGCGCGCCGTCGAGTCCATGCAGCAGACCGCTCAGCTCACCACGGTGGTCGAGGTCGATGTCACGGCTCTGGCCGACTACCGCGACAGCGTGAAGGCGTCGTTCCTCGAGAAGACCGGCGACAAGCTGTCGTTCCTGCCGTTCTTCGCGCTGGCGACCGCGGAGGCGCTGCAGGCGTTCCCGATCGTGAACGCGACCGTCGACGGTGAGAACATCGTGTACCCGGCGAGCGAGAACGTGTCGATCGCGGTCGACACCGAGCGCGGTCTGCTCACGCCTGTGCTGCGCGACGCGGCCTCGAAGAACATCGCGCAGATCGCACACGAGATCGCTGATCTCGCCGCCCGCACGCGTGACAACAAGCTGAAGCCGGACGAGCTCGCCGGAGGAACGTTCACGCTGACCAACACCGGTTCGCGGGGCGCATTGTTCGACACCCCGGTCGTCTTCCTTCCGCAGTCCGCGATCCTCGGCACCGGCACGGTCGTCAAGCGTCCCGGCCTCGTGAAGGTCGGCGGTGCGGATGCCATCGCGATCCGTTCGTACGTGTACCTCGCCCTCTCGTACGACCACCGGATCATCGATGGTGCGGATGCAGCACGGTTCCTGGGTGCGGTGAAGGCCCGCCTCGAGTCGGCGCAGTTCGCCGCTCAGCTCGGCGCCTGACCGATAGAGCACCTCATGGCTGGTCCGCGACGTCATACACGTCGCGGACCAGCCATTTCTCTTCCGTCCGGATGAGGACGACCATCATGTGCGCCGGTTCCCGAGAGTTCACCTCTCCGGCCTCCTCATCGCCATGACCGACCTCGAGCCGCACGACGGCGACGTCCCCGTACTCGTCGACCAGCTCGACGACGGTCCCCTCCGCCGCCCCGAGCTGATTCACCACACCGTCAGACCCTGAGGCCACGGCCTCAGGGCACGCGACGTCGGCACGAGCACGGCAGGTCGTGATCGTCGTGAGCAGAACTGCCGCTGCGGCCACAGGATCGGCTCCTCCCGACGAGCTGTTCCTGTTCGGATCTCCACCTGCCCTCGTCTCGTCCGCCGTCCCCTTCTCCGTAGACCCCTCGGATTCCTCGTGCGCCCCGGCGTCCTCCGACACGGGCGTGGCCGATGGCTCACCCCCCGAGGGTGCCGATGCCGATTCGGCCGCCCGCCGCCCTCCTGCATCAGCAGCCTCGCCCGGCTCGCCACCGTCCGGCCACAGCAGGCCCGCGGCGAGCACGACGACCGCCACGGCTGCCGCCACGATGAACGGACGTCGCCGCGAGTGCGACCGCGTGCCTTGATCCCCTGCCTCACCCGTCCTTCGGCCTCGCCGCCCCGGTACCCCCGCCGCGATCCGCGCATACGCGACCCGGAAGGACTCCTTCGCGGCGTCGGCGAGTGTCACGGCTGTGGTCGCGATCCCCCGGCTCCCGCGGCGACGATCCGCCCGCAGACGCTGACCGTTCCGCGAAAGGACCGGTTGATGCGCCGTGATCACGCGCGCGACCTCCCTCGCACGCTCCGGCGCATGCGACCCGCGATCGAGAGGTTGTGGAGCAGCGACGCTCAGGAGCTCTTGCTCCCACACATCGAGGAGCCGGCGCGGGATGCGCGGCTGTGTGGCGGCCTTCTCGAGCCCCTTCTCGATCACGCTGAGCGCCCGCGTGAGCACCTTGTCGGTGCTGTCTTCGCCCAGTCGCCGGACGATCTGCGCCGCTCCTTCTCGCGCATCCACCCCTGCTCCGAAGACGAACATCGGCCGTCCGCCGTCGGTCACCCACCATGCTCCGGTGCGTGTCCCCTCCGCACCATCGCCGATCTCGTCGAGACCGCGCAGCAGGCTGATCACGAGGGTGCAGCACTCCCCCGGTTTCAGCACTGCCCCCGTGGCCGATCGACGGATCAGGAGCCCCAGCACCTGATCCGTGCACCACGGGAGCAGCACATCGTGGCCACCGCCTCGTCGGATGACGTCGATCGGTGCGGCCACATGCTCCGCCCCCGAGTGCCGCCATCCGATCCATCCTCCGAGAGCCGAGGCGTCCACCCGCACCGCCACTGCGTCCCCCGAAGTGACCAGTGCGCCCTCGAACGGCCCCTCATCCGCGTCGAGAACCCGAACGACCCGATGCGCGGCCGGAAGAAGGGCCGTCCCCCGAGCGTCATGCGTGCCGATGTCTGTCATTCCTCCATCACAGCCCACCGCACACCGGGATCTGCGTGATCCGGGCCTCACCGAACGGGTTCCGGCCGATGCCGAGAATGTGCAGGAAGAGTGCCGTCACATCCGACTCCGCTTCACGCGAACGCCGACATCACGAGGGCCGCGGACTCGGTAGGCTGGTCCCCATGGCAAAGCGTGCTCCTGAACCCGAAAAGCGTCCTGGGTTCTTCTCCCAGATCAAGTCCCTCTTCCGGTTCACCCGTGAGGCCTACCCGTGGCTTCCGTGGGCTCAGCTCGCGATCCTGGTCGGCGGCGTCCTCATCGGCCTCGTCGCCGGCTACCTGATCCCGCCATTCCAGATCTGGACGCTCGTCCTCTGGGGCATCACGGGTCTCATGCTCGGCGTCCTCGGCGCGCTGTTCCTCATGACCCGAATGTCGACTTCGGCCATGTACACGAAGATCGACGGCATGCCCGGCGCCACCGGCCACGTGCTCAGCACCAGCCTCGGACGCAGCTGGCAGGCGTCGGAGACGCCCGTCGGCATCAACCCGAAGACGCAGGAGGCGGTGTACCGCACCATCGGTCGCGGTGGCATCGTCGTCGTGGGAGAAGGTGCGCGGGGCCGCCTGACCCGCCTCGTCAACGAGGAGCGCAGCAAAGCCCAGCGCGTCGCGCACGGAGTTCCCGTCACGGTGCTCTACGTCGGGCACGGCGAGGACGAGGTCGCGATCGCCGACCTGGCGAAGACGATCAAGAAGCTCCCGAAGGCCATCGACAAGACCACCATGGCAGCGGTCATCCGCCGCGTGGACTCGGTCTCGCAGTCGCTGTCTTCGCTGCCGATCCCCAAGGGGATCGACCCGACGAAGGTGCGCTCGCAGCGACCTCGTTGAGCCCAGCACTCTGAAACGAAGAGCGCGGCCGTTTTCCTCTGAGGGCGGCCGCGCTCTCGTTCATTCGGAGAGCGGCTGCCGAGGCAGGCGACGGACCTTCGCACGCCGACGACGACGCTCGGGAACCATCGAACGCATCTCGTCGAGCTTGCCGAAGCAGAACAGTCGGTCGTCCGCCTCGAGGACCACGTGCTTGCGCGGGTTCGGGATCACGCTCACGCCGCGGTGGAGCGTGAGGACCGTGATGTCGCGTTCCCAGAGGCCCGCCTCACCCAGAGTCTTGCCGACCAGGTCGACGGCGCCATGCACCATCAGTTCCGCGACGCCGTATCCCGTCGAAACCGTGAGCCGTTGCCGCACATCGATCTCGGGGAACGCGACCTGACCGGCGATGTAGTCGATGATCGCGCCGGCGACATCGAGCTTCGTCGCCGTCTCGATGCCCTGCAGCCCCGGCGAGGAGTTGACCTCCATGACCAGCGGTCCGTCGTCACCTTCGAGCATGTCGACGCCGGCGACCCGCAGCCCCATGATCTGCGCGGAACGGACGGCGGCACGTTCGTACACGGGGTCGAGTTCGACGGCCTCGACGGATCCCCCGCGGTGCACGTTCGAGCGGAATTCGTCTCCGGCGGCCGAACGCCGCATCGCGGCCACGACACGGTCGCCGACGACGAGGGCCCGGATGTCGCGTCCGCGACTCTCCGAGATGAATTTCTGGATCAGCACGTTCTGCTTGGTGGAGTGCAGCGTCTCGATGATCGCCTCGGCCACCTTCACCTGGGGCGCGAGGATGACTCCGATCCCCTGGGTTCCCTCCAGCAGCTTGATCACGACCGGCGCCCCACCGACGCGCTCGATCGCCGGACGCACGTCTGCGCGATTGCGTACGAACGCCGTCGGCGGCATCGCGATGTTGTGCCGTGACAGGATCTGATTCGCGCGGAGCTTGTCCCGTGCGCTGGAGATCCCGTTCGCGGTGTTCGGCGTGTACACGTCCATCTGCTCGAACTGCCGCACCACGGCGGTGCCGAAGTAAGTGATCGAGTTGCCGATGCGGGGCAGGATCGCGTCGTAGTCGCTGAGCTGACGACCCCGATAGTGGAGGTCAGGTTCATCGGCCGTGAGATCGATCGCGAAGCGCAGCGTATTGAGCACCTTGACGTTGTGTCCGCGCTGAAGCGCAGCTGCGCGCAGTCGCTGGGTGGAGTACGCCTGCGGCGCACGGGAGAGCACTGCGATCTTCACGGGGGATTTTTCCTGCCAGGATGTATCAGGTGAGTAGGACTACCCCCCATTCAAACACCCTTACGGGGTGGCGAGAATGGGTGAGCCTGCCCGATCTCGGAGTCGACTGGCTGAAAGCCAAGATCGACACCGGTGCGCGCACCTCCTCACTGCACGCGTTCGACATCTTCGAGTTCGAACAGGACGCCCAGCCCTGGGTCCGTTTCAAGGTCAAACCCTGGCAGGACAGCCAGGAGGACGCCGTGGTCGTCGAGTGCCCGGTCCACGACCGGCGCGCCGTGCGCAGCTCGTCGGGGCACGCACAGGAGCGCCTCGTGGTGGAGTTGTTGATCCGCCTCGTCGACCGCGAAGTGCTCGCCGAGGTGACGCTGAGCAACCGCGACGAGATGGGCTTCCGGATGCTCATCGGAAGAGAAGCGCTGCGGCAGGGATTCTCGGTCGACCCGGCACGATCGTTCCTCGGCGGACGCGCACCCCGAGAGGCGCGTCGCCGCAACCGCGGCAAGATCTGAACGCTACGTTCAGGCGCGGATGAGAACGGTGCCGACGGCCTTGTCATGCAGGCCGCGCTGATCGGCGTCCCAGATCACCGCCGGCACGACCACGACGAGCAGGAGGGTGCGCACGATCGGCCGCCACAGGCCGACCCAGGCACCGTCGCGGCGCACGAGCCGCATTCCGAGGATCCGGTGGCCCGGGCTGCCTCCCGCGGTAGGGATGAAGAGGATCTGCAGCACGGCGAACACCAGCATCGGCGCGAACTGCGTGAGCCCGGCTTCGGTGGGAAGCGCGAACTGGTCGTAGCCGAGGAACGCGGTGGCGATGATGGTCGCGGCGAGGTAATCGATGAGCAGTGCCCCGATGCGGCGGCCCGGCCGGGCGATGCTGCCGGGACCCGACTCCGGCAGTCCGAGTCGCTCACCGGGGTACGTGTTCACAGCGTCCGTCACTCCCCCAGCCTACCGAGAGCGAAATGCCGCATCGTCGCCGGGCTCCTGTAACACGCCCGAAACAAAGCGGATACCGTAGAGAAATCCCCCGTCCGTACTCTGCAGAGTGGCCGTGAAGCCATCGATCCGCATTACAGGAGTCGTACATGTTCAAAGATTCGTCCGAGGTACTGACCTACATCAAGGAGAACGACGTCAAGTTCCTTGACATCCGTTTCACCGATCTCCCTGGTGTACAGCAGCACTTCAACATTCCTGCATCGACGGTCGACGAGGCTTTCTTCACCGACGGTCAGCTGTTCGACGGCTCCTCGATCCGCGGTTTCGCGAGCATCCACGAGTCGGACATGCAGCTCATCCCCGACGTCACCACCGCGTACGTCGACCCCTTCCGCGAGGCGAGCACCCTCGTGATGCTGTTCGACATCTACAACCCGCGCACCGGCGAGATCTACTCGAAGGACCCGCGTCAGGTCGCCAAGAAGGCCGAGAAGTACCTCACGTCGACGGGCATCGCCGACACCGCGTTCTTCGCCCCCGAGGCCGAGTTCTACATCTTCGACGACGTCCGCTACAACGTCACCTCGAACTCCAGCTTCTACAGCGTCGACTCGGAAGAGGGCGCCTGGAACACCGGCCGCGAAGAAGAGGGCGGCAACCTCGGCAACAAGACCCCGTACAAGGGCGGCTACTTCCCGGTGAGCCCGGTCGACAAGACCGCTGACCTCCGCGACGACATCACCCTCAAGCTGATCGACGCCGGCTTCATCCTCGAGCGCTCGCACCACGAGGTCGGCACCGGTGGCCAGCAGGAGATCAACTACCGCTTCGACACGATGGTCCACGCGGCGGACGACATCCTGAAGTTCAAGTACATCGTCAAGAACACCGCCGAGGAGTGGGGCAAGGTCGCGACCTTCATGCCCAAGCCCCTCTACGGCGACAACGGCTCAGGAATGCACACGCACCAGTCGCTGTGGAGCGACGGCAAGCCGCTCTTCTACGACGAGGCCGGCTATGGTCAGCTCAGCGACATCGCACGCTGGTACATCGGCGGCATCCTGGCGCACGCGCCGGCCCTGCTCGCCTTCACCAACCCGACGCTGAACAGCTACCACCGTCTGGTCAAGGGCTTCGAGGCTCCGGTCAACCTGGTCTACTCGGCCGGCAACCGCTCCGCCGCGATCCGCATCCCGATCACGGGCTCCAACCCGAAGGCCAAGCGCATCGAGTTCCGTGCGCCCGACGCCTCCGGAAACCCGTACCTCGCCTTCGCCGCGCAACTGATGGCGGGCCTCGACGGCATCAAGAACCGCATCGAGCCGCACGAGCCGGTGGACAAGGACCTCTACGAGCTTCCGCCCGAGGAGGCCAAGGACATCCCTCAGGTTCCGAACTCGCTGCTCGACTCGCTCGACGCCCTGGCGGCCGACCACCAGTTCCTCCTCGAGGGCGGCGTGTTCACGAAGGAGCTCATCGAGACCTGGATCTCGTACAAGTACGAGAACGAAATCCTGCCGATGGCCCAGCGCCCGCACCCGTTCGAGTACGAGCTGTACTTCGGGGTCTGACGACCGCAGCGCATCGTGAAGAGCCCGCCTCAGCTTCGGCTGAGGCGGGCTCTTCCGCGTACAGTCCCGTACGCGACGCGGTAGCGGGAGTGGATCACGACGTCGCCGACGCGACTGCGAGGACCTCCGGGAACGAGTCCGGCTGGGGGCCGAACATGATTCCCGAAGGTCCTCGCCGCTCCAGCCGGTCACGAAGAGCCGGCGAGCATCACCACGCACATGTTGGGGATACCACGTGCGGGGTGAAGGTGTCGTTCCCCGAGGCGAGGAAAGGAACGCCCGGGGGTGACGTGAGAAGCCATGAGGCTGTATGCGACATGGTTCGCCTTTCGTCACAGATTCGGGTGCTGCTCCATCGCGGCTTCCAGCGGCGGGTGGTGAAGCAGTGTCAGTCTCTCGACACGACATTCCCGACTGAAGAGCGGGAGCGGCATCTGCGACAAAGAGGTCCTCCGTGACAGGAATTGCTCTGTCGCAACTTCCCCTTCGGGCACGCCGAGCCGCGCGGCGGCGTCGAGCGTGGGAGCGGTCAATTCCCGCGGGGTGAGCGGTGCCCCGCCCTCGTGAGCGCACGTCGCATCGTGACGACGGAGGTGAATCCTGAATCGGCAGCGATGTCCGCCATCGAGGGACCGCGCTTCCCGTCGTCCAATGCGAACAGGCGCAGACCCTCCGCGACGCGATGACGCTCGATCTCTCTCCGCGGGCTCGTGCCCATCGGCTGATAGGCGCGATGCAGCGAGCTGGCACTCACGGCGAGCTCTCGGCACAGCGCCTCGACGGTCAGGGCAGGGTCGCGGTACCGCTCGGAGATGATCGTCTGCGCGGCGAGGAACAAGCCGTCTCGGTGCACCGGATCGGTGCGCACTCGAGCCGAGTGCTCATAGGCCGCAGCGGCGACCAGATGCTCCATCGCGATCCGAGAGTGGATGGAGGGCCTCACCCCGGCTCGGTTCGCGTCGAGCGATGTGTTGGCCACAGAGGTCATGGCGAGGAGGGACTCTCGCGTGATCGACCGCGGCTCACCCATGAATCGGCGATACTCCCGCCCCCGTAGGATGCTGTCGCGGAAGAACCAGCCGTAGCGCGCCCATGGTTTCGGCGAGTGGGCTCGGAGTGCAGAGTCGCCGGCGAGCAGGATGATCTGCCCCGCCTCGATCTGCACGGTGCTGCCGTCCACCGTCACCTCGGCGATTCCCTCCACGATCGCCGCCACGTGAACGATGCCCGCGCGACTGTGGAGCGCAGTACTCATCCCTCCGCTCCACAGCCGCGCGAACCCGAAGTCGTCGGTGGCCGTCTCGTCGTACTCGTAGACGTGCGGTCGAGCGTCGTAACTCCACCCGTGCCTGAGGCTCTGCTTCAGCACCTCCACCTCGACCGCCGGCGTCAGCTCGTATAGATCACGTCGACCGCGTGGATCTCACCGGTGAAGGCGAACGGCGCACGGTCGAAGTAGTCGAGCGAGACGGAACCACCCAGGCACACGCCGATGTCGAGACAGTCGTTGGCGGTGAACAGCAGCGGGACGCTGACGGGCACGGTGCCGGTCGCGATCTGCCGGCCGTCGAGCGATATGTCGATGCGCAGCGGTCCGGCCGGCCTCGCTTCGACGTAGCCGGTCTCCACGACGATCTCCGCGCGCCCCGCAGGCAACCGCTCTGCGGACCGGATCTTGGTGCGGTGAACGATGAACGTGTTGTACTCGTAGCAGAGGTAGCCGTCGTCCAGGTAGCACGTGAGGCCTCCTCCGGCGCCGCCCAGCGCGTAGAGCACTCCCTCGGCGTTCTCCGGCAGCGATGCGTCGATCGTCACCCTGTTCGCGCGGTTCCCGAGCGCCGGTGCGATGAACTCCGGCATCCGTCGCAGGTCGCCGGTGAAGTTCCAACTCCGGTACGGCGTCGAGATGCGGAACTCGGGGTGGTAGATCGGCACCCAGAGGCCACCGCCGACCGGATAGACGCTGTTCTTCGCCGCCTCGATGGCGAACAGCTCCTTGAGCTGGGCGAGCTTGTCGGGGTGCGCGTCTGCGAGGTCATGAGCCTGCGTCCAGTCCTCGTCGAGGTGATACAGCTCCCAGGCATCCTGGTCTGGGCTCCAGTCGGCGATCCCCTCCGGCAGTCCGGGAACCCAGGGGGCTCGGGGACCGAAGGCCGACGCCATCCACCCGTCGTGATAGATGGCCCGGCTGCCGAGGATCTCGAAGTACTGGGTGACGTGCGTCTCCTCGGCATCCGGGTCCGTGAGCGCCGCGGCGAAGCTGGATCCGTCGATCGGATCCTGGTGCACGCCGCGGACCTCGCGAGGCGGAGTGATCCCGATCAGGTCGTAGAGGGTGGGGACGACATCCGTGCAGTGCACGAACTGCGACCGCGGCGTGGAGTCCGGGGTGATCCGCGCCGGCCAGCGCACCGCCAACGGATTGCGTGTGCCACCGAGGTGGGAGGCGAGCAGCTTCATACCCTTGTACGGGGTGCTGCCCGCCCAAGCCCATCCCGCGTGGTACATGTTGTCGGCCTTGGCCGTGCCGAGAGCGTCCAGGCCGCCCATCTCGTTCATCGCCTGGATGTGCATCTGCACGGTCGACGGGATGCCGTTCTGGGCGAGCAGTTCGCTGATTGTGCCGTTCTGCCCCTCACCGGACGACCCGTTGTCTCCCCAGATGTACATGATCAGGGTGTTGTCCCCGTATCCGAGCGCCTCGATCTCGTCGATGACGCGTCCCGCCTGCACGTCGGCGTGCTCGCCGAAACCGGCGGCGATCTCCATCAACCGGGTCTGGAACTCCCGTTCGTCTTCGGGGATGTCATCCCACGCGGGCATCCGCGCGTCCCGCTCGGTCAGCTCCGCCGATTCGGGGATCCAGTTCTTCGCCTTGGCACGCGCGAAGACCCGCTCGCGGTATTCGTCCCAGCCACCGTCGAATCGTCCCGAGTACTTGTCCGCCCACTCCTTCATGATGTGATGCGGGCCGTGCATCGCGCCGGACGCCCAGTAGAGGAAGAACGGCTTGTCCGGAGCCAGCGCCTTGTGGTCGCGGAGCCAGCCGATGGCATCGTCGGCGAGATCCTCACTGAGGTGGTATCCCTCGGCGGCGGTCTTCGGCGGCAGGACGCTCGTGGTGTTCCTCACGAGGTGGGGCTCATACTGCGACGCTTCACCCGCGAGGAAGCCGTAGAAGTACTCGAATCCGATGCTGGAGGGCCAGTTGTGGAACGGCCCGGTGGCTCCGGTCTCGATCGCGGGCGTGTTGTGCCACTTGCCGAATGCGGCGGTCGAGTACCCGTAGTCCTTCAACACCTCCGCGGCGAGGGCGCTGGAGCGCGGGATCTCCCCCGCGTACCCATCCCAGTCGTTCGCCAACTCGGCGATCTGTCCGTTCCCGATCCGATGGTGATTGCGGCCGGAGAGCAGCGAAGCCCGCGTCGGCGAACACATCGCGGTCGTGTGGAACCTGTTGAACCCGATTCCCTCGTCGATCACGCGGGACAGTGTGTCGGTGCGCACTTCACCGCCGAACGTGTCCGGAAGACCGGGCCCGGCATCGTCGATCAGGACGATGAGGATGTTCGGCGCGTCATCGGGAAGCCGAGACGAAGTCGCCCTCTGGCCGTACACCGATTCCTGCATCGTGCGACCCGCGATGCTCACAGACGGGGTCGGCGGGAACGGGAGGACGTCTTGCGGGTTCATGAGGAGTACCTTTCGGGGATCGACGGCTGCGCCTCGCCGTCATGGAGGACGAGACGCCGACGCAGCGCGACGAGATCAGCAGGGTCGAGACCGAGCCCATCCACGGCGTAGCCCTCGATCCCTCCGAACCTCGTGTGCGCCTCGTCGATCGCTGCGTCGAGATACTCAGCCCGCACGCCGAGGACGGGAAGGAGCAATCTCGTGTCCACCCCCTTCGCCGCGGCGGCCGCGAGAAGCGGCTGCAGAGCGGGCAGCAAGTCGGTGTTGGTCTCGAGATAGTCGGCACGCACGTCGCCCTCGCTGACGCCGAGCAGCAGAAGCAACGAAGCCGCCGCCCACCCCGTGCGATCTTTGCCCGTCGTGCAGTGGAACAGCGCCCCACCGCGACGAGCCGGATCGATGAGGTCGAGGTAGAACGCCCGGTAGGCCGCGAGTGCGGACGGGAGACTCACGATGTTCCGGTAGGAATCGCGCATCAGCTCGACGCCGCGCCCGTCTCCGAGCGTCGCAGCGAGCCCGGCCGGGTCGCTGGCGAGTTGGCCGACGCCCGCCGCGACATCCGTCGTGCTGTCGGCCAGCACATCCAGGCCGACGAGCCGCACGCCGTCGGGCAACCGATCGGGTGACGCGCCGCGCTCGCCGACCGTACGGAGATCATAGACGGTCGTGATGCCCAGGCCGAGGAAGGCCTCGACGTCATCGCCTTCCAGCCGAGCGAGGGTGGCCGAGCGATAGACGGCACCGGACCGGAGGACTCCCCCGGCTGCGCGCAACCCGCCGAGATCACGCAGGTTCGGGGCGCTGCGCAGGGGAATGCGGCGGGTGATCGGAATGCTCATCGACTCTTCTCCTGTTCTTCGACCGTCGTCAACGTTCGTCGGTCGGAATCGGCTCAGGGCGCGGCGGGACCCAGCTTCCCTCGAGGACCGACTGCTGCGGACGATAGAGCCGCAGTGTGTAGTTCCAACCCGGCATGATGGGCAACGCGTTCGAGTGGCCCACCGGGTCGGCGCCGAAGTGGATGGTCACTCCGCCGTCGTCGTCTGCGACCGCCGTCAGACTGTTGATGCTGTTCACCCCGAGAGTGTTCTGCTCGAAGTAGCCGGCGGCGTTGTAGAGCGACACCGACCAGAAAGCGTCGACCGGCACGTCTTCGAGCCGCAGCCGGTAGTCGGCCACCGGCAGCCCCTCATCGATGCTGATGTAGGTGGCCTCATATTCGGGAAGGCCGCCCCAGCCGCCGGCGGTGCCGAGCAGATGCATGACCGGATCGACCTCCGCCGGCGTTCCGAAGGCGTGGTCGTAGGTGGCGACGCCGCGTCCCAGGGTGAGGAGCGCGTCGCGGGTCTCTGCCTGAGACGCTTCGTCGTACTCCGGCAGCGGGAACTCCCCCACGCCGCCACCCTCCAAGACGATCGCATCCTGGAGACGGTTCACTTCCAGGACGTCGATGGCATCGTTCGGGTCGACCAGGATGCGCACCAGGGTCACCGCGTAGTCGGTCCCGATCGCGTCGCGGGTGAGCAGGTGGGGACCGGCATCCCGCAGCAGCAGTGGACCGTAGTGGTCCTGACTCACGACGAAGGCGGAGATGTAACGACCCGCGGTGTCCGGCAGCGTGAGGGTGACATCTTCGCGCACATCGATGACGGCGCTGCTGTAGAGGGTGTCGCGGTTCTGCCGGATGATCGGCTGATCATCGAGAGACTTCAGGCCGCGGCTGTGATTCCACGCGCCGAGTCCGACCCCGGCCGCGAGGCGGGAGAACATGAGGTCGGACTCGGCGCGACCGAAGTTGCGCACGGTCACTTTCGTTGCGGGCATGAGGTTCCCTGCTATCGGTGTCAACGGATCAGGCGAGAGCCTTGGCCTTGAGCCGGTCGAACTCCTCGGAGCTGATCGCGCCCGCATCACGGAGTCGGGCCGCGGCCTCGATCTCCTCGGTCGCCGTCTTGCCTGCGACCTCCCGGATGTAGGACTCGGTCGCCTCCGCCGATTCACGCGCCGCCCTGCTGCTCCGCTCGGCCATCCCCTGGCCGCGCGCGATGAGGTAGACCAGGACGGTCAGGAACGGCAGGAAGATCAGGAAGACGACCCACACCGCCTTCCACCACCCGTTCAGGCCGCGATCGCGGAACAGGTCCGCGATGATGGCGAAGAGCGCGAACAGGTAGCCGATGAAGACGGTCGCCCACAGCATCCAGCCGAGCGTTTCCCAGAAGAGCATGTCTGTTGATTCCGTTCTCCCGCCGGAGCGCATTAGCGTCCCGCGAGGATGAAGAGCAGTGTCGGGTGCCCGTTCTGCGGTCTGGCCGAAGACACGAGCGTCGCTGAAATTCTGGCCAGTCCCGCCCCCTCGGAATGCGCTTCTCATCCGCGCCGGATGAGAGCCGGAGTCATCCGCCGCCCCCGCCTCTCCCGGCGCCGATATCGTTGACGCGTGATCGACGCCGTCCGCGAGGACATCTCCCCCACTGATCCGGAGCTCGCCCGTACGGCTCTGCGCCGGAACTGGCTCCGCCTCATCCTCGAGTCCCGGACCCGCGAACTCGAGCAGCTCTGTCTCGCTCAGCCGGACCCGCACGACGCGCACGTTCTCCTGATCCGCGCGTGCTGCCGCGACCTGCTCGGCGACTCGCACGGTGCGACATTCCTGCGCGGTCAGGGGTTGAGCGTCGCCGCAGAGGACTTCGTCGTCTGCTTCACCGAGCTTCTTCTCGCGACGGATGCTTCCGCCAAGGCCGTCGCCGCGGACCGCGCCCGGGACGCCCTCACCCGATGCGGCCCGGAGGACGACTATCCCTCCGCGCTCTTCCTGCTGGGGTGGACCGAGGTCCGACTCCGGCGGGACCTCGGCGAGGCCATCGCACTGCTCCGCTCCGCAGCGGACGAGGCGCGTCTGCACGACCGAGACGAGACCTTCCGGCTCGCCCAGTCGAACCTCGCCTTCGCGCTGACCCACGCCGGGCTCTTCGCAGAGGCCGAGCAGACCCTCGATGCGCTCCCGGTCGCGGCGGCACCGTCCGATTGGGACGTCTTCGAAGGCGGTCTCCCCCAGGCGAATCGTGGAACCATCGCCTACTGGCGCGGGGACTACGACGAGGCGATCCGCCACCTGGATCCTGCGGTCGCCGATACCGCTCCCGGCCACAACTTCGAAGCCCTCGCCCGCCTCTACCTGGTGATGAGCCTCGTCGCGTTGAAGCGTGACGACCGCTACTACGCGGCATCCGAGCTGATCCGTGGCGTGAGCAGGGCCGACAAGCACGGCATTCCGTGGGACACGCTACGGCGGGTGGTTTCCGCGCTGCTCGCGCATGCGGAGGGGCATGACCAGCGCGCGCGAACCATCGCGGCGCCCGCGCTCACACGACCCGGTGCCGCGGTGGCGCACGCAGTGCTCGCCGAGCTCTACCGGGTCCTCGATGAGCCAGCGCTCGCGGCTCAGGCGCTGCGGTTGGCGTCGGCGGGCGCCCTGCCCCGGTACGCACGTGTGAGCACGCTGATCACCTCCGCCGCGCTGCGGTCTGCGGCCGGTCGCGGGTCGGAAGCACACGAGCTCCTGGACCGAGCGCTGGAGGCCGCCTCGTCGGAGCGGATCCTCGCCCCGTTCCTGTCGGACGACCCGCTGATCGGTGACCTCCTCAGCGCACACGCGCATCGGGGATCACGTCATGATCCCTTCCTCGCCGTCGTCCTGGAGCGACGAGGACAACTGTCGCGACGCCTCGCCGGCGTGCTCACGCCGCGGGAGAGCGAGGTTCTCGGGTGCCTGCGCACGACGATGACGGCCGAGGAGATCGCCGCGCACCTCGGTGTGGCCTACCCGACCGTCAAGACGCACATCCGCTCGGTCTACCGGAAGCTCGGTGTGACCACCCGACGCGAGGCCGTGCGCTCGACGCTTGCCCGATGATGTGCACAGCCCGGTGGGAGAAGACGCGCACGACGAAGCGCCCGCCGGTCATCCCGGCGGGCGCTTCTCCGATCACGACGTCGATACGCGGTGGTTACGGCACCTTCGAGCCGGAGGTCTTCTCGCTGAGGAAGTCCGACGAGAGCGTGGTGTTCACGTACGTGTCGACGAGCGCACCCCCCGCGGACGGCAGGAGCCAGAGCACCGGCAGCTGCACGAGGTTCTCCGCGCCGTTCAGCACACCGCTGTAGGTGTAGGTCACGCTCCCCGAGGTGCCGTCGGCCGGAAGCGATCCGACGCGGGTCCATCCGTGGAGGTTCTGCTCCTGGAGGCGGTAGCTGCCCGGGTTGGTCACGCCGTTACCGGCACCCCACGCGACGGTGACGGTGGCGGTCCCCGACGTGAACTTGCCCGCCGGCTCCATGTCGCCGGTGGTGCCGTCGAAAGCGTTGAAGCCGAGGGTCTGCCCCGTGTTCACCTGCACGCGGTTCGGCTGCGTGGCCGTCCAGGTCTGGACCGAGGTGCCGCCCTGCCACGACGAGAGCCCCCCTCCAGGGGCCGGCTGCGGCTGGGGGTCGGGCGTGTTCTCGCTCGCGGCGGCGAGCGGGGTGGCGACGGCTACCGCGATGACCGGTGCCGACCAGGCCGCCGCCTTGATCACGGTGCGGCGGTCGAAGCCGGCACCGCGCTGGTTCTCGTTCTCATTCATCTCGATGTTCTCCTTGGGGGTCGGCACAGTCCACTCGGGTGACCGGTGTCACGACGTCTCGCCGCGTGGCACTGGCCACGCGGAGCTTCGACGCATCGGCACACTCGCTGGACCCGTGTGGATCGCGCGGCGGGTTCCGCGCTCGTGCGGCAGCCGCGAATGGGAGTACGGCCGGCCATCCGTCATGCTGGCAGCGGGGACGACCGGCACTTCCCGTCCGGCACGCACATGTCGCTTTCTCGACCAGGGGTGTCGCGCTGGGTATGACGCGCACCGCCGACGGAGGTCACCCCTCTCGTCGCCGTCGGACCTCCGACGGGGCACGCCGCCCCTCGTGCGCCATCGCCCGCGCCAGGCTCGACCCGCCGGCGAGGCCGGAGTACCGACCGATCTCCTCGATGCTCAGGCGGTCGTACGCGGGATCCGTGAGCAGACCGATCGCATGCTCGACGCGCGATCGGCGGATCTCCCGCTCCACCGTCGTACCCTGTGCCCGGAACGCACGTTGCAGCTGACGCAGGGAAAGCCGGAGCTGCTCGGCGACGCCGCGCGGCGACAGCAAAGGATCTGATGCCTGCGCGGTGATCAGGTTCAGGGCATCGCGATGATGATCGGGCGGAAGGCCGGCCGCCGCGGCACGGGTGGCCTCGACAGCCACGCCCAGCACCATCTCCTGCAGGAGACGCTCGAGGTAGTAGTTCCCGAAGGCGCTCACCGGATCGGCGTCCACGACGGCCGCCCGCTCGGCGAACGCGACCGCCGGGTCGAGCAGTGACGTCGACGGTGACACGGGCCGGATCTCGCCCGGCGCCGGCGCCGCGAACCCGGCGAGCACCTCCGCGGGCAGGACGATCGAGAGCAGACGCAGTCGCTTCAGCGGCGAAGTCAGAACGGTCGCATCGTGGTTGAGCAGAAAAGCATCGTTCTCCGCCAGTCGCACCGTTCCGGACGGGGAGCCGATATCGATGCTGCCGGAGCGGACACTGTGCAGTCCGATCAGTCCCGGCATGCGGTCGAGCCTCGAACGCGCGTCATCGCGCCCCGCCACGAACTCGCGGATGCGCACGCTCCCGAACATGGCCAGCGTGCGCGCTCTCGTCACGGGCACGACACGACTCCCGATCGCGCTCGACAGACGCCCAGCGCCGGGAAGGGCGACGGGCGGTTCTCTCCGGCCACCTCAGCGGCGTCGCGAGCGAGTCAGCGTGTGCTTCCCCCTGAGCGCACGTGGCGCGTCGGGTTCGAACGTCGACGACCGGTCGACTTCTCTCGGTGAAACGCGTCCCCACAGCACAATGAAACCCTCCCCATGCGGTTCCCCACCGCAGCCCGGCCCCCCGGGTACGGGGCCCTCGATCCCACCATATCGGTCCGGCAGCCGTGCCGAGACGACCGACTACGCCGCCGCGCGGACTCTGCGCTTGACCGCCGGGCACACGAATGATCAACTGGTGAGTCTGACCATCGACCGGGGGAACCATGCGCCGTAGAAGAGTGATCGCGAAGGCCGAACCGCGCACACCTGTGGAAGCCGCGCCGTCACAGCCGTCGAACGCGGTGGCCGCATATGCGCGCACGAACCCGTTCATGTTCGGTCTGCTCGGTGCGCTCGGGGTCCTGGTCGCGTTGGCGGTCGGCAGCATCATCGGTCAGCTCGCGACCGTGCTCGTCTACATCGGCGTGGCGATCTTCCTCGCCCTCGGACTGGACCCGATCGTCACGTTCATCGAGAAGAAACTCCCGCGCCCGGCCGCCGTCACCATCGTCGTCGCCGGTGTGGTCCTCGCCTTCGCGGGAATCATCCTCGCCATCGTCCCGATCCTCGTCGAGCAGATCAGCAACCTGATCAAGGACGGCCCGCAGATGGTCGAGGACTTCATGGCCAGCGCCTGGTACAAAGACGTCAGCGGCCAGTTCGGCTCGAGCATCCAGGATGCCGTCCAGGGCATCCTCGATTTCGTCGGAGACCCGGACAACTTCCTCGACATCGGCGGCGGCGTGTTCGCGGTCGGCGCGGGGATCGCCGGTGGGTTCACCGGCATCACGATCGTCCTGATCCTGACGCTGTACTTCATGGCGTCCCTGCGGAGCATGAAGCATGTGGCCGCCCGCTTCGTCCCCGCCTACCAGCGGGGAACCTTCAGCGGACTGCTCGAAGACGTCTCCGGCGCGGTCGGGCGCTATGTGATCGGGCAGGCGAGCTTGGCGCTCATCAACGGCGTCCTGAGCCTGATCTTCCTCAGCATCATCGGGGCGCCGGTCCCCGCGCTACTCGCCCTCATCGCCTTCATCGGATCCATGATCCCTTTGGTGGGAACGCTGACGGCATCGATCATCAACTCGCTGATCTGCCTCTTCGTCTCGCCGCTGACCGCACTGATCGCGATCATCTACTACCTGATCTACATGCAGATCGAGGCATATGTGCTCTCGCCGCGGATCATGAGCAAGGCCGTCGCGGTTCCCGGGGCGCTGGTGGTCATCGCCGCGGTCGCCGGTGGCGCATTGGGCGGCATCCTCGGAGCGCTCGTCGCCATCCCGGTCGCCGCGAGCATCATCATCATCGTGCAGAAGGTGACGTTCCCCGCTCAGGACCGGAAGATCGTACCCCCGGTCACCGCCGTCTGACCCGCGCAGTCCGCCGGCCGAACACCTTTCAGCGTACGAGCAGGGCGCCGGCTTCCACGCGCACCTCGAATGCGGAGAGCTCGCCCATCTCCTCACCGTCGATCTCGAACATGAGAGGCGTCTTCAACTGAACCGAGATGTTCTCGACGGGCAGGTGGCGCGCGGAATCGGTGCTGACCGCCTCATCGGTCGCACCGAAGATCCGTCGGATGCCGTTGTCCCAGACGAAGGAGCGCAGGGTGTCCAACCACTGCAGGGCGCCGTCTGCACTGATCATGAGCACATCGAGCTTGCCGTCGTCGAGAACGGCATCGGGGAGCAGGCGGATGCCGCCCTGCACCATTCCGCAGTTGCCGATGAGCATGGTGTGCCCGCGCACCGCCACGGCCTTCTCCCCGTCGATGGCGAGGGTGATGTCGGTCATCTCGGTCCCGGCCAGGGCACGCCCCATCGCCTCGACGTAGGCCAGCCAGCCGGCCTTCGACTTGAGGTCGTCGTCGGTTTCGACCAGCATCTGCGCGTCGATCCCGAACCCGACCATGACGGCGAACGCGTGCTCGGTGCCGTCGTACGACACCCAACCGAGATCGATGCGACGCGGCTCCGCGTCCCGAACCCTCTGGAGGGCTGCGGCGACGTTGTTCAGCGGCACTTCGAGATTGCGGGCGAGGAGGTTGCCGGTGCCCTGCGGAACGATCCCGAGGGCCGTCTCCGAACCCGCCAGCGACTCCGCGACCGCACGGACAGTGCCGTCTCCCCCGACGGCGATCACGATGCCCCGGCCGTCTTCGCGAGCCTCCCGGGCCATGCCGCGGCCCGGGTCCTCCGGCGTCGTCTCCCACCAACGGATGTCGTACTGCTCGTCGAACACGTCGCTCACCGCGTCCTGCAGAACGTTCTGATCGACCTTCGAGGGATTCCAGACGATTCCGATGCGCGTAGGGGTCATATCGTCAGCTTGGGACACGTCGCCCGATACTGCAAACCGAGGCGGCGGTTATCCGTAGAACAGCTCCTCGAAGGTCTTGCGCGCGCGTCGGGTGACGCCGAGGTAGTCCTCCTCGAGCTCGGTCGCCGAACGCTCCGGGTATCCCAGCAGGCTGCCGATCGCATCCAGCTGGCGCCGATCGGCGGGGAGCAGATCGCTCGTCTGCCCGGTGAGGAGTGTGATCGCCGAGCGCAGCCGACTCGACAGGCGCCACGCCTCCCGTAACCGCTCGGCGTCGCCCTCCTCCACGAGGTCGGCTGCGACGGCGGCGTCCAGCGCACCGAGTGTCGCTGTGGTCCGCAGGCCGGGGATCGCGTGCGCATGCTGCAGCTGCAGCAGCTGCACCAGCCACTCGACGTCGCTGAGCGTGCCGGGGCCGAGCTTCAGATGTCGCCGCGGATCAGCGCCCTGCGGCAGCCGCTCCCCCTCGACCCTGGCCTTGATGCGCTTGATCTCACGCGTTCCCTGGAGGTCGACCGATTCCGGGTAGCGGATCGTGTCCGCGAGGGCCGTGAACCGCTCGATGAGCTTCGCACTCCCCGCCACCCCCCGCGCGCGCAGGAGCGCCTGCGCCTCCCAGGAGAGCGACCAGCGCCGGTAGTACTCGGCGTACGCGGCGATCGATCGCACGACCGGTCCGTTCCGCCCCTCCGGTCGGAGGTCGGCGTCGAGATCGAGTGGGAGCCTGTGATCGGTCAGGTGCTCGCGGAGTCCTGCCACGATCTGCGTGGCGAGCTTCTGCGCCCGTTGCGAGTCGACCCCGTTCGCGTCGTACACGTAGAGGATGTCGGCGTCCGACCCGAAACCGAGTTCGGCACCCCCGAAACGCCCCATGGCGATGACGGCGAAGTCGAGCTCTGCGGCGTAATCGGGAACCACCTCCCGGATGACGGCGCGCAGGGCCGCCTGGATGGTCGCCTCGGTGATCTCCGTGAGCGCGACAGCCACCTCTTCGATCGTCAACACGCCGAGGACGGCGCCCATCGCGGTCCGCAGCAGCTCCCGACGGCGCAGAGCCCGCACCGCTCGAAGGGCGTCGCCGATGGTCTCGTGACGGGTCTGGATCGCGCGCGCCTCTTCATCGAGCGCCGCCGCACCGCGGGGACGCAGCCGTTCGGTGCTGTCGAGCCAGGCCACGGATTCCGGGATCCACTCCAGCAGCTCCCCGACGTAGCGTGACGAGGACAGCAGTCGTGTGAGGCTCTCGGCAGCACCCGACGAGTCCCGCAGCATCCGAAGGAACCACGGGGTGTCGCCGAGGCGTTCGCTGATGCGACGGAACGCGAGAAGCGCGTAATCGGGGTCGCTTCCGTCGGCGAACCACCGCACCATGATCGGCATCAGCGCCCGCTGGATCGTCACCTTGCGGCTGAGCCCGGTCGTGAGTGCACCGATGTGCCGCAGGGCGCCCGCGGGGTCGCGGAACCCGATCGCCGCCAGGCGGTCATGCGCCTGCGCCGTGGAGAGTGTGCGTTCCTCCTCGGGAAGACCGGCCACCGCGCTCAGAAGCGGGCGGTAGAACAGCCGAGTGTGGATCTCGCGCACTTCGCGGCGCACAGCCTCCCATCGCGTCCATACTCCGTCGCCGCTCTCGGCGAGTGCCGTGCTGCGCGCCAGTACGCGCAGACCGGCGGGAGTCCGAGGAAGCAGATGCGTGCGGCTCAGTTCGCGCAGCTGCAGGCGGTGCTCCATGAGTCGCAGGATGCGGTAGTCGTCAGCGAACGTCGCGGCATCCGCTCGTCCGATGTACCCGCCGGTGACGAGGGCGTCGAGACTCTCGAGCGTGCCGCGCGTGCGGATCGACTCGTCCGTGAGGCCGTGGACCAGCTGCAGCAACTGCACGGTGAACTCGATATCGCGTAGACCGCCCGCTCCGAGCTTGAGCTGATATGGCGCGTCGTCCGGATCGATGTGCTCGGTCACGCGCTCGCGCATCCGCTGGACGCTCTCGACGAAATCCTCGCGAGCGGCGCTGGACCAGATCTTCGGCTGCACCGCCTCGACGTACTCGGCGCCCAGGTCGGCGTCTCCGGCGAGAGGCCGTGCCTTCAGGAGTGCCTGGAACTCCCAGCTCTTGGCCCAGCGATCGTAGTAGGCGAGGTGCGAGGCGAGCGAGCGCACGAGGGCCCCCTGCTTGCCCTCGGGCCGTAGGTTGGCGTCGACCTCCCACAGCGGGGGCTCCACCTCGATGCTGTCGAGACCGCGCATCGTCTCGCGGGCCAGCCGCGTCGCGATGTCGATCGCGCGGGCCTCCGTCACGACCTCCTCGTCGCTGGTGCCGCCCACGAAGATCACGTCCACGTCGCTGACGTAGTTGAGCTCGCGGGCCCCCGCCTTTCCCATGCCGATGATCGAGAGCCGCGTCGCCGCTACCTGCTCCCGCGGGGTGGTCTCACTGAGACGCGCGCGTGCGATCGCGAGCGAGGCCTCCAAGGCCGCTCCGGCGGCGTCCGACAGTGCGGCGGACACCGCGGCAACCACCGTCTTCGGCTCGCGGTGGGTCAGGTCATAGGCGGCGATGGCGGCGAGGCTGCGGCGGTACGCGACACGCACGGCCACGACTGCGGAATCGTCCGCTGACGTCGCGAAGCCATCTCGGGCGCCGACCGATGCCAGCAGCTGCGTCCGGAGCGACTCCGGCGACGGCAACGCGTCGAGGGCCTCCCCCAGCACCGAGAGCTGATCGGGATGGCGGAGGAAGAAGTCGGCCAAGCCTTCCGAGGCACCGAAGACCCGCCACACGCGGTGACGCGTCTCAGCGATGTCGAGCAGGCCCTTCAGGGGTCCGGGGTCCCGACGCGCGACACGGACCATTCCCCGCACGGCGGCGTCGGGGTCGGCAGCATCCGCTCCTTCGAGAAGTGACGATCGCGAGATTCCGAGAACCGTCGCCAACTCGGACAGGGATGCCGCCGCCTCGCTCAACTCGGCGAAACCGAGCCTGGCCAGGGCGGAGAGGGAGACGGAGTCGTCCGGTCGGGCCATCGGCGCAGGTCAGAGCAGTTCGAGGTTGCTCTTCAGCTCGAACGGGGTGACCTGGCCACGATAGGCCTCCCATTCCTTGCGCTTGTTGAGCAGCACGTAGTTGAAGACCTGCTCCCCCAGCGTCTCGGCGACGAGTTCGGATGCCTCCATGTACTCCAGAGCGTGGTCGAGGCTCGCGGGAAGCGCCTCGTATCCCAGTGCACGCCGCTCGGCGTCGCTCAGGGACCACACGTTGTTCTCGGCCTCGGGCGGCAGCTCGTAGCCCTCCTCGATGCCCTTGAGTCCTGCCGCGAGCAGCAGCGCGTAGGCGAGGTACGGGTTCGAGGCGGAGTCGATGCCGCGGTACTCGACGCGCGACGACTGGCTCTTGTTCGGCTTGTACATCGGCACGCGGATGAGGGCCGAGCGGTTCGCATGCCCCCAGGTGACGAAGCTCGGCGCCTCGTCGCCTCCCCAGAGCCGCTTGTAGGAGTTCACGAACTGGTTCGTCACGGCGGAGATCTCGTTCGCGTGTCGGAGAAGACCCGCGATGAAGTGTCGGCCGGTCTTGGAGAGCTGGTACTTCGCGCCCTCCTCGTAGAAGGCGTTCTGGTCACCCTCGAAGAGCGACATGTGGGTGTGCATGCCGCTGCCGGGCTGATCGCTGAGCGGCTTCGGCATGAACGTCGCGTAGACGCCCTGCTCGATCGCCACCTCCTTGATCACCGTGCGGAAGGTCATGATGTTGTCGGCCGTCGTGAGGGCGTCCGCATAGCGGAGGTCGATCTCGTTCTGTCCGGGTCCACCCTCGTGGTGGCTGAACTCGACGGAGATGCCGAGGTCTTCGAGCATCCGCACCGAACGGCGACGGAAGTCGTGAGCCGTGCCGCCGGGAACGTTGTCGAAGTAGCCGGCCGAGTCGACCGGCACGGGACCGTCGGGCCCGAACGACGACGACTTGAGCAGGTAGAACTCGATCTCGGGGTGCGTGTAGAACGTGAAGCCGGCATCCGCGGCCTTCGCGAGCGTGCGCTTGAGCACGTGCCGCGGGTCGGCGACGGCCGGCTGTCCGTCGGGCGTCGTCAGGTCGCAGAACATGCGCGCCGTCGGATCGATCTCGCCGCGCCACGGCAGCGTCTGGAACGTCGTCGGATCCGGCTGCGCGAGCAGGTCCGACTCGTAGGTGCGCGTCAGCCCCTCGATCGCCGAACCGTCGAAACCGATGCCTTCCGCGAACGCCCCCTCGACCTCGGCCGGAGCGATCGCCACGGACTTGAGCGTGCCGATGACGTCGGTGAACCACAGCCGCACGAACTTGACGCCGCGCTCCTCGATCGTCCGGAGGACGAAATCCCTCTGCTTGTCCATGGTTACTCTGCGCCCTGGCCCTTTGCGTCGCCCGCGTTCTGCGAGCCCTTGGCGTCCCAGCCCTGCTCCACGGCTTCCTCTTCGGCCCAGGCGCGCGAACGCTCCTTGAGCACCTCGGGCGCGCGGCGGGCTTCGGCCTCCGTGTCGAAGGGCCCGATCCGGTCGATGGAGGGCGAGATCATGCCGAACTCGACCTCGCCGGTCTCGGAGTTGTACCAGTACTTGTGGTCACCGTCAGACATGCCTGTCCCTTCTTCACGTGATGTCATCGATCCTACTGGCGTGCACCGTGGTCGCTAAGCTATCGCCCATGGCAAAAGCGATCGGCGTCGACATCGGCGGCACGGGAATCAAAGCAGGAATCGTCGACCTCGAGCACGGAATCATGGCATCCGACCGGGTGCGGGTCCCCACCCCTGAAGGCGCATCGCCTCAGGATGTCCTGAACGCCGTGCAGACCGTTCTGAAGACCCTCGACGTGCACGACTCGACCCTCCCGCTCGGTGTCGCCTTCCCGGCCATCGTCAAGCGCGGCAAGACGCTCTCCGCGGCGAACGTGTCGAAGGAATGGATCGATTTCGATGCGGAGCGCTTCTTCCGCGACGGACTCGGCCGCAACATCGTGTTCGTGAACGACGCGGATGCCGCCGGCGTCGCCGAGGCCCGCCACGGCGCGGCCAGGGACGTGCGCGGCTTCACCTTGCTCACGACCCTGGGCACCGGCATCGGGTCCGCCTTCCTCTACGACGGCGTGCTGCTGCCGAACACCGAGCTGGGCCACCTCAACTTCGGTGAGTACGAGTCGGTCGAGACGTATGCCGCGACATCGGCACGCGAACGCGAGGGCCTCAGCTGGGCCGCATGGGCGGAGCGCCTGCAGGCTTTTTACTCGCACATCGAGTTCCTGTTCAGCCCCGACCTGTTCGTTGTCGGCGGCGGCGTGTCGAAGAACGCCGGAGACTTCCTCCCGCTCCTCGACCTCAAGACCCCGATCGTGCCGGCCATCCATCGCAACAACTCCGGGATCATCGGCGCGGCGTCGCTCGCCGGCGACTGATCCTCACCCGCTCCTGAACCTCGAAGGCCCCGATGACTCTGCAGTCATCGGGGCCTTCGTCATGAGTCGGGCGGCGTGGACGAACCCGTCTCGACCGGTCAGCGGCGCTCCGTGCGAACCCCGAGGTGGGCGCGGGCAGCGATCGCGACGGAGAACTCCGGGTCGGCGGCCAGCGTCTGCAGCACTGATTCGACGTCGGGCCCGGGGATGCACGCGAGCATCCCGACCAGGCGCCGACGTCCATCGGCGTCGGTCATCGCCATCACCGCCGTCGAAGCACGGACGAGCTCGCCCGTGAACCCTTCACGAGAGGCGAGCGCCTCCAGAGCGTCGCTCGCCTCCATGTCGAGCTCCCCCGCGGCCACCTGCGCGACCAGTGCGGCGACCACGGCGATGTCGCCCGACATACTCCCGACGATGTTCGCGCGAGCACGAACTCGCGGGTCCGGGTGCGTCGTCTGCCGGGCCACGGACGCCAGCGCTCGAGGCGTGCCGATCTTGAGGAGCGCCTTCAGCGCACGGTGTCGTCGCCGCGCGTGCGCTGAGGTGAGCTCCCTCGCGAGAACGGGAACCGCGGGGTCTCCGATCATCGCGAGGGACCAGAGGACCGCGCCGGCCACGTTCGGTTCATCCTCGCGGAGCAGAGCCTCGATGAGGACGGCCGTGTCGCGCTCGTCGCCCTTCTCGAGTGTCAGAGCCAACCTCTGTCGGCCGGACGCGCTCACGGAATCGAATCCACGAATGAGTGCGATGACACGAAGCGCATCGGCCACGTCGCGAGGATCGCTCGCGCGAATGCGATCCAGACGCGAGACGAGTTCGGTCGCGGCGCTCTGCTGAGCCCGCGCGCGCTCGGCGAGGCGCTCGACGAGATCCGCCGATGCGAACGCCTCGGAGTCGAGTGCGTCGGCGACCTCCGCCAAGCTGAGGCCGAGCGATCGCAGACTCTCCACGTGGAGCAGCCGCTCGACATCCACTTCCGCGTACTGGCGATAGTGGCCGCTGGTGCGCGCCGTCGGCGAGACGAGACCGATGCGGTCGTAGTGGCGCAGCATGCGTGCACTCACCCCGCTTCGCCGAGCGACCTCCCCGATGAGCATGTCAGCCGTCTCCGACCGTCGGTGCGTCCCGAAGCGCGACCACTCGCCGGGCTTCCTCGATGGCCGCCTCGAAACCATCGTCCGGGTATGCCATGACATGTGCTGTGGCCAGCGCGTGCTCACGAACCCCGGGGTCCGGCGCAGCCGTCGCCGCGTCGACGACGGGCTCGGCGGCGGGGCCGAGCATCGCGATCGCCCGGCTCAGGCTTCGCTGGAGCTCACGATCTCCGCGGCCGAGGTTGCGAGCCAGCTCGCGGGCGAGTGCGGGGTGCTCACTCTCCGGCGCGAGGCCTGCCGCGGTGCGCCACGCCGCCTTCGCGACTTCGGCGTCGTCGTCACGCAGCAAGTCCACGGTGATCGCTGACCAGGCACGCCGGTCGCCGAGCTTCGAGAGGCTGTGCAGGGCCTGGCTCCGGGCCTGAGCAGTCGTCGAGTCGAGCTCGGGCAGCAGGAGATCGACGGCCTTCGTCCGATCCTGGCGGGTGATCGCCCATGTGAGCATGTCCCGCACGTAGAAGTCGGGCTCGACCGAGCACCGCTCGATGAGCACCGGCAGGTACGCGTCGTCCGTGTGGATCCCCGCAGTGAGCGCCGTCTGCAGCCTGACTGATGCGTCCGACGTGCTCAACGCGCTGCGCAGCCGGCTCTCGGGGGATGTCATGTTGTCTTGGGTCATGAGGACCACCTCCACATCCCACTTCACACCTTGTCAGCGTGTCAAGGTCAAGACGGGAACAAGACGCAGTTCCGAGGTGCCTCGAAAGTGACCAGCGGATCAGGCCGATTCATGCGAATGGGCCGACCTGTACGCCGGGTTCTGTTCCGGGGTTCTTCGCCCCTTCGACGGCCATCTCTCTCGGCGACACGTTGCCGTGGCACTCTAGCGGTCTACCCGAGGACTCGGCGAGCCGCGTCATCATCCTCTGTCTGACCTTGCTCCGGACGAGGTTTACCTGGCGGGCCATGTCACCATGGCCCCCGGTGGTCTCTTACACCACCCTTTCACCCTTACCCCTTGCGGGGCGGTCTACTCTCTGTGGCACTTTCTCGCGGATTGCTCCGGGTGGGCGTTACCCACCGTCCTGCCCTGAGGAGCCCGGACGTTCCTCGGTGCGGTCACCCGCCACGCGGCCGTCCAGTCGACCCATTCGCACTCCCAGTCTACTTCTCGGGAGGCCATTCCTACTTCTCGGCGGACTCTGCGATCCGGAGGTCCAGGGGCACGTCGATCGGGAAGGACCCGAAGAGGCGGGTCGTCGCGACCGCGGCCGCTTCACGCACGGCCTCGGCCGCCGCTTCTGCGTGCTCCTGCGGAACGTGCAGGATGACCTCGTCGTGCAGGAAGAAGGCCAGGTGCGGTGCCTGCGCGAAGGGACCGGATGCCGCGGCCGTGGTGAAGCCCTCGGGGATCTGCTGCAGGCGGTGGCGGATCTCCGCGAGCCAGATCAGCGACCACTCGGCGGCAGTCCCCTGCACGACGAAGTTCCGGGTGAATCGCCCCCAGTCACGCGCCCGGCGCCGAGCGAGCGCCACGACCGCCGGATCGGCATCAGCGCCGGTGGCATCGGCCTGCAGACGCATCCACTCCACCGAGGGTCGGGGCGATGATCGGCCGAGCCAGGTGGACACGATGCCGCCGTCCTCGCCCGTGCGCGCCGCCGCGTCGACCAGCGCCATGGCGCGCGGGTACACCTTTCTCAGACGCGGAACGAGCCGGCCGCTGTCACCGGTCGTGGCGCCGTACATCGCACCGAGGACCGCGTACTTCGCCTCCTCACGCGTGGCGACCGCTCCGGATGCGACGACGCCGGCGTAGAGATCGCTCCCCCGCGCGGCCCGTGCCATCGCCTCGTCGGACGCCATTGCCGCGAGCATCCGCGGCTCCAGCTGCGCGACATCCGCCACGACCAGAGTCCATCCGGGATCGGCGCGTACCGCGGGGCGCAGACTCCGCGGAAGCTGAAGCGCGCCCCCGCCGGCGGAGGCCCAGCGCCCGGTGACCACGCCACCGGGGATGTACACGGGACGGAACCGCCCTTCGTGCACCCATTCGGCGAGCCAGGCCCAGCCGTTGGCGCTGAGCAGCCGGGAAAGCTTCTTGTACGCGAGCAGCGGTTCGACGACCGGGTGGTCGTGCTCGGCGAGCTCCCAGCGGCTGGTGGACTCCACCTGCACTCCCACGCGATGCAGCGCCCGGAGCAGCTTCTGCTGACTGTCGAGGTGCAGTGAGGCGTCGCCGAGGAGTTCCCGCACTCGATCGCCGAGCTCGACCATACGACTCGGCGTTCCACCGGCGACCGGACGCGTGCCCAGCGTGTCGGTCAGGATCGCATCGTGCACGCCCTCGTCCCAGGGCAACCCCGCGGCCCGCATCTCCTCGGCGATGAGTCCGCCCGCCGACTCCGCCGCGCACAGCAGCGTGAGGCGACCATCCGGCGCCGCAGCGATCGTCTCCCGCTGCGCCCGGTACTGACCGAGGGTCGTGACGATCGGGTCCTCTCCGCTCGTGTCGTCGAACACGTCGAACAGCGACGGCGCCGCAACGGTCGGCTCACGCCGCTCCCACTCGTGCGACGCGGGAAGCGGGGTCGGCACCGCAGAGGTGTCGCGCAGGATCGCATGGCACAGCACCAGATCATGGCTGCGAGAGATCCGCACTCCGTCGCCGAGGAGGAGGGCGTAGGTCTCCGCGGCGGTGCGCATGATCCAGCGCGGAGCGTCGGAGGTCTCCGCGGCGTGGACCCATGCGGACAGCTCGTCGGTGCGCAGAGACGTGCGGTTCTGCTCTTCGTCGTCGGCGTCGAGCTCGATCGCGACGTACTCCTGCGCGCCGACGGAGATGAGCGCGATGCGGCGTTCGATCCCCGACGCCGGCGCTGTCATCGGCGGCGGGCGCGGGCACCGCTCATGCGAGCCCGGATTCCTCGGTGCGCACGAGGATGCAGCCGCACTCGGGGCAGGAGACCACGAGGTCGTCCGCCGCGCGGCGGATGTCGTTCAGATCGGTGCTGGGAAGCAGGATGCGGCAACCTTCGCAGGTGCCGCGGGTGAGAAGAGCCGCGCCGGCGCTGTTCGTCGCGCGACGGGAGTACTCGGCCAGGAGTTCCGGTGAGACGCCTTCGGCCACGGCCGCTCGATCGCGGGCGAGCTGCGCACCCAGATCCGTCGCCGCGGCGACATCTGCCTTGGCCTGGGCGGTGAGCGCCGACCCCTCGGCGGTGGTCGTCTCCAGGAGAGCCTGCTGTGCGGCGACTGCGGCCTCCGCCTCTTCGAGCCGCCCCATGACGTCGAGTTCCGCGTCTTCGAGGTCGCTCTGCCGACGGGCGAGGCTCGCCAGCTCGTGCTCGAGCGCCTGCGCGTCCTTCGAATTCGTCGATGCGGCGAGTCGCTCGGCGTCACGGTTACGGCGCGCCTCGACCACGGCCACGTCAGACTCCAGGCGCTTCAGCTCGGTGCGCACGTCGTCGCGGGTACCGGTGAGATTCGTCAGCTCACGGAGCTGCTCCTGGCGGATGGCGACGAGCTCGGTGATCCGCCCCGCCTGGCTCGGCTTGGTACGGGCACGCTCGGCCTGCGCGATGCGCCGGTCGAGGTCGGCGATGTCGAGCAGGGTGCGCTGGTTCTCGGGGCTGGCGTTCACGCTCTCAAATCTAGTCGCTGCGGCGACATCCGCCCATCAGCTCACGTCGCCGTCGACGTAGTACCACTGCCGGTCCTCGCGGACGAAGCGGCTGCGCTCGTGCAGGGAGCCCCGCTCGGCGCCCTGCCGCCAGATCGCCTCGAACTCCACGATGCCCTGGTCATCGAACGGACCGCCGGCCACGCGATCGAGCACGAGCAGCCGCCGCCACTCGAGATCCGGCTCGAAGTCGATCGTCCGCGGCCTCGATGTCGGATGCCAGGTGCGCAGCAGGTGACCCGCATCGTGGCGCCCGAACGCCGTGTACCGCGACCGCATCAGGCGCTCCGCCGTCGGAGCGGGGGCGCCGCGCAGCAGTGGACCGCAGCAGCCGCCGAACGCCTCGCCGGACGAACACGGGCATCGCATCGCGTCGTCGATCACCACGTCATCCGACGCCATGTCCGTCTCTGCTGTCATTCCCTCAGCGTACGCTCGGAGGAAACGCACCGGAGGAGTCACGATGACCACTGTCCCCACCTTCACCGCCCACAACGGCTTCGCACTCCCGGCGATCGGGCTCGGCACGTATGCGCTCAACGGCGACGCCGGAGCGGATGCTGTCACAGGGGGCCTTGAAGCGGGGTACCGGTTGATCGACACGGCCTTCAACTACGAGAACGAGGGTTCGGTCGGCCGAGGAGTTGCCGCATCCGACGTCGACCGCTCGGAGATCATCGTCACCACGAAGCTCCCCGGACGCCACCACGCGTCTCCGAAGGCGCGCACCAGCATCGAGGAGAGCCGTTCGCGTCTCGGGCTCGAGGCGACGGACCTGCACCTGATCCACTGGCCGAACCCGGGCCAGGACGAGTACGTCCAGGCCTGGGCTGCGCTCGTCGACGCGCAGGCGCGCGGAGTGGTCCGGCAGATCGGCGTCTCGAACTTCCTGCCGGAACACCTGGAACGCATCGAGCGCGAGACCGGTGTGCGCCCCGTCGTCAACCAGATCGAGGTGCACCCGTACTTCCCGCAGGAGGAGCAGCTCGCCTACCACCGCGAGCACGGCATCCTCACCGAGGCATGGAGCCCTCTGGGACGCGCCAAGGAGCTGCTCGACGAGGCAGTGATCCATGAGGTCGCCGCCGCGCACGGCGTGACACCGGCGCAGACGGTCCTCGCATGGCACGTCGCCCGTGGCACAGTGTCGATCCCCAAGGCGTCGTCCCGGGAGCATCAGGTCGCGAACCTCACGGCGGCCGAGATCGTGCTCGGCGATGCCGAGGTGGCAGCGATCACCGCACTCGGGCGCCCCGACGGACGGCTGTTCGACGCCGACCCGAGGACCCACGAGGAGTCCTGACCCGCGTCTGGTCAGACGTTCTGCGTCCCCAGCACCCGCAGGAACTCGAGTTTGCTCGCTGCCTCGCTGCCCGGCGCCGCCGTGAGCACGATCAGCGCCTGGGACTCGTCCTCGGTGAACAGCGCCTGACAGTCGACCTCGATCTCGCCGAGCTCGGGGTGCACCATCACCTTGTGCTGCTCGAACCGGCGGCTCACCTCGTGCGCGTCCCACAGCTCGACGAACTCCGGACTCCGCGCAGTGAGCGCCGAGACGATCTCGCCTGCCCGTGAACGCGCCCCCATCACACCGTGGGCCGCACGCAGCGACCCGACGAGCGCACGAGCCTGTCTCGCATGGTCGGCCTCGCGATACCGACGCCGCTCGTCGTCGGGATAGGCGAACCACCGGTAGATGCCGCTGCGGTCGAGACCAGTGAGCGTGCTCGCGTCGCCCACGAGCGCGCGGGAGGCGTCGTTCTGCACGAGCACCTCGTCGAGAAGCGAGACGACGAAAGCCGGGGTGTCGTGCAGCCGGTCGAGCACGCGGAGGATGCCGGGGCGCACATAGTCGGTGACATGTGCTCGGTCGGGTGCGCTGTGACCGCAGAGTCGGAACAGGTAGTCGCGCTCGTCCTCGGTGAGCCGGAGTGCGCGCGCGAGCGCCGCGAGGATCTGCACGCTGGGTTGCGGACCCCGCCGCTGCTCGAGGCGGGTGTAGTAGTCGGTCGACATCGTCGCCAGCTGCGCGACCTCCTCGCGGCGCAGGCCCGCCGTGCGACGCCGCGGCCCCGTCGACAGCCCGACGTCGGCGGGCGTCAGAGCTTCACGGCGGCGGAGGAGGAATTCGGCCAGTGCATCACGGTCCACCCCCGAAGTATCTCCCGGCGGCCTGATCCGATCCAGGGAGCGCCCGTCCCTGGATGACCGCTCTCTGGAGGGCGCTCGACGTCGCTCGGATGCTGGGTCCATGGACATCAGCGGAAACACCATCTTCATTCCCGGCGCGACCAGCGGCATCGGCCTCGCTCTCGCTCTGAGCCTGCACGAACGCGGCAACACCGTCATCGTGGGCGGACGCCGACAGCACCGGCTCATCTCGATCGCCGCGGAGCATCCCGGCATCCACACGGTCCGGATCGACACGACGGATGCGCGCAGCATCGATGAGGCTTCGCAGGCCGTGCTCGCCGAGCATCCTGCACTCAACGTGCTCGTCACGATGGCCGGCGTCATGCGCGCCGAGGACTGGACCACGCCTTCCGGATTCCTGGGGACCGCGGAAGAGACGGTCGCCACGAACATCCTCGGTCCGATCCGCCTCATCGCCGCGTTCATCGACCACCTGCGTGCGCAGCAGGACGCCACGATCATGACCGTGTCGTCGGGGCTCGCTTTCGCCCCGCTTCGTGTGACGCCCACATACAACGCCAGCAAGGCCGCGATCCACATGCTCAGCGAATCGCTGCGCCTGCAGCTGGCGGGGACGAGCGTCTCTGTGCTCGAGCTCGAGCCGCCGGCGGTCCGTACGCCGCTCATGCCGGGTCACGAGGACAACGAGGCAGCGATGCCGCTCGACGAGTTCATCGACGAGGTGACGGCACTGATCGAGTCACAGCCGCACGCCACCGAGATCCAGGTCGAGCGGGTGAAGTTCCTCCGCTACGGCGAGGCTCGGGGCGACTACGACCAGGTCGTCGCGACGCTGAACCGGACCGACCCGCACGGACGCTGAGAGCGAGGGGCTGCCGGTTCGCGCCGGCGTCCCCTCAGCGGCGCAGATCGGCCGCGGCCGCCTGCAGCGCATCCGCGGACTGACGGAGCAGCCCGAGCTCGTGGTCCGAGAACGAGGTGTTACGGATGGGCACGGCACCCTTCGCACTCACGATCGACGGCACGGACAGCGCGACCCCGTCGAGACCGTGGAAGTCGCGCAGCACGGTGCTCACGGGCATCACGGCGTGCTCGTCGCGCAGGATCGCCTCGACGATGCGCGCGCTGGACAGACCGATCGCGTAGTTGGTCGCACCCTTGCCCAGGATGACCTTGTACGCGGCGTCGCGCACGTCGACCGCGATGTCCTGCAACTCGTCGAGGGTGAATCGCGGGTGCCCCGGCGTCTCCCACTCCAGGATCGGGACCGTGCCGATCGTCGCTCGCGACCATAGCGGGAACTCCGTGTCGCCGTGCTCGCCGACGATGTACGCGTGCACACTGGCGGTCGAGACGCCGGCGCGCTCCCCCAGCTTCCAGCGCAGCCGGGAGGTGTCGAGCACTGTTCCGGAGGCGAAGATCCGCTCCGGCGGAAGCCCCGTCTCCTCCTGCGCGATCACCGTGAGCACATCGCACGGATTGGTGACGATCACGTAGACCGCGTTCGGGGCGACCTCGAGCAGATCCGGCATCATGCGACGGATGATGCCGGCGTTGACCTCGGCGAGCTCGATGCGGGTCTGTCCCGGCTTCTGCTTCGCTCCGGCGGTGATGACCACGACATGCGACCCCGCGGCCACCGAGATGTCGCTGCCGCCGACGATGTCGCTCGAACCGGTGAACTGCGTTCCGTGGGCGAGGTCGAGCACCTCGGCCTCCACCTTCTCGGTCGCGATGTCGTAGAGCGCGACGTGTCGGGCCGACCCGCGGATCAGCGCCGCGTAGGCGACACTCGATCCCACGCTTCCCGCACCGACGACCGTGAGCTTCGAGTTCTCGATGATCTCCATGCGCTCAGTCTTGCAGTGCCGGGCGCCGATCCGGGAGGGGTGGCGCCGGGAGATCTCAGAGCGCTGCGGCGACGGCGGCGGCCGCGGTGGCGTGCGTGAACCGGAACCCCGTGCGCTCCAGCACCTGAGGGCGCACGTCCGCGTCCGGGAGCAGCAGAGACTCCGCCGCATCGCCGAGTGCGAACCGGAGTGCCCAGGTCGGCACCGGCAGCCAGAACGGACGGTGCATCCGGGCCGCGAGGGCACGGCCGATGTCGTTCGCGGAGGCAGGAGTGGGCCCCGTCAGATTGACGGGACCGGCGATCTTCTGGTCCAGCACGTGCCGGATCGCCGCCACCTCGTCGTCGAGTGAGATCCACGGCCAGATCTGCGTGCCGCGTCCGAGCGGGCCGGAGACGCCGAACCTGGTCAGCTGGATGAGGGGTTTGAGCACTCCGCGCCGGTGGATGACGGGCGCCGTGCGCAGCAGCGCGACCCTGGTGTGGTCCTCGGCCTGGCGCGCTTCGGCCTCCCAGCGCACGGTGAGGTCGGCCAGGAACGTCTGACCAGCAGTGGAATCCTCCGTGAGCACCTCGCCAGGAACGGACCCGTAGTAGCCGACAGCGGACGCCGACACGAGGGCCGGGGCTTCGGAGCGCAGAGAACGCAGAGCGGTCGTGATCGTCCGCGTCGCCTGCAGACGAGAGTCGACCAGCTCACGACGGTACCCCTTTGTCCACGGCAGCCGCCCGACACTCGCACCGCCCAGTGCGACGATGGCTTCGGCCCCGGCGAGCACGTCCGGATCGAGGGCACGCTCCCCCGGTGCCCATTGCGCCTCGGCGTCGGACCGCGGAGCCCGGCGAACGAGTGCGGTCACCTCGACGCCGTCGGCGCGGAGCGATGATGCGAGGGCGGACCCGATCAGTCCCGATGCCCCGCTGATGACGATGCGTCGCGCCATGTGTGAGAACTCCCCGTCCCTGATCATCGAGTCTTGCCGTGGGTCCGAGGGTACGCGCTCGAGGCTCGAGGAGCGGCGGGCCTTGCGCCGATGGCTCGCGAAGGGTAGGTCCGGTGATCGATTCCTTCCCCGTCTGTCGCAGTCAATCGGCGCGTCGGTAGTGCGTCCAGATAGCTCCGTTCTGGAGCGGCGTCGCCGAGATCAGCGCGAGCCGTCGCGTGCTCGGCAGCCCCCTCTCGTAGAGGGTCGGTCCGTGACCGACGATCCGGGGCTGGACGAGGAACCGGTACTCGTCGACGAGGCCGAGTCGGTCGAGTTCGGCGGCGAGCGAGACGCTGCCGACAAGCACCCCCGCCGGCGTCTCGTCCTTGAGGTTCTGCACACCCTCGCGCAGATCTCCGGCGATGCGATGGCTGTTCGCCCAGGGGAAGTCCTCGCGAGTGGACGACACCACATACTTCGGCTTGGCGTCGAGCTTGACCGCCCATTCCCGCATCGTGGAATCCGCCTCCACTTCTCCGCGGGCGACCGCCGGCCACGCACTCTCCATCATCTCGTAGGTCGTGCGACCCCACAGCATCGCGCCTGACTCATCCATGAGCTGAGTGAAGAGGGGATGGGTCTTCTCATCGGCGATGCCCTCCCGATGGTCGACACAGCCGTCGAGGGTGATGTTGATGCTGAAGGTCAGGAGTCCCATGCGGGGAGCATAGGACTGCGACGCGGCGACCGCCAGGGTTCGAGGTGGTGTGGGCCCTGCCGGGATCGAACCGACGACATCCACGGTGTAAACGTGGCGCTCTACCAGCTGAGCTAAAGGCCCTGGTGCACCCAGTGTATCGGCCACCCGATGCGCACCCGTGTCGTAGAAGAGGGATAGGCTGATTGCGGCGCGCGTTGTGCACAGCTGACAAGGCTGCCCGTGTCGCTTCCCGTTTCCTTGGCATGACCTGCCAGCTTGACGAAAGGTTCGCCCCGTGACCGTGCACGACCAGGATCCTTATTCCCAGGGCCCACTCGACAGCGATCCGGAGGAGACCGGCGAGTGGCAGCAGTCCCTCGACGAGCTGGTCGATGCCAAGGGCCACGACCGAGGCCGCGAGATCATGCTCAGCCTGCTCAAGCGCTCGAAGGAGCTGCACCTGGGCGTGCCGATGGTCCCGACGACGGACTACATCAACACCATCGCCTCCGAGAACGAACCCGAGTTCCCCGGCGACGAGGAGATCGAGCGCCGCTACCGCGCCTGGATCCGGTGGAACGCCGCGATCACGGTGCACCGTGCGCAGCGCCCCGGTATCGGCGTCGGCGGTCACATCTCGACCTACGCCTCGTCGGCGGCTCTGTACGAAGTCGGCTTCAACCACTTCTTCAAGGGTGCCGACAACCCGGGCGGCGCCGACCAGATCTTCATCCAGGGTCACGCCTCCCCCGGCACCTACGCCCGCTCCTTCCTCGAAGGACGCCTGAGCGAGGACCAGCTCGACGGCTTCCGCCAGGAGAAGTCGCACGCGCCGCACGGCATCCCCTCCTATCCGCACCCGCGCCTGATGCCGGAGTACTGGCAGTTCCCGACCGTGTCGATGGGCCTCGGCCCGATCAACGCGATCTATCAGGCCATGTCGAACAAGTACCTCGAGAACCGTGGCATCAAGGACACGTCCCAGTCGCACGTCTGGGCGTTCCTCGGCGACGGCGAGATGGACGAGGTCGAGAGCCGCGGCCAGCTGCAGGTCGCCGCCAACGAGGGCCTCGACAACCTGACTTTCATCGTCAACTGCAACCTGCAGCGCCTCGACGGCCCGGTGCGCGGCAACGGCAAGATCGTCCAGGAGCTGGAGTCGTTCTTCCGCGGCGCCGGCTGGAACGTCATCAAGGTCGTCTGGGGCCGTGAGTGGGACGACCTGCTCGCCCGCGACACCGAGGGCGCTCTGCTCAACCTGATGAACGTCACCCCCGACGGTGACTACCAGACGTACAAGGCCGAGTCCGGTGCGTACATCCGCGAGCACTTCTTCGGCCGCGACGAGCGCGCAGCCGCCCTCGTCAAGGACTACTCCGACGACGACATCTGGAACCTCAAGCGCGGTGGCCACGACTACCGCAAGGTCTACGCCGCGTTCAAGGCAGCGACCGAGCACAAGGGCAAGCCCACCGTCATCCTCGCGAAGACCGTCAAGGGCTACGGCCTCGGTCCGCACTTCGAGGGCCGCAACGCGACCCACCAGATGAAGAAGATGACGCTGGACAACCTCAAGACGTTCCGCGACGCGATGCACATCCCGATCACGGACGCGCAGCTCGAAGAGAACCCGTACCTGCCCCCGTACTACAACCCGGGCCCCCAGGACGAGACGATCCAGTACATGCTCGAGCGCCGTCAGGCACTCGGCGGCTACCTGCCGGAGCGCCGCTCGACGCACGTCGGCCTGTCGCTGCCGGACGACACCGCATATGCGCTTCCCAAGAAGGGTTCCGGCACGCAGGAGATCGCCACCACCATGGCATTCGTCCGTCTGCTCAAGGACCTGCTGCGTTCGAAGGACTTCGGCCACCGCATCGTGCCGATCATCCCCGACGAGGCGCGCACGTTCGGTATGGACGCGTACTTCCCCTCGGCGAAGATCTACAACCCGAACGGCCAGCACTACACGTCGGTGGACCGTGAGCTGCTCCTCGCCTACAAGGAGAGCCCGCAGGGCCAGATCGTCCACGTCGGCATCAACGAGGCCGGCGCACTGGCGGCCTTCACCGCCGCCGGAACCTCCTACGCCACGCACGGCGAGCCGCTCATCCCGGTCTACATCTTCTACTCGATGTTCGGCTTCCAGCGCACGGGCGACGCTCAGTGGGCGGCCGGAGACCAGATGGCCCGCGGCTTCATCATGGGCGCCACCGCCGGTCGCACCACCCTCACCGGTGAAGGCCTCCAGCACGCCGATGGCCACTCGCATCTGCTCGCCGCCACCAACCCGGCGACGATCTCGTACGACCCGGCCTACGGCTACGAGATCGCGCACATCGTGCGCTCCGGTCTCGAGCGCATGTACGGCGGCAACCACGAGGACCCGAACGTGATGTACTACATCACGCTCTACAACGAGCCGATCGTGATGCCCGCCGAGCCGGAGAACGTGGACGTGGACGGTATCGTCCGCGGCATCCACCGCATCTCGGTCGGCGAGGGCGACGGCCCCCGCGCGCAGCTGTTCGCGTCGGGTGTCGGACTCCCCTGGGCTCTCGAGGCCCAGGAGCTGCTGAAGAACGACTGGGGTGTGATCGCCGACGTCTGGTCGGTCACCTCCTGGACCGAGCTGCGCCGCGACGGCCTCGCCGCTGACGAGCACAACTTCCTGCACCCCGAGGCGGAGCCCCGCACCGCGTATCTCACCGAGAAGCTCCAGGGTGCCGAAGGTCCGGTCGTCGCGGTCAGCGACTTCATGCACGCCGTGCAGGACCAGATCCGCCCGTGGGTCCCGAACCGCTTCGCCACGCTCGGCGCCGACGGCTTCGGCTTCTCGGACACCCGTGCAGCTGCTCGTCGCTTCTTCAAGATCGACGGCCCGTCGATCGTCGTCCGCACGCTGCAGTCGCTCGCCGAAGACGGCAAGGTCGACCGCTCGCTCGCGGCGCAGGCGATCGAGAAGTACCGTCTGCACGACGTGAACGCCGGCACCAGCGGCAACGCGGGTGGCGAAAGCTGAGCCCTCAGTGACAGGTTCTTCTCCTTCCGGCATGGACAAGGCCGCGACGCTCACCTGGCTGCGCCGGATCTCCGGTGACATCGCCTCGGTGACGATCAAGCGCCTGGAGGACACCCTCCCGTGGTACGCCGACATGCCACCAGCCCGCCGCTCCGCGGTCGGGCTGGTGGCCCAGGCGGGAATCACGTCGTTCATCCAGTGGTACGAAGACCCCAACTCCACGCCGTGGATCGCGGCGGACATCTTCGCCGCGGCACCGCGTGAGCTGCTGCGCAGCGTCAGCCTCCAGCAGACCCTGCAGCTCATCCGCGTGACGGTCGAGGTCACCGAGGAACGCGTCGCCGGTCGGGGGAACGATCTCCGCGAGGCGATCCTGCTGTACTCCCGCGATGTCGCCTTCGCGGCAGCCGACGTGTACGCCAGAGCCGCAGAGGCTCGAGGCCTCTGGGATGCGCGCCTCGAAGCCCTCGTCGTCGACTCGATCCTCACCGGCGAAGCCGACGAAGAGCTCCCGAGCCGGATCGCGGCACTCGGCTGGCACGGTCACGGCGAGGTCGCCGTCCTGGTCGGCACCACCCCTCCGCAGTTCGACGTGGACCTGGTGCGCCGAACAGCCAGAAAGCTCGCCGTCGATGTGCTCATCGGTGTGCAGGGCTCTCGTCTCGTCCTCGTCCTCGGGCGTGCGCGCGCCGAAGGAGCGGAAGGCGACGAAGAGGAGCTGGGGTTCCAGGAGATCGCGACCCGACTCGAGCCGTCTTTCGGACCGGGCTACGTCGTCCTCGGCCCTGCCGTCGCGGCACTCGTCGACGCGAGCCAGAGCGCCCGCGCCGCCCTCGCCGGGTTCGCGGTCGCCCGGGCCTGGCGCAGCGCACCCCGCCCGGTGGAGGCCGACGACCTGCTCCCGGAACGGGCCCTCGCCGGAGACCCGCTCGCGAAGCAGACGCTGATCGAGCGCATCTTCCGTCCCCTGCAGGCGCACTCCACAGACCTGGTCACCACCCTCTGGAGCTACCTCGACAACGGGCGCTCCCTCGAGGCGACGGCCCGCGAGCTCTTCGTGCACCCGAACACCGTGCGCTACCGACTCAAGCGCGTGAGCGAGGTCATCGGGTGGGATGCCACCGGTCCCCGCGAGGCGCTCATCCTGCAGACCGCGCTGATCCTCGGCTCCATCGGCACGGCGGAGCAGGTGCGGCGACGAGCCCCGCTTCGGCGACAGCAGCGCTGATACCCGGCCGATCTGTGCGCCACACACAAGGGTTTCTCGCAATCTTGTGATGGATCATCCACCGCTCTGCCGCAATCGTTGGCAGACTGGGTGGGTGATTGTCGTCGTATGCCCAGGTCAGGGCTCGCAGACCCCCGGTTTCCTCGCTCCTTGGCTCGAGCTCGACGGAGTGGCCGAGCGCCTCGCCGCGTACTCGGATGCCGCAGAGGTCGATCTCCGCGAACACGGCACGGTGTCGGATGCCGATACCATCCGTGACACGCGCATCGCGCAGCCGCTCATCGTCGCAGCGTCCCTGATCGCCGGTGACGCACTCGTCCAGAAGGCGGGACGCCGCGCCGACGGCATCGCCGGACACTCGGTGGGTGAGATCGCCGCGCTCGTCGGCAGCGATGTGATCGACGCCGAGACCGGCATGCGCCTCGTCGGCATCCGCGGTCGCGCGATGGCCGATGCCGCAGCGCAGGAGCAGACCGGCATGAGCGCGGTTCTCGGTGGCGATGAGGAAGCCCTTCTCGCACGACTCGCCGAGCTCGACCTCGCCCCCGCGAACTACAACGGCGGTGGACAGATCGTGGTCGCCGGCGCGCTTCCTGCCCTCGCAGCTCTCGCCGAGGAGCCCCTCAAAGGCACGCGCGTGATCCCCCTCCAGGTCGCCGGTGCGTTCCACACCCGCTACATGGCCTCGGCCGTCTCGGCCCTCCGCGATGCGGTCGCCGATGTCACGCCCGCGAACCCCGACATCACGCTGTGGACCAATCGTGACGGCTCTGCCGTCGCTGACGGCGCTCGGGCGCTCAGCTACCTCGTCGACCAGGTCTCCTCCCCCGTGCGCTGGGACCTGTGCATGCAGTCGTTCTCCGACGCCGGCGTCACCGGTGTGATCGAACTCGCTCCCGCTGGCGCCCTGGTCGGACTCGCCAAGCGCGGCCTCCGTGGCGTGCCGACCGTTGCTGTGAAGACCCCCGAAGACCTCGATGCAGCCGTCGCGCTGCTGAACGGAGAAGCCGCATGAGCGTCACCCTCGCCCAGGTCACCGGCCCCGCCTACACCCGCATCTACTCGTACGGTGCCGCCCGCGGTGAGAACGCCGTGCCGAACGAAGACCTGATCGGACCGATCGACTCCAGCGACGAGTGGATCCGCCAGCGTACCGGCATCATCACTCGTGCCCGTGCCGACAAGGGCACCGACGCCATCGACCTCGCCACCACGGCCGCAGCCGAGGCCATCGAGAAGTCGGGCGTGCCGGCCGATCAGGTCGACCTGGTGATCGTCGCGACCATCAGCAACCCGAAGCAGACCCCCTCGGTCTCGGCCATCGTCGCCGACCGCGTCGGTGCGAATCCGGCCGCCGCCTACGACATCAACGCGGCCTGCGCCGGATACGCCTACGCGATCGCCCAGGCCGACGCGCTGATCAAGGCGGGGGCAGCCCGCTACGCCCTGGTCATCGGCACCGAGAAGCTGTCCGACGTCGTCGACCCGACCGACCGCAGCATCTCCTTCCTCCTCGGCGACGGGGCGGGTGCCGCACTGATCGGCCCGAGCGACACGCCGGGCATCGCCCCCGCTGTCTGGGGCTCCGACGGCTCGAAGGCCGAAGCGGTGGGCATGAACGGCACGCTGACCGACTTCCGCGACGGCGTGGTGCCGTGGCCGACGCTCCGCCAGGAGGGCCAGACGGTCTTCCGCTGGGCCGTGTGGGAGATGGCCAAGGTCGCGCGCGAGGCCCTCGACCGGGCCGGCGTCGAGCCCGCCGACATCGCCGCATTCATTCCGCACCAGGCGAACATGCGCATCATCGATGAGTTCGCGAAGCAGCTGAAGCTGCCGGAGACCACGGTGATCGCCCGCGACATCGAGACCACGGGCAACACCTCGGCGGCCTCGATCCCCCTGGCGAGTCACCGCCTGATGGCCGAGCACCCCGAACTCTCGGGCGGTCTCGCACTGCAGATCGGCTTCGGCGCCGGACTCGTGTTCGCCGCACAGGTCGTCGTCCTTCCCTGAGAATGCGCTGACCTTCTCTAGACTGTTCCACGGTTCCGAATACAACCCGTAAGAAAGAGGAAGACCACATGGCTTTCACCAACGATGAGGTCCTCGCAGGCCTCGCAGAGCTCATCACCGACGAGACCGGCATCAACGCCTCCGAGGTCGCCCTCGAGAAGTCGTTCACCGATGACCTCGACATCGACTCCATCTCGATGATGACGATCGTCGTCAACGCCGAGGAGAAGTTCGGCGTCACCATCCCCGACGACGAGGTCAAGAACCTGAAGACCGTCGGCGACGCCGTCAGCTTCATCGTCGCGGGCCAGGAGTAATCCCGGCAGGATGCCACCCCCCACCTCGCGGGGAGTGGCATCCTCCGCCCTGCCCTCTCACCCCCTTCGACGTTCGACAAGGAACCACACCCCATGACCAAGCGCATCGTCGTCACCGGCATCGGCGCCACATCCGCCATCGGCGGAACGGCCCCGGAGAACTGGACGAACCTGCTGGCCGGAATGTCCGGCACCCGCACGCTCGAACACGACTGGGTTCAGCAGTACGAGCTGCCCGTCACGTTCGCCGCCGAGGCGATCGTGCGCCCGGAAGAGGTGCTCCCCCGCCACGAGGCCAAGCGCCTGGATCCGTCGTCGCAGTTCGCCCTCATCGCGGCCCGCGAGGCATGGGCCGACGCCGGTTCCCCCGAGGTCGCGCCCGAGCGCCTCGGCATCGACTTCGCCACCGGCATCGGTGGCCTCTGGACCCTCCTGGACGCCTGGGACACGCTTCGCGAGAAGGGCCCGCGACGCGTCATGCCGCTCACGGTCCCGATGCTCATGCCGAACGCCGCGGCGGGCAACCTCTCGCTGCAGTTCGAGGCTCGCGCCTATGCGCAGACCGTCGTCAGTGCGTGCGCCTCCAGCACGGAGTCGATCATCCACGCTTTTCACCACCTGCAGGACGGCCTCGCGGACGTCGTGATCGCCGGTGGCACCGAGTCCGCGATCCACCCGATCACGATGGCCTCGTTCGCATCGGCGCAGGCGCTGTCACGTCGGAACGACGACCCGGCACACGCCTCCCGCCCCGGTGCCATCGATCGTGACGGGTTCGTCATGGGCGAGGGCGCTGCCGTACTGATCCTCGAGACCGAGGAGCACGCCAAGGCGCGCGGCGCCAAGATCTACGGCTACGTGCTCGGCGGCGGAGTCACTGCCGACGCGTACCACATCACCGGGAACGACCCCGAGGGCAGCGGCGCGGCGCGGGCCGTCACGCAGGCGCTCGACGAGGCCGGCGTGACCGCTGACCAGGTCACGCACATCAACGCGCACGCGACGTCGACCCCGGTCGGCGACCCGAACGAGTACGTCGCTCTCAAGAAGGTCTTCGGCGACCGGATCAACGAGATCCCCGTGTCCGCGACGAAGGCCTCCACCGGACACCTGCTCGGTGGCACGGGGGCACTCGAAGCGATCTTCTCGCTTCTCGCGCTGCGTGATCGCGTCGCTCCGCCGACCATCAACATGACCGAGCCCGACCCGGCGGTTCCTTTCCGTCTTTCCGGCGAGGCCACGCCGCTCGGCGACGGCCCCCAGATCGCCATCAGCAACTCGTTCGGTTTCGGCGGACACAACGCCGTTCTGGTCGTCGCCAGCGCCGACTGACCCTGCATACGCGAAGAGAGGCCCCCGGGATCCCGGGGGCCTCTCTTCGCGCAACAGGACCGGAGTCCGAAGCCGCTCAGACGGCGCGCAGTGCCCCGAGCTGACGCGAACGGGCTTCACGGATGCGCATGATGCGGGGCAGGAACCACCCGATCAGCGGACCGACTCCGAAGGCGAAGAGCACCGTTCCGACGCCCACCGGGCCGCCGAGGAGGAAGCCGACGAGCAGCACACTTCCCTCGATCATGGTGCGGACGAGCCACACCGCCCATCCGGTGCGGCGGACCAGCCCCGTCATCAGGCCATCGCGCGGCCCAGGCCCGAAGTCCGCAGCGATGTAGAGGCCCGTCGCGAAGGCGAGGAGCAGGAGCCCGAAGACGAACATGGGGGCACCGATCCACACCGAAGAGGGCTGCGGGATCAGGAAGAGCGCCAGATCGGCGCTCGGGCCGACCAGGAGCGCGTTCAGCACCGTGCCGAGCCCCACCCGCTGACGCAGCGGGATCCACAGCAGCAGCACGACGATCGAGACGAGCACGGTCATGGCTCCGTATCCGACGCCTGTCTGCCCCGCCAGGCCCAGCGCCAGAACATCCCACGGCGCCACACCGATGCCGCCTCGTACCATGAAGCCGAGTGCCACACCGTAGAGGAACAGACCGACGAGAAGCTGCACGAGCCGCTCGACGAGGTCACGCCGGCTGGTGGCGGCTATGGGGAGGAACAGAGAACGGAGGAACATCCTCCTACTCTGGCCCGTGGACCACGGTCCGACGCGAAGCCACTCGCCGCAAAGTGGCCTGCGCATATCAGACCACTTTGCGCCATGCTGGAGGCATGGGATCACGGCTCGTCGAACAGCTCGGAGTGGATAACGTCGCGGGCACCGCAGCGACGGCGCTCGCCGACCGCATCAGGGCGCTAATCCTCGACGGCCGTCTCACGGTCGGCGAGCGTCTGCCGAGTGAGCGGGCGCTCGCGCTCGAACTGCGCCGATCACGCTCGACGATCACCCGCACCTACGGCCTGCTGGAGGCCGACGGCTACGTCTCCCGCCTGCACGGAGGAAGCACCCGGGTCACGCTGCCGCACGGTCGCACCGCTGCGGGCGCGGACGCCGACGACGACGCCATCGACCTCTCGATCGCCTCGATGGATTCGACACCCGGCCTGTACGACGCGACAGTCCGCTCCCTTCCCCGCCTCGCGGCCCTGCGCGGCACCAGCGGGTATTCGCTCCGCGGGCTCCCTGAGCTCCGTGAAGCCGTCGCCCAGCGGTTCCGCGATCGCGGAGCACCGACCTCCGCCGACGAGATCATCATCACGTCGGGGGCGCTCAACGCCGTGAACCTGATCCTCACGGCCATCGGGCGTCGCGGTGAAAGGGCACTGGTCGAGCAGCCGACGTTCCCCCACGCGCTCGAGGCGCTGCACCGGCACGGATACCGACTGGTGCCCACGCCCGTCGACGTCGACGGCTGGGACACCCGGCATCTGAACGAGACACTTCTCGGTTCCCGCCCGCACATCGCCTACCTCATCCCCGACTTCCACAACCCCACCGGCGCGACGCTTCCCGATGACGAGCGCTCGCGGATCGTGACGACGGCTCGGAACGTCGGCACCCACCTCATCGTCGACGAGACGACCGCAGAACTCGACATCGATCGCGGATGGGCACCTGCGCCGATGGCTGCGAGCGGACCGAATGTCATCACCGTCGGATCGATGTCGAAGATCGCCTGGGGCGGTATGCGCATCGGCTGGATCCGCGCGGAGCGCTCTGTGATCGCGCGACTGCTCGCCGTGCGCCCCTCCTTCGAGTTGGGCACCGCCCTGCTGGAGCAGTGCATCGCCGTGGAGCTGTTGGACGACATGCCGGCGTTGACGTCTCACGTTCGCCGCAGGTTGCGCGCAGGGCGCGACGCGGTCGAGCGCGGCGTCTCAGGGATCGCCGGGTTCCGGATGCCGTCTACGCCCGGCGGCCTCTCGGCCTGGATCGACATTGGGGCGCCGCTCTCCACCTCCCTCTCCCTGGCTGCGCGAGAGCATGGTCTCGTCTTGCCGCCGGGCCCCCGCTTCACGACCGGCGGCGTGCTCGAACGTCGGCTGCGCATCCCCATCACTCTCCCGCCGGAGCGGACGACCGAAGCCATGCAACGACTGGCTCTCGCCTGGGAAGACGTGCGCGGCGGCGCGCACTCGCGCACCCACGAGCTGCAGCACACCGCCGTCATCTGACCGGCGAGCCACCTCTGCACGACGAGGACCCCGCCTCTTTTCGGGGCGGGGTCCTCGTCGTGCGGAGCGGGGATACGTCTTCTCAGCGTCCGGGATGATTCACCGGCATCCGATACTCACGCCTCCCCCGCTCCCGGTCTGTGGTGTCGGCTAGCCGACCTTGTGGAGCCAGACGACTCTGGCGTCGTCGCTCGCGTGCCGGAACGGCTCCAGTTCCTCGTCCCAGGCGGACCCGAGCGCGATGTCCAGCTCGCGCTGCAACTCGATCGCACTGCCCGCGGCGATCTCCATCGCGTAGCGGATCCGGTCCTCGCCGATGACGATGTTGCCGGCGGCATCCGTCTGGGCGTAATGGATACCCAAGTCGGGAGTGTGCAGCCAGCGTCCGCCGTCGCTGCGCGGAGTGGGGTCCTCGGTCACCTCGAACCGCAGATGCTCCCACCCGCGGATGGACGTCGCGAGAGCAGCACCCGTGCCGACAGGGCCGTCCCAGTAGAACTCGGCCCGCCGGGCACCCTCGAGGACGGGCTGAGCGGTCCAGTCGAAATTCACCGCACGCCCGATAGCGCGACCCACCGCCCATTCGAGGTGTGGGCAGAGCGCGCGAGGCGCAGAGTGGATGAACACCACTCCGCGTGAGTAAGCCGTCGCCATGATCTCTCCGTTTCATCAGGTGCGTCTTCCCCAACGACCTGAACCACGAAGTGGCGAGAATATGCGGTTGTGGGCCCATTCTCGCCGAGATCTCCTGAAATCACAAGCATGTGATTCGACGACGAAGGCCCCGGTCACAGGGACCGGGGCCTTCGCAGTGCTCAGAAGAGGATCAGGCCTCGCTCATGGCCTGCTTGACCTGCTGGCCCTTCGCCGCGTAGTACGCCGCACGTGCAGCGTCCTTGCGCGCCTGCTCCGCGTAGCCGAACTCCAGCGTCTCCTGGTCGACCTCGTAGTTGGGGACATCGTCAGTGCCGTTGTACTTCTCGATGTAGGCGTCGAGCTCGGGGCCCGAGGTCCACGACGTGATGAGGCAGTAGCGCGGCTCGGTGCCGTTGTGCGTGGCCGCGTGCCACAGGCGCTGAGTGTCGACGATGAGCTGCGCGCCGGCCGGAAGAGCGATGCGGTACTCGATGCTCGGGTCGGTGCGGTTCTCGCGCAGGACGAAGTAGCTGTCCTTGTCGTCCGTCAGGTTGAAGAAGCCGCGGACCACCCAGCCGGTACCGTCGGGGTTCAGACGGTTGTTGTCGTCCTGGTGCAGGTTGTAGAGGCACTCGCCGTAGGGGGTCGGCTGCAGCTCGATCACGCGGCACCGGCCGACGTTGGCGCCGGGCTCCTGCGCGCGACGCGTCAGGTTCGGAGCCTTCTCGGTCTGCGAATCGATCCAGACGCCGTCCTTGTCGGTGCGCGGCGGCTTGTGGTTCCAGAAGCCGTTGCACTCGATGTCGCCGAAGGCACTGGCGAGCGGCGCGAAGCGGGTGTCACCCGACGACTTCCAGTCGTTGTACTCGATGTCGAGCCATTCCTTGGGGTCGAGCTCCTGGTTGTAGCTGTCGAGGACGACGAATCCCTTTTCCTCGAGGGCAGCGGACTTGATGTAACCCATGATCGAGTCATGTTCCTTTCATCGGGGGCCAGCACGTTTTAACAGGCCCTGATAAGGCAAGCCTAACAGCGAAGCCCGCGAGCCCTTCGGAGGTCGGCCGTGGATAACCGAATAGACTGATCGGGGCGCCCGGCGAGTCCTCGGCACCCGTCGCTACGGGAGGACGAGACACCAGTATGAGCACCGCGACCAACGTCGAGGCGACAGCAGTCAACACGATCGAGTGGCTCGCGGCGGGCAGCACCACCATCGTCGTCCCCGTGTATCAGCGGCAGTACCGCTGGGACATCGGCGGGTGCGAGCGTCTCCTCTCCGACATCCGCGCCGTCGCGCGGGAGGACGACGCCCACCGCCACTTCATCGGCTCGATCCTCTCCGCCGAAGACGGCACGTCGACCGATTCCGACCTGATCCTCATCGACGGTCAGCAGCGCATCACCACGCTGATGCTGCTGGTCGCCGCGCTGCACCATGCGATCCGCGACACCGATGCCGCTCTGGCCGCCTCGTTGGAACGCGTGCTCGTACGCTCGGACGACCCCGGCCGCACCAAGCTGCGCCCGCACGATGCGTGGGCCGAGTTGTACGAGTCCGTCGTGCTCGACCGCCGCGACGACGCGGACCGCGAATCCCGCTTCGACGACAACTACGCCTTCTTCCGCAGTCAGATCCACGTTGACGAGGTTCCCCTCATCTGGCGTGGGCTGCAGAAGCTCGAGCACGTGTCGATCACCCTCGGAGCCCAGGCGAACGCCCAGCAGATCTTCGAGAGCCTGAACTCCACGGGCGAGCCGCTGCGCGACCACGAGCTCATCCACAACTACATCCTGATGGGGCTCAGCCACGCGGAGCAGGTCGACGTCGAAGCCCGGTTCTGGGTGCCGATCGAGCATCACACCGGTGAGGCCATCGGCGCGTTCTGGCGGCACTACCTCGTGCTCGTCACCGGCCGCGAGGTGGCGGCGAACGGCGAGCACGGCGTGTACAGCGCGTTCCGGCAGTCCTTCCCCCGCGTCGACGTCACCCACCTGCAGGCAGACGCGGAAGAGTGGCGGCACTACGCAGAGGTATACGGCATCCTCCTCGATCCCTCACGGGAGAAAGACCCGGAGATCGCGCAGCAGCTGCGGCACGTCAACACCTTCGGGCGCTCGTCGTACCCCCTCGTGCTGAGCGTGTACAGCGATCACGCGCGGGGCGTCATCGACCGCGCCGAACTCCTCGAGACGCTGGAGTGGATCCAGGCGCTGTACCTCCGCCGCGCGCTGGTCAACCTTCCGGCCGAGAGGCTGATCGCCAGGCTCTGCCGCGCACGCCGGGAAGGTCGCGATTCGCTCGCCCGCGCCTTCGCGCGGATCACCCCCTCCGACGAGCGTGTGAGCGCGGTACTGAAGTACAGCGAGCTCCCCCACCCCGCGTACGTGCTCGGTCGCCTGGAAGGCGTCGGCGATGTCGACGGGTTCGACGTGGAGCACATCGTGCCCACTGTCCCCGGCGACGCCTGGTCGGGAGACGGAGAACGCCCCTGGAACGAGTACTCCGAGGACGAACAGAACAGCCATCGCGCGCTCGCCCCGACTCTCGGCAACCTGACCCTGCTCGAGCAGCCGTTGACCGAGCGCGTGTTCGGCGCCGCCTTCCCCGTCAAGCGAGATGAGGCGTATGCCCGCAGCGCGGTGCCGGCGACCCGCGAGCTGGCCGAGGTCCCGACGTGGAACACGGCCGCCATCACCCAGCGCACGGTCGCCCTCACCGCCGACCTGATCCGCATCTGGGCGCGACCGGCACTGCCGGAGATCGACGACGACGGCCTGACCCCGATCCTGGATGCCGTGCGCCGTCGCGGCTGGCCGACCGGCTGGGAACGCGAGTTCGACTACGTCGAGTACCGCGGTGAGCGCTGGGAGGTCCCCGACGTGAAGTACCTCTTCAACCGGGTCTTCCGACGCGCGTGGACCGACACGAGGGCCGCTGCCCTCGCCTACTGTGCCGCCCACGGCGGGCCGATCTACCAGGGCATGGCGTGGAAGGGGCAGTGGGACGCGCTCGACGAATCCCACTTCCTCTACATGGGCTGGGACTCCAACTACATGATGACCGCTGTGCAGGGGGTGCTCGAGGAGTCGGGCATCGCCTCGGAGGTCTTCGTCAAGTACTCCTACATCGGGAATGTGATGTGATCATGACCACCGTCGTCCGCAAGCTGCTGGATCTCACCGTCGAAGAGCACACGCTCACCGTCCCTCTCGTATGGGGCGATCCCGCCGACTCCCGCACCATCGACATCTTCGCGCGCGTGGTCGCCCGCGAAGGCGGTGAGACCCTCCCCTATCTGGTCTTCCTGCAGGGCGGACCAGGGCACGAAGCTCCCCGCCCGTTCCATTCTTCGACGTCGCCGGCCTGGCTGGATGAAGCTCTCGCCCACTACCGTCTGGTGCTCCTCGACCAGCGCGGCACCGGGCAATCGACCCCGGTCGGCGATCATGATCTCGCCCGCGGCGCCGAGGCCGTGGCCGAGCACCTGACCCACCTGCGCGCCGACTCGATCGTGCGCGACTGCGAGGCGATCCGCGAACACCTGGGAGCTGTCACCTGGAGCGTGCTCGGGCAGTCCTTCGGCGGCTTCACGACGCTGGCCTACCTCTCGACGGACGCGTCCTCGCTGCAGGACGTCTTCATCACGGGCGGACTCAGCGCGATCGGGCGCCACCCCGATGATGTGTACGCGCTCTGCTACGAGAAGATGCGCACGACCTCCGAGCGTTACTACCGTCGGTTCCCGGAGCACCGCGACGCCATGCGGCGACTCGTCGATCTGGCAGACGCCGGCGACATCGTCCTCCCCGACGGCGAGGTCGTGTCCCGATCGCGGTTGCGATCGATGGGCTCGGCCCTCGGCACGAACGACGGCTGGCAGACCGTCTGGTCGTTGCTCGAGCGTGACCCTTCCTCCTATGCCTTCCGGCACGACCTGATGCACGCGATGCCGTTCGACGGCCGCAATCCGCTGTATTTCGCGTTCCACGAGTCCAGCTACGCCGACGGCCACGCCACCCGATGGTCGGCCGAACGCACAGAGCCCTCCGACTTCCGCGACGACCCGACGCTCTTCACGGGCGAGCACATCCGGCGCGACTGGACCGAGACGGTTCCCGCCTTCCGCCCCTGGCGTGACGTCACCCTCGCGCTCGCGGAGTACGAATGGCCGAGCATCTACGACGCCGAGGCGATCGCCGCGTCCGGGGCTACGGGCGCCGCCGCCGTCTATGTCGACGACGTGTACGTCCCGATGGAGTTCTCGCTCGAGACAGCACGCCTGCTACCCGGCGTGAAGCTGTGGGTGACCAGCGAGCACGAGCACAACGGGCTGCGCTCGGGTCCCGTGCTGTCGCGCCTCATCGACCTGGCGCAGGGCCGCCGCCTGCGCTGAGGATCTCCGCCTCGAGGAGGATGCCGCTCTTCTCCGTCACGCCTATCCTGAAGTCATGAAGGACGTGATGGCGTGGGCGACCGTGATCATCGTGCTGGGCATGGGCCCCGCTCTGCTGATCTTCGGGATGATGCACACCTTCTCGCGGAAGCCGGTCGAGGAGAAGTACGAGCACGTCGCCAACGGCGGCCTCGTCGGCGTCTTCGACAGCGTCTGGTCGCCCAGTGCCCATGAGGCGAACCAGGAACGCGACCGGCAGACGCAGCGGACGGCACCGGCGCCCTCGCCCGGCGACCCGCCGAGCCGCATCGACTCCGGCCGTATCGTCATCGACGTCTGAGACCGTCCCAGAGCCCTCGAGGAACGAAGAAGGCCCCACGCTCCGAGGAGCGTGGGGCCTTCTTTGTGGCAGTCGTTACTTGGACGAGCCGCCGAAGCCCTTGAAGCGCTGGTTGAACTTCTCGACGCGGCCGGCCGAGTCCATGATGCGCTGCTTGCCCGTGTAGAACGGGTGCGACGCGGACGAGATCTCGACATCGATGACGGGGTACTCCACGCCGTCCAGCTCGATGGTCTTGTCGCCGGTCACGGTCGAACGGGTGAGGAACGTCTCGCCCGAGCCCAGGTCGCGGAACACGACAGCCTTGTACTCGGGGTGAATGTCAGTCTTCATGGGATTCCTTAGTTGCTGCCCTGGATTGTGCCAGGGACGAGGGAAGTCTGCGGTGCGGAGAGCACCAAGGATCGATTCTATCAGACCTGGATCAGGATGCTGCGCGGGCGGCGTAGCGGCCGTCTTCGCTGCTGAGCACGATGGGCATGCCGAACGTGTCGGTGAGTGCCTCGGCCGTGAGCGTCTCGGCGATCGGTCCGGCCGCGACGATCGCTCCGTCGCGAATCAGCATCACGTGCGTGAAGCCCACCGGGATCTCCTCGACGTGGTGCGTCACCATCAGCATCGCCGGCGTCGTCGGCGAGGAAGCGTACCCGCTGAGCAGCGCCAGCAGCTCTTCTCGCGATCCGAGATCGAGCGAGGCGGTCGGCTCGTCCAGCAGCAGCAGCTCCGGATCGGTCATCACGGCGCGCGCGATCTGCACGCGCTTCTGCTCGCCATCGCTCAGCGTGCCGAACGTGCGGTCCGCCAGGTGGTCGAGGCGCCAGTCGGCGAGGACGCGGAGCGCGCGGCGCTCATCGATGTCCTCGTAGTTCTCGTTCCAGCGACCGAGCACCGAGTATGCGGCGGTGAGCACGGTGTTGAGGACCGTCTCGTCGCGGGGAACGCGCTTGGCCATCGCGGACGAGGCGAACCCGATGCGCGGGCGCACCTCGAACACGTCGGTGCGGCCCAGAGTCTCGCCCAGCACGGTCACGGTGCCCGAGGTCGGGTGCATGAGGGTGTCGGCCAGCTGCAGGAGGGTGGTCTTGCCCGCCCCGTTCGGTCCGAGGATCACCCATCGCTGATCGTCGTCGACCTCCCAGGTCACGTGATCGATGATGTTGCGTCCTTCACGGCGCACGACGACGTCGGTGAATTCCAGAGCGCTCGGCATGGTTCCAGCCTATCGGCTCAGGCGGTGAGCTCCGCGTAGAGCGCGCGCGTCGTCTCCGCGATCGCGGCCCAGCTGAAGTCGTCCCGCGCGCGCTCGCGTCCGGCCTCACCGTAGGCCCGCGCGCGCTCCGGATCCATGGCGACCTCGGTGAGCACGGCGGCCAGGTCCGCCACGTAGCGCTCCGGATCCACCGGCGTGCCGGTGCCGTCCTGCAGCTGTTCGATCGGTACGAGCCGACCAGTGACGCCGTCGGACACGACCTCGGGGATGCCCCCGGTCGCGGTGCCGACGACCGCAGCGCCGCAGGCCATCGCCTCGAGGTTCACGATCCCGAGAGGTTCGTAGACGGAGGGACAGACGAAGGTCGTCGCCGCGGTGAGGATCGCCGACAGCTCATCGCGCGGCAGCATCCGCTCCACCCAGATGACGCCTTCACGCGTCTCCTGCAGAAGCCGCACTCCCTCTTGCACCTCGGCCATGATCTCCGGAGTGTCCGGGGCGCCGGCGCACAGGACGAGCTGCACCTCGGGCGGCAGGAGTCGGGCGGCCTGCAGCAGATACGGCAGACCCTTCTGCCGCGTGATCCGGCCGACGAACACGACGGAGGGACGTGCGGGATCCATTCCGATCGACCGGAGGAACTCCGCGTCCTGCACGGGACGCCAGCGTTCGACGTCGATGCCGTTGTGGATCACGCGGACCTTCGCAGGGTCCACCTGCGGATAGCTGCGGAGGATGTCGGCGCGCATGCCGGCGCTCACCGCGATCACCGCGGCGGCGTTCTCGTAGGCGAGTCGCTCGATGCCGCTGGAGATCGCGTACCCGCCGCCCAGCTGCTCGGCCTTCCATGGGCGGAGGGGCTCCAGGCTGTGCGCGGTGAGAACGTGCGGGATGCCGTGAAGCTGCGAGGCCAGGTGGCCGGCGAAGTTCGCGTACCAGGTGTGACTGTGGACGAGGTCGGCGTCGGCGATGGCGGCGACGATCTCGAGGTCTGTCCCCAGCGTCTGCAGCGCGGGGTTCGCTCCGGTGAGTTCCGCAGGCGTGCGATAGGCGAAGGTACCGGGTTCGTCGCGGGTCGCCCCGAACGCACGCACCCGCACGTCGACGTGCTCTCGAAGCGCGGCGACGAGTTCCGCCACATGCACTCCGGCACCGCCGTAGACCTCGGGCGGGTACTCCTTCGTGATCATTTCGACTCGCATGTCTGAACGCTAGTACAGCGGCCGGGAACGCATCTATGGTGGAGCCATGTCCGCTCCAAAGAAGGTCTTCGGGATCATCCTCGCCGGCGGCGAGGGCAAGCGCCTCATGCCGCTCACGGCGGATCGCGCGAAACCCGCAGTGCCGTTCGGCGGACAGTATCGCCTGATCGATTTCGCCATCTCGAACCTCATCAACTCCGGCCTACGGCAGATCGTCGTGCTGACGCAGTACAAGTCGCACAGCCTCGACCGGCACATCTCGCAGACCTGGCGGATGTCGGCGCTCCTCGACTCATACGTGACTTCGGTCCCCGCGCAGCAGCGACTCGGCAAGCGGTGGTTCTCGGGATCCGCCGACGCGATCCTGCAGAGCATGAACCTGATCAATGATGAGAAGCCCGACATCGTCGTGGTCATCGGCGCCGACCACGTGTACCGGATGGACTTCCGGCAGATGCTGGAGGCCCACATCGAATCCGGTGCGAAGGCGACCGTCGCCGGGATCCGCCAGCCCCTCGCCCTGGCTTCGCAGTTCGGGGTGATCGATGCCGATGCCGAGTCCGGGCGCATCAAGCAGTTCTTGGAGAAGCCGACCGACATCGCCGGCCTCGAGGATTCGCCGCACGAGGTGCTCGCCTCGATGGGGAACTACATCTTCGATGCCGACGCACTCATCGCCGCCGTCGAGGCCGACGGCGAGTCGCCGACCTCCGGGCACGACATGGGCGGCGACATCGTCCCGTACTTCGTCGACCGCGGCGAGGCCGGTTACTACGACATGAAGCAGAACGATGTGCCCGGCTCCTCCCCGCGCGATCGTTCCTACTGGCGGGACGTGGGGACGATCGACTCGTTCTTCGACGCGCACCGCGACCTGATCTCGACCCTGCCCGTGTTCAACCTCTACAACATGGAGTGGCCGATCCACTCGCAAGCGGTCAACTCGCCGCCCGCGAAGTTCGTGCGGGACTCGGTCGGGCGCATCGGGAATGCGATCGACTCGATCGTCTCGCTCGGATCGGTCCTGTCCGGCACCCATCTGGAACGCAGTGTGGTCGGCCCCTGGACGCTCGCCGGCGGCGGCTCGACCATCACGGACTCGGTGGTTTTCGACCACGTCCAGGTGGGACAGGGCGCGCGCATCCATCGGGCGATCCTCGACAAGAACGTGGTGCTGGCCGACGGGGCGACGGTGGGCGTCGATCGCGAGCGGGACCTCGCACGGGGTTTCACCGTGACGGAGTCCGGCATCACCGTCGTCGGCAAGGGCGTTTTCATCGAACGCTGACGCCGTCATGGCGCATCGGCCCGCCAGGTGATCGATAGGCTCGACGGGTGACCGCTGCGCGCTTCCTCGTCGTCCTCGATGCCGACTCCACCCTGATCCGCAACGAGGTGATCGAGCTGCTCGCCGACGAGGCCGGGCGCCGCGCGGAGGTGCAGGCGGCCACGGAGGCGGCCATGCGCGGCGAAGTCGACTTCTCCACGAGCCTTCGTTCCCGGGTCGCGGCCCTTCAGGGCGTGCCGGTCTCGGCATTCGAGCGGGTACGTGCACGGATCGAACCCACGCCCGGAGTGCGCGATCTCACCGCCGCCGTCCACGATCGCGGCGGTGTCGTCGGAGTCGTGTCCGGGGGGTTCCACGAGATCCTCGACCACATCGCGCCGGGGCTCGGGGTCGACCGGTGGCGCGCCAATCGCCTCGAAATCGCCGATGGGGAGCTCGCCGGTCGTGTCGACGGCGACATCGTCGACGGCGCGGTCAAGGCCACCTCGCTCCAGGAATGGGCGGCCGAGCTCGGCGTACCGTCGCACGCGACGATCGCGATCGGCGACGGCGCGAACGACCTGCAGATGATGGCGGTCGCCGGACTCGGCCTCGCCTTCAACGCGAAGCCCGCGGTTCGCGAAGCCGCGAGCCTCGTCATCGGACCGCAGGATCTGTCCGAGGTCATCGCGCTGCTCCCGTAGCCGAGACCTGGTGAATGTCGGTCGCCGCAGCTAGCGTCGGCTCATGGACATCATCCTCATCCCCGGACTCTGGCTCGACGCCTCGAGCTGGAACGACGTGATCCCCGCTCTCGAACGGGCAGGGCACCGCGTGCACGCCCTCACCATGCCAGGGCTCGGCGAACCCGCGACCGCCACCTCCGATGTCGGCATCGCGGACTGGGTCGACGCCGCGGTCGCCGCAGTCGATGAGGTCGACGGCGATGTCGTGGTCGTCGGACACAGCGGAGGTGGCAACGTCGCATGGGGTGTCGCCGATGCGCGCCCCGACCGCGTGAGCCGAGTGATCTTCGTCGACACCGTCCCTCCTCCGCCCGGAAACGGGATCAGCGAGTTCCCGATCGTCGACGGGGTCGTTCCGTTCCCCGGCTGGGACTTCTTCGAGGATGAAGACGTGCACGACCTCGACGAGGCCACACGCGCACGCACAGCGCCGCTCACGTCGAGCGTCCCCGCACGCGTGCCGACCGACGGCATCGCCCTCACCGACCCCGCACGCTATCGAGTGCCCGTCACACTGCTCATGGGCGATCTGGACCAGGCGACGTTCGAGGGGCTGATCGACCAGTGGGGCGCATTCGGCGAGGAGTACCGCGCGATCGAGGATGCGGAGGTCATCCGGATCGGCTCCGCCCACTGGCCGCAGTTCACCGTGCCGGATCGCCTCGGCGAACTCCTCACCGCAGCGATCTCGCGCTGATCGAACGGCGTGGGGTCAGTGCCCCATGCCGAGACCACCGTCGACGGGAATGACCGCACCAGAGATGTAGCCGGCATCGTCGCCCGCGAGCCAGGTCACGACGCCCGCGACCTCGTCGGGAGTGGCGAATCGTCCCGCCGGGATGTTCGCCTTGTACTGCTTCTGCGTCTCTTCCGGGAGCTCGGCCGTCATGTCTGTCTCGATGAATCCCGGGGCGACGACGTTGGCGGTGATCCCCCGCGCGCCGAGTTCGCGGGTGATCGAGCGGGCGAACCCGACGAGCGCGCTCTTCGACGCGGAGTAATTGACCTGACCCGCGGAACCGTAGAGCCCCACGACGCTCGAGATCAGGATGATGCGACCGAAACGTGCGCGGAGCATGCCCTTCGAGGCGCGCTTGACGACACGGAAGGTGCCTCCGAGGTTCGTCGCGACCACGCTGTCGAAGTCGTCCTCGCTCATGCGCAGGAGCAGCGTGTCCTTCGTGATGCCGGCGTTCGCGACGACGATCTCGACCGGACCGAGCTGCTGCTCCACCTCGGTGAACGCGGCGTCGAGAGCCGCGGCATCCGTCACGTCCGCACGGACGGTGAGCGTGCCCTCCGGTCCTTCCCCGCTGCGGGCGGTGACGGCGACCCGGTACCCGTCGCGCACGAAGCGCTCTGCGATGGCGCGGCCGATGCCGCGATTGCCGCCGGTGACGAGGACGACGCGCTCAGCACTCATGGGGGACACTCCTGATCTGGCCGGTCGGCCCGCGGTTCCGGGCCGTCATCGATCCTATCGACCATGCCGCTGCCGGCTGCGCCCGCGTGCCGGGTCGGCTGCATCCTGGTGTTTGACAGACGGGGACGCTGCTGGAACCCTGATCGAGACGAAAGGCTTCATCGTGAGCGACAACCGCATCCCCTCTCCCGGTGGCGAGCCGCCGTTGACACCGCCTCCTCCGCCCGCCGCCCCCACTGCCACGCCGGCGCTTCCCGCCGAACCGGTACGGCCCGGTCCGCAGCCGACACAGAGCCACCCGGGAGCCGCGCCGACCTATGCGCCTCCGGCGCACCCGGCCTACGGCGCGCAGCCGGCCGCGGCACCGCAGCCGGGATACGCTCCACCGCCCGCACCGCCCGGTTATGCCTCCCCTGCCGACTACGCCGCGCCCGCCTCTCAGCCCGGCTACGCCACACCTCCGGTACAGCCCGGCTACGCCCCGCCTGCCTCTCAACCCGGTTACGGCGCCTACCCGAGCGCGGGGTATCCCGCCGCCGCGTCTCGCCCCACCAGTCCGCTGGCTGTCACCTCACTCATCTGCGGCATCGCCGGGCTCGTCCTGATCTGGGCCATCATCCCGGTGCTGGCCTCGATCGCGGCCGTCATCACGGGGCACATGGCGCTCGGACAGATCAAGCGCCAACCCGGAGTCGGCGGGCGTGGGCTCGCCATCGCCGGTCTCATCCTCGGCTACGCGGTGGTCGCGATCGGTGCGTTCACGATCGTCAGCACCATCATCAGCTTCCTGTTCGTCGGGGTGTTCACCCTGCCGTTCCTGTTCTCGAGCTGAGTCGCCGAACGGCACGCCGGGAGGGCTGCACCGGCGTAGGCTTGAGACATCGTGAAGAACGCGCGTCAAGTCCCGGCCGTCACCTCACTGCCGCAGTCTCCGCGGGATGAGGCTGATCATCGTGTGCGCCGTTATGCCTTGACGATGACCATCCGCATCGTGTGCTTCGGGCTCATGGTGCTCGTGCAGCCGTACGGCTGGTACACGTGGGTATTCGGGATCGCGGCCGCCGTACTGCCCTACATCGCGGTCGTCTTCGCGAACGCGGGAAGCGACAGCACTGAGGCCACAGCCGAGTCTCCGGTGCGCGAGCTCGACACCCCTCGACCTGCTCCGATCGAGACCGAAGCTCCGGCTCCGCAGGTGTTCACGATCCACGAAGGCCCGAAAGACCGATGACTGACCTCGAGTGCTCGCGCGCCGGCTGCCGGAGCGCGGCGACCAGACAAGTGGTGTGGCGCAATCCCCGCATCCATGCCGCCGATCGCGAGAAGGTGTGGCTGGCGTGTGACGAGCACGTGGACTTCCTCCGCGACTACCTGGCCGCACGGGACTTCCCGGTGACCGTCCGCGACGGTGTTCCCGCATGAGTCGACGTCTCACCCGGTGGGCGGTGTACGTGCTCATCGCCATCGGCTTCGCCATCGCGTGCGTCTTCCTGTCGAATTGGCAGTTCGAGCGGAACGAGACTCGTGCCGCCCAGATCGAACTCGTCGAGCAGAACTACGACGCGGACCCCGTTCCCCTCGCCGATGTCATCGGCGCTGACGGTGCGCTCGACCCCTCAGACGAGTGGCGCCCGGTGACGCTGCAGGGCGAGTACCTGGCCGACCAGCAACTGCTCGTGCGCAACCGACCGCACGGCGGTACGAGCGCCTTCGAGGTGCTGGTGCCGTTCCGCGACGCTGATGGTCGCGTGTTCATCGTCGATCGCGGCTGGGTGGCGCCGGGCGAGGGTGCGGAGCCCGACTCTGTGCCGTCCCCGCCGGAAGGCGAGGCCGAGGTCACGGTGCGCCTGCGGCCCGGGGAGCAGCTGCCCGCATCGGGCCGGGGCGCACCGGAAGGTCAGGTGCCGACCATCCATCTGCCCTCGATCGCCGCGCTGACCGACGGGGATGTGATCACCGGCGCCTACGGCCGCGTCGTGACCGAGGAGCCGGCCGGCGCCGGCGCGCTGGGGGGCTTCGACTCCCCCACCGACGACCCGGGCCCGCATCTCTCCTACGCGATCCAATGGATCCTGTTCGCCCTCATGGGCTTCATCTTCATCGGCTACATCATCCGGACCGAGATCGTGAAGCACCGTGAGGAAGTCGAGGGCGTCCCGACACCCGTGAAGACTCCACGGCGCAAGGATCACGACGCCGACGTCGAAGACGAGCTGCTCGACGTCCGCTGACCGACTCGTGCGGTGTCAGTCCGTCCAGGGCGTCATCGTGCATGCCCAGCCGGCATCCGTGCGCGCGTAGACGATCCGAGTGTGATCACGGTCCGGGGATCCCTGCCAGAACTCGACCCGATTCGGGACTATCCGCCAGAGCACCCAGGCCCCTGGGCTGACGCCCTCACGAGCCGCGGTGGAGCGCGCAGCGAGGTCGGCTGCGCTCTCGGCCGCCGATGCCTCGTGGACGCGGCCGCGCACACGAACGGCCCGGAGTTGCGGTTGCCACCAGAAGTTCAGCGTGCGCGCCTCAGGCGAGCTCGATGAGGTCCTGGTACTCCTGGCTCCAGATGTCTTCGACACCGTCAGGCAGGATGAGCACACGCTCGGGGTTGAGCGACTGCACGGCACCGGGATCGTGGGACACGAGGACCACAGCACCCTCGTAGTGCGCGAGCGCGCCGAGGATCTCCTCGCGCGAGGCGGGATCGAGGTTGTTGGTCGGCTCGTCGAGCAGCAGCAGGTTCGCCGAGGAGACGACGAGTGTGGCGAGCGACAGACGCGTCTTCTCTCCACCGGAGAGGACTCCCGCCGGCTTCAGCACGTCGTCGCCGGTGAACAGGAACGAGCCCAGCACCTTGCGCGCCTCGGTCTCGGTGATGTGCGGTGCGGCCGAGACCATGTTCTCGAGCACCGAACGGTTCACGTCGAGGTTCTCGTGCTCCTGCGCGTAGTAGCCGACCTTGAGGCCGTGCCCCGGCTCGAGCTGTCCGGTGTCGGGCTGGTCCACACCCGCGAGCATCCGCAGCAGCGTGGTCTTGCCCGCACCGTTGAGGCCGAGCACCACGACCTTGGAGCCGCGGTCGATCGCGAGATCGACATCGGTGAAGATCTCGAGCGACCCGTACGACTTCGAGAGCCCGCTCGCCATCATCGGCGTCTTGCCGCAGGGCGCCGGCTTCGGGAAGCGCAGCTTCGCGACCCGGTCTTCCTGGCGGACCTCGTCGAGTCCGGCCAGCAGCTTCTCGGCGCGCGCGATCATCTGGTGCGCCGCAGCCGCCTTGGATGCCTTCGCGCCGAAGCGTGCCGCCTGCAACTGCAGGGTCGTGGCCTTCTTCTCGGCGTTGGCGCGCTCCTTCTTGCGACGCTCCTCGTCGGCCACCCGCTGGCGCAGGTAGTTCTTCCAGTTCATGTTGTACGTGTCGATGATCTGGCGGTTCGCGTCGAGGTAGAACACGCGGTTGACGGTCTCGCCGACGAGCTCGACATCGTGGCTGATGACGATCAGGCCGCCCTTGTACCCCTTGAGGAACTCGCGGAGCCACACGACGCTGTCGGCGTCGAGGTGGTTGGTGGGCTCGTCGAGGATCATCGTCTGAGCATCGGAGAAGAGGATACGGGCGAGCTCGATGCGGCGACGCTGACCACCGGAGAGCGTCGACAACGGCTGATCCAGGATCCGGTCGGGAAGCGACAGGTTGTTCGCGATGGACGCCGCCTCGGCCTCCGCCGCGTAGCCGCCCTGGGCCTCGAACTGCTCGGTCAGGCGGGCGTAGCGCTTCATCGCCTTGTCGGCGACGGCGGGGTCGTCCGAGCCCATCGCGAGTGCCGCCTCGGTCATCCCGAGGTTCAGCTGCCCGAGTCCGCGGGCATCGAGGATGCGCGTGCGCGCCAGGTCTTCGGGGTTTCCGGAACGCGGGTCCTGCGGCAGGTAGCCGAGCTCGCCGGAACGCGTCACACTGCCGCCGGAGGGCAGGACGTCGCCCGCGAGCACCTTGGTGAGGGTGGTCTTGCCGGCCCCGTTGCGGCCGACGAGTCCGATCTTGTCTCCGTCGGCGACGCGGAACGAGACGTTCTCCATCAGCAGGCGCGCGCCAACGCGGATCTCGAGGTCGTGCACGGCAAGCACAGCGGACGTCCGTTCTTTCAGGGAGGGTGTTCGGCCGATCGGCCAGCCTCCCAGTATAAGCGCCGTGGCCGGGAGCGGCGGTCAGCAAGATCAGTCCGGAGGGTGAGACCCGCGATACCCCAGAGGGATGACCGCCCGGGTACGCGCTGCATAGCGTGCAGGAGTGGACATCCTCAACGAGCTCATCATGCAGGCCATCGCCTCGCCCTGGCTGTACCTGGTCCTGTTCACGGTCACCGTGATCGACGGCTTCTTCCCCCCGGTGCCGAGCGAGACGGTGCTCGTGGCGGCCGCGGCCGTCGCCGCGTCCACCGGCGACGGGAATCTGCTTCTCCTCGGTGCGGTCGCCGCGATCGGCGCGGCGATCGGCGACAACATCGCCTTCGTGATCGGCCGACGGCTCGGCACCACGCGCTTCGCCTGGATGAGACGCCCCCGTGTGGCGGCGACATTCGCCTACGCTCAGCAGGCGCTCGATCGGCGCAGCGCCACCCTCATCCTCGGCGCCCGCTACATCCCGGTCGGACGCGTCGCGGTCAACATGTCCGCCGGGGCTCTCGAGTTCCCGTGGCGGCGTTTCCTGCCTCTGAGTCTGATCGCCGGTGCCAGCTGGAGCGTCTTCAGCCTGGCGATCGGCCTGCTCGCCGGCGCCTGGATCAAGGACCAGCCGCTGCTGAGCGCCGGTATCGGCATCGTCATCGCGCTCGTGATCGGCTTCACGATCGACCGCATCGCCGCGGCCCGGCGCCGCCGCGCTCCCGCGCCGCAACTGGCAGGATGACAGTCATGGCACGCCGCCGACAGCGCACACCGCTGCGCCAACGGATCAGCCGTCGCACCTTCGCCCTCGGGGCGCTGGGTGCGGCGGTCGTGGCGTTGTACGCGATCCTCGTCCCGCTCCAGACCGTCCTGTCCGGCACGCCGCTGCCTCTGTCGTTCATCCTCGGCGCGGCGCTGTGCGTCTCGCCTGTGCTCGCGATCAGCCGCCCGGTCTGGGCGATCGGCTTGTTCACCGTGGGAGCACTCACCCTGCCGCTCACGGTCGTGCCGGAACTCGCGATCCAGTCGCCGTGGCCCTGGTCCGTCCCCGCCCTCCTGACCTTCGCCCTGTTCGTCGGGGTGGTCACATTCCTCCATGGCGCACGGCTCGGTGCCTTCGCACTGATCCTCGGCGCGATCGCATCGCTTCTGGCGCCGGTGCTCCGCCCCGACATGGTGGCCACGCCGGAGTCATCCGCCAGCGCCACGGCCGACCTCATCGTCACGACAGCGGTGGCATCCGCGGTGTACCTCATCGCGGCGCTCGTCGCCGGGAGGGTCCGGGTCGCTGCCGAGCTGACGCGCGAGAAGGAGCACAGCGCGCTCGAGGAGGCCCGGCGCGCGCTCGTCGAGGAACGCACGCGGATCGCGCGCGAGCTGCACGACGTGGTCGCACACAGCATGTCCGTGATCCAGGTGCAGGCGTCGACCGCCAAATATCGCATTCCCGCGCTCAACGACGCGGCGACAGCCGAGTTCGACGACATCGCTGCGACCGCCCGCGGCTCGCTGGCCGAGATGCGGCGGATGCTCGGGGTGCTCCGCACCGAAGACCAGACCGCCGAGCTCGCTCCCCAACAGGGCATCGACGACATCCCGGCGCTGGTCGACACCATCCGCCGCGCGGGGGTCGAGGTCGGACTCGTGCTCGAGGGCGGCGAGGCCGCAGCAGCCGCGACACCCTCGGTGCAGATCGCCGCGTTCCGCATCGTCCAGGAGGCGCTGAGCAACGCCGTGCGGCATGCGCCCGGTGCCCGCATCGCCGTGCAGCTGCGTGCCGAGGCCCGCAGCATCCGCATCCGCGTGCACAACGGCGCACCGCCCCGCACGCCCGACGGCCCCGGCGGGGGCTACGGCCTGCGCGGGATGCGCGAACGCGCCGAGATCCTGGGCGGCAGCCTTTCGGCCGGCCCCTCATCCGATGGCGGCTGGGACGTGGAGGCCGTGCTCCCCCTGGATGCGGACGGTTCCGATGCGAGCGCAGCCGCTTCTCTCGACAAGGAGACCCCGTGACGATCAGCGTCCTCATCGCCGACGATCAGGCCATGGTCCGTGCGGGTTTCGCCGCTCTCCTCGATGCCCACGAGGGCATTCGGGTGTCCGGGCAGGCGGCGAACGGCGCCGAAGCCGTCGCCCTGGCGGCGCGTCTGGATCCCGACGTGATCCTGATGGACGTGCGCATGCCCGAACTCGACGGGATCGAAGCCACCCGGCGGATTCTCGGCCCGTCGTACCCCGCCGCGCATGTCCCCCGGATCCTGATGCTCACCACCTTCGACATCGACGACTACGTGTACGACGCGCTGGAGGCCGGAGCCAGCGGGTTCCTGCTGAAGGACGCACTCCCCGAGGAGCTCGTGCACGCGGTGCGCGTCGTCGCGAACGGGGATGCGCTCCTCGCGCCGAGCGTGACCCGACGAATCATCGAGCAGTTCGCCGGCCGCAGGCCCCGTGCACCTCGCTCGGCCACTGCGCTCGCCGAACTCACCGACCGCGAGCGGGAGGTGCTGGTGCTGATCGGGAAAGGGCGCTCGAACACCGAGATCGCGGCCGACCTCTTCATCGCGGAGCAGACCGTCAAGACCCATGTCGGCAAGGTACTCGCCAAGCTGAACCTCCGCGACCGCGTGCATGCGGTGATCCTCGCCTACGACACCGGGCTGGTCGAGCCGTCCTCCTGACTCACACCGTCGTAGGGGGTCGTAACGGCACCCGAGGGTGATGCATCCGCGGACACGGCATCCATAGTCTCCTGGGACACCACTCCCGAGGAGGACTCATGACCACCGTCCAGGCACCCACTGCCGGCATCATCGCGCCTCCGCAACGCGCGTCCCGTGACACCGGTATCGACTTCGTCCGGGCGCTCTGCGTCCTCGGCGTGGTCCTGCTCCACTCGATCATGGTGGGCGTCACCGTCGACGCGGCCGGCCCCGTGTTCGAGAACGCCAGCGACGGTACCGGGTGGATCGCGCCGCTGAGTTGGCTCCTCCAGGTGATGCCGCTGTTCTTCGTCATCGGCGGGTTCTCCGGGCTCCTCGCCTACCGTCGGCTGCGGGAGCGCGGCGGGAGCGCCCTCGGGTTCGTGGCCGGGCGACTGCATCGTCTGCTGCGACCCGCCGTCTTCACGATCGCCATCGTCGGGGTCGGGCTCGCGCTCCTCACGGTCTTCGGTGTACCCGCCGATCTGATCGCGACCGCGGGCTTCCGCTACGGTCAGCCGCTCTGGTTCCTCGGCGTCTTCCTCCTGTGCCAGGCGCTGCTTCCCGCATTGGCCGCCGCCCACGAGCGCGCCCCCTACCGCACGATCGGTGCTCTCGTCGCGGCATCCATCGCCGTCGACGTGTTGCGCGCCGCGACCGGGCTCGAGGGCCTCGGCTTCCTGAACCTCGCCTTCGTGTGGATGACGCTGCAGCAGCTGGGGTTCTTCCTCGCCGACGGACGCATCGGGCGCCTGAGTCGACGCGTCCGGGCCACCGCGGGCCTCGGCGCCCTGCTCCTGCTCGTCGCAACGTTCCTGACCGGGGTGTACTCCCCCGACCTCATCGCCAACATCAACCCGCCGACTGCAGCCCTCCTGCTCGTCGGCGTCGCACACACCAGCCTGCTCTCCCTGCACCGCGAACGCATCGAGCGGTTCAGCCGCCGACCGCGCGTGGCGGCATTCACGGCGTTCGTGACGGTGCGCACCATGACGATCTATCTCTGGCACATGCCTGTCCTGCTGGTGATGGCCGGCGCGACCGCCGTGTACGCCCTCGTCACGGGCGTCACGCTCCCGTCGCTCGACAGCGCGGACTGGTGGGCGGCCCGACCGCTCTGGCTCGCGACCGCGCTCGCGCTGACCGCACTCGTCGCTGTGGCCTTCACCCGTTTCGAGTCACAGCCCGCGCCGCAGGCCACCGGGTCGCTACCCCGCCTCGTCGCGGGAGCGCTGAGCGGCCTGGTCGGTGTCCTGATGCTCCTGGTACTCGGCACATCCGTCGCGACCGCTCTGATCGCGGTCGCCCTGATCCTCGCGGCGCTCCGACTCGCGTCTCAGACGACGCCGCTGCCGCCGGTCGGAGTGCGCACGCTCATCCCCGCATAGGGTCAGCCCAGGCCCCGTGCTGCCAGCGCGTCACCGACATCGTCCGCGTGTCGGAGGGCGAGAACGAGCAGGGGCACCACGGCGCGCACGCCCAACCGCACGTCGCGGGCTCGCGACGCATCCCGCACGCGCTCCGCGAAGCCGGCGATCACGGGGATCGTCGTGATCGTGAGCGAGATCGTGAGCGCCACCCCGTCGGGATCGACTCCCCATCGCTGGAACGGGCGCAGGATGCCCTGCAGCACCTCCACGAGATCCGCCATCCGGGTCGTGAGCGTCAACAGGCTCGCGAGCAGGAGAATCGTCACGACGCGTCCCGTGCCGACCCACGCCGCGAGAGGCGAGACGAAGACCCCGAGCGCCGCGGCGAGTACGACGATGATCCAGCGCAGACGCCAGATCTCGAGCAACGGCACCCGGATGGGCATTCCCCCGATGCCGTACAGCGCGAGGACCGCCGCGAGCGAGAGGGGGATGCTCACCGCGTCGTGGGGGTACAGCGACAGAACGAGCGCTCCGATCGCCAGCGCGGCGAGCTTGAGCCCGGCAGGAGCGCGATGGAGGATGCTGCTTCCGGGACGGTAGAGCGCGATCATTCGCACGCTCGACGATAGGCCGGGATCACGGTCGACGGCTCTCCGGACGCCGTGACCCGCCCGTCTTCGAACAGCATCGCGGCCTCACAGCGCGCGGCCAGTTCGAGGTCATGTGTCACCACGACGACCTGGGCCTGCTGCGCCAGGAGCAGGTCGCCGATGCGTCGAGAGTTGCGCAGGTCGAGGAGTGTCGTCGGCTCGTCCGCGACGATGAGCTGCGGTTCGGTGGCCAGCACTGCGGCTAGGGCGAGCATCTGCTTCTGGCCCCCCGACAGGCTGGATGCGGGGACATCCGCGTGGTCCGCCAGACCATGCACGGCGAGGGTGTCTCTGACGCGGTCGGCGACCTCGGCCTTCGCCCGGCCGCGCAGGGACAGCGCGATGTCTTCGGCCGGGGTGGGCATGAGGATCTGCGCATCGGGGTTCGTGAACACGAATCCGACGCGGCGGCGGAGGGCGGCGCGGTCACGCACCGTGTCGAGGCCGTGCACCCTCACCTCGCCGGCGCTCGGAGTGACGAGTCCGTTCAACAACCGGGCGAACGTGGACTTCCCCGACCCGTTCGCACCGATCACCGCGATCGTCGGAGCCGTCAGCGAGGCGGTGACCTCTCGCAGCACGGGGCGACCGTCGAGCACCACCGAGACCGCGTCCACGGCGATCGTCGCGACACCCGTCTCTCGTGTGCGTTTCATGCGGATCCCTCCGACGCGTTTCTCCTGAACACCGTTCACCTGAACGTCGTTCACTATAATCGGAGGATGAGCCCGGAGACGAATCAGGCACGGCACGACCGCGACAGCGTCGCCCGGAGCGCGCTCGCCCTCCTCGACGAAGTCGGGCTCGCCGACCTCTCGATGCGGCGCATCGCCGCCCGCCTGGATGTACAGCCCTCTGCCCTCTACTGGCACTTCACCAGCAAGCAGGAGCTGCTCGCCGAACTCGCCGACCGGATCACCGCATCGATCCCCCGCGGCAGCGACGGCGTGCTGGCAACCGCCCGAGGCATCCGCGACGCCCTCTTCACCCACCGCGACGGCGCCGAACTGGTCCTCAGCACCTACGCCCTGCAACTCGGCTCCTCGCACGCGCAGTCGGTGCTGACCGCGGCGCTGGAGGCCCACGGGGCATCCGACGCCGCTGACCGGGGCGCGGCGATCCTGCACTTCGTGCTCGGACACGCCACCCTCGTGCAGCAGCGCATGCACGCCGACAGCCACGGTGCGCTGCCCACCGCCGGGGAGATCGACGTCACGGCCGGCCTCGACCGTGTCTTCGACCTCGGAGTGACTGCGCTCGCGGGGGTGCTCAGCGCACCGGCGACTCCGCCGCGTGCCCGAGTCTGAGTCCGGGCACGATCGCGAGAGCGACGAGTCCGACGCAGAAGGCGAACACCGCACCGAAAGCACCCGCCTCACCTCCGAGGGATGCCACCGCGAGACCGGCCAGCGCGATCGCGACGGCCGAACCGGTGGCGTCCGAGATCGACAGGGCAGAGGAGTTGAATCCCTGATTCGTCTCGTCCGAGTAGGCGAGCGTCAGGACGGTCAACCGCGGGTACAGCAGCCCCATCCCGCCACCGGCGAATGCCCAGCCGAGCACCACCACCGCCGCCGAGACGTCGAAGAGCGCGGCGACGAGGACGCAGAGCAGCGCCACCAGGAGCGAGCCGAGACTGATCAGCGTGATGCGGTGATTCCCCAGACGCTCACCGTATCGCCCCTGCAGCGCCGAGGCGCCGGCCCAGGCCAATGCCGCCAGCATCAGTGCGACTCCCGCCCACGTCGCACTGAAGTCGAACTTCTTCATCAGCAGGTACGGGATGTAGGCCTCAGCGGCGAAGAACGCACCCGCCACGATGCCGCGCATCAGCACCACGCTCGGCAGCCCCTGGCCTGCGCGCAACGTGCGCCGCGGCAGCAGCGGGAGCACGGCGAGTCCGACCGCGACGACGGCACCGAGCGCGACCGGCCAGCCGACCGACGGTGCCATGTCGGCAGAGAAGCCGACCACGACGGCGAGAACGGCCACGACCACGGCGAGTGCGAGGCGCACGACGAGGGCGCGTCGGTTCTGCGGCTCCCCCTGCCCCAGGTCGACACCACGGAGGCGGACAGCGATCATCACGAATGCGGCGCCCGTCAGCACCGCGACGCCCAGGAACGCCCATCGCCAGTCGAGGTACTCCGCGACGGCCCCGGCCAGGAATGGTCCGACCATCGACGGCACGACCCAGGCCGCGGCGAAGGCGGCGAAGATCCTGCCGTGCAGATGAGGCGGATACAGCCGCGCCACCACGACGTAGAGCGCGACGGTCTGCCCGCCGGTGCCGAGCCCCTGGACGAGTCGTCCGATCAGGAACTGATGCATCGTCACGGCGAAACCCGAGACGAGAAGACCGACGATGAAGAGCGTGACGGCGACATACAGGGCGCCGCGCGGTCCGCGGGCGTCCGACCACGCGCCCGTGGCGACCATGCCGATCACACTCGTCGCCAGGGTGCCGGCGAAAGCCACGGCGTAGAGGGCCTCGCCGTGGAGAGCTTCGCTGACGATCGGCATGACCGTCGTCACCGCGAGTGCCTCGATGGCGGCGAGAAAGATCAGGGCGACCGCGCCGAGGGTCACCCAGATGCGTTGGCGGTCCCAGATCGTCGCGGCGTCGACCGGAGCCGTCATCGGCCCACGAGCGCCGTGATGCGCTCCATCGCCTCAGTGATGATCTCCGGGGAGGTGCCGAAGTTCAATCGCACATGGCCCGCACCCTCGGCGCCGAAAGCCAGTCCGAAGTGCAGGGCGACCTTCGCGTCGCGCAGGATGCGTCGCGCGGGATTGTCGCCCCAGTCGAGCGCGGTGAGGTCGATCCACGCGAGGTACCCGGCGTCCGGAATGCGATAGCGCGCACCCGGCAGGTGCGCCGCCAGAAGGTCCTCGAGCAGCACTCGATTCTCATCGAGGGTGCGCAGCAGCCCGTCCAGCCAGGGGTCGCTCTCTTCCGAGAATGCGGCCACGGCGGCGAGCAGACCGAACTGTCCGGTACGCCACTCCACCTCGACGGGCAGGCCGCGCACGACCTCGCTCGTCGCGTCGTCGGCGGTGACCATCAAGGCACACTTCAGACCGGCGAGGTTGAACGCCTTGCTGGCGCTGACGACTGCATAGCCGACGCGCCGGGCCGCATCGCTCACGGCGAGGAACGGCGTGAACCCGGTTCCCGGTTGCGCGAGCGGCGCATGGATCTCGTCCGAGACGACGGCCGCCCCGAACTCATCCGCCAGGTCCGCGAGCGCGGCGAGGCCGTCGCGGTCATGCACCGTGCCGGTCGGGTTGTGCGGGTTGCAGAGCAGGATCGCCGTCGCTCCGTCGTCGAAGGCCGCACGGATGCCGTCGAGATCGAGTTCCCATCGGGTTCCCGTGTCACGCAGCGGGACGCGCTGGACCTCTGCGCCGGCCTCGGCGACCAGGTCGTAGAACGGCGGATACACCGGAGGGGTCACGACGACCCGCTCCCCCGGCTGCGTCACACGGCGGAGGATCTCCACGATCCCCATGCTCACGTCTGCCGTGCTCCGCATGCGCGCGGGGTCGGGCTCCCAGCCGTAGCGTCGGTTCGCGAAAGCGGCGAACGACTCGGCGAGCGGTGTCCGCGATGCGACATACCCGGTGTCACCGATCTCCACGGCGCGCCGCAGCGCATCCGAGATCGCCGGCGCCAGCGGAAAGTCGGTCTCGGCGACGAACAGCGGAAGCACATCGTCCGGGTACTCACGCCACTTCTCGCTGCTGCGCTCGCGAAGCTCCGCCAGAGGCAGTGCCTTCACCTGAAGCATTCGTTCTCCCGAGGTTCCGAAACGCGTCATCGTCGTATCGTCGGATCCGACGCGCGCGTCGTCGTGCCGCCTCGCGGCAGCGGTCCCGTGCGGATCAGATCGCGAAGCCGAGCGCGCGCATCATGTCGCGCCCGTCGTCCGTGATCCGCTCCGGACCCCACGGCGGCATCCAGACCCAGTTGATGCGGAATCGATCGACGACGCTGTCCAGAGCCTGAGCGGTCTGGTCCTCGAGCACGTCGGTGAGCGGGCAGCCAGCGCTGGTCAGCGTCATGTGGATGACGAGAGCATCGTTCTCGTCATCCCAGGCGAGGTCGTAGATGAGGCCGAGGTCGACGACGTTGATCCCGAGCTCGGGGTCCATGACGTCTTTGAGAGCCTCGGTGACCGCGTCGTACTTCTCGTCCGTGAGGGTCGCTGTCATGCGATCAGCCTACGCCTCGATGGGGGCTGCAGGGTCGAGGAAACGGTCGTATCCCTCGTTCTCCAGCCGGTCTGCGAGCTCAGGGCCGCCCTCTTCGACGATCTTCCCCGCGACGACGACGTGGACGAAGTCGGGGCGGATGTAGCGGAGGATGCGGGTGTAGTGCGTGATCAGCAGTACGCCGAGTCCGGTGGACTCCTTCGCGCGGTTGACGCCCTCGGAGACGATCTTGAGCGCGTCGACGTCGAGACCCGAGTCGGTCTCGTCGAGGACTGCGAACTTCGGCTTCAGCACTTCGAGCTGCAGGATCTCGTGGCGCTTCTTCTCGCCGCCGGAGAAGCCCTCGTTGACGTTGCGCTGCGCGAACTTGGGGTCCATGCGCAGGTTCGACATGGCCGCCTTGACGTCCTTGGTCCAGCCGCGGATCGCCGGCGCTTCACCGTCGAGTGCAGTCTTCGCGGTGCGGAGGAAGTTCGTCACGGTGACGCCGGGGATCTCGACCGGGTACTGCATGGCGAGGAAGAGCCCGGCGCGGGCGCGCTCGTCGACCGTCATCTCCAGGACGTCCTGGCCGTCGAACGTGATCGACCCGGAGGTCACCGTGTACTTCGGGTGACCGGCGATCGTGTAGGCCAGGGTCGACTTGCCCGAACCGTTGGGGCCCATGATGGCGTGGGTCTCACCGGTGTTCATGGTGAGGTTGATTCCGTTGAGGATCGGGGTGGTCCCCGCATCGGTCTCGACCGTCACATGCAGGTCGCGGATCTCGAGAACAGACATTCTTCAAACTTCCTTAATAACAGTCGGATCGATGAGCACGTCGTCGCCGTCGATCTGGACGACGTAGACCGGGACGGGCTCATATGCGGGGAGATTCTGGGGCTTGCCGGTGAGCAGCGAGAACGCGGAGCCGTGAGCCCAGCACTCCACCGTGTCACCTTCGACGAAGCCTTCGGACAGCGAGATGTCGCCGTGGGTGCAGGTGTCGCCGATGGCGTGGATGACTCCCTCGCCGTCTTTGATCACCGTGATCGGCACGCCGCCCGGATCGACACGCAACGGCATGTCCTGCTCGAGGTCGGCGACTCCGCAGACGCGTACGGCGGTCATGCACTCACCTCGGCCAGCTCCGCCTCGATCGCCGCCAGCAGCTCGGTCTCGAGGGCGGGGATGCCGAGGCGCTGCACGATGTCGGTGAGGAAGCCGAGCACGACGAGCCGACGTGCCTCCTCCTCGCTGATACCGCGCGCCTGCAGGTAGAACAGCTGCTCGTCGTCGAAACGACCCGTCGCACTCGCGTGTCCGGCGCCGAGGATGTCGCCGGTCTCGATCTCGAGGTTCGGGATCGAGTCGGCGCGGGCGCCCTCGGTGAGGACCAGGTTGCGGTTCGCCTCGTAGGAGTCGGTACCCGTGGCATCGGCACCGATCAGCACGTCGCCGATCCAGACGCTGTGTGCGCCCTGACCCTGCAGCGCGCCCTTGTAAAGGACGTCGCCCTTGGTGTGCGGTCCCTTGTGGTGCAGGTACACCTGGCTCTCCAGATGCTGCCCGGCGTCTGCATAGGACAGGCCGTAGAGGTACCCCTCGGAGCCAGCGCCTGCGAGCTCGACGTTCGGGTTGACGCGCACGACGCCGCCGCCGAAGCTCACGACGAAGTGCTTGAGCGTCGCATCCGCACCGACCCGTGCCTGGTGTGCAGACGCATGGACCGCGTCATCCGCCCACTGCTGCAGGCTGATGACCGACAGCTTCGCGCCGTCGCGGACGATGATCTCGACGTTCTGGACGTACTGGGCGGACCCGGTGTGCTGCAGGACGACGGTCGCCGAGCTGTGCTCGAGCGCCTCGATCACGATGTGCGCGTCGGCACGACGGTCGGCTCCGAGACCGGCGATGGAGACGAAGATCGGCTCTGCGACCTCTTCCTCGCGCGGGATCCGCACGTGGAGGGCCTCGACGGATCCCTGCCAGGCCACGGCCGCGGTGACGTCTTCGGCGAGGAAGACCTCGCCGCGGGGGGCGGTACCGATCGCGAGCGGCGCGGCGATGTACTGCTCCCCCGCGTTGATCGTGTAACTCACACCGTCGTTCTGCGGAGCCACCTCGAACAGCGAGGTGAGCTGCGCGACGGGTGTGTGCTTCCAGTTGACCTCGCGCCCGGTGGGGGCGCCGAAGTCGGCCGGCTCGAAAGAGTGCGGACGCTCGGAGCGGGTCTGCACCGGGACGAATCCGGCCGCGGCCACCTGGGCGGCGGGGTCGATGTGCGCGTTCGTGTGCTGCGCCTCGGCAGGCGCTGTCGTAGCGGCGGTCACTAGCCGACCGATCCTTCCATGCCCATCTCGATGAGCTTGTTCAGTTCCATCGCGTATTCCATCGGCAGTTCCCGCGCGATCGGCTCGATGAAGCCGCGCACGATCATCGCCATCGCCTCGTCCTCGGGCATGCCGCGGGACTGCAGGTAGAACAGCTGCTCCTCGCTCACCTTCGAGACCGTGGCCTCGTGGCCGAGCTGCACGTCGTCGACACGGATGTCGATCGCCGGATAGGTGTCGGAGCGGGACTTCGTGTCGACGAGCAGAGCGTCGCAGCGCACGGTGTTCGCGGAGTGGTGTGCCGCGGCATCCACTCGCACCTCACCGCGATAGCCGGCTCGTCCTCCGCCGCGGGCGATCGACTTCGAGACGATCGACGACTGCGTGTACGGAGCCATGTGGATCATCTTGGCGCCGGCGTCCTGGTGCTGACCGGGACCGGCGAAGGCGACCGACAGCGTCTCGCCCTTGGCGTGCTCGCCCATCAGGTAGATCGACGGGTACTTCATCGTCACCTTGGAGCCGATGTTGCCGTCGACCCACTCCATGGTCGCACCCTCGTACGCCACGGCGCGCTTGGTGACCAGGTTGTAGACGTTGTTCGACCAGTTCTGGATCGTCGTGTAGCGAACGCGGGCGTTCTTCTTCACGATGATCTCGACGACGGCCGAGTGCAGCGAGTCCGACTTGTAGATCGGGGCCGTGCAGCCCTCGATGTAGTGGATGTAGCTGTCCTCGTCGGCGATGATCAGGGTCCGCTCGAACTGGCCCATGTTCTCGGTGTTGATGCGGAAGTACGCCTGCAGCGGGATCTCGACGTGCACGCCCTTGGGGACGTAGACGAAGGAGCCGCCCGACCAGACGGCCGTGTTCAGCGCGGCGAACTTGTTGTCGCCGGCGGGGATGACCGTGCCGAAGTACTCCTCGAAGAACTCGGGGTGCTCGCGCAGGGCCGTGTCGGTGTCCATGAAGATGACGCCCTGTGCCTCCAGGTCCTCGCGGATCTGGTGGTAGACGACCTCGGACTCGTACTGGGCGGCGACACCGGCGACGAGACGCTGGCGTTCGGCCTCGGGGATGCCGAGGCGCTCGTAGGTCTCACGGATCTCGACGGGAAGGTCTTCCCACGTCTGCGCCTGCTTCTCGGTGGAGCGGACGAAGTACTTGATGTTGTCGAAGTCGATCTCGCTGAGGTCGGCGCCCCAGGTCGGCATCGGCTTCTTCCCGAAGAGCTGGTAACCCTTGAGACGGGTCTTCAGCATCCATTCGGGTTCGTTCTTGAGCGCAGAGATTCCTCGCACGACCTCTTCCGAGATCCCGCGTTTGGCGATGGCGCCGGCGGCGTCTTCATCGTGCCAGCCGAATTCGTACACCCCCAGACCGTCAAGCTCCGGGCGGTCGATCAGTACATCCGACATCCAACACTCTCCTCACAGGTCCCAAACGGTGTCATCCGCCCCGACACACCTGATCCCCGTCGAGTCTGCGGGAGCGGGTGCCGTTGGTGGGCCCTCATCACCGGCGCTTCCATCGCGCCTAAACTGTTGTCGATGCTTCAGCGCGGTCAGCGCTCATCGCAACAATCCGATTCTACAGGTTCCGCCTGACAGACGGGCCATGCCCGCAGGTTCCAGCGCGGTCCGGAGGACTAATGCCCGAGACGACGATCCCCGCCTCCACTCCGACGCAGACGGCTCCGCCCCGTTCTGCTCCGTGGGGACGCGCGCTGACGGTCTTCGCCTGGCTCTCCTTCCTCAGCGAGACCATCATCATCGGCACCGGCGGCGCGGTGCGCCTCACCGGATCGGGCCTCGGATGCTCCGACTGGCCGCTGTGCACACCGGACTCCCTGGTCCCGATCCTCGAAGTGCAGGGCATCCACGGCATCATCGAGTTCGGCAACCGGCTGATGACGGGTGTGGTGGGGATCATCGCGCTGGCGGTCGTGCTGCTGGTCCTGCACCTCTTCAGCGGGAAGCGCGGCCTGGTCACCGCGCTCTGGTTCGCCGCCGGCGGCATCGTGGCGGCCGTCGCCGCGTTCGGCATCGCCGCCCCCCTGCACTTCCCGGCCTCCCCCATCGCGCTCGGCGTGCTCTTGATCGCTGTCATCGCGGCGGCGGTCCGCTCCATCCGCACGACGCCCTCCAGACGCGACCTGGTCCTACTGGCCTGGCTCGTACTCATCGGCGTGGTCGCCCAGGCGCTCGTCGGCGGCATCACGGTGCTGACCGGCCTCAACCCCTTCATCGTGGGCTTCCACTACACCTCGTCCCTGCTGCTCGTCTGCATCACGGCGGCGTTCCTGGTGCGCCTGAAGACGGACGGCGGACCCCGTGAGCGCGCGGTTCCCGCGTGGTTCGCGGCTGTCACCCACGTGACCGGCCTCGCACTCGCCGTGACGATCGTCTTCGGCGTGCTGACGACCGGGTCGGGTCCCCATTCCGGCGACGCGGATGTGCTGCGGCACGGCTTCGACGCGACCGTGCTCGCCCACGTGCACTCGTGGCCCGGCTATATCCTGGCCGCCCTCGTGCTGTTCCTCACGGTCGCCGCCTGGGCGCTGCGCCTGGAGCCGCGGCGCTGGCTGCTCGTCCTGGTGCTGGCGATACTGGTGCAGGTCGGTGTGGGGGTCTGGCAGGCACGTGAGGGACTCCCTCCGCTGCTCGTCGGCATCCACATGGTGCTCGCCTCGCTCTCGGCCGCCGCATACACCGTGGTCGTGCTCCATCTGAAGCGCCAGGTCCCCGCCGAGGCCTGACCCCGCACAGGCGATCCACAGCTCGCACATCGCCGACTCATCAGCGTGTCCGCGATCGTGGACGACATGAACAAGTCACTCTCACGCAGCATCGGATTCTGGCTCCTCCTGGTCGTGTCCCTCGCCACGACAGCTGTCGGCGGATGGCTCATCTCCGGTCAGATCGGGACGATGACGACCACCCTGCTCGACGGCACGGCCACGGGCGTCGAGGTATACGTCGGCCAGTCGCTCGTCGTCGTGGGCGCAGGCGTCCTCGCGGCCGGAATCGTCGGCATCCTGTTCACCCTCGGGCTCGTCGCGGCACGCTCGCTCGTCCCCGCTCCCGCCCCGGCCGTCGTCGAGGCGATCGACTGGACCGCCGAGACCGCACAGCCTCAGGCCGCGGCCGAGACCGCAACGTCCGAAACCACGGAATCCCCCGCGGCAGCGCCGACGTACGACACGGCGACAGTCGACGAGGTGCCCGCCGCTGACGCGCACGACACCGCTCGGGACGACGCTCCCGCCAGCGACGCGAAGCCGGACGACTCGACGATCACACGCTGATCTGCTGAGCGGAAAGAACGACGGAGCGGCGCCGAGGAATCGGCGCCGCTCCGTCGTTTCAGAAGCTTTCGGGTCAGAACGGCAGCAGCGGGTCGATCGCGACCGCGACGAAGATCAGCGTCAGGTAGGTGATCGAGGCGTGGAACACGCGCATGGGCCGCGGCTCGGTGCCGTGGACGGCACGGTTGTAGAGCCGGTGCGACTCGTAGATGAACCATCCGCCGAAGACGGCCGCGGAGACGGTGTAGACCAGGCCCATGTCCGCGATCGGGACGAGGAGCAGAGAGCACGCCACCGTCGCCCACGCGTAGAGGATGACCTGGAGGCCGACCTGCGAGGCGTTGCGGGTGACACCCAGCATCGGCACATCGACGTCTTCGTAATCGTCCTTGTACTTCATCGACAGCGGCCAGTAGTGCGGCGGCGTCCAGAGGAAGATCAGGAGGAAGAGGACGAACGCCGGCCAGTCGAGCGAGCCGGTGACGGCGGACCAGCCAATGAGCACGGGGAAGCACCCGGCGATGCCGCCCCAGATGATGTTCTGCTCGGTGCGGCGCTTGAGGATCATCGTGTAGATCACGACGTAGAAGAAGATCGCGGTCGCGGACAGGGTTGCGGCGAGCCAGTTGGTCGTGGCGAGCAGCCAGACCGTCGACACGATCGCGAGCGTCCAGGAGAAGATCAGCGCGCCGCGCGGGCTGATCTCGCCCGTGACCAGCGGTCGATTTTCGGTGCGATGCATGTGCGCGTCGATGTCACGATCGAGGTACATGTTGAATGCGGCGGCGGAACCGGCGCTCAACGAGCCGCCGATGACGGTCGCCAGCACCAGCCACAGGTTGGGCAGTCCGCCCTGCGCCAGGAACATCACCGGAACGGTCGAGACGAGCAGAAGCTCGAGGACACGCGGCTTGGTCAGCGTGACGTAAGCCTTCACCGTGCGACCGATGGACGACTTCCTCACGGTCTGATCAGACATCGTCGAGATCTCGATCGCCTCCTCCGCACATGTGACCGGACAACCTCTCCAGTCTATGACACCGGATGACGTCATCCGCGCCGTCCACTCGCGTAGCACGACAGTCGTCTTCGCTATGCTGAAAGCACTCGCGCGCCCGGCGCTGCGCACACCCCTCCACCCGTCTCCGCGACGGTGCAGGATGCGCCAGGGAAGTTGCGGATGCGCCAGGGAATAAGGGCGCCCTCGAAACTGTCGGAAAGGGCATGAACGTGTCGGAATTGCAGTGGGATGAGATCGATCGACGCGCGGTGGACACCGCCCGAATCCTGGCGGCCGATGCCGTCGAGAAGGTCGGTAACGGTCACCCCGGCACGGCCATGAGCCTCGCTCCGGCCGCGTACCTCCTCTACCAGCGCGTGCTGCGCCACGACCCGACCGACGTCGACTGGCTGGGCCGCGACCGCTTCATCCTCTCTGCGGGACACTCCTCGCTCACGCAGTACGTGGAGCTCTACCTCGGTGGCTTCGGACTGGAGCTCGACGACCTCAAGGCACTGCGCACCTGGGGTTCGCTGACGCCGGGCCACCCGGAGTACGGCCACACCAAGGGCGTCGAGATCACCACCGGCCCGCTCGGCCAGGGCCTCGCCTCCGCCGTCGGCTTCGCCTACGCCGCCCGCTACGAGCGCGGCCTGTTCGATCCCGAGGCGGACGCCGGCACCAGCCCGTTCGATCACTTCGTCTACGTGGTGGCCGGCGACGGCGACCTGCAGGAGGGCGTGACCAGCGAGGCCTCCTCGCTCGCGGGCCACCAGCAGCTCGGCAACCTGATCGCCATCTACGACTCCAACCAGATCTCGATCGAGGATGACACCAACGTCGCCTTCACCGAGGACGTCGCGAAGCGCTACGAGGCCTACGGCTGGCAGGTGCAGACCGTCGACTGGAAGAAGACCGGTGAGTACGTCGAAGACGTCGCCGAACTGTTCGCCGCGATCGAGGCCGCCAAGGGCGAGACCTCGAAGCCGTCGCTCATCATCCTCAAGACGATCATCGGATGGCCGTCGCCCGGCAAGCAGAACTCCGGCAAGATCCACGGTTCCGCTCTCGGAGCCGACGAGCTCGCTGCCACGAAGAAGGTGCTCGGCTTCGACCCCGAGCAGACCTTCGTGGTCGCCGACGACGTACTCGCCCACACCCGCGGTCTCGCGGCTCGTGCCGCCGAAGCCCGCGCCGCCTGGCAGGAGTCCTTCGACGCCTGGGCCGCCGCGAACCCCGAGAAGAAAGCGCTCCTCGACCGTCTCGAGGCACAGGAGCTCCCCGCCGACATCACGGCCGCGCTCCCGGTGTTCGAGTCCGGCAGGGAGGTGTCGACCCGCGCCGCATCCGGCCAGGTCATCAACGCCCTCGCCGCCGAGCTTCCGGAGCTGTGGGGCGGTTCGGCCGACCTCGCCGAGTCGAACCTCACCACGATCAAGGGGGCGCCGTCGTTCATCCCGGCCGAGTGGTCGACCCATGAGTGGTCGGGCAACCCGTACGGACGGGTGCTGCACTTCGGCATCCGCGAGCACGCCATGGGCGCGATCGTCAACGGCATCGTCCTGCACGGCAAGACGCGCGCGTTCGGCGGCACCTTCCTCATCTTCAGCGACTACATGCGTCCCTCGGTGCGTCTCGCCGCCCTCATGAACATCCCGAGCATCTTCGTCTGGACCCACGACTCCGTCGCCCTCGGTGAGGACGGACCGACGCACCAGCCGATCGAGCAGCTCGCGACGCTCCGCGCGATCCCGAACTTCACGGTCGTCCGCCCCGCCGACGCCAACGAGACCTCGGCCACCTGGCTCGAGATCCTCCGTCGCCACGAGGGACCGGCCGGCATCGCGCTGACCCGCCAGAACATCCCGGTGTTCGAGCGCGGCGAGGGTGCAGCCTCCGGCGACACGTTCGCTTCGGCGGACAACGCGGCCAAGGGCGCCTACGTCCTCGCCGAGGCGCCGAACGGCACCCCGGACGTCATCATCGTGGCCACAGGCTCGGAAGTGCAGCTCGCCGTGAACGCCCGCGAGGCGCTGGCCGCCGACGGCGTGAACGTCCGCGTGGTCTCCGCTCCGTCGCTCGAGTGGTTCGATGAGCAGGACGAGGCCTACCGCGAGAGCGTGCTTCCCGCATCCGTCACCGCTCGTGTCTCCGTGGAGGCGGGCTCCGTGCTCTCCTGGCGCGGAATCGTGGGCGACCGCGGCCGTTCGGTCGGAATCGACCACTTCGGCGCCTCCGCCGATTACAAGACCCTGTTCGAGAAGTTCGGCATCACGACCGAGGCCGTCATCGCGGCCGCACGCGAGACCATCGCCGCAAACAGCACCAAGGAGAACGCATGAGCACCCCCACCGCACAGCTCGCCGCCGCAGGTGTCAGCATCTGGCTCGACGACCTCTCCCGCACCCGCATCGACTCCGGCAACCTCGCCGAGCTGATCTCGTCGCGCAACGTCGTCGGCGTCACGACGAACCCGACGATCTTCGCGAACGCGATCACCGACAAGAGCAACACGTCGTACGACGCACAGGTCACCGAGCTCGCCGCCTCCGGGGCGAGCGCCGAGGAAGCGGTGTTCGCCGCCACGACCCAGGACGTCGGCGCCGCACTCGATGTGTTCCGCCCCGTCTGGGAGGCCTCGGGACATGTCGACGGCCGCGTCTCGATCGAGGTCTCCCCCGACCTCGCCCACGACACCGCGGGCACCGTCGCTCAGGCCAAGGAGCTGTGGTCGAAGATCGACCGCCCCAACCTCCTCGTCAAGATCCCGGCCACCAAGGCAGGGCTTCCGGCGATCACCGAGGCGATCGCGACCGGCATCAGCGTCAACGTCACGCTGATCTTCAGCCTGGAGCGCTACGCCGAGGTCATCGACGCCTACCTGACAGGTCTGGAGCGCGCACACAGCGCCGATTTCGACCTGTCGAGCATCCATTCCGTCGCCTCGTTCTTCGTGTCTCGTGTCGACACCGAGACCGACAAGCGGCTGTCGGCGATCGGCACCCCCGAGGCCGAGGCGCTCAAGAGCAAGGCCGGGCTCGCGAACGCGCGCCTCGCTTACGAGCTCTTCGAGCAGAAGTTCGCGGAGAAGCGCGCCCAGGACCTGATCAAGCTCGGCGCGAACCTGCAGCGTCCGCTGTGGGCCTCGACCGGCGTCAAGGACCCCGCGCTCCCCGACACCCTGTACGTGACCGAGCTGGTCGCCGACGGCGTGGTGAACACCATGCCCGAGAAGACCCTCGAGGCGACGTTCGATCACGGCGTCATCACCGGCGACACCATCACGGGCGGATACGCGGAGGCGCACCAGGTGTTCGATGACCTCGCCGCCGTGGGCATCGACCTCACCGACGTCACGCAGGTCCTGGAGGATGAGGGCGTCTCGAAGTTCATCGACTCCTGGCACGACCTGCTGGGTCAGGTGGCCGAGGCTCTGGAGTCCCAGCGATGACCTTCTCGATCCACACGTCCGGCGCGGCGCGAGCCGCGATCGATGAGACCGTGCCCAGCCTGGTCCACGATCTCGTCGCCTCGCGCATCACCGGCGGCGACCCCACCCTCTGGGGTGCGGCCGCCGAGGCCGAGGCCGCCGTGCGCCTCGGATGGGTGGAGGCCGTCTCGGTCTCCCGCCCGCTCGTCGCCGAGATCGTCGCCCTGCGCGCCGATCTGAACACCAAGGGCGTCACCCGCGTGATCCTCGCCGGCATGGGCGGCTCCTCGCTCGCGCCCGAGGTCATCGCGCAGACCGCGGGTGTGCCGCTGACGATCCTCGACTCCACGGCCCCCGGCCAGGTGCTCGCCGCTCTCGACGAGGGGCTCACCGACACCGTGCTGGTCGTGTCGTCGAAGTCGGGCTCCACCGTCGAGACCGATTCGCAGCGCCGCACGTTCGAGGCCGCGTTCCGCGATCTCGGAATCGACCCCGTGGAGCGCATCGTCGTCGTGACCGACCCGGGTTCGCCGCTCGATGTCTCGGCCCGCGAAGCGGGATACCGCGTCTTCAATGCGGACCCGAACGTCGGCGGCCGCTACTCGGCACTCACCGCTTTCGGCCTGGTGCCTTCGGGCCTCGCGGGCGTCGACATCGACGAGCTGCTGAACGAAGCCGAAGCGTCTTCGCTCGAGGTCGCGGTGGACTCCGCCGAGAACCCCGCGCTCCGCCTCGGCGCAGCGATCGCCGCAACGAACCCGCGACGCGACAAGCTCGGTCTGATCACCGACGGCACGCACATCAAGGGTCTGCCGGACTGGATCGAGCAGCTCATCGCCGAATCCACCGGCAAGGACGGCACCGGCATCCTCCCGGTGGTCCTGCTCCCGGTCTCTCCTGAACTCGACCCAGTGCCCGCCGACCTGCAGATCGTCCGCCTGGTCGACGACGCCAACGAGTTCCACCTGCACGAGCGCCACGAGGGCGAGATCCTCGTGAGCGGCACCCTGGGTGCGCAGCTCATCGTCTGGGAGTATGCGACCGCGATCGCCGGTCACCTGCTCCGGATCAATCCTTTCGATCAGCCCGACGTGGAGTCGGCGAAGATCGCCGCCCGCGGCCTTCTCGACGCCCGTCCGGAGCCGACTGCTCCGGCATTCGTCGAGAACGGTGTCGAGGTGCGTGTGTCCGACACTGCCCTCGCCGCCTCCGGCACCGTCGAAGGTGTGCTCGATGCGCTCTGGGCCCAGCTCCCCGCCGATGGCTACGTGTCGATCCAGGCATACGTCAACCGCCTCGAGGTTCCGCAGCTCCAGGGCCTGCGCGAGCTCGTCGCGGCGGACTCGGGTCGCCCCACCACATTCGGATGGGGCCCGCGATTCCTTCACTCGACCGGCCAGTACCACAAGGGCGGACCGGCGCAGGGCGTGTTCCTGCAGATCCTGGAGCGCACCGAGGTCGATCTCGAGATCCCGGATCGCCCGTTCACCTTCGGGCAGCTCATCCAGGCCCAGGCCGCCGGCGACGCCGCCGTGCTCGCCGAGCACGGCCGCCCGGTCGTCACGCTGACGATCACCGAGTCCTCGGACGACGTGCTCGCCCTCTTCGAAGCCGCACAGAAGTAACAGCAGGAGAATCCCCCACCCATGTCTGTTCCCATCTCGCGCGGGCACAACCCGCTGCGTGACCCCGATGACCGTCGTCTCAACCGGATCGCGGGGCCCAGCGCGCTCGTGATCTTCGGCGTCACCGGAGACCTGTCACGCAAGAAGCTGATGCCCGCGGTCTACGATCTCGCCAACCGCGGTCTGCTTCCGCCGGGGTTCGCCCTCGTCGGGTTCGCTCGCCGCGACTGGGAGGACCAGGACTTCGCCCAGGTCGTCTACGACGCGGTCAAGGAGCACGCCCGTACGCCGTTCCGTGAGGAGACCTGGACGCAGCTGCTTCAGGGCATCCGGTTCGTGTCGGGTGAGTTCGACAACCCCGACTCGTTCCGCAAGCTCCGCGACACCATCGAGAAGCTCGACCTGGAACGCGGCACGATGGGCAACCACGCGTTCTACCTGTCCATCCCGCCGAAGGACTTCCCTCTCGTCGCGAAGCAGCTGAAGGATTCCGGCCTCGTCGGCGAGAACAGCGATGACGACGAGCGCTGGCGTCGTGTCGTGATCGAGAAGCCGTTCGGGCACGACCTCGAGTCCGCCCGCGCGCTCAACGCGGCGCTCGAGGTCGCGTTCCCCGCGGACTCGATCTTCCGCATCGACCACTACCTCGGCAAGGAGACGGTCCAGAACATCCTGGCGCTGCGCTTCGCTAACGAGCTGTACGAGCCGATCTGGAACCGCAACTACGTCGACCACGTGCAGATCACGATGGCCGAGGACATCGGCGTCGGCGGACGCGCGGGGTACTACGACGGCATCGGTGCAGCGCGCGACGTGATCCAGAACCACCTGCTGCAGCTGCTCGCGCTCACCGCCATGGAGGAGCCCATCAGCCTCTCGGCGGAGCACCTGCGTGCCGAGAAGGAGAAGGTGCTCGCCGCGGTGCACGTGCCGGACGATCTCTCCCTCGCCACGGCTCGCGGGCAGTACGCCGGCGGGTGGCAGGGCGGCGACAAGGTCACCGGCTTCCTGGACGAGGAGGGCATGAACCCCGACTCCACCACGGAGACATATGCGGCCATCAAGCTCGAGATCGACACCCGTCGCTGGGCCGACGTGCCGTTCTACCTGCGGACCGGCAAGCGTCTCGGACGCCGCGTGACCGAGATCGCCGTGGTTTTCAAGCGGGCCCCACAGCACCTGTTCGGGCGTGGCAACGCCTCGGAGCTCGGGCAGAACGCGCTCGTCATCCGTGTGCAGCCCGATGAGGGTGTGACGATCCGCTTCGGATCCAAGGTGCCCGGCAGCGGGAGCAACGTGCGCGACGTCACGATGGACTTCGGCTACGGCCACGCCTTCACCGAGGCGAGCCCCGAGGCCTACGAGCGTCTGATCCTCGACGTCCTCCTGGGCGACCCGCCGCTGTTCCCGCGGCACGAGGAGGTCGAGCTCTCCTGGAAGATCCTCGACCCCGTGGAGAAGTACTGGGCGGCCGTCGGCGGTCCGGTGGAGCAGTACGCTCCGGGCTCGTGGGGTCCGGCATCCGCCGACGACCTGCTGGCCCGCGACGGACGAGTCTGGAGACGCCCGTGATCATCGACCTTCCCGACACGACCGTCAGTCAGGTCGCCAAGCAGCTCGTCAAGGTACGCGAAGAGGGCGGCGCCGTCGCCCTCGGCCGTGTGCTGACCCTGGTCATCGCCGCCCGCAACGGTGTCGCCGAAGCGGCCATCGATGCGGCCAACGACGCATCGCGTGAACACCCCATGCGCGTCATCGTCATCACCACGGGCGACGGCGATTCCCGCCTCGACGCCCAGATCCGCGTGGGCGGCGACGCCGGCGCGAGCGAGGTCGTCGTGCTGCGCGCCTACGGAGACGCCGCGAGCAACGAAGAGAGCCTGATAACCGGCCTTCTGCTGCCCGACGCTCCCGTGGTCGCCTGGTGGCCGGAGGATGCTCCGACCTCGCCGTCGACGTCACCGCTCGGCCGCATCGCCCAGCGCCGCATCACCGATGCCGCAACCTCGCCCGACGTGCGCGATCGGCTCGCGCTGCTCGGACGCACCCACGCCCCCGGAGACACGGACCTCGCCTGGACGCGTCTGACGCACTGGCGGGAGCAGTTGGCCGCTGTGCTCGATCAGCCGCCGTACGAACCCATCACGGGTGTCGAGGTGCGCGGTGGGTCGGCTTCTCCGTCGACCGCGCTGCTCGCCGCCTGGCTGCAGATGGCTCTGGGCGTTCGCGTGCGCTGGTCGTACGAGAACCCCGAGCACTGGCAGGAGGGCATCAAGTCGGTCCGTCTGACCCGCGCCTCCGGCGACATCCTGCTCGAGCGGCCTTCGCCCGGCATCGCCATCCTCACGCAGCCGGATCAGCCGAACCACGACCTCCACCTGCCGCGCCGCACGCTCCGCGAATGCCTCGCGGAGGAGCTGCGCAGGCTCGACCCCGATGTCCTGTACGGTCGAGTCATCACCGAGGGCTGGGAGAAACTGGGTCCGCCCGAGACTGGAGAGTGACGTCGATGCCGGTATCGTCCGCAGAGAAGCGGGTCGTGGTGGAATCCACCCCCGCCGCCCTCGCCGCCCGAGTAGCAGACCGTTTCCTCACGCGTGTTCGCGCGCGCACACGGAACGGTCGAGTCGCCCACATCGCCCTCACGGGTGGTTCGATGGGCGGTGCCGTGCTCCGCGCCACGGCTGACGATCCGCGGTCCGCCGCGATCGACTGGTCACTCGTGCACTTCTGGTGGGGTGACGAGAGGTTCGTGCCGCGAGACGACGCGGACAGGAACTCCCTGCAGTCGCGCGAGGCGCTCCTCGACCACATTCCCGTGCCCGCAGAGAACGTGCATGAGGTGGCGGGGCCGGAGACCGGGCTCACGCTCGACGAGTCGGCCGCGGCCTACGCCGCCGAACTCGCCCGTTTCGGCACCGACGAGCACCCGTGGCCGTCATTCGCCGTCTGCTTCCTGGGCGTCGGTCCGGACGGACACATCGCCTCGCTGTTCCCGGATCGGGAGGAGGTCACGGTCACCGACGCCGCTGCGCTCGCCGTCCGCGACTCTCCGAAGCCCCCGCCCGAGCGCGTCACGCTCACCCGTCCGGTGCTCAACTCGTCGAAGCGGGTGTGGCTCGTGCTCACCGGCGCCGACAAGGCCTCGGCACTCGGACTAGCCCTCGCCGGTGCGAGCTACACGAGCGTGCCGGCGGCCGGCGCCAAGGGGCGCAAGCGCACCGTGTTCTTCGTGGATGAGGCCGCCGCCTCCGAGGTCTCACCCGACCTCATCGATCAGGCGTACTGACCGTCGCGTCACTCACGGTCCTCGCTCCTGCAGCTACTGCTGCTCGGGGGGACCGGAGCGCCGCGGTGGAAGGTCGCCGTCATCCGGGCTCTCGGAGCTCTCCGGACGTTCACGTTCCGTCGCGTCGACGGCCGTCGTCCGCGAGGAGGAGGCTTCTGCGGACGCCCCCTGCCCCGTCGGCGTGCTCCCGCGCTCGATTCCCAGCTCCTGGCTGTCGCTGAGCACCTGCGGGTGGTAACGGGCGAGACCCACCACTCCCCACACGGCGATGGCTCCGGCGATCGCGAAGATCACCATGACCCACGGCGGTGCGGCCGCGGCCTCGCCGAGAACGACCATGCCGATCAGAACCGCGACGAGCGGATCGACGACCGTGAGGCCGGCGATCACCAGGTCGGGCGGTCCCGAGCTGTACGCGGTCTGCACGAAGTAGCCGCCGACCGCAGCCGCGGCGAGGAGCGCGAGGACGCAGATCGCGGTGATCCACTCGAACTGACCGGCCTCGATGCGCTTGATGATGACCTTGGCGAGGGTGGCGACGAAGCCGTAGAGCACGCCGGCGCCGACCACGTAGAACAGCGCACGCATGCGGTGACGGAGTATCAGCCAGCAGGCTCCGAGGATGATGATGACCACCAGCAGGAGGGCGAGGATCACGAAGAGCTCGCGCTCCGTCACCTCCTGCTCGGTCGCGTAGATCGCGGCGAAGAAGACGAAGAGGAAGATGCCTCCGACACAGCATGCTATGGCTGTGAGCGATTGTCTCGTCGGACTGTGACCGGAGACTCTCGCGTTCAAAAGCGTCGTGATGACGAGCGCGATGGCACCGAGCGGCTGCACGACGATCAGCGGCGCCTGGACGAGGGCCGCGAGCTGACAGACCACCGCGAGGCCGAGCATGAGCGTTCCGACGAGCCAGGAGGGCCGTGTGAGCAGTCGTTTCAACTGGTCGAAACTCAGCCCCGATGCCCCATCGGCGCCGCTGAGGCGCTCGACCTTCTCGACTCCTCGGTGCTGGTATTGCGCGCCGAGCGACATGAAGACCGCTCCAGCGAGGGCCAGGGGGATCCCGAGCAGGATGCCGGGGTTCTGGAAGGCTCCCACGAGCTGATCGCCGACCTGTTCGGCCCCGTTCATCCACACCCCAGCAGTCACGGTACGAGCCTACCGGGCGAGCGCCGCCGACTAGGGTTGTGACGTGGCTGTACTTCCGATTCGCATCATGGGCGACCCCGTCCTGCACTCCCCCGCATCCCCCGTCGACGAGATCACCGACGACATCCGCACGCTCGTCGCCGACATGTTCGAGACGATGGACACCGCTCCGGGAGTCGGGCTGGCGGCTCCGCAGGTCGGCGTGCCCCTGCGCATCTACACCTACGCCTACGTGGACGACGACGATCAGCCCTGGCGCGGCGTGCTCATCAACCCTGAGCTGTGGATGGTGCCGCTCGAACCGGGCGACCCCGACCCCGACCTCGAATCCGAGGGCTGCCTCTCGTTCCCCGGTGAGCGTTTCCCCCTGCGTCGCTCGGAGCGGGTGCACGTGACGGCGACGGATCTGGACGGCCGACCGGTCACGATCGACGTGGACGGGTGGCGTGCCCGGATCATGCAGCACGAGTTCGATCACCTCGACGGCATCCTCTATGTGGATCGTCTCTCCGACGGCGATTGGAAGACGGTGCAGAAGATCGCACGCAAGCGCGGATGGGGACGTCCGGGGGCGAGCTGGATGCCCGGTGTTGACGACCTCGAGGGCTGAGCCGCAGCACGAGTGGAGATCGTGTCTCCGAAGGCACGAAGGAAGATCAAGATGAAGCTGTACGAACGACCGTCTCTGCTGTTCGCCGCGTGCGCCCTGACGCTCGCGGTCGCCCTGACCGGCTGCGGGACCTCTGAGCCCTCTCCTGAACGCAGTGCGACCGGCGACGGCGCTGGTGTCGCGAAGGTCGAGACGCCCGCGGTGACGGTCGGTGACTGTCGCCTCGAAGCCGCCAGCGGCCTGCCCGAAGACGCCGAAGTCGTCCCGTGCGCAGAGCGGCATGACGAAGAGGTCTTCCACGAGATCGAGATGCCCGACGGCACCTTCTCGCAGCAGGCGGTCGAGGCAGCCTCCGCCGAGTGCGTCGGGGATGCGTTCACGGCCTTCGTCGGAGTGCAGCGGGAGGCGTCCGCGCTCGGCGTGTACCCGATCCCCCCGGCGGAAGAGACGTGGGACCAGCCCGACGGGCGCACCGTCTACTGCGTGCTGTTCGATCCGGCCGGACAGATCGAAGGAACGCTGGAGGGCGCCGCGCGCTGAGCGAACGCTCCGGTGACTCTCAGCCGTCCGACGCGCGCAGCGCGAGCCACGCGGCGACGCGATCGTCCGGATCGGCCAACGACAGCCCGATCAGATCCTCGATCCGTCGGATGCGAGCGGTCAGGGTCTGCCGGTGGATCCGCAGGCGGCTGGCGCTCTCGCCCCACGCACTGTTCGCGGCGAGGAAGACCCGCAGCGTCTCGATGAGTTCCGTCCCTTGATCCCCCGAACGGAGCGGATCGAGCAGTCGGCCGACCCTGCCCACCTGCTCCCGATCGAGTTGCCCGAGCACGAAGGACACGGTCGGGATCGTGGTGTAGCGGACCACACGTTCGCCACCGGCACGGGCCGCTTCGCACGCCTGGCGGGACTCGTCGACGCTCCGGGCGAGTGCGTCCGTGCCGGCCGGGCGTCCGAGGCCCAGGTACAGCGTCGAGGCGAAGGCCTCCACTCGGTGCGCGATCTCTTCCACGTGCTCTTCCCGCAACAGGCCCTGGATGAGTCCGCGCTGCGATGTGAAGACGTGCTCGGCGCCGAGTTCGTCCAGCCACAGTGCGAGTAGATGCTCGACGTCGACGCCGCTCGTGCGGGACGCCAGAGCGAATCCCACGAGGGTCCGCTCGTGCACACCCCAGCGGCGGAGGAGGCGCGTCGCCCGGTCTCCGCCCTCGAGAACCGTCTCGAGCATCATCGATCGACCGAGACGCTCGAGATGGCTGCTGTCGCGCGTCCTCATGAGCAGATCGAGCAGCGCAGCGGCTTGCGAGCTGAGTTCCCGGCCCCGACCGGAGCTGTCATTGCGCGGGGCGGTGACGAGCTGCGCGGTGACGTCCTGTCCGGGGCCCACGGGATGAACCTGCAGTGCTCGATGACGCACGCGGACGGGCCGGCCGATCGCGACCGCGATCGCGTCGTCGATGTGCAGGCTTCCCGCACCGGCGGTCGTGATCACCTCGCCGTGCCGGTCGAGGAGCACGGCCCATCCGTCGATCCGGTGTGCGAGTTCGGCGATGACGCCTGTGATCCCGCTGCGTCGAGCCGCGAGCGTGAGAACACGCATCGCCGAGGTGATCGCTCTGGCCTCCGCGGCCTGGTCGACGGCGAGGAGCGCCGTGAGCCGGGGCATGAGCAGTTCCTGCGATGTGTGCGCCCCCACGATCGCGGTGATCCGCGCTGCGGAGAGCACCTGACGCAGCGGTGGTGTGTCGACGCTCGTGACGAGCACGATGTCGCGCAGGAGCGTGGCGCGTTCCGGATCGTCGACGAGAGCGAGGATCGGCTTCTCGTCTGTCGTCACGAGTGTCGTGAAGAGCCGGTCGGTCGGGATGCCGAACGCGTCGATCGCGACCACCGAGTTCACGTGTCGGGTGCTCGGGACCTCGCCCTGCAGGAGTTCGCCGTCGAGGTACCGCGCTATGGAGACGACATCACGAACCATATCTCGATCATACGAAATGTCGAGTGCAAGCTATTCCATTCACACATTTGTCGGATGCTCCGACCGGGCGCGCTCTCCTAGCATCGTGCGCATCCCCTCTCCACCCGAAGGATGTCATGAAAGCTGTTGTCTTCCGCGATCCGCAGTCACCGATCGAGTTCGTCGACGTCGACCTCGCGCCCCCGCGCGCCGGCGAGGTCCGCGTGCGAATCGCGGCCGCCGGCGTCTGCCACTCCGACCTGCACGTGAAGCGCGGCGAGTGGGATGCCGCTGCTCCCCTGGTCATGGGCCACGAAGGATCCGGCGTCGTCACCGAACTCGGTGAAGGCGTGAACACGCTCGCCGTGGGCGATCACGTCGTGCTGAGCTGGGTGCCGCCGTGCGGCGAGTGCCGCTACTGCCGCGCCGGTCACGAGGCACGGTGTCAAAAGGTCGCGACCGTGGTCGCGCCCCTCGGCGTGCTGTTCGACGGGACCTCGCGTCTCAGCCGCGACGGCGAGACGCTGCATCACTACCTCGGCGTCTCCTCGTTCGCCGAGGAGGTCGTGGTGCCCGCGTCCGGAGCCGTGAAGGTGCGCGACGACGCCCCGCTCGATGTCGTCGCCGTCGTCGGGTGCGCCGTGGCCACCGGCGTCGGTGCGGTGCTCAACACGGCCGCGGTCGAGCCCGGTTCCACCGTCGCGGTGATCGGGTGCGGCGGCGTGGGCCTCAACGTCGTCCAGGGGGCGCGACTCGCCGGTGCGGAGCGCATCGTCGCGATCGACGTGCGTCCCGAGAAGACCCAGCTGGCCCTGCAGTTCGGCGCGACCGACCGCATCGACGCCTCTCAGGGCGACGCCGTCGCGCAGCTGCGGGAACTGATCTCCGACGGGGTCGACTACGCCTTCGACGCCATCGGACGCACCAGCACGACGGAGCAGTCGATCCAGATGCTCGGGCTCGGCGGCGCCGCCGTGATCGTGGGCCTCCCCCCGACGGGTGCCCGCGCCTCGTTCGAACCCCTCGTCCTCGCCGAGGCCGACCAGCGCATCCTCGGATCGAACTACGGCTCCGTCCGCCCCTCCATCGACGTTCCCGCTCTGGTGGACCGGTACATGGACGGACAGCTCAAGATCGACCCCCTGATCTCCGGGCGGCGCCCGCTGTCCGAGGCCGCGGCGGCCCTCGACGATCTCGAGACCGGTTCGGCACTGCGTACGCTCCTCATCCCCTGACCGCGCACCGCGGACCCTCACCCCTGAAACCCGAATCCAGGAGAACCCATGTCTGACACCGTCGTCGCCCCGCCCGGCGCGCCCCAGGATGCCGGCCTTCGCACCGGCGTCATGAGCGGCCCCGAACTCGCCGCTCAAGCCATCGCCAACATCGCCCCCAGCGCCGTCATCGCCTTCACCGCGGCGGCGATCTTCCTCGGTGCGGGCAACGGCACCATCTACGCCTTCGCCCTGGCGACGATCGTCATCCTGTGCGTCGGCTACTGCGTCGTCGTGTTCGCTCGCAAGCACGCCTCGGCGGGTTCGCTGTACACGTACGTGTCGAAGGGCCTCGGGCCGTTCGGCGCCTTCCTCGCCGGCGTCACCCTGCTGATCGGCTGCTTCGGCATCGCGGCCGCCTCCCTCAGCGGTTCCGTCAGCTACATGGCCCAGTTCCTCCGCATGCTCGGCCTTCCGGCCCAGGGACTCGGATGGGACATCGGCCTCGCCGTCGTACTCGGCGGGTTGGCGACGCTGTTCACCATCCGCGGCATCCGCCTGTCGGCCCGGGTCTCGCTCGTGCTCGAGCTCCTCTCCGTGGGTATCATCCTCGTGCTCCTGGTCGCGGCACTCATCTGGGCCGGACCCGCCGCGTGGGACCCCGCTCAGGTGCTCGCCACCGGATCCTCGTTCCAGGGGGTCGCGTCGGGCATGGTGCTCGGCATCCTCGGGTTCGTGGGGTTCTCCTCCGCTGACGCACTCGGCCGAGAGGCCAAGGAGCCGTACAAGGCGATCCCCCGCGCGATCATGTGGAGCGCGCTCGGCGTCGGAGTCCTATACGTGTTCGCGGCGTATACGCAGATCACGGTGTTGGGCGACGACCTCGCCACCTCGGCCAGCCCGCTGGAGAGCATGTCGGCTCTCATCGGCATGCCGGCCTGGTTCGCCGCCGCCCTCACGATCGGTGTCTCGGCCTCGTTCTTCGCGGTCGTCGTCGCTCCGCTCAACGTGATCGGGCGCATCGTGTACGTCATGGGCAAGGAGGGCGTGGTCGCCGAGCGGTTCGGTCGCACCCACGAGCAGCACCTGACCCCGCACCGCGTGCTGATCATCGCCGGCGCGGCCGCGATCACGGTCGACATCGTGCTGCTGCTCTCGGGAGCGGCGACCGGCGACATCCTCGTCTGGGTGAACACCTGGGGCACCTACGGCTACATGGTCGCCTATGCCCTCGTCGCAATCGCCTGCGTCGTCTACACGCAGCGGGCGAAGATGCGCAACGGCCTCGTGAAGGTGTGCGCGACCATCGCGGTCGTCACCATGGCGTACGTGTTCTTCGCGAACGTCTGGCCGGTGCCGGCGTTCCCGTACAACGTGATCCCGTACATCTTCCTGGCCACCGTCGCTCTCGCGCTGACCCGGTACCTCTACCTGTCGCGTCGTCGACCCGACGTGATCGCCCGCATCGGCAACACCGAGACGAGCGCCATGGAGGGCGTCGGCTGACGCCGTCCTCCCCCACTGATGAGAAGAGCCCCTTCTACCGAAAGGGCTCTTCTCTCCATTTCAACCGCTCGATCCCGCGCCTGAACGAGAAAAGCCCCCTCCGTGGAGGGGGCTTTTCTCGTTGGCTCCCCGGCTTGGACTCGAACCAAGAACCTGCCGGTTAACAGCCGGCTGCTCTGCCAATTGAGCTACCGAGGAATGTGCCCGCTCAGCGGGCAACTCGACAAGCTTAGCAAACTCCGGACCGACTTCATGACACCGGGGCACCCTTCGCGGATGCCGGGCGTGTCGTGCTCAGCGGCGAGAATCCGACTCCGCATTCGGGACCCAGAGCAGGTCCCGTCCGACGCCCCGGGCGACCACGTGACCGGCGCGCAGCATGAGCGTTTCGGCGTTGAGCTCGCGGATGAAGTCCGCATCGTTGGTGACGAGCAGGGCTGCCATCCCCTGCTCCTTGCGGCGTCGGGTGATGGCGTCGAAGACCACCGGTCGCACTTCGAGGTCGAGGTTCGCGAGGATCTCGTCGGCGATCAGCACCTTCGGCTCCAGGACGAACGAGCGCGCGATCGCGACACGCTGGCGCATGCCGGCGCTGAGCTCGTACGGGAACTTGGCCGCAGTGCCGAGCGGAAGGTGCAACTCGTCCAGGAGCGTCGCCACGCGGATCGAGAGCGCCTTGGTGTTGACCTTGCGCTCGCGGACGAGGATCGGCTCGGCGATGACCTCGTTGACGGTCAGCCGCGGCGGCAGGTCGGCACCCGCCCCCTGCGGCACGAAGCCGGTGCGGTAGGTGAGGATTCTGTGCTTGCGTCCCGGCCGGCGCACGTCGACGCCGCACACCTGCGCGCTCCCCCCGACGACCTTCACCGAAGGGTCGGTGGAACCGGCGAGAGCGGCGACCAGAGTGGATTTTCCGGAACCCGTGGGGCCGGCGACGCAGATCAGTCCCCCGGGAGCGAGAGAGAAGGTGACGCCGTCAACGGCGCGGGTCGGCATCCCGTGGCCGATCCGGTCGATCACGAGATCCGAGCAATCGATCGCGTTCGTGGATTCTGGCCTGCGGGACATGTGTCCATCCTGCCTTCTTCGCGGTGCAGGGCGGGGTTACGACTCGGCGAAGCGCTGACGCTCGGCATCGATGTCGCGAAGGCGCATCCGCAACGCACGGCCCCCATCGGAATCCGCCGGCACCCGCTGCACGGCGCCGAGAAGCTCCTGCTTGTCGCGCTCGAGCTGGCGCAGGACGAGTCGTCGGGCGAGGTCGGCCACGGTGGCGACGGCGCGCTCCTCGTCCCGCGCGGGGAAAGGCGTCATCAGCAGCTCACCCGCCAGCGAGCGGTAGGGCTCGCGGACGCTGTTGACGGCCTCCGTCACCCAGCCGGCCCTGGTGCGGTCGGGCGCCGCCGCCACGGCTTCGCGCACGGCGTCGAGACCCGGGGTGCGGAACGGCATGCCCAGCGCCCGATTCAGGAGGGCCTGATCGACCTGATGCCCGTACTGCAGGGCACCCATCAGCGCGTCCCGTTCGACCGCGACATCGGGGCTGCGCGGAAGACTGGCGAGAGTGACCGGCGCCACGACCGATGCCCCGGTCGCGGGATCGACTTGCGGAGCCTCGCGACGCGAGTGCTGCGGCGTGGAACCGCCACGCGCCGCGCGCTCGACCTCGCTACGCACCTCGGTGGGATCCATCCCGAGTCGCCGTGCCAGGACACGCTCGTAACCCGGGCGAAGGAGCTGGTCGCGGATCTCGGCCACGATCGGCGCCGCAGCCCTCAGAGCGCCCACGCGCCCCTCGACGGTGGAGAGATCGAAACCGCCCAGCTTGCGGTCGATCGCGAACTCGAACATCGGCTGCTTGGTGTCCATCAGCCCGCGAACGGCGGCGTCACCGCGCTGGAGACGCAGATCGCACGGGTCGAGGCCGTCGGGCGCGACCGCCACGAAGGTCTGCGCGTTGAACCGATCGTCTTCCGTGAAGGCTCGCAGTGCGGCCTTCTGGCCGGCCTCATCGCCGTCGAAGGTGAAGACGACCTCGCCCGAGGCGTTGTCATCCCCCATGACTCGACGCAGCACTTTGATGTGGTCGGTACCGAAGGCCGTGCCACACGTCGCGATGGCCGTGGTGAGACCGGCGAGGTGACAGGCCATCACATCGGTGTACCCCTCGACCACGACGACACGGCGGGGGTCTCCGCGCGCGATGTCGCGCTTGGCGAGGTCCAGTCCGTAGAGGACCTGCGCCTTCTTGTAGATCGGGGTCTCCGGGGTGTTCAGGTACTTCGGGCCGTTGTCGTCGTCGAAGAGCTTGCGCGCGCCGAAGCCGATCGTCTGACCCGAGACGTCGCGGATCGGCCACACCAGGCGCCCGCGGAACCGGTCGTAGACGCCGCGCTGCCCGGTGGAGACCAGTCCGGCGTTGCTGAGCTCTTCGCGCGTGAAGCCCTGTGCGGTGAGTGCCTTGAGCATGCCGTCCCAGCCGCGCGGCGCGAAGCCGACGCCGAAATGCGCCGCGGCTCCGGCGTCGAAGCCGCGCTCCCCGAGGAAGCGGCGGCCGGCCTCGGCATCCGGCGTGAGCAACTGTGCGCGGAAGAACTCCGCGGCCGCGGTGTTCGCCGCGTAGAGACGGCTGCGGCCGCTCGTCTCCGGTGCCGCTCCCCCGTCCTCATAGTGCAGCGTGTACCCGATGCGGCCGGCGAGACGCTCGACCGCCTCGGTGAAGCTGACGTGGTCCATCTCGCGCAGGAACGAGTAGACGTCGCCCGACTCGCCGCAGCCGAAGCAGTGGTAGTAGCCCACCTGCTGGCGCACATGGAAGCTCGGGCTCTTCTCGTCGTGGAAGGGGCACAGTCCCTTGAGTGAACCCACGCCCGCCGACTTCAGCGCGACACGCTCACCGACGATGTCGGCGATGTTCGTGCGCGCCTTGACCTCGTCGACGTCGGCCTGCCGGATCCGCGGCATCAGCGCGCCCCTTCGGCGATGGGCCGCCTCTCGGCGTGCGCCCGAGCCCCGGGTCGGGCGTGACGAGGAGTCCAGATGCCCACCTCGGCCGGATCGATCTCTCCCACGAGCCGGTTGTGCCAGTCGATCGCACTCTGGTCGGTGAGGCTCGCGATCTGATCCACGACGACCCTGGCGCGCTCGGCGTCGTTCTCCGCCGCGATGAAGTCCGCAGCGAACGCCGGCTCGAGCACGTCGGATCCGGCGGACCACAGGGCGTCAGTCGACCAGAGCGCCTCGGCGAGTCGCGTCAGAACGCGACGCTGCTCCTTGTAGACCCCCTTGCGGGCCTCGATCGTGACGATGGCCTGACCCATGATGCCCTTGAGCACGGCGATCTCGACCTCGATCACCCGCGGGACGACGACATGGGCGTTGTAGCGAACCAGAGCCGTGCTTCCGTACGCCTCTTTGGTGGCGGCGACCGCGGCTTTGGCGAAGCGGCCGATCAGATCGCTCGTCAGGTTCTTGAGCCGGGCGAGCGCCTGCCGTGAGCGGTCGAACGACGCGAGCCACATCGGCTGGGACGAGAGGCGGTACAGCGCATCCGCCAGCTCGTCGCGAGTGAAGTCGTATCCCACCCACTGCTGGATGCGTCCGAGCAGCGCATCGTGCGCACGAGGATCGGCCAGCTGCGCGACGTCGACGTATCCGTTGACGATCGCGTCCTCGAAGTCGTGCACCGAGTATGCGATGTCGTCGGAGAGATCCATGATCTCGGCCTCGATGCACCGCAGGCGTCCGGGGGCTCCCTCGCGCATCCACCGGAACACAGCCTCGTCCTCGGGGTACACGCCGAACTTGAGCCGCCCACCGGGATCCGGCACCGGACTGTCGACCGTCCACGGGTACTTGCACGTCGCGTCGAGGCTGGCGCGCGTCAGGTTCAGTCCGACGGAGCGGTCATCGTCGTCGAGCACCTTGGCCTCGAGCCGCGAGAGGATGCGCAGCGACTGAGCATTGCCCTCGAAGCCGCCGATCGGCTCCGCCCATTCGTTGAGCGCCCGCTCGCCGTTGTGTCCGAACGGCGGGTGGCCCAGGTCGTGGCTCAGGCAGGCGGTGTCGACCACATCGGCTGAGACGCCGAGGGCGACCGCGAGCTCCCGCCCGACCTGCGCCACCTCGAGCGAGTGTGTCAGGCGGTTGCGGGCGAAGTCGGCCGTGCTGGCCGGGCTCAGCACCTGTGTCTTCGCGGCGAGCCGACGCAGAGCTGCGGAATGCAGCACGCGTGCGCGATCGCGCGCGAAGTCATTGCGCTCGGATCGATGGGTCTCCGCGAAGAAGCGCTCGGCGTCACGCGCGTCGTAACCGTCGGCGCGCAGGCCGACCTGGGGATCAACCGCCACTGTTCTCGATCTCCGCTCCACGCATCATCTCCGATGCCGACGAGGCGAGCTCCCGCGACTCCAGCCACTTGTCCGGCAGTGCCGTCCGCTTCGGGTGCCCGGAGCGTCCGCGCTGCCCCTCGGCATCCGCACCGGGATACGGAGCGGTGTGATCGAGTCGCCCGAGGAAGTCGTCGATCTCCGCGAGGCTGGACGCGGTGGCGAGCCCGGTGCGGATGTCACCACCGACCGGGTATCCCTTGAAATACCAGGAGACGTGCTTGCGGATGTCACGGCACCCGCGATCTTCGTCTTCGAAGAACTCGACCAGCAGCTCGGCATGCCGACGGAAGGCGTTCGCAACGAACCCGAGCGTGGCGTCGACCGTCTTGCCCTCGCCGCCGAAGGCGGTGGCGAGCTCACCGAACAGCCACGGGCGTCCGAGGCAGCCGCGGCCGACCACGACACCGTCGCAGTCGGTCTGCGCCATCATGCGCACGGCATCGTCGGCGGACCAGATGTCGCCGTTGCCCAGCACGGGGATGCTCGTGACGGCCTGCTTCAGCTCGCCGATCGCGTTCCAGTCGGCGTGCCCGGAGTAGAACTCGCCCGCGGTGCGCGCGTGCAGGGCCACGGCGGCTGCACCGGCATCCTCCGCCGCGCGCCCGGCGTCGAGGAACGTCAGGTGATCCTTGTCGATTCCCTTGCGCATCTTCACCGTGAGCGGCACGTCACCCGCCGCCTTGACCGCCTGGTCGACGATGTCGGCGAACAGCTTCGACTTCCACGGCAGCGCTGCTCCCCCGCCGCGGCGGGTGACCTTCGGCACCGGGCATCCGAAGTTGAGATCGATGTGGTCGGCATGGTCTTCCGCGACGATGATGCGCACGGCCTCGGCGATCGTCTTCGGGTCGACACCGTAGAGCTGAATGGACCGCGGCGTCTCGGACTCGTGATGCCGGATCAGCCGCATGGTCGTCTCGTTGCGCTCGACCAGCGCGCGCGAGGTGATCATCTCGCTCACGTAGAGTCCGGCGCCGTACTCGCGGCACAGGCGCCGGAAGGCGGTGTTGGTGATACCCGCCATGGGTGCGAGGACGACCGGCACGTCGAGGTCGATCGGGCCGATGCGAAGGGGGCGGGCGGGGGCGGTGGCGAGAGTCATGTCCTCTCCATTCTCCCAGACGCGGAGCCCGGAGGGATGCGGCGACCTAAGCTGTGAATATGACCGATTCCGCGCTCCGTTCGATCCCGTTCACCGATGCCAAGGGCGAGGAGAAGACGCTCGACGATCTCGGCGCCGACGTGGTGCTGGTGGTCAACGTGGCGTCCAAGTGCGGCCTCACCCCCCAGTACGAGCAGCTCGAGGAGCTGCAGCGCCTGTACGGCGACCGCGGCTTCACCGTCGTCGGCTTCCCCTGCAACCAGTTCTTCGGCCAGGAGCCGGGTTCTGTCGACGACATCCTCGAGTTCTGCTCTACGACCTACGGCGTCACCTTCCCGGTCAACGACAAGGTCAAGGTGAACGGCAAGAACGCCTCGGAGCTCTACAAGGCGCTCAAGGAGACCCCGGACCAGGGCGGCAAGGCCGGGCGGGTCGAGTGGAACTTCGAGAAGTTCCTCGTGCTGCCCGACGGCGACGTCCTGCGCTTCCGCCCGAAGCAGAAGCCGGACGCTCCCGAGATCGTCAGCGCGATCGAAGCAGCACTGACCCGCTAAGTCACGACGGATCGAGCGCGGGGTCGGTGCGGTTCACCTCCGCGTAAGCCGCGCGCTCCCCTGATCTGCGGGCGAACACGGGGCTCGTTCACCTCCTCGTCAGCCCGACGCCATCTGGCCTCCCTAGTCTCACCGCGGCGAACATCGCCCGAAGACGAAGGAGACCACGCATGCCCGACCGCCTGCCGATCAGCCGGCGCACCGTCCTCACCGCCGGAGCGCTCGGCGCTCTCGGAACCGCCCTGCCCCTCGGTACCGCCTCCGCAGCCGCGGCCTCGGACATCGCCCCGGCGGGCGCCGGAGCCGGCCGCGGTCTGCGGTTCCGCGCCGACGGGACCTTCAAGGTGGTGCAGTTCAACGACACGCAAGACGATGAACTCACCGACCGCCGCACGGTCGAACTGATGGAGAAGGTGCTCGATCAGGAGAAGCCCGATTTCGTCGTCATCAACGGCGATGTGATCACCGGTGGCTGCGAGACCCGGCTCGCCGTGAAACAGGCGATCAACAACGTCGTCACGCCGATGGAATCCCGGCGCATCCCCTGGGCGGTCACGTACGGCAACCACGACGAGGACTCGCTCCCGCAGTCGGGCGTGGACGAGGCGGGGATGCTGAAGATCTACCGCTCGTACGAGTACAACGTGAATGCCGAGAGCACGCGGGGCGTGACGGGCACGAGCAACACGATCGTGTCGATCGGCTCGGCCGCCCGGAAGAACCGCGAGGCGTTCGCGCTGTGGCTGATGGACTCGGGGCGCTACGCCCCCGGCACGATCGATGGCCAGGACTTCGCCGGATACCCGACCTGGGACTGGCTGCGGATGGACCAGGTGGCCTGGTACCGCGAGCAGTCGCAGCGTCTCGAACAGCGTCGCGGGCGCAAGGTGCCGGGGCTGATGTTCCTGCACATCGCGTTGTGGGAGCACCGCTTCATGTGGTGGGGCGGCGTGGACACCCGCACGGAGGCCGATGCCGCGCGCGGCAGGGCCCGGCACGCCATCGTCGGTGAGCGCAACGAAGACGAGTGCCCCGGTCCGTTCAACTCGGGGATGTTCAACGCGATCCTCGAGCGCGGCGACGTGAAGGGCGTGTTCGTCGGCCACGACCACATCAATGACTACGTGGGCGACTACTACGGCGTCATGCTCGGCTATGCCCCCGGCACCGGTTTCGGCGCATACGGTCTCGATGGCGCAGAGCGCAACCGCATGCGCGGCGGTCGGGTGTTCGAGCTCAAGGAGGCGGGTGACGAGGTGACGATCGCCACCCGCGTCGTCTACGCGCGCGAACTCGGCATCGACCTCACGGCGAACGACCAGCCCATGGAGCCACTGCCCCTCGCCCCGCGCCAGCAGCGGGTCTGACCCTCACACACACGACGCCGGGGACCCGTTCGGGTCCCCGGCGTCGTGTGTGGAGCGTGCCGTGGCTCTCAGGCTTCGACGGGTTCGTCCCTCTTGGCCCACAGGTCGCGGATCACGTTCTCGAACGCGGCGGGCGGCTGTGCACCGCTGATGCCGTACTGGCCGTCGACGACGAAGAAGGGCACTCCCTGGATGCCGTAGGCCCGTGCCTGCGCCTGATCCTGACGCACGGCCGGGAGGTACTGCTCGCTCTCGAGCGCGGTGCGGGCGCGGTCGGCGTCGAGCCCCACCTCGGCCGCGAGGGCTACGAGGTCGTCGATACGCCCGACGTGCTTGCCTTCGGTGAAGTAGGCGGACATGAGCCGCTCCTCCATCTCGTGCTGCAGCCCTTCGGCCTTCGCGAAGTGCAGCAGCTCGTGCGCCTTCACGGTGTTGGTGTGCTGCAGGATGTCGAAACGGTACTCGAGCCCCGCGTTCGCCGCGACACCGGTCACGTTCGACAGCATCTGCTCGACCTGCTCCCGCGGCATGCCCTTGTGGCCAGCGAGGAAGTCGATCTCGTCTCCGTCGAAGTCGACCGGGGTGTCGGGCGACAGCTCGAACGAGTGGAAGGTGATGTTGACCTGCGGCGCGTCCTCGTCGGCAGCGACCGCTTCGAGACCCTTCTCGAGGTTGCGCTTGCCGATGTAGCACCAGGGGCAGGCGATGTCGGACCAGATGTCGATGGAGATGGGTTCAGTCACACTTTCATCCAACCGCATGCGCCTCCGAGCTATTCCGAGGCAGCGGGGGCGACATCGGTAGGATTCTCGGATGCTCACCGCCGCCGACCCGCTTCCCTTCCGGCCCGAGCGGGTCCTGATCGCCGGTGTCACGGGCTCCGGCAAGACCACTCTCGCGCGCCGCGTCGCCGGCGTGTGGGGACTGCGCCAGATCGAGATCGACGGCCTGTTCCACGGGCCGAACTGGGCTCCGCGGCCCGAGTTCCTCGACGATGTCCGCGCCTTCGCGGCCGAGGACCGCTGGGTCACCGAGTGGCAGTACACGAGCAAGGGCACCGACGAGATCCTCACGCCGCGCGCCGACCTCGCGATCTGGCTGGACTATCCGTACCGCGTGGTGCGCTCACGCCTGCTGCGTCGAACGCTTCGCCGCAGCATCCTGCGCACGCGGATGTGGAACGGCAACGTCGAGAAACCGATCTGGCAGATGTTCCGCAGCGATCCCGACGAGAACATCCTCGCCTGGCAGACCAAGACCCTGGGGCATTGGACCGAGCGGATGCCGGACTACACCCTGCGCTTCCCGCAGCTCACGATCGTCCGGCTCCGGACTCCGAACGAGACCGAGCAGTGGCTCCGGGCTCAGGCGGGTGAGTCAGGGGTGTCGATCGCGCCGCCGAAGCGACGGTCCCGCGACAGGTAGACGCCGATCGCCCGCCAGAGCTCTTCCCGCGAGAAGTCCGGCCAGAGCGTGTCGAGGAAAACCATCTCGGCGTAGGCCGACTCCCACAGCAGGAAGTTCGAGGTGCGCTGCTCCCCCGAGCTCCGGAGGAAGAGATCGACGTCGGGCATGTCCGGCACGTACAGGTTCCGGCGGATCATCTTCTCGGTGATGGCCTTGGGCTTCACGCGCCCGGCAGCGACATTTTCCGCGATCGCCCGCATCGCGTCGACGAGCTCGACCCGTCCGCCGTAATTGACGCACATCGTGAGGGTGAGCACGTCGTTGCCGCGGGTGAGATGTTCGGCGTGCTGCAGCTCCTTGATGACGCTGCCCCAGAGCCGGGGCTTGCGGCCCGCCCAGCGGATGCGCACCCCCCACTCGTTGAGCTGGTCGCGGCGGCGGTGCAGCACATCGCGGTTGTAGCCCATGAGGAAGCGCACCTCCTCGGGGGACCGCGCCCAGTTCTCGGTCGAGAACGCGTACACGGACAGATGCTTCACCCCGGCCTGGATGGCGCCGGCGACGACGTCGAGGAGCACCTCCTCGCCCGCCTTGTGGCCTTCGATGCGGTTGAGCCCTCGGCGGTTGGCCCAGCGGCCGTTGCCGTCCATGACGATCGCGACGTGCTCGGGCACGGCCCGGAACGCCGGCGGGTGCACTCCGGTCCAGTCCAGCGGACGATAGGGCACCGCGTCTTTGTGCGTGTAGGGCTTCGGGCTCATCGTGGTCCTTCCGACGAGATGTCCGACACATGGGCGAGCGAGCGGATGCCGCGCTCCAGGTGCCACTGGGCGTAAGCGGAGACGAGTCCGGACGCGGCCGCGGTGTCGGCGGGCGGGGACGCATCGATGACGTCCCACTCCCCCGAGATCAAGGCGCGGAGAAGGGCCAGTGTCTTCTCGGCGACGCGGGGGCTGCCGGCCGGCGCGCAGTTGGTGCACACCAGTCCACCCAGCTGCGCGACAAACCGCGCGTGCGGCCCCGGCGTCCCGCAGCGCGCGCACTCGTCGAGCGAGGGCGCCCACCCGGAAAGCGACATGACCCGCAGGAGGTACGAATCGAGGATGCTCCGCGCAACGTGCTCTCCGCGCGACAGTGCCCGCAGCCCGCCCACGAGGAGCAGGTACTGATCGGGGGTCGCCTCGGCATCGCTCAGACGGTCGGCTGTCTCCACCATCGCGTTCGCCGCGGTGAACCGGTCGTAGTGCGCCGCGATGTCCGTGCCGTAGGAGCCGAGCGATTCCGCCTGCTGCACGATGTCGAGCGAGCGCCCCTGATAGAGCTGCACGTCGGCGACCATGAACGGCTCGAGCCTGGCACCGAACTTCGACGAGGTGCGGCGCACGCCCTTAGCGACCGCGCGCACCTTGCCGTGGCGGCGCGAGAGCATGGTGACGATGCGATCCGCCTCACCGAGCTTGTGAGTGCGCAGGATCACCGCTTCGTCTCGGTAGGTGGGCACCCCTCGATTATCCTCCGTACGGGAGAATGGACGGGTGACCGAACCGCTCTTCACCATTCCGCTGTGGGCGGACCTGCTCGGCGTCGGCCTCGGCGGGGTCCAGGGCGCGATGTTCGCTTCGGGGTTCCAGGGTCAGCGGCGCCTCGACTGGCTCGGCGTCGCGATCATCGGCATCATGATCGGGATGGGCGGCGGTCTGATCCGCGACATCCTGCTCGGGCAGACGCCGGCGACGCTGCAGAACCAGTGGTATCTCGTCACGGCGGCCGGGGCGGCACTCCTGGGCATGCTGCTCGCCGGTCTGTTCACCCGCCTGAACACGGCGATCGTGGTGCTCGACGCGGTGGTCATCGGGATGTTCGGTGCGTTCGGGACGAGCAAAGCTCTCGCCTTCGGCATCCCCGAGGTGCCGGCCGTGTTCATCGGCGTGTGCGCGGCCGTGGGCGGCAGCGTGCTCCGCGACATGCTCATGGGGCTGCCGACCGCGATCATGCACGTCGGGTCGCTCTACGCCGTCGCGGCCGGCGCCGGGTGCACGTTCATCGTCATCGCCGTCGCGCTCGGGATGCCCATCACGATCGCCGCCGTCGCCGGCATCGCCGTGACGACCGTCATCCGCATCCTCGCCGTCACGTTCGACGTCTCCCTGCCGGAGCAGCGCCGCATCTACCGCCGCAAGGTGGCCGCGGAGACGGGCGCCATCGCGATCGTCAAGCCCAGCGCCGACATCTGAGCCTCGATCTCAGGATCCCGGGTGCTCGCCGATGATCGCACGGAGGCCGTCGATCACCCTCGCCAGACCGAATTCCCACGCGACTGCGGCATCGTAGGGCGTCCCCAGGGACTCGCCCGCGGCCTGACCGACCGATTGCGCGAGCGGGTAGTCCTCCCCCAGGTAGGTAGCGAGGCGCGGGCCCGCCTCCGCCCAAAATGCGCCGAACTGCTCCTTCTCGGCGCTCTCCCGCATCCTCATCGCCGCGGCGTGGACGAAGTCCAGGAGGAAGGACAGTGCCGCGTCGCGTTCGATGTCGCCCAGCCCCGTGTCATCGAACGCATGCAGCTCGCGGTCGTACTTGGCGATCGTGCCGGGCCCGAGCGCGGCACGCTGGTCCGCGATGTCGAGCACCCAGGGATGCCCTCGCAGCAGGGCGAGGTTGTCCTCGGCAACCGCGCGCACTCGCGCGGGCCAGCCGACTTCCTCGACCGAGCGAACCCGCATCCGAGAGTGCATCACGTCGACCATCAGGACGAGCAGGTCCGCACGGCTGTTCACGTGCGTGTAGATCGACATCGGCGGCAGCTGGAGTGACTGCGCGAGGGCGCGGATCGTCACGGCGTCCAGATCGGCGTGATCGGCGAGCTCGATCGCCCGCGAGATAACCTCCGCCGTCGAACGTCGGGCCCGAGGTCCACGACGACCGCCCGCGGCCGCCGACGATTCGTCCCGCCAGAGGAGATCCACCAGATTCTTGGCCATGTCGGAATAATCCTCTCACGGGATCTCTTAACCATGTACGTTGTACGTAGTTTAGACAGGAGACACCGTGAACATCACTCAGACCGCCATCTCTCTCAACGTCGACGACGTCGCCGCATCAGCCGCGTTCGCGAAAACCCACTTCGGATTCGAGGAGGCGATGTCCGCCGAGGGATTCGTCTCGCTGCAGCACCCGGACGCACCCAACCTCATCTTCCTGGAGACCGGCCTGGGAAGCTTCCGACCCCAGGAGATCGCCGGCTCCGCGGGTCAGGGCACCCTGCTCGTGTTCGTCGTGGAGGACATCGATGCGGAGTTCGCCCGCATCGACGCGGCGGGTGCGCGCGTCATCACTCCCCCGGAGACCGAGCCGTGGGGCGAGCGCTATTGCCAGTTCGCCGATCCGAACGGGATCATCTGGCAGCTCGTCCAGTGGGTCTGAACAGGGAATGACGAACGCCCCCTCGGTCGTCACCGAGGGGGCGTTCCTGCGCGGACTGTCAGACCGCCGCGAGCTCCTGCTGCCGCGTGCGGATCGAGCGGTTGACACCCGAGACGATCGCCTTGAGGGATGCCGTCGAGATGTCGCCGTCGATGCCGACGCCCCACAGGCGCTGGTCGCCGACCTGCAGCTCGACGTAGGCCGCGGCCTGTGCGTCGCCTCCGGCGCTGAGGGCGTGCTCCACGTAGTCGTACACGGTGATGTCGAAGCCCTGACCGCGCAGCACCTCGACGAACGCCGCCACCGGGCCGTTGCCGTTGCCCGACACCGAGACCTGCTCGTCGTCGTCGCGCAGCACCACGTCGAGCACCACGTCACCGGACATGTCGCTGCGAGTCTGCGTCGCGAGCAGCTCGAACCGTCCCCACTTGGCCGCGGAGTCGTCGGCGGGCAGGTACTCGTCGTTGAAGATCGACCAGATCTGGTCGGACGTGACCTCGCCGCCCTCGGCATCCGTCTTGGCCTGCACGACGCCGGAGAATTCGATCTGGAGCTTGCGCGGCAGATCGATCGCGTGATCCGACTTCAGCAGGTACGCGACGCCGCCCTTGCCGGACTGCGAGTTCACCCGGATGACCGCCTCGTATGAGCGGCCCAGGTCCTTCGGGTCGACCGGCAGGTACGGAACCGCCCACTCGATCTCGTCGACCGTGACGCCCTCGGCGCTCGCCCGGGCCTCCATCGCTTCGAAGCCCTTCTTGATCGCATCCTGGTGCGACCCGCTGAACGCGGTGAAGACCAGGTCGCCCGCCCAGGGGCTGCGCTCGGGCACGGGCAGCTGGTTGCAGTACTCGACCGTTCGCTTGACCTGGTCGATGTCGCTGAAGTCGATCTGCGGGTCGATGCCCTGCGTGAACAGGTTGATGCCCAGGGCCACGATGTCGACGTTGCCCGTGCGCTCGCCGTTGCCGAACAGGCAGCCCTCGATGCGGTCGGCTCCGGCCATGTAGCCGAGCTCGGCGGCGGCGATCGCGGTACCGCGATCGTTGTGCGGGTGCAGCGACAGGATGACGTTCTCTCGGTGGTTGAGGTTCCGGCTCATCCACTCGATCGAGTCGGCGTAGACGTTGGGAGAGGCCATCTCGACGGTGGCGGGCAGGTTGATGATCACCTTGCGGTCTGCAGTCGGCTCGAAGACCTCGATCACCTGGTTGCAGATGTCGACCGCGAACTCGAGCTCTGTGCCCGTGTAGCTCTCGGGCGAGTACTCGTAGTAGACCTTCGTGTCCGGGATCGTCTTCTCGAACTTGCGGCACAGGCGCGCACCCTCGAGCGCGATGTCGATGATGCCCTGCTTGTCGGTGCGGAACACGACCTCGCGCTGCAGCACGCTCGTGGAGTTGTACAGGTGCACGATGGCCTGCTTGGCGCCCGCGATCGACTCGTAGGTGCGCTCGATCAGGTGCTCGCGTGCCTGGGTCAGCACCTGGATGGTGACGTCGTCGGGGATCAGGTTCTCTTCGATGAGCTGGCGGACGAAGTCGAAGTCCGTCTGGCTCGCCGACGGGAAGCCGACCTCGATCTCCTTGTAGCCCATGCTGACGAGCAGTTCGAACATCACGCGCTTGCGCTCGGGCGACATCGGGTCGATGAGTGCCTGGTTGCCGTCTCGGAGGTCGACGGCGCACCACCGCGGCGCCTCGGTGATCCGAGCATCAGGCCAGGTACGGTCAGGCAGGTGGACGTTGATCTGCTCGTGGAACGGCCGGTACTTGTGGATCGGCATCGCGGACGGGCGCTGAGTGTTCTGCATGATGGGGCTTCTTCTCTTCGTCAAGATGAACGGGCCAACACAAGCGCCGCGACGAGGAAGGCCCTAGCTTTAGGACTCGTCGCGGCAGCTAAGAAGAAGCAGACCGCCGAAAGGCATGTGGTCATGCTAGCAGGGATGGCCCGGCGGTTTCGACGCGTGTGAGACGATCACGCGGCCGGTGACACTCCCCGATATGAGCACATCGCAGCGTCGCCTGATCCTCGCCGTGGCATCGGCCGTCGGACTCCTCGCTTTGACCGCCTGCGCCGCGGGACCGGGCGGTTCCGCGGCGCCGACGAGCACGACCGTCCCGTCGGACCAGCGCCTCGAGAACGCACATCCTGAGCCTCCGGAGGGGCGCGTCATCGGGGTGGGCACCGTGCTGGACGACGCAGGCGACGTGGCGTTGTGCATGGGGGCGATCATGGAGTCCTACCCGCCCCAGTGCAGCGGGGTGCCACTGGACGACTGGACCTGGGACGGCGTCGACGGCAGCGAGACCAGCGGGGACGCGACCTGGGGCGCGTATGCCGTGTATGCCACGTACGACGGCGAGCGGCTCACCCGGACCGACCCGCCGATCATGCTCGCGCTGTACGACACGGTCGCTCCAGAAGATCCGACCGGCGGCGTCGAGGGCTCGACGGACGAAGACGAGTTGACGCGGGTGCAGGACGACATCTCCGCGCGTCTCGGGACCGATGCCCTCACGGTCGGGACGGATCGAGGCTACGTCTGGCTGCAGGTCGTGTGGGATGACGGCACTCTCCAGGATGCGGTGGATGCCGAATACGGCGACGAGGTGGTGGTCGTGACCTCCGCCCTGCGCGAGATCGACTGATCTAGGGGATCAGGGCGAGTTTCCCGCCAGGGTGGCCGGTCGCCAACACACGATGGGCCTGACGCGCCTCGTCGAGCGGAAAGGTCCGGGCGACGGGCACCACGAGGTCGCCGTTCTGCGCGAGGGCGATCAGCTCGCTGCGCACCTCATCGCGGAACCGGGCACTGGCGGGCATCGAGCCGGCGATCGCCTGGATCCCCTCGGCCTCGGCGCGCCCCAGGGCGGCGATGGTGACGATGCGACGGCGATCCGAGACCAGCTCGAGTGACACGTCGACGGCCTCGTCGGTGCCGACGGCATCGAGCGCTGCGGCCACCGGTCCGGCCGAGACCTCACGGACCCGGTCGGCGAGCCCCGGGCCGTATCGGACGGGCTCTCCCCCGAATCGCCGGACCTCGTCGAACCGGTCGGTGCTCGCGGTGCCGATGACGCGGATGCCGCGGAGCCGAGCCTGCTGCAGGACGCTCACGCCGACCGCGCCCGAGGCGCCGTGGAGGAGGACGGTCTCCCCCGGCGCCGCCCCGGTGACCGCGAGCATCTCCGCGGCCGTGGTGCCGACGAGAAGCAGGTTCGCCGCCTCCGGATGCGTGAGCGTGGACGGCTTCGCGAAGACCTTCTCCGCGGGGACCGTGACCGCTGTCGCGTAACCGCCGCGCACCCGGAAAGCGATCACCTCGTCGCCGATCACCGCTGCACCGGAGCCGATCCGAGTGTCCGGACCGACCGCGCTGAGCACACCGGACACCTCGTACCCGATCGGAACGGGGAACTCCAGGCCCGACCGGCCGGACGCGACATGCTTCGCGTCGGCGGGGTTCACGCCGGACGCGTGCACTCGGATGGTGACCTCACCGTGCCCGGGTGCCGCCAGTCGCTCCTCGACGAACTCCCACGAATCCGGTCCACCGGGCGCGGTCGCCACCCAGTGCTGCGCCAGCGGCCGTTCCTCGGATGACATCGACTGCGACACGGTTCAGAGGAGGCAGCGGAGGTTGGTGACCGTGCCGGAGACGTTGCTCCAGCTCCCGGCGGCCACGGTCTTCAGGACGGTCGACCCGTTGCGCACCTGGACGGAGCCGGAGCCGCGGGCGTTGGCGACGGACTTGACCGCGAAGCTCGACGGGATCGTATGCACCGCGCACGTGCCGAACGTCAGGGATGCTCCGCCGAGCGAAGTGTTGCTGTAGGCGCAGATCCTGCCGGTGGTGCAGCTCCCGACCGACCACGATGACAAGCCCGAGGCTGCGGGCACGGTGAGCTCCATGTCGAGCTTGGGCCACACCGCGTGCCGCCCGTCGATGACGACACCGCCCGGCACCTCATCGAGCACCGCCGCCACCAGGGGGTCGACCTCACGGTCGTCGTCGACGGCGGCCATGGCGGGGGCCGCCCCCAGCGTCATGACGAGCCCGAGCAGAGCAGCGGCCAGAACGGTGGTGCGTTTCATCGAACGGTCTCCTCATCGAGATCCCACATCTGATACGAGATGATCGCGCCGGCGGGGAACACGTCATCGGCTTTCAGGACCGTGCGTTCGACGCCCACGATCCGCCCCGTGTCGCGCGACACGAGGACCAGGTCGCTCACGGCGCCGTCCGGGGACTGGACACGTACACCGGTCACGGCGCGCCCCAGGCGATCGGTCGTGTTGCCCAGTGCTTCGCCATCGCCGGCCTCCTCGAGCAGGAGCAGGAGTTGCGCGTGCTGCGCGTCGGTCAGCGTCCACTGGTCCAGAACAGAGGTGAGCGCCAGCTCGACGTCGTACGCGGTGGGATCTGCCGGCATGCCGAACGCCTCGAGCATCGCCACCATGTCGTCCCGCGTCTCACCGGGCACCGTCGTCCAGGGGGTCTCGAAATCCCCCGGCTCCATCACCAGATCGGTGACGACCTTCCCGCTGCTCGAAACCTCGGCGGCATTGCTGGCCACCGCGTCAGACGGATCGTACGGCACTCCGGCGATGATGGTCATCCGCCCGGAGCCGTCCGGTTCCCACACGAGTGTGGAGAGCTGTGGCACGACACTCGTGGTCTTCGCGTCGACATCGACTTGGAAGCCCCAGGAGGCCGTCCTGACTGTTCGCATCGGCACCGTCGGCCCCGGTGTCTCGGCAAGAGCCGTCTCCGCGTCGTCGACGATCTGAGCGACAGTGCTCGACCCACTGAACTCGAGCGGTGCGGGAGTGCCCGCCACGGCGGCGCCCTGCGGAGAGAGCACCCCGATCACCAGAGCGGTGGAAGCGGCGACGGCCGTGATCCCGCCCGCCCAGCCGAGCGTCCGCACCCGACGGCGCTTCGGTGCGACATCGCGTCGGAGGATGCGGTCCCGGGTCGCGAGAGCACGGGCGTCGGGCGGCGCGTCACGTGGCGTCGGTGCAGGATCGGCGTCGATCAGCATCCGCTCGAGCACGGCGTTATCAGTCATCACCCGTCATCAGCCCCTCCAGGCCCAGCTCATCACGCAGATGACCCTGCGCGACGCCCAGAGTCTTCCGCACTCGGGACTCAGAAGCGCGCAGCAATTCCGCGATCTCCCCCACCGCGAGTCCATCCCAGTACGTGAGCATGATGATACGCCGTTGCACCGGAGTGAGGACACCCAAAGCTCGGATGACTACCAGGCGGGCCGTCAGCCCCGGCTGTTCGTCGGCGCCGGACACTCCGCTGTGCACGGCGTCGACGGCGCCGTTCGGCATCGACGACGGACGGGAACGAGAGCGCAGACGCCGATCGGCAGCACGGAGCAACCAGACCCGACCGGGCGGTCGAGCCGGCCTCAACCGGGACCAGGCATGCAGGAACACCTCGGAGACGATCTCGGTGACTTCCTCCTCGTCGCCGACGACGCCCTCGATGTGGTGCCGTACCGCCGCCCAGTGAGCGTCGAAGACTCGGGTGAAGACCTCGTTCCGCAGCGGATTCGGGTCATCGCTGCGGAAGCTCATGTCTGCGGGGTCGGCGGCCTTCCCGCCGCCATCGACGTGTGACCGGGCCTCATCTCAGAAGCCGAGCCTGCCGAGCTGTTTCGGGTCGCGCTGCCATTCCTTCGCGACCTTGACATGCAGGCCGAGGAACACGCGGGTGCCCACCAGCGCCTCGATGCCGACGCGGGCACGCGCGCCGACCTCGCTCAGTCGCTTGCCCTTGTGCCCGATGATGATCGCCTTCTGGCTGTCGCGCTCCACGACGATCGACGCGTGCACGTCGGTGAGATCAGTGCCCTCGCGCGGCGCGATGTCGTCGATCACGACCGCGATCGAGTGCGGGAGTTCGTCGCGCACCCCCTCGAGAGCCGCCTCGCGGATCATTTCGGCGATGCGGTCCTCCTGCGACTCGTCGGTCGTGATGCCCTCCGGATACAGGGCAGGGCCCTTCGGCATCAGCAGCAGGATCTCGTCGGACAGGACGTCGAGCTGGTCCCTGGTGAGCGCGGACAGCGGGATCACCGCGGACCAGTCTTCACGCAGCGCGTCGACCTCCAGCAGACGCTCGGTGATCTCGTCGCGGGCCGCGACATCGGTCTTCGTCACGATCGCGATCTTCTTGGCGCGGGGATAGCCGTCGAGCGACGCGGCGATGCGGCGATCACCCGGGCCGACCTTCTCATTCGCCGGCACGCAGAACCCGATGACGTCGACGTCGCCGAGCACCTGCTCCACCAGGTCGTTCAGCCGTTCACCGAGCAGTGTCCGCGGCTTGTGGATTCCGGGGGTGTCGACGATGACGAGCTGCCCCTCCGGACGATTCACGATGCCGCGGATCGCTCGACGCGTGGTCTGCGGCTTCTCGCTGGTGATGGCGATCTTCTCGCCGACGAGCGCGTTCGTCAGCGTCGACTTGCCGACGTTGGGGCGGCCGACGAAGGTCACGAACCCGCTTCGGGTGTCGTCAGTCATCGTGTCGATCTCCTTCATCCTGCGAAGCGTCAGGGTCCCCTGCCGCACGTTCCACGAACACCGTCGCGATCCCGCGACCTCGGCCACGAGAGGCTCCTCCGGTGAGGACCAGGCCCTCCACCGTCGCCGTCGCCCCGGGTTGCGGGACCTGTCCCAGCGCCTTGCCGAGCAGACCGCCGATCGAGTCCACGTCCTCGTCCTCGAGTTCGAGACCGAAGAGGTCGCCCACGTCCTCCAGGGAGAGACGGGCACTCACGCGGTAGCGTCCGTGACCGAGATCGACGAACTCTGCGGATACCTGATCGTACTCGTCGGAGATCTCGCCGACGAGTTCCTCGATCAGGTCCTCGAGGGTCACCAGGCCGGAGATGCCACCGTGCTCGTCGATCACGAGGCACACGTGCACGGCGTCGCGCTTCATCTGCTGCAGGAGCGTCTCGGCGCGCATCGACTCGGGCACGAAGGTCGCCGGTCGCGCGATCGGCCGGATGGATGCGGCGCGCCAGGCACTGTCGTCGCGATACGCGAACTGCACGAGGTCCTTGAGGTACAGCACACCCACCACGTCGTCCGCGTCGTCGTCCACGACGGGCATCCGGGAAACGCCGCGGTTCAGGAACAGGGACATCGCCTCGTCCGTCGTGGCGGTGGCATCGACGGTCACCATCTCCGTCCGCGGCACCATGACGGCGCGGACGAACTGGTCCGTGAAGTCGAACACCGAGTGGATGAGGTCGCGGTCGTCCTCCTCGATCAGATCGTTCGAGGCGGCCTCATCGACCATGCTGAGCAGCTGGTCCTCGCTGGCGAAGGAGCTGCGGCCCGTGCCGGGTGTGACCTTGTTGCCCAGCACGACGAGCCCCTGCGCGAGCGGTCCGAGGAAGATGCGGAGCCCTCGGACGATCGAGGCGGTACCGCGGATCATTCCCTCGGCGTGCTGGCGACCGAACGACCGCGGGCTCGCGCCGACGAGCACGAAGGTGATCGCCGTCATCAGCAGAGCGGCGGCGAGCATCGCCCACCAGTTGTTGTCGATGAGCATGGTGAAGGCGACCGTCACCAGCACCGCAGCGGTCACCTCGGCGAGCACACGGATGAACGCGACCGCGTTCACGTGCGCGTCGAGATCGGCGGCGATTCGCCCCAGCGCCTTGGCCCGGCGTCCCTCGGTCGCCATGTCGGCGAGATTGGCGCGGGAAGCGACACCGTAGGCGGCGTCGATCGCCGCCATGAGACCGCCGAACGCCACCAGCAGGACGGCGGCGATGAGAAGGAGGGCGGCCGTCATCGGCGGCGTTCAGCCGCGGCGAAGCCCTGGATCAGTTCCTTCTGCAGTCCGAACATCTCACGCTCCTCGTCGGGCTCGGCGTGATCGAATCCGAGAAGGTGCAGAAGGCCGTGGGTGGTGAGCAGGATCAGCTCGTCCATCAGGGTGTGACGCGCGGCCTGAGCCTGTGCCTCCGCCACCTGCGGGCACAGCACGATGTCGCCGAGGAGACCGGGAGCGGTGGGGCGGTCCTCCGTGCCCGGACGCAGTTCATCCATCGGGAAGCTGAGCACGTCGGTGGGACCGGGCTCATCCATCCACTGCACGTGGAGTGCCTCCATGGCGCCCTCGTCGACGAGGACGATCGCCACCTCGGCGTCCGGGCTGACGTGCAGCTGCGCCAGGTTGTAGTCCGTGAGTCGCTGCAGCACGGTCTCGTCGACGTCGATGGCCGACTCGTTGTTGATCTCGATCATGAGAGTCCTCGTTTCGGCATGCGGTCACGTGGTCCTGGGCGCTGCGCTCCCCTGCGGTCGGCGCGATTGGCGAACTCCGCCGCCTGCTCGCGCTCGAAGCGCTGCGCCGTGCGCTTCTCGTCGTACTCGCTGTACGCGTCGACGATGCGTCCGACCAGCGAGTGACGGACGACGTCGTCGCTGGTGAGTCGCGAGAAGTGGATGTCGTCGATGCCGTCGAGCACACGCGTGACCAGACGCAGTCCGGAGGAGCCCTGCGGGAGGTCGACCTGGGTGATGTCGCCCGTCACGACCATGCGCGTGCCGAAGCCGAGGCGCGTGAGGAACATCTTCATCTGCTCGGGTGTGGTGTTCTGCGCCTCGTCGAGCACGACGAACGAATCGTTCAGGGTACGCCCGCGCATGTAGGCGAGAGGGGCGACCTCGATGGTCCCGGTGGCCATCAGGCGCGGCACGATCTCGGGGTCCATCATCTCGTTGAGCGCGTCGTACAGCGGTCGCAGGTACGGATCGATCTTGTCGGTCAGCGTGCCGGGGAGGAACCCGAGGCGCTCTCCCGCTTCGACGGCAGGACGGGTGAGGATGATGCGCGTGACTTCCTTGCGCTGCAACGCCTGGACGGCCTTCGCCATCGCCAGGTAGGTCTTGCCCGTGCCGGCAGGGCCGATGCCGAAGACGATCGTGTTCTCCTCGATCGCGTCGACGTACTCCTTCTGCCCGAGCGTCTTCGGACGGATCACCTTGCCGCGCGTGGTCAGGATCGCCTCGCCCAGCACCTCGCTCGGCCGGGGACCCCCCTCTTGGCGCAGCATCCGGGCGGAGCTGGAGACGTCGCTCGGAGCCAGATCATGACCTGCCCTGGTCATGGCGAGCAGCTCTTCGACCAGCGCCTTGGCCTTCGCGACCGCATCCGCGTCGCCGCCGAGGGTGATCTCGTTGCCGCGCACCAGCACCTGGACGTCGGGGTGCTCCTTCTCGAGCATCCGCAGCAGCCGGTCCTGGGGTCCGAGCAGCTGCACCATGGCGACACCGTCGGCGTAGATCTTCTCGACCGCCTCGGGCGGTCGACCGCCCAGGCTGCGCTCCTGCGGTTCGTTGTTGTCAGGCACCGACGCTCTTCTCGGTCAATCCCCCGGCCAGCACATGGGCATGGACGTGGAAAACGGTCTGTCCGGCGTTCGTGCCGGTGTTGAAGACGAGGCGGAAGTCGCCGTCGTCGGTGTGCTCGGCGGCCAGCTTCCCGGCGAACGCCACCATCTCCGCCAGGAGGGACGGGTCCCCCGCGGCGAGCTCGGTGACATCGCGGTACTCCGCAGTCTTCGGCACCACGAGGAGATGCACCGGCGCCTGCGGCGCGATGTCACGCAATGCGAACAGGCGGTCGGTCTCGCCGAGGATCTCGGCAGGGATCTCCCCGTTCAGAATGCGCGTGAAGATCGAGGGTTCCGTCATGCGCTCAAGTCTACTGATCGCCGCGTCCCCAGCGGCCTGACGCCGTGGGCGGCCGGAACGCAGCTCACCATCGGCCGAGCGCGACCGACAGCACGGCGATCGCCGCCGGGCCCGCCGTCGACGTCCGCAGCACCGTGTCGCCCAGGAGCACTCTTTCGGCGCCCGCAGCTGTCAGCCGGTCGAGTTCTTCCTCGGCGATCCCGCCTTCCGGCCCCACGACCAGCACCAGATCGCGATCGTCGGCCGAGATCTCGGAGAGGCGCACGGATGCGGTGGGGTCGAGGAGCAGCACGCGCTGCGAAGTCGCCCGCTCGGCGAGCTGCGTCGTCAAGACCGGTGCGGTGACCTCGGGCACCCAGGCCCGATGGGCTTGCTTCGCGGCCTCGCGCACGATGGTCGCCCACCGTTCGCGACCCTTGACCGCCTTCGGTCCCTCCCAGCGGGAGACGCTGCGGCTCGCCTGCCACGGTACGATCTCGTCGACGCCGAGCTCGCACGCCGCCTGCACGGCCAGCTCGTCGCGGTCGCCCTTCGCGAGCGCCTGGACCAGAACGATCCGAGGGCTCGGAGCCGGATGCTCGACGCGGTCGGAGATCCGCACCTCGACGCGGGTCGGGGACACCTCTTCGGCCGCGCCGATCAGCCACACGCCCGCGCCGTCGCCGACCGTGACCGCCTCGCCGACCCGCAGGCGCCGCACGACGGCGGCATGCTTCGCCTCAGCGCCGGTCAACGACACGAGGTCGCCGATTCCGGCATCCGTCGACGACTCGACCAGGAAGTGCAGCGCCATGATCAGTGGCTGCGGAAACGGTCGCGGAGCTTCGAGAAGAGACCGGGCTGGAACTGCGCGAGCTGCGGATCCGGAGCCTTGGTCTTCTTCGCGAAGTCCTCGATCAGCGCCCGCTGCGCGGAGTCCAGCCGGGTGGGCGTCAAGACCTGCACGCCGACGCGGAGATCTCCGCGCTGGGTCCCCCGGAGCGGGGTGATGCCCCGCCCCTTGATGGTGAGCACGTCGCCGGACTGCACGCCCGCGCGGATCTCGAGGTCGACCTCGCCGTCGAGCCCCTGGATCGTGGTCTCGGCGCCGAGGATGGCGTCGGTCATCGACACCTCGAGCGTGGCGAGCAGGTCATCGCCCTCACGACTGAAAGCGGGGTGGGCGTTGACCGTGACCTCGACGTACAGGTCGCCGTTCGGGCCGCCCGCCTTGCCGACCTCGCCCGAGCCGGGCAGCTGAAGGCGAAGGCCGGTCTCGACGCCGGCGGGGATGTCGAGCGAGACCGTGCGACGCGAGCGCACGCGGCCCTGGCCTCCGCAGGTGCCGCACGGGAACGGGATGGTGGTGCCGTAGCCCTCGCACGTGCCGCAGGGCTGAGAGGTCACGACGTTGCCGAGCAGGCTGCGCACCTGACGCTGCACGTGTCCGGAGCCGCCGCAGATGTCGCAGGTGACGGGGGACGTACCCTCCTGGCAACAGGAGCCCTGGCACGTCTCGCACAGCACGGCGGTGTCGACGTCGATGTCGCGGTGCGCGCCGAAGACGACGTCACCGAGGTCGAGCGTGACACGCACGAGAGCATCCTGTCCGCGCTCCCGGCGCGAACGGGGTCGTGCGCCGCGACCGCCGCCCTGGGAGGCACCGAAGAACGTCTCGAAGATGTCGCCGAACCCGCCGAATCCGCCGAAGTTGCCAGCGGCGCCGTCTCCTCCGCCCATGTCGTAGCGGCGCCGCGACTCGTCGTCGCTCAGCACGTCGTACGCATGCGTGACGAGCTTGAACTTCTCCGCCGCATCCTCACCGGGATTCACATCCGGGTGCAGCTGTCGCGCGAGACGTCGATACGCCTTCTTGATCTCGTCGGTGGAAGCGTCTCGGGACACCCCGAGAACCTCATAGTGGTCCGCCACAATCGCCTTTCTGCGTGTGTCTTCCGGTCGCGACCGCGTCAGCGGCCGGCCTCGTCTTCGTCGAGCATCCGCGACAGGTAGCGGGCGACCGCCCGTGCCGCCGCGAGATTGCTCGGGTAATCCATCCGCGTCGGCCCCATCACGCCGACGCGCGCGGTGCCGCTGGGCGCGGCGTAGTTGCTGGCGACGATCGATGCCTCACCGAGGCCGAACGGTGCGTTCTCGGTGCCGATGCTGGCGGCGAGTCCGTGCTCGTCGGTCACCATCTCGCTCATCAACCGCAGCAGGGTCACCTGCTCCTCGATCGCCTCGAGGAGCGGATGGATGCTGCCGCGGAAGTCCTGCTCGCGACGGGCCAGGGTGGCAGCTCCCGCCATCACCAGACGCTCCTGTCGGAATCCGCTGAGCTCGTCCATGACGACGCTCGCGATCGCGCGAAGCACGTGATCCTTCGGCGCGTCCTTCACGGCGAGCAGTGCCTGCAGGCGGTCCGAGGCCTCGCCGATGCCGTGACCGGTGATCAAGGCGGCCATGCGTGCACGCAGCACCGCCATCTCGGCCTCGTCGATGGCCTCCGGCAGCTGGGCCACGCGTTGCGACACACCGCCGGCGTCCGTCACGAGGACGATCAGGAGTCGATTGGGGGCCAACGCCACCAGCTCGACGTGCGTGACGTGAGCACGTGCGAACGAGGGGTACTGCGCGAGCGCCACCTGACCGGTGAGCTGCGTCAGCACCCGCACGGTGCGCACCATCAGGTCGTCGAGGTCGGCGGGCTCGCCGAGGAACGACTCGATCGCCGAGCGCTGCGCGGACGAGAGCGGCCGCAGCTGCGCCAGGTGATTCACGAAGACGCGGTAGCCCTTGTCGGTCGGCACCCGACCGGACGAGGTGTGCGGCGCCGTGATGAGCTCTTCGTCCTCGAGCAGCGCCATGTCGTTGCGGATCGTCGCCGCCGAGACGCCGAAGGAGTGCCGGTCGACGATGGATCGGCTGCCGACGGGTTCGTGGGTCTCGACGTAGTCCTGCACGATCGCGCGGAGAACCTGGAGTCCTCGCTCTGTGACCATCGCCCTTCCCTTCCGCTGGCACTCGGACGTTCAGAGTGCCAATCCTACCCCGTGCAGCTCGGGATTCTCCGTAGCGCGGATGCGCGACCCTAGGATGACGCTCATGACCTCCTCACCTCAGACCACGTTGTCGAGCGGCATCGTCCGCGGCTCCGCGGAGGAGGGGGTCGACCGCTACCTCGCCATCCCCTATGCCGCACCACCGTTCGGCGAGAACAGGTTCCGCGCCCCACGGCCGGTACCGGCGTGGGAGGGCATCCGTGAGGCGACGCAGTTCGGCCCCACGGCACCCCAGCTTCCCTACGCCGGCGCGATCGGCGAGCTCCTCGGCTCCGTGCATATCGACGGCGAGGACATCCTCACGGCCAATGTCTGGGCACCGTCCGGGGCCTCCGCGGCGCCGGTGCTCCTGTGGATCCACGGCGGGGCGCTGGAACGGGGCACCGCTGCTCTGCCCCTCTACGACGGCACGGTCTTCGCGAAAGCGGGGATCGTGTTCGTCTCCATCAATTACCGCCTGGGCTCGGAGGGTTTCTCGGTACTCGAAGGTGCACCGAGAAACCTCGGACTGCGCGACGCCGCTGCGGCGCTGGAGTGGGTGCACCGCGAGATCTCCGCGTTCGGCGGTGATCCCGCGCAGATCACCGCGATGGGAGAATCCGCCGGCGGGGCGATCGTCGCCGGGCTTCTCGCGCGCGACGAATCCCGCGAGCTGATCCATCGGGCGATCATCGAATCCGGACCGTTGGCTGCACAGCCGGCGAAGCAGGCGGGACGGGTGACCGCACAGCTCGCAAAGCGCCTCGGTGTCCGGGCCGACCGTGACTCGTTCGCCGCGCTCTCACCCGATCAGCTGCTCGAAGCGCGAAGGGCCCAGTCCGCAGGCTCCTCGCCGCTGGGCGGAGCTCCCGGCTTCCAGTTCGCCATCGACCCGGACAGCCTGCCCCGCTCTCCGCACGAGGTTCTCGGCGAGATCGACACCCCCCTGTTGATCGGCAGCAACACCGACGAGTACCGGTTGTGGTTCCCGCCCGAGGCTCTGGCCGGCATCAGCGAGCTGAAGCTGCAGGCCGCACGGATCCTCTCCCGCATCCCTCGTCGAGCAGTGCGCGAGTATCGCTCGGCCTTCCCCGGGGCGAGCACCGGCGAGGTGTTCGGGCAGCTCGTCACGGACATGATGCTGCGAGGGCCGTTGAGTCGTGTGGCGGCAGCGCGACCGGAGCGCACGCATGTGTATGAGTTCGCGTGGCCGAGTCCGGTTCGCGATCTGCGCGCCGCGCATGCACTCGAACTCGGGTTCGTGTTCGATCGGCTCACGGACGACGAGACGGTGCGGCTGGCGGGCCGCGACGCCCCGCAGACGCTCGCCGACGAGATGAACGCGGCCTGGGTGGGGTTCGTCACGAACGGCGACCCCGGCTGGCCGGCGTACGGGCCCGGCCGACAGACGCGGGTCTTCGACACCACCAGCACGACGCTGCCGCAGCGGCGGACCACCGGCATGGATCTGCTCCCGGGGTGAGCCCGACCGGCGCGGGCGCTCAGTCGGTGAGCTCGCGCACCACGGCATCGGCGAGGAGTCGTCCGCGCAGGGTCAGCTGGACGCGGCCGCGGATGGCTGCGGCCGGGTCCACGAGCCCGTCGGCGATCAGCCCGGCGACGCTGCTTCGGTTCGCGGCGGGCACCTCGTCGATAGCTATGCCCTCGCGGATGCGGCTCAGCAACAGGATCCGCTCCAGCGTCCGCGACTCGGCGTCCGGACGTTCCGTGCCTGCGGCGGGCGACTCGGATGCCGCGAGCCGCTGCGCGTACGCCGCCGGATGTTTCACATTCCACCAGCGCAGCCCGGCGACGTGACTGTGCGCTCCGGGGCCGAAGCCCCACCAGTCGCTCCCCCGCCAGTACGCGAGATTGTGCCGCGACCGCTGCTCGGGCGTGCGCGCCCAGTTGCTGACCTCGTACCAGTCGAAGCCACCGGCTGCGAGACGCGCGTCGGCGAGCTCGTACATGTCGGCCTGCAGGTCGTCATCGGGGGTCGGAACCTCTCCGCGGCGGATCTGGCGAGCGAGCTTCGTGCCCTCCTCGATGATCAGCGCGTAGGCGGAGATGTGGTCGGACTCCAGCGCGAGCGCCGCGTCGAGCGAGGCTTCCCAGTCGGCGAGCGACTCCCCCGGCGCCCCGTAGATCAGATCGACGCTGACGGCGAGACCCGCGTCTTTGGCCGCGGCGACCGCGGTGGTCACGTTCTCGGGCCGGTGCGTGCGGTCGAGCGAGGCGAGCACGTGCGGCACAGCCGACTGCATACCGACCGACATCCGCGTCACACCGGCGGCGGCCAGCGTGCGCGCGACCGCGGGCGTCACGGTGTCGGGGTTCGCCTCGACGGTGACCTCCGCGCCCTCCGCCAGTCCGAAAGCTGAGGTCGCGGCCTCCAGCATCCGCGCGAGATCGCCGGCCGGCAGCAGTGTGGGCGTACCCCCGCCGAAGAAGACGGTGTCCATCGGCCGCAGCGCCCCCGCGTCGGCCAGCACCCGACGGGCGAGGCCGATCTCGGAGATCAGCGTCGATGCGTAGTCCTCCTGCTTGGCGCCGCGGAGTTCGGTCGACGTGTACGTGTTGAAGTCGCAGTAACCGCAGCGCACCGTGCAGAACGGGATGTGCAGGTAGGCCGAGAACGGCACACTCGTGTCGACGGGAAGGTCGTCGGGCAGATGCCCGTCCGCCGGCGCAGGGTCTCCCAGAGGAAGCGGTCCCGCCATCACAGGGGGGTCGCGTACAGCGGGGAGATCGCGCGGAGGTAACGCGCGAAGAGCTCACGACGACGGCGCTTCACGAGTGCAGGCACGGTGCGGTACAGCAGCGCGTGTGGAGCGTCGAAGGCGCGGACGGTGAACCAGACCTCGTCGTTGTCTTCACGCCAGTCCACGTCGAAGGACTCCTCGCCGCGGACGACGGATCCGCCGACGGTGCCGAGGACGAAGCCGATGCGCCGAGTTTCCTCGGTCACCGAGATCACCCGCAGCTCCGCGTCCGCACGCATGCTGCCGACGCGACCGCGCAGATGAAGAGTCATCCCCGCACCGACGAAGGGCATGCCCTCCGCGTCGTAGCGGGGCTCGACGTCGCGCTTGCTCGGCGCGATCGGGTTGCCCTCCGCGTCGAAGCTCACCCCGGCGTAAGCAGGGCCGGGCGCCGGGCGCACGTCTTCGACCGAGAGTCCGGCCGCGCGCTGCGCCGTCCACGAGAGCAGCGCTTCACCGGCGGTCTGGAAGCGCTCGCTGCCGCTGCCGATACGCCAGGATTCCTCCGCCGGGATGCTGCGCTCCGGCGGGTACTGCATCAGATCGGGCGCGTGGGTCGCACCCACGGCCGCATAGTCCACCGTGTCGTCTCGGAAAGTCCCGCGCCGCATGAGTTCCAGCCTACTTCCCGTTACCTGAGCGAACACCCCCACGCGCCGCACGGCGACACATCTTCGGTCGGCGCACCCGGCCGGTCGAGCGTCACTGCGTGCGGGAAGCCGCCGCTTCGGCCTGCACGATCTTCACGTAGCGCGCATGGGTCGCGCGCTGCACCATCCGCAGGGCAGGACCGAGAACCCGCCAGAGTGCGGTGGAAGGGCAGGAGATGGACCGCGCCGTGAACACACCGTGCTCGTCGATCCGGAACGACTCCTCGCCGTAGATCGGGTGCCCGGGTCGCGTCTCATAGCCGAACCCGCTCTCATCGGCCCAGACGATGCGCACCGGCTCGACGAAGCGGATACCGAACAGGCGCTTCGCGAGCACACCTTCGAGGCCGGGCGTCGGCTCCTGGGGCGGCACCTCGAATCCGGCGCGTCGTTTGAACTCCCACGAGCACACCAACGCCGCGACGGCATCGCGCGCCGCCGGATCGACCACGGTCGAATGCTCGGCGATCCGCATCCCCTCCGGCGCTGTCGCGATCGGATGGCGTGTGATTCCCCGCTCGTATGCCGGCAGCGGCACGTGCTACTTCTTGTCCTTGCCCTCGACGTCGCCCGACAGCGCGGCGATGAACGCCTCCTGGGGGACCTCGACGCGACCGACCATCTTCATGCGCTTCTTGCCCTCCTTCTGCTTCTCGAGGAGCTTGCGCTTGCGGGTGATGTCACCGCCGTAGCACTTGGCGAGCACGTCCTTGCGGATCGCGCGGATCGTCTCTCGGGCGATGATGCGCGCACCGATCGCGGCCTGGATCGGCACCTCGAACTGCTGGCGAGGGATGAGCTTGCGCAGGCGCTCGGCCATCATCGTGCCGTAGGCGTAGGCCTTGTCGCGGTGCACGATCGAGCTGAACGCGTCGACCTTCTCGCCCTGGAGGAGGATGTCGACCTTGACGAGGTCGGCCTCCTGCTGCCCGGACGGTTCGTAGTCGAGGGAGGCGTAGCCCTGCGTCTTGGACTTCAGCTGATCGAAGAAGTCGAACACGATCTCACCGAGCGGCATGTTGTAGCGCAGTTCGACGCGTTCCTCCGAGAAGTACTCCATGCCGAGCAGCGTTCCACGGCGGGACTGGCACAGCTCCATGACGGTGCCGACGTAGTCCTTGGGCAGCAGGATCGCCGCCTTCACCATCGGCTCCGAGACCGAGCCGATGCGCCCATCCGGGTACTCGCTCGGGTTGGTCACGGTGACGGTCTCGCCGGTGTCGCTCGTGAGCACCTCGTAGATCACGCTGGGCGCGGTGGTGATGAGGTCGAGGTCGAACTCCCGCGCGAGACGCTCGGTGATGATCTCCAGGTGCAGGAGACCGAGGAATCCGCAGCGGAAGCCGAAGCCGAGGGCCACCGAGGTCTCCGGTTCGTACACGAGCGAGGCGTCGGAGAGTTTCAGCTTGTCGAGCGCCTCACGCAGCTCCGCGTAGTCGCTGCCGTCGATCGGGTACAGACCCGAGAACACCATGGGCTTGGGGTCCGTGTACCCCGGAAGCGCCTCGGACGCGGGCTTGCGCGACGTTGTGATCGTGTCGCCGACCTTCGACTGACGCACGTCCTTCACACCCGTGATCAGGTAGCCGACCTCGCCCACCCCGAGTCCCTTGGTCGGGGTCGGCTCCGGGCTCGACACACCGACCTCGAGCGCTTCGTGATTCGCTCCGGTTGACATCATCTGGATGCGCTCGCGGGGCGAGAGGCTGCCGTCCACCATGCGCACATAGGTGACCACACCGCGGTAGGCGTCGTAGACCGAGTCGAAGATCATCGCGCGCGCCGGCGCGTCCGCGTCGCCCCTCGGGGCGGGGATCTCCTTGACGAGCCGGTCGAGCAGCTCCTCGACGCCGACGCCGGTCTTGCCCGAGACGCGGAGCACGTCCTCGGGCTTGCCGCCGATGAGGGACGCGAGCTCCTTCGCGTACTTCTCGGGGTCGGCGGCCGGCAGGTCGATCTTGTTGAGCACCGGGATGATATGGAGGTCGTTCTCCAGCGCAAGGTAGAGGTTCGCCAGCGTCTGGGCCTCGATGCCCTGCGCCGCGTCCACGAGCAGGATCGCACCCTCGCAGGCCGCGAGTGAGCGCGATACCTCGTAGGTGAAGTCGACGTGGCCGGGGGTGTCGATCATGTTCAGGGCGACGGTCTGGCCGTCGAGTTCCCAGGGCATGCGCACGGCCTGGCTCTTGATCGTGATGCCGCGCTCGCGCTCGATGTCCATCCGGTCGAGGTACTGGGCCCGCATGTCGCGATCCGAGACGACGCCGGTGATCTGGAGCATCCGGTCGGCGAGGGTGGACTTGCCGTGGTCGATGTGGGCGATGATGCAGAAATTGCGGATCTGCGCAGCCGGCGTCGAGGCAGGCTGAAGAGGTGTGAGAGCGCGTGGGGACATGTCCCCTCGATTCTACGGTCAGGCGGTGTGAATCCCGATTCGCGTGATGCGACACCGGGGAAAGCACACTGGGCGGCCCCCGAAGGGACCGCCCAGTGTGGGGTGCGAACGGGGCTTACTTGGCCCAGCCCACGTTCTCCCAGAACTTCGCGCCGGTGACCGACTCGAACTGCGAGGGACCGTAGTTCACGAGGCCGTCGGCGATCGCGTACTGGTTCGGTCGTGCCGCGAGCGGGATCGTCACGGCTTCGCCCATGATGATCTTGTCGATCTCCTTCGCGATCTCGAGGCGCGCCTCGGGGTCGAGCTCGGCGTTGGCCTTCGCCCACAGATCGTCCAGACGCTCATCCGCGACACCGGGGAAGTTCTGCCCCGAGTCGGCCGGGTTGAAGATCGATTCCGTCGAGGAGATCGGGTACGGCGTACCCTGCCACGCGAAGATCGTCGCCTCGAAGTCACGCGTCTCGGTCGTGATGTACTTCGTGAAGAAGTCGGCCGACGGGACGGTGTCGATCTTGACGTCGAAGCCCGCCTTGGCGGCCATCGGCTGGATCTGCTGCGAGAGGATCGCCGAGTTCGGGGTCTCCGAGGGGATCACGAGGCGAACGGTCAGCTTGGTGCCGTCCTTCTCGCGGATGCCCTTGTCGCCCTCGACCCAGCCGGCGTCTTCCAGCTGCTTCTTCGCGGCGTCGACATCGAACGCGATGTCCGCGCCGTCGTCTTCGTAGCCGTTCTGGCCGTTGAGGAAGATGAGGTTGTTCAGGACCTCGGGCTCGACACCCAGCGGCTCGATGACGGCCTGAGCCATGATCTGACGGTCGAGCGACTTCGCGAAGGCCTGACGGACCTCGACGTCCTCGAACACGCCGGCGGTGCCGTTGAGCGTGACGTGGCTGTACGTCACACCCTTCGAGTTCAGAATCTCGGAGTCGGAGCGCGCCTTCGCGGACTCGAGCGTGTCGACGCTGGAGTTGATCGGAACGGCGTCGAACTCCTTGTTGGCGAACGCCTGGCCGACGGTCGACCGGTCGGTCGCCTTGTAGTTGATCGTGTCGAGCTTCGGCTTGTCGCCCCACCACGTCGGGTTCGGCTCGAACGTGATGGTCTTGCCGGTCGCGTCGAACTTGCTGACGATGAACGGACCGCCGGAGACGTAGGTCGAACCGTCAGCAGCGAACGGACCGTTCGCCCACGCGGTGTTGAAGCTCTCCGGCGTCTCCGTGAGCCAACGAGGGTAGATCGTGCCGGTGCCGAGGATGGAGGGCCAGTCGGCGTTCTTGTTCGCGAACGTGATCAGCACATCCTGGTCGTTCTCACCGGCCTCGACGGAGGCGATGTCGGACCAGACGTTGGTGGACGTCGGGGCGTACGCCTCGTTCTTGCCGTTCAGGGCGTTGAACTGGCCCTGGAAGTCCTGGACACCGATGGGAGTGCCATCGGACCAGACGGCGTCGGGGTTGATCTTGACCTCGACGACCTGAGGGTCCTCGCTCTTGAGCTCGACCGACGTGGCGAAGTTCGGGTCGGCTTCCCAGCTGCCGTCCTCGTTCACGACGACGAAACCGGGGGTGAACAGGCTCGCGATCGTGTTGTCGTCGACGGTGCCGGAATCGAGGTTGTAGAGGTTCCAGTTGGCCGGCGTCTCGTCGAGCGGCAGGTTGAGCGTGCCGCCGTCCTTGACGGCGTCGCGGTCTGCGGCGACCCAGCCGGTCCCGGGAAGCGCCTCGGGCGAGGAACCGCCGTCCCCCTCGTTTCCGCCGTTCGTGGCGGGCGCGCACGCAGAGAGCGCCAGCGCGACCGCGGCGATCCCGGCGAGGCCCGCCCATTTCTTGGAGTTCGACTTCATCGATCTCCCCCTTCTATCGTTTCGTGCAGACTGCACAGGACTCGTCCGAGCCGGGTACCGAAGACAGCGACCGGCTATGGAGCAACATCATCGATAATCGCCCCGTACACCGGCATGTCAGGCACGTGTTGTCCGGATCGTTACCTAGTTGTCGTTCAAGCCGCAGGATCGTGTGGCTGAAACGGGGTCGCGTCGTGGCTGACACCGCGTCGCGCCAGCCTGACCACCGTGAACATGGCAACATGGGGAGCCTGCCGGCGATCGAAGAGGATATGCCGGAGTTTTGGAAAGCGGGACTCGGGTGCCTAGAGTAGCGAGGCCGCAACAGATGTCGGGTGCGCGGCGATCCCGCGCCGAAGGAGCTCCATGATCGGATTCATCGCCAAGCGATTGGTGAACTATCTCATCCTCACCGTCATCGCCACGTTGGCCGGTTACGCCCTCGTCTCCACCACACTTCAGCCGGCGGCGCGGTTCCTCGGCAAGAATCCCCCCGTCCCGCAGTCCAGCATCGACGCCGCGCTCGACAAGATGGGCGTCAATCCTGACGTCTCGCTGCTGCAGCGCATGTGGGACTGGCTCGTCCAGTTCGTCACGACCGGCTCCCTCGGAATCTCGACTCGCAGCACCGAGGTGACGGCTGACATCATCGAACGGGCCGGCACGAGCCTCCGACTGCTGATCATCGGCTCCATCCTCGGCGCGATCTTCGGCATCCTGCTCGGTGTATGGGGAGCCATCCGCCAGTACCGCGCGAGTGATCAGATCATCACCTACGCGTCGTTCACCGTTCTCGCGACGCCGATCTTCGTGATCGCGGTACTCCTCATGATCGGCGCGACCTGGGTCAACAACGCGTCCGGTCAGCAGCTCATCAACTTCACCGGCGAGTACAGCGTCGGGGTCACCGGGTTCTGGCCCGTCATAGGCGATCGAATAGCGCATCTGCTACTGCCCACGATCGCGCTCACCGTGACCGCGGCAGCCTCCTACTCCCGGTACCAGCGCAGCGCGATGCTCGACGTGCTGTCCTCGGACTTCATCCGCACGGCACGCGCGAAGGGCCGCACCCGCGGATCTGCCATCATGCGTCACGGCGTGCGCGTCGCACTGATCCCCATGTCGACCTTCTTCGCCTACTCGTTCGGCACCATCCTGGCGGGCGCGGCCGTGACGGAGAAGATCTTCAGCTGGCACGGCATGGGCGAATACCTCATTGACTCCGTGTCGAACAACGACATCAACGCCGCGACCGGATCCATCCTGTTCGCCGCGATCCTGGTGCTCATCGCGGGCACGCTGGCCGACGTCCTCTACGCGGCCCTCGACCCCCGAGTGAGGATGTGACATGACGCTCGATCCCACACAGCTCGACGCTCCACCGCTCGAGCCGGAGAACGAGGAATCTCCCTCGATCCCCCGGTGGCGGCTGATCCTGGTCCGCACGTTCTCGACCAAGCGGGCCTGGATCGGCGCCGGCGTGCTCGTGCTGATGTTCCTGCTCGCGTACGTCGGACCGCTGCTCTACCCGTGGTCGTCCACCGACCAGGACTATCTCGCGTTCAACAAGGGGCCGAGCCTCGACCACTGGTTCGGCACCGACACGATCGGGCAGGATATCTTCGCCCAGTCGATGGCGGGTCTGCAGAAGTCCCTGCTCATCGGCCTCATCGTCGGACCGGTCACGGCACTCATCGCCGGGCTCGTCGGCGCGATCGCCGGGTACGTCGGCGGTGTATGGGACCGGGTGATCGTCTGGATCATCGACCTGCTCCTCGTGCTGCCGAGCTTCTACATCCTCGTGCTGCTGAGCCCGCTCTTCAAGGACCTGGCCTGGGTCGCGCTCGTCGTGTTCCTCCCCCTCTTCGGATGGATGGTGCTCGCGAGAGTCATCCGCGGTCAGACCATGTCGCTGCGCGAGCGCGACTATGTCAAGGCAGCGCGCTTCATGGGCGTCGGTGGATTCACGATCATCCGCCGCCACATCATCCCCAACGTGGCATCGCTGCTGATCATCGACGCGACGCTGGGTGTCGGCGCCGCGATCCTCGCCGAGACCACACTCAGCTACTTCGGCTTCGGCATCCAGCCGCCCGATGTGTCGCTCGGCACGCTGCTCGCTGCGGGAAGCGCCGCGGCGACCACCCGTCCCTGGCTCTTCATCCCGCCGGCGATCATCCTCGTCGCCACCGTGCTCGCGTCGAGTCTGCTCGGAGATGCCCTGCGTGACGCCGTCGACCCGACCTCGGAGAACAACCGTGCCTGAACCCCTGCTTCGCGTCCGCGACCTCAACGTCACCTTCGAGACGAAGGCCCGCACCGTCCACGCGGTGCGCGGCGTCAACTACGAGGTCAACCGGGGAGAGTTCCTGGCCATCGTTGGTGAGTCCGGTTCGGGTAAGTCCGTGTCGTCGATGGCGGTCATGGGCCTCCTCCCGAGCACCGCCAACGTCTCGGGCTCCATCACGTACGACGGCACCGAGCTCCTCGGCTCCACCGACCGGCAGCTGTCGAAGATGCGCGGTTCCGACATCGCGATGATCTTCCAGGACCCGCTCTCGGCACTGACGCCGGTCTACACGATCGGTCAGCAGATCATCGAGGGCCTCAAGCTGCACCAGCCCGGGCTCAGCAACCAGGCTCTGGAAGCCCGCGCGGTCGAGCTGCTCGACATCGTCGGCATCCCGGAGCCGCGCCGACGGGTGAAGTCGTTCCCGCACGAGTTCTCCGGCGGCATGCGCCAGCGCGCGATGATCGCGATCGCCATCGCGAACGATCCGAAGCTGATCATCGCGGACGAGCCGACCACGGCACTGGATGTCACCATCCAGGCCCAGATCCTGGATGTGCTCCAGAAGGCGAAGGAAATCACCGGCGCTGCCGTGGTGCTCATCACGCATGATCTCGGCGTCGTCGCCGGCAACGCGGATCGCGTAGCCGTGATGTATGCGGGCCGCATCGTGGAGACCGCACCGGTCGACGAACTGTTCGCACGTCCGGCGATGCCGTACACGATCGGACTCCTGCGCTCGATGCCGAGCATCGCCAACGGGGCCTCCGAACGTCTCGTCCCGCTCGAGGGACGTCCGCCACTGCTGACCGAGGTGCCCACCGGCTGCCCGTTCGCCGATCGCTGCCCCGCCGTGATCTCGGCGTGCCACGACATCGAACCCGACCTCGTCCCCGTCGCACCGCTGCAGTCCGCGGCGTGCATCCGTGCGGAAGAGATCGTCGACGGCCGGCTCCCCCGCGACGAGGTCTTCTCCCCGCCTGCCCCGGTCGAAGAGGTCGTCCGCGAGGTCGAGACCCGCGGCACCGTGCTCAAGGTCGAAGACCTGAAGCGGCACTACCCACTCACCAAGGGCACCGTCTTCCGCCGCCGGATCGGCACCGTCCGCGCGGTCGACGGCGTCAGCTTCGAGCTGGACGGCGGCAAGACCCTCGGCCTGGTCGGAGAATCGGGCTGCGGAAAGTCGACCACCGTCATGGAGGTGATGGAGCTCGCCCAGCCGCAGTCGGGGCGCGTCTCCGTCAACGGCATCGACACGGCCACGCTCTCTGCTTCACAGCGTCGCGCGCTCCGGACCGACATCCAGATCGTGTTCCAGGACCCGGCGGCCTCGCTCGACCCGCGTATGACCGTCGAAGAGCTCATCGGCGAACCGCTCACCGTGCACGACGTCCCGGCGAAGGATATCTCGCGCCGCGTGCGCCGGATGCTCGAGCTCGTCGGTCTCGAGCCGAGCTATGCCCGTCGCTACCCGCACGAGTTCTCCGGAGGTCAGCGCCAGCGCATCGGAATCGCGCGTGCGCTCGTCGTCGAACCGAAGATCCTCGTCCTCGACGAGCCGGTTTCCGCGCTCGACGTCTCGGTGCAGGCCGGCGTGATCAACCTGCTCGAGGATCTGAAGCAGCAGCTGGGACTCTCCTACCTGTTCGTCGCCCACGACCTCGCCGTGGTGCACCACATCGCCGATGACGTCGCCGTGATGTACCTCGGGCGCATCATCGAGTACGGCGACGTCGACGCGATCTTCAGCAACCCGCGCCACCCGTACACACGCGCGCTGCTGTCGGCCGTGCCGATCCCCGACCCGCAGATCGAGCGGACGCGCGAGCGCATCCTCCTCTCCGGAGACCTGCCATCGCCGACCGAGACGATCACGGGGTGCGCGTTCCGCTCACGGTGCCCGCTCTACGCGATCCTTCCTCCCGCACAGCAGGCCGAATGTGAGACCGTTTCTCCCGAGCTGCGCCCCGTGGAAGGACGCGACGTCTCCTGCCACTGGGCGGAGCAGGACATCCTGCAGACCGCGTGATCCGTGGTGACGGCGTGAGCGGCCGCGGCGCTGACCGCATCGTCATCCGCGGTGCATCGGGCTGGTGGATCAGCGGTGTTCTGGCGGCGCTCTTCGCCTACCTGCTCATCGACGCGGCCGTTCGCGCGGAGTGGACGATAGTGCTCCTCTCCCTCCCCTGGATGGGAGTGGTGCTGCTCGTGTGCTGGATGCTGTTGATCCGGCCCTGCCTCATCGTCGCGCCATCCACGCTCACCGTGGTCAACGTCTTCCGCACGCACACGATCCCGTGGCATGAGGTGGCCGAACTCCACGTGCGGTATCAGCTCGTCGTCGAGTTGACCGACGGCACCGCGATCCGCGCCTGGGGCTCACCCACCGTCCGGCCGCGTCGGGACCGGGAAGCCGACGCGTCGACGACACACCGTTCCCGCGCCTTCGTCGGTGTGGTGGAGGCGATCGACCACGCGCGTGATGACGTCGGGCGGGCTCCGACGGGTGAGGTGGCGCGAACCGTGATCGTCGCGTGGCTGCCTCTTCTCGCTCTCGCCCTCGCCGTGGCTCTCGGCGTCACGGCAGCCGGCCTGCTGTTGTGACGCGGGGTCTCGGCATAGACGCCGAGATCCTAAGCTGAACGCGTGAGCGCACAGATCGTCCTCGTGCACGGCATCCGCACGTCCGCCACCATGTGGCGCGCGCAGCTCGCCTATCTGGAAGCGCACGGATACGCCGCCACAGCCGTCGACCTGCCGGGACACGGCACCCGGATGAGCGAGGACTTCACGCTGCATGAGGCGCTGCACACGATCGACGTCGCGGTTCGCGCTGCGGCGGAGAAGGGGCCCGTCGTGCTCGTCGGGCATTCGATGGGCGGGCTCCTCTGCCTCGCCTACGTCGGCGGCGCGGAGACGCCGCCGGTCGCCGGACTGGTCGCGGCCGCGTGCACCTCGCTCCCCTCCGGCGCGGGCCTGCGTGCCTATCGGCTCTTCGCGAGGGCCGTGGACTCGCTCCCCGACCGCGGGATGTGGCTCACCGCGCGGATGCTCCAGGCCACCATCCCCGCCGAGACACGGTCCGACTTCGCCGCGGGCGGCTACGCACTCGACACGCAGGATGCCGCGCTCCGCAGCCTCGCAGCTCTCGACGTCGCCGCCGCAGTCCCCCGCATCAAGATCCCCCTCTGGTTCGTGAACGGCCAGTACGATCAGCTGCGCCTGAACGAGACACTCTTCCGTCGTCTCGCCTCACACGCCGAGCTGATCATCGTCCCCCGCACGACCCACCTGGTCACGGCCATGAGGCCGCGGATATTCAACGCGGTGCTGCAGCTCGCGATCGCGACGGTGGAGCAGGACGCAGAGCCGTCATGAGCGCTTCGGCTCCCGCGCGAACGCCGTGAGCAGTCCCCCGACCAGGGACAGCACCGCTGCCGCGACGAACACCAGCCAGAACCCGCCGACCAGGGCGACCAGCGCGGCCCCGAGCACCGGTCCGATCAGCTGGCCGAGGGCGGCCGTGACGTTCACGATCCCGAGGTCACGCGCATGGTCCTGTTCGTCCGGCAGCAGATCGGCGGCGAAGGCGAGTCCCACCGTCGAGAACGCGCCGTAGCCGAGCCCCATCAGGGCCGCGGCCACCATCGTCATCTCGAAAGTCGGCACCAGCGCGATCGCGACGCCCGATGCCGCCTGCACCACCGTGGCGGCGACCGCGAGCGTGCGCCGATTGCCCGTACGGTCGGAGACGAGACCGGTCACCACGGACGCGATCACCACAAAGACCGTGTACACGACGATGAGCAGCAGGAGGTTGTCCTGCGCGACGGCACTCGGCTGGCCGAGCCCGTGCAGGAGGAAGAACAGGAACAGCGCCGTCCCGAGTGCATTGCCGATGTTCGTCACCAGGCGACCGGAGAGCATCCAGGCGAAATCCCGGTCGCGCAGAGACGCCAACCGACGGCGCCCCACCGTCTTCGGGCGCATCGCCTCGACGCTCGGCGGGTCGGGGAGGAGCAGGGCGGCTGCCGATCCGACGACCGCGATCACGCCGGCGAGCAGCAGGTAGCCGTCGCGGATGCCGAGCCCGAGGAGGACGACCAGCCCGACGCCGAGCACGATGCCGACGGCCTGACTGGAACCGACCGCCGCCGAGGCCGCACCGCGCTGCGTGGACGGCAGCTGGTCGGCGATGAGAGCGGTGAAGGCGGCAGACGAGACCGCGACGCCGATCGACACGCCCACCCATCCGGCGCCGACCGCCCAGGGACCTTCCGCGTATCCGGTCAGGACGAGGCAGACCGCGGTGAACAGAACGCCGCCGAGCGCCCACGGACGGCGACGGTGGCGCCCCGCCGCCGCACGATCGGAGAGCGCTCCGGCCGCGGGACCGGCGATGATGCCGGCGAGCCCGCCGATTCCGAGAACCAGACCGGAGGAGACGACGCCGCGGATCCAGTCGTCTTCCGGCGTATCCAGCTGCAGGGGAAGGAGCAGCTGCACCGGCGTGAGCTGCACGGTCCAGATCGCGAGCCACGCCAGCGTGAACAGCGACATCCATCGTGCTCCCGCTCGAACGGTGCGCGTGCCGGTGACTTCGGTCATCTCCCCACCGCCGTCGCTGCCGCTGCGCGCGCACTCGCGATGACGTCGAGATACCAGTCGTAGGAGGCCTTGGGCGTCCGCTCCCCCGTCTCGAAGTCGACGTGGACGATCCCGAACCGTTGGGTGTAGCCGTCGGCCCACTCCCAGTTGTCGAGCAGTGACCACACCGTGTACTCCTCCACAGGCACCCCGGCGACCATCGCCTCCCCGACGGCGGCGAGGTGCCCGGCCAGATACGCGATCCGGTCCGTGTCGTCGACGCGGCCGGCGCGCGGCGGTTCCGGGAACGAGGCTCCGTTCTCACCGATGATGACCGGCGGAAGATCTGGATGTCGCACGTGCAGGTCGAGCAGGAAGTCGCGCAGGGCTCCGGGCACGATCGGCCATTCGGGGCCGAAGCCGGTGACGGGGGCGCCGGGAGTGGGCACGATGTCGAACGGCACGGCGCTCCCCTCCGCGGCAGCCGTCACGGTCGTGGGGTTGTAGAAGTTGATGCCGTAGAAGTCGATCGAGCCGCCGATCTCCTCGAGGTCCCCGTCGCGCACCGGCATCGGCGGGAGGCCCAGCGACTCCAGGTCCGGGTAGGTGCCGGTGAGGAGCGGCTCGCTGAAGACCCGATTGTGGATCAGGTCGTAGAGCGCGGCCGCCTGGTGGTCGTCGGCTGTGTCGTGCAGCGGAAGCACCCACGTGTGGTTGTTCGCGAGCCCGACGGCGGAGGCGCCTCGCTCCCGCAGCACGGAGGCAGCGCGGGCATGGGCGAGCAGCTGGTGGTGGGCGGTCGGCAGCGCGCCGAAGAGCAGCTGCCTCCCCGGCGCGAGTGCGCCGACCGCGTATCCCTGCAACGTAGTCATGGCCGGCTCGTTGAGGGTGTACCACTGCCGCACGCGATCACCGAGGCGGTCGGCCACAATCGTCACGTAGTCGGCGAAGCGCTCGGCGGTGTCGCGCTCGAGCCAGCCGCCGTCGGCCTCGACCGCGCTCGGCATCTCCCAGTGGAAAAGGGTCGGGAACGGCGCGACTCCCGCCTCCAGGAGAAGGTCGACCAGCCGCGAGTAGTGATCGAGGGCGGTCTTGTCACCGACTCCTCGGCCGTCCGGCTGCACGCGCGCCCAAGGGATCGAGAACCGATAGCGGTCGAGTCCCAACCCCGCGGCGAGGGCCACATCGGCTTCGGGATGCCGATAGCTGTCGCAGGCCGGATCCGCCGTCGATCCGTCGATGATCGCGCCGGGCCTCTCGAGGAAGTCGTCCCAGATGGAGCGTCCCGTATTTCCCGTCGGACGCGACCCCTCGATCTGGAAGGCGGAGGTCGCGGCGGACCAGCGAAGGCCTGCGGGCACGGGCGGAGGAACGCGTTCGGGGGTCATCTGGCTCCTTGACAGCGGTGTCGGGATAGTGATGATTCTGCACCCAGTACCACGACATCCGCGACGGAGTTTCGCAATCCGTCGGCCGTTTCGCGTCTGCACCCCCTCTGCTGGTAGACTCGACTCTTGGCTTGCGTGTGGGTTCTTCCCTCACGACCGCCGTGCAGCAGCCCTCTTCTGCTGCCGGCATTCCGAACACTCCTGTACAGAAAGCGTCCACACGTGGCAAACATCAAGTCGCAGATCAAGCGCAACAAGACCAACGAGAAGGCGCGCGAGCGTAACAAGGCCGTGAAGAGCGAGCTCAAGACGGTCATCCGCACGACTCGCACGGCAGTCACCGCCGGCGACAAGGCTGCAGCCGAGGCCGGCCTGAAGAAGGCCGCCGTCAAGCTCGACAAGGCCGTCAGCAAGGGTGTCCTGCACAAGAACCAGGCGTCGAACCGCAAGTCGGCTCTCGCCAAGCAGGTCGCTTCTCTCTGAGCTGAAGCTTCTGAGAAAGGCCCGTCCCGTCTTCGGGGCGGGCCTTCTTCGTTCTTCGGCAGTGATCCGCGGCGTTCCGCGGCGTGAGGACGCGTGACTATTCCTCGCCGAACGGTCGACGAGTGGCGATCACCGTGACCATACGCTCGAGCGCGAAGATCGGATCGCGGGCGGCACCCTTGACCTCACCGTCGGCGCGCGCTGTGGCCTGGATCGCCATCCCGAGCGAACGCTCGTTCCACCCGGCGAGGTCACGGCGGGCACGGTCGACCTGCCAGTCCTTCATACCCAGGCGCTGGGCGAGCTGGCGGCTCGGTTCGCGGTTTCCGGCGACCCGCGCCATGGTGCGGAGCTTCATCGCGAAGGCTGCGACCATCGGCACCGGATCAGCACCGGATGACAGTGCGTGGCGGAGCGCGACCAGCGCCTCACCGTAGCGGCCGGCGATCGCCGTGTCGGCAACGACGAACGCCGACACCTCGACGCGCCCGCCGTAGTACTTGGTGACGACTTCTTCGGAGATGTCGCCCTCGACGTCTCCGATGAGCTGCTGGCAGGCCGCCGCCAGCTCGGTGAGGTCATCGGCGAACGCGGAGACCAGCGCACGGAGCGCCGCCGGCGCGATGCGCTTCTTGGCGGTGCGGAACTCCCCCGCTGCGAAGTCGACCCGGTCGCCGTCGCGCTTGATCGCCGGGCAGGCGATCTCGATGCCTCCACCGGTGCCGGCGCGGACCGCATCGAGCAGCTTCTTGCCGCGCACGCTCGCCCCCGTGTGCCGGAGGATGACGGTCGCCCCCTCCTGCGGGTTGTCGAGGTACGACACCGCTTCCTGGATGAAAGCATCGGAGCACTTCTCCACGCCCGAGACACGCACCAGGCGTGGTTCGCCGAAAAGGGACGGGGAGGTGAGGGACAGCAGCGTTCCCGGCGCGTAGTCGTCGGCGCGCACATCGCTGACCTCGAGGGCGGGGTCCTCGGCGCGGAGATAGTCGCGGACGCCGGCGATCGCCCGCTCGGCGCAGACCTCTTCCGGCCCGGAGACGAGCACGAGCGGAGCGGGACGAGGCTCTCGCCAGGAGACCTGGGGGACCTTCGTGGGTTTCGCACCACCGCGGGAAGGGGGACGCGAAGCTGCCATGGATCCAGACTACCGGCGGTCGCCGACACCGCTGCCCGCTCGCTCATGGTGCAACCTTCTCCGTCCACACCTGCAGCTCGCTGTCGCCGGTGCCGAGGAGGATCCGTCCCTGCCGATCGGTGCGCAGCGCCTGCGCCCCGGTCGCCGACAGGAGGTCGAGCGTCTCGATGCGCGGATGGCCGTAGTCGTTGTCCGCTCCCACGCTGAACAGCGCCACGCGAGCCTGCACGGCCTCATAGAGACCCGCGTCCTGGTCCGCGCTGCCGTGATGGGCGACTTTGACGACGTCGTAGTGACCCAGCCGAGCGGTGCGGAGCAGCATCCGCTGGGGTGCGGCCGAGAGGTCGCCGAGGTAGAGCGACCGAGGCACTCCTCCCCCATCGAATTCCATCACCACGCTCGCGTCATTGCCGGCCGGAAAGGCAGCCGAACCCCGCACCGGCCACAACACCCGCCATGCGGCTTCCCCGAGATCGCCGCGCTGTCCCGCCCACGCCTCGTCGACCTGTGCGCCCGATGCGGCGAGGTCGGCGAGGAGGCGTCGTTCGTCTTCTTCGAGCGCCGGGCCGTGGAGCACTACATCCACGCGTCCCTGCACGGCGGCGACACCGCCGACGTGGTCGAGGTCGTAGTGCGTGAGGACGAGAAGATCGATGTGTCCGATGCCGAGAGACCGCAGACACGCCGCCAGCGGCTCCGGGGCGGGCCCCGTGTCGATCAGCGCCACTCTCGCCGCCGAGCGCACGAGCAGCGCATCGCCCTGTCCGACGTCGCATGCGGCGATCGCCCACCCCTCCGGCGTCGTGGCCGTGGCGAGTGGTCCGTCAAGGAGCACCCGGGCGCCGGCGAGCGAGAGCACGACGATCAGGACCGCCGCCGCGGCTCGCTGCACGATGAGTCCCCCACGCCCGATCGCCGCTCCCGTGCCCGGTCGACCGGATCTGATGACGACGACCGCGATGCACACGCTCACGAGACCCACGAGCAGTGCGCTGCCGATCCCGGCGGGCAGCAACAGCTGTGCTCCCGGCAGGCGAGCGGTCGTCGTCGCCGTCGCCGCGATCCAGGCAGCGGGCAGCCAGGCGGACGACGCCAGCAGATCAGCGAGACCCGGCAACGGAGCGGCCAGACATGCCAGCAGCCCGACGACGGTGGCGATCGGGGCCGCGGGCGCCGCGATGATGTTCGCGGCGATGCCGATGAGAGACTGCTGCTCGGCGAAGAGGGCGATGATCGGGCCGCAGGCCAACTGTGCGGCAAAAGGGACCGCGAGAGCCAGAGCCACCGGTCCGGGCATGATCCGGCCGAACCCCCGTGCGAGCGGAGGCGCGAGCAGGATCAACGCTCCGGAGGCCGCGACCGAGAGTGCGAATCCCGGCGTGGCGGCCAGCCAGGGGTCGACGAGGAGGATGCCCGCCGCGCACAGCGAGAGCATGCCGGCTCCAGCACTCGGGCGGCCGAGCAGCACGGTGAGCATGCCGACAGCTGCCATCACCGCTGCGCGGATGACACTCGGCTCCGGCGTGACGAGGACGACGAACCCGGCAAGCCCCACGACCGCGAGGGCGACCCGCAGCATTCGCCCCGCACCGCACAGGGCGGCGAGCCAGAAGATCCCACCGACGACGATCGCACAGTTCGCCCCGGAGACCGCCGTCAGGTGGCTGAGACCGCTGGTGCGCATGTCATCGTTCAGCTCGATCGACACCGCCCGGGTATCCCCCACGGCCAGGCCGGGAAGCAGGCCGGCGCCGGGCTCGGGAAGCCGCAGGGAGCGCTCGACGAAGGCGTGCTTGAGCGCCGCTGCGACGCCGAACACTCCGGAGGCGGGTTCGACGACCTCGGCATCGTTCGCGAAGACGACGAGCGCCGACCGCTCGCCCGCATCGGAGGCGGCGGCCTCGCCGATGACGCGGATGCGCGCGCCGAGGTCGAACCCGTCGCCCGGGTCCACTCCGATGCGCACGGGCGCCGACGAATCGCTCGCGCGCCCCGGCGGTCCGAGCGTGGATGTCGATGCCTCGAACCACAGCCGCCCGTCGCGACCGACCGACGCCGAGGAGGTGATCTCCCCTGTGGCCTCCACCACGCGACCGTCCCAGGACATCGCCTCCTCCCGTGCGGGGAGGGCGAACCCGACCGTCAAGGCCGCGGCCGAGGCTCCCGCGAGAAGCACGACGGCCAGACCGCCGGTCAGCCGCGAGACCCAGGTTCGCGGGCACCGGACGAGCAGCATCAGCACCAGACTCGCCACGAGACCGCAGGCGGCCGCACACCACCAGGCCGCCTCGGGTATCAGTACGCAGAGCAGGGCGGTGCCCCAGACAACCAGCGCGAGAGGGAGGAGACGGAGGTCGCGCGCCTTCACACCCTGACTCCGTCGCGCAGGCCAGCGAGCAGCTTCTCGCCGATGCCGGGAACCGCGAGCAGGTCGTCGACGGACCCGAAGCGCCCGTTCTCGTCGCGCCAGGCGATGATCCGCTCCGCCAGCGCCGGACCGATGCGCGGCAGCGTCTCCAGAGCGGCCTGATCCGCGGTGTTGAGGTCGATGCGGTCGTCACCCGGCGGACCCGCTCGCGGCGCATCGGTCGCCGCACCCACGGCCGGGACAATGATCTGTTCGCCGTCTTCGAGGAGCCTCGCGAGGTTGACCGCCGCCAGGTCGGCATCATCAGTGGCTCCCCCGGCCGCTGCCAGCGCATCGACGAGGCGGGCGTCCAGGTCCAGCACGTAGAGGCCGGGATGGGTGACGGAGCCCAGGACGTGCACGTACAGCTCACCGGACGCGCCGGCGGCCGTCGCGGCTTCCGTCAACGGTACGGATGCGGTCGGCGCGGCCTGGCCGCGGAGGATGCCGAGGCCGACAGCGGCGGACAGCACCACGAGTGCGAGAACCACCCCGGCGCCGATGCTCAGACGCAGTCGACGCCGCGGCGGAGGTGGTGCCTGGGGAGATGCCATCCGGCCACGCTAGGTGGGTGAATCGGGCTTCCCGGGCGCCGGACACCTGAGCCGTGGACAACCGCGATCAGGTTCACGCTGTGCAGAGCATTTCAGCGTGGGAGCCCCGGTGGAAGCAGCAACGCGAAGATGGTGGGTACGGCTCGCGCCGCACCCACCATCCGCTCAGGGGTTCACCAGGATGAAGCCGAGAGCGGCTTCTACCTTCACGCCCTCGCAGTTGGATTCGTCTGAGACGAAGTGGTCTTGTCCCGTGTAGCAGCGGTAGATGCGTTTGGAGGCGACGCCCGTCGGCGCGCTCGGGTAGATGTAACCATTGATTCCGAGCTCGCTGTGCCCCTCGCAGTTCTCATCCAGCGCCACGAAGTAGTCCTCGCCCAAGAACTTGCACCCGTAGAGCGGGACCGCCGAGCCTGTCGGTGCTTGCGGCAGGTAACCGAGGGTCTCTTCGAAGACGCCTCCGCCGGTCGGCGGCCCCGTGGTGACCTGATGGCGGACCGCCGCGGCGTTGTAGTACCGATTAAGAGCCGCTGTCGCCGGCGTTGCCGACCATTTGGCGACCCGCAGATCCCACGTGCCCGGGCTGTTCGCCCCGCCCGAGTACAACACGGTCAGTCCCGATGAGGCTGTGCTCACTTCGCCCGATCCTGTCCGAGCGATACCCGGGCTGTGATTGAGATAGGCCCCGGTCCGGTTGGAGTCGATGAAGCCCAGTTTTTGCCAGGTTCCGGAAGGAAACGACGCCGCAGGGATCTTCGCGATGACCATGCGATACGTCTCACGATCGCCTGCATCGCGTCTGGGCAACGGGAAGGTTCCATACCACATGCCTTCGCTGGGCTTGTACGCCACATCGAAGTTCGAGCCATAGCTGAGCTGCCCCGAGGGTGCCAGCCCTGTCAGCGATACCAACGTCTCTGCGCCGAACGTGCGGCCGTTCGTGCTCGTTCGCGTGTAGAGGCTGGTCCCGGCCGTGGAGTTGTCATGGTAGGTCACCCGAACGGAGCTCCCGCCCGCGTTATAGCTCGTCGCCTGCCCCGCGCCGTAAGCGTCCGTGTTGACCACACGAGGGGAGATCACGGGGTTCTGCGAGTATTTCTTCCAGGCGACCCCGTCATTGGACCAGGCCACTCCGATGCGATTGTTCGTGCCGTCGAGGTGGGTGCCGTAGTAAGCGGGGTTGCCGGGACCGCGATCAGTCGCGGTGTAATAGAGGGCGTATGTGTAGGTCTTCCCATCATCCGGGTTGGTGAAGGAGCCTTTGACCACTGAGGGGTCACAGATATAAGACTTGTCCCAGGTGGCGATGCTGGGCCTGGGCGTGAGTACCTGCTGGATCGGCGACAGGCTTCCGGTGGAGATGTTCTGCTCTCGGTAGAAGATCGCATCCGAGAGGTAGCCGTCAGTGGTTGCCTCCCCGCACCACCACATCTTGCGCACGCCGTTCTCCTCGATGACTGTTGGCGCGTAGTCGTACCCGGCGTGGGTGAACACGGGGCCGGAGGAAGTGACCGCCGCCGTCGCCGCGAGGGAGGGAGCGACGACGCAGAGCGCTACCGCGATCACAGCGGCGGCGGTCGCGGCGACGGCGCGCCTCCAGCTCCTCGTTCTTGTCATGATGTTGTCGCTGGCCATGATGCTCCTTCGCATCTAAATGAAACGTTCAATCGACGATCGATTGTTATCACGAATTATGCATCCACGTCAACGCTTCTGCCCTCAAGGAGTGGTCCGTGAACGACGATCCCGCGCGTCCGAGCAGGTCGACGACGCCGTCCCGGGCGTCGTGTCAGGGGCGGCTGTCGCCCCGCCACCTCATGCTCGAGCGAGTGGCCGGGTGCTCTCGCGCACCACGAGCTCGGGGGTGCACAGGTGGCGCGCATGCACGTGCTCGGAAGAGGAATCCACCTCTTCCTCCATCAGCCTCAGTGCCTCACGAGCGATGAGCTCCCGCGGTTGACGGATAGTCGACAGCGGCACGATCGTCGATGCCGCGAAGTCGATGTCGTCGTACCCGATGATGGCGATGTCCTCAGGCACGTTCAGATCGGTGGCAAGGATCAGCGACTGCAGTATTCCAACCGCGAGCAGATCGTTCGCAGCGAAGACGGCGTCTGGTCGATCGCCGCGCGCCAGTCCGAGAATATGGTCGCCGACGGCTCGCCCCTCGGCGACGGTCAGATCGTCGGTCTCCATCAGCGACAAGGCGGTGCTGCCGCTCTCCCGCGCCGCCTGACTGGCCCCAGCCAACCGCTCGGCAACCTGCGGCAGAGGGCCTCCGGCGAAGAGGATCCGTCGGCGCCCCGTGTCGATGAGGTGACGGGTCGCCATATACCCCCCTGCCGTGCCGTCCAACGTCACAGAACAGAAGAGCTCAGGGTCTATGGTGCTGTCGAAGAGCACGACCGGGACTCCACGGGACCTCAAGCGGGCGAGCCGAGGGGTGATCCCGTCCAGCGGAGCAATCAGCATTCCCCGCACTCGCTGCTCTTCGAATAGATCGATGTAGCGATCTTCGCGTGCGGGATCCTGGTCGCTCGACCCGAGGATGATCGTGTGGTCGTTGATCTCCGCTTCCGCCTCGAGAGCGTGTGCGAGGTCGGCGAAGAAGGGGTTCGCGACATTGAGCACCACGAGGCCGATCGTGGTGCCACCCCCCATGCGTAGTTGCCGGGCGAGATCATTCCGCACGAAACCGAGTTCGGCCATCGAGGCATGCACCCGCTCGAGGTTGGCTTGCGTGACTGTCGGCCGATGATTGATCACGTTCGAGACAGTCCCCACGGAGACGCCTGCATGCGCTGCCACGTCGCGGATACCGATTGGCTTCTTCATCGAGCGTGCTCCTGAGGGTGAGTGCTTGCCATGAGTCTACGTCCACCGTTCATCATGTTCATTGCTTGCCATCGAATCCACACGTCGTTAGAGTCGACGCGACTGAAAGGTTTCATCATGGCTGCACCGTTTCGCCTCATGGTGGACGACCGTCTTGCGGAAGACGCTCCTGCGGGGATTGCCCTCACCGTAGCCACTTCCGCCACTCCCCGCTTGGGGTGGGTGATCCCCCTCCAGCACACCGGACAAGCCCAGGCGGCATGGCATGTGCGAGCCTCCGCGACCGGTGACCCTCGCGTGCGCGGGGACCTTTGGGATTCCGGTCCCGTCGAGACCTCCACGAACTCCGATGTCGACTGGGCTGGGACACCATTGCAGCCGCACACCCACGCTCTGTGGACGGTCCGAACAACCGATGAACTCGGCGTCGTCTCCGACTGGGCAACGCCTGCGCCGCTCGTGACCGGCCCGCTCACCGCGGCGGACTGGAAGGGACAATGGATCTCCTTTCCCACGGCCCACTCCGCCAGCACCCGTTTCCGCATCCCCGGAGCCGTCATCCGTGCCACTCTGCATTTCGCCGCAGCGGGCGTGGTGCGTGCCGTGATCGACGACGCCGCGATCAACCCGAACGCGCTCGACCCTACGGATTCGTCGCTCGAGCGCGCGGTGTCTCGCAGCTACGATGCCACGCCCTTCCTCGACCCCACGGCGACCACTCACACCTTGAGCATGGTCGCGACCTTGGGGCATTACGGACAGGTGCTCGAGCGTCCGCGCGTGCTGGCCGAACTGCATCTCGAACTCGAAGACGGGTCGACCCACGTCGTGGCGACGTCGAGCGAGTGGCAGCACTCCCCCAGCCAGCTCATCTCCGATGAACCGTTCTATCTCGAAGAACACGACGCGCGACGTGACGAGTACGGACGTGTCGGGGGTGATCTCGTCGCTCTGCTCGCTGAGGACACTCTCCCGGCACCACGAGTCGTGACACCGGACGCCGGCCCCGCTGTGCGCATCGTCCGGGAGGTCGACGCTGCGCTCATTGGCGAGCCGGCTCCTGGCGTGAGGGTGTTCGATCTCGGCGAGAACCTCGCAGGGCGCGTGCGAGTCGTCGTGGACAGTGGCGACGCCGACCGACGCATCGTCGTCGCGCACGGCGAGAAGCTCGACGGTAACGGACGTGTCGACAGCACCAACATCCGTCTGCCCTCCGATCGTGACCGCGAACGCCAACTGCTGGCTTGGACGACTGCTGGTTCGACGGAATCACCCGAGATCATCTCGCCGTGGTTCGCCGTGCACGGCTTCCGCTATGTGGAGGTGCGTGGACTCACGAAGGAGAGGATCACCGTCTCCGCCGGCGTGTTGCACTCTGCAGTCGAGCAGACCGGCTGGTTCCGCTCGAGCGAGCCGAAGCTGAACCGTCTCGTCGACATGGCGATGCGTACTCAACTCAACAACACGCATGGGCTGCCCGAGGATTGTCCGACCCGCGAACAGGCAGGGTGGACCGGGGATGCCGCGGCATCGGTCGAAGCAGCTTTGGCGCACCTCGACCTGTCGCCGGTCTACAACAACTGGCTCGTCGACGTCGCGCTCGATGCCCGCCACGGTGCAGTCCTCGGCGTCTCACCTCATGTCCAATCCGAAGGCCACCTGCAGCCCTCTGATCCGGTGTGGGGAGCCGCGCTGACCGAGATCCCCTGGCAGCAATGGTGGGCTACCGGTGGCATCGGCCACCTTCGTGCGCTGCTCCCCGCGATGCGCGCGTGGGCCGATTGGCAACTCGGCACCGTCGAGGAGGGAGTCGTCCGCAACGCAGACATCAGTTACGGCGCTGACTGGCTCGCGCTGCAACAGACTCCCCCGGTGATGCTTCAGACAGCAGCGGTCATCCGGTCGCTGCGTGCGCTCGCAGACCTCGAAGAGGCGCTGGAGCACACCGAGGCGGCGATGATCAGGCGATCTCAGGCAGACGGACTTGCGTCGACTGCGACCCGGATCCTTCATGATGAACTCGACGCCACCTGGGCGAACGACTCGCAGGCCTCGATCGCGCTGGCCCTGGTGACGGGGTTGGCGACCGACGGCGAACGCGTGCGCTTGCAGACTCGGCTGTCCCAGCAGGTGGTCGAGCGCGGCAACCGACTCAGCAGCGGCTTCGCCGGGACAAATGCGGTGGTGCGTGCGCTGGCCGAGCACGACGGCGGGAGCACGCTTCTCGACGCCGTCCACCAGGAGGAACAGCCGGGCATCGGGTCGATGCTGGTCGAGGGACCAGGAACCTTCTGGGAGGCCTGGTGGATCGACGACGAGAATGTCGGTGTCGCGTCGCTCGATCACATCGGCCTCGGAGCTCCCTTCGCAGCCTGGGCGTGGCAGTTCGTGGCCGGTCTTCGTGCGACGGAACCCGGCTTTCGGCGGTTCGTGGTCGCGCCTCGACTCACCACGGCGGTGCGGTCGGCGGCGGTGCAGCGGATGACACGCCACGGCATGATCGAAGTCGCGTGGACCGCGCACGACAGCCTGTTCGTCTGCGACGTCACCGTCCCCGTCGGCACAACTGCCGACATCGTCGTACCGGGAGGAGAGACCGTGACCCTCGATTCCGGACACCACAGCGTGCGGCGTGCGATCCCCCTCCTGCCTCCGGTCGCGACTCGGGTCGAGCCCCGCGCCCCGCGCCCGGGAGAGATATGGAAATCTTCCGCCTGGCGTCCGGTGGGGTCCGATACATCGGTGGAGGTGGAACACGAGGTCGTCGTCTGCTCTCCGGTCTTCCACGAACCGATACCCGCGCCGACGCTCTCCATATCGATCGCGAACTTCGATCCGGACGACGAACGATGGGTCACCCTCCATCCCGATGCTCCACTCGATCTGAGGGCCGCTTCTTTCGCCTTCGCGCATGTGGACATCGACGGCCCTTATCTGACCGGTCGTGTCGTGCGGGTGCTCCTGCGCTTGACGTCGTCGGACGGCACGAGTGTCGTTGCGGAAGCACGCCCACTCCCCATCGCCTGGAATCGTGTGAGCGTGGACCTGTGCGACTGGGCCGGCCGCTCGAGTGTCGTCGCCGTCGACGTAGGGGTTCGCTGGCACGACGAACACGACGTCGGGCGCGGACCGTTCGTGCCCCTGCCGGATGTGCAGCGGTTCCTCGCGATGCGGGTCGGCCTGGTCGGCTGGACCAGCAGCGCGCGCACGTGGTGAGGATCACCGGATGGACGCGCAAGACCGCGTGACGCGGCGCACATGACGGAACCGCACTCCCTCAGCGGCTCCGCATCGCCTCGGACGCGGCGCTCACGTCCGTGCGATCGCCGTCGATCGCGGCATCGGTGACGAAGCGCTCGAGCTCGAATCTGTGTTCCCCGTGGGAGACGTCGGGTATCTCGGAGCCGTCGGGCAGCACGACAGTCGCGGTGACACCGACGGGGATCCGCGCCGTGAGGCTGAAGCCCGAGCCAGCCAGGTGCCATTCGATCGCGATCTCGCCGTAGGGCGACAGGTGACGAGCGCTGCCGGCAGTGAGGCCGCCCCCCACCGTCGGTGCCAGACGCAGTTCCCGATAGCCGGGCGCGGTCGGCTGAAGCCCTGCGATCTCACGGTGCATCCAGTCGGCGACCGCACCGAACGCATAGTGGTTGAAGGACGTCATCTCCCCTTCGTTCACGCTGCCGTCCGGAAGCATGCTGTCCCAGCGTTCCCAGATCGTCGTCGCGCCCAGGTCGACGGCGTGGAGCCACGACGGGAACTCATGCGTCAGCAGCATGCGGTAGGCCGCATCCCGGTGGCCGGATGCACACAGTGCATCGAGGATGACCGCGGTGCCCAGGAAGCCGGTTGCCACGGTGTACCTCTGCTGCTGCACGAGTTCGGCGAGGCGAGATCCCGTGCGAGTACGTGTCGGTCCGTCGGGGACGAGGCGCCAATGCAGGGCCAGCGCATACACGGTCTGGCAGTCGCTGCGGATCAGCCCGCTCGATGAGACGTACTCCGCACAGAACGCGTCCCTCACCTGCTCGGCCAGGATCCCATAGTGACGCGCGTCGGCGGGCTCGCCGACCACGGCTGCCGCCCGCGCGAGCAATTGCGCGGAGCGGGCGAAATAGGCCGTAGCGACGACCGCGGGATCGGCCTGCGCTCTTGCCGGGTCGTCGGGCGGGGCGAGAGGATCGAGCCAATCCCCCAGTTGCTCCCCCGTTGACCAGAGGCGGGTGGGGCCCGCCAGTTCCGCCACCCGATCGACCCACCGGCACATGCTTCGGTACTGGCGTCTGAGGATGCCGGCATCGCCGAATCGTTCGTACAGCACCCAGGGCACGATCACGGCCGCGTCCCCCCAGCCGGCGAAGGCCTTGACGTCACGGAAGACCCGCGGGATCACCGCAGGAACGGTCCCGTCGGGCAGTTGGTCAGCCGCGAGGTCGCTGAGCCAGGACGAGAGGAACCCGGCGACGTTGAAGAGAGTGGATGCCGCCGGGGCGAAGACCTGTATGTCGCCGGTCCAGCCGAGACGCTCATCTCGCTGGGGGCAGTCGGTCGGTAGATCGAGGAAGTTGCCGCGCATTCCCCACACGATGTTCTCGTGCAGCTGGTTCAGAGCGGCGTCCGATGACGAGAACCATCCCGTGCGATCGAGCTGGCTTCCCAGGACGACCGCCTGAATGTCAGTGGTCGACAGTTCGGCCACGCCCGTGACCTCGGCGTAGCGGAAGCCATGGAACACGAGTTGGGGCTCCAGGAGCTCGACGCCGGTTCCGGCGAGCAGATAGCGATCGGTGGCCCTGGCTGATCTCAGGGGTCGCAGAGACAGCTCGCCTTCCTCGAGTACCTCGGCGTGACGGACGACCACCTCCGAGCCACGGCGACCTCGACTGCGCAATCTGACCCAACCGACGAGGTTCTGACCGAAGTCGACGATGTGCCGACCATCGAGCGTCGTGTTCACCGACACTGCAGTCATCGTCTCGACCGCGCGCACAGGCGGCGATTCGGGAGTTGCGAGGCTGGCCGTGGGTGCGGGCACGACCGTCACTCCACGGTCGAGCGCCGCGTAGCCGTCTACGCGGAGATCCGTGAACTGGCCGTCGTAGAAGTCATTGAGGAGTACGCCGGATGCGCCGCTTCTCCATGACCCGTCGGTGGCGACGAGCTCGACTCTGCCATCGGCGTAGCGCAACTCCAGCTGGGCGAGAAGTGCGAGGCGGTCGCCGTATGGGTGGCCGCGATGCAGCGCGAACGAGGCTATGCGGCCTCGATACCACCCGTTGCCGAGAAGCGTATGGAACGAGTTGTTCCCCTCGCTCACCAGGACGGTGACGTCATAGCTCTGGTACCGGATGCGGTGGTCGTACGACGTCCACCCCGGCGCGAAGTGGTCCTCGCTCACGGGAACACCGTTGATGCGGGTGACCATGATCCCGAGCGCGGAGACGTAGAGGCGAGCGGCCACGATGCCGGGACCCACGACGAATTCCGTGCCCAGCACAGGCGCCGGGTCGTCGACGCCGACGACATCCGTCGGCGTCACCCATGAGGCGCTCCAATCAGTGGGAGACAGCAGGCCGGCCTCGATCGTCGCCGGCTCGCTCCAGGGAGTCCACTCGTCTGAATCTCCGCCACGCACCCGGACGGTCGCCCGCTCGCGCGACGAAAGCGGCTCGAATGGCCACTCCACGAGCACCTGCTCGGCATCCGCTGCCGCGTGGGTCTCGACCGCCCCGTTCGCACGTGTGAGCTGCAACTCGCGCCGCTGCTGGCGCCACTGCGGGTTAGTCGACGAGTACCGCCAGGAAAGGCGCGGTCGATCGGTGCCGACGAGGGTCGATGAGTTCGTCACCCCGGGAAGGTTCGGAGCCAAATGTTCCGCGCGAACTATCCCCTGCACGGTGGTATGCGGCACGCTCACGATCTACTCGAGCCCCGATCCCGCGACGCCCTTCGTGAACCATTTCTGGAACACGACGAAGACGACCAGTACGGGGAGCATGCCGATCACCGCTGCGGCGAACGTCACAGATGGCGGGATGTAGGCGAACTGACCGCTTGCGAGGGGCGCCAGCGCGAGCGTCAACACCTTCGTATCCTCGCCGGGCGCGGCCAGCAGCGGCCAGATGTACATGTTCCATGCGGTGAGGAAGGTGACCACCGAATACGAGGCGATGATCGGTTTCGCGAGCGGCAGCGAGATGCGGGTGAAGATCTGGAACCAATTGGCGCCGTCGATGCGTCCGGCGTCGATCAGCCCAGGTGGCAGCGTGGCGAAGAACTGCCGGAAAAGCAGCACGCCCAGCGAGGCCTGGCCCGCGACCGGCAGGATCATGCCCCAGAAAGACCCGACGAGACCGAGCTTGAACGTGACGACGTAGGTCGGGATCAGCAGCAGGTTGGTGGGCATGAACATGGGAACCACGAACACCGCGAGGACGATCGCTGCTCCTCGGAACGGAATCTTCGAGAGCGCGAATCCGGCAGGAAGGCAGATGGCGAGCTGGATGACGAGTACACCGAGAACGAAGACGAAGGTGTTGAGGATCGTGCGGGGCTCGAGGTAGTCCATCGCCTTCACGAAGTTGTCCCACACCGGAGTGCTCGGCAACAGCCGGGGAGGATACTGCACGATCTCCTGCGCCGACATGAGCGAGCCCGAGAGCAGGTAGAACAGGGGGATCGCGATGATCGCGCCGAACACGATGACGGTCGTGTATCGGCCGAGGCGGAGGCGATTCGGTTTCATGGGCGTCTCCTACTTGCTCAAGCGGCTGGTCACGGCGCGGCCGACGACGACGATTCCGACGATGACGACGAGCTGCACCACCGAGAGAACGCTCGCGTATCCGACGTCCTGATTGATGAAGGCCTGCTGGTACGCGTAGAGACTCAGCGACCTCGTCGCATTGATGGGGCCACCATTGGTCATGATCAAGGAGACATCCAATGACGCCGCCACGAAGTTGATCGTCTGCAGCACCCCCACGACGAGGGTCGTCGACATCACGTTCGGCCAGGTCATCGTCCAGAGGCGACGCCACGGCCCCGCACCGTCGAGTGCCGCAGCGGCGTAGATGTCATCCGGCACTCGCTGGAGGGCCGCGAGGTAGAGGATGATCACGATCGGCAGGGCGAGCCAGATCATCATGACGACGAGTGCCGGCAAGGCGTAGACAGGGTCCTGCAGAAAGCTGGGGGCGGTGATTCCGACGGCGCGCAGCAGCGCGGCGATCGGTCCTTGCCTCGGGTCGTAGAGAAAGATCCACAGCACAGCCGATACCGCGACGGACAGGACGACCGGCACGAAGTAGAGAACGCGGGCGACGCCGATCCCCGGAAGGTTCGCGCTCACGAGAACGGCGAGCATGAAGCCGATGAACACGGTCGGGATGACGCCCAGCACGACGAACGACATCGTGACGCCGAGAGCCTTCCACGCGTCGGCATCGGAGAAGAACCGTGCGAAGTTGTCCACGCCGAGGAAGGTCGGAGTGTTGAAGAAGTTCCATGAGAAGAAGCTCAGTCCGATGCCCGCGATGGTGGGCACCACGATGAACACGGCGAAGAGGAGAAGGGCTGGTGTGAGAAACGCCCAGGCTGCGAGCGAGTCACGCAGAGAGAAACGATGGTGTGTATTCATGGATGAGAGGGGGTCGGTGACACGTTTCCGTCACCGACCTCCCTGCCTTTCATTTCTCGAGGAGTGCGTTCAGCTCATCTTGGGCTGCGGTGTAGGCCTCCTCGATGGATTTCCCACCGACGAGTACCTCCTGCGCGGCTTTCTCGAGGGCCGGCACCAGCTTGGGCTGAACCTCGTTGGGGATGGCGTTCGGCAGCTGCGCGTTGGCGACCGCGTACTGCGTAGCCGGGATCAGATTCGCGGGTACGGGGTTGGGATCATCGAGCCACGAACCGTTCTCGAGGCCGTCGACGGTGGCCGGGATGACCCCGTTGGGCTCGGCTTCCTTCATGCCGCCGTCCTTGGAGTAGAACCAGGCCATGAACTTCCACGCACCCTCCTTGTTGTCGGACTTCTCGGCGATCGACAGACCGTACGAGCCGCCGCCGACCGTCGGGTTGCCATCGATGGTCGGGAGGTTCATGACGTCCCAGTCGTCGGCGAGGTCGGTGCGGTAACGCGAGACCGCGGGGCGAGTGTCGAGCGACATCGCCACCTGTCCGGCCGCGAAGTAGTTCCCGTCTTGCCCGCTCGCCGTCGGGTACGGCGACCCCCAGCCCTCGACGTACGGAGCCAGAATGGTCTCCCAGGCTTCGAGGCCGGCTTCATCGGCGAACACGAACGCATTCGCCTCGGCGTCGTAGATCTCCGAACCGTATGCACTCAGGATGGGGTAGTCCACGAAGAGCAGACCGCCGGCTGCAGCGGGTGTTCGCAGACCCCAATAGGCGCCGCCGCTCGCTGTGGTGATCTGCTCGGCCACACGGTACAGATCGTCGTAGGTCCACTGCTCAGTGGGCAGCTCGGTGACGCCTGCCTTCTCGAAGAGGCTCTTGTTGTAGAAGAGCATCGTCGAGTCGGCACTCACCGGGATGCCTGTGGTGGGACCGTCCGCGCCTTCTGCCTGGTACTGATTGAGGAAGGCGGGGATGAAACTGTCCCCCTTCAATCCGTCCTTACCCTCGGCCAGCCATGGTCCGAGGTCGTAGAGCAGGTTGTTGGACACGAGAGTCTGGTTGAGGCTGTCGTAGTTGAACACGATGTCGGGCAGCGTCGACGACAGCCCCTGGGTCACCAGCTGCTGGATGTAGTCGTCCTGCCCGTCCGGGATGGCCTTGACCTCGACGGGCGCCTCGGGGTTGGTGGCGTTGTACACCTTCGCGTACGCCTCGAACTGGGGCACGAGACCCGAGTTCATTCCGATCACCACCGGCGATGTGCTCCCTTCGCCGCTATCGGCGCTGCACGCCGCCATGCTCGCGGTGAGACCGACGATCGTGCACAGCGCGGCGATGCGTGCCCGGCGGGATTTCATTGTGACCACTTCGTCACGTCCTTGTCTGTAGGGGTGTGGGTGGAGAGGCTTAGCGCCACGACCGTCAACCGACAGCCGGGGATTTCGAAGCAAATGAGACGTTTCATCTTCTTCTCCGATTAGACACCGGAGGTCCATTCCTGTCAACTCGTCGACGTACTTTTCTCTCAATGTCGTGTTCACCGGGCAGCAAAATGAACGCAAGCCATGGAAACCGCAGCCATTCCGGGCGGACGGTGCAGAGAAGCACTATCCCGCGCATCTCCACCGCCTGGCGGACCCGACTACATCCTCCGACCGATGCTCACCCGAGCCCACTGTCCGTAGCGTCGTGAGCATGCCCTCCACTCGTCTGTCCGTGCGCTCCGTCCTGCCCCTGGGCATCGCCTCGGCACTCGCCGCCCTCCTGTTGATCGTCCCGTTGCCGGGGAGCCTCAGCGTGGTCGGCACCCGATGGCTCAGCTCTGCAGGCTCGGCCGTCCCCGCGGTCGAGCTGATCTCCGAAGCGGGGCTCCTCCTGCTCGCCGCCGCCACGGCAGCGGTCATGGCTCGTGCATGGTGGAACCACCATGAACGACGCGTGCACATCGCAGCCTCCGCCGTCGGCGTGGTCCTGGCCTACCTCTTGAGCGAGGGCGGAAAGCTGCTCTTCGCCCAGGCGCGTCCGTGCGCGGTCTGGCAGATCGCCGGTGAGTGCCCGCCACCCGGAGACTGGTCGTTGCCCTCGAACCACGCGACCCTCGCATTCGGCGCTGCTGCGGTGATCGCCATCACCCTCGGACGGTCGTGGCTCACATGGTCGGCGATCGCGCTCGCCTCCGTCGTCGCCGTCGGGCGCGTCTCGCAGGGCGTCCACTACGTCCATGACGTCGCCCTCGGAGCGATCCTCGGCGTGGCCGTCCCGCTTCTCGTCGTCATCGGCATCGAGGCGATCATGCGCGTCGTTCAGGCCCGCAGAGCAGCGCGAAGAGGATGACGGCGACAGCCCCTGGCGCTCACGAGAGCGAGCACCAGGGGCCGGAAGCAGTCCGTGCGGTGAGAGCCGATCAGCCCTTCACGACGATGCTGACGATCTTGGGCGCGCGCACGACGACCTTGACGATCTCGCGGTCACCGATCGAACGGATCACCCGCTCGTCCGCACGAGCCAGCGCTTCGAGCTCGGACTCGCCGATGCGCGCCGAGACCTCGAGCTGTGCGCGGACCTTGCCGCCCACCTGCACGACGGCGGTGATCGTGTCCTCGACCAGCAGCGCGGGATCGGCGGACCGCCACGGCACCAGGCCGACGGAGGGCTCGTGACCGAGGATCTCCCACACCTCTTCGGCGGTGTGCGGGGCGAACAGGTCGAGCATCACGGCGATGGTCTCGGCGGCCTCACGCACGGCGGGATCGGCGGCACCGGCAGCACCGTCGATCGTCTTGCGGGTGAGGTTCACCAGCTCCATGAGGCGGGCGACCAGCACGTTGAACTTGGTCTGCTCCACGAGAGCCGGGGCCTCGGCGAGCAGCTTGTGCGTCGCGCGGCGCAGTGCGGGGTTCCCACCGTCGAACACGACGTCGACCGGACTCGCGACGTCGCCGGCGATCCGCAGCACGCGGGCCAGGAACTTCTGCGCCCCGGCTGTGGAGACGTCCTCCCAGTTGATGTCATCCTCCACCGGGCCTGCGAAGGCCAGAGCGACACGGACGACATCGGCACCGGGGTCGATCATGCTCGACGAGAACTCGACCAGATTGCCCTTGCTCTTCGACATCTTCGATCCGTCGAGAAGAACCATGCCCTGGTTGATCAGCGTCGTGAAGGGCTCGGTGAAATCGATCAGCCCCATGTCGAACAGGACCTTCGTGATGAAGCGCGCGTACAGCAGGTGCAGGATCGCGTGCTCGACACCACCGATGTACGAGTCGACAGGAGCCCACCGGTCGGCCTGAGCCGGGTCGAATGCGACGGTGTCGCTGTTCGGCGACAGGAAGCGCAGGAAATACCAGGAGCTGTCGACGAAGGTGTCCATGGTGTCGGTGTCGCGCAGCACCGGGTCACCGGTCCCGGGGGCCGTGGTGCGCACCCAGCGCTCCGCTGCCCCGAGCGGCGAGGTGCCCTTGGGCGAGAGGTCGAGACCTTCCACACTGGGCAGCTTCACCGGCAGCTGGTCTTCGGGAACCGGGATGATGTCCCCGTCCTCGGTGTGCAGCATCGGGATGGGAGTGCCCCAGAAGCGCTGGCGCGAGATCAGCCAGTCGCGCAGGCGGTAGTTCTTCGCCGCGCGTCCGGTGCCGGATGCCTCCAGCTGCTCGATCGCGCGGGCGATCGCGTTGCGCTTGGACAGTCCGTTCAGCGCACCCGAGTTGATCATGCGGCCTTCGCCGGTCAACGCGATGCCTGTGGATGCCGGGTTCTGCTCGTCGAGCGCGGCGCCGGTGTCGATCGGCACCCCTTCGTCGTCGACCTCGATCACGGGCATCGCGCCGGTGACAGGAGCTGTCGTGTCGACCACGACCTTGACGGGCAGGTCGAACGCGCGGGCGAAGTCGAGGTCGCGCTGATCGTGGGCGGGAACTGCCATGACGGCACCGTGACCGTAATCGGCGAGCACGTAGTCGGCCGCCCACACCGGGAGCTTCTCGCCGTTGACCGGGTTGATCGCGTAGCGCTCGAGGAAGACACCGGTCTTCGGGCGGTCCGTGGACTGCCGGGCGATGTCCGTCTCCTTCTGCACCTGCTCCAGGTAGGTGCAGAAGCGCTGGCGCACCTCCTCAGGCGCATCCGCCGCCAGCTCGGAAGCCAGGTCGGAATCGGGTGCGACGACGAAGAAGGTGGCTCCGTGCAGCGTGTCGGGGCGCGTCGAGAAGACGGTGACCGGCTCTTCGCGACCCTCGATGACGAAGTCGACATCCGCACCGATCGAGCGTCCGATCCAGTTGCGCTGCATCTGCAGCACCTTGTGCGGCCAGAAGCCCTCGAGCTGGTTGAGGTCGTCGAGCAGACGGTCGGCGTAGTCGGTGATGCGGAAGTACCACTGCGTGAGCTTCTTCTTGATGACCTCGGCACCGCAGCGCTCGCAGCGACCGTCGACGACCTGCTCGTTGGCCAGCACGGTCTGGTCGTTGGGGCACCAGTTGACCGGGCTCTTCTTGCGATAGGCCAGCCCACGCTCATAGAGCTTCAGGAACAGCCACTGGTTCCAGCGGTAGTACTCGGGGTCGGACGTGTGCAGGACGCGCGTCCAGTCGTAGGAGGTACCGAACTCCTTCAGGCTCTGCTTCTGCTGATCGATGTTCGCGTAGGTCCACTCCCGAGGGTCGGCGCCACGCTTGATCGCCGCGTTCTCCGCGGGCAGGCCGAAGGAGTCCCAGCCGATCGGGTTGAGCACGTTGTGCCCGCGGTGACGCCAGAACCGCGCCACCATGTCGACGTACGCGTAGTTCTCGGCGTGCCCCATGTGCATGTCACCGGACGGGTAGGGGAACATCCCGAGCACGTACTTGCGCGGCCGGGTGTCTTCCTCGCCGCCGGTGAGGAACGTGCCGTTCTCCGCCCAGTACTTCTGCCACTTCGTCTGGATGGCGTGCGCCGACGGAGTCTCGTCATCGGCGGGAGCGGTGGACAGGTTCTCAGACAACGAACGCACGACCAATCTGAAGGAAAAAGCGGGATCAGTTCAGGATATCGGAACGCCAGACCCCCGGCATTTCCGCACCGAGCGCGGCGAGGGGAGCTCGCGCCTTGGTCGCGACCTCGGCGACTTCGGATGCGGCGACCGATCCCCAGGTGATGCCTCCGCCCGCGCCGACGACCGCCTGGTCGCCATCGATCAGGATGCTGCGGATGACCATGGCGAGGTCGAGCACGCCGTCCGCCCCGATGTACCCGAAGCAGCCGGCGTAGACGCCGCGCGGCCCGCCTTCCAACTCGTGCAGTCTCGTCATCGCGGAGAGCTTGGGGGCACCCGTCATGCTGCCGGCAGGGAAGGCCGCGTCGAGCAGCGAACCGACGGACGTCCCGGCCGCGGCGACACCGCTCACGGTGCTCACGAGCTGATGGACGGCCGGGTAGCTCTCGACCACCCACAGTCCGTCGACGCGGATGCTCCCCGGCTCGCACACGCGGGAGAGGTCGTTGCGCATCAGATCGACGATCATCACGTTCTCGGCGCGCTCCTTGCGATCCGCCGCGAGTTCTGCGGCCAGCGCGGCATCCTCCTCCGGGTCGGCGCTGCGGGGCCGGGTGCCCTTGATGGGGCGGGTGCGGATGACACCGGCTTCGACGTGGAGGAACTGCTCGGGGCTGGCGCTCAGCAGCGTGCGGCCGCCGATGCGGAGGAATCCGCCGTGATGCGCGGGCGTCGCGGCTCTCAGGCGACGGTAGACGTCGACGGCGTCATGCGCCCCTGCCACGGTGAACCGCGTCGTCAGGCACAGCTGGTACGCGATGCCGGCGCGGATCAGGTCGCGGCAGCGTTCGATGAGCGCGGCGTACTCGTGCGGATCGTGTCGCGCTTCGGCGATGCGGACCGCATCGTCGGAGGCCTTCAGGGGGACCGTGTCGTCCGCCGGCTGCGGGACGGCGGAGACTTCCGCTGTCCACGAGGGGAGCTCGTCGTCGGCGCTGAGCACCCAGGTGCGCCGCGCGGCATGATCGAACGCGACGACATGTGTGGCGCGCAGCCAGGAGCCGCCCGGCTCGTCGACGGGCCCACTCACCGGGGCACCGGCGGGATCGGCACCGGACTCATAGTCGAGCCAGCCGACCCACCCACCGGAGAAGGGCGGACGGGTGCGATCGGTCGGAGCCGCATCCAGTGCCACATCCCGCGGCAGCGACGACCGCTCCCCCGTGCCGACGAAGCTCCAGCCCTGCGCGGCATCCGCGCCGGCGTCGAGCCAGAAGACATCGGCGACGCGCGCTTCGAGCATCCGGAACACGGCCCACGGCTCCACCCAGGACGGGAGGGGGCGAGCGGTCAACTGTTCGGGCACCTTTCCAGCCTAGGGTCGGGTCGCTCCCGTATTCTCATGACGTGGACGACCTCCTGCTCTGGCTCCTCGACACCGTGCAGTCGATCGATCCGATCACGCGCACGCTGGTCGCGGGGCTCGCCGTCATGCTGGAGACCAGCATCCTGATCGGCCTCATCGTCCCCGGGGACACCATCGTCATCATCGCCTCGATGGGCGTCGCCACCGTGTGGGAGGGCATCGCGATGGGCGTCGCCGTCGTGATCGGAGCGCTGATCGGCGAGAGCATCGGATTCTGGCTCGGACGCTGGCTCGGCCCGCACATCCGCGTGTCGTGGCTCGGCCGCAGGATCGGCGAGCACAACTGGGTCCGCGCAGAGAACTATCTCGAACGCCGCGGCGGGATCGCGATCTTCCTGTCCCGGTTCCTCCCGGTGCTGCACTCCCTCGTGCCCCTCACCGTCGGCATGAGCGAGTACCCCTATCGCAAGTTCCTGGCCTGGACCGCTCCGGCGTGCGTGCTCTGGGCCACCGCGTATGTGAGCGTGACCTCCCTCGCGGCCGGCAGCTTCCGCGAACTCGTCGATCGCGTGCACTTCGCGGGCTACATCTTCGTCGGCGTCATCGCGCTGTTCCTGCTCCTCGCATTCCTCGGCAAGAAGCTGCTGCAGCGGCTCGAAGCCCGTCATCAGGAGGCCCCGGAGTCGGCAGCCGACTCCGACGTGAAAGACTGAGTCAATGGCATCGGCTCCCCCAGCCCCCCGGATCCACTGGTTCGCCCGACTCGAGCATCGCCTCCATGTCTGGCGTGAAGGTCGTGCGCGCCGTCGTGGCCGTGTCGCCACGATCCTCCCGTTCCCCGGCTACGGCGGTCCGGGCTGGGTGCGGGTCGTGGGTCGAGTGCTGATCGTGCCCCCGCAGCGTCGCACCCGCGACGGCGAGCCGGCGAGCGTGCGCGGCTGGCGCAGCTTCGTCGGGATCCCTGTCGGGTACGCGACCGTGACCGTGCATGTCGGCGAGACGACGCATCAGCTGGTCGCCGATCGCGGTGGCGTGGTCGATGCGAAGATCCCCGTCGACCTGGAGCCCGGCTGGCAGAACTTCATGATCTCGGTCGAGGGGCAGGAGCCCGTCGAAGCCGGCGCCTTCATCGTCGCCAAGGACACCACGTTCGGCGTCGTGTCCGATGTCGACGACACCGTGATGGTCACGGCCCTGCCGCGTCCGTTCATCGCCTTCTGGAACTCCTTCGTGCTCGATGAGCATGCCCGCCTCCCCGTGCCCGGAATGGCCGTGCTGCTCGACCAGCTGCTGCGACAGCACCCCGGAGCACCGATGGTGTACCTGTCGACCGGTGCGTGGAACGTCGCGCCGACCCTCTGGCGCTTCCTCGGTCGCCACCTCTTCCCGGCGGGGTCGATGCTGTTGACGGACTGGGGCCCCACGCACGAGCGCTGGTTCCGCAGCGGGCGTGAGCACAAGCTCACCAACCTGCGCCGGCTGGCGACGGAATTCCCCGACGTGAAGTGGTTGCTGATCGGCGATGACGGCCAGCACGACGAATCCATCTACTCGCAGTTCATGGACGAGCATCCCGATTCGGTCGCCGGGGTCGCCATCCGGCGCCTGCTGCCCGCAGAGGCCGTGCTCGCCGGCGGACGCGCCGGCCGTGAACCGCATTCCGAAGACGTGGCACCGTGGGTGAGCGCCGAAGACGGCGCCGGGCTCCGCGACCTCCTCGGCGAAGCCGGCATCCTGCACTGACGAGACCAGGCCAGACATGCACACGCTGATCGAGAGGGCGCTCCCCCGCGAAGAATGGCTCACCCGTGAGCAGGCGCATCACGAGCGCGCCGACGCGCTGACCGCCGCGCATCGCGAGCGCTCCTCCCGATCCGAGAAGCACCCCGTGTGGGACTTCCTGTTCACGTACTACTCGTACAAGCCGGCACAGCTTCGGCGCTGGCACCCGGGAGCGGGCGTCGAGCTGCAGGATGCGCCCGAACGTCTCTCGTGGCGCTGGTATTCGCCGGGAGAGACCGAGGGCAGCGCCGTGCCCGACCCCCGATCCTTCGCGCAGGAGAAGGCGGACCTCGCCGCGCTCGTGGATCGGATGCTGCGCCGCACGGCGTCACGCCCCGGCCAGTTCGGCTGCTTCGGCCTGCACGAGTGGGCGATGGTGTACCAGGCGGACGAGCACCGTCACGCGGTGCCGCTGCGTCTGGGACGGGCGGGCACGGATGCGGTCGTCGAGAGTCATGACCTGCGCTGCACGCACTTCGACGCGTTCCGGTTCTTCACCCCGGAGGCGGTCCCCCGCAATCGCACGCCCCTGAGCCGCGAGGACCAGCCGCTGTTCGAGCAACCGGGGTGTCTCCACGCGGGGATGGACCTCTACAAGTGGGCGACGAAGCTCGGGCCCCTCATCCCCGGCGAACTCCTCCTCGACTCGTTCGAGCTGGCGCGTGACATCCGGCTGCTGGACATGGAGGCCGCGCCGTACGATCTCTCGGCGTGGGACGTCACCCCCGTCCGCATCGAGACGCCGGAGGGCAAGTCGGAGTATGTGCGCCGGCAGCGCGTCTTCGCCGAACGCGGCACCGCGCTGCGCAGGGCTCTGCTGGACGCGTGGCTCGGCGACGGCACACGAGAAGCGGCCTGAGCGTCACTCCGCCTGTTCGCAGTCGGCGCAGAGCGTCCATCGCGCCGACGCCGCGGACAGTTGGGTTCGCAACGTGAGCACCCGCGTCGCCGCTTCTTCGAGCCGCTCCTTCGGCAGAGTGCCGGCTTCGACCGCCGCCGCGATCCCGGCCGCCATCTTGCCCGCGGTCTGCGCATCGGAGCCCGCGATCATCAGCACCAGGTCGTTGCCGGCGGCGATCGCGGCGACACCGTTGGCGACGGGATCCGCGTAGGCGGGATTCCCCGACGACAGCAGCATCCCGAGGTCGTCGGTCACCGCCACCCCCTCGAAGCCGAGTTCCTCCCTGGCGATCTCGTGCCACTTCGCCGAGAGGGAGGCGGGCAGGGCGTCCACGGCCATGTAGGCGAGATGCCCGTACATGAGGAGAGATGCTCCGGCATCGACGCCCGCCGCGAACGGGACAGCCTCCGTACTGCGCCATTCGTCGAGCCCCATGCTCGTGCTCGGGATCGCGGAATGCGAGTCTCCGGGGGCTGCACCATGTCCGGGGAAGTGCTTGAGGGTCGAGGCGACGAACTGCTCCTGCGCGGTGGTGGCGGCCGACACGCGATCCGCGGCGCTCGCGGGGTCGGTGCCGAGCGCGCGACCGTAGATGAAGGTTCCCGAGTCGGCCGTGAAGTCGGCCACGGTGCCGAAGTTCACCGTGATCCCCGCACGGGCCACCAGCGACCCTCGAGCCGTGAACGCCGCCGAGGTGGCGTCGACCGGGAGCCGCTTCAGCGTGGTGGAGGCCGCGTAGTCGTCGCCGTGCAGACGCGAGACGATCCCGCCCTCCTGGTCGACCGCGATCAGCGGGGGCAACGCGGGATCGATGGTCATCGCGGCGGTGAGAGCCTGCAGCTGGGACTCCGAGTCGGGGATGTTCGCTCCCATGAGGATGAACCCGCCGAGACCGGACTGCATGTATGCCCGGAGCGCGGAGGGATCCGTTCCCGACACGTGCCCCATGACCACGGCGGAGGCCTGCTCGTCCACCGACATCTCCTTGACGAGAGCGGTCGCATGCGCGGCCGGGCCGGTCGGCTCCGCGACCGAGGAGGCGGCGGTCGGGGTGCGGGAGGCAGCCGTCGACGGGACGGTCGAAGCGCCGGCGGCCGGTGAGGCGCACAGTGCCGCCGTCGCGACGACCGCCAGCGCTCCTGCGGCCCAGCGACGGTGTCGGGACATGACGGGTCCGGTGCGGTGTGGACGCGTCAGCAGCCGAGCGCCTCGGTGATCGGCACCGCCGTGGCGGCGTCGCCGTTGCCGAAACGGATCGTGCGGCCGATGGTGCACGGTCCGTGGAGCGATGCGGCGATGACCCCGGCGACGTCTGCCCGCGACACGGCTCCGCTGCCCGCGGGATCGATCTGGATCCGCGCGGTCGGCTCGTCGAACGTGAGCGTGCCGGGAGCGAGGATCGTGCCTTCCAACCCGCTGCCGCGCAGGTGCTCGTCGGCCGCCCACTTCGCATCCGCGTAGGGGAAGAAGGAGTCGCCCTCCGGGACACCGTGATCGGCCGTGGATCCGAGCCACGACACCATCACGTACCGGCGGACGCCCGCCCGCTCGGCCGCATCCATCGATCGCTGAGCGGCGTCACGATCCACCGCGTACGTGCGCTCCGGTGATCCGCCACCGGCACCGGCCGACCACACGACCGCGTCGTGCCCGCGGATGATCTCGGTGAGCTCGTCCACGTCCAGATTCTCGATATCCGCGACGAGGGCCTCGGCCCCCGTCGCTTCGACATCGGAGGCGTGCTCCGGGTTGCGGATCACGCCGGTGACCTCATCACCGCGGGCGACGAGCAGCGGCGCGAGCAGAAGGGCGATGCGGCCGTGGCCGCCGAAGACGATGATGCGCGACATACCCTCACCCTACGCGCCCCCTCCGACCTCAGCGCGGGGTCTGGTCGCTGTCGATCACGAATGCCTGCGGATGGCTCGGCAGGTAGCGGACGACCACCGGCTCGCCGCTCGTCAGGTAGACGTCGCGGTCCGGGTACACGGCGGGCGTGAAGAAGTTGCTCTCCAGCGTGTACTCGACGCCCTCGGCGGTCGTGAAGGTCACCCAGTCCCCCTCCAGGGTTCCGGTGGTCGGGCGGCCGTTGTCGTAGATGTATGCGCGGGTCACGGGCACCCCGGTGAGGCTGAGGATCCCGATCACCAGCGATCCCAGCATGAGGAGCGCCAGCACGCGGGCCGCGATACGGACGACACCGGCCCAGACCCGACCTCGCGGACGTTCCGTGGGGTGCAGGAGGCCCTCCCGCTCCCGGATGCTCCGCAGCGCCTCACCCGGAACCGCACCCCGCGCCGACAGCGCGAACAGCCCGAGGGTCGAGAACCCCGCGATGAAGACCATGGCGTATCCGTGAGAGGCCGGGAAGTTCACCAGCCAGACGAGGGCATCCATCGGGTTCATCGTGCCGTCTCCTTCTCGATGGTCACCGCGACGGTCTGCGGGTCCTCCCGGCGGTAGAACGCCCATACGGGAGCTCCCACCTGGAGATGCGGGATCGCCTGGGGGTAGACGAACACGGTCGTGTCGGCCTCCCACGTCGCCGCCCCTTCGGGTGCCATGAGCACGCGCAGCGCGAGTTCGCTCTGCCCCTCGCGACGTCGGCCCGTCGGCCGCACCTCGAGCACCGACGCGGGCACCTGCGTCCCGCTGGTGCGCGCCCGTACCTGGCGGGGGTCGATCAAGCCTCGGTCGATGCGCCACTGCAGCATCGCGTCGCGCACAGCGGGGTCGCTGAGGTCCGCGAGCTCGACCGTGTCCTGGTCGGTCACGCTGTAGCGCACCGGGACCGGAAGCCCCACCTGGAGCGTCGCGAGATCCGTCGGCTGCACGAGTGTCCGGAGCTGCCCGATGAAGTCATCGGCCGCGCTCGGGATCACGCGGATGAAGAGGTCGTATTGCGGCACGTCGTTGACCGTCATCCCGGTGCGGGTGACCTCGACGATCGTGCCGACCCCGATCTGCGCCTCACCACGCGGGGTCCTGCGACGCGCAAGGCCCGACAGCATCCCGCCGAACGTCAGCAGCAGGCCCCACGCGACGCCGATGATGATCGGGCCGCCGAGCGTGTCCTCACCGGCGAACGGGAGGATCGAGTGACGCTGATCCACGCCGAACAGCCCTTCGCCGACCCAGATGACGAGCCAGGCGGAGAGCAGCAGCCAGACGACGAGGAACACGATGCGGAGCATGCTGTTCAGCGTAGCCAGGCACCGGTCTCCGCCCGAACACGGATCCGTGTGCCGGGTCACTCGTACGGCGGCACCGGGTCCTCTACACTCGGGTCAACGATGCCGACCCGAACGGTATCCCTCCCGACAGCAGGACGACGATGCCCACACCGCTGATCGAGCGCGAGATCACCGCGCCCGTCTCGCTCACGACTCCCGACGGGGCACTGAACCGCGATGCGCTCGGCTGGTCTCGAACGCCTCTGCACGACACATCCGGCATCCCCGGTCGAGGCCACTGGGGGCGCAACAAGCGCTGGGAGTACTGGAACGTGATGACGCCGTCGCACATCATCGCGTTCACCGTGTCGTGCATCGACTACCTGGCGCTGCACGAGGTCTGGGTGCTCGACCGGGCGACCGGCGAGGACATCGGATCGACCGCGATCTCCCCCGGAGCGCGCACCGCGACACTGCCGCCATCGCTCGGGGACGGCCCGGTGCGGGCCCGCACCCGCCGCATCACGCTCGACGTCGACGAGGTGTTCGACGGCACGCGCCTGCGGGGCACCGCTCCCCGGGTGTCGTTCGACCTGCTCGCCGCCAGGCCGCTCGAGCACGAGTCGCTCGGCGTGGTCGTGCCCTGGCGTCGGGGTGACGACATCCGCCGGTTCCAGTACACCGTGAAGGATGTGGCGCGGCCGACGACCGGCAGCATCGCCATCGACGGCACCGCCCACGACGTGCCGGTGGGCAGCTGGGCGGTGCTCGACCACGGACGCGGGCGCTGGCCGTATCAGGTGCAGTGGAACTGGGCCGCGGGTAGCGGCATCGTCGACGGCCGCACGATCGGGTTGCAGCTCGGCGCGAAGTGGACGGATGGCTCCGGGGCCACCGAGAACGCCCTGCTCGTCGACGGGCGCCTGTCGAAGATCAGCGAGGAACTCGTGTGGGACTACGACCCCGAGCAGTTCATGCGCCCCTGGCAGGTGCACGGCGCGACCGCCGACCTCACGTTCACACCGTTCTACGACAAGATGTCACGTACGAATGCGCTGGCCATCGCGAGTCGGACCGATCAGCTGTTCGGCGTCTGGTCGGGTTGGGTGCACGACGACACGGGTACGCCGGTGCGCGTCGACGGCATCGAGGGCTTCGCCGAAGAGGTGCTCAACCGCTGGTGACGCTCGCCCCGACGGACCGTAGCGCGCGCTGCACACCTTTCGCCGCCGAGCGCCCGGCTCGGTTCGCGCCGATCGTGCTCGCGGAAGGCCCGTAACCGACCAGCTGCACCCGCGGGTCGGCGACCGCGGTCGTGCCGCGGCCGTTCCGGTCGAGCTGGATGCCGCCGACCGCGCTCCGCAAGTGCAGGGGCGCCAGGTGGCTGATGGCCGGACGGAAACCCGTGGCCCAGAGGATGACGTCGACGTGCTCGAAGCTGCCGTCGGCCCAGCGCACGCCGTCGGGCTCGATGCGCTCGAACATCGGGCGACGTGCGGCATAGGCGCCCAGACGCTCGGCCTCGCTTTCCTGCGGGCGCAGCATCAGTCCGGTGACGCTGACCACGCTCTCGGGAGGGAGTCCTGCGGCGACGCGCTGCTCGACCAGAGCGACCGCGGCCGCACCGGCTTCGGGCGTGAAGTCGTCGTTCCGCCACACGGGTTCCCGGCGGGTGACCCAGAGCGTGTCGGTGATCGGGGCGAGGGCGCCGAGGAACTGCACCGCGGACGCCCCACCCCCGACAACGAGGACTCGTCTGCCGAGGAAGTGCTCGGGACCGGGATAGTCGACCGTGTGCAGCTGCTCTCCGACGAAGGTCTCCATCCCGGGGTAGTGCGGGAGGAACGGATGCGACCATGTCCCCGTCGCGTTCACCAGCGTGCGGGTCGTCCACTCCCCCTCCCGCGCTCGCACGACCAGGAGTCCGTCTTCGTCCTCGACGCGTTCCACGTGCACCGGTCGGAGCACCGGGAGTGCATGCGTGCGCTCGTATGCCGCGAAGTAGTCGGGGACGGCCACGTTGGCACGGGCTCCGTCACGCGGCGGAGGCGTGTCGCCGGGCAACTCGGCGACACCGTGCACGTCGCGCATCGTCAGGGCGTCCCAGCGATGCTGCCAGGCACCTCCAGGTCGCTCATCCGCGTCGAGGACGACGTGCGAGATGCCGAGCCGCGACAGGTGGAAGGACGCCGAGAGGCCGGCCTGCCCTGCGCCGATCACCAGACTGTCGAGGATGCTCACGAAGAACAGAACGCCCCGCCACTCCCGGTTGTTCCAGCCGGGTGACGACACTCCCGGGCGGCTGCCGCCGATTGGTGCTCGCGCGGATTCGTGTAGTACTCTTTTCAAGTTGCTCCGGCTTCTACGGAGCGGCATCTGGGCCTGTGGCGCAGCTGGTAGCGCACCTGCATGGCATGCAGGGGGTCAGGGGTTCGAGTCCCCTCAGGTCCACAACGAAACCCGCGAGAGATCGCGGGTTTTCTTGTTTTTCCGGGGCCTTTCGAAGCTGCGATGATCACCGGGAGCCGGGCGGAACGCGGCCGCCATAGGCTGATGACATGAGTAGAACCGATCGCGCCAGTCTCCTCCTCCACGTCGGCCGCGACGAAGCGTTCGACGCCTTGACCGGTCGCGAGGCGCTGCTCACCTGGCTGCCTCCCCACGGGATGCACGGGCGATTCGAACGCTTCGACATGCGCGAAGGCGGCTCGTATCGACTTGTTCTCACGTATGACGACCCCACTGACTCGCCGGGCAAGACCTCAGCCGACTCGGACGCCTCCGAGGTCCGCGTGGCGCGGATCGTGCCGGGCGAGCTCATCGTGCAGGAGGTCGACTTCGACTCCGCTGACCCGGCGTTTCGCGGCACCATGCGGATGGAGTGGCGCGTCCGCAGCGTCGAGGAGGGGACGGAGGTCGAGCTGACCGCACGCGACGTGCCCCAGGGCGTCCGTGCCCGCGACCACGCACAGGGGCTGACTTCGTCGCTGGCGAATCTCGCCGCGTATCTCGAGCCGTGAAGCCGCGGCGTCGTCGCTAGCGCGCGACTTCATGAGCGTCAACCCGGTTCATTCCGCACGCTCCAGGATCTAGCGTGAACGCACCTCGACGAAAGGATGCGATCATGTCGAACCCCATCATTCCTCCGGTGCCTCCCGTCCCTCACGATGAAGACGCGGCCGATGTGCCCACCAAGGACGTCGACGGTGAGCGCGTGCTCGATCCGGATGTCGACGACGCTCTCGTCGACAGCGCCGAGGCCGATCGCGTCGCCGCGGGAGCGGACGAGGAAGACCCTCTGACCTGATCAGGTTCGCGGAGAACACGGAAGCGCACCCCTCGATCATCGAGGGGTGCGCTTCGTGCGACGCGGCAGCGACCGTCAGGTCGCCATCAGCGGGGGGCGGTGAGGAATCGTGATCGGACGGGTCGCGCGGCTGGAACCACGCATCCGCTCGACGTCCTCGAGCACCTCGAACGCGGTTCCGTAGCGAGTGGCGAGCGGCAGGTCACGGAGCCAGGTCACCTCGACCTCGGTCTCGGCGAGCTCGTAGACGCAGGCGACCACGTGGCGCGGATCGTTGGGTGAGTATCGAAGGTCGTTGATGACCCATTCCGACGCGGTGATGCGATTCAACATGAAGCGCGGATCGGGGAGTTCAGACATGCGGGGGCCCTCCAGGACTCTCTCGAGAAGAGCTTGCGCCCTCAGCGCTCCGAGAAGAAGCCCCTTGACAGCACCTGCGGAGGATGCGGGTCGGCTCAGCGGCCGGGGCGCACCGTCAGGTCGGTGATCTGTGCGTCCCGCGGAAGGTCGAGCGCCGTGAGGATGGTCGTGACCACGGCCTCCGGTGTGGCGTAGCGTTCCGCGTCGTACGCCTGGCCCTCCTGCTGGTGCACGCGCTCTTGCATCGGCGTCGCCGTGCGGCCGGGGTAGATCGAGGTCACCCGCACTCCGTGCGGCGCCTCCTCGGCGCGCAGGGCGTCGGCGAGTGCCCGGAGCCCGTGCTTGGACGCCGCATACGCGGACCATCCGGCGTTGGCGCGCAGGCCGGCGCCGGAGTTCACGAACACCACCTGTCCCTGCGACACGCGCAGCACCGGAAGGAGAAGCCGGGTGAGCTCCGCCGGAGCGATGAGGTTGACGGCGAGCTGCTGCTCCCACAGCGCGGCAGGCAGATCAGCGACGTCGCCGAGGTCGACGACGCCGGCGACATGCACCAGCGAATCGATGCGGTCGGGCAGCTGCTGCTTGGAGAGCGCCCACGACAGTCGCCCCGGCTGCGCGAGGTCGCCGACGATGACGGATGCCCCGGGAAGGTCGTCCGCGATCTGCTTGGCACGCCCTGCATCCCGAGCCATCGCCACGACGGCGTCGCCACGGTCCAGCAACCGGCGGGCGAGAACCGACCCGATGCCGGAACCCGCACCGGTGACCAGGTGCGTGGTCATGTCAGCTGGCGTCTGCCGCAGGCTCTGCCACGTCGATCGGAACGATCGGGCAGTCCTTCCAGAGGCGCTCGAGCCCGTAGTAGACGCGCTCCTCCTGGTGGAAGACGTGCACGATCAGGTCGCCGAAGTCGAGCAGCACCCAGCGGGCCTCCGCCCGCCCCTCACGACGCACGCGCTTGTGACCGGACTCGATCAGGCGGTCCTCGATCTCGTCCGCGATCGCGGCGACGTTGCGCTCGCTGTTTCCCGTCACGAGCAGGAAGATGTCGACGAGCGGCAGCGGCTCGGAGACGTTGAGCGCGACGAGATCCTCACCGCCCTTGTCGATGGCGGCTTGGGCTGCGAGGCGCAGCATCTCTTCGGCAGTTTCAGGTGATTGCATCAGATCATTTTCGTGGTGAAGGCGATGACGAGAACGACGCCGATCGCGAGGGCGAGTCCGCCGGCGATGATGGCGAGGGTCACCATCAGTCGGTTCCCCTTCTCGGGGGCAGGAGGTCGGATGACCTCTCCGGCCGGCTTGATGGTGCTGACGGCCGCACTCGCGGCGATCGGCGTGGGCGAGGATGCCGGCGGCAGCTCGCCATCGATGAGAACGGCGTCGACGTCCTTGCCGTCGGTGGTGCCGAGCGCATGGCCCTGCGAGCCCATGCCCTTCGGCAGCTCGTAGGAACCGGTGACGAGGATCTCTCCGGTCGACGCGACCGGGCCCGAGAGCGAGCCCTCCCCCGGCGACGGGGTGAAGATCAGCGCGTTGGGCGCGGAATGCTGTGACCCCGTCGAATCTCCCACGCCGATCAGCTCGTCGAACGAGGGCCGGAAAGGCGTGTGCGCTTCGGGGGCGTCGGCGAGAAGGCCTTCTCCGAACGAAGAGTTGACGGTCGGACGCACGTCGTCGTCTTCATCGTCTTCGGCATCGTGCACGTCGGCGAGGACGTCACCGTCGGCAGCCTCGTCGCTGCCCTCGACGGGAAGTCCGAGCACCGCCTCGACATCGTCTTCGTCGACCGCGGCCTCTGCAGGGGTCTCGACGGCCTCGAGCGGGACGTCGCCGACCGTGTCGGCCGCGACTGCTGCGCTGACGGGGGCGACGGCGACCTCCTCATCCACATCGTCGTCCTCGTCATCGTCGACATCGACGGTCCGAGCGAAGTCCGGGACCCCGGAGACGAGCTCGACAGGGGCTTCTGCAGCGGCCACCGCGGGAGCTTCCTCCTGCTGCGGCGCCTCTTCTTCGACCTGCGCTGCGGCTGCTGCCTCGGCCTCATCGGCGGGCTCGGCGGATGGCACCGCTTCCGCCTCTTCGGCACCGATCACGGAGACGGAACCGGTGCGGGCCTTCTCCTGCTCGCGAACCTGGCGACGGGTCAGCGGGGCACCGCCGTTCGCTTCGTCGGTTACGGCGACCGGCACCGGTGCCGGCTCGATCTGGACGGGTTCCGCGGCACGGGGCAGCGGGGGCGCGGGGGGAGCCGCCTCGGCCGCCGCGGCGGCCTCCTCGCTGGAGATGACCGGGGTCGATCCCGTCAACCGGATCTCCCGCAACTGCTTGCGCGTCAGCGGACCCTGCCCTTGCTGATCCGATGTACTCATGCCTTGCTCCGATACAGGTGATGCTTCGCGATGTACTGAACGACCCCATCAGGGACCAGGTACCAGACCGGCTGATCGTCACGAACGCGTTCGCGGCAGTCCGTCGACGAGATCGACAGCGCCGGCACCTCGAGTTGGCTGACGTTGTCGCTCGGGAGGCCGTCAGTGCTCAGGACATGTCCAGGACGTGAGACCGCGACGAAGTGGGCCAACTCCCACAACTCATCATGGTCCCTCCAACTGAGAATTTGCGCCACGGCGTCGGCTCCCGTGATGAAGAAGAGCTCGGCGTCGGGTCGATCCCGCTTCAGATCGCGCAGGGTGTCGATCGTGTAGGTGGGGCCTTCGCGATCGATGTCGACCCGGCTCACCGTGAACTGCGGGTTCGAGGCGGTCGCGATCACGGTCATCAGATAGCGATGCTCGCTCGGCGAGACACCCGACTTCTGCCACGGATGCCCGGTCGGCACGAAGACGACCTCGTCGAGGCCGAAAGAGTTTGCGACCTCGCTCGCTGCGACCAGGTGGCCATGGTGGATGGGGTCGAACGTGCCGCCCATCACGCCGATGCGCGGGGGGCGCGTGGTCGCAGCGTCGTTCATGCGGGCCTAGTGGCCGTGTCCCGCCTCGTGGCCGTCTTTTCCGTGCTGCGCAGCCCATGCCTCGGCCTTCGCCGAGTGACGGTTGGCGACGTTCTTGTACGAGAACGTCACGAGGCCGAGCGCGCCGAACACGATCGCGGCGATGACCCCGAAGATCAGCGTCTCGAGCGCGACGTTGCCGTGGTGCTCGGTTTCGGCAGCGGCCATCGCGATCTGTGCGACGAGGTTCATCCTGGCTCCGTTTCGTGGCGTGCTGTTCGGGATCCTGCGGGGGTTACAGCGTCCCCCAGTCTAGCCCTCAGCCGCGCGTCTGCCCCGACCCACGCGCGAGCCATTTCGTGCTGGTCAGCTCGGAGAGCCCCATCGGTCCCCGCGCATGCAGCTTCTGGGTGGAGATGCCGACCTCCGCACCGAACCCGAACTCGCCTCCGTCGGTGAATCGCGTGGACGCGTTCACCATGACCACAGCCGAGTCCACCTCGGCGAGGAACCGCTCGGCATTGCGCGAATCCGTCGTGATGATCGACTCGGTGTGCCCCGTGCTGTACCGACGGATGTGCGCGAGGGCCTCGTCGAGCGAGTCGACGACCTTCATCGCGATGTCGAGGCTCAGGTACTCGGTCTCCCAGTCCTCCTCGGTGGCGGGGATCACGTTCGACATGAGCCCCACGACCATGTCGTCGCCGTGGATCGCGACACCCTCGCTCTCGAGAGCACTGGCCACCAGCGGCACGAGACGCGGCGCGGCCTGACGGTGCACGAGGACCGTCTCGACGGCGTTGCACACGCTCGGACGCTGCACCTTGGCGTTCACGACGATGTCGCGCGCCCAGTCGTCGGGGGCGGTCTCGTCGAGGAAGATGTGGACGTTGCCCGCCCCGGTCTCGATGACGGGCACGGTCGACTCCGTCACCACGGTCTCGATGAGGCCCGCACTCCCCCGCGGGATCAGCACATCGATGAAACCGCGACCGTGCATGAGCGCCTTCGCGCCGTCGCGGCCGAAGTCGTCGACGGTCTGGATCGCCTCCGCCGTGAGTCCGGCGCCCTCGACCGCCGCGCGCATGATGTCCACGAGCACGGCGTTGGAGTCGTGGGCGGCGCTGCCACCGCGCAGCACCACGGCGTTGCCCGATCGCAACGCGAGCGCGGCGATGTCGACGGTCACGTTGGGCCGGGCTTCGTAGATCGCACCGACCACACCGAAGGGGACCCGCACCTGCTCGAGCGCCACGCCGTTGGGCATGCGGTGACCGCCGACCACGCGCCCAACGGGGTCCGGGAGAGCGGCGACCTCGCGGACGGCGGCAGCCAGAGCCGCGACCCGCTTCTCGTCGAGTCGCAGCCGATCGATCAGGGACTCACCGATGCCGTCCTGCTGACCGCGCGCGATGTCACGACCGTTCGCCTCGATGATGCGCGGCGCGTCCGCCAGGAGCGCGAGCGCGATGGCTTCGAGCACACGAGCCTTGTCAGCGCTGGTCAGGGCCGCGGTGGCGCGGGAGGCCTCTTTGGCGCGCTCCAGGCGCACCTGCGGGGTCTGGTCGGTCATCCGTCCAGTTTATGAGGTGGCGGGTTCGAACCAGGTTCCTATTTCGGCGCCGGAGAGCGCCTTGTCCACCAGATCTGCGCTGGTGACGAGCACGCCGATGCCGGACGCCGCGGCCAGTCGCGCCGCCGAGACCTTGGTCGCCGCTCCGCCGGTGCCGACGCTGTTGACCACCGTCGCACCGAATTCGAGCCCGGTGAGATCGGCGTCGGGGGCGACGATGTCGATCGGCTCCGCACCCGGATCCGTCGGCGGCTTCGTGTACAGCGACTCGATGTCGCTTAGGAGGATGAGCGCGTCGGCCTCGATCAGCTGCGCGACCAGGGCGCCCAGACGATCGTTGTCTCCGAACCGGATCTCCTGCGTCGCGACCGTGTCGTTCTCGTTGACGATCGGCAGAGTCCGCAGACCGAGAAGTCGCTCCATCGCACGCCGTGCGTTCGAGCGTGAGGTGGGGTGTTCCAGGTCGCCGGTGGTGAGGAGGACTTGACCGGCGACGATGTCGAACGGGCGAAGCGACTCCTGGTACCGGTACATGAGGATGTTCTGCCCTACGGCCGCGGCCGCCTGCTGGGTGGCGAGGTCGTTCGGCCGCGAGTCCAGACGCAGGAACGGGATCCCGGACGCGATCGCGCCGGAGGACACCAGCACGACCTCGGCCCCACGTGCGTGCGCTGCGGCGAGGGCCTCGACGATCACAGGGATGCGCCACGACGACTCGCCGCTGATCGAGGACGAACCGACCTTGACGACGATTCGCGAGGCGGTCGCCAGATCAGCGCGGGTGCGTGCGGTCACTCGCCGTCCTCGCGGTACGCGGCCAGGCGCTGGGTCTCCACCTCAGCACGAGCCTCGGCCTTGGCATCCATGCGCTCGTAGTACTGCTCGCGGCGCTCCGACGTCGTCCGGCGCGAGTTGGGTGCCAGTCGGGGGTCGGTACCACGGGGAGCGCTCATGAGCTCCGCCGCCGAGGTCATCGTGGGTTCCCAGTCGAAGACGATGCTGTCGCCCTCGCCGATCACGACGGTCGACCCCTGCACCGCACCGAGGCGGAAGAGTTCGTCCTCGACGCCGAGCTTCTCGAGGCGATCCGCGAGGTAGCCCACAGCCTCTTCGTTCTGGAAGTCGGTCTGCTGAACCCAACGCACCGGCTTCTCTCCCATGATCCGGTAGACGTTGCCGTAGGTGCCACCCTCGACGCGGATGGTGAACCCCTTCTTGGAGCCACGCGGGCGGATGACGACGCGCTCCGGCGGCGTCTCCAGCGCGGCTTCGGCGCGGGCCTTCTCGACGAGCTCGCCCAGCGCGAACGTCAGCGGACGCAGCCCCTCGTGCGAGACCGTGGAGATCTCAAACACACGGAAGCCGCGCGCTTCGAGATCGGGGCGCACCAGTTCGGCGAGGTCGCGCGCCTCGGGCACGTCGATCTTGTTCAGCGCGACGAACTGCGGGCGCTCGAGGAGAGGGGTCTGCCCCTCGGGCACCTCGTAGGCGCCGAGCTCGGCGAGGATGACATCGAGGTCGGAGATCGGGTCGCGCCCGGGCTCGAGGGTGGCGCAGTCGAGGACGTGCAGCAGGGCAGAGCAGCGCTCGACATGGCGGAGGAACTCGAGTCCGAGGCCGCGCCCCTCGCTCGCGCCCTCGATGAGGCCGGGCACGTCGGCGACCGTGTAGCGGAAGTCTCCGACCTGCACGACGCCGAGGTTGGGGTGCAGGGTGGTGAACGGGTAGTCGGCGATCTTGGGCCGAGCGGCCGAGATCGCGCCGATCAGACTCGACTTGCCGGCAGACGGGTAGCCGACGAGCGCGATGTCGGCGACGGTCTTCAGCTCGAGGACGACGTCGCCCTCGTATCCGGGCGTACCCAGAAGCGCGAAGCCGGGAGCCTTGCGCTTCGGAGTGGCGAGGGCGGCGTTGCCGAGCCCACCCATCCCACCCTTGGCGACGACGAACCGCTCGCCGGGGATGATCATGTCGATCAGGACCTCGCCCGCGGTGTTCTTCACCACGGTGCCCACCGGCACCGGCAGTTCGAGCGTCTCGCCGAGGAAACCGGAGCGGTGGTCGCCCATGCCGGGACCGCCGTTGCCCGAGGAACGGTGCGGAGAGTGGTGGTACGAGAGCAGCGTGCCGGTCTGCGGGTCGGCGACGAGCACGATGTCGCCGCCGTCGCCGCCGTTTCCGCCGTCGGGGCCGCCGAGGGGCTTGAACTTCTCGCGGTGCACGGAGACGCAACCGCCGCCGCCCTTACCCGCACGCAGGTGCAGTGTGACGGTGTCGACGAACGTGACCATGTGCGGGTTCCCCTGGGTTCCTGTTTATGACGGTGTGCAGATACACGGACGGGGCGAGCCGAAGCCCGCCCCGAACCGGATGACTAGTGTCGTGCTGAGATCACTCAGCTGCAGCGACGATGTTGACGACCTTGCGGCCGCCCTTCGCTCCGAACTGGACCGCACCGGCGGCCAGAGCGAACAGCGTGTCGTCGCCACCACGGCCGACGTTGACGCCGGGGTGGAAGTGCGTGCCGCGCTGGCGGACGATGATCTCGCCGGCGAGGACCTGCTGACCACCGAAGCGCTTCACGCCGAGGCGCTGAGCGTTGGAGTCACGACCGTTACGGGTGGAGCTTGCGCCCTTTTTATGTGCCATGTCCTAGTCCCCTCTGGCTTACTTGATGCCGGTGATCTTGACGCGCGTGAGCTCCTGACGGTGGCCCTGGCGCTTCTTGTAACCGGTCTTGTTCTTGTACTTCTGGATGATGATCTTCGGGCCGCGGAGGTTGCCGATGACCTCAGCCGTGACCTTGACCTTCGCCAGCGAGTCAGCGTCGGTGGTCACCGTGGCGCCGTCGACGAGCAGCACTGCGGCCAGCTCGATCTTCTCGCCCTGGGCAGCCTTGACACGGTCGAGCTGAACGATCGTGCCGACCTCGACCTTCTCCTGCCGCCCACCGGCGCGCACTACTGCGTAAACCACTTCATACCTGTTTCGTTGGGGAGCTCGCGGCTCCGAGATCTCACGGGAAGACTGTTGCTTGCATGCACCGTGGAACGGCGGGCGCGAACGCAAGACTCTCCGCTTCGACCGACGAGGACGACGCGGCATACGCACCAAGGGACTACTTTACCGGATGCGGGTCGGTGTCGCAAAGCGGGGCCGCTCCCGCTCCCCCGCGTGTCGCTCCCCCGGCCGCCAACGCCGGGAGCGGTCGTAGGCTGACGAGGTGACCGTACTCGTCGACGACCCCCTCTGGCCCGCCCACGGACGCCTGTGGGCGCACCTGGTCAGCGACGAGAGCCTCGACGAACTGCACACCTTCGCGAAGGCGAACGACGTGCCGGCGCGCGCCTTCGACCTCGACCATTACGACGTGCCGGAGGAGATGATCCCCCGGCTCGTCATCGCCGGCGCCCGCCCGGTCAAGGGCAAGGAGCTGGTGCGACGCCTGATCGCCTCAGGACTCCGAGTCCGCGGCCGCGACCGGCGCTGACGGCTCGTTGTTCACCGACACCGGGGTGCCGGTGAGTGCAGCAGTGCTCACCCGACGGCGACCCCGGCCCTGACCCGGAGCCTTCGGCTCCGGAAGGGCGTCGAGAACCGAGTCGAGCAGCTGCTCCGCCGGCGACTTCGGCGCCGAACGATCGCCACCGCGCTTCTTGCGGGCCTTCTTGGGCCGTTCGGCCGCCGTCGGCGCCTCGGACGCTGCCGGGGTGGTCTCCGCCTCTGCAGCGCCTTCCGCGGCCGGAACGATGGTGGAGGCGGCGATCTGAGCCAGCGCCGACTTGGCACCCTCGGTGATGCTGTGGGTCACGCTCGGAGCCGCAGGCGCGTTCTGACTCTGGCCGTTGCCGCCGTTGTTTCCGTTGCCGCCGCGTTGACGACGACCGCTCTGGCCGTTGCCGTTGCTGCTGCCGCCGTTGTTGCTGGAGCGGTGCTTCACGACCGGATCGTGGTGCACGATGACACCGCGGCCGGCGCAGACCTCGCAGGCCTCGCTGAAGGTCTCGAGGAGCCCGAGTCCGAGCTTCTTGCGGGTCATCTGCACGAGGCCGAGCGAGGTGACCTCGGCGACCTGGTGCTTCGTCCGGTCGCGGCTCAGGCATTCGATCAGACGGCGGAGCACGAGGTCACGGTTGGACTCGAGCACCATGTCGATGAAGTCGACGACGATGATGCCGCCGATGTCGCGCAGTCGCAGCTGGCGGACGATCTCCTCCGCGGCCTCGAGGTTGTTCTTGGTGACCGTCTCCTCGAGGTTTCCGCCGGAGCCGACGAACTTTCCGGTGTTGACGTCGACGACGGTCATCGCCTCGGTACGGTCGATCACGAGCGAACCGCCCGACGGGAGCCAGACCTTGCGGTCGAGGGCCTTCTCGATCTGCTCCGTGATGCGGAACGCGTCGAACGGGTCGGCCTCCTCCTCGTATGCCTCGACACGCTCGAGCAGGTCGGGCGCGACGCTCTCCAGGTAGGCGCGGATGGTCTGCTGCGCGTCCTCACCCTGGATCAGCATCTTGGTGAAGTCCTCGTTGAAGACGTCGCGGACGATCTTCACGAGCAGGTCGGGCTCCGCATGCAGGAGAGCAGGTGCCTGCTGGTTCTCGACCTGCTTCTGGACGTGCTCCCACTGCGCGGTGAGGCGCTGCACATCGCGCGTGAGCTGGTCCTCGGTCGCGCCCTCGGCCGCAGTGCGCACGATCACGCCGGACGACTCGGGGAGGACCTCCTTGAGGATCCGCTTGAGTCGCGCACGCTCGTTGTCGGGAAGCTTGCGGCTGATGCCGTTCATCGAGCCGCCGGGCACGTAGACCAGGTAGCGGCCGGGAAGGGAGATCTGGCTGGTGAGGCGGGCGCCCTTGTGTCCGACCGGGTCCTTGGTGACCTGCACGAGCACGCGATCGCCGGGCTTGAGCGCGAGCTCGATGCGCCGCGGCTGGTTGCCGGTCTCCACGCCGTCCCAGTCGACCTCACCGGAGTACAGCACGGCGTTGCGGCCACGGCCGATGTCGACGAACGCGGCCTCCATGCTCGGCAGCACGTTCTGGACGCGGCCGAGGTACACGTTGCCGATCAGCGAGGCGTCCTGGTTGCGGGCGACGTAGTGCTCGACGAGGACGCCGTCCTCGAGGACGCCGATCTGCGTGCGGCCGTTCTTCGAGCGCACGACCATCTTGCGGTCGACGGACTCGCGACGCGCGAGGAACTCGGCCTCGGTGACGACCGGACGGCGGCGACCCGCGTCGCGTCCGTCGCGGCGACGCTGCTTCTTCGCCTCGAGCCGGGTGGAACCCTTGATGGCCTTCGGCTCGGTGATGTACTCCACGACGCGCTGACGCTGACGCGGCTCTTCACGCTGGTCGTCCCCGTCGGATCCGCCACGGCGACGGCCACGACCGCGGCCACGACCCGACGACTCGTCCTGCGACTGCTCGCGCTCGGCGATGCGGTCGAAGATGCGCTCTCCGCGGTCGGGCCGTGCAGGCAGCGGGGTGATCTCGGGCGCGTAGAAGTGCAGTTGCGTGGAGACCTGCGACACGAAGACCTCGGGCAGCAGCCCGAGCGACACGGCGGTCACCGCGGCCGGAGCCTCGGGAGCAGCCGGAGCCTTCTCCTCGACAGGTTCCTCGACGGGCGTCTCGGTGGCAGCGTCAGCCTGTCCTGCAGACTCCTCGGCGGAGGTCTCGGCACCGGACGCTTCTTCGGCAGCCTCGTCCCTCACAGCGCTCTCTTCGACGATCGCCTCGGACATCGCCTCGACGTCGGCATCCGAGGGAGCCACGGCATCGCCGCTCTCCGCCGTAGCGTCTGCCTCGGCCTCGGCTTCGGCCTCGGATCCGGATGCGTTCGCAGCCTCGGCAGCGATCACCGCGGCAGCCTCGTCGTCTGCAGCGGCATCCGCGACGGCGCCCGCCGCAGCGTCATCCGCAGCGGCGGCGGCGTCTTCCGCAGCCGCGTAGCCGGCAGCGACATCGTCGGCAGCGGCATCGGCGGCAGCTTCCGCTGCATCCGATGCGGCGTCGCCCTCGCTCGTCGACCCGTGGGAGTCGTCGGCCTCGGGAGCCGTGGGCTCCGTCAGCGGTCCCGCGGCGTCAGCCGGGAAGTCGAGGGTAGGTACGTTGTTGTCATTGTTCTCATCGGCCATCTCTGGCTTACTCCCTGCACGGGGCACTGGTGCTCCGTGAAATCTCATGCGGTACCCGCAGGTTCCGCGAACTCACTCGGTGTGCGACCGGCTCATGGCTCTGATCGCGTGGGGCATGGGGCCCCGAAGTCTGCGTCGGCACGTGTCGCGGCAAGGCCGTTCATCGTGTCACAGGCCATTATCGCACCAAGTGGGTCCGTTCACGGCATCCCATCGAGACCAGCGCGTTTTTGTCCGGCCTGTTCTCGCCACATCCATAGCCATCGCAGGGATAATCCTCAGTATGAGCGAGCAGCGCACCCGCCCCGTCGTCTACGCCGTCTGGCTGATCTTCGCGAGCGTGGTGGGCTGGTTCGCCGCCTTCCAGCTCCTCACCGAGAAGCTCGCCAAGCTCGAGAATCCCGACGCGGTGTCCAACTGCTACGTGAGCGTGATGATCCAGTGCGACGTCAACCTCAACTCGTGGCAGGGCGAGGTGTTCGGCTTCGCGAACCCGATCATCGGCCTCACGCTGTGGATGGCGCCGCTGGTCGTCGGCGTGGCGCTGCTCGCCGGCGCGCGCTTCCCCCGTTGGTTCTGGCTGGCTTTCGGTGCCGGGATCACGTTCGCGTTCGGCTTCGTCGTCTGGCTCATCAGCCAGAGCCTGTACGCGCCGAACCTCGGTGTGTTGTGCCCGTGGTGCATGGCCACGTGGGCGGTCACCATCCCGACCTTCTTCGCGACCATGGTGCATCTCACCCGCAACGGCACGTTCACGAACAGCGAGCGGGCGCAGGAGCGCGCGAACCGGCTGATGCCCTGGGTGCCGCTCGCGACGATCCTCGCCTACGCGTTGATCATCCTGCTCGTCCAGCTGCGCGGCCTCGACCTTCTCGGCGAGGTCATCGGCATGATCTTCTGATCCCGCTCCACGGAATGAGGAAACCCGCCGCCGATCCTCGGATCGACGGCGGGTTTCCTGTCTCGGAGCTCAGTCGAACCAGATGCCGAGCTCGCGCGCGGCCGACTCAGGGCTGTCCGAACCGTGCACGAGGTTCTGCTGCACCTTGAGGCCCCAGTCGCGGCCGAAGTCACCACGGATCGTGCCGGGCGCGGCCGTGGTCGGGTCGGTCGTGCCGGCGAGCGAGCGGAAGCCCTCGATCACACGGTTGCCCGCGAGACGGATGGCGACCGACGGTCCCGAGAGCATGAACTCGAGCAGCGGCTCGTAGAACGGCTTTCCCTCGTGCTCGGCGTAGTGCTCGGCGAGCAGATCGCGGTCGGGCTCGACGAGGCGGATGTCGACGAGGGCGTACCCCTTCGCCTCGATGCGGGCGAGGATCGTGCCGGTGAGGCCGCGGGCGACACCATCGGGCTTGACGAGGACGAGGGTTTCTTCGGTGGCCATGTCATTCACTCTCTGTCTGAGTCTCGGTCGTGGGCTCGGCGGGGCGTCGTGCGTCCAGTCGGGCCCCTCCGATGGTCGCATACGCCCACATGCCGCCGAAAATCAGGACGACGAGCAGGATGGCAGGAACGAAGAACGCCGACAGCGCGACGATGGCCTGGACGACCCATCCGGCCGTGAGGGCCCAGGGCTTCGTGATCATCCCGGCGATGGCGATGCAGGCGATCGCGAGGACGCCACCGCCGACGATCCCCCACCACTGCTCGACGCCGGCGGGCAGCTGCCGCAGGCCGAAGATCGTGAGTCCGACGAGGAACACCACGATCGCCTCGAACCCGAGCACGATGGGCGCGAGCTTCTGCACGAGCGTGCGCGGCGGCCGCGGGGCGCGTGCGGGGGCGGCATCCGCACTCACGCGCGCCACCCCGACTTCCAGTCCTCTTCCTCGGCGAGGGCGATCGCCTCGCCGGCGAGCACGACCGAGCCGGCGATGACGACAGCCCGGCGATCGGACGATGCCGCCCACTCACGCGCCGCGTCGGCGGCGTCGGCGAGCGAGTGGTGCACGGTCGCCCGCTGACCCGTCTGCTCGACGAGGTCGGCGATCGCATCGGCGTCGCTCGCGCGATCCGAGTCCGGCGCCGTCGCGAAGACGTGCGCGACGGCGGGAGCGAGCCGGCCGACGATGCCTGCGGCGTCCTTGTCGTCGAGCACACCGAGCACGAGGCCCCACTCGTCGAAGTCGAAGCTGTCGTCCAGCGCCTGGGCGAGGGCCGTGGCTCCGTGGGGATTGTGCGCGGCATCGACGATCACGGTCGGCGCGATTCCGAGCAGCTGCAGCCGCCCCGGAGAGGTCGTGCCCTGGAGTCCATCGGAGATGACGTCGCCCGCGATCGCCTGGGTCGCCCCGCCGATGAGCGACTCGACGGCGGCGACGGCGAGTGCGGCGTTGTGGCCCTGGTGAGCTCCGTACAGCGGCAGGTACTCCTCGGCGTACTCCCCCGCGAGCCCGCGGATCGTGAGCAGCTGGCCGCCGACGGCGAGCTTCTGCTCCGTGATGCCGAACTCCTCGCCCTCGAAGGCGATGGTCGCGTTGCGCTCCGCCGCCACGCGACGCAGCACCTCAGCGGCCTCGGGAGGCTGCTGGGCGGAGACGACCGCCGCGCCCTCCTTGATGATGCCCGACTTGACCTCCGCGATCTCGGCGATCGTGTCGCCGAGCCGATCCGCGTGGTCGATGTCGATCGGCGCGAACACCGCGACGTCACCGTCGGCCGTGTTCGTGGAGTCCCACTCCCCACCCATGCCGACCTCGAGCACCAGCACATCTACCGGCGCATCCGCCACGGCGACGAACGCCAGGACCGTGAGCAGCTCGAAGAAGGTCAGCGGCGCATCGCCCGCGGCCTCGAACTCCGCGTCCACGATGTCGACGAACGGCTCGATCTCATCCCACGCGTCGGCGATCGCCTCGTCGGCGATCGGCTCGCCGTCGATCATGATGCGCTCCGTGAAACGCTCCAGGTGCGGGCTCGTGAACAGGCCCGTGCGCAGGTCATGCGCGCGCAGCAGGCTCTCGATCATGCGCGCCGTCGAGGTCTTGCCGTTCGTGCCCGTGATGTGGATCACGCGGTAGGTGCGCTGCGGGTCGTCCAGGAAGGCGAGGATGCGCGCGGTGCGCTCCTTGCGCGGCTGCACCCAGCGCTCCCCCGCGCGGCTCAGCAGCGCCTCGTAGACGGCGTCCGCTCGTTCCCTCTCGCTCATGCTCCGGCCTTTCCGCTCGCGACCGCAGTCGCATCGATCGTCACGATCACCGGGGCCTTCGTCGCACCGAGCGCACGCGCTCCCGAACGGAAGACGCCGTCGCCGGGGCTCGTGACCTCATCGACCAGGGCCTCGAGGTCGTCGGTCGGCTGCACGGCGAAGGCGACCGCGAGCGTCTCCGCGGCGATCAGCTCCGCGTGGGCCTCCAGCGCAGTGGCGTCCTCCGGCGAGGCGTTGAGTGCCAGGACGATGCGGTCGCTCACGTCGAGGCCCGCATTCTTCCGGGCCTCCTGCACCACACGGATCGCGTCGCGCGCGAGACCCTCGGCCTCGAGCTGCGGCGTGGTCTGCGTGTCGAGCAGCACGAACCCGCCCGAGGGCACGATCGCCAGCGCCTCGCCCTCCGGACGTCCGGTCGTCTCCAGCGCGAGGTCGTACTCGGCGGGCTCCAGGGCGATCCCACCCGCGGTGACGACCCCGCCCTCTTCGGACCAGTCCCCCGCCTTGGCCGCCTTGATCACGGTCTGCACGTTCTTGCCGAGACGCGGACCCGCGGCACGCGCGTTCACGCTCAGGCGGTGCGTGATGCCGTATTCGGCGGCGGTCGAGTCCTGCAGGGCGACGAGCTCGACCGACTTGACGTTGAGCTCCTCGCGCAGGATGTCCTCGAACTGCCCCAGCGTCCCGGCCAGCGGCGACACGACGGTCAGACGCGCCAGCGGGAGTCGCACGCGCAGCTTCTCCTTCTTGCGCAGCGCATTGCCGACGCTCGAGAGCTCGCGCACCGCATCCATCGCGTCACGGATCTCGTCGGCGGCGGGGAACTGTGTGTCATCCGGCCAGTCCGTCAGGTGCACGCTGCGCCCGCCGGTGAGCCCCTGCCACACGCGCTCACTGATCAGCGGCACGAGCGGTGCCGCGACGCGAGTGAGCGTCTCGAGCACGGTGTAGAGCGTGTCGAAAGCCTCGCGGCTCTTCGGGTCCTCGGTCACACCGACCCAGAAGCGGTCGCGCGAGCGGCGGATGTACCAGTTCGTCAGCACCTCGACGAAGTCGCGCAGTCGTGCCGACGCCGTGGTCGAGTCGAGTCCCTCCAGATCGGCGCGCACCTCGCGCACGAGGTCTCCGAGGCGAGCCAGGATGTAGCGGTCGAGCACATCCGTGGAATCCGTGCACCATTCGGCCTCGTAGCCGTCGACACCGGACGCATTCGCGTAGGTGGCGAAGAAGTACCAGGAGTTCCACAGCGGCAGCAGGAACTCGCGGACGCCGGAGCGGATGCCCTCTTCGGTCACCGCGAGGTTGCCGCCGCGCAGCACGGAGCTCGACATCAGGAACCAGCGCATCGCGTCGGAGCCGTCGCGATCGAGCACCTCGGAAACGTCCGGGTAGTTGCGCAGCGACTTCGACATCTTGTACCCGTCGCTGCCCAGCACGATGCCGTGGCAGCTGACACCGGTGAACGCCGGGCGGTCGAACAACGCCGTCGACAGCACGTGCATGACGTAGAACCAGCCGCGGGTCTGACCGATGTACTCGACGATGAAGTCCGCCGGCGCGTGCGAGTCGAACCACTCCTGGTTCTCGAACGGGTAGTGCACCTGGGCGTAGGGCATCGACCCCGAGTCGAACCACACGTCGAAGACGTCTTCGATCCGTCGCATCGTGCTCTTGCCCGTGGGATCGTCGGGGTTCGGGCGCGTCAGGTCATCGATGTACGGGCGGTGCAGGTCGATCTCGCCCTCGGGGTTGCGCGGCAGCGTGCCGAAGTCGCGCTCCAGATCCTCGAGCGAACCGTAGGCGTCGACGCGCGGGTACTCCGGGTCGTCGCTCTTCCAGATCGGGATCGGCGAACCCCAATAGCGGTTGCGGCTGATCGACCAGTCGCGCGCACCCTCGAGCCACTTGCCGAACTGGCCGTGCTTCACGTTCTCCGGCACCCAGGTGATCTGCTCGTTGTTCGCGAGCATGTCGTCCTTGATGTCCGTCACGCGGATGAACCAGCTCGACACGGCCTTGTAGATCAGCGGGTTCCGGCAGCGCCAGCAGTGCGGGTACGAGTGCTCGTAGCTCTGCAGACGGATCAGACGACCGTTCTCGCGGATCAGGCGCACCAGCGGCGTGTTCGCGTCCATCCACAGCTGACCCGCCACATCGGTGACGTTCGGGAGGAACTTCCCGCCGTCGTCGAGAGACAGGATCGTGGGGATGCCGGCCGCGCCCGCGACCCGCTGGTCGTCCTCACCGTAGGCCGGGGCCTGGTGGACGATGCCGGTGCCGTCGCTGACCGTGACGTAGTCGTCGACCAGGATGCGCCAGGCGTTCTCGGTGCCGTACGTCTCGGTGTCGGCGTAGTAGTCGAACAGACGGTCGTAGGTGACGTCCTGCAGCTCGGCGCCGCGGACGGTGGCGTCGACCGCGGCGAGCGCGTCCTCCGCACTCTCGTACCCGAGGTCCTTCGCGTAACCGCCGACGAGCTCACGGGCGAGCAGGTAGCGATGCGCGGACGACTCGATCGCGGCATCCGTGGTCCCTGCGACCTGATGCACGTCTGCGGCACCGAGCGGGCCGGCGGGCAGCACGACGTACTCGATCTCCGGCCCCACGGCGAGTGCGACGTTGGTCGGCAACGTCCAGGGCGTGGTCGTCCAGGCGAGGGCGCGCACTCCCGTGAGCCCGAGCGACTCGGCCTTGGCCCCGGTCAACGGGAAGGTCACCGTGACGGAGGGGTCCTGACGCATCTGGTACACGTCGTCGTCCATGCGCAGCTCGTGAGCGCTGAGCGGGGTCTCATCACGCCAGCAGTACGGCAGGACGCGGTAGCCCTCGTAGGCGAGGCCCTTGTCGTACAGCGTCTTGAACGCCCAGAGCACGCTCTCCATGTACCCGAGGTCGAGCGTCTTGTAGCCGCGGTCGAAGTCGACCCAGCGCGCCTGGCGGGTGACGTAGTCCTGCCACTCGTGCGTGTAGGCGAGTACCGAGCTCTTCGCCTTCGCATTGAAGACGTCGATGCCCATCTCCTCGATCTCGGCCTTCTCGGTGATGCCGAGCTGCTTCATCGCCTCGAGCTCGGCGGGAAGTCCGTGCGTGTCCCAGCCGAAGACCCGGTCGACCTTGTGGCCGGTCATGGTCTGGAAGCGCGGGAACACGTCCTTGGCGTACCCGGTGAGGAGGTGGCCGTAGTGCGGCAGGCCGTTCGCGAACGGCGGGCCGTCGTAGAACACCCACTCCGGCGATCCCTCACGCTGCTCGATCGAGGCGCGGAAGGTGTCGTCGTCCTTCCAGAACGCGAGCACCTCCTCCTCGATCTGCGGGAAGCGGGGGCTGGGCGCGACGGAATCGGCGGCGGGGCCGAAGGAGGAACGGGGGTAGGTCATCGTGTCTCGCAGTGGTCGTCGTGGCGGATGCTCCTGCGAGGACGACCCTCACGGACCGCGGTACCACCTCGCGTGCCACGCCTTGCGACGCGACCACTCTCACTGCGGCTGTGACGGGCCTGCCCCGCTCGGTTCTACTGAGCACACCCCGGGGGATGCGCCGTTCTTCCGAGAGCTCCCCGGTGATGCCGGATCGATGCTCGTCCCTCCAGTGTACGCGGGTCCCGCGCGCCGCGCGCCGTCGCAGATCCGCACTCCCCTCGCAGAGACGCCTCTGCCGACGCCAGGGCAGTGGCCAGGCCGGTGTCCGTGTCAGGCCATAGCCTCGGAGCATGGCCCGCACGACAGAGTCCCCCGCACCGCCCCGTATCAGCGACCCCGATCTGCCCCCGGAGTTCGAGCCCGCCTCTCCCGCGCGCAGCGCCGACATCATCGCCGCGAGCCTCGATCTCCACGGAACGGTGGACCTCGCCTACGCGACACTCGAACAGTGCACCGTGTCGGCGGATGCCGAAGCCGTCGACCTCACGGGCGCGACGGTGGTCGACGTCGAGATGTCCGGGGCACGCATCGCTTCACTGCGGATGCGCGACACCGGTGTGCGACGACTGCGGATCGCTGGCGGCCGCATCGGCACCCTTGACCTCAGCGAGGCACGCATCTCGGAACTCGAGCTGCGTGACGTACGGATCGACTACCTCAACCTCGGTGCCGCGAAGGTGACCGACCTCGAGATCTCCGGCTGCGCGATCCGCACGATCGACATGCCGCAGGCCGACCTCACCCGCGTCCGGTTCACCGCCACGACCAGCGACGAGGTCGACCCGCGGGGCATGCGCGCCACAGACGTCGATCTGCGCGGTCTCGATGCGATGACCTATCTCGACGCCAACAGCCTCCGCGGGACGACACTCTCGTCGTTCCAGGTGCAGCAGCTGGCGCCCGTGATCGCGGCGGGCCTGGGCATCCAGATCAAGGACTGACGGGACCGCTCGCCTCCCGCAGCTCTCGCGTGAACGGATGCTGCGGCGCCGCGAACACCTCGGCGGTCGCGCCCTGCTCCACGATCCGGCCATCCTGCATGACGAGCACCTCGTCGGCGACGGCTCCGACCACATCGAGGTCGTGCGAGACGAGGATCATCGTCAGTTTCCGTTCTTGCTGCAGTCGGGCGAGCAGCTGCAGCACGCGTTCGCGGACCGAGGGGTCGAGCGCCGACACGGGTTCGTCGAGGACGAGCACCTCGGGGTCGGCGGCGAGCGCACGGGCGATCGCCGCGCGCTGACGCTGCCCGCCGGAGAGCGCGCGAGGACGACGGTCGGCGAGTTCGGGTGCGAGGCCGACCTCGTCCAGCAGCTCGGCGACCCGCTCGGCCCGTCTGCCCCGGGGCACGCCCGCGGCCTCGAGCCCCTCGCGCAGGGAGCGCCCGATCGTCCATCGGGGGTCGAAGGCACCGAGTGGGTTCTGGTGCACGAGCTGCACCCGCGGCTCGCCGATCCAGCGCAGCGAGCCGGCGTCCGGCTGCTCGACACCGACGATCATCCGCGCCAAGGTCGTCTTCCCTGATCCGGACTCCCCCACGACGCCGAGCGTCCGGCCCGCCATGACGGTGAACGACGCCTCGATGACCGCCGGCACCGCGTCGAAGCTCTTCGAGACTCCGTCCACGACCAGCACCGGCGCCGACTCCGTCTGCACCCCCGCTCGGGGTTCGTGGATCGTCGCCGCGATCAGCTGACGCGTGTACTCGTGCTGCGGGCTCTCCAGCACCTCGGACACCGGGCCGGACTCGACCACCTGCCCGCCCTTCATGACCAGCACCCGGTCCGCGAGCCGCCGGACGGCCGCGAAGTCGTGGCTGATGAAGACGAGCGCGGTCCCGGCGTCCGTGATATCGCGCAGCAGGCCGAGGATCCGCGCCTGCACCGTGGCGTCCAGCGCCGTCGTCGGCTCATCGGCCACGAGGACGACAGGAGATGCGGCGATCGCGGAGGCGATCAATGCCCGCTGTCGGAGTCCGCCCGAGAGCTCGTGCGCATACTGCCGGGAGCGACGCTCCGCATCCGGCATCCACACCCGCCGCAGAAGCTCTCGCACCCGGGCGTCGAGCGCTGCCCGGCCCCGCACGATACCGTGCAGGCGCAACGGCTCCGCCACTTCCGCACCGATGCGACGGAGCGGATCGAGCGAGACCAGGGCGTCCTGCGAGACGAGGCCGATGCCGGCGCCACGGAGCCCCCGCCAGCCGCGCTCGGAGAGCGTCGCCGCATCCCTCCCGTCGACGGTGAGCGTGTCGACCGTCACCGTCGCATCCGACGGCGTGAGCCCGAGGAGTGCGCGCGCGGTGAGTGTCTTGCCCGCTCCGGATTCCCCGACGATCGCGACGCACTCCCCCGGCTCCACCGCGAACCCGACACCGTCGACGACCGGGTCCGCGCCGAACGCGATCCGCAGTCCCCGCACCTCCAGCGCACTCACGACGTCCGCCCTTCTGCGCGTGCCCGCAGGATGCGCCCGAGGACAGTCGCCGAGATGACGGTGAGGGTGATGGCGATTCCGGGGAAGACCGCGATCCACCATGCCTGTCCCAGCACGTTGCGTCCTCCGGCGAGCATCAGCCCCCATTCGGGCGTCGGCTCGGACGGGCCGAGACCGAGGAAGCTCAGGCCCGCCGCGGCCAGGATGCTCGACCCGATGCCGATCGTCGCGAGCACACTCAGCGCCCCGAGCACACCGGGGACGACGTGACGCGTGAACGCCTTCACCCTCGGTACGCCCAGGATGCGCGCGGCTTCGACGTGCTCGGCGACCCGCAGGGTCTGCGTCTGCACGCGGGCGAGCCGGATGTACACGGGCACCGCGGCGAGAGTGACCGCGATCGCGATGTTCACCGGCCCCGGCCCCAGCACCGCGACCACGACGAGAGCGACGAGGAACTCGGGAAAAGCCATCAGCACGTCGTTGACCCGCATCACGGTGGTGTCCACCGCTCGGGGTGCGACCCCGGCGAGAGCTCCGATGACGAGGCCGACCGCCAGCGCGACCGCCGTGGCGAGAAGCCCGATCCCCAGCGAGCGCCCAGCCCCGTAGACGACACGCGAGTACACGTCGCGACCGCTCTGGTCGGTGCCGAAGAGATGCTCGGCACTCGGCGGTAGCAGCGCCGAGCGGACGTCGGTCTGCAGCGGATCGTGAGTCGCGAGCATTCCGGGGAAGACGGCGGCGAAGACTATCAGGGTGAGCATCGCCACGGCCGCCCACAGCAGCACGCGCTGCGCACGCTTCATCGGACACCTCCGGCTCGGGCCGCTCCGACGCGCGGATCGATGAGGGGATGCACGAGTTCGATCACGAGGTTCACCACGACGAACACCAGGGCGCTCAGGAGGATGATGCCGGTGATGACCGGAAGGTCCCGGTCGCTGATCGCGGCCAGCGTGACACGGCCGAGTCCCGGGCGGGCGAACACGGTCTCGACGAGCACGGCACCACCGAGCACGGAACCCGTGAGGTACGCGGCGAGCGTGATGGCGGAGGCCGCGCCGTGACGCAGCCCATGACGCACCGTGAACCACGAGGGACTGGCACCGCGGGCACGCACGGTCTCCGCGAACGGCATCCGCTCCGCCTGCATCAGGCCGTCCCGCAGCACCTGACTCAGCAACGCCGCGACCGGAAGGGCGAGGGTGATCGCCGGCAGCACGAGAGTGGCCGGGTTCCGCGCCCCCGAGACGGGGAACCAGCCCAGGCCGAAGGCGAAGACGCTGAGCAGGATGAGCCCGATCCAGAACACGGGTGACGACAGCACGACCAGTTCGATGCCCGCGGCGACGGTACGAGCCACCTGGCCGCGCACCAGCACCGCGACCGAGAGCGCCAGCACCAGGGCGATGAGGAGCGCGAGCGCCGAGAGCTGCACCGTCGCGCCGAGCTGGCGTCCGATGACTTCGGACACCGGCAACCGCAGCTGATACGACTCGCCCAGGTCTCCGCGGGCCAGCTGCCCGATGAAGCCGACATACTGCTCGAGCGGCGGCCGATCCAGCCCGAGGTCGGCGCGGATCCCGTCTTTCACCGCCTCGCTGACCTGCGCCTGGGGGCCGAGCATCACCGACACGGGATCACCGGGGATCACCCGGAACGCGAGGAACGCGACGGTGGCGGCGCCCCACAGGACGATGACGACGGATGCAGCGAGGCCGGCGACGCGGACGAGAGCAGCCTTCACCACCCCAGCCTTCCGCTCAGCCGGCGGTTCAGCCGACGGTCACATCGTAGAACAGCGGTCGACCGTACAGGTCGTACTGCAGTCCCTCGACGCGCTCGCCGACCGCGGTGATCGCCGACGGGCTGTACAGCGGCACGATGGCGGTGTGTTCGGCGTTCCACTGCTGCAGCTGCGCGTAGAGCTCGTCGCGCTCGTCCTGGTCGCTGCTGGCCACGGCCTGCTCCAGCAGTGCGTCGATCTCGGGATCGCTCACCTGCGACGCGTTCTGGATGCCGTCGGTGTGCAGGTGGCTGCGCAGCAGGTCGGGGTCGACGCCCGAGAAACCCCAGTCGGTGAGGTCGAACGTCTTCGGCTCGTACTGCGCGTTGTAGGCGCCGGGTTCGAGCACCTCGCGCTTCACCTCGAAGCCGATCCCCTTGAGGTCGGACTGGATCGCGTTGGCGAGCGCCGCGCGGTCGTCGGGAACCGGCGTCCAGGCGATCCAGCGCACCGACAGCCGCTCGCCGTCCTTCATGCGGATGCCATCGGTGTCGCGCTCGGTCCATCCGGCTTCGTCGAGAAGCGCGTTCGCGGCGTCCTGGTCGAACGGCCAGCTGCCCTCGAGCGAGGAGTCGTAGCCCGGGGTCGTCGACCCGAGGATGCTCCATGCGCGCGGGAACTGTCCGAAGTAGATCTCTTCGACCGCCGCGTCGATGTCGATGCCGCGGGCGAAAGCCTGACGCACCTTCTCGTCGGCGAAAGCGCCGTACTTCTCGTTGAGATACAGCGAGTAGGGCAGACCGGGGTACTCGATCGAGTCGACCGTGACCCCGTCGCCGAGGTCCTGCGCGAGGTTCGGCGGGATGTTGCTGGCGAGGTCGGCCTCGCCGCTGGTCACCACGCCCGTGCGTACGGAGGCTTCGGGCTGGATCTCGACGCGGAGCGTCTCGAACTTCGGCGCCGTCGTGTCGTGCGGGCCCCAGGCGTACTCGTCGTTGCGGGTGTACACGAGCTCCTGGTCGGGCGTGTACTCGGTCAGCTCGAACGGACCGGTTCCGACGGTGATGCCGGGGCCGCCCGCCTTGAGCTTGTCGGCCGACTCCTCGAGCACTGCCGGCGAGTAGAACCCGAGCTGGGGCGTGCTGGCCGCCTGCAGGAAGGGGGCGTACGGCTGGGTGAAGGAGACCTTCACCGTGTGGTCGTCGATGACCTCGGTGCCCTCGTAGAAGGCCGCGCCCAGCATGCTCGCCGCCTGCGCCGAAACCGTCGCGGGGTCGACGATGCGGTCGAAGTTCGCCTTGACCGCCGCCGCGTCGAAGGGCTCGCCGTCGGTGAAGGTCACGTCGTCGCGGAGCGTGAAGGTGTACTCGGTGCTGTCCGGCGAGACCTCCCACTCCTTCGCCAGCCACGGCGTGAATGTGCCGTCGGTCTCCTGGAAGACGAGCGAGTCGAGCACCGCCCGTTGCACCATGCCCGACACGTCGAGCTGGCTGATCTGCGGGTCCATGTGCCCGGCGGACAGGTTCGCGCCCTCGATGGACCAGACGAGTTCTCCCTCGCCCTCGCCTTCCGAGGCAGGGGCCGCGCAGGCGCTCAGCACCAGGGCGGTGGCGGCGGCGAGCGCAGCGAAGGGCAGGAGACGGCGCACGGGTTTTGCGGGCATGACGATCCTCAGAACGGACGGGGCGGGATGCGTCTATTCTACGGCGATTTCTTGGACTGGGTCGAAAAGTATGCCCCCGCGGCTCCGGGGCTCCTCACTCCCCGTCGAACACGATGCGATGGCGGTCAGCGGGCGAGACGATCTCGTCCTTCGTTCTCGTCTCGCCGTGCGCGATGACGGCGACATCCAGGTTCTGCACGCGAGGCCGGGGCACACCCACCAGGCGCGCTTCCACGCGCAGGTCCGCCCTCTCCCCGGCGATCCGCCAGAGCAGCTCGGCCTCGGTGGCGGATGCGATCACCCGCTCGGCGAAGGGCTTCTGAACGGGGTCCAGGCCGCCGATCGTGGCGATGTGGGCCGCAAGGCGGGAATCACGGATGCCCGGCGGCACATCCTCGAGGACGTGATCGGCCAGGCCCGGATACTCGGCGGCGGATCGGCCCTCTCGGATGGCGTCATCGATCGCCCGTGCCGCGGTCACGGTCTCCGGCCATGGCCGCACCACGGCCGACGGCGCGTCGGCACCGTCGAGCGCGTCCTGCAGTGCGGCACCGGCCACACGCCGTGCACCGAACTCGTCCGAGTTCCCGAACGCCACCGCGCCGATGCCGGTCGCCGCATGCCAGCGCATGTGGGCGGAGAAGCCCGGAAGGCCCCCGGAGTGCTGCACGATACGGCCGAACCGCCGGTCCTGCTCCACGAAGAGTCCGTACCCGTAGCCGGCACCGGCGAGGTCGCGTCCGTCGAACATCCCCGATGGCACATCGATGGGTGTCCTCGGCTGCTGCATCTCGATCCGCGAGGAGGGCGCGAGCACGTGCGGCGCGAGCGGGTCGTCGGTGAAGGCCGAACCGAGGAACCACATCCAGGTGGCGATGTCGTCCACGGTGCTGAACATGCTCCCGATGCAGCCGAGGGCGCCGGTGCGCACATACGGCTCGGGGTGGAAGGTCGCGCCGTCGTCGAAGGTGCGGAAGCCGCGGGCCAGGGTGTCGTGCGCGTAGCCGTCCGCCGAATGGGCGGTGCTCGTCAGTCCCAGTGGCTCGAGCAGTGTCTCCCGCACCACGTCCTCGACGGCTCGTCCGGTGACGGCCTCGACCGCCGCGCCGACCAGCGACTGCCCGAGATTGGAGTACTGGTACGTGGTTCCGGGCGCGGCGGAGAGCAGCATCCCCTCGGAGAACAGCGCAGCGATCCCCGCTCGGGAGTCGCCCAGGTGGCGGTCGACCCAGGCGTTGTCCTCGCCGAGCCCCGACCGGTTGGAGAGCAGCAGGTCTCCGGTGAGCACGGCATCCGCGCCCCGGTGCCTGGCGCGCACGGCGGGGAGATACTCGGTGATCGGGGCATGGAGATCGAGGGCGCCGCTGTCCCGCAGGGCGAGTGCCGTCGCGGCGAGAAAGCTCTTCGACATCGATGCGATCCGGAACACGGTGTCCCGACTCGTCGTCGCGGCGTCGGCGCGCGGATGTCCGTGGGCGCGGACACCCCGCACCTCCCCGCGCTCGCACACGGCGACGACCGATGCGGGGGCGGTCCGCCGCGCCCTCTCGTCCAGCCCATGCCGGACGGCGCGGTCCACCGTCGTCGTCGCGAGCGGAGCGGCCGCCGCGTTCACCCGCGACCTCCGACCAGGATCTCGTCCGCGAACGCCTCGACGATCGCACGGCTGACCTCCGTGTTGTGCGCGTCGACCTCCTCGGCGGCGGCGATCAGGCGCGCCAAGGATCGTCCTTCTCCGCGCAAGGCGGCATCGTCCCAGCGGGCGAGATCGGCAGCCGAGGCCTCGGGGTGGAACTGCACGCCGCGGACGTGCCGCCCCAGCCGGAAGGCCTGAATCTCGATGGCGTCGCTGGATGCGAGCAGCACCGCCCGCGGCGGCAGACGGGTGATCATGTCCTGGTGGTTCTCGATCATCGGGGCACCGTCGCCGAGCGTCGCGATCACCGCGTCCTCCCGGCCGGACGGGGTCGGACGGATGGGCGTCGCCCCGCGCTCGACGGGGCCGGTCTTCGCCTTCACCTCTCCTCCGGCCACGTGCGCGAGCACCTGCGCGCCCAGGCAGATGCCGAGCGTCGGGAGGTCGTCGTCGATGGCCTCGGCGGCGAGCGCGCGCTCGACCGCGAGCCAAGGCGCACGGTCGTCCTCGTCCGGCATCAGGCCACCGCCGAGGAGCACCAGTCCGGCGTAGCCGTCGAGAGTGGCGGGGAGCTCCTCCTCCGCTGCGACCACGGCGTCGACCGCGATGCCGCGGTCGACGAGCCAGCCCCCGAGGCGCCGCGGTCCGGAGCTCGCGGAGTTGACGACGACGAGCACGCGCGGGCTCACAGCGCTCCCTCCCGCGTCGACACATCGACGGCGGGCACCAGCGCGGCGGTCGCGGGCGGTGCGGCCCGCCCTGCCAGGAAGGACTCGTGATCGCGATCGGAAGCCTCCAGGACCCGGAGCACATTCTCGTGCGCGAGGCCGGCGAGTTCGGCCTCCGACCATCCCCGCGCTCGCAGCTCTGCGAAAAGCACCGGGTAGCCGGAGACGTCGGCGAGTCCGTCCGGCATCGCATCGGTGCCGTCGTAGTCCGCGCCGATGCCGACGGCGTGTGGTCCCGCGACCCGTCGGATGTGGTCGAGGTGATCGGCGACGTCGCGGACGCTCACGGCCGGCGCCTCGCCCTCGCCTCCGGCCTCCCACCAGTCGCGGCGGGCCTGCGAGACGAACGTGGGTACGAAAGCGACCATCACCACTCCGCCCTGGGCACCGATCGCGGCGAGCACGTCGTCGGGGACGTTGCGCGGGTGATCGCAGAGGGCGAGAGCACCGGAGTGGCTCACCATCACGGGGCGGGTGGTCTCCTCGAGGGCGTGACGCATCGTCGTCGGGGCCACGTGGGAGAGATCGACGAGGACCCCGATGCGGTTCATCTCGCGCACCACCTCGCGGCCCCACGCACTGAGACCGCCGTGATGCGCGTCGTCGGTCGCGGAGTCGGCCCAGGTGGTCGTCCGCGACCAGGTGAGCGTCATGTACCGCGCGCCCAGACGGGCGTACTGGCGCAGCACCGCGAGCGAACCGCCGAGCTGGCTGCCGCCTTCGATGCCGATGAGCGAGGCGATCCGCCCTTCCGCCATCGCCTGGCGCACATCCGCTGCGGTCCGCGCGAAGGCGAGGCGCTCGGGGTGCGCGTCGACCAGGCGGTGCACGAAGTCGATCTGCTCCAGCGTTCCGACGACCTGCTCGGCGCCCTGCAGCACCGGATCGACCCATACCGACCAGAACTGTCCGGCCACCCCGCCGATCGCGAGCCGGGGAAGATCGGTCTGCGTCGACGGCACGCCGTCCGCGAGTTCCTCCACCCCGTACCCGAGCAGGGTCCTGCTCGCCCACGCCAGGTCGTTGTGTCCGTCGATCACACTGTCGAGCATCCGCTGTGCACCTCTCTCAGTCCTCGCGCGCGTCCAGCGCCGCGTTCATCCGCGCGGTCATGTCATGGTCGATGAACCGCTCCGCACCGTCGACCTGCCCCACCGGCACCGCGCCGCGCGTGCTGGAGCACAACCACAGCGCATCCGCCCGATCCAGATCGTCGCGCATGAGCACCCCGATCCTCGTCGGGACGTCGGTGATTCCCGAGAATGCATCGGCCTGGGTCGTTCCGGGGAGGACGCCGAGCTCGGCGGGTGGTGTGACGAGCTCGCCGTCGATGCGGGCGATCAGCGTCGAGCGCGGGCCCTCGAGCACGAATCCGTCTGCGCTCACGAAGATCACGTCATCGGCGCCGCGACGGGCCGCCTCCCGAAGGGCAGCCTGATTCACCGCATAGGCGAGCGACTTCGCTCCCTGCAGCAGCCAGGGGGCGGACTGCATCACGTCGTGCCGGTAGCCGCGATCCAGCACGACGGCGCGGACGCCGCGCATACGGACGGCGGAGGGGTCGCTGCCGGCGAACCCGAGCACCCAACCGGTCGGCCCTCCCTGGTCGAATTCGTCGCCTCGGGTCATGACGAACTTGACGGACGCGATCTCCCCTTCCTCCAGCACTCCGGGAAGGGACACCGCCGCGGCCGCCCGGAGCACCGCGGCTCGCCACAGGTCACGTCGGGGCGCGGGCAGCTCCATCAGCGCCGCCGAGCGTTCGAGGCGCGTCAGATGAGCCTCGAGTGCTTGCGGCCTGCCGCCGCGGACCACGGCGGTCTCGAACACCCCGTCGCCGCGATTGACGCCGAGGTCGGTCGCCCTGACGATCGGCTCACGCGGGTCGATGGGGTGGATGCTCTCCTCGACGGCGGACGTGCCCGACAGGTCGAGGCGAAACAGCAGCAGCGCACGCATGATGGTCCTCTCCGGAATGGGCGTCTCACCCGTGTGTGAGCGCGGGATCGCGGACGGTGGTGTCGGCGGAATCCCAGGTGCGGAACGCGGCCCGCTCGATCCGCTCCACGAGGACGTCGTGGCCGATGCCCGCTCCGCGAGGAACCTGCACCCTGCCCTCCACCGCGGTGACGGGTGGGGCGATGATGTCGTCGACGTAGTACTTGTCGGAACCGGAGACGTCCGACGGGAGGAGGAACCCGGGCAGTGCCGAGATCGCGACGTTCGCCGCCCGACCGATCCCGAACTCGTGCATGCCCCCGCACCAGACGGGGATGCCGGCGTCGACGGCGAGGTCGTGCGCCGCCTTCGCGACGGTGAGTCCCCCCATCCGCGACACCTTGATGTTGAGGATGCGCGCGGCGGAGAGCCTGATCATCGTGCGCAGATCGCCGAGCCCGATGACGGACTCGTCCAGGCACACCGCCGTTCCGATCCGGGCCTGGAGCGTCGCATGCGCCACCATCTCCCGCGGGGCGAACGGCTGCTCGATCATGGTCAGACCCAGTGCGTCGAGCTGTGTGAACACGGCAGCGGAGTCGTCGTCGTCGGGATACGCGCCGTTCGCGTCGACGTGGAGGTCGAGGTCGGGGTGCGCGTCGCGCACCGCTCGCACCGGCTCCACGTCCCACCCGGGGGCGATCTTGAGCTTCACGCGCGGATATCCTGCGGCGCGCTGCAGCTCCACCTGGCCCAGGAGCTCGTCGATCGACGGCTCGATGCCGAGCGAGACTCCTGCCACCACCTCGTCACGGGTGCCCCCGAGCGCCGTCGCGAGGGAGAGCCCCCGGCGGCGGGCGAAGAGGTCCCACACCGCGCCGGAGAAGCCGGCTCGGGCGAACTCGTTGCCGCGTACCCGCGCCCACGTCATCTCCAGATCGGCAGGTTCCTCACCCTCGGCACCGACGAGGGCCGGCACGAGGTAGCGGGTGGCGATCTCCCACGCCGTCGTGGTCGTCTCCGCGCCGAAGTACGGGTCGCTGGGCGCGGCGATCTCTCCCCAGCCACGACGGCCTTCCTCGTCGGTGGCCTCGACGATGATGTGCTCGATGCCGGATTTACGATGCGAACTGGTCTCGAAGCTGTGCCGCAGGTCCTGACGCACCGCGAACAGCCGGATGCGGGTGATCTTCACGTCTCCACCTCCTCGTCGACCTCGGGCCGCGAGGGATCCGAACTGTACAGTCCCAGTCGTGCGACGAGCCGATCGCGCTCAGCCAGGCGACGGCGGGCTCCCTTCGCGCTCGCCGTCGTCAGCGCACTCAGCAGGTGGCAGACGGCCGCGACCGGGGTGGGCGAGTCCGCGTAGGACGCCGACCCGGTGCGCACCCGGATGAGCGAGGTCGCGAGCGGCGCCAGCGGGGCGTCCTCGCTGTCGGTGATCACCACGAGCTGCCCGCCGGCCTCCCGGAACAACTGCCCGAGCCGCACGGTCTCCTCGCGGTAGCGCCGGAGGGAGAAGGCGATGAGCACGTCGGAGGCCCGTACATCCGTCAGCACGGTCAGCGGCTGCAGCGCATGCCCGTCGACGAGGAAGACGTTGGACAGCGTCGCGGACAGGTCAGCGTTGAGCAGCTGCGCGTAGGCCGCCGCCTTCCCCTCACCCGCGACGTAGCGTCGTCGGGCGCCCAGCAGCAGCGCCGCGGCCTGCGGCACCTGGGCCGACGTGCTCAGCTCCTCGAACGTGAGCGCGAGCGTGCGCAGCTCGGTCTCGATGATGCGCGCCTGGATGCTCTCCGCCGAGAGGTTGGTCCGGATGCGCTCGCCGAAGCGGTCCCGCGGCGAAACGAGCTCGCGGTCCTCGTGCTGCTGGTCGCTCATGCGATGGCCTTCCCTGATGTGGCGCGGTAGACCGCGGTGTGCTCGTCGACACGGGAGGCCGCGACGAGCACGTCGCCTCGCCGGAACACCTCCGTCATCGCACTCTCCAGCTGCCGCCGCAGCGCCGGGCGCTCGCCGGGGGCGAGCTCATCCGCACGCGCGGGGATCGCGATCCAATCGGCGTCGCCGACGTGCACGACGCGCCCCCAGTCCTCCCTGCCCAGTCCCGCCGGAACGCCCGATCGCGGCGCCCGGGGTGCGGTCGGGGTCGCGGTCAGATCCCAGGAGACCACGAGCCGGTCGGTGTCGGGCCGGGCGTAGTAGTCGCGTTCGAACGCGATGCCGACCGCACCGAGTGAGCTGAGGTTGAAGTGCGCGTTCCGCGCCAGCAGCGGATCGAAGGTCCAGCGCATGGACTGCTGCCCCCACCGGAGCGCGACGTCGCGTTGGGCGAGCTTGAGCGCCTGACCGACTCCGCGGCCCTGCTGCGCGGCATCGACCGCGGCCGCCTGCGAGTAGTGGAAGTGGGTCCCGCTCGCATCGCAGCCCGCGAAGCCGTACGCGAACCCGATGAGCCCCCCGTCGTCTGCGAAGGCCCCCACCGCGGATCCGCCGTTACGTGCGAGCGCGGTGAGCAGATTGGCGTTGAGCGCGTACTCCTGCTCGGTGTACGCGAAGACGCGCGCATAGAGTGCCGCCGCCTCACGGAACTCGGAGTACTGGGTCAGTTCGCGGCAGTCGTAACCGACGCCCGCGTCGGCGGCCACCGAAGAGTGAGGCACGATACGTTTCCTAAGATCGAACGAGTGATGCAGCTGGGAGCGATGTTATCGGCGGCTTGCACCTCAATCAAGAGGCAGATACGGTTCGTAACTGTGACCACTTTCCCGGCAGCTCCCGGAGCGGACCACCCTTCAGACGACATCATCGCACTCGTGCGCGAACTTGTGACCCGCGAGTCGCCCACCCGCGATGCCGTGGCGAGCCGCAGCATCGCCGATCTCCTCACCGGATGGTTCGAGGGCGTCGGCGGGGAGGTCCGCCAGGAGCCGACCGCCGCGGGAACGGATCTCGTCATCGACGTCGCCGGAGCCGGCGATCCGTACCTCCTGATCGGTCACACCGACACCGTGTGGCCGGAGGGCACCCTCGACGGCGCGCTGCCCTGGTCTCAGCAGGGCGACGTCGTGCGCGGGCCCGGCGCCTACGACATGAAGGCCGGGATCGTGGTCATGCTCGAAGCCCTGCGGCGACTTCAGCCGCTCCCGCGCGAACGCCGCAGAGCCGTGCGCATCGTCCTGGTCGCCGACGAGGAGGTCGGCTCGCCCGAGTCGGGTCCCCTGCTCGCCGAACGCGCACGCGGAGCTGTCGCGGCCATCGGCTTCGAGTCGCCACATCCGGACGGCGCCCTCAAGGTCGGCAGGCGCGGGAGCGCACGGGTCAGGATCGCGGTCACCGGGCGCGCCGCACACGCCGCCCTCGACCCCGAGCACGGCATCTCCGCCGTGGACGAGCTCGTCGATCAGTTGATGCGGGTGCGGGAGATCGTCGCGGATCCCGCCTTGCCGGGACCCGTGCTCTGCAATGTGGGGACGATCTCCGGTGGCGCCCGCGCCAACGTGATCCCCGCACGGGCAGAGGCGGAGATCGGTCTCCGCTTCACCGATCCGGTCACCGAGGAGCGGGTGATGCGTGCACTCGCCGCACTGCGGCCCGTCCGCGCCGGTGCGGAGATCGTCGTCGAGACCTTGAGCGCCCGCCCTGCCTGGCTCGCCTCCGCGCAGGACGCCGCGCTGGTGGCGGCGATCGAACGGTCCGCCGCGGGCATCGGACAGCGCATCGAGGCGCGTCCGGCGGCCGGCGCGGGCGACACCAATCTGCTGGGCGCCCTCGGGCTGCCGACGGTCGACGGATTCGGACCCCGCGGAGGTGGCGCGCATGCGGAGGACGAGCACTTCCTGCGCTCCTCCCTCGGCGAGCGCATCGCACTCCTGCGTGCCGTGCTCACCCTGCCCGCGGAGTGAGGATACGATTCCCGTTTGCGCCCTGATCACGCTGATCCGAGGGATACGTTCCGGATCTCGGGACGGAAATACCGCATCTTCGAACTCCCTTCGCGTGGGGCGCATCCTTGCATCCGCATGTTTCCGGGCTGTTACACCCGGAAAGCAACCTGCGCCCAGATGCCGACTTGCGAAAAATCTTCGACGATACGCAACGAATCCCTTGACCCGGAGGCAGACTTCCGCTTGCATGGTCTCCACCGACCCGGCTTCATCGTGGATCCGGGCGGTGCCCGAAGGGACTTCTTCTATGCGTCTTGCCCCCCGCTCCAGAACAGCACGAAGTCTGACCGCCGCTGCGATCGCCTCCGCGCTCCTCATCGCTGCTCCCGCCGGTGCCGCTCAGGCGCAGTCCGTGAGTGCCGCGACCGAATCCCCCGCCTCCGAGACCACGTTGCGCATCGCGACGTCCGGCTTCGTCGACACGTTCAACCCGTTCATCTCGATCTACCTGACGCCGACGAACATCATCCGCTACGTGTACGAGTCCCTCGTGCAGAACGACGCCGAGGACGGTTCACCCACCAAGGGCCTCGCCGACTCCTGGGAGGCCAGCGACGGCGGCCAGACCTGGACCTTCACCCTGCAGGACGATCTCACCTGGTCGGACGGCGAGCCGATCACCTCGGCCGATGTGAAGTACACGTACGACCAGATGATGACCGTGCCGGCCCTCGGGACCGCGAACGGCAACCTCGTCTCCAACTTCGACTCGGTCGAGACCCCCGACGACAAGACCGTGGTGATCTCGCTCAAGACGCCGCAGGCACCCAACCCCGGCTCCGAGATCCCGATCGTCCCGCAGCACATCTGGGAGGCGGTCGACGACCCGACCACGTTCGCGAACGACTCCGAGGTGGTCGGCTCCGGCCCCTTCGTCCTGGACAGCTACTCGGCCAACCAGTCGATCGTGCTCAAGGCGAACAAGAACTTCTGGCGTGGCGCCCCCAAGATCGACGCGATCCAGTACGTGTACTACACCAACTCGGACGCCCAGGTGCAGGCGCTGAAGGCCGGCGACGTCGACCTCGTCTCTGGCCTCACCCCGACGCAGTTCGAGGCGCTCGACGGCGTCGAGGGCATCACGACCCATTCCGGGATCGGACGCCGCTATCACTCGATCAGCATCAACCTGGGCCAGCAGACCCGCGAGAACGTGCCCTACGGCACCGGTAACGCGGCGCTGAAGGACCTCGAGGTCCGTCAGGCGATCCGCCTCGGCACCGACACGGAGACGCTGCTCGACAAGGTCCTCGCCGGCGAGGGCGTGCAGGCCACCAGCTTCATCCCCGCGTCCTTCCCGAAGTGGCACCTCTCGGACGACGACGAGGTGATCGTCGGGTTCGACCCCGACGCCGCGAAGGCGAAGCTCGACGACGCGGGCTGGGTGCCCGCTGCCGACGGCATCAGGGAGAAGGACGGACAGCGTCTGAGCCTGCGCCTGCTGACGGACGCCGACGACTCGAACGAGCAGTCCATCGCCGAGTTCTTCGTCCCGTGGATGAAGGACATCGGGATCGAGATCGCGGTCGAGTCGACCGACTCCGACACCATCAGCGCGAAGGCCACGTCCGGCGACTACGACCTGTACTTCAGCGGATGGTCCGTCAACCCCGACCCCGACTACCAGCTCGGCATCAACACCTGCATGAACCTGCCCACGGCGACCGACGGCACCGGCGGCACCACGCAGGACGGCTACTGCAACCCCGAGTTCGACGAGCTGTACGCCCAGCAGCGCTCCGAGATCGACGAGGAGAAGCGCCAGGAGATCGTGCACGACATGCTGGCGCTGAACTACACCGACACGGCGCAGGTCGCCACCTGGTACGCCAACTCGCTCGAGGCCTACCGCTCCGACCGGTTCACCGGCTTCACCCTGCAGCCCAAGGACGGTGGCATCATCGCGAACCAGGCCGGCTACTGGGGCTACCTCACGGTGGAGCCCGTCGAGGGCGCGACCGCCAGCGGCACCGGCACGAACACCGGACTCATCATCGGAGGCATCGTGGTGGGAGTGGTCCTCATCGGAGGACTGGTCTTCTTCCTGATCCGTCGTCGCAACATCGCCGACGTCGAATGACTCCAGCGAGACGCCGTGGGCGGCGGGCATCCGCCCCCGCGGCGTCTCCCGGTCCGCTGTAAGGAGACTTCATGTCGAACGCGGTTCCCCCATCCACATCCGCCATCGCCACCAGCGCCGCAGCCGAGGAGCAGCCGAGAGGTCTCGGCGGCCTCCGCTACTTCCTGGTCAAGCTGGGCGGCGCAGCCATCAGCATGGCGATGGTCATCCTCCTCGGATTCTTCGCCTTCAAGATCCTGCCCGGAGACCCGGTCGCATCGATCGCGCGCGAGCGCGGCATGAGCGCCGAACAGGTGGCGCAGCTGCGCGAGCAGCTCGGCCTGAACAAGCCCCTGTGGCAGCAGTTCATCGACTACCTCGGCAACGTCTTCACGCTGAACTTCGGCACGAGCTATGTGTACCGCACCTCGGTCTCCGAACTCATCGGCATGTATTTCTGGAACACGATCCTCCTCACCGGCACCGCGGCGATCATCGCCATCGCCCTCGGCCTGTGGCTCGGGCAGAAGGCCGCGTGGAAGCACGGCTCCACCTTCGACCGCATCGTCTCGGGCACCTCGCTGGTGTTCTGGTCGGTCCCGACGTTCTGGCTCGCCCTGCTGCTGCTGATGATCTTCGGCGGCACGCTGCACTGGTTCCCCACCGGCGGGATGGTCTCCCCCAACCCGCCCACCGATCCCGTCGGCGCCGTCCTCGACGTGATCTCGCACATGGTCCTGCCCGTGATCACGATGGTCGCCGTCGTCTATGCGCAGTACCTGATGGTGATGCGCAGCTCGCTCCTGGAGGAGATGGGCGCCGACTATCTCACGACCGCGCGCGCGAAGGGACTACGGGAAGACCTCGTGCGCCGCCGCCACGCCGTCCCCAACGCCCTGCTCCCGACCGTCACCCTCGTCTTCATGCACATCGGCGGGCTGATCGCCGGGGCGGTGACGGTGGAGACCGTGTTCTCGTGGCCCGGACTGGGCAAGCTCACCTTCGAGGCCATCTCCGGTCCCGACCTGCCCCTCCTGCAGGGCACCTTCGTGGTGTTCTCCACGATCATCATCGTGATGAACCTCATCGCGGACCTCATCTACCGTCAGCTCGACCCGAGGGTGAGGCGCGCATGAGCACGGCATCCACTTCCATCCGCTCGCCCCGCGCGCTCGCCTGGCACCGCCGTGGGGCGGCGTTCGCCGACTTCTGCCGCCAGTTCACGCACCACCGCGCGGGCATGGTCGGTCTGATCTTCCTGGTCATCGTCGCGGCGGTGGCGATCCTGGCACCGGTGATCGCACCGTCGAGCATGCTCGACGTCACCAAGCTCGTCGACCCGGAGCGGTTCGCGCCGCCCTCGTGGCAGCATCCGCTCGGCACCGATCAGCAGGGCCGCGAGATCTGGGTCCGCATGGTATGGGGGGCGCGCGTCTCCCTTCTGGTCGGACTCGCGGCCACCGCCATGTCGATGGTCATCGGCACACTGGTCGGGCTCTCCGCCGGTCACTTCACCGGCTTCTTCGGCGGCCTGATGATGCGCATCATCGACTTCTTCCTCGTGCTGCCCTCGCTCATCCTCGCGATCGTGCTCTCCTCGGTGCTCAGCCGCGGTGTCTGGACGATCATCATCGCGATCGGGCTCACCTCCTGGGCGGGTACGGCGCGCGTGGTGCGGGCGCAGACCCTGTCGATCGAATCGCGCGACTACATCGAGCGCTCGCGGGCCCTCGGCGCCGGCCACTGGCACATCATCATCAAGCACCTCCTCCCCGGCGTGCTGCCTCTGGTGCTCGCCAACACCACGCTCACGGTGGGTTCGGCGATCATCTCCGAGTCCACGCTGGCGTTCCTCGGGCTCGGCGACACCACGCTGCAGTCCTGGGGCTCGATCCTGAAGAACGCGATGGACGTCTCCGCGGCGACCAGCGGCTACTGGTGGTACGTGCTCGTGCCCGGTATCGCGATCGTCCTGGTGGTGCTGTCGTTCACCCTGATGGGCCGCGCCGTCGAGAACATCACGAACCCGACGCTGAGGAGCCGATGACATGCCCGACCTGATCTTCGACGACGTCTCGATCACCTACCGCACCGCCGGGCGCGCCGGCCGGGACGAGGTCGCCGCCGTCCGCAACGTCTCGCTGACGCTGCCGGCGGGCCAGACGCTCGGCATCGCCGGGGAGTCGGGGTCCGGAAAATCGACCCTGGCGATGAGCGTGCTGCGCCTGCTGCCCCACAACGCACGCCTGAGCGGCCGCGTGCTCCTGGGCGACCAGGACGTCGCGGAGCTCTCCTTCGGCCAGCTCCGCGCGGTGCGCTGGGCGCAGACCTCCATCGTGTTCCAGGGGGCGATGCACTCGCTGAACCCGGTGCGGACCGTGGGCTGGCAGCTGCTCGAGGCCCTGGAGCTGCACGCGTCGGATCGCTGGAAGAGCGAGAAGGGCCGCAAGCAGCGCATGGCGGAGCTGCTGGATGTCGTCGACCTCCCGCAGCAGAAGTCCGAGTCGTACCCGCACGAGCTCTCGGGCGGCCAGAAGCAGCGGGTGATGATCGCGATGGCCCTGGCGTGCGACCCCGAGGTCATCATCGCCGACGAGCCGACGACCGCTCTCGATGTCATCGTGCAGAAGCAGATCCTCGACATGATCTCGCGGCTCGTCTCCGAGCGCGGCATCTCGATGCTGATGATCAGCCACGACCTGTCGGTCCTCGCGACGGCGTGCCAGCGCATCGCCATCATGCGCGACGGCGAACTCGTCGAGGTCGGTGAGAGCTACGCCGTCTGCACGCGTCCGACGCAGGACTACACCCGGCAGCTGGCCGATGCCTTCCCCACCATCGGCGACCCGGCCTCCCGTCTGGCGCCGGTGACCCGGCACGGGCAGGGCGCCGACGAGGTGCCGGACATCGCCCATGGCGACGAGGTGCTGCTGGAGGCCCGCGGGGTCAACGTCACCTATCGATCGGGTAGTCGGCCGGTGCACGCCGTGCGCGACGTCGACCTCACCGTGCGTCGAGGCGAGATCGTCGCGCTCGTCGGACAATCCGGTTCGGGGAAGTCGACACTCGCCAGGGCGCTCATGGGCCTGCAGCCCGCCGACCCCGGCTCCCGGATCCTCTTCGACGGCGCGGAGATGCCCACGAAGGGCCGCGACCTCGCGCACTTCCGCTCCCAGGTGCAGCTCGTGCTCCAGGATCCTTGGGCCGCGCTGAACCCGAAGCACAGCGTGTACGAGTCGGTCGCCGAAGGTCTGCGGGTGCAGCGCTTCACAGGCGACGAACGCGAGCGCGTGGCCCAGAGCCTCACTGATGCCGAGATGACGCCGCCGGAGAGGTTCTTCAGTGCCATCCCGCAGGAGCTCAGCGGCGGGCAGCGCCAGCGCGTGGTGATCGCCGGTGCCCTCGCCGTGCAGCCGCAGATGCTCATCGCCGACGAACCCGTCGCTTCGCTCGACGCCTCGGTGCGGGGAGAGATCCTCGGCCTGCTGCTCGACCTGCGCCGGCGGCTCGGACTCTCCGCGCTCGTCATCACGCACGATTTGGGCCTCGCCTGGAACATCGCCCACAGCGTCGCCGTGATGTACCGCGGGGAGATCGTCGAACGGGGCACGACCGAGGAGGTCCTGTTGAATCCACAGCACGAGTACACCCGGCATCTGCTCTCCGCAGCACCGCGCATCGAGGAGCAGCCGGCATGACCCGCACGACCTCTCCTTACCTCGACTCCGCCCCGCTGCAGCCCGGAGACACCGTGGCGATCGTCTCGCCGTCCGGGCCGGGGAACGAGGAGAACACGCAGCGCGCGGTCGACTACTACGAGTCATGGGGTCTGCGGGTGCGGGTGGGCGACCACGTGCTCACCCCGCACCCACGCGCGTCGTACCTCGCCGGTCCCGACGATGTGCGCCGCTCGGATCTCGTCGATGCGTGGATGGACCCGGACGTGGATGCCGTCGTGGCCGCCCGGGGCGGGTACGGGGCACTGCGACTGCTCGACGGCATCGACTGGGCGGAGATGCGCCGCGGAGCGCTGCGGCGCGACGGTCGTCCGAAGCTCCTCACCGGCTCCTCCGACATCACCGCGCTGCACGAGACCATGCGCGCGCACCTGGACCTGGCGACGCTGTTCTGCCCGATGGCGGGCAACAACGTCTTCCGCGACTCGGAACAGGTGCGCGCCGACGTGCAGCGGTGGTTGTTCGAGCCCTGGCGCGGACGCGAGCTGATCGGCCCGAAGACCGAGGTGATGACACCGGGGCGCGCGGTCGGGCGTTTCACCGGCGGCAATCTCAGCCTGCTCGCCGCCGGGCTCGGCGCCCCCGAGGCTGCTGCGCCGGCTCCAGGCATCCTTTTCCTCGAGGACATCACCGAGGAGCCCTACCGGCTGGACAGCTTCGTGACGCAGCTGCGGAGGGCGGGGCGACTCGCGCAGGCGAACGGGATCGTGCTGGGCTCCTGGCACGAATGCGGCGACCTCGAGCTCGTGCACGCCCTCATGCGCGACGAGTTCCAGGACACCGGTGTGCCCGTGCTGTGGGAGCAGGGCTTCGGGCACGACCCGCACGCCCTGACGATCCCCCTCGGCGTCGACGGCGTCCTCGATGCGATGACGGATGAGCCGCGACTCACGGTGGGAGTGCCCGGATGATCGCCGTGCCGACGCTCGATCCCCGCATCACCTGGTCGGTGCGGATGATCGACGCCGACAGCGGCGCCACCCTCGCCGAGCACGACCCCCACGTGCAGTGCGAGACCGCCAGCATCGGCAAGATCTTCCTCCTGCTCGAAGTCGCGCGCCGACTCGAAGACGGCACGCTCGATCCGGATCAGCCGGTCGCCATCCCGGAGGGGCACCGTGTGGAGGACTCCGGTCTGCTCTACCGGATGCGCAACCAGGGTATCGGCGTGCACGACGCCGCCCTCCTCGTCGGCGCGGTGAGCGACAACCTCGCCACGAACGCCCTCATCCACCTGTGCGGCCTCGAGTCCGTGCGCGCCGTCGCGCCGGCCCTCGGATACACGCAGACCTCGCTGCACGACTACATCCGCAACGAGCGCACGCCCGACCTGCCCTGGACACCGTCGTACGGCACCGCGGCGGAACTGGCCGACCTGATGCGCCGCCTCGGTGCCGGTGAGGCCTTCTCCCCCGCGGTGAGCGCACGCGTGCTCGACTGGCTGGCCGCCGACACCGACACGTCCATGACCGCCGATGCCTTCCTGCTCGACCCGCTCGCCCACGTGGACGCCGAGTACCAGGGCATGGTCCTGCGGCACAAGACCGGCAGCGTCGGATTCGCCCGCGTCGACACCGGCCTGCTCCGCGGCCCCGTCGCGGCCGTCGCCTACGCGGTGGCCGCGAACTGGAAGCAGAGTCCGACCGATCTGCGCGCGCCCGTCATCGACAGTATGAGAGACATCGGAGAACGGATCCGACTGCATGTCACCGGGCTCGCGCGTGACGAGACGGGACTCGCATGAGCGTCATCGGCGCGGACCTGCCTGCGGATCACGGCGCGGTGTGGTCCGTCCTGGTGAAGGACATCGACACCGGCGAGGTGCTGCTGCAGCATGAGCCCGAGGCGGCGCTCGATACCGCGAGCGTCGGCAAGATCTTCCTCCTGCATCGGCTGCTCACCGAGGTCGATGCCGGGACGCGGAGCCTGGAAGAGCGCGTGACGCGCCGCCCCGTGGAGTCCATCGACGACTCCGGGCTCTGGTACCTGCTGCAAGCGGCGGAGCTGTCGCTCTACGACGTGGCCGCCCTCATCGGCGCGGTCAGCGACAATGCCGCGACGAACACCCTGGGCCGGGTGATCGGGATCCCCGTGGTCCAGGAGCACACGCGCGCCCTCGGCTACACCTCCTCCGCGCTGGACGACATCGTGCGATGGCCGATCCCGCCCGGCGCTCCGACGACGCTGTCGCATGCGAGCGCCACCGAACTGGTGCGGTTCATGACGCGTCTCGCCGACGGGACCGACCTGACCCCGGCATCGGCCGACACCCTCCGACGCTGGCTCGGCGCGGGCATGGACCTGTCGATGGTCGCGTCCGCCTTCGACCTCGACCCGCTCGCACACTGGGGCTTCGACCGCGGCATCTGGCTGCTCAACAAGACCGGCACGATCTCCCGGGTGCGCGCCGACACGGGCATCGTGATGTCGCCGGATCGCCGGATCGCCTATGCGGTGCTGGCGAACTGGGACCGCGGCGCGGACGGGCGCGGACCGGTGCTGGCCGCGATGCGCACGATCGGCGAGGGCATCCGCAGCGCGCTCGCCGGGTGAGTCCACGGCTGTGCACGCGGGTCAGACGGCCCCGGCGCGGGCGAGACGCGCCCGGACCTCGTCGATGGGCACCGCACGCGCGGTCCGACCATCGGGGCCGACGGTCGTCTCGGCGACGAGCACGGAGTTGATCAGGGCCTCCTCCACGGCATCCATCGTGGCGGCGAACAGCGGCGACAGCAGGTCGTCCGCCACCGGCCCTCCGAGCGCCGGATCGTGCACCGAGAACGCGATCGCGTAGTCGCCGCTGCCCTGCGCGTAGTCGGCGCCGACGCCCCGCATCGCGAACACCGCACGGGCGGCCACCCGCCCGAGCTGGCGTCCGTCGACGGGCGCATCCGTCGCGACGACGATCATGCACGAGTTGCCGACGGGTTGAGCTGCGGCCTCGGCCAGCAGCTCCTCCGCGGGAAGCGGTACTCCCGCGATCCGCAACGTCCCACTGAAGTTGGTCTGCACCAGGGCACCGACCGTGCGCGTCCGTCCGGCGACGTCGACGAGTCGGGACGACGTGCCGATGCCGCCCTTGTAGCCGAGCGCGACCGTCCCCGCACCGGCCCCGACGCACCCCTCCACGACGGGGCCGGCGGCCGCCGCCTCCAACGCCTGGACCACCTGCTCCTCGCCGACGGCCCGGCGCCGGATGTCGGAGAGGAAGCCGTCGTTCGTCTCACCCACGACCGGGTTCAGCGTCATCGTCCGCGCGTGGGACGGGGTCGCCAGCAGGTGTCCGAGCAGCGCGTCGGCGACGCGGAAGACCGACAGGGTCGAGGTGAGGAGGATCGGGGTCTCCAGTGCGCCGAGCTCGCGGAGCTGCGTGGCACCGACGAGCTTGCCGTAGCCGTTGCCGACCGAGAGGTTCGCGGGGAGGCTGCGGCGCTCCCCGGTCAGGGCATCGGGCACGATCGCGGTGACCCCGGTGTGGAGACCATCGCCGTGCAGCGTGGCGTGCCCGACCCGGACACCGCCGACATCGGTGATCGCGTTCTCCGCACCGCGCGCGAACGCCCCCGACGGGACACCGAGGTCGGCGAGGCGGGGACGGGAGGAGGCGGACGACAGCGGTGTCATGCTCCGATCCTTCCAGGGGCGGAGGAGCGGACATCCGCGCCGCGCCGGGCGACTCCGCCGTGTCCAGCCGGCCTTCCGCTCGCTCGGTAGACTGGTCCGCACACCCCACACTCAGGCACGCTCACACAGTGCCGCATACATCGCTCGAGGAGACCCCATGCCTGCTTCCGAATCGATTCCCACCGGGATTCCCGACAAGCCCGTACTCGAAGGTCTGGAAGCGAAGTGGGACGCCGCCTGGGCGGAGCAGGGCACCTACCTGTTCGACCGTCTGCGCGCGGCACAGGCCGGCCGTGAGGGCGTGTACTCGATCGACACCCCGCCGCCGACGGCATCCGGAAGCCTGCACATCGGGCACGTGTTCTCGTACACGCACACCGACGTGAAGGCCCGCTACGAGCGCATGCGCGGCAAGACCGTGTTCTACCCGATGGGCTGGGACGACAACGGCCTTCCCACGGAGCGCCGCGTGCAGAACTACTACGGCGTGCGCTGCGATCCCTCGCTCCCCTACGACGCCGACTTCACGCCCCCGTTCGAGGGCGGCGACAACAAGTCGAGCCGCGCGGCCGACCAGCAGCCGATCAGCCGCCGCAACTTCATCGAGCTCTGCGAGCGCCTCACCATCGAGGACGAGAAGCAGTTCGAGGCGCTGTTCCGTCAGCTCGGACTGAGCGTGGACTGGACCCAGACCTACCGCACGATCTCGGACGACACGATCCGCCAGAGCCAGCTCGCATTCCTGCGCAACATCGAGCGCGGCGAGGCCTACCAGGCACTCGCACCGACCCTGTGGGACATCGACTTCCGCTCCGCCATCGCGCAGGCAGAGCTCGAGGACCGCGACCAGCAGGCCGCGTACCACACGATCGAATTCCCCTTCGCAGACGGCTCGGGATCGATCGCGATCGACACCACGCGCCCGGAGCTGCTCCCCGCATGCATCGCCCTCGTGACGCACCCGGAGGGTCCGCATAAGCACCTCATCGGGAGGAAGGTGAAGACGCCGTTCTTCGGCGCCGAGATCGAGATCCACGGACACCACCTCGCCCAGCCCGACAAGGGCACGGGAGCGGCGATGGTCTGCACCTTCGGCGACGTGACCGACATCGTGTGGTGGCGAGAGCTGCGCACCACCGAGAACGAGCCCCTGCCGAACATGACCACGATCGGCCTCGACGGACGCTTCCTCCCCGAGGCGCCCTCGTCCGTCGAGAACCCGGAGGCGGTCTCCTGGTACGCCGAGGAGCTCGCGGGCAAGACCGTGTTCAGCGCGCGCAAGGCGATCGTCGAGAAGCTGCAGGAGACCGGCGACATGACGGCCGTCGGCAAGCCGTTCAACCACGCGGTGAAGTTCTTCGAGAAGGGCGACCGTCCGCTCGAGATCGTGTCGACCCGCCAGTGGTACATCCGCAACGGCGCCCGCGACGGCGAACTGCGCGACACGCTCATCGCCCACGGTCAGGAGCTCGCCTGGCACCCGGAGTTCATGCGCGTGCGCTACGAGAACTGGGTCGGCGGCCTCACCGGCGACTGGCTGGTGTCGCGCCAGCGGTTCTTCGGAGTGCCGATCCCGCTCTGGTACGCGCTCGACGAGAACGGCGAGCGCGACTACGACCGTGTGCTCGCCCCCGACGCGGCGACGCTCCCGATCGACCCGACGACCGATGTCCCCGCCGGATACACCGAGGACCAGCGCGGCGTGGCCGGCGGGTTCGACGCCGAGGCCGACATCCTCGACACCTGGGCGACGTCGTCCCTCACGCCGCAGCTCGCGGGTGGCTGGCAGCGCGACGAGGAACTCTGGAACCTCACCGCGCCGTTCGACCTGCGCCCGCAGGGTCAGGACATCATCCGCACGTGGCTGTTCTCGACCATGCTGCGCTCCACTCTCGAAGACGACCGGACCCCGTGGCGTAACGCCGCGATCTCCGGCTTCATCGTCGACCCCGAGCGCAAGAAGATGTCGAAGTCCAAGGGCAACGTCGTCACCCCGGCCGATGTGCTCGAAGCTCACGGCTCCGACGCGGTGCGCTACTGGGCGGCATCGAGCCGACTCGGCATGGATGCGGCGTTCGACCCGCAGAACCCGACGCAGGTGAAGATCGGCCGTCGCCTCGCCATCAAGGTGCTGAACGCGGCCAAGTTCGTGCTGTCGTTCCCCGTGCCTGAGGGCGCGCAGGTGACGCATGCCCTGGATGCATCGATGCTGACCGCCCTCGACGGTGTGGTGACCGAGGCGACCAAGGCGTTCGATCGCTACGACGCCGCCCGCGCGCTCGAACTGACCGAGGCGTTCTTCTGGACCTTCTGCGACGACTACCTCGAGCTCGTGAAGGAGCGTGCCTACAACCAGGCCGACGTGGGTCAGGCTTCCGCCGCGCTCTCGCTGCGCTTGGCCCTCTCGACGCTCCTCCGCCTGCTGGCGCCGGTGCTGTCCTTCGCCACCGAGGAATCGTGGTCGTGGTTCGAGGAAGGGTCCGTGCACACGGCGGAGTGGCCCACGCCGCTCGGCATCGACGGCGACCCGGCCGTGCTCGCTGCCGCGAGTGAGGCGCTGATCGGCATCCGTCGGGCGAAGACCGAGGCGAAGGCGTCGCAGAAGACTCCGGTCTCGCGCGCCGCGATCGCCGCTCCGGCTGCGAAGCTCGAGGCGCTCCGTGCCGCCGCCGATGACCTCCGCGCCGTCGGCCGCATCGCCGAGCTCGAGTTCAGCGAGGCCGAGGAGTTCGCGGTCACCGCGATCGATCTCGCACCGGTCGAGGGTTCCTGATGCAGCTCGGCACTCGATGGGCGGCCGGATCTGAGGCACCGGCCTCGGTCCCCGCATCGCTGCGTCCCGCGATCGCCGCGGTGGAGGCGAAGGGCCTCACCGGCCACTGGACCCTCACCTGGCTCGAGGGCCGCGCCATCGCGGAGCTCGACGCCGGCTGGGAGGTCTTCCAGGCCGCATCCGGCGAGGCCGTCGCCCGCCCCTTCACGGACTGAGCCCGCCCGCACGGAGAGACTTCGGGCTCGTTCAGAACCGTGGGATGTCGAGCTGCGCGAGCGCGCGGGTCAACGACTGCGGATCCTGTGTCGGTGTCTGCTGCTGCCGCAGTCTGTCGAGAACGCGCGCGTGCCGCTCGGCCCGGCGGGCGACGCGGCGAGCGACCCATGCGGTGAGGGTCTCGGCCAACCGAAGCAGCCGAGCCTCGGTGTGGGTCGGAGCCATCAGGTGAAGCGTTGCGGTGATCATGATTCCTCCTCCGAGTCGCTGGCGGGTGCGGATGACGCGGTCGACGGTGTCGACAGGTCGAAGAGCTCGGTTCGCAGCGACACCCGCCGCACGTCCGGGCCGGTCTGACCCCGGTAGCGCTCGATCGCGCCCTCGACGATCGCCTCGAGCTCATCGCGGAGCGACACCGCCTGCTCCGGCGTCAGATCCAGGTGCGTGGTCATGATGACGCCGGTGTCGCGCCACTCCTCCGGCACGTCCGCCTGAGGGCGATTGACGTAGGCCATGAGGGTCTCGTGACGAAGACGGAAGAACTCCGAGTTGACGATCTGGGCCGCCGCGCGATTGGCGGGCGAGGTCATCTCGTCGGGACCGGGAACGTCGATCCGTCCCTTCGGCCGTTCCCACCACCGCTCGCGGGCGGTGCCTCGCCCCTCGACCTCGCGGATGAGGTCGTGCGCGGCGAGTGCGCGAAGGTGGTAGCTCGTGGATCCGGAGGTCTCCCCCACGAGGGCCGCCAGCGAACTGGCGGTCTGCGGGCCGCGAGCCGCGAGCAGGTCGAAGATCTTCACCCGCAGCGGGTGCGCGAGCGCCTTGAGTGCCCCGGCATCGAGCGTCCGTACCTGCGTCCCGTTCGTCATGTATGCAAAGATACCTTTGCAAAGCTTTCTTTGCAAGTGTTTCTTTGCAAGACTCTCCTGACGATTCCTGAGCTCTGATGACCTCGGTGGATAGGCTCGGAGGATGACCGACGCCACGAATCCGCTCCTCCAGCCGTCGACTCTCCCCTTCGGGCTCCCCGATTACCCCGCGATCCGGCCCGAGCACTATCTCCCGGCATTCCAGGCCGGGTTCGAGGAGCAACTCCGCGAGGTCGCCCGCATCACGATGGTGCGATCGATGCCGACCTTCGAGAACACCCTCGAGACGCTCGAACGCTCGGGCGAGCTGCTCGACCGGGTCGCGCACGCCTTCTACACGGTCAGCTCCGCGGATGCGACGCCGGAGATCCAGGAGATCGACGAGCAGCTCGCACCCCTCATGGCCGCCCACCAGGACGCGATCACCCTCGACGCGCAGCTGTACTGGCGCGTGCAGCAGGTGTTCGAGCAGCGGCATGCTCTCGGTCTCGACGCCGAGCAGCGCTACCTGGTGGAGCGCCACCACCGCGAGATGACGCACGCGGGTGTCGGCCTCGACGACCAGGCCAAAGAACAGCTGACGGCGCTGAACCAGAAGCTCTCGACACTCTCGAACACGTTCGAGCGCAACCTGCTGAACGACACGAACGACCTCGCCGTCGTGTTCGACACCCCCGCGGAGCTCGATGGTCTGAGCACCGGAGAGCTTTCGGCCGCGGCGCGTGCCGCGACGGACCGCGGGCTCGACGGCAAGCTGCTCATCACGCTGCCGCTGTTCACGGGACACCCCGCCCTGGCCCAGCTGCGAGTGCGGCAGTCGCGACGGCGCATCATGGCCGCCTCTCTCGCGCGCGGATCCCGCGACAACGCGAACGACAACCGCCCGGTCCTCCTCGAGATCGTGCGGCTGCGGGCGGAGCGTGCGGCTCTGCTCGGGTACGAGTCGCACGCGGCGTACGTCACCGCCGACGAGACGGCCGGGACTCCCGATGCCGTCGAGCAGATGCTGCGTCGGCTCGCCGCGCCCTCCGCACGCAACGCGAAGGCCGAGCACACCGCTCTGCAGGCGATCGTCGACGAGACCGAATCCACGCCGTTCGCCGTGGAGGCCCACGACTGGGCGTACTACACCGAACGGGAGCGCACGGCGCGGTACGACATCGACTCCAGCGCCCTGCGCCCCTGGTTCGAGGCGGAGCGCGTGCTGCAGGACGGAGTCTTCTTCGCCGCGACGCAGCTGTACGGTGTGACGTTCGCGGAGCGCGAGGACCTGGTGGCCTACCACCCCGGGACTCGCGTGTTCGAGGTGCGCAACGACGACGGAACTCCCGTCGGCCTGTACGTCCTCGACCTGTACACGCGCGATTCGAAGCGCGGAGGGGCCTGGATGAACGCGATCGTGAGTCAGTCCCGCCTGCGCGGCACCGCACCGGTCGTCGTCAACAACCTCAACGTGCCGCTGCCCGGCGACGGCGAGCCCACACTGTTGACTCTCGACGAAGTCACCACGCTGTTCCACGAGTTCGGACATGCCCTCCACGGGCTCTTCGCGACGGTGACCTACCCGCACTTCGCCGGGACGAACGTGTTCCGCGACTTCGTCGAGTTCCCGAGCCAGGTGAACGAGATGTGGATCCTCTGGCCGGAGGTCCTCGACAACTACGCCCGACACCACGAGACCGGCGAACCCCTCGACCCCGCCATCGTCGAGCGCCTGCGCGCGACCGAGACGTTCGATCAAGGCCACGCGACGAGCGAGTACCTGGCCGCCGCATGGCTGGACCAGGCGTGGCACCGCGTGGGCGTCGACGCGGAGATCGGCGACGTCGCCGCGTTCGAGGCCGCCGCCCTCGCCGACATCGGCCTCGACGACCCGGCTGTCCCCACCCGCTACTCGTCCACATACTTCGCGCACGTCTTCTCCGGCGGGTACAGCGCGGGCTACTACTCCTACATCTGGAGCGAGGTGCTCGACGCCGACACGGTCGACTGGTTCCGGGAGAACGGCGGGCTCACCCGCGCCAACGGTGACCGGTTCCGCGGGCGCTTGCTCGGGGTCGGCGGTTCGAAGGACCCCCTGCAGGCGTACCGCGACTTCCGGGGTCGCGACGCTGAGATCGAGCCGCTGTTGAAGCGCCGTGGCCTCGGCGGCTGAGTCGTGAGACCCTGAGGGCATGAACGCATTCCCCGACGCACCGTTCGGCCCGGCTGACCGTCTGGACCTCGACGCCGTTCCGCTCGCGGTGATCCGTCACAACGGCATCCGCATCGCCGACCTTTCCGACGCGTTCGACGCGGGCTACTCGGCGATCGCCCTGACGTTCGCCGGCGACGTGCTGACCCCGGCCGGCCCCGCGCTCGCGATCTACCACGGCGACCCGATGGACGTCTTCGATCTCGAACTCGGCTACCCCGTGGTCTCCCCGCCGGAGAATCCGATCCCCACGGCGAGCGGGAGTGTCATCATCGGCTCGGCCCTGCCGTCGGGGCCCGCTGTCGCGACGACCGTGCTCGGCTCCTACGAGGAACTCGGTGCCGGATGGGCGGGTCTCGTCGAACGCGCCGGAGCGCAGGGGCTCCGTACCGGAAGTGTCTGGATCGAGGTGTACGTGTCCGATCCGAGCACAACGCCGGCAGAGCTGCGCACCGACCTCATCTTGCCGCTGGCCTGATCGAGGTCACGCGCTCTTGCGCTTGCGCTCCATCACGATGGTGGGCGGCGCGCCTTCGTCGACGGCCGCGCGGGTCACGATGACCTTGGCGACGTCTTCTGCCGAGGGGATCTCGAACATGATCGGACCGAGGACGTCTTCGAGGATGGCACGGAGCCCGCGGGCACCGGTCTTGCGCTCGACGGCGAGGTCGGCGATGGAACGCAGAGCCTCTTCTTCGAACTCGAGCTGCACGCCGTCGATCTCGAACATGCGCTGATACTGCTTCACCAGCGCGTTGCGCGGGCCGGTCAGGATGTCGATCAGCGCGGCCTGATCGAGCGGCGAGACTGACGTGACGACGGGAAGACGGCCGATGAACTCGGGGATCAGGCCGAACTTGTGCAGGTCTTCGGGGAGCACCTCGCTGAACAGGTCGAGGTCCTTGCCCTTGTCGTGCAGCGGCGCACCGAAGCCGATCCCGTGCTTGCCGACACGTGCGGACACGATGTCCTCGAGCCCGGCGAAAGCCCCGGCGACGATGAACAGCACGTTCGAGGTGTCGATCTGCAGGAACTCCTGGTGCGGGTGCTTGCGGCCACCCTGCGGCGGAACCGACGCGACCGTGCCCTCGATGATCTTCAGGAGCGCCTGCTGCACGCCCTCACCCGAGACGTCACGGGTGATCGACGGGTTCTCGGCCTTGCGGGCGATCTTGTCGACCTCGTCGATGTAGATGATGCCCTGCTCAGCGCGCTTGACGTCGTAGTCGGCGGCCTGGATGAGCTTGAGCAGGATGTTCTCGACGTCTTCGCCGACGTACCCTGCCTCGGTGAGCGCGGTGGCGTCGGCCACGGCGAAGGGCACGTTCAGGCGCTTGGCGAGCGTCTGCGCGAGGTAGGTCTTGCCGCAGCCCGTCGGACCGATGAGCAGGATGTTGCTCTTCGCGATCTCGACCTCTTCGGCCCGCTGCTCGGCGGACTGCAGAGTGCCGAGTGCACGAACGCGCTTGTAGTGGTTGTAGACGGCGACGGAGAGAGCGCGCTTGGCGGGCTCCTGACCGACGACGTACTCCTCGAGGAACGAGAAGATCTCACGCGGCTTAGGCAGCTCGAACTCCGCGACACCGTCGCCGGAGGACTCGGCCATCCGCTCTTCGATGATCTCGTTGCAGAGCTCGACGCACTCATCGCAGATGTACACGCCGGGTCCGGCGATCAGCTGCTGGACCTGCTTCTGACTCTTTCCGCAGAATGAGCATTTGAACAGGTCAGCGCTTTCACCGATGCGGGCCATGCGCGTCCTCCTATGGGGGGATCAGAGATCGTCCTTCGAGCCTAACCGCTGCATACGACACTGGGCCGCATTGGACCGTACTCGGCATCGGGTCGCGACACATGAGGAGTCAGGAACCGCCGCTATCCCCGGTTCCGAGGCGGCGATTCCCGACCCCTCACGAGATCTGCAGAGCCGCGTCAGACCATGCTCTTGGTGTGCCAGACCGTCTTCACCTCGGTGAAGGCGCCGATCCGCTCGGGAGAGGCGACGACCTCACCGGGCGTGAGAACGCGCTTCAGGGTGTCGGCGGCCGCGATCTGCATGTCGACCCAGTCGAGGTCGCCGGCGCCGGCGAGGTCCAGGGCATTCACATCCTGGTGCGAGGCCAGCCACGGAGCGATCTCCGCGGGTGAACCGGTGAGCACGTTGACGACGCCACCGGGGACGTCGCTCGTGGCCAGGACCTCGGCCAGGCTGATGGCCGAGAGCGGATGCCGCTCGCTGGCCACCACCACGACCGTGTTGCCCGCGACGAGAGCCGGAGCGACGACCGAGACCAGGCCCAGCAGCGCGGAGTCCTGGGGCGCGACGATAGCCACGACGCCCGTCGGCTCCGGAACGGAGATGTTGAAGTACGGCCCCGAGACCGGGTTCGCGTTACCCGCGACCTGCGCATACTTGTCGCACCACCCGGCGTACCAGACCCAGAGATCGATGGCCTCGTCCACCTGCGCGGCCGCAGCGGAGGACGAGAGCCCCTGCTGGACGACGATCTCGTCGATGAACTGCGCGCGCCGCCCCTCGAGCACTTCGGCCACACGATAGAGCACCTGGCCGCGGTTGTAGGCGGTCGCACCGGACCAGCCCTTGACCGCCGCGCGCGCGGCCACCACCGCGTCACGGGCGTCCTTGCGGGAACCTTTCGCCGCGTTGGCGAGGAACGTGCCCTTGGGCGAAAGCACCTCATACGTGCGGCCCGACTCGCTGCGCGGGAAGGCCCCGCCGATCGCGAGCTTGTACGTTTTCGGGACGGTCAGGCGCTTGCTCATGCTGTGGCTCCCTTGAGGTAGGCGGTGAGACCCTGGCGTCCGCCCTCGCGGCCGTATCCGGACTCCTTGTATCCACCGAACGGGCTCGACGGATCGAAGCGGTTGAACGTGTTGGCCCAGATCACCCCGGCGCGCAGCCGGTCGGCCACCGCGAGGATGCGGGATCCCTTGTCGGACCAGATGCCTGCCGAGAGCCCGTAGGGCGTGTTGTTCGCCTTCGCGACGGCCTCGGCCGGCGTGCGGAAGGTGAGCACAGAGAGCACGGGACCGAAGACCTCGTCACGGGCGATGCGGTGCGACGCCTCGACCCCGGTGAAGATGGTGGGAGCGAACCAGAAACCCTGCTCGGGGATCGCGCAGTCCGCCGTCCAGCGCTCCGCACCTTCGGCCTCGCCGATGTCACTCAGCTCGCGGATGCGGGCCAGCTGGGCTGCGGAGTTGATCGCACCGATGTCGGTGTTCTTGTCGAGCGGGTCGCCGAGGCGCAGCGTCGACAGGCGCGCCTTGAGCCGGTCGACGACCTCATCGTGGATCGACTCCTGCACCAGGAGGCGGCTCCCTGCGCAGCAGACATGGCCCTGGTTGAAGAAGATGCCGTTGACGATGCCCTCGACGGCCTGGTCGATCGGAGCGTCGTCGAACACGATGTTCGCGGCCTTGCCGCCGAGTTCGAGGGTCACCTTCTTCTTGGTACCGGCCACCGCGCGCGCGATGTCGCGACCGACACCGGTCGAACCCGTGAAGGCGACCTTGTCCACATCGGGGTGACGCACGAGCGTCGAGCCCGTGGCTCCCGCTCCGGTGACGATGTTCACGACACCGGCCGGAAGGTCGGCCTGCTGCAGGATCTCGGCGAAGATCAGCGCCGTCAGCGGCGTGGTCTCAGCGGGCTTGAGCACGACCGTGTTGCCGGCGGCGAGAGCGGGCGCGATCTTCCACGCGAGCATGAGCAGCGGGAAGTTCCACGGGATGATCTGTCCGGCGACGCCGAGAGCGCGGGGGTTCGCGCCGAGCCCGGCGTGATCGAGCTTGTCCGCCCAGCCCGCGTAGTAGAAGAACCAGGAGGCGACGAGCGGCACGTCGACGTCACGGCTCTCCTTGATCGGCTTGCCGTTGTCGAGGCTCTCCGCGACGGCGAGCTCGCGAGCACGCTCCTGCACGAGGCGGGCGATGCGGAAGAGGTACTTGCCGCGGTCGCGGCCGCTCATCCGCGACCAGGTCTTCTCGTAGGCGCGACGCGCCGCCTTGACCGCACGGTCCACGTCGTCGTCACTCGCGGAGGCGATCTCCGCGATGTGCTTCTCGGTCGCCGGGGAGATGGTGTTGAAGGGCGTGCCCGACCCGTCGACGAACTCGCCGTCGATGAACAGCCCGTAGCTGTTCTTGAGGTTCAGGACCGCAGTGGACTCCGGTGCCGGAGCGTATTCCAGAAATGACATGTTCGTCTTCCCGTCAGTCGATCGTGACGTAGTCGGGGCCCGAGTAGTGGCCGGAGCTGAGCTTCTGACGCTGCAGGAGCACATCGTTGAGAAGGCTGGACGCACCGAAGCGGAACAGGTGCGGCTGCAGCCACTCCTCCCCCACGGTCTCGGCCACCGTGACGAGGTACTTCACCGCGTCCTTCGAGGAGCGGATGCCGCCGGCCGGCTTCACGCCGATCTTCTCACCCGTGCCGCGGTGCCAGTCGCGGACCGTCTCGAGCATCAGCAGCGTGGTCGGCAGGGTCGCCGCCGGCTGCACTTTTCCGGTCGACGTCTTGATGAAGTCGCCTCCCGCCAGGATGCCGAGCCAGGAGGCACGCTTGATGTTGTCGTAGGTGTTCAGTTCACCGGTCTCGAGGATCACCTTGAGGGAGGCGGACGAACCGTCTTCGCGGCGGCAGGCTTCCTTCACCTGGGCGATCTGATCGAACACGAGGCCGTAGCGGCCGGAGAGGAAGGCTCCCCGATCGATGACCATGTCGATCTCGTCTGCGCCCGCGGCGACCGCCTCGGCGGTGTCGGCGAGCTTGATCGCGAGCGACGCACGGCCGCTCGGGAAAGCCGTGGCCACTGCCGCGACCGAGATCAGACCGTCGTCGGGGTCGCCGTGCAGGCCGCCGAGGGCGGTGACCGCGTCGCCCACCATGTCGCCGTACACGCACACGGCCGCGACCCGAGGGGTCGAGGGGTCGGCGGCGTCCGGATTCTTCGCCTTCGCGACGAGCGATCGCACCTTGCCAGGAGTGTCCGCACCCTCGAGTGTGGTGAGGTCGATCAGCTTGATGATGGTGTCGAGGGCCCAGGCCTTCGACGTGGTCTTGATGGAGCGGGTGCCGAGGCCCGAAGCGCGCTGCTCCAGGCCGACCGCGTCGACGCCGGGGAGCCCGTGCAGGAAGCGACGGAGGGTGGCGTCGTCCGGCTCACCGCCGAGGACATCCACCGCCGTCCTGCGGCTGATTTCTGTGGTCGTCACTGTTCCTCCAACAATGCTCGTGCTGTGGTCTCATCGGTCACCAGTACGCCGCACAGGCCACTGGTCACGACCGTTCGTGCGATGTCGTGCTTGGCAGATCCCGCCGTGACGAAGATCGCGTGGGTGGCTCCGCGCAGCCGGTCGAGCGACACGCCGACCGTCCGGGCGTCGAGCTGCGAGTCGACGATGTTGCCCTCGGCATCGACGTAGCGGCCGAGAACGTCGCCGACCGCGCCGCGCCGCGCCAGCTCCTCGACCTCTTCGCCCGTGAGGTAGCCGTTCTCGACATGGGCGGACGAGGCATCGCAAGGTCCCGCGGTGAACAGGAACGCCTGCGCCTCGGCAGCTTCTTCGAGAACCGCCGCGACCGTGCGGTCGGACTCGATGGCCTGTTTGGTCTCCACGCGCTCGAGGATCGCCGGGCTCGGCAGCAGCGACACCTGCCCGGAGGCGCGCTGGGCGATCGTCACGGCCAGCCCGGCCGCACCGCCGGAGCGGCGGTTCAGGCTGACGCCGCCGTTGAGCTGCACGACGGTGACGCCGTTGGCCCATCCGTCGGGGAGGGCTTCAGCGACGGCACGGAGCGTACGCCCCCAGCTCACGCCGAGGGTGCGCGGAACCGGACGCAGCGCGGTAAGGAAGTCGGCGGCAGCCTGCGCGACGCGCTCGAGCGTCCCGTCGTCGCCGTCCGGCGCGGGCACGACGACGGCATCGGTGAGGCCGAACCGCTCCACCAGCATCCGCTCCAGACCGAGCCGACGGGCACGCGGGTGCACGATCTCGATGCGCACGATGCCGCGGTCCTTGGCCTGGACCAGAAGTCGGCCGACCTTCCAGCGGGAGATCTTGAGGAGCCCGCCGATCTCGTCCTGGGTCTTGTCCTCGTCGTAGTAGAGCTCGGCGACGCGAACCATGAGCAGATCTTCTTCCACGGCATCCTCCTTCCTCACCCAGAGTAGGCCGAAATCTGCGTTCGCGCACGCAATCGCTCATATGAGCAGAACGCCCGCAGCGCGTGCACATTCGCCGGACACGGCGAAGGGGCGCCCGTCATGATGACGGACGCCCCTTCAGGATCGGCAGGCCTCAGACCCGCTTGCGCGTGGTGAGCACCTGGTCGACGATGCCGTACTCCAGCGCCTGCGCGGCGGAGAGGATGTTGTCGCGATCGATGTCGCGGTTCACCTGCTCCGGGGTGCGCTTGGTGTGCCCGGCCAGGGTCTCCTCGAGCCAGGTCCGCATACGGAGGATCTCCGCGGCCTGGATCTCGATGTCCGAAGCCTGGCCGTGGCCGGCCTCGCCCATCGCGGGCTGGTGGATCAGCACTCGGGCGTTCGGCAGCGCGAGACGCTTGCCGGGCGCGCCGGCCGCGAGCAGCACGGCCGCGGCGGATGCCGCCTGGCCGAGCACCACGGTCTGGATCTGCGGCGCGACGTACTGCATCGTGTCGTAGATCGCCGTCATCGCGGTGAACGAACCACCGGGCGAGTTGATGTACATCGTGATGTCACGCTCGGAGTCCTGGCTCTCCAGGACGAGGAGCTGCGCCATCACGTCGTCGGCCGACGCGTCGTCGACCTGCACGCCGAGGAAGATCACGCGGTCTTCGAACAGCTTGTTGTACGGGTCCTGACGCTTGAACCCGTAGGCCGTGCGCTCCTCGAACTGCGGGAGCACGTAGCGGCTGGAGGGCAGGTCACCGGCAGCGCGGAAGGTGGGTGTGTACATGAGCGTCCTTTCGCTTTCCGTTACTCGGTGTCCTGGTCGGTTCCGCCGCCGCCGATGACGTCGGAGGCCGATTCGCGGATGTGGTCGACGAAGCCGTACTCGAGCGCTTCCTCGGCGGTGAACCAGCGGTCGCGGTCACCGTCGGCGTTGATCTGCTCGACAGACTTGCCGGTCTGCGCTGCGGTGATCTCGGCGAGGCGGTTCTTCATCGACATGATGAGCTGCGCCTGGGTCTGGATGTCACTCGACGTACCGCCGAAGCCACCGTGCGGCTGGTGCAGCAGCACCCGGGCGTTGGGCGTGATGTAGCGCTTGCCCTTGGTGCCCGCGGTCAGCAGCAGCTGGCCCATCGAGGCTGCCATTCCGATGCCGACGGTGACGATGTCGTTCGGCACGAACTGCATCGTGTCGTAGATCGCCATACCCGCGGTGATCGAGCCACCCGGCGAGTTCACGTAGAGGTAGATGTCTCGCTCGGAGTCCTCTGCGGCGAGAAGAAGGATCTTCGCGCAGATCTCGTTCGCGTTCTCGTCTCGCACCTCCGAGCCGAGCCAGATGATGCGGTCCTTCAGCAACCTGTCGAAGACGCTCGTTGCGAGGAGGGGTTCTGCAGCCATGTCAGCTCCTGATTCCGTGTTTCAGTGATTCGAATCTACCGGCGACAACGCAGCGCTCAGGCCGTGTTCGCCGTCGGCATATCAGGTGTCGGTGCCGGCGATCTCGTGGGCGTAGGCCGTCATCGAGCGGTGGTACCGCGGGAGGTGCGGCACGAGGGCGAGCAACGCGACCGAGAGCCCCTGCGCCGGTCGCCCGGCACTCGCGAGGATGAGTGCGTGGACCGTCGCGACGGCGTCGCGATAGGGCCCATCAGCCGACAGCTCCTCCTCGGCACGGATGACGGCGAGAGCCTCGTCGTACTCCCCCAGGTTGCGCAGGGAGCTCGCCAGCTGGATCACGCACTGCGGGCGGTGCTCCTCGTCGAGACCGAGCTGCAGGGCGCGCCGGTACAGTTCCACGGCCTCGGCCGGCTTCCCCGCGGAGTCGCGCGCACCCGCACGTTCGAACTCCGCGCGTGCGTCGTCCGATCCGCGCTCGGCGGCCAGGGCATCAACCCGCGCGATCGTGTCGTCGCCGACCTCTTCGCCCGTCGCGTCCTCCCACACCTCGTCGATGCGCTCATCCCACGTCTTCATCGCTGCTCCCTCCCTGGATGGAAAAGAGGGCGGATGCCGCAGCACCCGCCCTCTTCACTGGATCGTGTCCGATCACTCAGCCTTGTCGGCAGCCTTCTTGGCCGGAGCCTTCTTGGCGGCGGGCTTCTTGGCAGCCGGCTTCTTCTCGGCGGTCTCGTCCGCAGCGTCGGCGTCGGCCTTCTTGGCCGGAGCCTTCTTGGCGGGAGCCTTCTTGGCCGGAGCTTTCTTGGCCGGCTTCTCGTCGGCTTCCGCCTCGGTCTCGGCCTCGTCGTCCGTGACGATGAAGTCGGAGAGGTCGACGGCCTTGCCGTTGCTGTCGACGACCTTGACCTTGCCGAGCGCGATGGCGAGGGCCTTGTTCCGGGCCACCTCACCGACGAGCGCGGGCAGCTGGTTCGAGGACTGCAGCGCCTCGACGAACTCCTGCGGAGCCATGCCGTACTGCGCGGCAGACTGGATTAGGTACTGGCTCAGCTCTTCCTGCGAGACCTGCACGTCGGCCTGCTCGGCGATCGTGTCGAGCAGCACCTGCGTGCGGAACTGCTTCTCGCTCGCCTCGGTGACCTCGGCGCGGTGCACGTCGTCCTCGAGACGGCCTTCGCCCTCGAGGTGGTTGTGCACCTCGTCCTCGATGAGCTGCGGCGGAACCGGGATCTCGATCTTCTCGAGCAGCGCCTCGACGAGCTTGTCGCGCGCGGCGGAACCCTGCGTGAAGACGCCCTGCTGTGCGACGCGCTCAGCGAGGCTCTCGCGGAGCTCCGCGATGGTGTCGAACTCGCTCGCGATCTGCGCGAAGTCGTCGTCGGCCTCGGGAAGCTCGCGCTCCTTGACGGCCTTGACGGACACGGAGACCTCGGCCTCGGAGCCGGCGTGGTCGCCGCCCACGAGAGCCGAGCGGAACGTGGTGTCCTCACCGGCGGTGAGCGACTCGATCGCGTCGTCGATGCCCTCGAGCAGCTCGCCGGAGCCGATCTCGTAGGAGACGCCCTCGGCGCGGTCGATCTCGGCACCGTCGATCGTCGCGACGAGGTCGAGTTCGACGAAGTCGCCCTTCGCTGCCGGACGGTCGACCGGCACCAGCGTGCCGAAGCGCGCACGCATGTTGTCGAGCTCGGCATCCAGTGCGGCCTCGTCGGCCTCGACGGCGTCGACCGTCACGGTGATGTCGTCGTAGGCGGGCAGCTCGATGTCGGGGCGGACGTCCACCTCGATGTCGACGAGCAGGTCGCCGGAGAAGTCCTTCTCGTTCGGCCACTGTGTGATGTCGGCGGCCGGACGGCCGACGACGCGCAGCTTGTGCTCGACCGTGGCGTCACGGAAGAACTTGTCCAGGCCCTCGTTCACCGCGTGCTCGATGACCGCACCGCGGCCGATGCGCTGATCGATGATGGGCGCCGGGACCTTGCCCTTGCGGAAGCCGGGGATCTGCACGTCCTGAGCGATGTGCTCGTAGGCGTGCGCGATGCTGGGCTTGAGGTCGTCCGGGGTGACCGTGATGGTGAGCTTGACCCGGGTCGGGGTCAGCTTCTCGACGGTGCTGTTCGCCATGCTGGTGTGTTCTCCTTGTGATTTCCGCGCGGTATCGCGGCTGTAAGGTCCGTGGGGCCGTGTCGGGGCGACAGGAGTTGAACCTGCGACCTCCCGCTCCCAAAGCGGGCGCTCTACCAAGCTGAGCTACGCCCCGGGGAATCCGCACGCAGATTCAGCCCCACCGAGTCTAACGGACGAGAGCACCCCCGACTGTCCGGTATGATCGATGAGTCCGGAGATGCGACTCCGGCCCGTCCCCGAGATTCCGCGGGGATCCGGGGCTGTAGCTTAGTGGTAAAGCCTTAGTCTTCCAAACTAATGATGCGGGTTCGATTCCCGTCAGCCCCTCCGGATCAGAAGGCCCCCATCGGAAACGGTGGGGGCCTTCTCGCGTGCGCGGCGATCGGTCCAATACTCTGAAAGCACCGACCCTCGCAGTCTCCGACCGGAAGGCACCATCGAATGGGCACGACGTGACCGCCCCGCTTCCGTCCGGCCTGGAGGCTTCGATCCCCCTGACACGCGGGCCCCACGAGCTGCCGGCGCGCTTCTCCTCGAGTCCGAATCCGACCGCGCGTCCCCGTGCTCGCCGTCGCCCGCATCGAGGCCTCCTCATCGGCGTTCTCGGCGGCGCCGCGGTGATCGCCGCCCTCGGCATCACCCAGCTGTCCGCGAACCTGGGCTACGACGCTGCCGCGGACCGATTCGCCGACACCCTGCGGACCGCGACGGCGATCACGTCGGAAACCGCTCACACCCGAGACGTGCTGACCCGGGCGACGGATGCCGGCCACGTCATCCTGGACGCGGGCAGCGCACAGATCGCCGTGCCGGAGGAGACCGTCTCTGCACTGTCGACCGCCGTCGTCGAGGGGGAAGAAGCCGGAGCGGTCGCGGAGGAGCTCCTCGCCACCGCATTGCCGTCCCCCGAAGAGAAGCCGGTCTGGTTCTGGGAGCTGTTCGGAGCCTCTGCGGCGCTCGTCGAGGACGAGAGCTCGCTCGACGAACTGGCGCAGGAGCTCGAAACGGCGTCCGAGAGCGCCGTCGAAGCCGAGGAGGCCGTTCAGGAGAGTGGCCTGGGCGTGCTCTCCTCAGCCGGTGAGGCGGCAGCGGGTTTCGAGACGGCACACCCGTCAGCCCGCAACGATGCCGTGATCGCGCTCCGGAACGCCGCTGCGGATGCGCTGACTGCGACGACCGTCGATGACGACGCGGCGACCACCTATGTCGCATTGCAGGACGCGGGCGCACGGGTCATCGCGACGGAGGCCGAAGAACTTCAGGAGAAGTCGGGCCCGTTGCGGGGTGCCCGACTGGAGATCGAGGCCTTCGCCCGCTCCCTCGCCCCCGGCGTGCTCCTCGAGTTCGACTGGTCGCCCGTGGTCAACGGTGCGGGTTACAACGGCAGCATGGGCGGGTACACCACGTGGTGGTGGGATGACCCCGGCCGCGCCAACATCGAGCTGTCGAACTCGGTCGCCGAGCAGTGGCCGGCGGAGCGGAGCAAGGCACTGGTCGCGCACGAGGTCGGTCACGCGATCAGTGTCAAGTGCGAGGACATGTACGACGCGTCGACACAGGACAGCATCGAGAAATGGGCGACTGCGTGGGCCATCAGCATGGGATACACCGACGATGCCAACGGGGTCTGGGCCTACGGATACCCGCCTCAGGAGTACATCGACGCCGCAGCGGGCTGCCGCTGAGCTCTGAGCGAGGAACTGATAAAGCAAGAAGCCGCCGTGATCGCTCACGGCGGCTTCTTCGATGTCAGGTCGAGGTCACTGTCCCCGACGCTCTCGCAGCTGGGTGAGCGCGTCGTCGAGAAGCTGGACGGCTTCCTCGTCGGTACGACGCTCCTTCACATACGCGAGGTGCGTCTTGTACGGCTCCGCCTTCGCGAGAGCAGGAGGGTTCTCCTTGTCACGCCCGGCCGGGAGACCCGACTGCGGGTGATCGATCGTCTCGGGGATCTCCTCTTCGGGGAGTCCCGCAGCGAAGTAGCGCACGGTCTCGTTGCCGAGTCCGTCCCAGTACGAGACCGCGATGCGGTCGGCGTGATAACCGTGATCCTGCTCGCCCATCGGGCCGGAGCCGACACGGGTGCCGCGGATGGCGTTTCCACCGGTAGCCATCAGATGACCTCGAATTTCGTGATGAGGCCCAGCGCGACGATGGCGACGAACCATGTCAGTGCCAGGACGACGGTGAAGCGGTTCAGGTTCCGCTCCGCAAGACCGGAGGAGCCGACCGCAGAGGTCATGCCTCCACCGAACATGTCGGACAGTCCACCGCCCCGACCTTTGTGCAGGAGGATGAGGAGGGTCAGCAGAACGCTGGTGATGCCCAGCACGACCTGCAGGACGAACTCGAGAATTGCCACGAGAAAGAGCCTTTCGCTGGGGCCGGAACGCCCCCGTAACGGTCAAGTATACGGTGCAGCGGGGCCGCAGCCCCGCTGCACTCACACTCCGACGTGCTTCTCGAAGCGGATGATCGCTGCGAACTCGTCCACGACGAGGCTCGCCCCGCCGACCAGCGCGCCGTCCACATCGGGCTCGCGCATGAAGCTGGCGATGTTCGCCGCCTTCACGGAGCCGCCGTAGAGGATGCGCGTGCGCGCGGCTGCCTCGTCGCCCAGAACCTTCGCGACGACCGCACGCAGAGCGGCGCAGACATCCTGCGCCTGCTGCGGCGTCGCGGCCTGGCCGGAGCCGATCGCCCACACCGGCTCGTACGCCACCACGATGTCCGCCTTCGGGGACACGCCCTGAAGCGCGGCCTCGAGCTGCGACACCGGAACGGCGCTCGCACCGAACTTCTCCAGGTCGCCCGCGGTCTCACCGACGCAGATCACCGGCACGAGACCGTGCTTGAGCGATGCCTGCACCTTGGCCGCCACGACATCGTCGCCCTCGGCGTGGTATTCACGACGCTCCGAGTGGCCGATGATGACGTACTTCGCGTCGAGCTTCGCCAGGAAAGCACCGGAGACCTCACCGGTGTACGCACCGGAGTCGTGTGCCGACACATCCTGCGCACCGAGCGCGAACGGGATCTTGTCCGCGTCGATGAGCGTCTGCACGCTGCGGATGTCGGTGAACGGCGGGAAGACCGCGACCTCGACGGATCCGTCTTCGTGCTTGGCATCCTTCAACGTCCAGTGCAGCTTCTGCACGAACGCGACCGCCTGAAGGTGGTCGAGATTCATCTTCCAGTTTCCCGCGATCAGCGGGGTACGGGAGTTCACACCCATCCGAGGACCTCCAGCCCAGGTAGTTTCTTGCCCTCGAGGAACTCGAGGCTCGCGCCGCCGCCGGTCGAGATGTGACCGAACTGGTCGTCGGTGAATCCGAGCTGACGCACGGCCGCGGCGGAATCGCCGCCACCGACGACACTGAGGCCGTCGACCTCGGTGAGCGCCTGCGCGACGGTCTTGGTGCCGGCCGCGAACGCCGGGAACTCGAACACGCCCATCGGGCCGTTCCAGAACACGGTCTTCGATTCGCGGATGACGTCGGCGAAGCGTGCTGCCGTCTCCGGACCGATGTCGAGTCCGATGCCGGAGGCACCGAACGGCGTCGACTCGATCGCGTCCGCCGCGGCGACTTCGTGGGCGGCGTCCGCGCCGAACGATGCGGCGACGACGACATCGGTGGGGAGCACGAGCTCGACACCGCGTTCGGCCGCCTCGGCGATGTAGCCGCGAACCGTCTCGAGCTGATCCTCTTCCAGCAGGCTCGAAGCCACAGCGTGCCCCTGCGCCTTCAGGAAGGTGAAGAGCATTCCGCCGCCGACGAGAATCCTGTCGACGCGCGGCAGCAGGTGCGAGATGACGCCGAGCTTGTCGCTGACCTTCGACCCGCCGAGCACGACCGCGTACGGGCGCTCGGGGTTCTCGGTCAGGCGGTCGAGCACGTCGAGCTCGGCCGCGATCAGCAGACCGGCCGCCGACGGGAGCAGCTCGGCGAGCTCGTAGACGCTCGCCTGCTTGCGGTGCACGACCCCGAATCCGTCGGAGACGAGCACGTCTCCGAGCTCGGCGAGCTCAGCCGCGAAGGCTGCGCGCACGGACTCGTCCTTCGAGGTCTCCCCCGGGTTGAACCGCAGGTTCTCGATGACGACGACCCCGCCGTCCTCGAGCGAGGCGACGGCCTCCTTCGCCGACTCGCCGACCGTGTCGCGTGCGAACGCGACCGGAGCGCCGAGCAGCTCGGACAGCCGCTGAGCCACCGGCTCCAGGCTGTACTGCGGGTCGGGCGCGCCATCCGGCCGTCCGAGGTGAGAGCACACGACGACGCGGGCGCCCGCGTTGATGAGTGCATTGAGGGTCGGCAGCGAGGCGCGGACACGGCCATCGTCCGTGATGATCCCGTCCCGGAGCGGGACGTTGAGATCACAACGGACGATGACGCGCTTGCCCTCGAGCGACCCCAGTGTGTCCAGGGTGCGCAGAGTCATGTTCCTGAGCTTAGAGGCGCTCGGCGACGTACTCGGTCAGGTCGACGAGACGGTTGGAGTAGCCCCACTCGTTGTCGTACCAGCTCGAGACCTTGATCAGGTTGCCGCTCACGTTGGTGAGCGTCGAGTCGAAGATCGACGAGTGCGGGTTGTGCACGATGTCGCTCGACACGATCGGGTCCTCGTTGTACTGGAGGTAGCCGGCGAGGCGACCCTCGGCAGCAGCCTTCTTGTATGCCTCGTTGACCTCGTCGACCGTGAGGTTCTCACGGTCGGTGATGAGGGTGAGGTCGACGATCGAACCGGTGGGAACCGGAACGCGGTACGACGAGCCGCTGAGCTTGCCCTGGAGCTCCGGGAGCACCTCGCCGATGGCCTTGGCAGCACCGGTGGAAGCCGGGGTGATGTTGATCGCGGCGGCGCGTGCACGACGGAGGTCGCTGTGCGGGCCGTCCTGCAGGTTCTGGTCGGCCGTGTACGCGTGCGCGGTCATCATGAAGCCGCGGTCGATGCCGAACGCGTCGTTGAAGACCTGCGCGAGCGGTGCGAGGCAGTTCGTGGTGCAAGATGCGTTGGAGATGATGTGATCCGTCTCCGGGTTGTACGTGTCCTCGTTCACGCCCATGACGAACGTTCCGTCGACACCGGTGCCCGGAGCCGAGATGAGGACCTTCTTCGCGCCGGCCTCGATGTGCTTCTTGGCGAGCTCGGCCTTGGTGAAGAAGCCGGTCGACTCGATGACGATGTCCACACCCAGCTCGCCCCACGGGAGACCGGCGGGGTCGCGCTCGGCGAAGGCCTTGATGACCTTGCCGTTGACGGTGATGCTCTCGTCGTCGTAGCTGATCTCGGCGTCGAGGACGCCGCCCACCGAGTCGTACTTCAGCAGGTGCGCCAGGGTCTTGTTGTCGGTGAGGTCGTTGACGGCGACGATCTCAAGGTCCGCTCCCTGCGCGAGAGCCGCGCGGAAGTAGTTGCGTCCGATGCGGCCGAAGCCGTTGATACCGATCTTGACAGACACTCAGGTCTCCCTGTTTCTCGTGCGCTGCACACAGCTTTCCAGCATGTATGAAGCGCGGGGTTTTTTGGCTGAGAGGGCGTCCCGACGAGCCGTGGCCCGTCGGGACGCGACCCGATTACGACAGTACCAGCAGGCCGTTCGTCTGCTTGCGGGCGACCTCGAGGCGCTGGGCGACGTTCTCCCAGTTCGCGATGTTCCACGCGGCCTTGACGTAGTCCGCCTTGACGTTCAGGTAGTCGAGGTAGAACGCGTGCTCCCACATGTCGAGCTGGAACAGCGGGATGGTGCCCTGCGCCGTGTTCGACTGCTGGTCGAACAGCTGCTGGATGATCAGGCGCGAGCCGATCGAGTCCCAGCTGAGCACGGCCCAGCCGGAGCCCTGGATGCCGGTCGCCGCCGCGGTGAAGTGCGCCTGAAACTTCTCGAACGAGCCGAAGTACTCGTCGATGGCCGCCTTCAGCTCGCCCTCGGGCTGGCCTCCGCCGTTCGGCGACAGGTTCGTCCAGAAGATCGAGTGGTTGACGTGGCCGCCGAGGTTGAAGGCGAGGTCCTTCTCGAGCTTGTTGACGTTCGCGAGGTTGCCGCTCTCGCGGGCTTCTGCGAGCTGGTCGAGCGCGGTGTTCGCGCCCGCGACGTACGTCGCGTGGTGCTTGTCATGGTGCAGTTCCATGATCTTGCCGCTGATGTGCGGCTCGAGGGCTGCGAAGTCGTAGGGAAGGTCGGGGAGCGTGTAAGTCGCCATATCGCTTTCATCCAATCCGCGCCGCGCCGCGGCGCTTGCCGATCCTCCGCGCCGCCGATGTGCGGCGTAGAGCGGACATCTTTCATCCTACTGACGACAACGCGGGTGCGCCCCGGAACCTTCCGCCATATGACGGTTCGGACCGGTCGACCCGGATCAGGCGTTCAGCCCCATCTGCGGGATGCCGAGGGCGAACGGACTGAGCACGAGCTTGCGACGGTCGACGTACATCAGCGAGTCTTGTCGGAGCGCCGCCGGATTCGGCGCCCCCGTAGCCACGACCTGCTCCAGGAGTGCGCCCGCGGCGATGGATGCGTTCTCGGGGGTGGCGGGGAACGAGATCCGCTCTGCGTGCGCCTTCCCGCCCACCGGCATCACATGTATGTTCCCGGTCCCCGCCTTGAACGCGATGCTCAGCGAGGTCTTGCGACGCGCCGCCCAACGGTCGGCCCTGGCGAGGGTGTCATGTGCCGGATCGGCGTACCAGACGTGCAGTTGCGCCTCGGAACGCCCGTCCCCCAGCGCGGCCGTCGCCTCGCACAACGTGACGAGTGTCCGGGTCAGGACCGGAGCCAGCGCGTCGAAATCGTCGACGACCCGCTCCCCCGGCAGGTAGCTGCCGTCGGGGAGGAGGCCGATGTCATCCGCGCGCCACCGGTAGGGAAGAGCAGAGTCGGGCAGGGACTCGAAGTTCCGATACTCCTCGTCAGCGATGGCATCCATGTGCGCGACGAGGATCTGCGCACCGCCACTGCTCGACGGACGGACGGAGATCTGCCGCGCACCGTCGTACCAGCGGACGAAAGGCCCCTCGGTGATCGTGGGAGCGACGCCGAGGACCGTGATCGCATCACGGATCGTCTCCGCGAACGGCGTCTCGACCGTCGCCTCACCGAACTCTGCACTGCGCCAGCCGAAGACACTCATGCAGGGATTCTCTCAGACGTCGAGTCCCACGGGCACGGCGGCCTCGGTGCCCGGAATACCCTCCTGCTGAGCGCGCTTGTCGGCCATCGCCAGCAGGCGGCGGATGCGGCCTGCGACGGCATCCTTCGTCAGCGGCGGGTCGGCGTGATGGCCGAGCTCGTCGAGGCTGGCATCCCGGTGAGCCAGACGCAGCTCTCCGGCGACCTTCAGATGATCGGGTACCTCGTCGGCCAGGATCTCGAGCGCGCGCTCCACACGCGCGCAGGCGGCGACCGCGGCCTGCGCCGAGCGGCGCAGGTTCGCGTCGTCGAAGTTCACGAGGCGGTTGACCCCGGCACGGACCTCGCGGCGCTGACGGAGTTCTTCCCACGCGATGGCGGTCTTCTGCGCGCCCATCTCGTTGAGGATGGTGCGGATCGCCTCCCCTTCGCGCACGACGACACGCGGCATGCCGCGGACCTCGCGAGCCTTGGCGGCCACGCCGAGCCGGTGCGCGGCACCGACGAGGGCCATCGCCGCTTCCGACGACGGGCAGACGACCTCGAGCATGGCCGAACGGCCCGGCTCGCTCAGGGTGCCGGCGGCGAGGAACGCTCCGCGCCACAGGCCGGCGACCTCGGCCCGAGAACCGGTCGTGAGGCGGTTCGGGAGCCCGCGCACGGGACGCCGCCGCTGGTCGAGAAGGCCCGTCTGACGGGCGAGCGTCTCGCCCTGGGCGATCACCCGAACGGCCCACCGGGCACCGTCGTTCGCGGTGCTCGACTGCACCTGCGCGATCTCGGGACGCACGCCGTAGATCTCGGCGAGGTCACGTGCGACGCGGCGCGCGAGAGTCTCGGCGTCCACCTCGGCCTCCACGGCCACGCGGCCGGCGATCGAATGCAGACCACCGGCGAACCGGAGGATCGCGGTGACTTCCGCAACTCGCACCGTCGGGGGTGCATTGCGGATGCTGACCAGCTCGGCCTTGACGTCGGTGGTTAGTGCCACGACACTCCTTCACGTTCACGCGCCGGGTCGCGGCGCAAACGTCCAGCTTACTCGGCCGGGCGGACCGCTATTCTCGGCCGAGGTCTCGATGGCGGACGTTGACGGCGACGCCGGGGATCGCGGACAGCCTGCGCGCGAGCTCCTCCGACATCGCGACCGAACGGTGCTTTCCCCCCGTGCAACCGATCGCGATCGTGGAGTGGCTCTTGTTCTCTCGCTGATACCCCTCGAGGACCGGGACGAGGGCGGTCGAGTAGGCGTCCAGGAACTCCATCGCACCGGGCCGCGAGAGAACGTAGTCACGAACCGTCTCGTCCTGGCCGGTGAGGCCGCGGAGTTCTTCGTTCCAGAACGGGTTGGGCAGGAACCTCATGTCGGCGACGATGTCGACGTCGGTCGGAAGCCCGTACTTGAATCCGAAGCTGAGGAGCGTCACGCGGTGGCGCGCCGCGCCCTCCTCCGAGAAGATGTCCGAAACCTGCGTCGCCAGTTGATGGATGTTGAGCCGCGAGGTGTCGATGACCAGGTCGGCCGCCTCACGGATCGGTGCGAGCCTGGTGCGCTCGATGCGGATCCCGTCGAGAAGCGTCCCATCCCCCTGGAGCGGATGCGGCCGTCGGACGGACTCGAAGCGCCGCACGAGGACGTCGTCGGAGGCGTCGAGGAACAGGACGCGGACAGACCCTCGAGACCGGAGAGCTCGCGCGACGCCGGGGAAGTCGTCGAAGAGGTTGCGTCCCCGGACATCGACCACGGCGGCGACCTTGGGAAGCGCATTGCCACCCATATCGGTCAGATCCAGCAGCGGCCGGAGGATCTGGGGCGGGAGGTTGTCGACGACGTACCAGCCGAGATCCTCCAGCGCATTCGCCACCGTGGTCCGACCCGCGCCGGACATTCCCGTGACGATGAGGAACTCGCCCTTTTCCTCGTCAGACATTGCTCAGTGCTCCCTCTCCCCCTCGGCCTCCAGCCTAGCGAGTGGACAGGTGCGAATGGATGTTCTGGGCGAGCACGGGCCCGATTCCCTGCACTTCTTCGATCTGTCCCGGTTCGGCTGCGCGCAGCGCCGTCACCGAGCCGAAGTGCTTGAGCAGCACCTTGATGCGGGATGCCCCGAGCCCCGGCACCTCGGCGAGCACGGAGGAGATGTCGTTGCGCCGTCGCTTGCGCTGGTGCGTGATCGCGAAGCGGTGCGCCTCGTCACGAAGACGCTGCAGCAGATAGAGCGCCTCGCTGGTACGCGGCAGGATCACCGGGAAATCGTCACCCGGGAGCCACACTTCCTCCAAACGCTTCGCGATTCCGCAGACCGCGATCTCGGTGTGCCCGGCGTCACGGAGGGCCCGGGCCGCTGCTTCCACCTGCGGTTGCCCACCATCGACGAGCAGGAGCTGCGGCGGGTAGGCGAATCGCGGCTTTCGCCGCGCGGTCGCCTCTCCCACGTCTTCTCCGACGACTGCCTCGGTCGTCGGATCGATGACCTCCGGTTCCTCGGGACGATCGAGGTAGGCGAGCCGACGACGAAGCACCTGGTACATCGAGTCGGTGTCATCCGTCGTCTCGGCGATGTTGAAGGAGCGGTACTGGTCCTTGCGGGGAAGACCGTCCTCGAACACGACCATCGATGCCACGACGTTCGTTCCGCCGAGGTGCGAGATGTCGAAGCACTCGATGCGCAGCGGGGCTTCGGACATCCCGAGAGCCTCCTGCAGGTCGGTGAGCGCCTGCGTACGGGCGACGTAGTCGCTCGTGCGCCGGGTCTTGTAGCGGATCAACGCCTGCTGCGCGTTCAACGTCGCGGTGCGCATGAGGTCTGCCCGCTGCCCGCGCTGCGCGACCGCGATCTCGACCTTCTTGCCGCGACGTTCGCGCAGCCAGACTTCGAGCTCGGCAGCGTCGTCCGGAAGGGTCGGGACGAGGATTCGGCGAGGGACGTCCTGCGCCTCGCCGTATGCCTGCTGCAGCACCTGTTCGACGAGATCACCACTCGAGATGTCGATCTCCTTCTCGATGGTCAGCGCACGCACACCGCGTAACCTGCCGCCGCGGATCACGAAATGCTGCACAGCTGCCGCCAGCTCATCCTCGGCGATGCCGAAGAGATCGGCGTCCTCGTCGGCGGGGAGCACGAGTGCGCTCTTGCCCAGAACTGCTTCGATCGCCGAGAGCTTGTCCCGGTACTTCGCCGCCGCCTCGTAGTCCATCGCCGCCGAGGCAGCCAGCATCCGCTTGGTGAGCTCCCGGGTGAAGCGCTCATCACCGCCGGCCATGAACGCCACGAAGTCATCGACCATGGCGCGGTGCTCCTCGATGCTCACCGTCATAGAGCAGGGGCCGCCGCACTTGCCGATCTGCCCGGGGAAACAGGGCCTGCCGGTCTGCATCGCGCGCTTGTAGCTGGAATCGCTGCAGGTGCGGATCGGGAACGCCTTAATCATCAGATCGATGGTCTCGTGCACCGCCCACACCTTCGGGAACGGGCCGAAGTACCGCGCACCGGGGATCTTGCGATTGCGTGTGACGATCACCCTGGGCGCTTCGTCGGCGAGCGTCACCGCCATGAAGGGATACGACTTGTCGTCTTTGTAGCGCACGTTGAACGGCGGATCGAACTCCTTGATCCACATGTATTCCAGCTGCAGCGAGTCGACGTCCGTCGACACGACCGTCCATTCGACGGATGCCGCTGTCGTGACCATGCGCCGGGTGCGCTCGTGGAGCGTACGCAGCGGGGCGAAGTAGTTCGACAGGCGCTGACGCAGGTTCTTCGCCTTGCCGACATAAAGCACCCGCCCGGACGCATCACGGAAGCGGTACACGCCGGGATCGGTCGGGATCTCCCCCGGCCGCGGCTTGTACGGCAGCACGTCGGCCATCAGCTGGCCTTCCGCGCGGCGCGCCCCTCACCCAGGATCTCGCCGAGGAACAGCCCGGTGTGGCTCGCCTCGACGCGTGCGATCTGCTCCGGGGTGCCGGTGGCGACGATCTGGCCGCCGCCGGAACCGCCCTCGGGGCCGAGATCGATCACCCAGTCGGCCGACTTGATCACATCGAGGTTGTGCTCGATGACGATCACGGTGTTTCCCTTGTCGACCAGTCCGTTCAGCACCTCGAGGAGCTTGCGGACGTCTTCGAAGTGCAGACCTGTCGTCGGCTCGTCGAGCACGTAGATGCTGCGTCCGTTGCTACGACGCTGAAGCTCGGTGGCGAGCTTGACGCGCTGCGCCTCCCCGCCGGAGAGCGTCGTCGCCGACTGCCCGAGTCGGACATAGCCGAGCCCCACGTCGACGAGCGTCTTCATGTAACGGTGGATGGCCTGGATCGGCTCGAAGAACTCCGCAGCCTCCTCGATCGGCATCTCGAGCACCTCGGCGATGTTCTTGCCCTTGTAGTGCACGGCCAGTGTGTCGCGGTTGTATCGCTTGCCGTGGCAGACCTCGCAGTCGACGTACACGTCGGGCAGGAAGTTCATCTCGATCTTGATCGTGCCGTCACCGGAGCACGCCTCGCAGCGGCCACCCTTGACGTTGAAGCTGAAGCGGCCGGGCTGATAGCCGCGGACCTTCGCCTCCGGCGTCTCGCTGAAGAGTGTGCGGATGCGATCGAACACGCCCGTGTACGTGGCGGGGTTCGACCGCGGGGTGCGGCCGATCGGTGCCTGGTCGACGTGGACGACCTTGTCGAGGTTGTCGAGTCCGGTCACGCGCGTGTGCTTGCCGGGGACCGTGCGGGCACCGTTCAGCCGTGACGCGAGCACCTGGTACAGGATGTCGTTCACGAGCGAGGACTTGCCGGAGCCGCTGACACCGGTGACGGCCGTGAGCACACCCAGCGGGAAGTCGGCTGTGACGTTGCGGAGGTTATTGGCCCGAGCGCCCACGACGCTCAGCATCCGCTTCTTGTCGATCTTGCGGCGCTTCGTCGGCAGGGGGATCTCACGGCGACCCGAGAGGTACTCCCCCGTCATCGAGTCGCTGTCCTCGAGCAGTGCCGAATACGGACCCGAGTGCACCACCTCGCCGCCGTTGACTCCGGCGCCGGGACCGATGTCGACCACCCAGTCGGCCGCTTCGATCGTCTCCTCGTCGTGCTCGACGACGATGAGCGTGTTGCCGAGGTCGCGCAGCTTCAGCAGGGTGTCGATGAGGCGTCGGTTGTCACGCTGGTGGAGTCCGATCGACGGCTCGTCGAGCACGTAGAGCACCCCGGTGAGGCCGGAGCCGATCTGCGTGGCCAGGCGGATGCGCTGCGCCTCTCCACCGGACAGGGATCCGGCCGAGCGGCTGAGGTTGAGGTAGGAGAGTCCGACCTGGAGCAGGAAGTCGAGACGCAGACGGATCTCGCGCAGCACCTGAGCGGCGATCTTCGCCTCACGGTCGCTGAGGGTGAGGGTCTCCATGAACCCGCGGGCGTCGGCGAGGCTGAGGTGCGAGACCTCGGCGATGGAGTGACCGTGCACCTGTACGGCGAGCACCTCGGGCTTGAGGCGGTTGCCGTCGCAGACCGGGCACGGCACTTCGCGGAGGTACTCGCCCCACCGGCTGCGCTGGTTGTCGGACTCCGCCTGCAGATACTGCCGCTCGATGTAGGGGACCACGCCCTCGAATCCGGATGCATAGCGCATCTCGCGTCCGTAGCGGTTCTTCCACTTGACGGTCACCTTGTAGTTCTCGCCGCGAAGGATCGCATTCTGCACATCGGAGTGCAGCTTGCGCCACGGGGTGTCCAGCGAGAAGTCCAGATCGCGGGAGAGTCCCTCGAGCAGGCGCTCGTAGTACTGGAACAACCCCTTACCCTGGGTGGTCCAGGGGATGATTACACCTTCGCGGATCGAGAGGTCTTCGTCACCCAGCATCAGGTCGACGTCGACCGACATGCGGGTGCCGAGCCCGGAGCATGCCGGGCACGCACCGAACGGCGCGTTGAACGAGAACGTGCGGGGCTCGATCTCGGTGAGGGTGAGCGCGTGCCCGTTCGGGCAGGCGAGTTTCTCGGAGAACGTCTGCCATGCGTCGTCGCCCTCGCCGTCGACGTAGTTGATCTGCACCACTCCGCCGGCGAGACCGAGCGCGGTCTCGACCGAATCGGTCACGCGGCCGAGGATGTCATCAGACGCCACGAGGCGGTCGACGACCACCGCGATGTCGTGCTTGTAGCTCTTCTTGAGCGTCGGCGGCTCGGCGAGTTGGACGAGATCTCCGTCGACGATGGCACGCGAGTAGCCCTTCGCGCCCAGTTCACGGAACAGGTCGACGAACTCGCCCTTCTTCTGAGAGACGATGGGTGCGACCACCTGGTAGCGCGTGCGCTCCGGAAGTTCCATGAGCTGATCGGCGATCTGCTGCACGGTCTGACGCTGGATGCGTTCACCGCATTCGGGACAGTGCGGGATACCGATGCGCGCCCAGAGCAGGCGCATGTAGTCGTAGATCTCGGTGATCGTGCCGACGGTGGACCGCGGGTTGCGGTTGGTCGACTTCTGGTCGATCGAGACGGCCGGGCTGAGGCCCTCGATGAAATCGACGTCGGGGCGGTCGACCTGCCCGAGGAACTGGCGCGCGTACGCACTCAGCGATTCGACGTAGCGACGCTGCCCCTCGGCGAAGATCGTGTCGAACGCGAGACTCGACTTGCCCGACCCGGACAGGCCGGTGAACACGACCAGCGAGTCGCGGGGGATGTCGATGTCGACGTTCTTGAGATTGTGGACGCGGGCACCGCGGACACTGAGTTTTCCTGGGGAAGCAACGGGGACGATGGGCACCGAACAAGTCTACGAGGGACCACGGACATCGGCTCCGACTCCGGCATCCACTCCGGTCTCTCCCCCGCCCGAGGCCGTGTGCGCCGGCTCGCCGTCCGACCGTTTCGCCGCCCGCAGAGCGAGGAGCACGCCCATGACCAGGGTCGCGGCCGCGACCGGCGCGAGCCACTCCGTTCCACGGTCGACACCGCTCGGAGCGAGCAGCCACATCGCGAACACCAGCGGCTGCGACAGGAGCTGCACGATGCCGAAACGCATGAAGGTCGGCCGGAGCACCCGCACCGCGAGGCGCGACCTCAGCGGCACGACCAGACTGAGCGCGGCGAGGACGTGGATGGCGTGCACGAGCAGGAGCGCAAGAGCCGTCCGCCCCGGGGACGGCTCCGTGAGGATCACCCCGAACGGGAGGCATGCCGCAGCTGTCCACGCCGCGAGTGTGCGCGGGATGACGACGGCGACGAGGGCCGCGACCACCGCGATCGCCTGCCAGAGCGGGAACGGGACCAGCGTCACCGCCCCGACCGCGACCACGCCGACGAGCAGCAGCCGGACCGTGACCCCGGGTACGGCACCCGGCACCCGAATCTGCCGGATCGCGCGACTCATCGTCGCACCGCCCTCATCCGCTGCTGGCGCAGGTCCGCCAATCGCATGGCGGCATCAACGTCGGGCGCCGCCCACGACACCACCTCGATGCCCGCATGGCGCAGCTCGGTCAGGATGTCGGTGCGCTCCGCGAGGACGGTGCGCAACGCGATGTGCTGCTCCCGGGTGAGACGTGACGCGTCCGACGTCGGAAGGACGTCCACCGCGACGACCGCGTGGCCGGACGCTCGCCATCGGGTCGCCAGCTGGGCAGCCACCCCGTCGAAGAAGGTCGAGAGCACGAACACGATGGAGCCGGAGGGAACGACGGGTGATCGGCGATAGGGCGAGCCGTCGGTACTCGAACCGGTCGCGGCGATGACATCGCGCACCCGGGCGAGGTGTCGTGCTCCTCCGCCCGAAGGGATGCTCCGCCCGCCGCTCGACAGCGCGTGGTAGGCGATCCTGTCGCCCGCACCGACGGCCGTGGTCGCGATCGACAGCGCCGCTTCTCGGGCGAGGTCCAACGAGGTCACGCCGGACCGGTCGGGGTCGGCGGCGCCCCACCCCGCGACCACAGCGCCGAGATCCTCTGCCGTATCCACCGCGATGACGACCGACGAGTCGCTCAGGGTGTTGTTCCGGCGCACGAGGAGCTCGCCGGGCCGCCGAGCAGCCCGGGCAGTGGCCCGCCAGTCGACGCGGCGCAGCTCGTCGCCCGGCGCGAACGGATGGATGTCGCGGAAGTCGCCACCCTGCCCCGGGCGTCCGCCCTCATGAGCACCGTGAAGACCGGTGAGCCGCGGCGCGACGGGGAGTCCCGCGAGGCGGAGTGCGCGCGGCGGCGTGTTCCACCGGATACCGGCGGCCGGAGCCTCCTCCGTGATCCAGGCGCCGTCCTGCGCCACGCACCGCGCCGTCACGCTCAACAGATCCAAGGGGCCGGAATGCTGAAGGCGTGTCCTCGTGGTGAGCACGGATCGACCGACGCCGACGTCTGCGAGTCGCTGCGGGCCCTTGTCCTGCGCGACGGCGAGCTGCACCCAATCCGCATCGACATCGACGTCGACCTCGCCCCATGCCTCCGACTGCTCACCGCCCACGCCGGCCTGCGCGCGCAGTTCGACCCGCAGATCGGCCGTCGCAGGCCGGCGCACCAGCATCCAGGCCGTCGTCAACGCGAGAGGCAGGCCGATGCCGATGATGTCCGGCCGCGAGAAAGCGAGCCCCGCCGCGACGAGCAGCGCCGCCCCGGCCACACCGATCGCGACGACGGGGGTCCGCCGCCAGCGGAGAGTCGTGCGCTCGGAGACGCGGATCGGATCGGTCATCGCACCGCGGAGACGGTCGGCGGCACCGATGTCTTCGCGACGACCGCGGCGACGACCGCTCGGGGATCCACGCCCTGCGCCCAGGCCTGCGGGGTGAGGGTGAGGCGGTGCGCGAGCACGGGCTCCGCGATGCGCTTGATATCGTCCGGCCGCACATACGCCCGCCCGTCCAGCGCGGCGAGAGCGCGTCCGAGCAGCACCAGGGACTGCGAGCCGCGCGGAGAGGCACCCACCGAGACGTTCGCCACCTCACGCGTGGCGCGGACCAGCTCGACGCAGTAGCGGGCGACGTCCGCGTCGACGTGGATCCGTTCCACCGCTCGCTGGATCGCCAGCAGGCCCTCGCCGTCGACGACCGGCTCGACGGAAACGTCGGACGACTGCCGTCGCACGCGGTCCAGGATGATGCGGGTCTCGTCGTCGACGTCCGGATAGCCGACCGAGAGCCGCACCATGAAGCGGTCGAGCTGGGCCTCGGGAAGCGCGTAGGTTCCCTCGTACTCGATCGGGTTCGACGTGGCGACGACATGGAACGGCTGGGGCAGCGGGAACCTGTTCCCCTCGACCGTGACCTGGTGCTCCGCCATCGCCTCGAGCATCGCCGACTGCGTCTTGGGGGTGGTGCGGTTGATCTCGTCCGCCAGCAGCAGCCCGGTGAAGATGGGCCCCGGCCGGAACTCGAAGTCGCCCGTCGCCGGTGCATAGACGTACGACCCGGTGACGTCTCCGGGGAGCATATCGGGTGTGCACTGCAATCGCCGGAAGTCCAGGCCCAGCGCAGAGGCCAGGCTCCGCGCTGCGAGTGTCTTGCCGAGCCCGGGGACATCTTCGAACAGCACGTGACCACCGGCGAAGATCGCGGCCAGGGCGATCGTGAGCGGCTCGTCCATACCGACGACGGCGGCGCCGACGCTCTCCCGCACTCGGCGTCCGAGAGCGGCGATCCGGGTGACGTCATCCGTGTTCATCGGTTCTCCTCCATGCCGGCTTTCGCGGCGATCGGGTGGTCTGCGTTCGCGGAGGCCTCGGTCGTTATGCCCTCGACCGCGTCGAGCACCCTTTCGAGATCGGCAGCCTGAACCTCGCGATTGTGCAGAGAGTCACGTACTCCCGGCCCGAGGAGCGCGTCGATCGCCGCCTGTTGAGCGGGGTCGTCGAGGTCGAGCCCCCGGTGGGCCAGTCGTCGCCGCAGCACGTTCTGCACCCGACGGACGACCACGTGCCCGGCGACACCGGTGCGCGAGTTGATCGACCAGGCGAGCCGAGACACCTCGGAGCCGCGCTCCGCACGTCGGCGTTGCTCCGGGGGCCAGAGGGAGGCTTCGTCGAAGAAGACCTGACGGCTCACGAGCGCGATCGTCAGCACGATCAGCAGCCAGGACGCGGCGAACAGCGTCGGCACGCCGAGTGCGCCGAGCAGCACGAGGACCACGGCCGCGACAGCCGCCCCGACTCCCAGGAGAATCAGCCGTCCCTTCATCGCCACCCCTCCTGGATGCCGCGCAGACAGGCCGCTGCCGCGGCGCGATCGCGCTCGTCCGCGACGAGACCGCCGAAACGGACCTGCTCGTACAGTCGGAGCAGCCCGACGATGTCGGCGGCTATCCCCGCACGTCGGCCGATGATCCGGACGGTGAACTCGGAAGGCGTCTCGTGAGGGGCGCGGCCGGCGCCGGCATCCGTCGCCGATTCCTCGAGACCGACCCACGCGGCGACGATGCTGTCGCCCGGTGCCGGGTCGACGTCGATCGTCCGCAGTGCTTCGTCGATCCCTCTTCGGATGACCGCTGCGTCAGGCTCGGCATCCGCCCCGGCGACAGCCGCGCTCGACGCATCGATGTCGGCGGCCTCGCGCCGCGCGAGCGGTCGATCCCGCCAGAGACCGCGCGCGTAGCGGACCAGCATCCTCACCCCGAAGAACAGCAGCGTCAACACCGCGATCGCGACGAGGGCGGCCATCACCGCGCCGATCACCTTGAGCAGGGGCGATTCCTCGGTCTGCTCCATCGGTCCGGGCGTCGACTCGGCAGGCGCGGGCTCACTGGTCGCTTCATTGACGATCTCCGCACCGTTGCCGGACAGCGGGCGGAACTGTGGAAGGCCCTGCTGCGCAGCGACGAACATGAGGACCGCGAAGACGCCCGCGACCGTGACCAGAGACAGAAAGACGCGGACCACGCGAGAGCCACCGACGCGCCGGTCCCCGGAAACCGGGGCTTCGGCGCGCGACATGCCTCCACCCTAGGGCGCGACTCCCGATGAATCCGTCGTCGGTCGCGCGAGTCGTGGGCGGCATCGCTCGGGTTCAGCCGAGATCCGGACGCCGCCCGGCGAACGGACCGAGGCCGTCGCGGAGCGCAGCGATCTCATCGATGCCCATGCCGACCGCCGCCATGACCTGGTGCGGAACATCCACGGCGCGCTCGCGCAGTGCCACGCCTGTCGCTGTCAGGGTGATCTCCAGTCGTCGCTCGTCCTCGCTGCTTCGCTGTCGCGCCACGAGTCCGTCCGCTTCGAGCCGCTTGACCAGGGGCGACGCGGTCGCAGGCTCCAACGCGAGATCCAGAGCGAGATCGTTCAGCGTACGCGGCGCCCGCTCCCACAGGGCGAGCATCACGAGGTACTGCGGGTGCGTGAGTCCCAGGGGCTCGAGGATCGGGCGGTAGAGGGCGACGACGTTGCGTGCCGCGGTCACCAGGGCGAAGCACAGCTGGTTCTCCAGCTTGAGCAGGTCGTCGTCAGCCGTCACATGGACGACTATACATCTGCACTAATCATTAGTACACTAAGCAACATGGCACAGGACTCCGACCGCCCGCCCCTTCGCACCCGCATCCGCGAGGCAGGTGGCCTCTACTCCTGGGTGAACACGAACCTCATCCGGCTCGCCGGTCCTGCCTCCGTCGGCCCGTACGAGAAGACTCCTCCGCCGAGCGCCGCAGAACGTGCCGAACGCGCGTGCCCGCTGTGCGGTGCACCGATGACCCAGCACGAGATCGATCGATCGGGCCCCAAGCCACTGATGCACTGCCCGTAGGTCAGTCCGAGCCGGAGGTATCGGTCGCCGAGCCGGTCGACTCGCGCGCGACATCGAGCCAGAACATCAGTTCGCTGTCGTCTTCGATGGCCTCAGGCGAGACGTCGAGCCATCCGGAACCCATCGTGCGCGAGCCCATGACCGCCCGCGCGACACCCGCGCGAGCCACGAGCGCCGCTCCGTTCTCGTCGTCGACACGCACCAGGAGGACGCCGCCCGGACGCGCACCGAGAAGAATGCGACCGTCGTCGAGGAATGCCCGGGTTCCGAACATCCGCCGCTCCTCGATCTCGATGTCGGCGCTCAGCAGCGCCCGGATCCGATCGGCCAGCTCGTCCCCCGCAGCATCCATGGTCCGCGCGTCGCCTTACGCGTGCCCCGCGCGTTCCATCGCCCGGAGTTCCTTCTTGAGGTCCTGCACCTCGTCGCGCAGGCGTCCGGCGAGCTCGAACTTGAGCTCCGCAGCTGCCGCAAGCATCTGGTCGGATAGATCCTGGATCGTGGCTTCGAGCTGTTGCGCTCCCTCGGCCGCGATGCCCGTGCGACGCAGGTTGGGCGTCGGCGACTTGCCCTTGCCCGATGCGCGACCACGGCCTGACATCATCTCCGCCGTGTCTGCGCCTTCGCGGGCGAGCACCTCGGTGATGTCCGCGATGCGTTTGCGGAGGGGCTGCGGGTCGATGCCGTGCTCCTTGTTGTACGCGACCTGCTTCTCGCGGCGACGATCCGTCTCCTCGATCGCCTTCGCCATCGAGTCGGTCATCTTGTCGGCGTACATGTGCACTTCGCCCGAGACGTTTCGCGCGGCGCGACCGATGGTCTGGATGAGTGAGGTCCCCGACCGCAGGAAGCCCTCCTTGTCGGCATCCAGGATCGCCACGAGCGAGACCTCCGGAAGATCGAGACCTTCACGCAGCAGGTTGATGCCGACCAGCACGTCGTACACGCCGGCACGCAGCTCACTGAGGAGCTCGACACGACGCAGCGTGTCGACATCGGAGTGCAGGTAGCGCACGCGCACACCGTGCTCCCCGAGGAAGTCGGTCAGCTCTTCGGCCATCTTCTTCGTGAGGGTCGTGACGAGAACCCGCTCGTCACGCTCGACGCGGACGCGGATCTCCTCCAGCAGGTCGTCGATCTGCCCCTTCGACGGTTTGACGACGATGTGCGGGTCGACCAGACCGGTGGGACGGATGATCTGCTCGACGATGCCGTCGGCGATCCCCATCTCGTATTTGCCGGGCGTGGCCGACAGATAGACGGTCTGTCCGATCCGGTTCTTGAACTCGTCCCATCGCAGCGGACGGTTGTCCATCGCGCTCGGCAGCCGGAAACCGTGATCGACGAGGGTGCGCTTGCGGGACGCGTCCCCCTCGTACATCGCGCCGATCTGGGGCACGGTGACGTGCGACTCGTCGATGACCAGCAGGAAGTCGTCGGGGAAGAAGTCGAGCAGCGTGTGCGGCGGCTCCCCCGGCATGCGCCCGTCCATGTGACGCGAGTAGTTCTCGATCCCCGAGCAGAAGCCCAACTGCTGCAGCATCTCGAGATCGAACGTGGTGCGCATGCGCAGACGCTGCGCCTCGAGGAGCTTGCCCTGCCGCTCGAACTCGGCCAGGCGCTCTTCCAGCTCGTGCTCGATCGTGCCGATGGAACGCTGGATCACATCGGTGCCGGCGACATAGTGAGACGCCGGGAAGATCGGGACGGCGTCGAGTTTCTCGATCACCTCGCCCGTGAGCGGGTGGAGCGAGTACAGGGCCTCGATCTCGTCGCCGAACAGCTCGATGCGGATGGCGTGCTCTTCGTAGACGGGGATGATCTCGATCGTGTCGCCGCGTACCCGGAAGTTGCCTCGCGAGAAGTCGACGTCGTTGCGGTTGTACTGCATCGCGATGAACTGGCGGATCAGCGCATCGCGGTCGTATCGCTCCCCCACTTGCAGGGCCACCATGGCGCGCAGATACTCTTCGGGAGCGCCGAGTCCGTAGATGCAGGAGACGGTCGAGACCACGATCACGTCGCGACGGCTCAGCAGCGAGTTCGTCGTCGAGTGCCGCAGCCGCTCGACCTCGGAGTTGATCGACGAGTCCTTCTCGATGAAGGTGTCTGTCTGTGGAACGTAGGCCTCTGGCTGGTAGTAGTCGTAGTACGAGACGAAGTACTCGACGGCGTTGTTCGGCATGAGCTCGCGGAATTCGTTGGCCAATTGGGCCGCGAGGGTCTTGTTGTGCGCGAGCACGAGCGTCGGTCGCTGCACCTGCTCGACGAGCCAGGCCGTGGTCGCCGACTTTCCGGTACCCGTCGCTCCGAGCAGCACGACGTCGGTCTCGCCCGCATTGATCCGCGCCGCCAGATCGGCGATCGCCGCCGGCTGGTCGCCGGCGGGCGCGTACTCGCTGATGACCTCGAAGGGGCGGACACTGCGCGTGGGTTGCATACCTCCAGCGTATGCCGCCCCTCCGACATCGAGGCCGTCAGGCGACGATGGTCGCCGTCTTCACGTGCCCGGGTAAGGTCACCGCTGTCGGAGCCGCTCCCAGAGCGCGTCGGTCTGCTCGTGCGTGCGCTCCAGGGTTCCTGCCGTGTCGATCACGACATCGGCGATGGCGAGCCGCCTCTCGTCGGAGACCTGAGCATCGATCCGCTCCTGCGCGGCCTTCTCTTCCATGCCGCGCAGCTCGGTCAGCCGTCGGAGCCGCACCGCAGCGGGGGCGTGCGCGACCACGATCAGGTCCCACGGATCGTCGACTCTCGCCTCCACGAGCAGGGGGACGTCGTAGACGACCACGGCATCCGCATCAGCAGTGAACGCCGCATCGAATCGGCGCTGCGACTCCTCCCGAACGGCGGGGTGCACGATCGCGTTCAGCTGAGCGAGCAGCTCGGGGTCGCCGAAGACCTTCGCCCCCAGGGCGGCACGGTCCAGGGCGCCATCGCCGTCGATCACCGTCGCTCCGAACGTCTCCGCTATTCGCTCCAGCACCGGCGAGCCCGGCGCCTGCACGTCGCGGACGATCTGGTCGGCGTCGACGATCACCGCACCGTGCTCCGCCAGTCGCCGGGCAATGGTCGATTTCCCCGACGCGATGCCGCCGGTGAGCGCGATGAGTGGCATGTCGCCAGTCTATGTTTCGATCCGATCTGTGCTCAGCGGGCGAGCAGCTGACGCCGCGAGCTGATCACGCCGGTGTCGAACCCGGCGAGGTGCAGACCACCGTGGAATCGCGCGTGCTCGATCTTGATGCAGCGATCCATCACGACCGAGAGCCCTGCCGCCTCGGCGACCGCCGCAGCGTCTTCATTCCATGAGCCGAGCTGCAGCCACAGTGTCTGCGCGCCCGCGTCGATCGCCTCCTGCGCGACACCCGGAAGGTCGTCGTGCCGGCGGAACACATCCACGATGTCGGGGACGACGGGAAGGCCGCTCAGCGACGCGTAGACCGGCTGCCCGAGGATCTCGGTCTCGCGCGGGTTGACGAGGTAGACGTCGTACGACGTGCTGGAGAGCAGGTATGTCGTCACGAAGTACGACGCGCGTGCCGGATTGTTCGACGCCCCCACGATCGCGATGGACTTGGCCCGCCGGAGCAGACCGAAGCGCTCTTGCTGACTCGGCCCCACCCAGGTCCGCTCAGGGTGAGCTGCCGGTGCGCCGGGCAGCGCACAGGCCACCCCGTCCGACTCCGCCGGAACGGCGCAGGAATCCGCGGCGGTCGTCTGCGTCTCGCTCATCGGTTCGCTCCCGTCGCGGTCGTGAGGGCCTGGTCGAGGTCCCAGATGATGTCTTCGGCGTCTTCGAGTCCCACCGAGATGCGGATCAGGTCGGGGCGCACGCCCGCGGCGACGAGCTGCGCCTCGGTGAGCTGGCGGTGCGTCGTCGAGGCCGGGTGGATGACGAGGGTGCGAGCGTCGCCGATGTTGGCGAGATGGGAGGCGAGCTGCAGGTTCTCGATCACCGTCTCCCCCGCCGTCCGACCGTCCTCCGCCGCGACGCCGAACGCGAACACCGAACCGGGGCCGAGCGGCAGGTACTTGGCCACCCGATCATGGTGCGGATGCCCTTCGAGGCCGGCCCACGTCACGTATGCGACCCGGGGATCGGAGGCGAGCCAGTCCGCGACGATGCGCGCGTTCGCGAGGTGCGCGTCGATGCGCTGCGGCAGTGTCTCGATCCCCTGGAGCAGGTTGAACGCCGACTGCGGACTGAGTGCCGGACCGATGTCACGCAACTGCTCCGAGCGGAGTTTGGTGAGGAAACCGTACTCCCCGAAGTTGTCCCACCATTTGATGCCGCCGTAGGAATCGACGGGCTCGGTCATCTGCGGGAACTTTCCGTTGCCCCAGTCGAACGTCCCCTTCTCGATGACGACGCCGCCGAGGGTGGTGCCGTGTCCGCCCAGGAACTTCGTCACGGAGTGGATCACGATGTCGGCGCCGTGCTCGAGCGGCCGTGCCAGGTAGGGCGTGGCGAGAGTCGCGTCCACCACGAGGGGAACCCCGGCCTCGTGGGCGACGGCGGCCAGTCCTTCGATGTCGGCGATCTCCCCGGACGGGTTGCCGATCATCTCGACGTAGACGACCTTGGTCTCCGGACGGATGGCCGCCGCATAGTCGGCAGGGTCGGAGGACGTGACGAACGTCGTCTCCACGCCGAACCGTCGCAGCGTCACGTCGAGTTGCGTCACGGTCCCGCCGTAGAGCTGAGCCGCAGCGACGACGTGGTCGCCGGCCCCGACGAGGGCCGCGAACGTGATGAACTCGGCGCTCATGCCCGATGCGGTCGCGACGGCGCCGATGCCGCCTTCGAGCGATGCCAGGCGCTCCTCCAGTGCGGCGACCGTGGGATTGCCGATCCGCGAGTAGATGTTTCCGTACTTCTGCAGGGCGAACAGATTCCCCGCATCCGCCGCATCCTCGAAGACGAACGAGGTCGTCTGGTAGATCGGCACCGCTCGGGCGCCGGTCGCCGCGTCGGGCGTGCCACCGGCGTGCAGGGCTCTGGTGCGAAATCCGAAGCGGTGTTCTTCCGTCATGCTGTCCTCAGTTCGGCGGCGGCGAGCACGTCGGCGATGTCGTCGACGGCCCAGGGGTTCTGCAGCGATGTGGTATCCCCGAGGGGGCCGGGGTCGCGACCGGCTCTGCGATCCTGCTCGGCCTCCCACAACTGTGCCAGGAGTCTGCGCATGATCTTGCCCGAGCGGGTCTTCGGCAGGTCGGGCACGATCACGATGTGCTTCGGCTTGGCGACGGGGCCGATGGATCGTGCGACCTGGGTGCGCAGGTCGGATGGGGTGATCTCTGCCCGGCCGGACGGGGTGACGAAGGCGACGACGGCCTGTCCGGTGACCGGATCGGACACGCCGGCGGACCCGGCCTCCCCCACGGTGTCGTGTGCGACCAGAGCCGATTCGATCTCGATCGTGGAGAGTCGGTGTCCCGAGACGTTCACGACGTCGTCGAGTCGGCCGAGGATCCAGATGTATCCGTCGGCGTCCCTGGTCGCTCCGTCACCTGCCACGTAGAACCCGCCGTGGTCACCCCTACCTGCGAACGTCGACCAGTAGGCGTCGCGATAGCGGGTGGGGTCTCCCCACACGGTCCTGGCCATTCCCGGCCAGGGCCTGCGGACGACGAGGGTTCCCGAGCGGCCGGGCGCGACCTCGTCGCCCCGCTCGTCCACCACCGCCGCGTCGATGCCCGGGAGCGGGACCGAGGCAGACCCCGGCTTGAGGGCGGTTACTCCCGGGAGCGGGGCGATCATCGCCGCGCCGGTCTCGGATTGCCACCACGTGTCGATGACGGGCAGTTCGTCGCGGCCGAAGTTGCGTCGGAACCACACCCAGGCTTCCGGGTTGATCGCCTCCCCGACGGTGCCGAGCAGTCGCAGGGTGGAGAGGTCGTGGCCCTGTGGCAGCTCCGCCCCGAACCAGGTCATGAACGTACGGATCAGCGTGGGCGCCGTGTAGTAGACGGTCACCCCATAGCGCTCGATGATCTCGAGGTGGCGTTCCCGGTGCGGTGCGTCGGGAGTCCCCTCGTAGAGGACCTGGGTGAGTCCGTTCGAGAGCGGACCGTAGATCTCGTAGGTGTGCGCCGTGACCCACGCGAGGTCTGCGGTGCACCAGTGCACGTCGTCGGGCTTCGCGTCGAAATGCGCCCAGTGCGCCCAGCTTGCGTGTGTCAGGTACCCGCCCGACGTGTGCACGAGCCCCTTCGGCTTCCCCGTCGTTCCCGATGTGTAGATGATGAAGAGCGGATGCTCCGCATCGAAGGCCTGCGCCTTGTGCTCCGGCGACGCCGTGTCGACAACGTCATGCCACCACACGTCGCGGCCATCCGTCCACGGAATGCCCTGCCCCGTGCGGCGCAGCACGAGGACGTGCTCGAGGTCGGGAAGCTCCGCCGCAGCGACATCGGCCGTCGACTTCACCTCGGTGGCGGTTCCGCGGCGATACTGACCGTCACTCGTGACGAGCAGCTTCGCGCCGGTGTCGGCGAGACGGAACCGCACGGCTTCGGCCGAGAAGCCACCGAAGACGAGCGAATGCACGGCGCCGATCCGCGCACAGGCGAGAGTGATCACGATCGTCTCGACGAGCACGGGGAGGTAGATCACGACGCGGTCCCCGGGACGGATGCCGAGAGCTGTGAGCGCGTTGGCGGCCTGCGACACGCGGCGCTGCAGATCGGCGTAGGTGACCGAGAGGCGGTCGCCCGGCTCCCCCTCGAAGTGCAGCGCCACCTTGTCGCCGCGTCCGGCTTCCACGTGACGGTCCACGCAGTTGACCGCGACGTTGAGTCTGCCGCCGACGAACCAGCGCGCCGCCGGAACGGCATCGCCGACCGGCGGATCCCATTCGTGGGCGGTGTGCCACGGCTCGGACCAGTCCAGGCGGCGCGCGGCCTCTTCCCAGAACGCGATCGGATCCGCGGCGGCGCGCGCATACGCGTCCGCGGTGACGTTCGCGTCACTGAAGCCAGCGTCCGGCACGTACACCCGCGACTCCTGCAGCCGAGCCTCGGTCACCGTCACACCCACCGACGGAGCAGGTATTTCTCGACCAGCACGAGGATCCCGTTGGTGAGCGTGCCCAGAAGTGCGAGCAGCACGATCGAGAGCAGGATGCGGTCCACGCGCCCGCTGCTCTGCGACTCGGTCAGCAGGAAGCCCAGGCCCATGGACGCTGCGATGAGCTCTGCGGCGACGAGGAACAGCCACGCTTGCGCGAGTGCCAGACGCAGCCCGGACACGACGGACGGCACCACCGCCGGCAGCTGCACGATGCGGAACAGCGACCAGCCGCGCAGGCTGAACGAACGCCCGGCTTCGACGAGCTGCGGATCGACGTGTCGGAGCGCCGACGAGACCGTCGTATACACCGGGAAGAACGCACCGATCGCGATCAGAGTGACCTTCGACTCCTCGCCGATCTGCATCCAGAGGATGAGGAGCGGCACCCAGGCCAGCGACGGCACGGCGCGGACCGCCGTGAGCGTCGGGCTGAGAAGCACCTCTCCCAGCCGGGAGAGCCCGACGATGCCGGCCGCGGCCAACCCGATGACGGATCCGATCGCGAAACCGAGCAGCACGCGCTGCACCGAGATCGCGATGTGCGTCCAGAGCTGTCCGGTCTCGGCCAGCTCCACACCGGCCTGGAACACCGACGCCGGTGTGGGCAGGCGGTACGGCGGCACCATCCCGCTCGTCGTCACCACCTGCCAGGCCGTCAGGATGATCACGGGCAGCAGGAGACCGGCGATGATCCGCACGACCGGCCGGTCCCACGAGCGCCGCGTAGCCCCGCTCCGGGGCTGGGACGTGCCCTTCGCGAAGTCGAGCGCGTCCCGAGACTCCTCGGGAACGATCAGTCGGTCGGGAATGGTCACTCGCCGTCGACCGCCTTCTTCGCGAACGTGTCGTTCACGATCGATGAGAGCGCCTTGTCGACGGAGTCCTTGCCGCCCTGCACGTCACCGGACTCGACGAGCACGGGCGCGATCTTCTCGAGCACCGCGATCTGGTCGTCACCGGGGACGCCGCTCACGTCGAGGTTCGAGCGCTCCTCGATCACGGTGGTGGCGACTTCGGGGTCGATGCCGGCGACCTCGGCGAGCAGCGCGGCGGTCTCCTCAGGGTTCTCGAGCGCCCACTCTCGCGCCTGCTCGTACGCGTCGACGACAGCCTGCGCGAGGTCGGGGTGGTTCGTGGTGAAGTCCTCGGTCGCGTTCAGGAAGCCGTAGGTGTTGAAGTCGACGTTGCGGTAGATGAGCTGGTCACCCGACTCCACCTCGGCGGCGGCCATGATCGGGTCGAGCCCGGCCCAGGCGTCCACGGAGCCGCCGTCGAGTGCGGCCCGGCCGTCAGCATGCTGCAGATTCTGCACCTCCACGTCGGAGAGCGACAGGCCGCCCTCCTCGAGCGCCTGCAGCAGGAAGAAGTAGGGGTCGGTGCCCTTGGTCGCCGCGATGGAGGCGCCCTTGAGATCTTCGAGGGCGGTGATGTCGCTGTCCGGGCCCACGACGATGGCAGACCACTCGGGCTGCGAGTAGATGTCGATGACCTGGATGGGCGAGCCGTTCGCACGGGCGAGGAGTGCGGCCGATCCTGCCGTCGAGCCGACATCGACGGAGCCGGAGCGCAGCAGTTCGTTGGCCTTGTTCGAGCCGGCGGACTGCACCCACTCGACCTCGACGTCATCGCCGAGGATCTCCTCGAGGATGCCCTGATCCTTGACGACCAGACTCAGCGGGTTGTAGGTGGCGAAGTCGATAGACAGGGTGTCCGCCGACCACTCGGTCGTGCCCGGCGTGCCCTCGGTGTCCGATGCCTTGGCGTTCTCTCCGGCCACGCACCCGGTCGCGACGAGCATCATCGTCCCGGCGATCACGATCGCGGGGATGATTCGGCGTGTGGTGGTGCTCATCGGGACTCCTCGGTGATGCGGTGGTGGGTGTCGACGCCGAGTCCTTCGAGAAGGTCGGCGCGCAGGTCGGCGAGGCCGCGGTCGGCGCGGTCGCGGGGACGGACGCCCGGCACGGAGATCGTGCGGGCGATGGATTGGTCGTCGTCGGCGCCCGTGCCCGAGCTGTCCAGCGTCCGCAGGAGCAGCACGCGGTCGGCGAGGTAGAGCGCCTCTTCGACGTCGTGGGTGACCAGCAGGATCGTGGTGGGCTCGGCCGCATGGATCTTCAGGAGCAGATCGTGCATGCGCAGACGCGTCAGGGCGTCGAGCGCGCCGAACGGCTCATCGAGCAGCAGCACCCCGGGGTTTCGGGCGAGCGCCCGGGCTAGGGAGGCGCGCTGGGCCATACCGCCGGAGACCTCGCGCGGGCGCTGGTCGCCCGCGTGCTCGAGCCCCACGAGGTGCAGCAGCTCGCGCACTCGCTCACGGCCGACACGGCGGGCGGTTCCTCGCGGCAGGCCGAGCTCGATGTTCTGGGCGATGGTGCGCCATGGGAGCAGTCGCGGCTCCTGGAAGGCGATGGCGGTCCGCTCGTCGACGTCGGCGACACCGATGTCGTCGAGGAGGATGCGTCCGCTCGTCGGAGCATCCAGTCCGCCGACGAGACGGAGGAGGGTGGACTTGCCGCACCCGGAGGGACCGACGACCGCGAGGATCTCCCCGGCCGCGATGTGGAGGTCGATGCCGCGGAGCACGTCGCGCCTCCCGCGCGGCAGCGCGAAGGAACGCTCGATCCCGTCGAGGCGGACCGCCTGCGCTGTTCCTGCCGAGGGCGAAGCGTCAGCAGTGCGCGACGCGGGCAACAGAGCAGTCATGACCCCATGCTGGCGGGGCGGACCGATTGTTACGAATGCCGACGTAATGTTCCGTCACGCAAAAGCAGCAGCACCCCGGAAACGCGAAACGGGCCGCCACACCCGCCCGAAGGCGAGGTGGCGACCCGATTCAGAGTGCTGCTTAAGCGTTGCCGCCCGAGAGCTTCTCGCGCAGAGCCGCGAGAGCCTCGTCGTCGGCGAGGGTGCCGGCTCCGGCGACCTCGCTGGTGAAGGACTGGCCTCCGCCGAAGTCCTCTCCGGCTGCGGCCTCGGCCTCGGCCGCCTTGACGACCTGAGCCTTGTGCGCCTCCCAGCGAGCCTGGGCTGCAGCGTACTCCTGCTCCCATGCCTCGCGCTGGGCGTCGAAGCCTTCCTTCCACGCACCGGTCTCGGCGTCGAAGCCCTCCGGGTACTTGTACTCGCCGTTCTCGTCGTACTCGGCGAGCATGCCGTAGAGAGCCGGGTCGAACTCGGTGCCGTTGGGGTCGACCGACTCGTTGGCCTGCTTCAGCGACAGCGAGATGCGACGACGCTCGAGGTCGATGTCGATGACCTTGACGAAGACCTCTTCGCCGACCGACACGACCTGCTCGGCCAGCTCGACGTGCTTGCTGGAGAGCTCGGAGATGTGGACGAGGCCCTCGATGCCGTCTGCGACACGGACGAACGCACCGAACGGAACGAGCTTGGTGACCTTACCCGGCGTGACCTGACCGATCGCGTGGGTGCGGGCGAAGACCTGCCACGGGTCTTCCTGCGTCGCCTTCAGCGACAGGGAGACGCGCTCGCGGTCGAGGTCGACCTCGAGGATCTCGACGGTGACCTCCTGGCCCACCTCGACGACCTCGGAGGCGTGCTCGATGTGCTTCCAGGACAGCTCGGAGACGTGCACGAGGCCGTCCACGCCACCCAGGTCGACGAACGCGCCGAAGTTGACGATCGACGACACGACACCCTTGCGGACCTGACCCTTGTGCAGGTTGTTCAGGAACGTGGTGCGCGACTCCGACTGCGTCTGCTCGAGCAGCGCGCGGCGGCTGAGGACGACGTTGTTGCGGTTCTTGTCGAGCTCGAGGATCTTGGCCTCGATCTCCTGGCCGAGGTACGGCGTGAGGTCGCGGACGCGACGCAGCTCGATGAGCGACGCCGGCAGGAAGCCACGGAGGCCGATGTCGACGATGAGTCCACCCTTGACGACCTCGATGACCGTACCGGTGACGACGCCGTCGTTCTCCTTGATCTTCTCGACGTCTCCCCAGGCACGCTCGTACTGTGCGCGCTTCTTGGAGAGGATGAGACGGCCTTCCTTGTCCTCCTTCTGGAGAACGAGGGCCTCGACCAGGTCGCCGACAGCGACGACCTCGTTGGGGTCGACGTCGTGCTTGATCGAGAGCTCGCGCGAGGGGATGACACCCTCGGTCTTGTAGCCGACATCGAGGAGGACCTCATCGCGGTCGATCTTGACGATCGTGCCTTCGATGATGTCGCCGTCGTTGAAGAACTTCAGGGTCTTCTCGACCGCGGCCAGGAAGTCCTCAGCAGATCCGATGTCGTTGATGGCGACCTGCTTGGTGGCCGGGGCGGTCGTTGCGGTAGTCATGTAGTGGGTTGTCCTTGTTGAATGGAGACTCGGGCTGAGACTCAACGGCCGCGCACGGCCGACTGCATGCTTCTCAGCGGTTGGATTTTGGTTTTCTCGCCACGAGGGCACGCGCATGCACGCCACGAGTGACGGTTAAGGCTATCAGAACTTCGGATCCCGCAGGAAGTCGGATTCCGGCCTCGCGAGCTGTGGATAACTCGAACGGGCAGGCGGCCCTCCGAGTTAGCGTGACCGGGTGATCTCCCCGACGTCTTCTTCCCGCTCGTTCGCGCGCGCTGCAGCCTTGACGAGCGCCCTCCTCCTGCTCGTCGGCTGCGCCCCCGATCCTTCACCCTCGCCCACTCCGACGCCTGCCTTCGCCTCGGAAGAAGAGGCCTTCGACGCCGCCGAGGCGACCTATCGGGCATACACGGATGCGTCCAACGCGACTGATCTTCACGATCCACATTCGTTTGAATCGGTGTACCGATGGCTACGAGGGGAAGCCCTCTCAGCAGCCAAGGAGAACTACAACGCCTTTTATGCAAGCGGCATGACCCGCTCTGGCGAAACCACGTTCGACTCATTCACTCCTGTTTCGCACGACCGACAGATCATCACGGCTCGTCTTTGCTTGGACGTTTCGGACGTTGAACTGCTCGACACGAATGGTGTTTCAGTAGTGCCAGCCGACCGCGCACCTCGACAATCGCTCGAAGTTGAGTTCGCCCCTGCTAAGACAGACTCCGCACTGGCGATATTCTCGACCATCTCGACGGCGGCGATCAAATGCTAGGAGTCCGCGCCCTGCTAATCGTCTCTCTGGTCTTGGGGGTCGTGGCGGCTGGGCAGACGGACACTCGTCCGCCCCAGGCGGGTATCGATGATGCTTGGGCATCGAACGTCAACAACTCCGTCGTCATCTCCGGCACCGATACCCAATCGCCCCGCGACGCCTCCCGGTCACTTGACACTCCAGGCGACAAGCAGACGAGTCCCGAGAAGCCGAAGCCCTGCACGACCGATCCCGTCCGCCAGGCGTCCTGCAACTTCACCGCTGAGCGGGTGACGAACGACGAAGGCCGCCCCCTCACCATCACCGACGTCGCACAGTTCGCTCCTGCCCCCGTCACCACCGCCGGAGAGCCGGGCAACATCGGCATCGCGGGCATGCCGACGAACTTCGTGGCAGCCGCAGCCGTGCACACCCGCGCCGGCACGCTGTTCGACAGACCGATCAGCGTACGATTCACGCCTGTCCGTTTCAGGTTCGCGTTCGGTGACGGCACAGCGGCCACCTCGAACACAGGCGGTCGGTCCTGGGCTGCCCTGGGGCAGGCGCAGTTCACACCGACCCCGACGAGTCACTCGTATCGCGACCGCGGCACGTACTCGGCGCACGTGACCGTCCACTACACCGCCGAGGTCGACATCGGCGGTGGGTGGTTCCCGATCGACGGCGAGCTGTCCATCGATGGCCCGGCGCGGCAGATCCGTGTCTACGAGGCGGAGACCGCGCTGGTCGCCCGCACGTGCGCTGAGCAGCCCGGCGCGCCCGGTTGCTGACTGTGGGCCGACCGCGCTCTACGCTGAGTCCATGACCCGCGCCGACCGCCTCATGCTGCTCGACACCGCCAGCCTCTACTTCCGCGCCTTCTACGGCGTTCCCGACAAGGTGACGGCGCCGGACGGATCGCCCATCAACGCGGCCCGCGGTCTGCTCGACATCATCGCCAAGCTCGTCACCCTGTATGAGCCGACGCATGTGATCGCGTGCTGGGACGACGACTGGCGCCCGCAGTGGCGCGTCGATCTCATCCCGAGCTACAAGACCCATCGCGTCGTCGAGGTCGTGGCCAGTGGGCCGGACGTCGAGGAGATCCCCGACCCGCTCGAGGCGCAGATCCCTCTGATCCGCGAGACGCTCGCCGCCATCGGCATCCCCATCATCGGCGTCGCGGAACATGAGGCCGATGACGTGATCGGCACACTCGCGACAGACGCCACGATGCCGGTCGACATCGTCACGGGCGACCGTGACCTGTTCCAGCTCGTCGACGACGCGCGCGACGTCCGCGTCATCTACACCGCGCGCGGCATGAGCAACCTCGAGATCGTGACCGATGCGACCGTCGTCGCCAAGTACGGGGTCCTCCCGTCTCAGTACGCGGACTTCGCGACCATGCGCGGTGACGCCTCCGACGGGCTCCCTGGCGTCGCCGGCGTGGGAGAGAAGACGGCGGCGACCCTCCTCCAGACCCACAGCGACCTCACGGGGATCCGCGCCGCGGCGGAAGTCGGCGAGGGAATGAGCGCGGGAGTCCGCGCGAAGGTCCTGGCGGCTTCGGACTACCTCGAGGTCGCACCCACCGTGGTCGCCGTGGCGACCTCGCTGCCGATCAGCGCCCCCGGCATCCCGCTCCGCGTCCTCGACCCCGCCGAGGTCGACGCCGCCACCGCTCTCGCAGAGAAATGGAACCTCGGCGGTTCCATGACGCGGGCGGTCGCAGCCGTGTCGAAGGCTGCTCTGCACGCCGACTGATCGGCGTGCGGGCCCGACTCACTCGGCCCAGGCGAGCAAGCGGGAGAGGCCCCAGGTCGTCACGATCCGTGATGCGGGGATCCCCGCCCGTTCGGCGCGCTCGGCGCCGTGATCCAGCAGTGACAGCTGCCCCGGTGCGTGCGCATCCGAATCGATGGAGAACAGGCACCCCGCGTCGAGCGCGATGGCGATCAGTTCGTCCGGAGGGTCCTGCCGCTCGGGCCGCGAGTTGATCTCCACCGCCACTCCGTTCTCCGCGCACGCGGCGAAGACGGCTGCGGCGTCGAACGCCGACGGCGGACGCGTTCCCCGATCGCCCTGCACGAGCCGGCCCGTGCAATGCCCGAGTACATTCACCCGAGGATCCGAGACGGCGGCGATCATCCGCGCCGTCATCGGCCGTGCGTCCATGCGCAGCTTGGAGTGCACGGAGGCCACGACGATGTCGAGTTCCGCGAGCAGCCCATCCTCCTGGTCGAGTGTGCCGTCCTCCAGGATGTCCACCTCGATCCCCGCGAGCAAAGTGAATCCGTCGCCGGACTCGGCACGCACCAACGGCATCTGCTCACGAAGGCGCTCGGCAGACAACCCGCGTGCCACCCGGAGTCGTGGAGAGTGATCCGTGATCGCCTGGTACTCGTGTCCCAGCGCCCGCGCGGCCGCGGCCATCACCGGGATGGGTGTCGTGCCGTCCGACCAGTCGGTGTGCGCGTGCAGGTCACCGCGCAGCTTGGCACGCAGCGCCGAGACGCGCTCCGGCTCGACGTCGCCGCGCAACTCCACGAGATAGTCGGGAATCCGACCCGCCTGCGCCTGACGGATGACCGCGAACGTGGACTCGCCGATGCCCTTTGCCGCACGAAGCCTCGTCGGATCGGCCTGCACGTCGTCCGGCAGATCCTGCAGAGTCGCCGCGGCCTGGCGGAACGCCTTCGCCCGATACCGTGACGCACGCTCGCGTTCGAGGAGGGAGGCGATCTCGAGCAGCGCGTCGACGGGATCCACGATCACTCCTGGGGTGCCGCCAGCTCGCGGCTGACGCCGATCCACTGATCGAGCTTGGCCAGGGCACGACCGTCGTCGACCGCCGCCGCGGCCTTGTCGTACCCCGCGCGCAACCGCTCGAGGATGGGCCGCTGCACCTGCGTGGCGTCCTGCGAGAGCTCGAAGGCGACGATTCCGGCAGCGGCGTTGAGGAGCACGATGTCGCGTACCGCGCCGGTCTCCCCCGCGAGCGTGCGCCGGAGCACCTCGGCGTTGTGCTGCGGTGAGCCGCCGATCAGGTCGGCGAGATCGGCGATCGGGATGTCGAGGTCGCGGGGGTCGAGGTCGTGCTCGTGGATGTCTCCTCGGGTGACCTCCCAGATACGACTGTGTCCGGTGGTCGTCAGCTCGTCGAGCCCGTCGTCGCCGCGGAAGACGAGTGCGGTCGCGCCGCGGGTGCGGAACACGCCCGTGATCAGCGGCACCCGTTCGATCTGCGCGACACCGACGGCATTGGCTTCGGCACGCGCGGGGTTGCACAGCGGGCCGAGCATGTTGAAGACCGTCGGCACCCCGAGCTCGGCTCGCACGGTGCCTGCGTGCTTGAAGCCCGGGTGGAACGCCCCGGCCCACGCGAACGTGATGCCGGTGCGGTCGAGAATGGATGCCACGTCGGCGGGGTTCAGAGAAAGCTCCAGGCCGAGCGCCCCGAGCACGTCCGAGGATCCGGAGGCGGAGCTGGCCGCACGGTTGCCGTGCTTCACGACGGGCACGCCGGTGGCACCGATAATGATCGCCGCGGTCGTGGACACGTTGACCGTACCGACGCGGTCCCCTCCGGTTCCGACGATGTCGAGCACGTCCGGGGAGACCGGCAGCGGCACGGCGGCCTCGAGGATCGCATCGCGGAACCCGACGATCTCGTCGATCGTCTCGCCCTTCGCACGGAGAGCGACGAGGAAACCGGCGAGCTGCGCCTCGCTCACGCCACCCTGCATGATCTGACGCATCGCCCACGTGGACTCCCAGACGCTGAGATCGCGGCGCTCCAACAGCGAGGTGAGCACGTCGGGCCAGGTCAACGAATCAGGCATGTGTGCGATCCTATCGGCGTGGAGAAAACATGCAGATGCTTCCGCACGCATGCGCACTCCGTGCCCACCCCCTGTTTCCCGCGGATTCACCGGGTATTCGCAGTGTTTTCTTAGGGTCCCCTAAGTCCAGGTCCGGCGATTCGAAGGTCGTGGGTGCAAGAATCACGCCCCAGGATCGGCCATAATGGAGGGGTGACGACCTCAGCGACGTATGCCCCGGCGGCGAGAACGATTAAGCGGCCCAACCCGGTAGCTGTCGGCACCATTGTGTGGCTCGGCAGTGAGGTGATGTTCTTCGCGGGACTCTTCGCGATCTACTTCACGCTCCGCAGCACCTCCCCGGAGCTGTGGGCAGACCGGACCGAGCTGCTGAACGTCCCGTTCGCCGCAGTGAACACTGCGATCCTCGTCCTCTCCTCGTTCACGTGCCAGATGGGCGTGTTCGCGGCAGAAGACCTGCAGCCCTACAAGATCGGCAAGGGGCAGAAGAACGGCGCCGGACGCCGTCGCCTCTTCGGCTGGGGAATGGTCGAGTGGTTCTTCCTCACCTTCGCCCTCGGCGCGATCTTCGTCTCCGGCCAGGTGTGGGAGTACGCACAGCTGGTCGCTGAAGGCATGCCGATCAACGCCGACTCGTACGCCTCCGCCTTCTACCTGACGACCGGCTTCCACGCCCTTCACGTCACGGGCGGCCTCGTCGCGTTCCTGCTCGTCATCGGACGCGCATACGCCGTCAAGAACTTCCGGCACAAGGAGGCGACCTCCTCGATCGTGGTGTCCTACTACTGGCACTTCGTCGACGTCGTCTGGATCGTGCTGTTCCTCGTTATCTACTTCCTGAAATAAGAGCGGAGCTGATCCCCGAGATGGCACGAGAGAAGAAGCGCCGTTCCAGCGGTCGTCGCAGCCCGTTGGCGGCGGCCGCGCTCATCGGAGCAGGCCTCATGATCACCGGCGCCGTGTACGCCGGTGCGACGGCTGCGTTCGCCGCATCCGACACGCCGACCGCGTCGACCCAGCTGACCGTCGAAGACGGCGAGAAGCTGTTCCAGGCGAACTGCGCCACCTGCCACGGTCTCGACCTGCAGGGAACCGCCAACGGCCCCAGCCTGTACGGCGTGGGCGAGCTGGCCACCGAGTTCCAGCTGTCGACCGGTCGCATGCCCCTGCAGATGCAGGGACCGCAGGCGCCGCAGAAGGCACCGCAGTTCACCGAGGACCAGATCCTCGCGATCTCCTCGTTCGTGCAGTCCGAGGCTCCCGGCCCGACGTTCCCCGCCGACCACATCCTGGACGGAGAAGGTGACGTCGCGAACGGCGCCGAGCTGTTCCGCGTCAACTGCGCGATGTGCCACAACGTGGCCGCAGCGGGTGGAGCGCTCACCGAGGGCAAGTACGCACCCGGTCTCCAGGAGACCAGCGCCCTGCACATGTACGCGGCGATGGTCACCGGCCCGCAGAACATGCCGGTCTTCGGCGACATGAACCTGTCCGACGAGGACAAGCGCGACATCATCTCGGCGCTGCTCTTCCAGCAGCAGTCCGTGCAGATCGGCGGATTCTCGCTCGGTTCGCTCGGACCGGTCTCCGAGGGCCTGTTCGTCTGGATCTTCGGAATCGGCGCGCTCGTCGCCATCACCGTGTGGATCACGGCGAAGTCCAACTGACGCTTATTCATCGAAGAGGAACGTACGAGGAGCACCATGGCACACGACGACGACTCGCAGGCTCTTGACAGGGCCTACCAGCCCTCTCCGGGGCTGGGTGTCGCAGTCAGCGATCCCGTGCAGAACCCCGGGCTTCCGCCGCACCGCGAGCGGATGACCGACAAGGACCCGCGCGCTGAGAAGGCCGCTGTCCGCACTGTCTACACGCTGTTCTACCTCTCGCTGGCCGGGAGCATCTGGGCGGTCGCCGCCTACATGCTGTTCCCGATCGAGAGCGGCGCGCTCATCGACATCCGGCAGAACAACCTCTTCATCGGTCTCGGCATCGCCCTCGCGCTGCTGGCCCTCGGCATCGGTGCGATCCACTGGTCCAAGGCGCTCATGTCCGACAAGGAGTTCATCGAGCACCGCCACCCCACCCGTGGCAAGGACGCGACCCGCGAGGCGGCCATCCAGGCCTTCTCCGACGCGAACGAGGAGTCCGGTTTCGGACGCCGCACGGTGATCCGCAACTCGCTGTTCGCCGCACTCGTCGCCTCGATCATCCCGGGCGTCACACTCTTCCGTGGTCTCGCTCCGCACTCGACGCCGGATGACCCCACCGCGGGCGACCCGGTCGTTCTCCTCAAGCACACGATGTGGGAGAAGGGTGCGCGCCTCGTCCGCGACCCCGACGGCACCCCGATCCGCGCCGCGGACGTGACCCTCGGGTCGGCGTTCCACGTGATCCCCGAAGAGCTCGCGACGCTCAGCCACCACGACGGCTACCTCGAGGAGAAGGCCAAGGCCATCGTGCTGATGATGCGTCTGCGCCCCGAGCAGCTGATCGAGGCCGAGGACCGCAAGGACTGGTCCTACGACGGCATCGTCGCCTATTCCAAGGTCTGCACGCACGTCGGATGCCCTGTGGCTCTGTACGAGCAGCAGACGCACCACCTGCTGTGCCCGTGCCACCAGTCGCAGTTCGACGTCACGGACCACGCCAAGGTCATCTTCGGCCCGGCGGCTCGTCCGCTGCCGCAGCTGCCCATCACCGTCGATGACGAGGGCTACCTGGTCGCACGCAGCGACTTCAAGGAACCCGTCGGCCCGAGCTTCTGGGAGCGCCATTGAGCACCGCAACGCTGTCCAAAGAGGACAAGGACACCAAGGCGCCCCTCGGCGGTCGCTTCGTCGGTGCCGCGTCGAACTACATCGACGAGCGCACCAGCCTCTCCGGCTTCGTCAAGGAGCTCGGACGTAAGATCTTCCCCGACCACTGGTCGTTCATGCTCGGCGAGATCGCGCTGTGGAGCTTCGTCGTCGTGTTCCTCTCCGGAACCTTCCTGACGTTCTTCTTCCAGGCTTCCATGGTCGAGACCCACTACACCGGCGCCTACGCGCCGATGCGTGGTATCGAGATGTCGGCGGCGCTCGAGTCATCGCTGCACATCTCGTTCGACCTGCGCGGCGGGCTCCTGGTCCGCCAGATCCACCACTGGGCGGCGCTCGTGTTCATCGCCGGCATCGGCGTGCACATGCTCCGCGTGTTCTTCACCGGCGCGTTCCGCAAGCCGCGTGAGCTCAACTGGGTCATCGGCTTCGTCCTGTTCATCCTCGCGATGGCAGAGGGCTTCACCGGCTACTCGCTTCCCGACGACCTGCTCTCGGGTAACGGCCTCCGCATCATCGACGGCATGATCAAGGGTCTCCCCCTGATCGGCACCTGGACCTCGTTCCTCCTCTTCGGCGGCGAGTTCCCCGGGACCGACATCGTCGGACGTCTGTACACGCTGCACATCCTGTTGCTGCCGATGCTCGTCATCGCGCTCATCGTCGTGCACCTGATGCTGATGATCATCAACAAGCACACGCAGTTCGCTGGCCCCGGCCGCACGAACGACAATGTCGTGGGCTACCCGATGATGCCGGTCTACATGTCGAAGATGGGCGGCTACCTGTTCATCGTGTTCGGCGTGATCGTCATGATCGCGACGTTCTTCCAGATCAACCCGATCTGGAACTACGGCCCGTACGACCCGTCCCCTGTCTCGGCCGGCACGCAGCCGGACTGGTACATCGGCTTCGCCGACGGCGCTCTGCGTCTGGCGCCGTCGAACTGGGACATCGTGTTCCTCGACCGCACGTGGTCCTTCGGAATCATTGCGCCCGTGCTCGTGCTCGGCCTGTTCATCGTGGTCGTCGCGATCTACCCGTTCATCGAGGCGTGGGTCACCGGCGACAAGCGCGAGCACCACATCGCACAGCGTCCCCGCAACGCGGCGACGCGCACCGCGATCGGCGTCGCCGGCGTCATCTTCTACGCCGTCCTCTGGGCTGCAGCATCGTCCGACCTCATCGCGACGCACTTCATGCTCACGATGGAAGGCGTCATCCACACGCTGCAGGCGTTGCTGTTCCTGGGCCCGATCCTCGGATACTTCGTCACCAAGCGCATCTGCATCGCGCTGCAGAAGAAGGACCGCGAGATCGTGCTGCACGGCTTCGAGTCGGGGCGCATCGTCCGTCTCCCCGGTGGCGAGTTCATCGAGGTCCACCAGCCGGTCGACCAGTACGACCGCTGGAAGCTCATCGATGTCGACTCCTACGAGCCTCTCGTGGTTCGCCCGAACGCCAAGGGCCGCATCCCGTGGACGGAGAACCTCCGTTCCTCGATCTCCCGGTGGTTCTTCGAAGATCGTCTGGCCCCGCTCACGCAGGCCGAGGTCGAAGCAGCCGATGCGCACCAGCACCACGTCACGGCTCAGAACGATGAGACCGAGGCCGCAGAGATCCAGGGCGCTCACGAGCGCGCCGGCTTCCCTGATGCCCCGCTCACGGTCGATGAGACGCACGTCGACGAGACGCCGAACACCCCCAGCACGGTCATCGCGACCGAGCCGGTGAAGAAGCCTCGCAAGAAGAAGGAGGATGGCGAGTAGTCGCCACTCCCCCACGATGAAGGCCTCGTCCACACGGACGGGGCCTTCATCGTTAATCCGTGAATGAGAGGATCGAACCATGTCATCCGCCGTCCAGCTGATCCGCGCCACTGCCCTCGCCGACGCCCCCTACGCCTATGCCGCCACTGCACCGGCGGGTTCGCGTTTCATCTTCCTCGCGGGAGCCTGCCCTCTGAACGACGACGGGACGACCGCCGCACCGGGCGACTACGCGGCTCAGGCGGCCCGATGCGTGCAGACGCTCGAGGCAGCACTCGACGTCGCTGGCGCGGACCTCACCGATGTCATCAGCACACGAGTGCTGGTGGCTTCCTCCGCGCAGGCCGACCTCGTCACGGCGTGGGACGTGGTCCACGCTGCCTTCGGCGACCACGACGTGCCCAGCACCCTCCTGGGTGTCACGGTGCTCGGTTACGATGACCAGCTCGTCGAGATCGAGGCCATCGCCGCCGTCGCAGGAGAGTGACCATGGAGATCCGAGTACGTCCTGCGCATCCGGCGGATGACGCGGAGACCGAACAGATCGAAGCCGCGGCGGATGCTCTGCTCGTCGATCGTTTCGACGCGGTCGACTGGCCGCCCCCGACCACTGCTTGGGAGCGCGCTTCGATGCCGGGCTTCGTGCTCGTCGCTGAGCCCCACGAGGCCTCAGCCCCCTCTTCGGGCCCCGTCGGCTTCGTGCACGTCCTGGAGATCGACGGGCACGCTCATCTGGAGCAGCTCTCTGTGCTGCCCACGTACGGCCGGCGCGGGATCGGGCGTCGGCTCGTCCAGGCGGCGCTCTCTGAGACCCGAGACCGCGGACATCGTACGATCACCCTCCGCACCTACCGTGACGTCCCCTGGAACGCGCCGTTCTACGCCTCCTGCGGCTTCACGGAGACCGAGCCGGACTCCGCTCTGCTCCGCTCCCTCATCGACACAGAGACCGCCCTCGGGCTCTTCAGGTACGGCCCTCGCGTGCAGATGACTGCCACCCTCTGATGCGTCGACGCTGACGGCATTCGCTCTCTGGGCAACGCCGACGGTGTGCACTGCCGTCCTGTCGACCCACTGACCGGCATCGCACGGGTCCGAACGAGGTCGTGAAGATCCCCGCCGCCCGCACACGAACCGACCCACTGGCGCGTACACGAAGAAGGCCCCCGGACGATTCCGGGGGCCTTCTTCTATTCAGAAGTCTCAGCGGGCGAAGTTGCCGCGGTAGTACTCGTAGACCCAGCCGACGATCGCGACGACGAAGATCGCGAGACCGATCGGGAGCAGGAAGTGTCCGACTGCAAGGCCGACGACGAAGACACCGGCCGAAGCCGCGAGCACGATCGGCCACCAGGACCACGGGCTGAACTCGCCGAGCTCAGGGTCACCGTCGTCGATGTCCGCCGTCAGGATGTCTTCCGGCAGCTCACCGTTCTGCGCCTTGTGCGTGCGATCGAGATAGAACGCGACCATCGCGGCCATGAAGGCTGCGAAGAACAGGGCGACAGTGCCGACCCACTCGATCCGCATCGCGAAGTTGTCGGACGGAGTGACCAGGATGTGCCAGCCGGTGTAGACGACACCGACGAGGGCGAAGAACGCTGTCAGCACCCACCAGAGAATGACGTTGTCGCGCATGACTTAGTGGGCCTCTCGCTCGCCGGGCGCCGTGGTCGCGAACTCGGCAGCCTCCGGGTGATTCAGGTCGAACGCGGGACGCTCGCTGCGGATACGCGGGATCGACGTGAAGTTGTGCCGCGGCGGCGGGCACGACGTCGCCCACTCGAGCGAAGCACCGTAGCCCCACGGGTCGTTGACCGTGACCTTCGGAGCCTTGCGGGCCGTGATCCACACGTTCAGGAAGAACGGCAGCATCGAGGCGCCGAGGATGATCGCACCGATCGTGGAGACCTGGTTCTGCCAGGTCCAGCCGTCTGCTGCGGAGTAGTCCGCGTAGCGGCGCACCATGCCGTCGACACCCAGCCAGTGCTGGATGAGGAACGTCATGTGGAAGCCGATGAACAGCATCCAGAAGTGCACGTAGCCGAGACGCTCGTTGAGCATGCGACCGGTCCACTTCGGCCACCAGAAGTAGAAGCCGGCGAACATGGCGAACACGACGGTGCCGAACACCACGTAGTGGAAGTGAGCGACGACGAAGTACGAGTCGGAGAGCGCGAAGTCCAGCGGCGGGGCCGCGAGGATGACACCGGTCAGACCGCCGAAGACGAACGACACGAGGAATCCGAGTGCGAAGACCATCGGAGTCTCGAAGGTCACCGATCCTCGCCAGAGCGTGCCGATCCAGTTGAAGATCTTCACACCCGTCGGCACGGCGATGAGCATCGTCATGAGGGCGAAGAAGGGCAGCAGCACCGATCCGGTCACGTACATGTGGTGCGCCCACACGGCCACGGAGAGAGCGGCGATCGCGATCGTCGCGTAGACCAGCGTCTTGTATCCGAAGATCGGCTTACGGCTGAAGACCGGGAAGATCTCCGACACGATGCCGAAGAACGGCAGAGCGATGATGTAGACCTCGGGGTGGCCGAAGAACCAGAACAGGTGCTGCCACAGCAGGACACCACCGTTGGCGGGGTCGTAGATGTGAGCGCCGAGGATGCGGTCCGCTGCAGCGGCGAAGATCGCTGCCGCGAGCACGGGGAACGCCATCAGGATGAGCAGGCTCGTGATGAGCGTGTTCCAGGAGAAGATCGGCATGCGCCACATCGTCATGCCGGGAGCGCGCATCGTGATGATCGTGGTGATGAAGTTGACGGCACCGAGGATGGTTCCGAAACCGGAGATACCCAGTCCGACCATCCAGAGGTTTCCACCCGCGCCCGGCGAGAACGACGCACCGGCTAGCGGTTGATAGGCGAACCATCCGAAGGAGGCCGCGCCCTGCGGGGTGAGGAAGCCGGCGACCGCGATGGTCGAGCCGAAGAGGAAGAGCCAGAAGGCGAACGCGTTCAGACGCGGGAAGGCCACGTCGGGGGCGCCGATCTGCAACGGCAGGATCGCGTTGGCGAAGCCCGCGAAGAGCGGCGTCGCGAACATCAGCAGCATGATCGTGCCGTGCATCGTGAACAGCTGGTTGTACTGCTCCTTCGTCGGGACGATCTGCATGCCCGGCGCGAACAGCTCGGCGCGGATGACGAGTGCCATCACGCCACCGAGGAGGAAGAACAGCACGGACGCGATCAGGTACATGTACCCGATGGTCTTGTGGTCGGTGGAGGTGATCCACTTGACGACGATGTTACCCTTCTGCTCCACGCGCGAGGAGCTCATGAGAGCGGCCTGGCGAGCGGGCAGAGTGGTCGGACGCGACTGGGGAGTCTCGTCGGTACGGGGAGCTTCTGTGGTCGACATGACTTACTCCCCTCCTTCCTCGGTGTCGGTCTTCGGGGTCGTCCCCGGGAAGTTCGAGAGACGGTCGTACGCGTCGGTGATGTCGCCCGTGTTGCCCTTCTCCTCGAGCGACTCGAGGTACGCGTCGTAGTCGTCCTGAGAGACGACCTTCACGTTGAAGAGCATCATCGAGTGGTACTCACCGCAGAGCTCGGCGCACTTGCCGGCGTACTCGCCCTCACGGGTGGGGATGAACGACCAGGAGTTGTCCTTCCCGATGAACATGTCCTTCTTGTAGAGGAAGTCGATGATCCAGAACGAGTGGATGACGTCGCGCGACTGCAGGTCGATCGTGACCTTCTTGTCGACCGGCAGAACCAGGGTCGGCAGCTGCGACTGATCGATGTTGCCTTCGGCGTCGGGCTGGGCCTGGATGCCCATCGTCCACACGGCGTCGGAGTTGTCCTCTTCTTCGCCGTCGTACTGGAAGTCCCACGCCCACTGCTTGGCGATCGCGGTGATCTCGACGTCGGGCTCGTCCCACTTGGCCTCGATCTCGGTCTGATCGCGAGCGGTGAAGAAGAACATACCCAGCACGAGGATGAGCGGCACGATCGTGTAGAAGATCTCGATCGGCATGTTGTAGCGCATCTGCACCGGGAGGCCGGTCTGGCCCTTGCGGCGACGGTACGCGATCGCGGCCCAGGCCATCAGGCCCCAGGTGATGATGCCGACGGCGAGAAGCACGATCCAGGAGTTCACCCAGAGCGAGGAGACGCGCTCGGTCTGATTGGTGGCTGCGGGGCCACCCTCCACGAAGCCCGGAAGAAAGCCGTTCAGCTCGGTGGGAGAACATCCCGCCAGGGCCAAGGCTGCCACGACTCCCACAGGGAGTGCGGCCCAACGAAGGCTGCGTTTCGAGGGCACGATGCACCTTTCAGATCGCGAACAGAGCACACCCAAGTCTAGGGCAACCTCACACCTGATTCATGCCAACCACGCAGGTTCCGAAAGCGGAACGGCCGCCGTCACCCATGGTGACGGCGGCCGTTCGGCAGACGGACGATCAGTGGAAGCTGTCGCCGCAGGCGCAGCTGCCCGCTGCGTTGGGGTTGTCGATCGTGAACCCCTGCTCCGAGATCGTGTCTTTGAAGTCGATCGCCGCACCGTCGAGGTACGGGACGCTCATGTTGTCGATGATCACCTCGACGCCGTCGAAGTCGACGGTCTCATCGCCTTCGAGGTAGCGCTCGTCGAAGTACAGCTGGTAGATCAGGCCCGAGCATCCGCCGGGCTGCACGGCGACGCGAAGACGGAGATCGTCGCGGCCTTCCTGCTCGAGGAGGTTCTTCACCTTGACGGCGGCAGCGTCGGTCAGGGTGACGCCGTGTGCGCGGGTGGTCTCTGGGGAGAGTGTGGTGTCGCTCATGTCGCTCCTTGTGACGGGCCGCAGGTGCACGGCTTCTCGGACGATTCTACCGCCGCAGATCCTGTGAGGCTCAGAGTTCTGCAGCATTCATGCGGGTGAGCAGCAGCGCCTCGGTCGCGACCGCATGGCGGAAGGTGTCGAGGTGCAGCGACTCGTTGGGGCTGTGCGCCCGCGAATGCGGGTCCTCGACACCGGTGACGAGGATCTGCGCGGCCGGGAACTCCCGCACCAGGTCGGCGATGAACGGGATCGAACCGCCGACGCCCAGGTCCACCGGCGGAACCCCGTAGCCGTCGTGCATCGCGTCGCGCGTGAGCTGCACCGCCCAGCCGCTGGTGTCGACGAGGAAGCCATCCCCCAGGTCGACATCCGAGAAGGTGAGCTCCGCGCCGAACGGAGCGTGAGCCCGCAGGTGGCTCTCGAGGGCGTCATAAGCGGCCTGCCCCGTCTGCCCGGGCGCGACACGAGCGCTGATCACGACCGTGACCTCGGGAAGCAGGGTGTTGGATGCCGCCGCCACGCTCGTCGCGTCGATGCCGATCACCGTCACCGCGGGCTTGTTCCAGATCCGGCTGAGGATCGTGCCGTCACCGATCGGAGTGGTGCCGGGCAGGAGCCCTGCCTCGTCACGGAGTGTCGCCTCGGTGTAATCGGGAGTGGGCGCATCGCGCTCGGTCATCCCCGCCACCGCCACCGAGCCGTCGGAGTTCCACAGCGTGGAGAGCAGTTTCACGGTCGACATCATCGCGTCGGGCACCGCTCCCCCGAACATCCCCGAGTGGGACGCGTGATCGAGGGTGCGCACGCGCAGCGTGAAGCGCGCGTTCCCGCGAAGCGAGACGGTGAGGCCCGGGGTGACCGAATCCCAGTTACCGGAGTCGGCGACGACGATGGCGTCCGCGCGGAGCGCCTCCTTGTTGTCGGAGAGGAACTGAGCGAAGGAACGAGACCCGTACTCCTCCTCCCCCTCGATGAACATCGCGATACCGAGGTCGAGGTCGTCCCCCAGCACCTCGTGTACGGCTCGGATCGACGCGATGTGCGCCATGATCCCCGCCTTGTCGTCTGCGGCGCCGCGTCCGTACAGACGCCCGTCACGGACCGTCGGCTCGAACGGCGGGGTCTCCCAGAGGGCGTCATCGCCGGGAGGCTGCACGTCGTGGTGCGCGTAGAGCAGGATCGTCGGCTTGCCGTTGCGGGCCGCGCGCGTGGCGAGGACTGCCGGCTGTCCCTGCTCATCGGTGCCCGGGATCGCGGCACGGAGCACACGCACCTCGTCGAAGACACCGGTGTCCGAGGCCAGCGCAGCCACGGCTTCCGCGCTGCGCTCCAGCTGGGTCTGATCGAACGCGGGCCAGGCCATTCCCGGGATGCGCACGAGGTGGCCGAGGTCCGACAACGCGGAGGGGATACCGGTCGCCACAGCCTCGAGGACGGCGGCATCGGGCTCACGGGGAGGAACAAGAGAGGTCATGCGAGTAATCTTAAGGTGATCCCCCGCAGCGAACCGAGGAACTCCGTGGCCACTACCCCTGTCTCCCCTTCGACGAACGACGACGCCCCCGAGACGCCCGCCGTCGGAAAGGGGCGCGCGACGCCGACCCGTGCGGAGCAGGAGGCTGCCCGCCGCCGCCCCCTGGTCGCCAACACCAAAGAGGCCAAAGCCGCCGCCAAGGCCGAGCTCAACGAGCGCCGAGCCAAGGCACAGGCCGGCATGGCCGCCGGCGAGGAGAAGTACCTCCCCGTCCGCGACAAGGGGCCTCAGCGCCGCTGGGTGCGCGACTACGTCGATGCGGGCTGGCACCCGGCCGAGTTCGTGATGGGCGTCATGGTGCTGGTCATCCTCGCCTCGCTGCTGCCCACGAACATGATGATCTCGTTCTACGCGTACCTGGTGATGATGGGGTACCTGGTGATCGCGATCGGCGGCATGGTCCTGCTGGCCATGCGGGTCAAGCGCAAGGCTGCGGCGAAGTTCGGCAAGGAGCGTCTCGAGCGCGGTCTCGGCTGGTACGCGGCGATGCGGGCCCTGCAGATGCGATTCATGCGCTTGCCGAAGCCGCAGGTCAAGCGCGGGCAGTACCCCGACTGATCAGTCCCCTGTTGATCTCGCGGCCCCAGAACGGACCGCGGTACAGGAACGCCGTGTAACCCTGCACGAGAGTGGCGCCGGCTTCCAGACGCTCCTGCACGTCTGCAGCGGTCTCGACACCGCCGACCGCGATCACGCAGAAGTCGGCGGGAACCGCGCCTCGCACGACGCGCAGCACCTCGAGCGAGCGCTGCTTCAACGGCGCCCCCGACAGACCACCGGCGCCGGCGGCCTCGACCTTCGCCGCATCCGAGAGCAGGCCGTCTCGGCTGATGGTCGTGTTGTTCGCGATGATGCCGGCGAGTCCTTCGGCCACTGCCAGCTGCGCGATCGCTGCGATCTCCTCGTCCGGAAGGTCCGGGGCGATCTTCACGAGCAGCGGCGTGGCACCGGAGGCCTGCTTGACCGCCCGCAAGAGCGGGGCGAGGGTCTCCACCGCCTGCAGCCCGCGCAGCCCCGGCGTGTTCGGAGACGACACGTTCACGGCGAGGTAGTCGGCGAGCGGGGCGAGACGAGTCGCGGAAGCCACGTAGTCGGCCGTCGCGTTCTCCACGTCCACCACCCGACTCTTGCCGATGTTGACGCCGACCACCGTGTCGGGCGCTCCACGGCGCAGACGGGCCAGACGGCGCGCTGCCGCGTCCGCGCCCGCGTTGTTGAAGCCCATCCGGTTGATGACGGCGCGATCGGCGATGAGACGGAACAGACGCGGCTTGGGGTTGCCCTCCTGCGGGATCGCGGTGAGCGTGCCGACCTCCACGTGCCCGAAGCCGAGAGCTGCCAGGCCCCGCACCCCGACCGCGTTTTTATCGAACCCGGCCGCGATGCCGAACGGCGAGGGGAAGGTGAGACCGAGAGCCTCGACACGCAGCGATGGGTCCGGGCGCGTCATGGCACGCGTCACCCAGGAGAGGGGGCGCACGCCGAGAACACGGATCACCGCCATGCCGGCGTGGTGGGCGAACTCGGGGTCGAAGCGCGAGAGGACAGCGCGGAAGAGCAACGGATACATCCCTGCCAGATTACCGCTCCGCGGACTCCTGCTTCGTGTGGTCGGCCCGCAGATCGGTGATCGCTGCCTCGAAGTCCTCGAGCGAGTCGAACGCCTGGTAGACGCTGGCGAAGCGGAGGAACGCGACCTCGTCGAGCTCACGCAACGGGCCCAGGATGGCGAGACCGATCTCGTTCGCGTCGAGCTGCGAGACACCGGTCTGGCGAACGGCCTCCTCCACACGCTGCGCGAGGATCGCGAGGTCGGCCTCGGTCACCGGCCGCCCCTGGCAGGCTTTGCGCACGCCGGAGATGACCTTCTCGCGGCTGAACGGCTCCATGACGCCGGAGCGCTTGATGACGTTGAGGCTCGCCGTCTCGGTGGTGGTGAACCGGCCCCCGCATTCCGGGCACTGGCGGCGGCGTCTGATCGACAACCCGTCGTCGCTGGTGCGCGAGTCGATGACACGGGAGTCGGGATGACGACAGAAGGGGCAGTGCATCTGACCGATCCTACGCCGTGAAACGCGCCTCGATCGCCTCGCCGTGTGCAGGGAGCACCTCGGTTTCGGCGAGGGCCACGACACCGGCGCGAACGACTGACAGCGCCGCGCGATCATACGAGATGACCTGCTGCGGGCGCAGGAACGTGTAGGACCCGAGACCGGGCGCATACCGCGCCTGACCGCCGGTCGGAAGCACGTGGTTGCTTCCCGCCATGTAGTCACCGAGGCTGACGGGAGTCTGGTCGCCGACGAAGACGGCACCGGCGCTGGTGAACGCCGCCGCCGCATCTGCGGCGTCGGCGAGGTGCAGCTCGAGGTGCTCCGGAGCGTAGGCGTTGCTGAAAGCCGTCGCCATGGCACGGTCGTCGACGAGGACGATCGCGGATTGCGGACCGCTCAGAGCCGCCCCGACACGCTCGCTGTGGCGTGTGACCGCCGCCATCCGCTCGACCTCGACGGCGACCTGATCCGCGAGCCCGGCAGCATCCGTCACCAGGACGGCGGAAGCCTGTTCATCGTGCTCCGCCTGGCTGACCAGATCCGCAGCGATGAGTCTCGCATCGGCATCGGCATCGGCCACGACGAGGATCTCGGTCGCACCGGCCTCGGAATCCGTCCCGACGACGCCGGCGACGGCCCGCTTCGCAGACGCGACATAGTTGTTCCCCGGGCCGGAGACCACGTCGACGGGGTCGAGGCCGAGCGACGGAACGCCATGCGCGAAGGCGCCGATCGCGCCGGCTCCCCCCATGGCGTAGACCTCGGTGACGCCCAACAGGGCGGCGGCCGCAAGGATCGTCGGATGGATCCGACCGCCCTGATCGGCCTGCGGTGGAGACGCCAGAGCGATCTGCTCGACGCCCGCCACCTGCGCGGGAACCACGTTCATGATCACGCTCGACGGGTAGACCGCCTTGCCGCCGGGAATGTAGACGCCCACGCGGTGCACGGGCTGCCACCGCTGCAGAATGCGCGCCCCAGGGCCGATCTCGGTGGTCTGAGGCGCCGGCACCTGGGCCTCGGACCCACGGCGCACGCGCACGATCGCCTCTTCGAGCGCAGCGCGGACGGGGGGCTCGATGGATGCGAGGGCGTCGGCGATGTGCGCGGCGGGAACCCGCACCTCGTGGCCCGTCACCCGGTCGAACTGCTCCGCCTGCTCACGGAGAGCGGCCTCACCGCGAACGCGCACGTCCTCGACGATCCGGGCGGCCGTGTCGAGCGCCTCCGCCCGAGCGTGCGTGGCGCGCGGCACGGCCGCGAGCATGTCAGCGGGCGAGAGCTCGCGCCCTCGCAGATCGATCGTGCGCATTTCAGCCCTTCGAGATGTCGGAGATGTCGTGGAGGTAGCCGATCCGTCCGTCGTCATGTCGGACGACGTACGCACCTCCACGGTCCTCGATCACGAGGGCCCAGGCACTCGGCCCGATGCGGAACAGCGGTTCTCCTCGCTCGTCATGCACATCCCGTTCGGAGGCGGCGAGGATCCAGAACGGCTGCGCGGCGGGAGCCGCCTCGCGAGGATTCGTCGCGTCGAGATCAGCATCGGCGTCGGCGAAGCCCTCGACGATGCGGGGCTCCGCTTCGGCCAGGACATCGCCGGTCTCGTAGGTCGCTGCGGTCTCGAGCAGCGACTCGATGCTTCCGGTGTCCGAGACGATCTCGGGCTCCTGTCCGCGGGATCGACGGGAGTAGGCGGGCACATAGTCCTCGTCGGAGGTGTCCTGGTCGGTCCCGACGCCACCGCCGGAGGCATGCGCCGTGAGAGGCACCTGCTCCGCGAGGTCGAGTCGGGCGATCTCGTCAGTCGCCTGTCGCCCGGTCGTCTCGATGTCGAGGCCGGTCACCGGGGGCAGCCCTGACGCATCGACGGTGACGTCGGGCTCGGTGCTGCTGGGGGAAACGGTCGACTCGGCGACGGGAGCGGGCTCGGGGCGCGGGCGCGCGATGACCGGGCGCACCGGATTCGCATTGCGATGCGCGAGCGTGACGAGGCGGCCGTGGAAGTCCTCCTTGAGACCCGGAATGATCGGGGCGAAGACCGTGAGCACGACCAGCGCGAGAGACGTGATGACCATCCCCACGCCGTTCCACGGGAGCCCCCAGTAGCCGGTGGCGATCAGCCCGGAGATCGAGAGCCACAGATTCCCGACCCAGACGACGGCCGCGACGGAGAACGCCACGGAGGCGAACTGGTCGATGCCCAGCGAGCCCACTCGGCGGATACCATCCGGCGAGAAGCGGCGCAGCACCAGCAGGAAGACGGCCACGGTGGGAAGCGCGATGGGGAGGATCCACTGGATACCGATCCCCCAGAGCGAGAGGCCGCCGGTCAGCGGGAAGAAGGACAGCACGAAGGCCACCACCCATACGCCCACGATCAGCAGTTCACGCAGCGTGAATCCGAGAATGCCGAATTCCGGAGTCACCTCGTCGTCGTAGAGCACGCCGTCGTCGTCGCTGAAGATCGAGTCCTCGGGCTCCGACTCGGGAAGGTCGGGTTCGGAGGTGTCCGTACTCATGGTGGTCCTTTCGTCACAGTGCTCGACGGGGGTGTTCGTCGTGCTGCCGACGGCTCACGATCCTACCCGCTCACCCCAGACAGGTGGGTCCGAGCAGTGACTTGAGGTCACCGAAGAGGTCTGCGGAGACCTTGACCGGCATCGGCACTTCGAAGACCTTCGCGGTCCCCCCTCGATGCACGCGGAGCAGCACTTCGGTATCGCCGTTGTGGCGGCGAAGCACCTCGGCGAGCTCGGTCATCACCCGCTCCGTCGCGCGCTGCTCGGCGAGGACGAGCGACAGCGGACCCGCCGCATCGAACGAGCCGATGTCGGGCGCGAACGCCGATTGGGCGTGCAGGTTGAGCCCGTCGTCACGTCGGGAGACTCGTCCGCGGACAGCGAGGATCGCATCCTGCTGCAGCGTGTGCTGGAACTCGGTGTAGGTCTTCCCCATGAACATCACGGTCACCTCGCCGTTGAAGTCCTCGACCGTGATCATGCCGTAGGGGTTTCCGCTGGCCTTGGCGACGCGGTGCTGCACGCTGGTCACGAGTCCGGCGACCGTCACCTGATCGCCGTCCTGAAGGTCCTCGGAGTTGTTGAGGTCGTGGATCGAGATCGACGCGTGCTTGGCCAGCGGGACCTCGAGGCCCGCGAGCGGGTGATCGGAGACGTAGAGGCCGAGCATCTCCCGCTCGAAGGCGAGCTTGTCCTTCTTGATCCACTCCGGGCGGGCGGGCACCTTGGCGGGAGCTGCCTCTTCCATGCCGTCGTAGAGGCTGTCGAAATCGAAACCGATCGCTCCCTGGGCCTCATTGCGCTTACGGTCGACGGCTGCCTCGACCGCGTCCTCGTGTACCTCCATGAGAGCCCGCCGCGAGTCCCCCATCGAGTCGAAGGCACCGGCTTTGATCAGCGATTCGACGGTGCGCTTGTTCGAGACGTGCAGAGGGACTTTGTCGAGGAAGTGATGGAACGAGGTGAACCGCTCGTCCTTTCGAGCCCGCACGATGCCGTCGACGACATTGCTGCCGACGTTGCGCACAGCGCCGAGACCGAAGCGGATGTCATCGTCGACGGCCGCGAAGTAGTTGATCGAGTCGGACACGTCGGGAGGGAGCACCTTGATGCCCATGCGACGGCACTCGTTGAGGTACAGCGCCATCTTGTCTTTCGAGTCACCGACGCTGGTCAGCAGTGCCGCCATGTACTCGGCGGGATAGTGCGCCTTGAGGTAGGCGGTCCAGTACGACACGAGGCCGTACGCGGCGGAGTGGGCTTTGTTGAACGCGTAGTCCGAGAACGGAAGCAGGATGTCCCAGAGGGCCTTGATCGCCGCCTCTCCGAATCCGCGCTGCTTCATGCCCCCCGCGAAGCCCTCGTACTGCTTGTCGAGCTCGGACTTCTTCTTCTTTCCCATCGCTCGGCGCAGGATGTCTGCTTGTCCGAGGCTGAATCCGGCCACCGCCTGAGCGATCGCCATCACCTGCTCCTGGTAGATGATGAGGCCGTAGGACTCCTCCAGGATCTCCGCCAGAGGCTCCTCGAGTTCAGGGTGGATCGGCGTGATCTCCTGTAGACCGTTCTTGCGCAGCGCGTAGTTCGTGTGGGAGTTCGCTCCCATGGGACCAGGGCGGTAGAGGGCGATGAGGGCCGAGATGTCACCGAAGTTGTCGGGCTTCATGAGGCGCATCAGCGAGCGCAGCGGCGGACTGTCGAGCTGGAAGACACCCAGGGTGTCGCCGCGCGCGAGCAGTTCGTACACCCCGGGATCATCGAGGCCGAGGTGCTCGAGGTCGAGTTCCTCGCCACGGTTCGTGCGGATGTTGTCGAGCGCGTCGGAGATGATCGTGAGGTTACGGAGCCCCAGGAAGTCCATCTTGATCAGGCCGAGCGACTCGCACGACGGATAGTCGAACTGCGTGACGATCTGACCGTCCTGCTCCCGCTTCATGATCGGGATGATGTCGAGCAGCGGGTCGGACGACATGATCACGCCGGCGGCGTGCACGCCCCATTGACGCTTCAGACCTTCGAGACCGAGCGCGCGGTCGAAGACCGTCTTCGCCTCGGGGTCGGTCTCGATCAGCGCACGGAACTCGCTCGCCTCTTTGTACCGCGGGTGCGCCGAGTCGAACATACCGTCGAGGGGCATGTCCTTGCCCATGACGGGCGGCGGCATCGCCTTGGTCAGACGCTCCCCCATGCTGAACGGGAAGCCGAGCACGCGGCCCGCATCCTTCAGCGCCTGCTTGGACTTGATGGTGCCGTAGGTGACGATCTGGGCGACGCGCTCCGAGCCGTACTTCTCCGTGACGTAGTCGATGACCTCGCCACGACGGCGATCATCGAAGTCGACGTCGAAGTCGGGCATCGAGACGCGGTCGGGGTTCAGGAAGCGCTCGAAGATCAGGCCGTGCTCGAGGGGGTCGAGGTCGGTGATCTTCATCGCGTACGCGACCATGGAACCGGCACCGGAGCCGCGTCCGGGACCGACGCGGATGCCGTTGTCCTTGGCCCAGTTGATGAAGTCGGCGACGACCAGGAAGTACCCGGGGAAGCCCATCTGCAGGATGATGCCGGTCTCGTACTCGGCCTGCTTGCGCACCTTGTCGGGGATGCCACCCGGGTACCGGTAGTGCAGGCCTGCCTCGACCTCTTTGATGAGCCAGCTGTCTTCGGTCTCGCCGTCCGGCACCGGGAACCGCGGCATGTAGTTCGCCGAGGTGTCGAACTCGACCTCGCAGCGCTCGGCGATCAACAGAGTGTTGTCGCAGGCCTCGGGGTGATCGCGGAACAGCTGCCGCATCTCCGCGGCGGTCTTGATGTAATAGCCGTCGCCGTCGAACTTGAAGCGGTTCGGGTCGTCCATGGTGGAGCCCGACTGCACGCACAGCAGAGCCTCATGCGCATCGGCCTCGTGCTGGTGGGTGTAGTGCGAGTCGTTGGTCGCGACCAGCGGGATGTTCAGGTCTTTCGCGAGGCGGAGCAGATCGGTCATCACCCGACGCTCGATGGAGAGACCGTGGTCCATGATCTCGGCGAAGTAGTTCTCCTTGCCGAAGATGTCCTGGAACTCTGCCGCCGCCGCCCGTGCCGCGTCGTACTGCCCCAGCCGGAGCCGCGTCTGCACTTCGCCGGACGGGCACCCCGTCGTCGCGATGATGCCCTTGCCATAGGTCTGGAGCAGCTCGCGGTCCATGCGGGGCTTGAAGTAGTAGCCCTCCATGCTCGACCGTGAACTGATCCGGAAGAGGTTGTGCATGCCCTGGGTGCTCTGGCTCCACATCGTCATGTGGGTGTAGGCGCCCGAGCCGGAGACGTCGTCGCTCTTCTGGTCGGGCGAGCCCCACTGCACGCGCGTCTTGTCGCTGCGGTGTGTGCCCGGCGTCATGTACGCCTCGAGCCCGATGATGGGCTTGATGCCCGCATTCCGCGCCGCGTTGTAGAACTCGAACGCCGCGAAGGTGTTGCCGTGATCGGTCACCGCGATGGCCGGCATGCCGTAATCGGCGGCCGCCTGGGTCATCGCATTGATCTTCGCCGCACCGTCCAACATGGAGTACTCGCTGTGCACATGCAGGTGGACGAAGGAGTCGGATGCCATGCCTTCGAGTCTACGGCGGAGCCCCGACACCGCAGGTCGGTGTCGGGGCTCAGCCTCGGCCGCTAGCCCTGGGGCGCGGAGTCCACGACGGAGGTGCGCACCGTGGTGGTGGAGTCGACCGTGTCGCCCGCAGGTCCTCCGCTTCCGTAGTTCTCCGAGATCGAGTCGACGAGGCCCTGCTCGGTATCGATCGCGATCTTCGTCGTCCGGTGGCCGGGAACGACGTACTGCAGCGTCGCCGTCGAACCATCCTCCGCCACCACCTCGAATCCGGGGATCAGCGCGATCGCGAGGAAGAACGCCGAGCGCAGGTCGGCAGGCATCAGGTTGATCGCCGACGGGTCGCTGAGACTCGCCACGAGCCAGCGGTCCCCTTCCTCCCCCGTCATCCCCGACTGCGCGCGGAGCCAATCGAGCAGCGTCTGAGGATCCCTCGGCATATCGTCGTAATACGGCCGGTACCGGTCCGCCAGGTACGGCATCGGCGGTTCGTCGCCTCCCACGGCGAGATACTCGCCCGCCGGGAGCGTCTCGATCGTGCCGCGTCCACGAATCGCGGAGCCGGGCGAGGACGACCATTCCCGTGCTGCCTCCGCGCCACGGGGTCCGAAGGAGTCCACGACCTCGGAGGAGCCCCAGTCGTAGAACCAGTCACCAGCCCGGTCGGCCGGGACGTAGAGCACGCGCGTGTCGCGCTCCAGCACGGCGGCGTCGCCGCCGTCTCGCGAGGCGTTGAACGCGAACGTGTTCTCGTCATCATCATCGGCCCATTCGGCCTTCCAGAAATGGAGGTACTCACCGACGGTCTCGATCCGCAGGTACTGCCCGGGGACGAGTGTGGTGTCCTGCGCATCGAACGTCACCGCTGACGCACGCTCCAGCACTTCAGCTGCGGCCGCGTCGGGTGCGTCCGGTGGCGCGATGACAGAGCCGACCACGATCGCGGTCACCGCCGCACCGGTGGCGAGCCCCCCGATACCGATGCCGGCCCATGTGCGTCGTCGCGACGGCCCCGCGCGCTCCGGGCGCGCACTCCGCGCCATCTCTCGCGTCAGCGCCCGTCGCGCAGCGAGAACGGTGTCTTCATCCACACGGGACTCATCGATCCCGATCTCACGAACTTGTTCCATAAGCTGCATCGCTCTCCTCCTTCGCCATCCATGTCAGTCGGGCTGCTCCGTGCGAGCCCGGCGGCGCGAGCTTGCGACGAACGCGATTCAGTCGGGACCGCACGGTTCCGACCGGCACGCCCAGCGCAGCGGCGATCTGCTCATACGTGAGGTCGCCCCACGCATGCAGCAGCAGGGTGTCGCGATCCTTCGCCGCGAGGGCCGCGATCCGCGGGGCCAGCGCTCGCAGAGCGGCATCGGCATCGATCCGCGACTCGGAGGCGACCTGCGGAGTCTCCACGGCGACCTCCTCCGCTGATGCCGAAGCCTCGAATGCGCGCCACTGCCGCGCTTCCGCAGCCCGATGGCTCTTCACCACCCTGGTCGCGATGCCGAGCAGCCAGGGCCGCGCCGACTCCGTCCCGAGGTCGAACGACGAACGCCGCCGGAATGCGACGAGGAACGTCTCACTCAGAACATCGTCGACGGCGTGCGCCCCGACCCGTCGCCGGATGTACCCACCGACGGGTCGGACGTGCCGCTCGAAGATCTCGGAGAAGACCCCGGGTTCTTCGAGCGACCGCTGGATGATCTCGCTGTCCGTGCTCACACTGAGTATTGGGGCGATTCACGAAAACGGTTCACGCTTTCTTCGACGCCTTCCGTGAAGTGCCCAGATCGAGCCGCATCAGCACCCGCGGGAACCCGTCGAGGACGGAGCCCGTGTCGGCTGCCTTCACGAATCCTGCGCTCTCGAAGAGCGCGCGCGTGCCGACGTACGCCATCGTCAGGTTGACCTTCTCCCCGCCGTTGTCGACGGGATACCCCTCGATCGCCGGGGCGCCGCGCTCCGTCGCGTAGGCCACGGCACCGTCGATCAGCGCGTGGGAGATGCCCTGCTTGCGGTGTCCTGGCCGCACCCGGAAGCACCACAGCGACCAGACGTCCGAATCGTCGATGTGCGGGACGAGACGGTTGCGCGCGAAGCTCGTGTCACGCCGTGGATGCAGCGCCGCCCAGCCCACCGGCTCATCGTCGAGGTAGGCGATGACCCCAGGTGGCGGATCCTGATGGCACAGCTCGCGCACGCGATCAGCGCGCTGCGACCCGCGCAGCGCCACATTCTCCTTGCTGCCGATGCGATAGCTCAGGCAGACGCACACGTTGGACGTCGGCTTCTTCGGGCCGACGAGCGTCGCGACATCGTCGAACTCCGTTGCTGGTCGAACCTCGATGCCCATGCGATCAGTGTGGCGCACGACGCAGACATCGCGTCGATGAAGCGCGGGCTATTCGCCGCGGAGCACGTCCAGCGCGTGCCGGAAGTCCTCGGGGTACGGCGACTCGAACTGCACCCAATCCCCCGTCGCCGGGTGCGCGAACGCCAGCTGATGCGCATGAAGCCACTGTCGCGTGAGCCCGAGGCGGGCCGACATGGTCGGGTCGGCTCCGTACAGTGGATCGCCGACGCACGGATGCCGGTGGGCGGCCATGTGCACACGGATCTGGTGGGTGCGCCCCGTCTCGAGATGGATCTCGAGGAGCGAAGCACCGGGGAACGCCTCGAGCGTCTCGTAGTGGGTGACCGAGGGCTTGCCGTCGGGAACGACGGCGAACTTCCAGGAGTGGTTCGGGTGGCGCCCGATCGGCGCGTCGATCGTCCCTGCGAGCGGGTCGGGGTGCCCTTGCACCACGGCGTGATAGATCTTCTCGACCGTTCGATCCTTGAACGCCTGCTTCAGCACCGTGTAGGCGTGTTCTGATTTCGCGACGACCATCAGGCCGCTGGTGCCGACATCGAGCCGATGCACGACTCCCTGGCGCTCGGGAGCGCCACTCGTGGCGACGCGGAATCCCGCGGCGGCAAGAGCGCCGACCACCGTCGGACCCTCCCAACCGACCGACGGATGCGCCGCGACGCCGGTGGGCTTGTCGACCACGACGATGTCGTCGTCGTCGTACACGATGCCGAGCTCGGGCACCGCGATCGGAATGATCTTCGGTGCTTCCTTCGGCTGCCACTCGACATCGAGCCAGCCGCCGCCGCGGAGGCGGTCGGACTTGTCGAGCGTCACGCCGTCCAACCGCACGCCGCCTGCGGCGGCGACGTCGGCGGCGAAGGTGCGGGAGAAGCCCATGAGCTTCGCCAGAGCTGCGTCGACGCGAGTGCCGTCCAAGCCGTCGGGCACCGGCAGAGACCGGGACTCCACGGTCAGCGTCCTTCGGATGCGGGAGCCGCACCCTCCGAGGGCGCATCGTCGTCGATCGAGCGATCCGCGCCGACGGTGTCCGCCGCCGCGTCGTCCGCATCGGCCGACTCGGCATCCGTCTCGGTCGCGACCATAGCGGCCACAGCAGCCGCTTCGGCTTCTTCCTCGGTCTCGACGACAGCATGGTCGCGCTCGCGCGTGCCGTCGAATCGGAGCCCGAACACGACGAGAAGTGCGACCGAGATCATTCCGGTCACGATGAAGACGTCTGCCACGTTGAAGATCGCGGGCATCATCCACGGCATCGAGATCATGTCGACGACGTGCCCCACGGGGAAACCGGGCTCACGAAGCAGCCGGTCCGTGAGGTTGCCCAGCACACCACCGAGCAGGCACCCGAGAACGACGGCCCACAGTCGGGACTTGATCCCGAACGCCTTCCAGATGATGATCGAGGCCACCACCGCGAGGGCGATCGTGAAGATCCACGTCACCTCGGACCCGAGCGAGAATGCCGCGCCGGGATTGCGGACGTAGTACAGCTGAAGGAACTCACCGAGAACCGGAACCGGCTCATGCAGGGGCAGGTTCTCGATCGTGAGGTACTTCACAAACTGATCGGCGGCCAGCACGAGCGCTGCGAGAATCGCAACGATCGCACCGGCCGCCGACCGACGAAGGGGCGAGCGTCCTGACAAGGGGCGCCTTACAGACCGATCGCGGAGACGGGCGTGGAGTCCGTGGATGCCGACTTCTCGTCGAGCTCGCGGAGCTGACCCTCGATGTAGCCGCGCAGCTGCGAGCGGTAGTCGCGCTCGAAGTTGCGGAGTTCGGTGATGCGGGCTTCGAGCGTGTTGCGCTCGCGCTCCAGGCGTGCCGACTCTTCGCGCTGCTTCGCCTCGGCCTCGGTGCGGATACGCGCCACCTCGGTCTCGGCCTCGGCGATGAGCGCGTTGCGCTTCGCCTCACCCTCGGCCACGTGCTCGTCGTGCAGACGCTGCGCGAGCTCGATGATGCCGGCAGTCGCGGTGGCGGAGCCGGTCGGTGCGGGCTCGGCAGCAACCTCGGCGACGGGCGCGGGGGCCTCGGTCGCGACGGGTGCAGCGGCGGGCGCGGCGGCCTCGGGGGCAGCACCGGACTCGTACGCGGCCAGCTTGGCCTTCAGCTCGACGTTCTCCTCGAGAGCCTTGCGCCACTCGATGACGATCTCGTCGAGGAAGTCGTCCACCTCGTCCGGGTCGAAGCCGTCCTTGAATCGGACGTGCTGGAACTGCTTGGTGACGACGTCATCCGGGGTAAGTGCCATGAGTGGCTCCTCTTTCGATGAGTTCGAATGCCAGTATCGATGTATGGCGTGGTCGTGATGTGGCGCGAACCCGGGGCGCGCACCTGGGTGCCAGCATAGCCCCCGCGCCTCAGCGCCGCGATGTCGCGACACCCAGAGAACACGAACTCGGGGCGTGCCCGACACACGGAGCGGGCGGAGTTCAGCGGATGAAAAGCCGCACGATGTTCATCAGGATCAGCACCACCAACAGGGTGAGTGTGAACCCGAAGTCGAGTGACAGCGAGCCGATCCGCAGCGGTGGGATGAGCCTCCGGAAGAACCGGATGGGTGGATCGGTGACCGTGTAGACGGCCTCAGCGGCGACCAGACCGAAACCCTTCGGACGCCATTCCCGATTGAACATCGGGATGTAGTCCAGGATGAGGCGCGCGAAGAGCACGAAGATGTACAGCAGCAGCACCAGGTGAACGATGCTCGCTGCGACGGAGACCAGCTCCACGGGCTACGACTGGTCGAAGCCCGCAGACTCAGCGTCTGCGTGTGCGATGCCCCCGTGGCCCGAAACCGCGATGTTCTCCGGCGAGAGCAGGAACACCTTCGAAGTGACGCGCTCGATACGGCCGTACAGACCGAGGGAGAGCCCGCTCGCGAAGTCGATGAGGCGACGCGCGTCGGCATCGCTCATCTGGGAGAGGTTGATGATGACGGGGACGCCCTCACGGAAGCTCTCGGCGATCAGCTGTGCGTCGCGGTACTGCTTCGGGTGGACGGTGAGGATCTCGTTCACGGCTCCTGCAGACGGCTGGCGGACGGCGACAGGGCGGCGCAACGGCGTGACGGGGGCCGGTGCCGGCTCCTCGCGGTCACGGTCACGGTCGCGTTCGCGGTGAGCGCGGGCAGGCGCCTGCGCCTCTTCCTCGTAGACCTCTTCCTCGTCGGCGAGGCCGAGATACACCATGGTCTTCTTCAGCGGGTTACCCATCGTGTCCTCCGGTTCGAACGTTTGGGGCTGGTCTTTTCACAGGTTAACCCCGGTCGGGCCGGGGTCCGGTGATTGCGGAGCCGATCCGCAGGTGTGTCGCGCCGGCGGCGATCGCCTCGGCGAAGTCTCCGGTCATCCCGGCCGAGATCCAAGTCGCGTCAGGGGCGGTGGCTCGGACGACGTCGGAGACGTCGCGCAGCCGAGCGAATGCGGCAGCAGGCTCCTCATCGAGAGGAGCGACAGCCATCACGCCGCGCAGACGCAGAGAAGGCAGGGCGAGCACATGCTCGGCGAGACCGACCGCATCGGCGGGGGCCACGCCTCCTCTACCCGGATCATCCGTCAGGTTGACCTGCACGAGCACGTCGAGCACATCGTCGCCGTCGGCTGCTCTGTGCAGGGCATCGGCGAACCGGTCGCGGTCGACCGAGTGCACCACGTCGGCGCTGCGACGGATGGCCGCCGCCTTGTTCGTCTGCCCCTGGCCGATGAAGTGCCAGGACAGGTCGAGGGCGGCGAGCTCAGCCTGCTTGGCCGACAGCTCCTGCTGTCGGTTCTCGCCGACCTCGCGCACACCGAGCGCGCCCAGCTCCTCGACCAGCGACGCCGGGTGGAACTTCGTCACCACGATCCTGGTGAGCTCTTCGGGATCTCTGCCTGCGGCACGCGCGGCGGCGGCGATCCGTTCGTCGATCGCCGCCAGCCGCGCGGCCAGGCCCGATGGCTCCTGGCCGTCGACCGCCGAGGTCACTTCAGGAATTCGGGGATGTCGATGTCGTCGTCGGCGAACGCCGGCTCGATGCTCGTGGCGGGCACGCGCTGGTGCACGGGCTCCGCCTGTGCAGGCTCGCTCTTCGTCTCGGACTCGTCCGGGAGGGCCACCTCGGGAAGCGTCGCGGCCGACGGACGCGAGACCACCATCGGGTCGAGACGCAGCGACGGTTCCCCGCTGTCGAAGCCGGCGGCGATCACCGTCACCCGCACCTCGTCGCCCAGAGTGTCATCGATGACCGTACCGAAGATGATGTTCGCCTCGGGGTGCGCGGCCTCCTTGACGAGGTCGGCGGCATCGTGGATCTCGAAGATTCCGAGATTCGATCCACCCTGGATCGAGAGCAGCACACCGTGCGCACCCTCGATGGAGGCTTCGAGCAGCGGCGACTCCACGGCGAGCTCTGCGGCCTTGATGGCCCGGTCCGCCCCCCGTGCCGAACCGATGCCCATGAGCGCGGAGCCGGCGCCCTGCATGACGGACTTGACGTCCGCGAAGTCGAGGTTGATCAGACCCGGGGTCGTGATGAGGTCGGTGATGCCCTGGACACCGGCGAGCAGAACCTGGTCTGCGGTGGCGAACGCCTCGATCATCGAGATGCCGCGGTCGCTGATCTCGAGGAGACGGTCGTTGGGGACGACAATGAGGGTGTCGACCTCTTCCTTGAGCTTGACCACACCCGCCTCCGCCTGGCTCTGACGACGGCGACCCTCGAAGGAGAACGGCTTGGTGACGACACCGATGGTGAGGGCGCCGATGGACTTCGCGATGCGAGCCACGACCGGTGCGCCTCCGGTTCCGGTTCCGCCACCTTCGCCGGCGGTCACGAAGACCATGTCGGCGCCGGTCAGGGCCTGCTCGATCTCCTCGGCATGGTCCTCCGCGGCACGTCGACCCACCTCGGGGTCCGCGCCGGCGCCGAGGCCGCGGGTGAGCTCACGGCCCACATCGAGCTTGACGTCGGCGTCGCTCATGAGCAGCGCCTGTGCGTCGGTGTTGACGGCGATGAACTCGACTCCGCGGAGACCGAGATCGATCATGCGATTGACGGCGTTGACGCCGCCACCGCCGACGCCGACGACCTTGATCACGGCGAGGTAGTTCTGGTTCTGGCTCATGGCCGGCCTCCGATTATTCGAGCCTGGAAAAGGGTGAACCTTAAACCTCAAGTAGAGGTGTAAAGTATTTCCCGGTATTGCGTTCTCTTTGATCGAAGGTAAGCGCCGCCTGGCTCCGCGCGCGCGATCGCCTGGGCGTGTCGCGCCATTCCTTCGCGAAAGCCTTCGGCGTGGCTTCGAAAGCCGTCAGCCGACGACGGCCACCTCGGGAGAAGTGACGTCGATGGAGGCAGCGTCCGGGTTCTTGGCCATCGTGGCGGAGAGCGTGAGCGCCTTCAGGGCCGACTCCTCTGCGCTCCCCCAGACCACGGTCAGCCCGGATTCGAGGGTCAGCGTCACATCATCGGCGGTCGTGGCACGCACGCCTGTGAGAGCGGCACGGACATCTGCCGGCAGCGCACGGACGACGAGACCGGCGCTCTGGAAAGCGCGCGACTCGACGCCGCCGTCGACGTCGATCACCGGCTGGCCCGCCGGTTGATCGGCTGTGGTCGAGAGCGCGACTCCCGCGGCATCGACGAGGGTGTACCCGGCGCCCGATCGGATGACACCGACCGGTGTGCGTTCCACGATCCGCACCGTGAGGTCGTGCGGAGGACGCGCTTCGAGTGCATATGTCTCGATGAGGGGGAAGGCCAGCAGCGCGGCCTTCACCTCACTGGTGTCCACGAGCGCCAGCGGCGTGCCGATCTGGTCGCCGAGCGCCGCCTCGATCGCGGCGGGATCGAGGCTCCCGGCCCCGACCACGGTGATCTTCTCCACCGCGAACAGCGGGCTGTACGCGGCCGCGACGCTGCCCCCGATCAACAGGATCACGGCACCGATGCTACTCAGCCAGATGATCCGTCGACGCCGGGAGCGCTGCGTGAAGCGCCGGATCTCGGAGCGGAGAGCCTTACGTCTGGCCCGTGCTGCACGCCACACGTCCCTGGTCGAGGTCGGCTCCGGCTCGTCCGCGCCAGCAGCGTCGAATCCGTCGTGGGCCGGAGGCTCCGGCACCGACCCATCCGGTTCGGACCGCACCCCGCTGCGGTCGCTCCGCCGTCCGTGGCGTGCCCGTGCTTCTGACGCGTCGCCCTTCTCCACCGGGCTCTCCGGTGCGGACGGCAGCGGTGGGGGACGGCGCATCGCTACGCCTCGTCGGTCCGGCGCAGCGAATCCAGGACCTGCGGGATGATCTGGTAGACGTTGCCGCAGCCGAGCGTCACGACGAAGTCGCCGTCACGGGCCACCGCGGCGGTGTAGTCGGCCGCCTGCTGCCAGTCGGCGACGAAGTGCACATGCGACGGATCGCGGAACGCCGTGCTCACCAGCTCGCCCGTGACACCGGGGACGGGGTCTTCGCGAGCGCCGTACACGTCGAGCATCACCGTGTGATCGGCGAACTCCTCGAGGACGTCGGCGAACTCCTGATACATGTGCTGTGTGCGGGAGTAGGTGTGCGGCTGCTGGATCGCGATGATCCGTCCCGACCCCGCGATGCTGCGCATGGCCTCGAGCGCCGCCCGCACCTCCGTCGGATGGTGCGAGTAGTCGTCGTAGACCGTGACGCCTCGTTCGACGCCGTGCTGCTCCAGGCGGCGCACGGTCCCGGCGAAGCCCTCGACCGCGCGCACGGCGTCGACGAGCGGGTACCCGAGTGCTCGGAGCACCGCGACGACTCCGGCCGCGTTGATCGCGTTGTGCACGCCGGGGACCGCGAGCTGCATGCGCGCCTGCTCATCCCCTTGGCTGATGGTCGCGGCGACCGGTCCGGCCGCGACGATGTCGGTGACGCGCACGTCGGCGTTCTCCGCCTGGCCGAACGTGAGCACGTTCGGGTGCGACAGCCCGGCACCGACGCGGAGCGCACCGGCGTCGTCGCTCGAGATGACGACGGCTTCGGTGGCCGCGTCGGCGAACCGCACGAAAGCGTCGTGGAATGCCTCTTCCGAGCCGTAGTGGTCGAGGTGGTCGGGATCGACGTTGGTGATGAGCGCGACCGCGGTGTCGTAGAGCAGGAAAGTGCCGTCGGACTCGTCGGCCTCGACCACGAACAGGTCGCCCGTGCCCGTGGCACTCGAGGTGCCGAGCTGCTCGATGACGCCTCCGTTGACGAAGTGCGGGTCGGCGCCCAGCTCACGCAGCGCCGTGACGATCATCCCGGTCGAGGTGGTCTTCCCGTGGGCACCGGCGACCGAGACCAGCCGCCGCGAACCGATCAGCCAATGCAGCGCCTGCGACCGGTGGATCACGTGCAGGCCGCGAGCCTTCGCCGTCACGAACTCGGGGTTCTCGGGCCAGATCGCGCCCGTGTGCACGACGGTGTCGGCATCACCGAGGTGGGCGGCGTCGTGGCCGACGTGCACCGTCGCCCCCGCGTCCGCCAGGGCACGCAGATTGTCGCTGTCCGCCCGGTCGCTGCCGGAGACGCGGATACCCGCGTCGAGGAACATCTTCGCGAGGCCGCTCATGCCGGAACCGCCGATGCCGATGAAGTGCGCAGCGGTGATCGTCTCGGGAATGGGGAGGGAGAGGTCGGGTCTGATCATGTCCGCTTCAGTCTACTTTTCTTCGGTGTCGACGACCGTGTCAGACCGCGTCCAATGCGCGGTCGATCAACCCGATCACGTTCTCGGTGCCGTTGCGGGTGCCCGCCGTCTCGGCCGCGGCGGCCATCCGGTCGAGCCTGTCCCTGTCTCCCAGGATCGGCACGACGATCCGCCGTACGGCGTCGCCGTCGAACGTCGCGTCGTCGAGAAGCTCGGCCGCTCCTGCCGCCACCGCAGACGCCGCGTTCAGGCGCTGCTCGCCGTTGCCGACCGAGTACGGCACGTAGAGGGCGGGGATGCCCAGCGCACTGATCTCGCTGACCGTCGCCGAGCCGGACCGCGACACGATCAGGTCCGCCAGAGCGAAGGCCAGATCCATCCGGTCGACGTAGCGCCGCAGTGCGTATCCCTCGACGCCCGGATCGGCGAGATCGCTGCGCTCACCCGTCACATGCAGCAGCTGCCACCCGGCTGCGAGGACATCGCGCCAGGAGTCCGCGAGGGCCTCGTTGAGGCGCTGAGCACCGAGCGAGCCGCCGAACGCGAGCAGCACCGGGCGATCCGGGTCGAGACCGAAATACTCCGCGGCCTCCGCGCGCGTCGCCGCACGATCGAGCGTGATGACCTCCTGGCGCAGCGGCATCCCGACCGTCTCGCTACCCCGGAGCGGCGTGCCCTCGAACGCCACGCCCACGGCCGCGGCACGGCGGGCCCCGAGCACGTTGGCGAGACCGGGCTTGGCGTTGGCCTCGTGCACCACGAACGGCACGCCCTCGCGCCGCGCAGCCACGTAGGCGGGTGCGGATGCGTAGCCCCCGAATCCGACGACGACATCGACGCCGTGTCGGCGGATGTGCGCGCGCACCTGAGCGATGGCGCGGCGGAACCGCATCGGGAAGGCCGCAGCCTGGCGATTCGGACGACGCGGGAACGGGACCTTGTCGACGACGAGCAGTTCGTAGCCTCGAGCGGGCACCAGCCGGGACTCGAGCCCCTCGGCCGTACCGAGCACGAGCACGGTGGCATCGGCGTCGCGTTCACGAAGTGCGTCGGCGACGGCGAGCAGGGGATTCACATGGCCGGCGGTGCCACCGCCGGCGAGGAGGTACGAGGTCACCTGGTGACCCTACCCCGCTCGGCTGAGGGCTTCTCGACCACGGGAATGGTGCGCGCGAAGGCGAGCAGCACCCCGCACGCGATCAGCACGGCGAGCAGTGCCGTGCCTCCCTGAGACATGAACGGGAGCGGGACTCCCATCACCGGGAACACACCGATGACGACGCCGATGTTGAGCACGGCCTGACCGACGATCCACACCGTGATTCCGCCGGCCGCGACGCGGATGAAGGGATCAGGCGTCTTCCGGATCACGTGGAAGGCACCGACCGTGAAGAACGTGAACAGCGCCAGAACGACGATGCAGCCGATCAGCCCGAGCTCTTCCCCGACGATCGCGAAGATGAAGTCGTTGCCGGCGGCGGGCAGCCAGCCGTACTTCTCCTGGGAGTTGCCGAGTCCGAGCCCGAATATCCCGCCCGATGCCATCCCCCAGATGCCGTGGATGGACTGGTAGCAGTCGCTCTCGTACAGCGCCATGTTGTCGCAGGTCGCCGTGATGCGCCGCATCCGGTCCTGGCTCGACAGCGCGTAGGCGAGGACCGCGCCGATGCCGATCACCACCGGGATGATGAACAGGCGAAGCTTGACACCCGAGAAGAAGAGACAGCCCAGCAGGATGAGCACCAGCACCATCGCGGTGCCGAGGTCCTTGCCGGCGAGCACGGTACCGATCGCCAGCGCCCCGACCGGGATCACGGGGATGAAGACGTGGTGCCAGGTGCCGAGCATGGCCTGCTTGCGCAGCAGCACCGCGGCGATCCACAGAGCCAGTGCGAGCTTCAGGAACTCGGAGGGCTGCAGCGTGAAGCCGCCGATGTCGATCCAGTTCCGGTTTCCGCCGTCTTCGATCCCCAGGGGGGTGAACACGAGCAGCTGCAGGGCGACGGCGCCGAACAGCGCGGGCCACGCCATCTTCTTCAGGAACGCGACGGGTAGACGGCTGATCAGGAACATCAGCGGGACTCCGAGGAGCGCGAACACGCCCTGGCGGAGGACGCCGCCCATCGGATCGGCTCCGCTCGCGACCGCGGTCGCGCTCGTCGCGGACAGCACCATGACCAGGCCGAAGAGTGTCAGCAGCAGGGCGGTCGACGCGATGAGGAGGAACTCGGTCGACACCGGCGTGAACCGGCGTCCGAGCGACACCCTGGCGGCGAGTCCGCCGGACTCAGAGCGCGGAGGGCGGGACACCTGCGTCATCGGCGCTCCCCCGGTCTATCCAGTCACGCACCGCCTCGGCGAAACGGTGACCTCGATCCGCGTAGCTCGAGAACTGATCGAACGATGCCGCCGCCGGGGCCAGCAGGACTGTGCCCTCGCCGTCGACGATCCCCGACGCGATCTCCACGACACGGTTCATGACCTGTCCAGTCTCGCCAGCATCGACCTCGAACACCGGTACCGACGGCGCGTGTCGCTGGAATGCCGCGACCACGGAGTCCCTCTCGACCCCGATCACGACAGCGGCTCGCGCCGTGGCACCGACATCGGCGACCAGATCGGCGATGTCGACGCCCTTCAAGTCACCCCCGACGATCCACACCGCGCCGGGGTAGGCCCGCAGCGACGACGCCGCGGCGTGCGGATTGGTGGCCTTGGAGTCGTCGACCCAGGTGACGCCCGCATGCCGCGCTATGACCTGGATGCGGTGCGCGTCCAGCCGGAAATTCTGCAGCGCCGTGTGGATCGCCTCCGGTTCGACTCCCAGTGACCGCGCCAGAGCACTGGCGGCGAGGATGTTCTGGACGATGTGCGGAGCTGCGAGCCCGACCTCGTCCAGAGCCGCGATGGTCGTCAGCTCGAGAGCGCTGCGTGCGCGGTCGTCGAGGAAGGCGCGGTCGACGATGAGCCCCTCCACGATGCCGAGGTCGCTCGGTCCGGGGATGCCGAGATCGAAACCGATCGCGCGGGCTCCTTCGACGACCTCGGCTTCTTCGACCATGAGCCGGGTCGCCTCATCGGCCTTGTTGTAGACGCAGGCGACGCGGGTGTTGCGGTAGACCACGGCCTTCGCGTCGCGATATGCCTGGGCGCTGCCGTGCCACACCAGGTGGTCGTCGGCGAGGTTGAGGCACACGGCCGCGTAGGGGAAGAGCTCGCCCTCGGGCCGCGACTGGCCGAGGTACCAGAGCTGGTGGCTGGAGAGCTCGACCACGAGCACGTCGAAGCCGGCGGGATCCCGCACCGCGTCGAGGACGGGCACGCCGATGTTGCCGCAGGGCGCCGCACGAAGGCCACCCTCGACCAGCAGCGAGGCCGTGAGCTGCGTCGTGGTCGTCTTGCCGTTGGTCCCCGTGATGAGGACCCAATCGGCCGGCGTACCGTCGGCGCGGAGCACCTTGTCACGGACACGCCAGGCGAGTTCGACATCGCCCCAGATCGCGATTCCCGACGCCTGGGCCCAGCGGATCACGGAGTGCGATGGGGAGAAGCCGGGCGAGGCGATGACCACCTCGGGGGCGAAGTCCACCAGTGCGGCCGGCACCTCGGCCAGGGGGCCGAGCTCGAGCGCGGCACCGATCACCGGAAGCAGGCGCGCGTACTCCTCTTCTGCGGACTCGCTGAGCACGAGCACCTCCGCACCGAGCTCGGCGAGAGTGTCGGCCACCGAGAAGCCCGTCATCGACAAGCCGAGCACGGCGACGCGGAGATCGCGCCAATCGGCATTCCAGCTGGTGAGTCCGCTCAGGCGATCAGTCGACACGGGTGAGCCACTCGACGTAGAAGAGGCCGACCGCCGAGACCGCGAGGAGTCCGGCGATGATCCACATGCGCACCACGATCGTGACCTCGGACCAGCCGCGCATCTCGAGGTGGTGATGGAAGGGACTCATCAGGAACAGCCGCTTGCCGCGCGTGATCTTGAAGTACGCCCGCTGCAGGATGACGGAGCCGGAGGACAGGACGAACACGCCGGCGATCACCAGCAGGAGGAGCTCGGTGCGGGTGAGGATCGCCATCGCGGTGATCACGCCGCCGATCGCCATCGAGCCGACATCGCCCATGAAGACCTTCGCCTTGGGCGCGTTCCACCAGAGGAACCCGATGAGGCTGGCGGCGACCGACGCCGCGATGATGGCCAGGTTGAACGGATCACGCACCTCGTAGCATCCGCCGAGGGCGTCGGGATCACCGCCGATGCAGGGCTGCTTGAACTGCCAGAACGCGATCACGCTGTAGGCGCCGACGACGATGACTCCGGCCCCGGCGGCGAGACCGTCGAGACCGTCCGTCAGGTTCACACTGTTCGAGGTCGCGACGCCGATGATCGAGATCCACACGAGGTAGAGGATCCAGCCGAGGACGACGCCGAAGGCGAAGAGGTTGAGCCAGGTGATGTCGCGGAAGAGCGAGATCGCGGGGCTCGCCGGCATCTGCCCCCACCTGTTCGGGAAGTTCAGAGCGACGATGCCGAAGGGGATGATGACCAGCAACTGGCCGATCACCTTGCGCCAGCCGGACAGCCCGAGGCTGCGCTGGCTGCGCACCTTCATGTAGTCGTCGATGAAGCCGACGGCGCCGAAGCCGACCATCAGCCAGATCACCAGGATCGCCGAGAGTGCGGGCACCTCACCGCTCACCAGCACGCCGGTGAAGTAACCGACGATGGATCCGACGATGAAGATGACACCGCCCATTGTGGGCGTGCCGCGCTTCGCCTCGTGGCTCGGATTGTGCACCGACTCCGGGGTGCGGATGACCTGCCCCCAGCCCCACTTCCGGAAGAGCCGGAGGAAGACAGGAGTCAGGAACAGGGTGAAGGCGAGCGAGATCGCCGCCGACATGATGAGAGACCTCACGAGAACAATTCTCCCAGACGATCGCCGAGATGCCGGAGGCCCACGGAATTGGATGACTTCACGAGTACGCGGTCGCCGTCGCGGAGTTCGGTGCGCAGGTACTCGAAGGCTGCCTCCTGGTCGGGGAGGTGGATGGCCTCGCTGTCCCAGGAGCCCTCGCCGACCGCAGCGAGGTAGAGCCGCCGCGCCTCAGGGCCGACGACGACGATGCGTTGGATGTTGAGCCGCACCGCGAGCAGACCGATACGGTCGTGCTCTTCCCCCGCACCTTCTCCGAGCTCGGTCATCGCGCCGAGGACGGCGACGGTGCGCTCCTCCGGCCCGGTGATCTGCGCGAGAGTCCGCAACGCCGCGGCCATGGAATCGGGGCTCGCGTTGTAGGCGTCGTTGATGATCCGCACGCGGTCGCTGCCCAGCGGCTGCATGCGCCACCGCTCGGCGATCTCGACCGTCTCCAGACGCGCGACCGCGTCTGCGGGCGTGACGCCGACGACGAGCGCTGCGGCGATGGCTGCCAGCGCGTTGGACACGTGATGCGCACCGAGGACCCGCAGACGAAGGGTCAGGCGGTCGCCGCCGACCTCGACGGTGCAGGACGTGCCGGAGGCGGAGACGGAGATGTCGTGCGCGCGGACATCGGCGCTCGACCCTTGTCCGAAGCCGACGACCTGCAGACCACGCGCTTCGGCGAGCCCTTGCATGGCGGCGACCCTGCTGTCATCGATGTTGAGGACGGCGGTCCCGGGAACGCGAGCCGCTTCGACGAGCTCGGCCTTCGCCTTCGCGGTGGCTTCGATCCCCCCGAATCCGCCGGCGTGCGCCATGCCGACCATGAGCACGACGGCCACGTCGGGCTCGACGAGACCGGCGAGGTGCGCGATGCTGCCCGGTGCCGCCGCCCCGAACTCGCTCACCAGGAACCGCGTGTTCTCGGTGACGCGGAGCATCGTGACGGGGGCGCCGACCTCGTTGTTGAACGACTTGACCGGCGCGACGGTTTCGCCCTCACCCTCGAGGATGCGTGCGAGGAAGTTCTTCGTGGTGGTCTTGCCGTTGGATCCGGTGATCCCGATGATGCGGAGGGAGCCGCCGGCACGCACGCGAGCCACGACCTCTCTGGCCAGCTCTCCCAGCGCCGCGACGGCGTCGGCGACGACGATCTGGCTGACGGGGACATCGACCGGGTGCTCCACGATCGCCAGCACGGCGCCGGCCCCGACAGCAGCTCCCACGAACTGGTGACCGTCGGTCTCCGCGCCGGGCTTCGCGACGAAGATCGAGCCGGGAACCATCGTCCGCGAGTCCGTGTCGACGAGGCCGTCGACGACGGTCTCGGCCGTGTCTTCTCCGGCCACGCGCAGATCACCGCTCACTGCGGCGGTGATCTCAGCGAGCGTCAGGGCGATCATTTCATCTCCATGCGCGGCTCTCGCCGACTATCCGAACTTGGGAAGGAGCTCGTCCATCGGGACAGAGGACGGCATCACGCGATACGTTTTCATCACCTGCGTCATCGCCTTCTGGAAGGCGGATGCGGTGGCCGCGGACGATACAACCTTAGTCGGCTCATCGAGGGTGACCACGACGACGTACTGGGGATCGTCCACCGGCGCGAAGCCCACCATGCTGGTGTAGTACACGCCGTTCTTGTAGCCGCCGTTGACGGGGTCTGCGACCTGAGCGGTACCGGTCTTGCTGGTCACACGGTAGCCGGGCACCTGGATCCGCTCGGCGTTACCGCCCTGAACGGCCACGTTCTCGAGCATGCGGGTGATCTCGGCCGCGGTCTGCTTCTCGATGATCTGCTCGTGCTTCGGCTTGTCGGGCGCGGCGACGGTGCCGTCCGCTTTGGTGCAGGACTCGACCAGCGAGAGATCGATCTTCTCGCCGCCGTTGGCGATCGCCTGGTACGCGCCGGCGAGCTGGGCCGCTGTGACCGTGTAGTACTGGCCGAAGGTCGTCGTGTAGAGCGACTGGCTGTCCCATTCGCTGACCGGGTGGAGTGTTCCCCCCACCTCGGAGGGGAAGTCGATCGTCTTGTGTCCGACCCCGAACCGCTCCAGGTAGTCGTAGCGCACCTCGGGACTCACCATGGTGCCGAACTTGGACAGCGCCACGTTCGAGGAGTCGATGAGCCCGCCGGCGAGGGTGTAGTTGTACGCCGGGTGGTTGAACGCGTCGTTGATCACGGCGCCATTGGGGAACGTCTCCCGTGACGATGCGGTGACCGTGCTCAGGGGCGTGAGCCCTGCGCCCTCGATGACGGCGGCGGCGGTGATCGCCTTGAACGTCGATCCCGGCTCGAAGTCCCGGTGGAAGATCTGGCTGTACCGCGTCTCGGGCGTCGAGGAGTCGAGATCATTGGGGTCCAGGGACGGCCACTCCGCCGCCGCACGGATCTTCCCGGTCTTCGCCTCGACGACGGTGACGGTGCCGCCCTTCGCACCCTGCTTACGCGCCTCCTCGCCGACCATCTGCTGCAGGTACCACTGCAGATCACTGTTGATGGTCAACTGCACCGAGCCGCCGTCGACGGCATCCACCGTGCGCTCGCTTCCCGGGATCACGACGCCGTTCGCGCCTCGGCGGTAGGACTCCTCGCCATCGATCGGCGCCAGGCATTGTTCGCCCAGCTGCTCGATGCCGGCCTGCGCCGTTCCCGAGCCGTCGAGGAAGCCGAGGATGTTTCCGGCGACCGCGCCGTTCGGGTAGACCCGCGTCTCCCGCCCCTGCATGTGGAGGTAGGCGAGCTTCAGGTCACGCAGCTCGATGTACTGCTCGGTGGTGAGGGACTTCTTGAGCGGCGCGTACTGACTCTGCGAATCCTTCGCGAGCGCGTCGGCCACGAGCGCGCGGACCTCGTCGCCGGTCTGTCCGGTGATCGCCGCGATCTTCTCGGATGCTTCCGCCCACGGAACCTTCGGGTCCTTCTCCTCGAACTGGTTGATGACGAGCGGGCTGAGTTGCGCGTCGTAGACGAGCACGCTCGAGGCGAGAACCGTTCCACCGGCATCGACGACCGATCCGCGCTGCCCCGGAATCTCGTCGCCCACGCCGATCTTGGTGAGCGACTGAGCGACGTGCTCGTCGGCGCTCACAACCTGGATGTCGACCAGACGCACCACGAAGGCCGCCAGCACGGACAGGATGACGGCGAGGGCGACGACGGTGCGTCGCCGCGGTCCGCGGGTGGCTCGTGTCGTCATGCGTCTCTCCGTCGATCGTGTGTGTTCAGCGTGTCGTGGGGCTCGGGAGTCCGTCGGTGATCGCCGGCGGCAGTTCTGGGGTCGTCGCGCCCGAGGGGCCGTCATCTGTTGCCGTCTTCGTCTCCGTCGGCGCGGGCTTGACGATCAGTGAGTTGCTCACCGCACCCGCTCCGCCCGGGTTCACGGTCGACGTCCAGTCCGCTCCCGCCCCGGTGCCGAACACCGCGCCATCGCTCAGACGCAGGTACGACGGCGATCCCGCCACCACCATCCCGAGTCCCGCAGCGCTGTTGGCGAGCACCTGCGGTGAGCTCAGACCGGTGAGCTCCTCCTGGAGTGCGTGCGTCTGCAGACTCAGTTCACGCTGCTGGGATGAGAGACCGGCGAGCGTGAACGAGTCCTGCGTGATCGCGAGCGACAGCGCGACCTGAGCCGCGCCGATCGCCAACGCACCGCCCAGGGCGACGAGCGCGTAGGCGAGCTTGGGCTTGCGGCGGACTGCAGGTCGGGTGACCGGCCGCAATCTCCGTTGGGGCTCGCGCGCCGGGGCGACCGGCTGCACAGGTTTGCGGACGACGGCGTTCAGACTCATGCGCTCTCCCGCAGCTTCTCGGCGGCGCGGAGCCGCACGGGGATCGCCCGCGGGTTGCGCGCGCGTTCTTCGTCGGAGGCGAGTTCCGCCCCCTTGGTGAGGATGCGGAACTTCGGAGCATGCTCGGGGAGCTCGACGGGGAGCCCTGCCGGAGCAGTCGAGGCTGCTGCGGCGGCGAACGCCTGCTTGACCAGGCGGTCCTCGAGCGACTGGTACGACATCACGACGATGCGTCCGCCGACGCCGAGCGCATCCATCGCGGACGGGATGGCATCGGCGAGCACGTTGAGCTCGGTGTTCACCTCGATGCGCAGGGCCTGGAACACACGCTTGGCCGGGTGCCCGGCGCGCTGAGCGGCTGCCGGAGTCGCGGCGATCAGGATCTCGACCAGCTGGCCGGAGCGGGTGATCGGCTGCTTCTGCCGGGCGTCGATGATGAAGCGCGCGTAGCGGCCGGCGAGCTTCTCTTCGCCGTACCGCTCGAAGATGCGACGCAGGTTGCCCTCGTTGTACGTCGCGATGACGTCGGCCGCTGTGACGCCCTTGGTCTGATCCATACGCATGTCGAGCGGAGCATCCTTCGAGTACGCGAATCCTCGCTCGGCCTCGTCCAGCTGCAGCGAGGAGACGCCGAGGTCGAAGAGGATGCCCGCGGCCCCCTGGGCGTGCAGGCCGATCTCGTCGTACACCGTATGCACGAGCGTCACGCGGTCTTTGAAGCGCGCGAGCCGCTCCCCCGCGATGCGCAGGGCGTCGGTGTCGCGGTCGAGTCCGACGAGGCGGATGTTCGGGAAGCGCTCGAGCAGCGCCTCCGAGTGGCCGCCCATGCCGAGCGTGGCATCGACGAGCACCGCTCCGTCCGCCTGGAGGGCGGGAGCGAGCAGCTCGACGCAGCGGTCGAGCAGTACGGGGGTGTGAATGTCTCGGAGGTTCATGATCTTTCTCGGGGTGACCTTCGGCTCTGATCCCCCTCCGCTTCTCGACCCGGCACCGGGGAAGTGTGTCGGGGCGGGAGCGGCGGGGCATCACAGCCGTGGTCAGAAGAGTCCCGGAATCACCTCCTGCTCGAGGTCCGAGTAGGTCTCCTCGCCGGCGGCGAGGTAGGTGTTCCAGCTCTCGGCATCCCAGATCTCGGCGTGCGCGCCGACTCCGGTGACGATGAGCTCTTTCTGCAGACCTGCGTACTGACGCAGGTGCGCGGGGATGGTGATGCGGTTCTGGCTGTCGGGCATCTCCGCGCTCGCACCGGAGAGGAACAGCCGCATGAAGTCACGCGCCTGCTTGTTGGCGAGCGGGGCCTGACGGATCCGCTCGTGCATCGCCTCGAACTCGGCCGTGCTGAACACGTAGAGGCAGCGTTCCTGGCCTCGGGTGACGACGATGCCGCCGCCGAGGTCCTCGCGGAACTTCGCAGGAAGGATGACCCGTCCTTTGTCGTCCAGCTTGGGTGAGTGCGTACCCAGCAGCATCGGCCACCACCCCCTCTCCGTCCGGCCAACTCGAGGTGCGCCCCACTTTACTCCACTTTCCTCCACTTACCTACGACCAATCCGCAGATATCGCACCATCGGCCCGAAGGGCGCGCCAAAGAACCGCGGAATTCCGCGGTGGAGGAAGGTGGAGGCTCAGTGGAGGAGCAGAGCGGGGCGCGCGTTAACGACAGAAGCCCGGATGCTCAGCATCCGGGCTTCTGTCGTGAAAATCTGTGGGGGTCAGTGACCGTCCTGGCGCCGATCCCAGCGATCATTCATACGGTCCATGAACGAGGCGGAATCCTGACGCTTCGGGGCGGAACGCTCTCGCGGCTCGGCGGGAGTCGCTCGACGCACGGGCGTGACGGCGACCATGACTCCGGCGAGCATCGCCGCGAATCCGATCACGCCGACCACGATGCCCCACACGCCGCCGAGGATGACGCCGGCCACGAGGCCGCCGACTCCGGCGAGTAGGAGAAGAGCCCCGTAGACCAGATTTCGGTAGCTCAGTGCACGGTCGCCGGACGGCGCGCTGACGACGTCGGCATCGTTGTGGAGGAGATGGCGTTCCATCTCGTCGAGCAGACGCTGCTCCTGTTCGGAGAGTGGCATTTCGTCCCCCTCGGGTATCGTGCGTTCCATTCTACGCGCGCCCGGGCGTCCGGGGCTAGCAGTTCGGCGTCCCCTTGCTTTACGTATGCTGGGAGTCGTGCCGACTTCATCCTCCGTTCCCGGTGCGGTCGCCGCACACCTCGACCGATTCCTCACTCGGATGCGCGAGGAATCGTCGGAGTACGGCCCGGATGCCGCCTCCTTCTTCGATGCCGCTGCCGGCACGCTCGAAGGAGGGAAGCGGTTGCGCGCCCGGTTCTGCCACGCCGGGTGGCGGGCCGTCAGCCGATTCAGCGATCGCACCACGACCGAGACGGATGCCCTCTGGGACATCTGCACCGCGTTGGAGATCTTTCAATCGGCCGCGCTCGTCCATGACGATCTGATCGACAACTCGGACACGCGCCGCGGCCGCCCGGCCGCCCACCGCGCCCTCGAGGAGTCGCACCGTTCGGCCGGCTGGTCCGGCGATGCTGAGGCCTTCGGCCGCGCTTCCGCGATCCTCCTCGGTGATCTCCTCGTCGCCTGGAGCGACGACCTGCTCGAGTCCGCCCTCGAGGGGCTCCCGCACGCCGGGGACGTGCGCTCCGAATACGCCAGGATGCGCCGCGACGTGACCACGGGGCAGTTTCTCGACATCGCCGAGGAGTCGGCCTGGAGCGTCAACGATGGTGGACTCCATGCCGAGCGAGCGCTGCGCGTGGCGTCGCTGAAGTCCGCCAGGTACAGCATCGAGCAGCCGCTGGTCCTGGGCGCGGCCCTCGCCGGCGCCGAACGCGATCAGACGGCGGCGCTGCGTCGCTTCGGCCACCCGATCGGCATGGCCTTCCAACTCCGCGACGACGTGCTCGGGGTCTTCGGAGACGCGTCCGTCACGGGCAAGCCGGCCGGGGATGATCTTCGAGAGGGAAAGCGCACGGTACTCATCGCCCTCACCCGGCAGGCCCTCGACCCGTCGGCGCGGAATCTTCTCGACGAGATGCTCGGCGACCCGGAGCTGACCGCGCAGCAGGTGTCGTTCCTGCAGGCCACCATCACCGACTCCGGTGCACTGGACCGGGTGGAGGCGATGATCGCCGATTATGCGCGCGAAGCGGATCGCGCCCTATCGGGTGCTCGCCTCGACAACGCGGCAGTCGGCGAGCTGCGCGAGCTGGCGCGAGCCGCCACCGTCCGCTCCGCCTGACGCGGAACCCGTCTCAGGCGAGGGTTCGAGCGAGCCGCCGGACCGCGCTCTTGTGCCCGGCCAGCAGCGCGTCGATCGGCGAGCGACCGAGGGTCTCCTCCTCCGTGAGGAGCCAGTCGATCAGCTCATCGTCGGAGAAGCCGGCGTCCTGCAGCACGATGATCGTCCCCCGCAGCGAGCTGAGCGGATGCCCGTCGACGATGAACACCGCCGGAACCGCGAAGGTGCCGCTGCGACGCGACCCGACCAGATAGTGGTCGTCGATCAGGCGGCGGACACGACCGAGGGGCTCGTCGAGCACCTCGACGAGATCGGGCATGGTCAGCCACTCGACGTCAGCGGCGGCAGGGGTTCCAGCAACGTTCTCAGACACGTTGCCCACTATCTCATCTCTGCAGAGGCATCGCATGTCGCCCCTCCAGTCACATCCTTCACTTGCGTCACTTCTGTTGACTTCCGTTTACATCCGTGTCAGCGTGAAGTGCTCGAAAAGGGGGCCCGCCTTGAGAACCAAGACCGCCACGCGTCGGACGCGAAGCCTGCAGTTCGGAGTGCCCGCCGCCGTGCTCGGCGCTCTCGCCGCCACTCTCACCGCCGCTCCGGCCGAAGCCGCCGCGACGACCACAGATCTCGCTCCGGTCGAGCGCCACCGCAGCATGCCCGTGCGCGTGGTGCCGGCACAGGCAGCGCCCGCGAGCTATGTCGTGCGACCGGGCGACACGGTCTCATCGATCGCCTCGCGTTTCGGACTCCGCACCGTCGACGTGCTCGCCTGGAACCATCTCTCCTGGCGCTCGGTGATCTACCCGGGCCAGACGCTGACGCTGCGGACAGCCGCTGCGTCTGCCGCCCCTGCTCCCGCTCCTGCTGCTGCGACCTCCACCTCGCACAAGGTGGTCGCGGGCGACACCGTGTACGCCATCGCGCAGAAGTACGGAACCACCGTCGATGCGGTCCTGGCTGCGAACGGGCTCACGCGCGCATCGGTGATCTACCCCGGACAGGCCCTGGCGGTGACCGGCTCGGCTGCGCCCGCCGCCGCACCGGCAGCAGCACCGGCGTCCGCGCCCACGCCCGCCGCCACGGCATCGCACATGGTCGTCGCCGGCGACACCGTCTACGGGATCGCCCAGAAGTACGGCATCACCACGCAGACGGTGTTCGCCCTGAACGGACTGGGCCCGTCCTCGATCATCTACCCCGGGCAGAAGCTCGCTGTTCGTGCGGCACCTGTTGCCGCACCTCCCGCAGCGGCAACAGCCACGGTGGGCGGACAGCGGTCTGCGACCCTCGACAGCGAGCAGGCGGCGAACGCCGCGCTCATCATCCGCGTCGGTCGAGAGCTCGGCATCCCCGATCGTGGAATCGCCCTCGCACTCGCGACCGGCATGGTGGAATCGGGTCTCCGCAACCTCGACTGGGGTGACCGCGATTCGCTCGGCATCTTCCAGCAGCGTCCGAGCACCGGGTGGGGAACGCCGGCGCAGATCATGGACGCCGACCGGAGCACCCGCGTCTTCTACGGCGGGCGGAACGACCCGAACGGACACATGACGCGCGGTCTGCTCGACATCGCCGGGTGGGAGAGCATGCCGTTCACATCCGCCGCTCAGGCCGTGCAGATCTCCGCCTATCCGGACAAGTACGGGCAGTGGGAGACGCAGTCCTACAGCTGGCTCGCCCTCCACGGCTGACCACTTCCATAAAATCCGCAGGGCCGAGAGGTGAGCCGCTCCCCTGTCTTTCAGGCAGTTCTCAATAGAATTCTGACGTGACGACCAATCAGCAGGCCGACCCCCTCATCGGGCGGCTTGTCGACGGTCGCTACCGCGTCCGTGCTCGGATCGCGCGCGGAGGGATGGCGACGGTCTACGTCGCCACCGACCTCCGCCTCGAGCGGCGCATCGCGCTCAAGGTCATGCACGCCCACCTCAGCGACGATTCGGCGTTCCAGAGCCGCTTCATCCAGGAGGCCCGCGCAGCCGCCAGGCTGGCGGATCCGCACGTCGTCAACGTCTTCGATCAGGGGCAGGACGGCGAACTCGCCTACCTCGTGATGGAGTATCTGCCCGGCATCACGCTGCGCGAGCTACTGCGTGAGCAGAAGCGACTCACCATCCCGCAGACGATCACGATCATGGATGCGATCCTCGCCGGGCTCTCGGCCGCGCATCGCGCCGGAATCGTGCACCGCGACGTCAAGCCGGAGAACGTGCTCCTCGCGGAGGACGGGCGCATCAAGATCGGCGACTTCGGGCTGGCCAGAGCGACCACGGCGAACACGGCGACCGGGCAGCAGCTGCTCGGGACGATCGCCTACCTCGCCCCGGAGCTGGTGACCCGTGGGACCGCGGACGCCCGCAGCGACATCTATGCCCTCGGCATCATGCTGTACGAGATGCTCGTCGGCGAGCAGCCCTACAAGGGCGAGCAGCCCATGCAGATCGCGTTCCAGCACGCCACCGAGTCGGTGCCGCGTCCGAGCGTGCGCAACCCCGCCGTGCCGGAACAGCTCGACGAACTCGTGCTCTGGGCGACGGAGAAGTCTCCCGACGAGCGACCGGACGACGCCCAGCAGATGCTCGAGCGCCTGCGTGCCATCGAGCGCGAACTCGGTGTCACCCCGACCGCAGCGAGAGCGACCGCTCCGCAACACAGCCATGCCGACTCCGGAGACCTCACCAAGGTGATGCCGGGGACGATGGTCATCGCGGATCCGACTGCGCCGGTCCCTGCCGAGATCGACAACGCGACGCTCCTTCGACGCCGAGCGTCGAAGCGCCGGGCCCGCGGAGCGTTCCTCCTGACACTGGTGCTGCTGTTGGCGGTGCTCGCCGGCGGTGTGGGCTGGTGGTTCGGATCCGGCCCCGGCTCACTGATCGCTGTGCCGGGTGTCGCCGGCAAGACGTACGACGAGGCCGCGGCCCTCCTGGTCGACGCCGGGTTCGTTCCGACACAGAAGGACGCGCCTTCCGTCGATGTCGAGGCCGGTGCGGTGATAGAGACCGACCCCGAAGAAGGTGCCCGCCTCGACAAGGGGACGACCGTCACGGTCGTGGTGTCGTCGGGTCCTGCATCCCACGACATCGCCCCGGTCGCCGGCGTGGCGTCGGACGACGTCCGCGCGGCGCTGCAGGCGGCCAACCTCGAACTCACGGACGACGAGGAGTACTTCGGCGACCTCGACGACGGCAAGGTCATCAATGTCCGCATCACGCCGCGCGACGGCGGAGACGCGTTCGGCTGCGCCGAGGGCTGCACGGTCCATGAGACCGACACGGCGACGATCCAGGTGTCGCGCGGCGCGGTTCCCGATGTCAGCGACCTCAGCGTCGCCCAGGCCACGGACGCGCTCACGGGCAAGGGGCTGAAGGTCAATCCGGAGAGCCTGTACCAGACCAGTGACGGCATCGGAAAGGACCGGGTCATCGGGATCGCGGATCGACCGACCGAAGGCGCGTGGCGCCCCGGCGAGACCGTGCAGCTCATCATCTCCCAGGGTCCCCCGCTGTTCGACGTGCCCGATGTGTCCGGGAAGACCCGTGACGAAGCGACGCGTGCGCTCAACGACGCCGGCTTCAAGTGGTCCTACACGAGCGGCACCGGACTCCCGGACTCGGTGTGGGATCTCTTCGCCAACGAGAACACGAAGGTCGAGTCGTACAGCCCGACCGATGCCCAGCGCAAGGGTACGACCATCACCCTCACGATGAGCTTCTCCGGCTGAGGCCGGACGCACGAAGGGGGGGCCGGAATCGCGTTCCGGCCCCCCCCTTCGTCTACAGCGTCAGCGCTTCTCGAGCTCCTCGGCCACGAGGAACGCCAGCTCGAGCGACTGCATGTGGTTCAGGCGCGGGTCGCACAGGCTCTCGTAGCGGGTCGCCAGCGCGGCCTCGTCGATCTGCTCGGACCCGCCGAGGCACTCGGTGACGTCGTCCCCGGTGAGCTCGACGTGGATCCCGCCCGGGAACGTGCCGACCGCACGGTGCGCCTCGAAGAAGCCGCGCACCTCGTCGACGACGTCGTCGAAGCGACGGGTCTTGTATCCGGTCGGCGTGGTGATGCCGTTGCCGTGCATCGGGTCGGTGACCCACAGCGGCTGCGCCCCGGAGTCACGGACGGCCTCGAGCAGCGGCGGCAGAGCGTCGCGGATCTTGCCCGCACCCATCCGCGTGATGAAGGTGAGTCGACCGGGCTCGCGCTCGGGGTCGAGCTTGTCGATCAGGGCGAGCGCGGTCTCGGGCGTCGTCGTCGGTCCGAGCTTCACTCCGATCGGGTTGCGGATCTTGGAGAAGTAGTCGACGTGCGCGCCGTCGAGCTCTCGCGTGCGCTCGCCGATCCAGAGGAAGTGTGCGGAGGTGTTGTACGGGGTGTCGGTGCGCGAGTCGATGCGCGTCATCGGACGCTCGTAGTCCATCAGCAGGCCCTCGTGGCCGGTGAAGAACTCCACTCGCTTGAGCTCATCGAAGTCGGCACCCGCCGCCTCCATGAACTTGATCGCACGGTCGATCTCGGCCGCCATGCGCTCGTAACGCTGGTTGGCCGGGTTCTGCGCAAAGCCCTTGTTCCACGAATGCACCTCGCGGAGGTCGGCGAACCCACCCTGCGTGAACGCACGGATCAGGTTCAGCGTGGATGCCGCCGTGTGGTACCCCTGCAGGAGACGAGCAGGGTCCGCCGTGCGGGATCCCTCGGTGAAGTCGTAGCCGTTCACGATGTCGCCGCGGTACGCGGGCAGGGTGACCTCGCCACGCGTCTCGTTGTCGCTGGAGCGCGGCTTGGCGAACTGACCGGCCATGCGGCCCATCTTGACGATCGGCATCGACGCGCCGTAGGTCAGCACCACGGCCATCTGCAGCACCGTCTTGATGCGATTGCGGATCTGCTCGGCCGTCGCTCCCGCGAAGGTCTCGGCGCAGTCTCCGCCTTGCAGGAGGAACGCCTGCCCGGAGGCGGCGCGCGCGAGGCGCTCGCGGAGGTTGTCGACCTCACCCGCGAACACCAGCGGCGGGAGGCCTGCGATCTGACGGGAGACGTCGGCGACGCGGTCCGCGTCGGGCCACTGCGGCTGCTGCTTGATGGGAAGCGAGCGCCATGCATCAAGGGCTTCGATGTGGTGCGGGAGCATGCGTTCCAGCCTAGTGGTCGCGCGTACCGCCCAGACGCGCGCCGAGGGCTATGTGACGCGGGTCGGGAGGCGGTCTTTGACCGTCGACGCGTAGACGTCCTCGTAGGTCTGCTCGCCGAGGCGCTGCAGGGCCACCATGATCTCGTCGGTGACCGATCGGAGGATGTAGCGGTCGTTCTCCATGCCGGCGTACCGGGAGAAGTCGAGAGGCTCCCCGATCACGATGCCGACGCGCACGATGCGCGGCAGGCGCCGGCCGATCGGCATCGCCGTGTCGGTGTCGACCATGATCACAGGGACGACGGGGACTTTCGCCTCCAATGCCATCCGGGCGATGCCCGTGCGGCCGCGGTACAGCTTGCCGTCGGGGCTGCGCGTGCCCTCGGGGTAGATGCCGAGCAGGTCGCCACCGCCGAGCACCTGAAGCCCCGTGTTCAGGGAGGCCTCCGAGGCCTTGCCGCCGGACCGGTCGATCGGGATCTGACCGGTGGCCTTCATGAAGAACTTCGTCGCCCAGCCTTTGAGCCCGCGACCGGTGAAGTAGTCGCTCTTCGCGAGGAAGGACATCGACCGGTCGATGACCAGCGGCAGGAAGATGGAATCGGCGAAGGAGAGGTGGTTGCTCGCGAGGATCGCCGCACCGTTCGCGGGCACGTTGTTCCGCCCCACGATCCAGGGGCGGAAGACACCCTTGACCACGGGGCCGATAACGACGTACTTCATCAGCCAGTAGAACATCGAGGTGAAGTCTAGCGCCGCCGCGGCCCGTGCCTCGGAGTTCTCGCGTTCTCGACCTCAGGAGCGACTGAGTCTCACCTCGGACGCGACCCGATTCCATGCCCTACACTCGAAGGACACCCGTGCCCGACCGGTACCGAAGGAGCTGCCGTGGTCCAGTTTGAAGTCCCCGCGATCGTCCCCGCCGATCCCGACGCGAACGTCGCCGACCTGCTGGTGAAGCGCGTCGAAGCCACTCCGGATCGTGCGCTCTTCTCCGTGCCCGACGGCGACGGCTGGCGCGACATCTCCGCAGCCGACTTCCAGACAGCTGTCGTCGCTCTGGCGAAGGGCTTCGCTGCGGCCGGCATCCAGCCCGGCGAGAAGGTCGGCTTCCTCGCACGCACGACGTACGAGTGGACGCTCGTGGATTTCGCGCTCTTCTACGCCGGCGCGGTGATGGTGCCGATCTACGAGACCAGCTCGCCGTCGCAGATCCAGTGGATCCTCGAAGACTCCGGTGCGATCGCTCTGATCGTGGAGACCTCCGAGCATTTCGCGCGCGTCGATGAGGTGCGCGGGGACCTGCCGCTGATCCGCGAGGTCTGGCAGCTGCACCTCGGCGCCATCGACACCCTGACCGCTCAGGGCGCCTCGGTGACCGATGCCGAGATCGAACGACGCCGCACCCTCGCCGTCGGTTCCGACATCGCGACGCTCATCTACACCTCCGGCTCCACCGGACGTCCGAAGGGCTGTGTCCTCACGCACAGCAACTTCGTCGAGCTGTCCCGCAACTCCGCCAAAGCGCTCGACGCCGTCGTGCAGACCCCCGGCGCGTCCACGCTGCTCTTCATCACCACGGCACACGTCTTCGCGCGCTTCATCTCGATCCTCGACATCCACGCCGGGGTGCGCACCGGTCACCAGCCGGACACGCGCCAGCTCCTGCCGGCGCTCGGGTCGTTCAAGCCCACTTTCCTTCTCGCCGTGCCCCGCGTGTTCGAGAAGGTGTACAACTCCGCCGAGCAGAAGGCCGAGGCCGGGGGCAAGGGCAAGATCTTCCGCGCCGCGGCCGACGTCGCCATCGAGCACTCGAAGCTGCTGGAGGCGGGCAAGAAGATCCCGTTCGGGATGAAGCTCAAGTTCGCCCTCTTCAACAAGCTCGTGTACAGCAAGCTCCGTGAGGCGATGGGCGGGAATGTCGTGTACGCCGTCTCGGGCTCCGCTCCCCTGGGCTCGCGGCTGGGTCACTTCTTCCACAGCCTCGGCGTGGTCATCCTCGAGGGATACGGTCTCACCGAGACGACGGCACCCGCGACGGTGAACCTGGCGGACAAGTCCAAGATCGGGACCGTCGGCCCTGCGCTCCCGGGTGTGGGCGTACGCCTCGCCGACGACGGCGAGATCGAAGTGCGCGGCATCAACGTGTTCAAGGAGTACTGGAACAACCCCGAAGCGACGGCGGAAGCCTTCAGCGAGGGCGGCTGGTTCCACACCGGTGACATCGGCAGCTTCGACTCCGAGGGCTTCCTCACGATCACCGGACGCAAGAAGGAGATCATCGTCACCGCCGGCGGCAAGAACGTCGCTCCCGCAGCACTCGAGGACCCGATCCGCGCCAACCCGATCATCGGACAGGTCGTCGTGGTGGGTGACCAGCGTCCGTTCATCTCGGCGCTCGTCACCCTCGACCCCGAGATGCTCCCGACGTGGCTCGCGAACAACGGCCTCGAGGCGAAGATGTCGCTCGAGGACGCGTCCAAGAACGCCGCTGTCCGTGCCGAGGTGCAGCGAGCGGTGGACATCGCGAACGCCCACGTCTCGCGTGCCGAGTCGATCCGGAAATTCACGATCCTCGACTCGGAATGGACGGAGGCTTCCGGTCACCTGACGCCGAAGCTCTCGATCAAGCGCAACGTCATCATGAACGACTTCGCCGACGAGATCGCCGCGATCTACGACGAGCCCGTCGCCACGACCAACGTGGCGATCGGCGGCTGACGCTTCGACGGACGATCTTCACGAAGAAGGGCCCCGCTCACGCGGGGCCCTTCTTCGTATGTTCAGAACCAGGCGCTCTCGCGGACCTCGCGCATGGCGATCTTGCGGGTCTCCGCGTCGAGACGCGTCAGGAAGAGCTTGCCGTCGAGGTGATCGGTCTCGTGCTGCAGCGCCTGTGCGAGCAGCCCCTCGCCCTCGAGCACCACGGTCTCACCGTCGAGGTCGATGCCCTCGACGCGCGCCCACGGGTAGCGCTGGGCATCGTGCCAGAGGCCGGGAACCGAGAGGCATCCCTCCCCCGTCGGCTGCGGCTCACCGCGCACCTCGGTGAGGACGGGGTTGAGCACGTACCCGATGTCGCCGTCGATGTTGTAGCTGAAGGCGCGGAGCGCGACACCGATCTGCGGGGCGGCGACGCCGGCACGTCCGGGGAGTTCGACGGTGTCGACGAGGTCGGCCACGAGCGCCCGCACACCGTCGTCGACCTCGTCGATCGGTGCGCAGACGCTGCGCAGAACCGGGTCGCCGAAGATGCGGATCTCACGAACCGCCATCAGGCAGCCTTCGCCCGCAGGCCCTCGACCAGCAGTGCCGCCAGCTCTCGGGCGGCGATCCGGGTCTCCGGGAGCAGGTTCGCGAACACGATCGTCCCTCCACCCGCGATCTGCGGGTCATAGGGGACACGAACGACGCTGCGGGCACGGGTGGCGAAGTGCGCCTGGAGTTCGTTCAGTCGCACCAACGGGGTTCCCGGCGTCGACTGGTTGAGAACCACGATCGCGTCGCGCGCCTGCTCCGCATAGCCGTTGGTCTCGAGCCAGGTGAGGGTCTCGGAGGCCAGCCGGGCCTCGTCGACGCTGAGTCCGGAGACGATGACGATCTGATCCGCGAGATCGAGGGTCGCCGACATCACCGAGTGGACGATGCCGGTTCCGGTGTCCGTGAGGACCAGAGAGTAGTAGTGCGCGGCGACACCGGCGACGTCACGGTAGTCGCTGTCGCTGAAGGCCTCGGCGATGCGCGGGTCGGAGTCGGAGGCGAGCACGTCGAGTCGTGTCGCGTCCCTGGCGACGATGGCCGAGATGTCGTGGTATCCCTTGACGTCGTCATGGATGCGGACGAGGTCGCGTACGGACTTACTGTGGTGCGGACGCACGATGCGCTCAGCGAGCGTGCCCCGATCAGGGTTGGCGTCGACAGCGATCACACGATCCTCGCGCGCGTCGGCCAGAGCCATGCCGAGCAGCGCGGTGATCGTCGTCTTGCCGACTCCCCCCTTGCGCGACAGCACGGGAACGAACCGCGCTCCACCGGCGAGCGGAGCGGCGATCCTCGCCGACAGGGCCTTGCGCTCGCGTGCACGACGTCCGTCTCCGATGTTGATGCGACGCCCCGAGACGGCATAGAGGAAGTGGCTCCATGCGCCTTCCGGTTCGGGCTTCGCGAGCCGGTGCGGGTCGAGCAGCCGGTCCGCGGTCAGCAGGTCAGCCGACTCCCTCGAGGCATCGCCCAGGTCGTCCAGACGTTTGGACGTGAGCGTGACGTCGACGCGCGGAGCGGGCCGGACCGGCTGGGAGGCGACGGACTTCTTCTCATCGGGAGTGGACACGGACCTGTTCTCCTTCTCGACGGATGCTCGCGCGGGCACGGATGCCGCGGGCGCGGATGCGGCAGGCGCCGGTGCGACGTCGGCCTTCGCTCTCGCGAGGAAGCGCTCCGCCGTCGCCGCCTCTTCGGACTGCTCGTCGTCGTCCGGCATATCGACGAGCGCGGTGGCGTCGGGCTCTTCGATGACCACGGCATCGATGATGTTCTCCGAACGCGGATGGACGAGCGGAGGCGAGGACACCGGGGCCTCGTCGATCGCGGCGGCATGGACGACCGCCGACTCGACGACCTCGGCCTCGGGCTCGGGCTCGTCGACCGCGGGCTTCTCGACCGCGGTCTCTTCGACCCCTCTCGCCGGACGCCCGAGATCTTCGACCTTCTTCGGAGCCGGGACCGGGGTCGGGGTCTTCGCCGCTGCCTTCTGCTTCTTCGGCTTCTTCACGGGGGCCGCACGCTCGGTCGGAGCGGCGGTAGCCTCCACGGCGGGCTCCCCCGAGGCAAACGGCTTCGCCGCGGACGCGGGCGCCACCGCGGACTGCACGGCAGCGGGAGGGTCGATCACGAGGTCGCCGACCACCTCTCCCTCGACGACCCCGTCGTCGGTGAGGTCGTCATCCTCGTCCTTGGGCAGCGTCACGCTGACCTGCGCGGTCCCGCCGAGGATGCCAATGCCGGCCGTGTCGAGTGACGCGGCTTCATCGAGCACCCCCAGCGGGCTCTCGTCGGGGTCAGTGATGTTCTTCGGTGTCACGATGTCGCTCCCAGCCTGTGCGGGCCTCGGGTATGCGCACATGGTGCACAGGCCTCGCCCGCACAAGGTTAGTGCGCGGGGCGGATCACGACCAAAAGATCTCCGGCATCCACCTGCTGCGTCTCGGCGATCGCATGGCGCTCGATGACGCCGTCGACGGGCGCGGTGATGGCCGCTTCCATCTTCATCGCCTCGATCGACGCGACCGGCTCCCCGGCCCGCACCGCGGCGCCGACTTCGGCCTTCAGAGTCACGACGCCGGAGAACGGCGCCGCGACCTGCCCGGGAACAGAAGTGTCCGCCTTCTCCACCTCGTGCGCGTCGACGACGATCGAGCGATCGCGCACGAACACGGGGCGGAGCTGTCCGTTGAGCGTCGTCATCACGGTCCGCATGCCCTTGTCGTCCGCTTCACCGATCGCTTCGATGCCGACGTAGAGCTGCACTCCCCGATCGATTTCGATCATGTGCTCCTGCCCTGCGACCAAGCCGTAGAGGTAGTCGCTGGTGTCGAGCACGGAGAGATCGCCGAAGAGCTCACGGCGCTGCGCGAATTCCGCGGTCGGTCCGGGGAACAGCAGGGTGTTCAGTCGTGTCCGCCGCTCGGCGCTGGTTCCGGCGAGTGCTGCCTCGTCCTCCGAGGTGATCTCCGTGAGACCGAGCCGCACCGAGCGTCCGGCGAGAACCTTCGTCCGGAAGGGCTCCGGCCACCCGCCGGGCAGATCGCCCAGCTCGCCCGCCATGAAGCCGACGACCGAATCCGGCACGTCGTACTTCTCCGGGTTGGCCTCGAAGTCGGCGGGATCCGCCTTCACGGCTGCGAGGTGAAGGGCCAGGTCGCCGACCACCTTGGAGGAGGGAGTCACCTTCGGCACGCGTCCCAGGATCCGGTCGGCGGCTGCGTACATGTCCTCGATGAGCTCGAAGTCGTCCGCGAGGCCCAGCGCCTTCGCCTGCTGACGCAGATTCGAGAGCTGACCGCCGGGGATCTCGTGGTGGTAGACGCGCCCCGTCGGCCCCGGAAGCCCGGACTCGAACGGAGCGTACGCCCGACGCACCGCTTCCCAGTACGGCTCGAGGTCGGACACCCCGTCGAGCGAGATCCCGCTGTCCCGCTCGGTGTGCGCGAGAGCTGCGACGAGCGAAGACAGGGACGGCTGGCTCGTGGTGCCGGACAGAGGTGCCGACGCCGCATCCACGGCATCGACGCCGACGGCGCTGGCTGCGAGGAGCGTGGCCAGCTGACCACCCGGCGTGTCGTGCGTGTGCAGATGCACCGGGAGGTCGAACCGCTCACGCAGCGCCGCGACGAGCTTCGCCGCGGCCGCCGGGCGCAGCAGGCCCGCCATGTCCTTGATCGCGATGATGTGCGCGCCCGCCTCGACGATCTGGTCGGCCAGCTTCAGGTAGTAGTCGAGCGTGTAGAGGTCTTCTGCGGGGTCGAGCAGATCGCCGGTGTAGCAGAGCGCCACCTCGGCGACAGCCGTGCCCGTCTTGCGGACGGCCTCGATCGCCGGTCGCATCTGCTCCACGTCGTTGAGCGCGTCGAAGATGCGGAAGATGTCGACCCCACTGGCAGCCGCCTCCGCGACGAACGCCTCGGTGACCGCCGTCGGGTAGGGCGTGTAGCCGACCGTGTTGCGGCCGCGCAGCAGCATCTGGATCGCGACGTTCGGCAATGCGGCACGCAGCTTGTCGAGCCGCTCCCACGGGTCCTCGCCCAGGAACCGCAGGGCGACGTCGTAGGTCGCGCCGCCCCAGGCCTCGACGGAGAGCAGGCCGGGAGTCAGCCGCGCCAGGTAGGGAGCGGCGGCGGCGAGGTCCTTCGTGCGGACCCGGGTCGCCAGGAGGGACTGGTGCGCATCCCGGAAGGTGGTGTCGGTGATCGCCAGTGCGGTCTGCTTGCGGAGGCTGCGGGCGAAGCCCTCCGGCCCGAGTTCGAGGAGCCGCTGACGAGAGCCTGCCGGCGGTTCCGCGGTCAGATCGACCGTCGGCAGCTTCGACGAGGGATCGATCACACCCGGGTGGGCGCCGTGCGGCTTGTTGACGGTGACATCGACCAGCCAGTTCAAGTACTTCGTCCCACGGTCCTTCGACACCCGGCCGCGCAGCAGCTCGGGCCGCTCGTCGATGAACGAGGTGCTCACATCGCCCGCGATGAATGCGTCGTCTTCCAGCAGTGCCTGCAGGAAGGGGATGTTGGTGGAGACACCGCGGATGCGGAATTCCGCCAGGGCGCGACGCGCTCGGGCGACGGCGGCGGGGAAGTCGCGACCACGGCAGGTCAGCTTCGCCAGCATGGAGTCGAAGTGCGGGCTGATCTGCGCCCCCTGGTGGACGGTTCCGCCGTCGAGACGGATGCCGGCGCCGCCGGGCGAGCGGTAGGTCGTGATCTTCCCGGTGTCGGGGCGGAAGCCCTGCGTCGGGTCCTCCGTCGTGATCCGGCACTGCAGCGCCGCGCCACGCAGATGCAGGTTCTCCTGCTGCAGGCCGAGGTCGGCGAGGGTCTGACCGGAAGCGATGCGCATCTGGCTCTGCACGAGGTCGACATCGGTGACCTCCTCGGTGACCGTGTGTTCCACCTGGATGCGCGGGTTCATCTCGATGAAGACGACCTCGCCCGTGCGCTCCCCCGCCGTCTCGAGCAGGAACTCGACCGTGCCGGCGTTCTCGTAGCCGATGGACCGTGCGAACGCGACCGCGTACCCGTGCAGCGCGGTGCGGACGCTGTCGTCGAGGTTCGGAGCCGGAGCGATCTCCACGACCTTCTGGTGACGTCGCTGCACCGAGCAGTCGCGCTCGAACAGGTGCACGGTCTCGCCGGTCTTGTCTGCGAGGATCTGCACCTCGATGTGCCGCGGGCGCACCACCGCCTGCTCGAGGAACATCCGGGCGTCTCCGAATGCGCTGGCCGCCTCGCGCATGGCCTCGGCCAGCGCGGGGGCGAGATCACCGAACGTCTCGACACGGCGCATGCCGCGACCGCCGCCGCCGGCGACCGCCTTGGCGAAGAGCGGGAACCCGATGTCCTCCGCCTGGGCGACGAGAGCATCGACGTCGTCGGAGGCTTCCGTGGATCGGAGGACGGGCACGCCCGCCTCGATCGCATGACGCTTCGCCTCGACCTTGTTCCCCGCCATCTCCAGGACTTTGGAGGGCGGACCGATGAACACGATGCCGTTGGCTGCAGCCTTCTCGGCCAGCTCAGGGTTCTCCGAGAGGAAGCCGTATCCGGGGTAGATCGCATCCGCTCCCGATTCGAGAGCGACGCGGATGATCTCGTCGACGCTGAGGTATGCGCGCACCGGATGGCCGCGCTCCCCGATCTCGTAGGCCTCGTCGGCCTTGAGCCGATGCACCGAGCCGCGGTCCTCATGAGGGAACACCGCGACGGTGCGCGCCCCCACTTCGACTGCTGCACGGAATGCGCGGATCGCGATCTCGCCGCGGTTCGCCACAAGGATCTTCTGGAACATGCACACCTCTGAAAGCTCGATGCGCAGCGTTTTCGATGCGCATGGGGCGGGGCTGAGTGTTCCCTCAGCCTAGGGGAAGGTAACGTGGTGTCCGTGCACGTACTCAGCGTCAGCTCTCTCAAGGGGGGCGTCGGCAAGACGACCGTGACACTCGGGCTGGCCTCAGCGGCTTTCGCCCGAGGCGTCCGGACTCTCGTCGTCGACCTCGACCCGCAGTCCGACGTCTCCACCGGGATGGACATCCAGGTGGCCGGACGACTCAACATCGCCGACGTCCTGGCGAACCCGAAGGAGAAGGTGGTCCGCCAGGCGATCACCTCCAGCGGCTGGGCGAAGGTCCACCCCGGCACCATCGACGTGCTGATCGGGAGCCCTTCTGCGATCAACTTCGACGGCCCGCACCCGAGCGTGCGCGACGTCTGGAAGCTCGAGGAGGCGCTCGCCTCCGTCGAGGCCGACTACGACCTCGTGCTCGTCGACTGCGCACCCTCGCTGAACGCCCTGACCCGCACGGCCTGGGCCGCGAGCGATCGCGTCATGGTCGTCACCGAGCCCGGTCTCTTCTCCGTGGCCGCCGCCGATCGCGCCCTTCGCGCCATCGAGGAGATCCGTCGCGGTCTCTCTCCCCGACTGCAGCCTCTCGGCATCGTCGTGAACCGCGTGCGCCCGCAGTCCATCGAGCACCAGTTCCGCATCAAGGAACTGCGCGACATGTTCGGCCCCCTCGTGCTCTCCCCGCAGCTGCCGGAGCGCACTTCGCTGCAGCAGGCGCAGGGTGCCGCCAAGCCGCTGCACATCTGGCCCGGAGATTCCGCCCAGGAACTGGCGGCCGACTTCGATTCACTTCTCGACCGGATCATCCGCACCGGTCGGATCGCCGTGCCCGAGAGCGGTCCACAGAGCTGATCCTCCCCACGCGCACAGCGAAACGGCCATCCTCATCGAGGACGGCCGTTTTCTGTATGTCGGGGAGGCGCGGTGTCAGGCGGAGCGCTTGGTCCGACGGGCGGAGAGCTCGTCGACCGGATCCGGAGCGGTCGCATCGAATGCGACCAGCGTCGACTCCACCTCACGGAGGACCTTGCCGACGGCGATGCCGAAGACGCCCTGGCCGCGGCTCACGAGGTCGATGACCTCGTCGTTCGAGGTGCACAGGTAGACCGACGCACCGTCGCTCATGAGCGTCGTACCGGCGAGGTCGCGGATACCCGCACGTCGCAGCTCGTCGACGGCCGTTCGGATCTGCTGCAGCGAGATGCCCGTGTCGAGCAGACTCTTCACGAGCTTCAGCACGAGGATGTCGCGGAAGCCGTAGAGACGCTGCGAGCCGGAACCGTTCGCCCCGCGAACGGTGGGTTCCACCAGCTCGGTGCGCGCCCAGTAGTCCAGCTGACGGTAGGTGATGCCGGCGGCGCGAGCGGCGACCGCGCCACGGTAGCCGACCTCGTCATCCATGGCCGGAAGACCGTCGGTGAAGAGGAGTTCGGGTACGAACCGCGGGTCTCCTGCGAGCTCATCCGCATTCATCTGAAATCCTCCCTGGAACGGTTATCTTCCACGGTAGAGCAGTGCCTGGGCACCGGCAATCACATCCGCGGGACCGCGAAGGTGTGTCGCAACCAGTTCGTTACGAAAGCACTCGTGACAGTGCGTCCCTGACGAAGAGCGAGCGCACTTCGTCGATCTTCGTCGCCAGTTCGGGCGCGAGTTCGCTGGCCTTGGCGCGAGACGGTGCGTCCGTCCGACGCAGCAGCGCGGACATCGCCGATTCGATGAGCGCGACCTCGCGCTCCGCCCCCTGACGCAGGGAACGCAGGTGCCGCGGCTCGATGCCGTGGCGGTCGAGGGCGACGAGGCCGCGCAGCAGCGTGACCGTCGTCTCCTGGTAGCTCTCCTGCGCGATGATGACGCCGGTGCTGATCGCATCGTTGAGCAGCTGCGGGCCCGCACCGGCTGCGGCCAGCAGCTCGTCGCGACGGTATCTGCGCGGCGCCGGCGTGATCGAGGGCGGCGGAGCGAGCGGTGTCGCCTCCCCACCCGCATCGACGTCGTCGAGCTGCTCGCGGATCACGCTCAACGGAAGATAGTGGTCGCGCTGCAGGGTGAGGCCGAGCCGCAGCCTCTCGATGTCCGACGCGGAGAACTTGCGGTAGCCGGACTCGGTTCGAGAGGGACTGACGATGCCCTGCACCTCGAGGAAGCGCAGTTTGCTGGAGGTGAGGTCGGGGAACTCCGGTGTGAGCCGAGCGAGGACCTGGCCGATGCTCAGCAAGCCCGCGGACGCGGAACGTTCGCGGGCGGGAGTAGCCGCCATCAGTCGTTCGCCGCCGCGCGATCGCGAGGGGAGGCGAAGAAGTTCAGGCGGAACTTGCCGACACGCAGTTCTGAGCCGTCGACGAGCGGGCTGCGGTCGACGCGCTCCCCGTTGACGTACGTTCCGTTGAGCGAGCGCTGATCGATGATCTCGAACGTCGACCCGGTGCGGGTGATCTCGGCATGACGACGGGACACGGTCACGTCGTCGAAGAAGATGTCGGCCTCCGGGTGACGGCCGACCGTGGTCACGTCGGTGTCGAGGAGGTAGCGCGCACCGGCGAGGGCGCCGGAACGGACCAGCAGCAACGCCGATCCTGCGGGGAGGGCGCTGATCGCGCTCTGCTCCACATCGGTGAGTTCCACCCCGAACGGCACGAATGACAGGTCGGAATCGTGCCCGAACGTCTGCGTCACGTCATGTCTCTGCTCACCGGAACGGTGGATCGCGGCTTCTCCGGCCGGTCGGCTGTCGCTGTCAGTCACTGTGCCCTCCTTGGTTGTCCAGACTAACGGATGCCGAGGCCCTCGCGGGAGGCCGCTTTCGCACTCAGCCACCACATACCGGTGTTTCCTAGGGTGGAGCCGTGAAGACCAAAGCCTTGCGGCGCCCGGCGACCCCGATCGCCCTCGCCGCCACCCTGCTCGCTGCGTTCCTCGTTCTCTTCTCGCCGCTCTCGGCCTCCGCGCACGACGCGCTCGTGTCGTCGTCTCCGGCCGCGGACGAGTCCGTCGAGACCGTGCCTTCGGCGTTGACACTCACCTTCAGCGCGAAGCTCATCGACGGCGACGGCGCGACCGAGGTCGTCGTCACCGGCCCCGACGGTTCCTCGATCACCGACGGCGCCGCGACGGTCGACGGCGCGATCGTCACCCAGCCGCTGCAGGGCTCGGGCCCGGCTGGCGAGTACCACGTCATCTGGAAGGTCGTCTCGAGCGACGGTCATCCCACCTCCGGCGAGTACTCCTTCACCGTGACCGTCGGCGACGACGCGGCTCCGACAGAGGAACCCACTGCCGCCCCCACGTCCGCGGCACCGACGGCCGAGCAGACTGCCGCCCCCGAGGCGACCACGACGCCGGCGGCGGATTCCGGTGACGCCGAAGGTGGGTCCCCGTGGATCTGGGTACTCGTGATCGTCGCGGTGCTGGTCGTCGCCGGCGTGGTCACGTGGATCGTCGTGAGCCGCCGTCGTGGCGGTTCCGCGACCGGTTCCGACGCCCCCGTAGAGCGATAGGCTTAAGGCATGCCACATTACGACGTCGTCATCCTTGGTGCAGGTCCTGGCGGATACGTCGCTGCGGTTCGCAGCGCGCAGCTCGGTCTGTCCACCGCCATCATCGAGGAGAAGTACTGGGGCGGTGTCTGCCTCAACGTCGGCTGCATCCCGTCCAAGGCGCTCCTGAAGAACGCGGAGCTCGCGCACACCCTGAATCACAAGGCTGATTTCTTCGGAATCTCCGGCGAGTTCACGATCGACTACGGCAAGGCGTTCGACCGCAGCCGCGTGGTCGCCGATGGCCGCGTCAAGGGCATCCACTTCCTGATGAAGAAGAACAAGGTGACCGAGTACGACGGTCGCGGCACCTTCACCGGCCCCAAGGCCATCTCGGTCGCCAAGGCCGACGGCTCGACTGAAGAGGTCACCTTCGACAACGTGATCATCGCGACCGGCTCCAAGGTGCGCCTGCTGCCCGGTGTGACGCTCAGCGAGAACGTCGTCACGTACGAAGAGCAGATCATGAGCCGTGAGCTGCCCGAATCGATCGTCATCGTCGGCGCCGGCGCCATCGGCATGGAGTTCGCCTACGTGATGACGAACTACGGCGTGAAGGTCACGATCATCGAGTTCCTCGACCGCGCGCTCCCCAACGAGGACGCCGACGTGTCGAAGGAGATCGCGAAGCAGTACAAGAACTACGGCGTCGACATCCTCACCTCCACCAAGGTGGAGTCGGTCGTCGACAACGGCTCGTCCGTCACCGTCACCTACACCGCCAAGGACGGGCAGCAGTCGTCGATCGAGGCCGGCAAGGTCCTCATGTCGGTCGGATTCGCCCCGAACATCGAGGGCTTCGGCCTCGAGGCCACGGGTGTGAAGCTGACCGAGCGCGGCGCGATCGACATCGACGACCACATGCGCACCAACGTCGAGGGCATCTACGCCATCGGCGACGTGACCGCCAAGCTGCAGCTCGCCCACGTGGCCGAGGCACAGGGCGTCGTCGCGGCCGAGACCATCGGCGGCGCGGAGACGCAGACGCTGGGCGACTACCGCATGATGCCGCGCGCGACGTTCTGCTCCCCGCAGGTGGCATCGTTCGGCCTCACCGAGCAGCAGGCCAAGGACGAGGGGCGCGAGATCAAGGTCGCCACCTTCCCGTTCATGGCGAACGGCAAGGCGCACGGTCTGGGCGAGCCGGTCGGCTTCGTCAAGCTGATCGCCGACGCCGAGCACCTCGAGCTCATCGGCGCCCACATGATCGGCCCGGATGTCTCCGAGCTGCTGCCCGAGCTGACGCTGGCCCAGAAGTGGGACCTCACGGCCCTGGAGCTGGCCCGCAACGTGCACACGCACCCGACACTGTCGGAGGCGCTGCAGGAGGGCTTCCACGGGCTCGCCGGCCACATGATCAACTTCTGATCCGCTTTCTCGAAGGCCCGGTCCCGCGCGCAACGCGGACCGGGCCTTCGGGCGTCTCAGGTCATGGTCAGAGGCCACGCATCGTGAGGAGCCCGGCCGTCCATCCCCGCGCCGGCGGCGAGCCGAGTGCGCGCATCAGGAGCTCCCTGCTGCGGACCACGGGCATCGGCGCCGGAGCACCCATCGACATGTAGAACGCCGAGCGCCGCTGTGCGCGCGACGCAGAGCGCAGGACGTGCCACTCGAACCTCGCCAGCTCCGGCATCCGATGCGGCAGCGACCGCGCGAGCTCGGACGCGAGACGAGCGGCGTCCACCCACCCCAGGTTCATCCCCTGCCCGCCGATCGGACTGATCTCGTGCGCGGCGTCTCCGAGGAGCACCACCCGACCCCTGGTCAGCCGTGTCGCCCGGTGCTGTGCGGCGACGAAGGAGGTCGGCTCCGCATCGGGCGGGAGTTCGATGGCGATCCCGGTGCGCGCCTCGATCGCCGCGCGAAAGGCCTCGGGGTCACGCAGATCCCCGTCGGACCCTTCGCGTACGACCCAGCGCCGAACCCCTCCGGGAAGCGGGAAGGACTCGACGAGCCCTTCCGGTTCGCAGTGCAGGACGGCACGCGCGCCCGGCGTCACGTCTTCGACGTCGAGCATCGAGTACGACGCGCGTCCCGGACGACGGCGCCAGCCGAGATCGAGATCATCGCGCAGACGGCTGCGCACCCCGTCCGCCCCCACGACGATCGACGCCGTGAACCTGCGCGCTCCCGCCCCGCTCTGCGTCAAGACCTGAACAGCATCAGCGGTCTCCCGCACACTCTGCACCGTGCACCCGGGGATCAACGCATCCGGGGAGAGCATCTGCAGGCGGGCTCGGAGCAGCGCGCTCGTCCGTGGCTGCGGGAGGATCAGGACGGGGCGGTCCGGGCCGAAGGTCAGCGTGGCCAGGGTCCTGCGGCGACTGCGCACCTCTCCGCCTTCGAGCCGCAGCGCTTCCGATCGGACGTCCGGCCCGACTCCGGCCGCATCGAGAGCGTCCAGCCCCGGCCGATGGATGCCGATCGCCCTGGTCCTATCGTCGGCATCCGTGCGCCGCTCGCAGACGACCACCCGCAATCCGTCCTGCAGCAGCACGCAGGCCAGGAGCAGGCCGACGGGCCCCGCTCCCACGATCAGCACGTCATGATCGGGCACTGCCCTCCTCCCACCGCAGCTCCAGCCGCGAGGGCAGTCCCCCGCGGACGGTCCACCCGGTCGGAGCGATCGCCGTCAGCTCGGCGACCGTGTACGAGCGTCGGATGCTGATGAGACCGTCTTCGCGGATGAACGAGTCGGCGAGGAGGGTGCGCGAGATCGGCCAGGTCGCCGCGGCGAACAGCAGATGAGCGGCTCGGCTCCGGGCGATGTCGTGGTGGGACACCAGCCCGCCCGGCGCGACGAGCCGCATCGAGTCGCTGAGCACCGTCTGGAGCTCGTCCTCGTCCAGATGGTGCAGCACGTGATTGGACAGCACGACATCGTAGGTGTCGCCCGCGTCGACCAGCTCGGTCGTCAGCGCCCGTCGATAGCGGATGCCGGCGCCCCGGTCGTGCGTCGAGGCCCACCGGATCGCCCGCTCATCGGCGTCGAGGGCGGTGATCTCGGCGTCGAACCCGTCGTGACGCAGCCGCCCGGCGAGCAGGCGGCAGAGGTCTCCGCCGCCGGCGCCGACATCGAGGATGCGCAGCCGCCCCGCACGCTCCGCACGCGGGAGGATATCGCGGCGATAGAGGGTGCCAGGTCGCGAGACCAGCGCGTTCACGAAGCCGAAGCGCCCGTAGGTCCGCGCCAACATCCGTGCATCGGCGTGCGGGTCGTCCATCAGCTCACGGGCCTCGACGTCCCTGGCCGCCAGGGCTGGGATCATGAGGCCGAAGGACCGACGACGGTGAGCAGCGCGCTCTCGGCGGTCAGCCCCGGCCCGAAGGCCATCGCGGCGACACGCTCGCCCGCAGCCGCGCCCTCCTCCTCCAAGATGCGCTTGAGGACGAAGAGCACCGTGGCGCTGGACATGTTGCCGTTCTCGCGCAGGACCTCGCGGGCGGGGTGCAGCTGCGCATCGCTGAGATGCATCCGCTCCTGCACCCGGTCCAGGATGCTGCGGCCCCCGGGGTGGATCGCCCAATGCTCGACCTTCTGCCCCACCCGCCCCGCCTCGAAAGCCTCGGCCATCTCCGCATCAGCGGAATACAGCGGCCGGAGCGCGCCGATGATGGTCTCCCCGATGATCTGCGGGACGGCGGTGGAGAGGATCATTTCGAATCCGGTGTCGCCGATCGTCCAGGCCATGTCCTTCTCGCCCTCCGGGGCGATGGCCGTGTGGAACCGGTCCAACCGCAGGGCGGGTGATGTCGACGGAAGGTCGCGGGCCGTGACGATGCCGGCCGCCGCACCGTCGGCGAACAGCGAGGAGGCGACGATCGTGTCCGGGTTCTCCGAGGAACGCAGATGCAGGGTACACAGCTCGACGCTGACGACCAGGACGACCGCGTTCTCGTCGGCGATGCAGAACTGGCTCGCTGCCCGCAGCGCCGGCATCGACGCGTAGCAGCCCATGAACCCGAGGTGGAAGCGCTGCACCGCATCGGACAGCCCGAGAGCGCGCACGATCTCGTATTCCGGTCCGGGAGCGTGGAACCCGGTGCAGGACACCGTGATGACGTGAGTCACATCCTCCGGGCCGATCTCGGGATCGGCGTCGAGGGCCCGCCGCGCGACGTCGACGAAGAGCCGGGCGGCCTCCCGGGTGTAGATGTCGTTGCGCGCCTTCGTGCCCGGAGCCAGCAGCTCGCCGGAACGCCGGTCGAAGAAGACGGGATCGGCCACGTCGGAGTCGAGTGACAACTCGTCGATCACGGTGTGGCGGCGGTCGATGCCCGAGACGTTGAACGATGTCGTGACGATCCGCTGCGCCAAGCGCCCGAGGTCGGGCTGCTGGGCGAAGACGTCGCGCACCTGCTCCTGGACGAGAACGGTGTCGGGGACGATCGTCTGCAGCGATCGGAGCACAGGCGGTCGACTCATGCTGTCACTCAAGCACGCGGTGTCGTCCCGGGGAAAGGGGTTGCGTTCGACTCGGCCGTCTGACTAGAAGCCGAGGGCGCGGGCGAGCTTGGAACCGGATGCCGATTCCCGGCCTCCCGCGGCCAGGACGGCGCGCTCCACCGCAGCGAAGAAGGCGGCGCGCGCCTCGTCGTCTGCCGGGGCTGCGGGACCGAGCTCCATCTCCCACTCGCGCCATTCGCGCTGCACGTCGCCTCGGAGATCCGTCGCCTGCACCCGGTCGTCGACGAACTCGGCCACGACTCCCGCGGGACCGGTGAGCAGGTAGGCGGTGCGGTCGTTGCGGATGCGGGCGAGCGGGGTGAGTGGCGCGGTCGTCCAGGCGGACACGGTGTCGGCCACGGCCCCGGGGAGCTCGTCGCCCTCGCCGAGCGGCCAGCCGAGTTCGAGCCGGCCGTCGCCCTCCCGCGGTCCCTTCACGTGCCAGCCCTCGTCCGGGCCGCCGGTGCGACGGCGCAGCGCCACCCCAGCACGGGCGAGATCGCCGTCGGCTGTGTCGAAGTACTGCGCGTCGAGCGCCCGGGCTTCCCCGGCGGTGACGGCGTCGACCCCGGGGATCGCTTCCCAGACCGGCAGCGGGGTCTCGCCGTCGACGTCGTATTTGCGCTCGACCTCGACCGTGCGGGACGGTTCAGTCATCGTCGTTGAGAGTGAGATCCTCGAGAGACTCTTCGAACCAGTAGTCGACCTCGGTCGGCCCATCGTTCGGGCCGGTGTTGTGCGGTTCGCTACGGCGGTTGTACACCACCTGCGTCTCGCTGTAGGGGACGATCAGCTTGTCGTCCGCGTCGCCGAGGGGGATGATCTGCCCGTCCAGCGGGCCGCCGTGAAGCCGTGCAAGTGCCATGTGCTTCAGGGTAGCCCCGACATCGGACTATCCGTGCGAGGCCCGGCGGATTCAGCCGAGGACGATGCCGAGGAGCGCGCCGATGATCATCCACGGTCCGAAGGCGATGCGGGTGGCCCCGTGTGCTCGGCGCAGGAGAATGAGCACGAGCGCGTAGAGCGCCCCGAGCACGAACGCCGAGGCGGCTCCGATCGCGAGCGACTGCCAGCCGTGCCAGCCGAGCACGAACCCGATGACCGCGGCGAGCTTCACATCGCCGCCACCCATCCCCGCACGGCTGATCCCCCGCAGCACGGCGTAGAAGCCACCCAGGATCACCATGCCGAGGAGGGCGCGCAGGAACGCGGTGCTCTGCCCCGTGACCAGGGCGTCGCCGGCACCGAGCACGATCAGGGCGGCGAGCGTCGGCAGCACGATGCGATTCGGGAGGCGGTGCGTGCGCGCATCGATCACGATCAGCCATCCACCGACGCCCGCCAGCATCACGTGCACGAGCGAGAGGAGTGCGAGCCGGGGATCCATACGCGCAGGTTAGGAGATCTGCAGGCCCGGTGCCGACGCCCTGTGGAGAACTCCGCCGATGTCCGATGTACGAACTATCGTCATCCACACGACTTGTTATATTAGAATATATCTTCGAGAAAGGATGCAGGGTGATCGGTCTCGATGCGCTGGCCTCCCTCTCGCCGGCGAGCGACTCCCGCGCGGGAGAAGTGCTGCGACTGCGCCGCGAGATCAGCCGGATGCAACGGCGGCGCAGCGAGCATACGCTCCTCCCCCTCGACCCCGCCTTCTCCGCCCTCCTCCCCGAGGAGGGCCTGCAGACCGGCACCTCCTACACCGTCTCCCCCTCGCCGAGCCTCGTGCTCGCACTGCTCAGCGCCGCATCGCAGAAGGGGCACTGGTGCGCCGTCGTCGGCATGCCGACACTCGGCGTCGAAGCGGCGGCCGCATTCGGCATCGATCTCGCCCGTCTGATCCTCGTCCCCGACCCGGGAGAACGCTGGCTCGCGGCGACCTCCGCGCTGGCCGAGGTCGTACCCCTGATCGTCGTGCATCCCGCCACACGGGCGCGGGATGCCGACGTCTCCCGCCTGAGCGCTCGCCTGCGCGATCGCGGATGCACGCTCCTGGTCACCGAGACGCCCGGCACCGGACGGTGGCCGCAGAGCGAGGGGACGATACGCCTGCAGGACCCGCACTGGCACGGCCTCGGCGCCGGCTGGGGCCTGCTCTCCGACTGCACGGTGACCGTGACTGCGCAGACCCGGCACACCTCTCGCCCGTCGAGCGTGCAGGTGCGCCTGCCGGGAGGCCACGGCGCCGTCGAGACCGTCGGGGCCGAGCTCACCGCGCTGCCCGCGCTCCCGCCCGAGATCGTCGGGCAGGGCGATTCCGCACCGCCCGAACTCCTGCGATGGGCGGAAGCCGGATGAACAGCCCGCTCCGCGTGCTCGTGCTGTGGTTCCCCGACTGGCCCCTGCGGGCCGCGCTCGGCAGTCCGCCTCCGCACCCGCCCACCGCCCTGGTGCAGGCGAACACGATCGTCGCCTGCACCGCCTCCGCCCGCGAGCACGGCGTGCGCACCGGTCAGCGCCGCCGCGTCGCACAGGGCCATCTCTCCTCGCTGCGCGTGCTCCCCCACGACCCCGACCGCGACGAGCGTGCCTTCCTCCCCGTGCTGCACCTCATCGAGAAGCATGCGCCCGGGGTGACGCTGCTGCGACCGGGACTCGCGATCGTCCGCGCCCGGGGCATCTCCCGCTATCACGGCGGGGAGGCGGAGGCGGCCGAGGCGCTCACCACCGTCCTCGCGGAGGCCGGTCTCCCCGAGGTGCGCATCGGCGTCGCGGACGGCCCGTTCACCGCCGAGATCGCCGCGCGGGGACCCACCCCCTGCACGGTCGTGCCGCCCGGCGGATCCCGGGAGTTCCTCGCCCCCTACCCCGTGCAGGTGCTGCGCGACGAGCAGATCGCCGGTCTCCTCGTCCGACTCGGGGTGCGCACCCTCGGCGAGTTCACCGCGCTCACCCCGCTCGACGTGCGCGACCGCTTCGGTGAACACGGCGCACGTCTGCACGCTCTCGCCGCCGGCGCCGACTCCCGCCCGCTGACGCCGCGTCCGCCCGACCCCGAACTCGTTCGGGACATCGAGTTCGACTCGCCGCTGGCCGGAGCGGATCAGGTCGCCTTCGCGGTGCGGCAGACGGCGGATGCGGTCATGCTCGCACTCGGCGACGCCTCGGTCGTGTGCACGGAGGTGCGGATCGATCTCACCGATGACAACGGCGTGGTCTTCTCCCGGGCCTGGCTGCATCCGACGTGCTTCGACGCCTCCGACCTCGTCGACCGGGTGCGCTGGCAGCTGGAGGCACTGGCCGCGCAGTCGGCGAAGGAGCCGGTCGATGAGGCACGGGCGTTCGGCGGCATCATGGCGGTGCGCATCGTCCCCGCCGCCGTGGACGACGCCGCCCATCACCAGCCGGGGCTCTTCGGATCCGGCACCGACGAGCGCCTGCACCATGCGGTCTCCCGCGTGCAGACCATGCTGGGCCATCAGGGCGTCGTCACCGCCGCGGTCGCCGGCGGCCGCTGGCTCGCCGATCGGCAGGTGTTGACGCCCTGGGGCGAGCGCACGGTCCCCCCGCGCGACCCGGAATCGCCCTGGCCGGGGAGCCTGCCCGATCCGCTCCCGGCAGAGGTGTTCCGCCCGCCGCGTCCGATCGGAGTGCTGTCCGCGGACGAGACCACGATCACCATCGATGAGCGCGGGGCGCTCTCGAGCGATCCCGCCCGCATCGACGGGGCGGCCGTGCAGGCGTGGGCCGGCCCCTGGCCCATCCACGAGCGTCGCTGGTCGTCCGGCGGGGGCAAGCGCGGGCACCGACTGCAGATCGTCGACGACCGCGACCGCGCCTGGCTGGTCTTCCACACCGGCGAGCGCTGGTGGGCCGAGGGGAGGTATCGCTGATGGGCTGGCACAACCCGCCCCTCTCCTGGAAAGACCTGGAGCGCACCCTCAGCGGCGACGAGTCGCCCCCGCCCCCTCCCGGCGCCGAGCCGCGCGGCCAGCGGACGGATCCAGGGCCGGTGAGCCGGCGCCGCAAGCGCACTCCGCCCACCGCCATCGCTCGCCCCGAGGATGCGGTCCCCTACGCCGAGTTGCACGCCCATTCCTCGTACTCGTTCCTCGACGGCGCCTCCTCCCCCGAGGATCTCCTCGCCGAGGCCGACCGTCTCGGCCTGACCGCCCTCGCCCTCACCGACCACGACGGCTTCTACGGCGCTGCCCGCTTCGCCGAGGTCGCCGACCTCATGGAGAGTCCGCTGCAGACGGTGTTCGGAGCCGAGTTGTCGCTCGACCTGCCCGCACCGCAACGAGGCTCGGCCGATCCCGCTGGGGAGCATCTGCTGGTCCTCGCTCGCGGGATGGAGGGCTACCACCGGCTCTCGGGCGCGATCTCCGCCGCACAGCTGCGCGGTGGAGAGAAAGGGCGTCCCGTCTATGACCTCGACGATCTTGCCGCGCGCGCGGGCGGGCACTGGACGATCCTGACCGGATGCCGCAAGGGTGCGGTGCGTCGTGGGCTCGCGGCCGGAGACGCGGCCACTCCGCTGCGCTCCCTCGTCGACCTGTTCGGAGCCGACAACGTCGCCGTCGAGCTCTTCGACCACGGCGACCCCCTGGACACCCGCCGTAACGATGCCCTCGCCGATCACGCCCGTCGGATGCGGCTGCCGGTGGTCGCGACCAACAACGTGCACTACGCCACCCCCGCACAGGCACCGCTCGCCGAGGCGGTGGCCGCGGTCCGCGCGGTGCGCAGCATGGATGAGCTCGACGGCTGGCTGCCCGCGCACGGCGGCGCGCATCTGCGCAGCGGAGCCGAGATGTCCGCCCGCTTCCAGCGCTACCCCGGCGCGATCTCGTACGGGCTCGAGCTGGCCGCGGCATCCGCATTCCCGCTGCGTCTCGCACGACCGGCGCTCCCCCAGCAGCAGGTGCCGGAGGGGCACACGCCGATGAGCTGGCTTCGTCACCTGGTCTGGGAGGCCGTGCCGTCGAAGTACCCCCGACTGGACGACGCCGGCCACCGTCGCATCGAACGCGAGCTGGACGTGATCGAGGAGAAGGACTTCCCCGGGTACTTCCTGATCGTGCACGGCATCGTGGCCGAGGCGCGCAGACGCGGCATCCTCTGCCAGGGCCGGGGGTCGGCCGCGGCGAGCGCGGTCTGCTACCTGCTGGGGATCACCGCGGTCGATCCGATCCTCTACCGTCTTCCCTTCGAGCGCTTCCTCGCGACCACACGGACGGAGGAGCCGGACATCGACGTGGATTTCGACTCCGACCGACGCGAGGAGATCATCCAGTGGGTGTACCGGGAGTACGGGAGGGAGCGGGCGGCGCAGGTGGCGAACGTCATCCAGTACCGTCCAAAGAACGCGGTACGCGACATGGCGAGAGCGCTCGGCCATTCCCCCGGACAGCAGGACGCCTGGTCCCGGCAGGTGGACGGCTGGGGTGTGGGGCTCGAACCCGTCGAGGGTCATGACATCCCGGAGAACGTGCTCGCCTACGCGGGTGAGCTGCTGAAGGCACCCCGTCACCTCGGCATCCACTCCGGCGGCATGGTCCTCACCGCACGCCCGGTCGGCGAGGTCGTGCCGGTGGAGCATGCCCGCATGGAGAACCGCACCGTCATCCAGTGGGACAAGGACGACTCCGCCTTCATGGGCCTGGTGAAGTTCGACCTGCTGGGGCTCGGGATGCTCGCCGCCCTCCAGCACTGCTTCGACCTGATCCGGGAGAACACCGGCGAGGAGTGGACGCTGGAGAGCATCCCCAAAGAGGAGGCGGGGGTGTACGACATGCTCTGTCGCGCGGATTCGATCGGAGTCTTCCAGGTGGAGTCCCGTGCGCAGATCGGCCTGCTCCCCCGCCTGCAGCCCCGTTGCTTCTACGACCTCGCCATCCAGATCGCGCTCATCCGTCCCGGTCCCATCCAGGGTGGGGCCGTGCACCCCTTCGTACGGCGCAAGATGGCGAAGGATCGTGTCGACGAGGAGAACCGGGGGCGCCTGGCACGGGGCGAGGAGCCCGTGGACTTCACGATCCCCTACCCGCACAGCGACCTGGAGGACATCCTCAAACGCACGCTGGGCATCCCGATCTTCCAGGAGCAGCTCATCCAGATGGCGACGGCCATCGGCGACTGCACGGCCGACGAAGCCGACCTGCTCCGCCGGGCCATGGGATCGAAACGCGGCCTGGAGAAGATCGAGAAGGTCAGGGACAAGCTGTACGCCGGCATGGCCAGGCGCGGCCTCGTCGATGAGGCGGCCGATCGCATCTACGCCCAGATCCAGGCGTTCTCCAACTTCGGCTTCGCGGAGTCGCATTCACTGTCGTTCGCTCTGCTCGTCTACGCCAGCTCCTGGCTGAAGCTGCACTACCCCGCCGCCTTCCTCGCCGGCCTGCTGCGCTCGCAGCCCATGGGCTTCTACTCCGCGGCGACCCTCACCGCGGATGCCCGACGGCACGGGGTGGAGGTGCGTCGCCCCGATCTGCACGTCTCGGGGGCGACGGAGATGCTGGAGCCTCTCGACGAGGGCGCATCCGCGCAGGGGCCGACCGGCCGGGAGGACTGCCTCGACGATCCGCAACCGCCCACCCTCCGCTTCGACAGGGAGGCCCCGGACGAGTCCGCGGCACATCGGCGGGACGGCGGATCCGCGGTGCGGCTCGGGCTCAGCGGCATCCGCGGGATCGGCGTGCCGATGGCGGAGAAGATCGTCGCCGAGCGTGAGGCGCATGGACGCTACCGGGACCTTCACGATCTGGTCCGCCGGACGGATGCCACCGCCACGCAGCTGGAGGCGCTCGCCACCGCCGGCGCCTTCGACTGCCTGGGACTGGAGCGCCGAGAGGCCATCTGGCTCGCCGGCGCCGCGGCGGACGACCGCTCCCGTTTCCTTCCGGGGACCACTGTCGCCGTGCAGCCGCCCCTCTTCGCCGATCAGACCAGTTACGAGCGGCTCTCGGCGGACCTCTGGGCGACCGGGGTGTCGACCGACGATCATCCGATGGCGCACTTCCGGGAGGCGCTGCGCACCCGCGGGGTGCTCACCGCCGGTGATCTGCAGGGCCACGAGGTCGGCCGCCGCATCGAGGTCGCCGGCCTCGTCACCCACCGTCAGCGGCCGGCGACAGCGTCCGGGATCACCTTCGTCAACCTCGAGGACGAGAGCGGCCTGGTGAACATCGTCTGCTCGGCGGGGGTCTGGAACCGTTACCGCCGTGTCGCCCGGGAATCACCGGCGCTCATCATCCGCGGCATCCTGGAGCGGTCAGCCGAGGGCGTGGTCAATGTGCTCGCCGACGGTTTCGAGGATCTGCGCACCGGCCTCACGCATCGGTCCAGGGACTTCCGCTGACGACACGGGCCTCAGCGCCCCCGGGGCGATCTCACCAGAAGCGCTCGGGCTCCTCCACCGGGGGACGATCCGCGCCACCCCATCGGTCGGCTTCCGCCTTCGCGGCGTCGGCGGCCGCGTCGGCGCCGCGCAGCGCGATCTTGGCTCCGGTCGCTCCGGGGCCGATGGGATCGACCAGCAAAGTGGTGCGCGCTCCGACTCCGCCGATGGTCACCGTGCACTCCAACACCCGGCCGATCCATCGCGAGAAATCACCGCCCGGCTCCTCCGCGCGCCGGTAGCGGATGCCCGTGTCGAGGTCGACGAGAGCGAGGACGACGGGTTCGTCGGTGAGCGGATCGACCTGCTCGGTCACCTCGACCCGGTGGCCGTGGGCGATGGCGACCTGAGCGGTGAGCACGAGCAATCTGTCCATGAGTCCACCCTAGGCATCGCCGCAGGGAAGACAACAGGTGACCTGGATGTGCAACATTCGTAAATTTCTTTGTCCCCCAAATGGCGGACAAGCCGATTAAGCGGTACTCTGCTCAGGTAGCGGGGGCTACAGGCTGAGATCTGGGGAGATCAGCCGAGAGCGCAGCGAGAACTTCGCCGCCTCCCCAACCGTCCGGGAAGGACGGTCAGCCCTCTCGGCGGTACCGTCTGGGGCGGATCGTTCGGGAGGGCATACCCCGCCGACTAGCCCTGATCCCCGACGTGGCCCGGTGCGGTGAGCGACAGCACCCGCGCGACGAAGGCGGCGTACTCGTTCATGTAGTGCTGCAGGAACTCCCGCGTGCCGGCATCCTTCACCTCGCCGTCCGCGCCGAAGACCTCCGGATCGAACGTGATGTACGCCTCCGGGGCGTTCAGTTGCGGGGCGTTGAGGAAGCTGAGGACGCTGCGCATCGACGACTGCATCACTGCCGTACCGATGGCTCCGGTGGAAGCGCCGATGATGCCGGTGGGCTTGCGGGCGAAGGAGTTGTGGCCCCAGGGGCGGGAACCCCAGTCGATCGCGTTCTTCAACGCACCGGGGATGGAGCGGTTGTACTCGGGCGACACCAGCAGCAGCCCCTCGGAGCCCTCGATGGCGCGTTTGAATTCCGTCACCGCGGCTACCGGATCGAGCTCATCGTCGCGGTTGTAGAGCGGGAGGTCCCGGATCGGGATCTCGACGAGCTCCAGGCTGGGCGGCGCGAGCCCCACGAGCGCTTTCGCGAGAATCCGGTTGATCGAGTCCTGCGCGAGACTTCCGATGAGATAGCCGATGCGATGCGTCATGGTGTGCTCCGCAGGGAGGGCAGTCGGTCGAATGCGTCAGCGTGATCCCCGCGTCCTTCCATTTCCAGGATATCTCCGGGATGGGGGCTTGCCGCAAGGCCCCATCCCTGCGGCAGAATCGACCCTCGCTCGTGCGATCCGGCCCTCGCGCGTGAAGGAGACCCATGCCTTTCGATCCCTTCCACCTGCCCGAGAATCTGAGTGCGAAAGCCACCCCCGCCCTTCTCGATGCCGACCGCGAGCACCTCCGACGGATCGCCGACACCCTGGAGGAGCAGCGCGCCGAGGTCGCCCGACGTCTCGCCGAGGTGCGCCGCCAGCGTGCGGGATTCGGCGACAGTGCCGTGGACCGCGACCTGGAGATCCGACGCCTGAGCGGGAGGCTCCGGATCCTGCAACGGTTCGGCATCGACATCTGCCTGGGCAGAATGACGCCGGCAGAGGGCGAACCGATCTACATCGGCCGCACGGGGCTGGCTGCGGCGGACGGCACCCGGCTGCTCGTCGATTGGCGGACCCCGACGGCCGAACCGTACTTCGCCGCGACCATGGAGGATCCGCGCGGCATCGTCTCGCGTCGTCGATACCGCTGGACTGACGGGCTCATCAACGACTACTGGGACGAGGCGCTCACCCCCGCCGGGTTCGACGGCGCAGCGTCCCTGGACGATCAGTCCGCGTTCATCGCCAGCCTCGGCACGCACCGCACCTCGCGGATGCGCGACGTGCTCGCGACGATCCAGGCCGACCAGGACGCGATCATCCGCACGCCCTCCCCCGGCGCGCTCGTCGTGGACGGCGGTCCTGGCACGGGAAAGACGGTCGTCGCTCTGCACCGGGCCGCGCAGCTACTGTACGCGGAACCGCGCCTGACACAGGGCGCAGGGGGCATGCTGCTCGTCGGGCCGAACGCGCACTATCTCGCCTATGTGGAAGACGTGCTGCCGAGCCTCGGCGAGGACACGGTGCGACTGTGCACGCTGCGGGACCTCGTCCCGGAGGGTGCGACCGCCGTCGAGGAGCCGGATCCGCGCGTGGCCTCACTGAAGGCCTCCCTCTCCCCCGACCTGATGCTCGATGCCGCGGCGCGGTCTTTCGAGCGTCCGCCGCAGCACGCCATGCGTCTGGAGTCGCCGTGGGCGGACCTCTGGCTGAGCCGTCAGGAGTGGGGCGAGGTGTTCGCCGCTGCCGACCCCGCAGCGTCGCACAACGAGGCTCGGGATGATGTGTGGGAGGAGCTCTTGGAGATCCTCGTCGACCAGGTCGGCGACGAGGAGGTGCCACCGCACGCGATCCGGCGCTGGCTGCGTCAGGACGACGACCTCACCGGGACGTTCGTGAGGGCCTGGCCGCTGCTGTCCCCGACCACCGTGGTGGAGCGGATGTGGAGCTCGCCCGATCTGCTCCGGCAGTGCGCTCCGGGGCTGTCCGCTGACGACGTCGCGCTGCTGCACCGGGAAGGGACGACGCCGTGGACCACGGCGGACCTCCCGTTCCTCGACGCGGCGCGGCGCCGCATCGGCGACCCGGAGTCCGTGCGCGAGGAGCACCGCCGTCAGGCCGTGATCGCCTCGGCGCAGGAGCAGATCTCCCACGTCGTCGACCACCTGATCGAAGACGACGACAGCGAGATGAAGGTGATGTCGATCCTGCGCGGGCAGGACGCACGGAACGTGCTGCTCGGCGTCGACGCCCCGCCGGCGCTCACCCCCGACGCGCTGGCCGGCCCCTTCGGCCACATCGTCGTCGACGAAGCGCAGGAGCTGACGGATGCGGAATGGCGGATGCTCGTCGCCCGCTGCCCCTCGCGCAGCTTCACGGTCGTCGGCGACCGCGCGCAGGCGCGGCAGGGCTTCACCGAGACCTGGGAGGAGAGGCTCACGCGCATCGGTCTGCGCGACGTGCGGATCACCCACCTCGGAGTGAACTACCGGACCCCCGCGGAGGTGATGGCGACGGCGGCCCCCCTCGTGCTGGCGGCGATCCCGGACGCGAACGTGCCGACGTCGGTGCGAGAGAGCGGCGTTCCGGTGCGCTTCGGCGAAGCCTCATCACTGCCGGAGGTGCTGCACACCTGGCTCGACGCGCATCCCGACGGCGTGGCGTGCGTCATCGGCGACCCCGGCTTCGCACCGAGGGAAAGGGTACGGTCGCTGACCCCCGAGGGCGCGAAGGGGCTCGAGTTCGACCTGGTCGCCCTCGTGCGGCCGGAGCAGTTCGGTGACGATGTGACGGGCGCCGTCGACCGCTACGTCGCCATGACCAGGACCACTCGAGAGCTGGTCATCCTGAGGTGAGAAGCGGCCCCTCAGGCGAGCGCGTCACGCAGCGTGAGGAGGTGGGCGCGGCTGAGGTCGGCCGCGCCTTTCGCGTCGCGGTCGGCGATCGCCCGGGCGAGCACGGCGTGCGCATCGTGGTCCTCGTCGCCGCCGAACACCCGGCGGATGCGGAGCATCTCGACCATGGCCTCCCGCAGCCGCGGGGTGAAGCTGTCGAACAGATCGAGCAGGACCGGGTTGTGTGCTGCGGCGACGATCGACCGGTGGAAGACCGTGTCGGCGTCGACGTGGCTCTCGATATCCGAGCGGTGCGCAGCACGACCGGCCAGAGCACGGCGGATGGCGCGCAGATCGGCGGGCGTGCGTCGTGAGGCGGCGAGCGCCGCCGCCTCGGTCTCGATCGCGACCCTCGCCTCGATCACCGCGACGACTCCGGCCCGGCGGAGGACCGAGTCCCAGTCCTCCGGGGCGTCCAGCGCGGTGACGAAGACTCCTGACCCCTGCCTCGAGGCCAGCACCCCGCGCCCGGCGAGCTGACGGATCGCCTCGCGGACCGTGGAGCGCCCCACTCCGAGCTGCGGTGCGAGAGTCGTCTCGCCGGGGAGCTTCTCCCCCAGCGTCCACTCTCCCCCGCGGATCCGCTCCAGCAGCAGCTCCGCGGCCTGATCCGCCAGCGGTGCGCGCTTCACCTGCGCCATGATCGTCCGATCTCTCATCGATAGGTTTCGTCTACTTGTCTGAGGAGTTCTGCTACAGTCTAGCCATGTTCACGTCAGAGCACCTTCTTCTTCGCCGCCACGGCGGGGCATAGCCGGACCGGCTCCCCGTCGTGGAGTCGGACATGCGCCGGTCGCCTCTCTGAACGAAGGAAGCAGCACCGCCATGACCACGACACCCGCCTCCCGCATCTCCACGCCGGCCGGTCCGGTACCCGCACACGCACCGTCCTGGAACCGGCAACGGCACTCGCAGATGCCCTCGCACCGCTACCGCGACGTGTTCTCGCGAGTGGAAGTTCCCCTGATCGAGCGCGACTGGCCCACGCACCGCCTGACTGCGGCGCCCCTGTGGGTGCCCGTCGACCTGCGCGACGGCAACCAGGCACTCGCCGAACCGATGGACCCCGACCGGAAGCGGCGTTTCTTCGAGCTGATGGTCTCGATGGGCTACAAGGAGATCGAGGTCGGATACCCCTCGGCGTCGCAGACCGATCACGACTTCGTCCGCCTCATCGCCGAGAGCGACATCGCGCCGGACGACGTGACCATCGTCGTCTTCACCCCGGCCCGTCGCGATCTCATCGAGCGCACGGTCGCCTCCATCCGCGGCATCCGCAATCCGGTCGTGGTCCACATGTACACCGCGACGGCTCCGACCTGGCGCGACATGGTCCTCGGCTACGGCGAAACAGATCTGAAGCAGCTCATCCTCGCCGGCGGTCGCGACGTGCTCGAGTTCGCCGGCGATCTGCCGAACGTGCGGTTCGAGTTCTCGCCCGAGGTGTTCAACCTCACCGAGCCCGACTACGTCCTGGACATCTGCGACGCCATGACCGACCTGTGGGATGCGACTCCCGAGCGCCCGGTCATCCTGAACCTGCCGGCGACGGTCGAGGTGGCGACTCCCAACGTGTACGCCGACCAGATCGAGTACATGCACAAGAACCTGGCTCGCCGCGATGCGGTGATCCTCTCGGTGCATCCGCACAACGATCGCGGTACCGGGATCGCCTGCGCAGAGCTGGCCGTGCTCGCCGGAGCTCAGCGGGTGGAAGGCTGCATCTTCGGGAACGGCGAGCGCACCGGCAATGTCGACATCGCGACCCTCGCACTGAACCTGCACGCACAGGGCATCGACCCGATGATCGACTTCTCTGACATCGACGAGATCCGCCGCACTGTCGAGTACAGCAATCGGATCGAGGTGCATGCCCGGCATCCCTACGTGGGCGACCTCGTCCACACGGCGTTCAGCGGGACCCATCAGGATGCGATCAAGAAGGGCTTCGCCGAGCACCGCGCCCGTGCGGCCGCAGAGGGGCGCCCGGAGCACGAGGTCGAGTGGCGGGTTCCCTACCTGCCGATCGATCCCGCCGACATCGGACGCGACTACGACGCGGTGATCCGTGTGAACTCGCAATCCGGCAAGGGCGGCATCGCCTACCTGCTGGAGACCGAGTACGGCGTCGAACTGCCCCGGCGCCTGCAGATCGACTTCGCCCGCCACGTGCAGCGCCACGCGGATGCGACCGGAGCGGAGATCACGGCCGCCGAGCTGTGGGACGTGTTCGGGAGCGCGTACATCCGCCCGGCCGCCGCTGCCGTCGAGCTCATCGCGTACGACATCGCCGAGAGCGCCGGGCGCACCCACACCGCCATCACGCTGCGCATCGACGGACACGCGCACGTCACCGACCACACCGAGGTCGGCCCGGTCGAGGCCCTCACCGCTGCACTCGACGCCCACGGCATCCGCGTCGATGTGGTCAGCCTGCATCAGACGAGCGTCGGCTCCGGCAACGACAGCGACGCACTGACCCTGTTGGAGCACCGCTCGTCGGGCGGCGACCGATGGATGGCCGGCCGAGGGCGCTCGGTGCTGGCGGCCACCCTGTCGGCCGTGATCGCCGCCGCGAACAGCATCCGCACCACCGTGCCGGTGGGTAGCGCCGCCTGATCGGGCTGCCGCGCTCGCGCCACCCCCATCAGTGCACGAGCGCCTTGAGCACGACGAACGCGATCCCGAACGACGCCGTGGCCAGCGCCCCGAGCAGGCGGACGACCTGGGGGCTTCCGCGGCGGAGGAATGCCACGTAGCCGAGGAAGGCGAGGATCACGACTCCCGACCACAGCGCGAGGTCGTTCGCGAGCCCGTCGGGGATCACCCGTGTCGTTCCGGCGAGCAGGATGATCGCCGGAACGGCCGCCGAGGTGAGCATGCCCAGGGAGTGCTTCACCGACGCGACGAACGCCGCCCGCACACCGACGCGCTCACCGCGAGCTCGCTCATCACGGTCGCTGACTCTCGCCACGGTGCCGGCGTAGACATGCGCACCCCAGAACACGAGGACCGTCACGGCTACGGAGATGAGAACCGCGAAGGATGTCTCCCCGTGCGCGGACGACACCGCGACGAGACCGCTGACGAGGATGGTGCCGTAGACGGCGGCCTCCGTCCCGAATCCGGGGCGCAGCACACGGTGCACACGCAGGATCCCGTCGTCCGCAGCAGACCTGTTCGTCGTCATCTCCGTCGCCGCTTCCGCTCGCCGCGCACGGCCCTCGTCGAGTTTCACTCATCTCCCGCCCGGAGTGGGACCTTCACGTCGCCACCGGCCTCCTCGGTGAGCCGCGCGCCCATCTGCACGAACGTCGGCTCGGCGATGAAACCACCGGCGAACAGCGCCTGCCCCTGCACGAACTGCGCGGACCGACGGATGGCCTCCTCCGAGGCGAAGCCGAACACGTCGGCGAGCTCGGCGAGGTCCCGGGGTGCATTGACCCGCATCAGCGCGAGGTTGTCGCACTGCGAGAGGACGTTGGGGTGGATCTTCGTCGGCCGCTGGGTGGAGAGCAGCAACCAGAGCCCGAACTTGCGCCCCTCGGCCGCGATCTGCACCAGCTGCTCCGTGAGGGCTCGCTCGACCGCCGTCTCCGGATTCGGCGAGCACAGGTTGTGCGCCTCATCGATCACGATCAGCAACGGACGGCGCTCCTCGCGCCGGGACCAGAGGTGCTCAAGCACGGCGAGAGCGGCGACCTTCGGCTCCGGCCGGTGCTCGAAGCCACCGAGGTCGAGGACGGTCGCCCGCGGGCGCTGGTCGATCGTGTCCACCACCGACAGGGCACCGCGCGACCACAGTTCCCACTCCAGGACCTCGAGGTTCTCCATCCGGTTCGCGAGTCCGACCAGGGCGGGGTCGTCCGACGCGCGCAGGTCGGGGAGCATGTCGCGCGCGTCGAAGCTCTCGGCCTCCTGCTCGACATGGATCAGGGCGTTGTACTCCTCGGCGTCGGCGATGGGATCCATCCGCAGCACGGCCGCCTTCGATGAGGGCACCAGATCGACGAAGCGCACATGCAGCCGGTCCCCGTCGCCCACCCCTGCGCCCGAACGGAACACCCGGATGTCCGCCGCGGCGATCCGCGACGCATCCGCATCGTTCGCCGTGGCCCTGGTCTCGCGCAACCGGGTGAAGTCGCCGTTCGGATCGAGGATGAGCATCGGCAGCTCGGTCTCCAGCAGCAACTGCTCCAGCAGCACGCCGAGCGCGTACGTCTTGCCGCTCCCGCTCTGACCGACCCAGAAGGTGTGGCGGTTGAAACGCCGCGCGTCGAGTTCGGCTCTTGCCCCGGCATCGCCGAGAACAGTTCCGATCGTGAGGTTCGTCATCGTCGCGGTACGCCCTTTCGTTCACGGTGTCCTGGCGATGATCGATATCATCCTTGATCCCGCGGCTGGGCGCCAGAGTCGGCGGCGTTGCGTCACGGGATCCCGATCGCGAAGCCCGGGGCCCAGGCCACGACCGCGTAGGACACGAACGGAGCGATGGCGAGCAGGATCACCCCGGTGACGACCACGCCCCGCGGTCGGCCGAGGAACGCGGCGAGGAGCATCGTGAGCACGTACAAGGCCACGACGATCACCGTCATCACCAGCGCGCTGCCTTCGCGGTGCTCGAGGAAGCAATTGCTCGTCGCCGGGTAGACCGCGGCGCACACGACGGGGCCCACCGGCACGGCCACGAGCCAGATGAGCGCGACCGTCCCCGCTGCCAACAGGGTGGCCGTCAACAGCAGCCCCCAGAGGACCGGTGGTCGGCGCGTCGATCGCTGCGCGCGCCCCTGCACGGAGGATGCGGTTTCGGTCATGCCACCAGAGTACGGATGCAGCGACAGGATCGGCATCCTGGCCCTGTGGGAAGCGCCCTCGGCTCGGGTGTGCTCTCCGACCCTGCCGAGGGCTCGATCCATCGGCCTGGTGCCGCTCGACCTGGAGAGCCCTTTCGCATACGAACGTTCCGATCACCCGGGCGAGCTCCTGACCGGGCACACCGACTTCCGCTCTCACCCGATGACCTTGCCGGGGTTGAGGATTCCGGCGGGGTCGAGCGCGGCCTTGATCGCTCGATGCATGTCGAGGACGGCGGGAGCGAGCTCTGACACCAACCCCTCGCGCTTGAGCAGACCCACGCCGTGCTCGCCGGTGACAGTGCCTCCGAGCGCGAGGGCGGCGTCGATGATCTCCGTGAACGCCTTCTCCGCGCGAGCGCGCGCCTCGTCGTCACCGGCCGGAACGACGAGGAGCGGATGCAGGTTGCCGTCGCCCGCATGCGCGATGTTGGCGATGAGCACGTCATTCGCGAGTCCGATGGCCTCGATGCGTCCGAGCATCTCCGCAACGGCGGCTTTCGGGACGCACACGTCTTCGGTCAGGACGGGACCGAGGCGTTCCAAGGCCGGATAGGCCAGTCGTCGGGCGGCGAAGAGCGCCTCCCCCTCGGCCTCGTCCGTGCTCCGGTCGGCCCACGTGGCACCGCCGTGCTCGAAGGCGGCCAACAGTGCGGCGGCCTCTTCCTCCCCTGCGGCGCCCGGGGTGTCCACACGCCCGAGCAGCACGACCGCGGCGTCGGCCGAGAGCCCCATGTTCTTCCAGTCGTCGACCGCGCGCAGACAGTTCCGGTCGATCAGCTCCAGCGCCGACGGCGTGAGCCCGGCAGCCGCGACCTCGCGCACCGCCTCCCCCGCGTCGGTGAGCGAGTCGAAGAACCCGGCGATCGTCTGCTCGGGCGGGCGAGCCGGCCGCAGTCGCACCGTGATCTCGGTGACGATACCGAGCGTCCCCTCGGATCCGACCAGAAGACCGGTCAGGTCGTATCCCGCGACGCCCTTCGCGGTGCGGCGTCCCAGACGCACGAGCTCTCCCGTCCCGGTCACGACCTGCATCCCGAGCACGTAGTCCCGGGTGACGCCGTACTTCACGCAGCAGACCCCGCCGGCATTCGTCGCGACGTTGCCGCCGATGGTCGACCAGGGCGAGCTCGCCGGATCCGGTGGATACCAGAGGCCGTTCTGGGCGACGCGGGCGCGGAGGTCGTCGTTCACCACCCCGGGCTGCACGACGGCGAGGCGCTCGAGCTCGTCCACCTCGAGCACGGCGTTCATCCGCTCCAGGGAGATCACGACGCAGCCGGGGAGCGCGTTGGCACCGCCGGAGAGCCCGGTGCCCGCCCCACGGGCGACGACCGCGGTGTCATGGCGCAGGCATGCCCGGACCACCGCCTGCACCTCCTCGGGGGTGCGCGGTCGCACGAGGCAGGCGGGCTGCGACCACTCCGCCCACTCGGCGTCGTCGTGCGCGTAGCTCTCGAGCACATCCGGGTCCGTCGTCAGACGGTCGGCGGGAAGAGCCGCGGAGAGATCGGCGAGGAGCGCGGACTCACTCACGGGCATCGTCGCCGTGGATCGACCCCGAGCGCGTGTGGCAGGTCTTGAGGTAGCTCAGGAACGAGGCCTGCAGCCCGGTGAGGTGGGTCTCGTGCAGCATGGCCCTCGAGACGTCCCCCGCGCGTCCCCTCGCATGCAGTTCTTCGACGACGGTGAGCAGGTTGCGCCCGATCTCCCGGTAGATGGGAATCTCTCCGAACAGCTCGGCTTCGTTCAGCGTGACGTGCAGCCGCCGAGCGGAGGAGGCGGGATCGTGGTTCGAAAGCGCGGCGATCAGCGGGAACACCTGGCTGTCCGTGGCCGCGACACCCGGGCTGCCGGCGCCGAACGTCGCGAACGGAGACGTCGCCTGCAACCAGGCGTACAGGGCGAAGAGACCTCCGTAGGAGTAGCCGAAGAGCCCATGACCGGTCTCGCTCACACGGAACTTCGACTGCAGGAGGGGGTGGAGCTCCTCCGTCAGGAATTCGAGGAAGACGTCGGCGTGGGTGTCGGCCAGCTGGGCGAGGTAGGCGTCGACGTGCTCCGGGGTCATCGCCCCGGAGTCGCGGGCGGCCGTGAGTGTCCTCCGCATCTCGTCGCCCACGGGTTCTCCCGGCGGCACGAGGTCGCGGTTGCGAAGCTGAGCCCACTGCGCGGCCTCGTCACCGGCATAGCCGACGCTGATCTGGATGTAGGGGGCGATCGTGAGGTAGGGGTCCGCCTGGGTGACGATGAGCGGGGCCGTGAGCCCGACCGCCCAGTTGCCGTCCGTCACGTAGATCAGCGGCAGGGGCTCGGCGGATTCCGCATAGCCCGGGGGCGTCGTCACCCAGACCGCGTAGCGATGTCCCGACCGTGCCGTGACCTCGAGGTACTCCGTGTCGGCCAAGCAGCCGTTCAGCATCGCGCTCACTGGGTGTCTCCCTTCATGATGCGGCCGGCCTTCACGACGAAGACGGCCATGTCCGGATCCGCGAAGACGCGGGCATCGTCGAGCGGGTTCCGCTCCCACGCGACCATGTCGGCCGCCATGCCCACGCGGAGCATCCCGACGGTGTCTCCGATGCCGAGGATGTCGGCATTGACGCGGGTGGCCGAGACGAGCGCCTGCATGGGCGACTCCAGCTCGGCGCGCAGTCGCAGCTCCTCGCCTCTGCGGTATTGCTCGGGTCCGAGGAGGTCGGAGCCGAGGCCGATCCGCACGCCCGCTGCGCGGGAGATCTCGAGCGCGTTCGCCATGCGTCGACGAGCGCCGGCCAGGCGGTCGCGTGTCGATGGGTCCACGTCGAGGCTCCCGGGGTCCATGATCTGATCGACCACCGCGAAGGTGGGGACGAGCGCCACGTCGCGCTCCCGCATGAGCTGCGCGGTCGGCTCATCGATGTCCGTTCCGTGCTCCACACAGCGCACGCCCGCCCGCACCGCATTGCGGATGCCGGCATTGTTGTGCGCATGCACGGTCACGTAGGTGCCGCGCGCTGCGGCCTCCTCGACGGCGACCGCGATCTCCGCCACCGTGAACTGCGTGTCTTCGAGGCGGTCGTGGCCGCCGACGACACCACCCGTGACGCACAGTTTCAGGAACGTCGCCCCGCGCCGGAACGACTCCCGCACATTGCGCCGCAGCTCGTCGGCGTTACCCGACATGAGGGACAGGGCCGTGAGCCCGGGGATGTGGTGCGTCTCCCACAGCTCGGTCGGCTCCCACGCCGCCCCGTAGTAGCCATGTCCGCCGGTCTGACACTGCACGGGGCCGCACGACAGCACCCGCGGACCACGGACCTTGCCCTTCGCGATGACGTCGACCACTCCCCCGTCGATGCCTCCGGTGTCGCGCACGGTGGTGAATCCCGCGTCGAGGGTGCGGCTCGCGGTGTGGAAGATGTCGGCGGCGATCTCCGCGGCCGAGAGCTGGAAGCCGAACTGCGCGCGGATCGGGCTCGAGAGTCCGAAGTGCACATGGGCGTCGATCAGGCCGGGCGTCAGCAGCATGCCGTCGAGGTCCACGGTGGTCGCGCTCGCCGGAGCCGATCCGATCCGGGTGATCACGCCGTCTTCCACGCAGACGTCCGCGGGCGAAGGCTCGGCGCCGGACCCGTCGGCGATGATCCCGCCTGCGAACCAGATCTCGGTCATGACGCCTCTTCCGAGAACGACTGCGTCCTCAACAGTGGTGAATTGGTTGTGCGCTAACGTACTCAACAGTGGTGAAGAAGTCAACGGAGGCAACATGCGAGCACCGGTGGGCGAAGGAAGGGCACGGCTCCTGGAGGCGCTGTTCGACGAGTTCGGCGAGAACGGCCCCAGCCCGAACCTGTCGATGCGGCAGGTGGCGGAGCGCCTCGGCGTGCACCACACGCTGCTGACCTACCACTTCGGTTCGCGGCCGGGTCTGCTCAGCGCTGTGCTCTCCGAAGCACGCCGCCGCGACAATCTCATGATCGCGGCGACGAGCGAGGGCCTCGGATTCATCGATCTGTTCCGGGCGATCTGGGACTTCTATTCGAGCCCAGCACAGGAGGAGCGGACCCGTGCGTTCTTCCACCTGATCGGCCTGGCCGTCTATGAGCGCGGCGCCTACGACGAGTTCGTGGCCGATCTCGACGATCTGACGCGTCTCCTCGAAGCAGCTGCCCGCCGCGACGGATTCACGGCGACGGATGCCGCGCAGTCGAGCCTCGTCGCCGTCGCCGGCATGCGCGGACTCCTGCTGCAGCGACTGCTCAGCCCCTCGGCGGAGGTGGATGCCGCCGCAGACCGTTTCATCGCATCGTTCACGAAGGAGTCGACGACATGACCCAGGGCTACTCTCACATCGTCATCGGTGCCGGAGCCATCGGATCCGCGGCCGCCTATTGGCTGGCGCAGGCCGGCGCAGAGCGCGTTCTCGTGCTGGAGCAGTTCGAGCTCGGCCATGCCTTCGGCTCCTCCGGTGACCATTCTCGGATCATCCGCCGCGCCTACCATCGCGAGGACTACACCCGGCTCACGGATGCGATGTTCGCCGCCTGGGCCCAGGTCGAGGAGCGTTCTGGTCTGCAGGTCTACACGAAGACCGGAGGGATCGACCTCGCGGCCGCGGGCAGCCCCGGCGCGGCGGAGATCGACGGGTACCGCCGGGCGATGGATGCCGCAGGCATCCGCTACGACGAACTGACGATCGACGACATCCGCACGCAGTACCCGCAGTGGAACGTGAGCGACGACACGATCGGGATTCATCAGGCAGAGGGCGGCATCCTCGACATCCGCCGGTCAGTGTCCGCTCATGTGTCGCTCGCCCGGGCCGCCGGGGTCGAGTTCCGCTCGGGGGTGGTCGTGACCGGTGTGCGGGTCACCGCCGAAGGGGTCACGGTGACGACTTCGGAGGGCTCGTTCGACGCTGGCCACCTCGTCGTCGCCGCCGGTTCGTGGCTGGGCGACCTCATGCCTGACCTCGGCCTCTCCTTCGAACTCACGCTGAGCCAGGAGCAGGTCGGGTACTTCTCCTCATCGAACCTCGCGGAGTTCACTCCGGACAGGTTCCCCATCTGGATCCACCACGCCGACGAGGTGCACTACGGGTTCCCCGTCTACGGCGAAGCGGCGATCAAGATCGCCCGGGACATGCGCGGGCGCTTCATCTCGTCGTCGGAGCGCACGTTCGTCCCCGACGACACGGAGCCGCTGCTGCTCCACGACTTCCTCCGGGAGCACCTTCCGGCCGCCGCCGGCCCGCTCCTGATGAGCAAGACCTGCGTGTACGACATGCCCGCCGACAGGGACTTCGTGCTCGACACCATCCCCGGCCATCCCCATGTCGCGGTGTTCAACGGCGCCGGCCACGCGGGCAAGTTCGCGAGCCTGATGGGGCGGATCCTCGCCGAGCTGCTGACCGTCGGCCGCACCGAGCACGACATCTCCGCGTTCAGCCTGCGGCGCCCGGCGATCGTCGACCCCGACTTCGTGCCCGTCTTCCGGCTGGGACCAGGGTGACGGGACGGCGGGCGCGTCAGCCTCATCCAGCAGTGCTGTCCCGCACCCCTGAGCGGAGGATGAGACCTCGGAGAAATGCGGCTGTGTCCTCCCAACCTGCAACGGCTTTGCAGGGGACGCCCATCGCGAGCACCGGATAGTCGTTCCCGTCGACGTCCAGACGGTCGCCGACGAAGAGCATGTCGTCGAGCGGGATGCCTGTCTGCTCGACGAGCCGCTTCATCCCGTAGGCCTTGTCGATACCGCGCTCGGTGATGTCGACCGAGGTCGAGCCACCCGACCGCACCTCCAGCTCCGGGAGGCGAGCGGCGACGGCGGCGCGCAGCGCATTCTTCTTCGTTCCGGTCGGGTCCCACGCGGACTTGGCACCGACGGGAGCGTGCTGGCCCAGCGCGGAGAATGTGACTTGCGACCCTCGGTCTTCGACGATCTCGCCCCAGGGCCTGGTCTCCCACAGGCCGAGTCGCCGCGCCTCCTCCTCCACGACAGCCATTGCCTCGGCTCGGGCGTCTGCGGCGAGGCTGCGGGCGTACACGGTCTCGACGCCGGCGAGTCCGATTCGGTAGTACTGGGTTCCGCAGGCAGGAAGCAGGTGAAAGCTGGAGAGAGTCGCGGCATCCGCCTCGGGCAGTCGATCCACGACTTGAACGAGAAACTGCTCGAGGCTTCCTCCCGAGATGATGGCGACGTCGATGCGGCCGGCGAGCGCACACAGCAGCCTTCCCATCACGGGGTGGATAGCGCTCTTCGACGGCGCGAGCGTGTCGTCGAGATCGAACGCGATCAGACGGGGAGCGCCGTCGTTCATTCGTTCCCTTCCGGGAGGGTCTCCGACGGCATCGGCACCTTCGCCGTGCTTCCCCGCACCACGAACTCGACCGCGGGCAAGTCGATCGGCGCGTGCTCCCGCTCTTCGATCAGCGCCACCAGTGTGCGGGCGCAGGCATTGCCCCACCGGAAGACGTCTTGTCGCACCGTGGTCAGCGGCGGTGTGATGTACGGCGCCAGCGGGATGTCGTCGAATCCCACCACCGAGAGGTCCTGCGGCACACGCAGACCCCGGTCGATCGCTGCCGAGATTCCCGCAATCGCCATGATGTCGTTGGCGTAGATGATCGCCGTCGGCGCTTCCGTCTGGTCCAGCAGCTCGTGGGTGGCTCGTGCTCCCGATCCTCCGGTGAAGTCCCCCTGCGCCACACCACCCGGCTCGAGCCCGAGCCGTCGCATCTCCGATTCCCAGGCTTCACGGCGCACGCGCGAGTGCACGTACCTGTCACCCCCGGCGACATGGGCGATGCGCTGGTGACCGAGCGCATGCAGATGACGGACGGCGCGCCGGACGCCGGCCGCGTCGTCCAATCCGATGGGAGCACTCCCCTCACCCTCGGGCGATCCGAGGACGACGTAGGGCACACCCAACGCGGCGAGCGCGCTCGGCCGCTCGTCGTCGACACGAAGGTCGGTGATGAACACTCCGTCGACGCGCGCTTCTCGCGCGAACCGCGAGTATGCCTCCTTCTCGGCGTCCTGTCCGTCTACGACCTGAAGCACCAGGGCATATCCGACCGTCGAGAGGTGGCTTTCCACACCGGCGACGAACTGAGCGAAGAACGGATCGGTGCTGACCAGTTCAGGGTCACGGAGGATCACGAGCCCCAGAGCCTGTGCGCGGCTCCGCGACAGGGCACGCGCTCGCGCATCCGGACGCCACTCGAGTTCACGGGCCGCCTGGAGGATGCGCTCCTTCGTCTCCTCACCCACACCTGGCCGACCGTTGAACGCGAACGACACCGCGCTCTTGGAAACGCCGGCCCGAGCTGCGACGTCATCGATCGTCACTTTGCGGTCGCGCGGAGCCGCCGCCGCGATGGAGTCTCTCGCACCCGTACCACTATCCGGCGCTTCGGAGGGGGTCGCTGTCATGCTCGAATCGTATCCCACGTTTAGCCGGATTTAGTCACTCTGAGATCTCCAATATGGCCTGTGTCGCGCCGAATCCCGCCGCCATGATCCGGGCGACCCCACCAGTTGACCAGATTGACCAAAACCGGTTTACTAAGAGAGTTGTCAACGCCGGGACCCGTCCGAGATCGATGCACGGGCACTCGGCGGACGGTCGTATCAGTGAGGAACACACGCCATGGGCAGTGACGCACCAGCGCAGGAATCGAACGTCGGGGTCCGCCGACGCGGCAGCACGCTGCGTCGCTGGCTCGGCGAGAATCCGCTCGGCCTGCTGTTGAGCGCCCCCTACATGCTCTTCGTCATCGTGGTGTTCCTGATCCCCTTCGGCTTCGGCATCTGGATGTCGGTGCACGACTTCTACTTCACCGCCCCTGGGGTGGAGGTGCCCCACCCCTTCGTGGGCTTCGAGAACTTCGCGACGGTCCTCGGCGACCCCGTTGTGCATCAGGCGTTCGGCAACCTCCTGATCTTCCTCGTGATCAACGTGCCACTCACCGTCGTCCTCGGACTGCTGCTCTCGTCCGGGCTCGACGCCGTCGTGCACTGGAAGGGCTTCTTCCGCATCTCGTACTACGTTCCGTACGTGACGGCATCCGTCGCGACGCTCGCGGTCTGGATCTTCCTCTTCAACGGCAACGGCGTCGTGAACTCGATGCTCGGATCGCTCGCGCCCGACCCCTCGTGGCTCGCGAACCCTGCCCTGATCATGCCGCTCATCGCGGTGTACGTCACGTGGAAGAACCTCGGTTTCTACATCCTGCTCTACCTCGCCGCCCTGCAGAACGTGCCGAAGGAGCTGCACGAGGCCGCGCAGCTCGACGGGGCAGGACACTGGCAGCGCTTCCGCTCGGTCACGCTCCCCGCCGTGCGCCCCGTGACCTCCCTCGTCGTGCTGCTGTCGATCATCACCACCGGCCAGATCTTCACCGAGCCGTACCTGCTTACCGGCGGCGGGCCGAACGGCGCATCCATGACCCCGGCGCTGCTCATGTACCAGCAGGGGATCCAGCAGGGCAAGCCCGACATCGCCGCCGCGATCGGGATGATCCTCGTCATCGCGGTGATGATCGTCTCGCTCGTCTCGCGCCGCATCACGGAAGGCAGGACCCGATGACCGCCACGACCACCCGGGCGACGCGCCACGGCCGCAGCGGCCGGGTGATCTCCGCCCTGAGGTTCGCCCTGCTCCTCGTCGGAGCCCTCGCCGCCCTCGTGCCGTTCTACTACATGGTGATCGGCGCCCTCCAGCGCAAACGCGACACCAGCCTCCTCGGCCTTCTCCCGCTGCCGCAGAACCTCACCTTCGACAACTTCGTCGAGATCAACGAATCGGTGAACCTGTTCGGCTCGCTGCTGAACTCGCTCATCTTCACCGCCGGCGTGGTCGGCTGCACGCTCGTGTTCGGGCTGCTCGTCGGCTATGCGCTCGCGGTGCTGTCGTTCCGAGGACGCGGGCTCGTGTTCGCGCTCGTGCTGCTCGTGCAGGCGATCCCGTTCCAGTTGCTTATGATCCCGCTGTACGTCATGGTCGTGCGCTACTTCGGCCTGGCCGACAACTTCATCGGGATGATCCTGCCGTTCGCGATCAACTCGGTCGCCGTGCTGATCTTCCGCCAGTACTTCCTGCAGATCCCCCGCGACGTGTTCGACGCCGCACGCATCGACGGAGCCAGCGAACTGCGCATCCTGCTCCTCATCGCGGTTCCGCTCGTGCGCCCGGCCGTGCTCACGGCGATGCTCGTGACGTTCATCGGTCCGTGGAACGAGTTCCTGTGGCCGTTCCTCGTCACCAAGGATGCGACGAAGCAGACGCTCGCCGTCAGCCTCGCGAACTTCTCGCAGACGAACGGGTCGTTCCTCGAGAACCCGATGGGAGCCGTCCTCGCGGGCGCGTGCGTGCTCGCCGTGCCGGTGGTCGTGCTGTTCCTGATGTTCCAGCGACACTTCACGTCCGCGAACCTCGGCTCCGCCATCAAGGGCTGAGCCGTCGACCCCGAAACACCCCGAAAGCAAGGCAATGACCCCATTCCCCTCCTCCGCTCCGACGACTGCGATCCCCTACGCCCTGACGCGACTGGGCACGATCATGACCGCCGACCCCGCCGACCCGCTCGAGGCCGAGGGCGTCCTCAACCCCGGCACCGCCTGGGGGCCGGACGACGAGCTCTACCTCTACCCACGGGTCGTCGCAGAGGGCAACGTCTCACGAATCGCGCGAGCCCGCGTCATCATCGAGGACGGCGTGCCGACGGGTGTCGAGCGCCTCGGCCTCGTGCTCTCCCCCGACGAGCAGTGGGAGCACGGCCACCAGAACGCCGGAGTCGAAGACCCGCGCATCACCTTCCTGGAACCGCTCGGTCTGCACGTCATGACGTACATCGCCTACGGACCGCTGGGGCCACGACCGGCGCTCGCGTACTCGCGCGACACCGTCACGTGGCACCGTCTCGGCCCGATCCAGTTCGCCTATCAGCCCGAACTCGCGACCGACCTGAACCTGTTCGCCAACAAGGACATCGTCTTCTTCCCCGAGCCGGTGCCCGGTCCTGACGGGAAGCCGCGCATCGCCGTGCTGCACCGCCCGATGTGGGATCTCGACTGGCTGCGACCCGGCGAGGGGGCACGACCCCCGGCAGGCATCGACGAAGTACGTCCCTCGATCTGGATCGGCTACATCGACCTCGACGAGGCGACGGCAGACATCACGGCCCTGACGCGCCTGCACGACTCGGCGATGCTCGTCGGGCCCGAGATGGCCTACGAGAGCGCGAAGATCGGCGCCGGACCCTCGCCGCTGCGCGTGCCGGAAGGCTGGCTGCTGCTGCACCACGGCGTCTCCGGCGCCACTCCGAAGGGCTTCGAGCTGGCCTACGGCTCGCGCTACTCGGCCGGTGCGATCCTGCTCGACGCGGAGGACCCTCGCCGCGTGCTCGCCCGCTCGGCGGAGCCCCTGCTCGCACCCGAGACCGCGGAGGAGCTGCGGGGAACCCTCGGAAACGTCGTGTTCCCCACTGCGGTCGAGGAGATCGGAGGACGGACCTTCGTCTTCTACGGCATGGCCGACTCGTCGATCGGTGTCGCGGAGCTCACCCGCCTCTGATCCGCAGCGTTCGAAGGGCCGTCTCCTGATCGGGGAGGCGGCCCTTCCGCATGCGTGGTCCGAACAAGGGCCTGGCGTTCGCGCGAGGGCACCGACGAAGGGCCGCCTCCCTCGGGAGACGGCCCCTTCGTCCGTGCCGCGGTTCAGTCGCGGGGCTGCCGTCGCGCCTTCATCGCTACAGCGCCCGAGAGCAGCAGCAGCAGCGCCATGGCGAGCGTCCACGGCAGCCAGGCGAGGTCGCCTCCGGTGGCGGGGAGCGCGCCGGATTCGTCGGTTCCGCCGTCGCCCGGCCCGCCCGGCGCACCCGGGCCGGCGGCGGCGATGATCCGCACCGGGGTCGAGGCGATGTCCGCCCCGTCGAGCATCACGACGAGCGTGTGCGCGCCGGCCTCGACATCTTCGGGCACGACTCCGCGGAAGGCGAAGCTGCCGTCCGTCTCGGCGGTCACGGTCCCGAGATCGGCCGGAGTGGAACGCAGCTGAACGGTGTACTCGATCCCCGGCTCGAATCCGACGCCGCTGACGTGGATGCGTCCGCCGACCTTCGGCGAGCCTTCGACCGTCACGCTCGGGGTCACCACCTCGGGATCGACCACGACGGCGATCGCGGCGGAGGGCACGGACCACCCGCCCGCGTTCTGCGCCCGCACCGTCACGGCGTACTCGCCGGCGGCGAGCCCGATGACGGCTGCCGTGAGCACGGCTCCTTCGGCCTGCACGACACGGTCGCCCACGGCGACCTCGTACGCGATGATGGGCGATCCGCCCACGCTCTCGGGCGCCGTCCACTGCACGTTCACCCGGTTGCCGGAAGCGGTCGCGACGACATCGCGCGGCGCGCTCGGAGCGGCATCGAGTCGGACGAGCCCGGCGAGTGCCGCCGCGAGAGCGTCGGCCGCCGCATCCACCTGACCCTGCGGTGACCCGGGCGCGGCGAGCACGTCCTTGGCCGCCTCGAGCGCGGGGAGCAGCGGCTTCCAGCTGGCCGACGTGTAGGCCGTGCTGTCGAGGGTGTTCGCCGCGTCGACCTGCGCCTGCAGCCGACCCGTGTCGGCGACCACGGTCACCGTGCACCAGGCGATCTCGCTGCCGCCCTGGTGGCGGATGCCGACGGTCGTGCGCCCGGGGTCGTGGGTCGCGAGGTCGACCTCGACCCTGCCGTCTGCCGAGACACGGGCATCGCCCTTCACGGTAGCGACGGAGTCGTCCATCACCACCGCCGTGAACGTGTCGGCGGGGTTCACCGGCGACACCGTCGCGGCGACGACGGCCGCACCGTCGCGCCCGGCCGAGACCGGTCCCGCGCACTCGAAGGTGTACCCGCCGTACAGCTCGAGCTCCCAGATGTTGAGTCCGTACTGAGTCGCCGGCATGCCGGACAGGCGCACGTAACGCACGTCGGTCGCCGCGAAGTCGTGCTGGTGGATGAGCGTCGGCTGCGCCGCCTGGACGCGGGCCAGGGGTACCCAGGTCGTGCCGTCGACCGAGCCCTCGATGCGATAGTCGTTGGATGTGCCGGCTTCCCAGGCGACCACGGCGCGCGAGACCGACCGCACGCTCTCCAGGTCGACCTGAAGCCAGTGCTCGGCGGCCGCTCGCGCCGACGACCACTTGGTCGAGCGGGAGCCGTCGGTCGCCTTAGGCCCGGTGATCGTGGCGTTGTTCTGGTGGACACTGTCGGCCGTCGTCGGGCGGCCGAGCGCGAGGTTGGCGTTGGCCACCGGAACGGCGGGGGCCTCGGCGACCAGCCGATCGGAGAAGATCTCGAACTCCCACAGCGAGGGTCCGTAGTCCAGAGCACGCGTGACGGTCTGCATGCGCACGAAACGGGCGCTCTGGTCGTTCAGCGTGATCACATCGACACCGCCGTCGCTCCCGGCTGAAGGGGTGACGTAGGCGTCGCGCCAGTTCCTGCCGTCGTCGGACAGCTGGATCCGGTACGCCTTGGCATACGCCGCCTCCCACGAGAGCCGCACCGTCGACACCGGCTTCGATTCGCCGAGATCGACCTGCGCCCAGGCGCTGTTGGCGTTGTTGCCGCGCCAGCGCGTGGACGGATCGCCGTCGGCGAGGGCGTGGACGAGGTTGTATCCCGCGTAGCCCGAGGCCCGCGTCGCACTGTCGATCGAGAGATTGACGCTCGACGCCACCGACAGCTCGCGGATGCCGTAGCCCTCCCCCTCGCCGTCGAGCAGAAGCACGCGCACGTGCTCCGCCGGGGTCGGGTCGAGCGGGATCTCGTCGACCCCGCCGTCGCCGTCGGTGACGTGGGCTCGGTCGGTCCAGTCGACGCCGTTCTGCGACGTCTGCACGACGAAGTCGCCGGCGGGAGCATCCGCCCAGTCGATGGTCGCCTTCGTGACCCACGCTCCGCGGGGCAGCGTGACGGCCGCCCACTGCGTGCCGTCGCCGGCCGATCGCCACGCGGTGTCCCGGTCGTCATCCCCGAGCGCGGCGGCGGACGAGCCGTCTGCCGTGCTGCTCGCCGAGAACGCAGAGGTCGCCGGGAGTGGGCCCGCGGCGAGCGCGGAAGTGACGGTCCTGCCCATGTTCTCGCCCGACCCGAGCGCGAACCTCGCGTGCTGGTCCTGGCCGCCGCCGGTGAGGGAGACCCCGACGGACAGCCCGGGGCGGTCGGGGTTGGAGAGGCTGACGACGGGGGTCTCGCCGCGCTCGTCCAGCAGCACGATGCTGGGCTGGTCGACGGTCAGTGCGCGACCGCCGCCGAGGTCGAGCGTCCCGGCGGCGTAGAACGTCGCCATGGTGATCCCTGCCGCGTCGTGCCGCACCGCCTGCACCGAGGTGTCGTTGCGGAGCGTGCGCATGGCGGGCTCGTCGGCGAAGGCGGCGACCTCGGCGGGGGTGGCCGCCGGCAGCACCGTGTAGTCGTACGTGCCGGCGGTCGGCTTGGTCCCATGATCGACGTACAGCGTGAAAGCGTCGCGGCTGACGGCTCCCTGCCCCTCCCAGCTGCCGGACTGGGCCCGGTTCGAGACCCTCACGTCCTGGCCGTCTGCGAAGACGTATCCGACCTCGTCGTTGTAGGCCCACCGGGCGCCCCCGACGCTCTGGTCGTCTGCATCGCCCGCGACGGGCTTGCCGCCGACGGTCGCGTTCTCCTTGGCGGATGTCTGATTGATCGTCGTGTGCACGGCCGCGCCACTCGTCGAGGCGATGCCGGCGCCGAGCGCGACCATGCCCTCGTCGAATGTGAAGTAGCTCTTCCGCGCGCCGGTGCCCGCGGCGTCGAGGGTGAGCACGCTCGCGCCGAACTCCCCGTCGGACGTGCCGCCGGTGAAGCTCGCGGCGTCTCCGTTGCGCCCACGGTTCTCGAATCCGCGTTCCGTGCGCTTCTCGTCAGGTGCGGTCACTCCGGGGTAGTGCCACCAGTCGAACGTGGGACCCAGATCGAGGTACTCGCGGTTGTTGACCTGGATGGCGGTCGAGCCCATCGCGTTCCAGAAGACAGGGTTGCCGAGATCGTCACGGTAGGACGTGCGCAGCTCGGCGCCGAACGTGCGAGACGAGTTGAGACGGGTGAAGATGCCGTAGTCGTCGCGCTGGTGAGATGCGAACTCCGAGCGCCAGAAGTACTTCGCGCCGGTGACGCCGTTCGTCTCGGTCTTACCGAGCACCCCGTCGAGCACGGCCTGGTAGGCGGTCGAGTAGAGGGCGTCCGTGCGCACCATGCGCTGCAGCGGCTCGATGAACTCGGAGGCGTGGCTGGTGATGTCGCCCACGGTCTTCGGCGGTCGGTAGTTGAGGTAGAGCATGCCGATCTCTCCGCGGATGAGCCAGCGGGTTCCCTCGATGAAGTAGAAGGCGATCGAGTCCAGCTGCGCGCGCGTGAACGCGAGTCCGGTGCCGCGTGCGACGTCCGACCACAGGGCCGCGTAGGTGAACAGCACCATCCCGTAGCCCTCGCTATACAGCTGCGCGCCGTGGGCCCAGAAGCTGGCGTCCGGCTGGACCGCCTCTTTCACGGTGCCGGAGTGGTCGACCGCGATGGTGGCGACGATCGTCGCGAACCCCTCCTTCACCTTGGCGATGTCGCCGGTGGAGAGGGCCTCGAAGATGTAGTTCGACGTGCGCCACGAGCCGTTCGCCCCGACCGGGTCGAGCTTGCCGGTGTTGTGCGCGAGGCTGACGCGGAAGGCGTCTTCACTGAGCTCGGAGCCGAGGAACATCGAGATGCGTCCCATCGCGATCGACTCGCCGATCTCGGTCTCCCACCAGTTGGTGTTGCCGGGGTTCACCCGGTCCCAGTGCAGCAGCGCCCGCTGCACCGCGTCGACCAGCCGCTTGTCACCGTGGCCTGCGGCCTTCGGGTCCTTGTACGCCTGCGTCATCGCGAGCATCCGGTAGAGCGCCGTGTACGCCGACCAGACGCTGCCGTTCGCCGAGCTCGTGCGATCGGCGTAGTTCACGTCGGCCCACGACCCGTCTTCCTGCTGCGACGCGACGTAGTCCAGCGCCTCCGAGGTCTTGGCGAGGTAGATGCCGTTGGCGATGATGATGTCGTCGCCCTGCCCGAGGTAGTACTCCTCGAGGCGGTCGATGACCGTCGCGACATCGTCTTCGGGAGCGGCGGATGCCGGCACCGTGGTGAGCGCGGACGAGCCGATGACGAGGGCGACGGTGAAGGCGATGAACGCGGTGATGCGTCTCATGGCTGGGCTCCTTTGCCGGTGTGCCGAAGGGCAGGCGAGGCGGATGCCTCAGCGGGAGGAAGAACGCGACCGCGCGCGCCTGCAGGTGCACGGAGCGAAGCCCGGGGTGCGCGATCGCGCGCACCCCGGGGTGATCGGCGGGGGGACCGATCGGATCGATCAGCCCTGGGCGATCAGGGCGTCGATCTTGTCTGCGGCGGTCGAGAAGGTCTCCTTCAGGTCGCCCTCGCCTGCCTGCACGGCCTGACCCCACGCGTCGCGGAAGGTCTGCCACATCTCGGTCGCACCGGCGACGTTGGGCACGTCGACCGTCAGCGGGACGGAGGCGGCGAACGTCGACAGCACCGGGTCGCCGGCCAGGAAGTCGCCGGCGATCGTGTCGATGTCACCGCGGATGGGGAACTGCCCGGTGGTCTCGAGCAGGACGAGGTCGTTGTCGGCATCCATCGAGAACTTCGCGAAGTCCCAGGCGGTCTGCTTGTTCTCGCACGAGGTGTAGAGGCCGACGTTCTTCGAGTCACCGAACGTGTACGTCTCGTCGGGCGCGGTGCCGTCGGCGGTCGGCAGAGGCACGATGCCGTAGTCGACCTTGCCGTCGAACGCTCCGGCACCCCACGGGCCCGCGATGCCCATGGCCGATACTCCGTCGGCGAAGGGACCGGCCCAGGCGTCGCCGCTGTACGCCTCGGCCGAGGAGTAGCCCTCGGCGTAGAGGGTCTTCCAGAACTCGAGGGTCTCGAGGCCCTCATCGCTGGTGAACGCGGCGGCGCCGTCGCTCACCAGCTGGGTGCCGCCGGAGTTGGCGAGGAAGAACGGATAGAAGTCGAAGAGCGCGTTGGTGTAGTCGCCGGACGCAGGCGGGTAGAGCGAGTAGTCGGCGGCACCGCTCTCCTTGATCGCCGCCGCGGCCGCGATCACGTCGTCGTAGGTCGCCAGCTCGGGGTTCTCGGGGTCGAGTCCGGCCGCCGCGAAGACGTCCTTGTTGTAGTAGAGCATGAAGGGGTTGGCCTTCCACGGCACCTGGTACAGGTCGCCGTCGGGCGAGCGGAAGCCGTCTGCCGCGGCCCCCGACCGCTCGGTGATGAACGATTCCCCGTCGTCGAAGGTCGTCGAGATGTTGACCAGACCACCCTGCTTCTGGAAGGCCGGCACCGCGGCCGGGGCCGTGTTGTAGACGAGGCACGGTGTGTTGCCCGCCGTGATCGCCGCGCCGATCGCGTCTTCGGACGACTTGCCGGACGGGATCGCGGCGGCCGTGACCTTCTCATCGGGGTGGTCGGCGTTCCAGGCCTCGACCACGGCTTCCGCCCAGGCGATCTCCTGCTCGTTCGTGGAGTACCAGATCGTGATCGGGCCCGAGGTCAGCTCTGCGCTCTCGGGGGCGTCGCCGCCACCGGTCGAGCCGCAGGCGGCGAGGGGCAGGGCGAGGGCGGCCAGGGCGAGGACACCTGCATAACGCTTCATTGCGAGAAACTCCTTCGTTCGGAAGCTCGGGTGACGGCTTCCTTGCTGTCGGGACCGGGCGCTTACGGGAGGCCGGGCACGATCAGTAAACCGGTTTTGTTTCGTTAAGTCAATGCCCGTGGGATCCTCGCGCATCCCCTTGTCTAGCAAGCGATCCTGAACCCTCGCTCGCCATCATAATGCTAAACAGCACTAAACCCGCGGTTGGTTCACGACACCCTCCCCCTGAGCGCCGCCGCCGAGGCGCACCGGCTCATGGATGCCGGTGAGGTGTTCGGGCGCATCGTGCTCGTGCCCTGAATCCGTCACCACCAGGACACTTCTCGTAGAGTCGATTCATGCTTCACACGTTGACGGTGAACGGTCGTCCGACTCTCGAGCACGTCGATCTGGAGCTTCTCGATTCGTACCGTTTTCCGGACGGAGGAGGGTTTCCTGAGTCGTATCGTGCGTTCATCCGGCGTGCGGGCTGGGCTCGACTCTTCGGCCTCTGGCTGATCTACCCACCCGTTCTTCCCGGCTTCGCCGACGGCCTTCAGGGGCGTGGGGAGAATCTCACCGCTCGGTTCCGTTCCGTGTATCGGGAGGGCGAGGAAGAGGAGTTCGAGTGGATGGTCGAGCCCGATGGCGATTGGTCGCGGCCGGTGTCGTTGCGAGTGTTCGGGTGGAGCGAGAACGGTGACGCGCTGCTGTGGGACACTTCGTCGCGCACCCCGGACGGGGAGTTCGCCGTCTGGGAGTCCCGCTCGCTCGATTCGCTCCACCGACTCGGCGGAAGCCTCTCCGAAGCGTTGCCTCTGATCCAGGCGCGGGCTCGCGGATCGTTCGGCGCCCGGGGCCACGACGTCGAACCGCTGCCCGCCGTCCGCCTCTGAGATCCCTCGCGGTCGGCTCGTCAGCGCTCGACCGTGAACCAGGCCGTGGGGCCGTTCGTGAGTGACGGCGCATCCTTCGCCCCGAAACGGGATGCGGCATCCGGCCAGGCGACGAAGTTCCTCTCCGCGCGAGGCGCCACGCTCTTCGTCATCGGGTCGACCGCGAACACGCCCCTCCCACCGGTGCGCGCCACACGCATCAGTTCACGGACGTACTCGGCCGTGCGGCTGTCATCTTCCGGCACGGATGCCCGCAACTCGCCGTTGCGCAGACCGTCATCGTCGGAGCGCGACCGCACGAGGCTCGCGAGGCCGGCGCCGACGATCGCGTACACCCACCCCCGACCGGAGGGGTGACGCACCACATTGTCACGATGGAAGATGCTCTCGGAGATGATGCTCGTGTCCACGAGGGTGATGTGAGGGCCCGCGCACTCGCTCAGTGAGGAGCGAAACGCCGGGGTGTGCGTCTCGGGTTGTTGAGTGGCGTCGACGAACCGCACCGCGGGAAGGCTGGTTCGCACCGCATCGCTGAACTGTTCTTCATCCGCGGGTGTCAGGAAGACGCAGAGCCGGTGGAGCTTCGACGGTGTGCTCATGACACCAGCGGCGACGTGAGCTTGGTCGCTCGGTACGACTGCCCATCTTTCGAGGCACGCCAGCGGCGCCAGTGCTTCGCCGACAGGCGGAAGGGCAGCTGCTTCTGCACGTGAGCGGCAGCATCGTGCAACCGGCCGTCGGCGGGGAACGCGAGCCAGAGCGAGAGGGAGGAGGCTGTCGTGCCGAACGTGGCACGCGCCCCGGACGCGCCGAGGAGACGCCCGTAGCCGTCCACCGCGAACCCACCGAACGCGTCGGCATCGATCCCTTCGTACGGCGCGCCTGTCGCGGGGTCGACGAGAGCCACCTGCGCGTTCCAGACCAGCGAGGCCAGCGGATGCCCATGGGCGGTCACCGCTCCCGAGCCCGCACCGCTCAGGGCGTCGAGCGTGGCATCGACGTCATCGGAGCGAACCCGCCACTGGGTGTGTGTACGCTGCCGGTTCTGCGGCCCACCGAGGTGCGCGGCCGCGAACGCTTCGAACCGGCCTGCGATGTCGGGCGGCCCTCCGGCCCAGAGCTGGAAGGACATCTCCGGCGCACCGATGGTCACCACGGCGGCGTCGAGGAAAGCCTGCACGCTCTCGTGGGCAGTGCGCGGATTCTTGGTGCGAAGCGAATGCGCGCCTCCCGCCGAGGCCGGCAAACCGTCGTAGGTCACGACCTCCTGAGTCAACGTCACCGCTCCATTATCCCGACGACCAGGACGCGCGCGAAGCGTGCGGTGCGAGCGGGACCGGCCCGGCACGGCAGGAGCGACGACAGCTCGCACAACTAATCTGAGTTGTGCGGCGGGGACGACAGCCCGCGGACTCACGGATCAATGGATGAGGACATCATGAGCAAGCGGACCATGGTGCTGCACAGTGCACACCAGGACCAGTTCGACGTGCCGGACAGGGACCTCGTCTTCTATGACCAGCCCTACGACGCCGAGCAGCTGTCGCGCATCACCGATGTGCACCTGTGGTCTCCGCTGGACGGACCGATCGACCGTCTCCCGGAGATCATCTCGGCGATGACGAATTTGAAAGCCCTCAGCATCGGCCCGGGGCGGGTCCTCCCCACCATCGTCACCGAACTGCGGCAGGGCGATCTCCCCGAGAGTCTGGAAGACCTCTCGGTGCACATCGGCGATCGGACCCTGGTGTGGCCGGATGTCGTGGTGCCGAACCTGAAGACCCTCTACGTCGGCGAACCCTTCCGCTTCAAGAACGAGCACTTCCCCCGGCTCCAGGCCCTCTCCCTCTACCCGCAGAGATCTCTGAACAATGTGCGGCAGGCGCTCGAACTGCCGCTGGAGGAATTGAACCTGTTGAACGTGCCCACGGACGAGGGGATCTTCCGCCTCGTCGAACCGGTCGGGCTTCGCCGGCTCGGGCTGATCGGTGGACGCACGCTGACGAGCCTCACCGGGATCAGGGTGCTCCCCCAGTTGGAGTCGTTGCGGCTGAAGAATCTCACCGCTCTCGGTGACATCTCGGAGCTGGCTGCCCTCCAGCGACTCGAGATCGTCAACATCCAGTACTGCAAGAAGGTCACCGGCATCGCCGCCGTCAACGACCTCCCCCGACTGCGCCGGCTTACCCTGGTCGGATGCGGGAACATCGGCCTCGCGACGATCGAGGCGAAGCTGTCGACACTGGAATGGGCCAACACGGGCGCGACCACGTGACCGTCTGCCTGAAGAGACTGCTCGGTAGCCTGGAAGCATGACGGAACTCTTCCGACGTGCCACCGGATGCCTGCAGGAAGCCGGGTGGACGTGTGAGCCGCCGCTGTCCACGGAAGACGGGGTTCTCTCCGCGCTGCGAACGGCACCCGACACGGTGATCCGCTGGGTGTCCTCGTTCTCGCAGTTGTCGAACGCAGACGAGACCGTGTGGTTCTTGTCCCGCCACGACTATTCGACCGGCGCGGAGGATGCCTTCGCGTGGAACGAGTTCGAACAGCTGAGCATCCAGGCGGCGACAACGGATGATGAGTTGGTCGCGGTCGCCCGTTTCTGGGAGCGCCACATACCCATCCTGCTGTCCGTCCGCGACGGATACGAGTACCTGGCAGTGCGCGACGACGGAGCAGTCGTCCACGGAGCGGAGCCGGACTTCGAACAAGCGGTCGTCGTGTTCTCTCGGTTCGAGGATCTGCTGAGGTACATCATCGCGCGGCCGGCAGCACGGAACGACGTCATCGAGAGGCTGCTGTTCGATGCCAGCAGCGTGACTGACACGACGCCGGGCCGCTAGCTCTCGACCTCCGGGTCCAAGGGCAGATCGTCGGCACGTCCCGCCGCCGCGGCGCGCGCATAACGCTGCGCGTACGCTTCACGCGCGGCGTCGGCGTGCTCCTCGCCGTCCCATCGGTCCGGCAACGGCTCGCCCTCACGATGGGAGTGTGTCACGCGCGCGAGACCGAACGCGACGGACGTGTTCAGAAATGTGCACCGGGTGAAGCTCGTGCCTGCGGAGAACGTGGCATCGACGAACGTGCAGTCCGTGAAGGTGGCATCCGAGAAGTCGGCTCCGCTGAGGTCGGCTCCGTCGAAGATGCAGCGTTCGAATCGAGTGTTCGGCAACGATCTCACCGTGCGCAGGTTCGCGCCCGAGAAGTCGCACTCGGTGATCTGCGTGCCGATCGCCAGTCCCTTCAGTGAAGCTCCGCGGAAGCTGCATCGCACGAAGCTGCGGTCGAAACGGGGCTGCCCGGTCAACGACACCGAATCGAACAGGCAGTCGGAGAGCTCGGACTCGAAGAACATCAGGCGGCCGCGCGCACGGCGGAAATCAACGCGGGACAAAGTGACGTACCGGAACTGCAGACCTTCGCGCCCCGATTTCACGCCGCGGAGATCAAGCAGTCCCTCGTCCGTCGCCGGCCAGTCGGTGTCGAACCGATGAGGGCCCTTCAGGATGCGCGCCTGCTCCAGGATCTGCTCCTGCAGCGCAGCCAGCCGCTCTGGTGTCCACCGGCGTGTCAGCTCGGCGTCGCCAGGCGCTTTCACCGGCTCATCCTCTCGCGCATCCTCTCGGCAGCAGGCGTCTCCGCAGCGGGAACGGCCTGAGCGTCGACGGTGGCCTCGTCTTCGATGTGGAAGGCGATCTTCGCTCGCTCCGCGGCCGCGTCGAAGGCAGGGTCACGGGCAGCGATGCGACTCATGAGGTCGGCGATCGCCTGGTGGATCGTCTGCCGCAGGAAGGCGACGGGAGCAGCGGCGGCGCTGACGTCGTCGTTGCTGATCCGGATCTCTCCCGTGGCAGTGCGTCGCGATAGGAACACCCGCGGTGTTCGCAACCCGGACGGCCCGGGCACCGGCGTGATCTCGCCTCCGACCGTCAGGAAGAGGTCGAGACGGTACGAGAATTCCGCCGTGCGCAGGCGCTGCTTGATCCGCGCCATCTCTTCGATGAAGCCCGCCTGCGGCGAGGGACCACCCCACACGGTGCGGAACGTGAGCCGCCCATTCGGTACGTCGTCGATTCCGGAGGAATCAGTCATCGTGCGGCCCCACCGGGATCGGTTCGGTGGCGCCGCCCGGCGTCACGAGCTCATATTCGACGGTGCTCACCGGGGCAGTTTATCGACAGCGGTTCGAGGGCTGCGAGCTGCCAGCGCTGTTGTCGCGTTCGGCTAGAAGTCGAGGAAGCCTGCGACGACGTCGCGCACGATCCCGTCCGCGCCCGGTGTGCCGTAGAAGTACACCGAGCCATATCCCCACAGGTACTCCGCGATAACGTCTTCGAGCTCGCCCTCCACGGGCCACCCGTCCTCATCGATCTGAAAGAGGAAGCGATGCCCGTCGGCGCGCACGGCATCAGCGAATGCCGGCTCGCTCTGGATCAAGACGGGTTCGTCATCGATCCGCACGAGAGCCGGCGTGGACGCGGCGTCCGGGCGTTGGATGAGCGCTGTCGCACGCAGCCCCGGCCAGCCCAGGTCGTCCCGTCCGCCACGCGGCGAGGGGTCATGGACGATCGCCCGCACCGCCATGTTCGGATAGACGACATCCTCGTCTTCGATGCCGAAGCCGGCACGCAGCACCACCGACACCTCACGGCCGCCCGTCCACGACGCGCAGCCCGCGGCGAGAGTCAGCAGATACCGATGCGTCTCCAGAAGCGGATGCGTCTCGATCGCCGATGGCGGAGCGCCACCCAACCGCGCCTCATCCCCGCGATCCGGCAACGCGGGGAACAAGAACGCAGGCATGCGCCCAGCCTATGGGGCACCTCGGCGCGCGGCGACGGATACGACAGAGGCCCGGAATCTCGCGACTTCCGCGTGATTCCGAGCCTCATGTGGTCGGGCTGACAGGATTTGAACCTGCGACCTCAGGACCCCAGGTAGACGGTTCAGCCCCGATCCTTGATTTTCCGGGCTTCTCTGCCCCTCGAAAGACCTTATTTCACATCATGGATTGCCTGGTTTGCATGAATCAGGTCCCGGGCAGGTCCCGACTCTTTGCAGGTTCTCGCATATTCGGAAGGGGTTTGCGTGGGGTTTATTTTGGGGTCCCGAGCGCTCTGTTCTCGACTGAGCAGACTCCAGAAGCACGTTTCTTCCGGCAGATCTGGCACAGGATACGCCTCCCGTTGAACTCACGGAAACGGAGGCGCTCGCTCGCGATTCATGCGGTTGCGACCCGCGCAGACGACTTCCGCGTCACCTTGGGGAAGCGTCGGAGGTTTGGCTTCCTGGAAAACAAGTCATGTACACAAAGTCCACAATTTGCTACACATGTGTCATGAACAGTGCAGATGAGCTCAAGCCGTTCCTGAACGTTCGCGAAACCGCGAAGCTTCTTGGAGTACACGAGAACACGGTCAGGAACTGGGTGACGGCGGGCACCCTCGTATCGGCTCGTGTGCCTGGTTCGAAGCAGCATCGCTTTGCCAGAGAAGAAGTACTGCGCCTTCAGAAGGAACGTGGCTCGAGCGCTTCGTCGGTCGCACCCGCGCTCCGCACGGACGGGCCTGAGCTCATCACCGCTAACGAACTGAACACCTGGGCTGCCCGCGATGATGCGAAGACCGCCTTTCCCGAGCTGATGCGTCGTCTTCTCGCGGTGACCCCCGGGATCAGCAATCTGCAAGTCCGTGCCCACGAGGGTGCGGCTGCCTCTGGTTGGGACGGCACCGCCACGTCTGCAGGTAGTGCGTACCTTCCAGTCGGCGAGTTGCGCTTCGAGTTCGGCACGGACGCCAACCCGAAAGGAAAGGCCCAGCGCGACTACGACAAGCGGGTGCTCGCGCTCCCCGCTGACGCGAGTTCAGTCTTTGTCTTCGCCACGCCGAGGAACTGGGCTGGCGGTAGCGCGTGGGCTTCCGATCGCGCCGCCGAGAAGAAGTTCTCTGACGTGAAGGCCATCGATGCGCACACTCTGGAGAGTTGGCTCCAAGAATCGCCGTCCGTACATCGTTGGATTTCGGAGCGATTAGGCTACCGACCTCGAGACGCACAGACCATCGAACGGTGGTGGCAGGCTTTTCAGGGTCGCACGACGGTGGCGCTCCCGGCTGACTTCTTCGCAGCTGGACGCGCCGCTGAGGCCGACGAGTTGCGTGCAACCCTTACTGCTGCAGGATCCGGCGATGCGATCTTGGCCATTCAAGCGCCATGGCGCGATGAGGCCCTTGCCTTCACGTTCGCCGCCTTGGCTGCGCAGAACGACCTTCTGCACCGGGCCATTGTTGTCACCGACAGCACCGCCTGGCAGCGGCTGACCGAATCGCGGTCTCCTCTGATTCTCGTTCCGTTGTTTTCCGATGCGCCCGACCTCGCGGCCGCCGTCGACAACGGACATCGGGTGATCTTGATCGCCCAGCCTGGCGACATCATTCGAAACGCCAAGAAGATTGAGCTCCGCAAGGTAGACCGCGCAGCCGCTCGCGAGGCGCTTAAGGCCGTCGTGTCCGACTCGAACAAGGCCGAGGCGATGGTGGCCCTCGCGCGTCGCAGTGTACCCGCGCTCGTTCGCTCGATCGCGCGCGAGCCACGCTTCCGAGCCCCAAAGTGGGTCACTGATGCCGATCAAGCCGCTATCCTCGCCCCGCTCGTTCTGGTTGGTTCGTGGACGAACGCTGAAGGCGACCTCGCAGTGATCGAGAGACTGACCGGGCGATCACGCGATAGTATCGATCGCCTTCTGAAGAGTCTCGCCGGCCGTGCGGATGCACCGTTCGTCCGTTCGGGCGGCACCTGGCGTGTGACCTCGCCGGCAGAGGCCGCTCTTCTTCTCCTACCGACGCTCACTGATGGTGAACTAGCGAGGTGGGCCGAGGTTGTCGCAGATGTCCTGTTGACACCGGACCCCTACCAGGGCATGGATGCCGTCGCTCGTCTGACCGCGAGCACCCAAGGCACCAACCCGACCCATTCAGAGACGCTCAGGAAAGGCGTGGCGGACGGACTAGCGCTCGCCACCGCGAGCGACGTCGAGCTTCCCGCTGACCTAGCCATGCAGGGGCGGGTCAGCCGGCTCGTCCACGATCTACTTCAAGCTGCAAACGCCGACGACACAGGAACGACCTGGGCTCGGCTGGCCAGTGTTCTGCCCAGCTTGGCGGAAGCCGCCCCGGAGGTATTTCAGGATGCGGTTGAACTCGACTTGGACCGCGCCGACCCGATTCTTCGCACGATGTTCCAAGACAGCGGCGCGGACACTCTTTTCGGACCATCGTCGCCACACCCCAACTTGCTGTGGGCACTCGAGACGCTGTGCTGGTCGCCGACCTATTTCGGTCGGTCGGCAGCGCTTCTCGGAAGGCTGTCCGCGCTGGATCCCGGTGGTCGGCTAAGCAATCGTCCGATCGAGAGCCTGCAGAATGTCGCCGCGGGCTGGTTGCCTCAGAGCGGCGCGAGCGTCGACGACAAACTCGCCGTGATCGCGCGCCTCATGCAGCGCGAACCTGATGTCGGCTGGAAGCTTGCCCTCGGCGTCTGGCCTGAGAGTCACGCAGTTGCTTTCCAGCCGCACGCTCCGACGTATCGCGACTGGTCTCCCATCCGGCCATCGGTCACCTATGCGGACTGGGGGCATTTCGTTCATGAGCTCGTGATCCTCGTCACCGCCGCTGCTGGGACCGACGCAGCACGCTGGAAAGAGCTTGTTCCGCAGATCGATGAACTGCCGCCTCAGGAACGGGTCGCAGTCCTAGCCAAGCTCCGCGAGGTCGTCGGCGCTCAAGACTGGTCGCCCGACGACATGTATGAGGTTTGGGAAACGCTGAGCAGCGAGGCAGATCGGCACGAGGAGTACTCCGACGCCGAGTGGGCTATGCCCGCTGAGGACGTGGTCACGTTCCGCGAACTTGCCGACGCCCTCGCCCCCACCCAAGATGGGCGCCGGTTCTCCAGTCTCTTCGACTGGCGGGCTCACGTACCCAATCTCAAGCTGGGCGACGAAGGATACGACATCGAACTCGCGCGGCTTCAACGCGAGGCGCTCGACCACGTACTTGTGCTCGGCTCAGACGCACTGCGCTCGCTCACCATCGATGTCAAGACACCCCATGTCGTGGGACGGCTGCTCGCAGGCACGGCCAACGCGCGAGATCAAGAGATTCTCGGGTGGCTGAGTTCATCGGAGCCCAACTTGAATCAAGCAGCGTTGAACTACGTGAGCGTGAAGATCCACGAAGTCGGGATGGAGTGGCTGAAGGAAGCCTTCGCAAGCCCGGCGCTTCAGGAGCCCAAAGCACGAGAGATTCTGATGGCGGCAGTGCCCCTTTCCCGCCAGTACTGGACTGAGGTGTCCTCGCTGGGTGAAGGACTCGAAGAGGCCTACTGGAAGCGAGCTCAGCCCTTCGCTGCGGCCTCTGACGATCGGGCGGAGGGCGTTCGGCGGTTCGTTCAACATGGTCGCCCCTGGGAGGCGATGGCACTTCTGAGCATCATGCTGCATGAGCATCAGGAACCGGAGATCAGTCTCGTCAAGGAGGTGTTCGACGCATTACGTCGAGGAGCGGAGCCGCCCCAGGACACGACGATGAGCGGCTACTACGTCGGCAAACTTCTGGAATACATGGAACAACGGGTGCCCGACGACGACGAGCTCCCAGGCTACGAGTTCATGTTCTTTGAGCTTGTCCACGACCATGAGCCTTCGGGCGCCCTGTATCGGGCGCTGAGCAAGGATCCCACTGACTTCGTCAACATGGTGAGCGCCATCTTCCGCGCGGAAGGGGAGCCCAAACGAACGCCCACACCACAGCAGCAGGCATTCGCGCACCTATCCTTCTCGGTGCTCCGCAAATGGCGCACGCTCCCCGGACTCGCGGACGACGGCAATATCGACGCTGACCACCTCACGGAATGGGTACGCGCCGCCCGCCTTGCCCTCGCGGATAGTGGGCGAGCATCGATCGGCGACGAGCAGATCGGGCAGGTACTTGCCTCGAGCCCTGTTGGGTCAGACGGGGTTTGGCCAGCCGAAGCCGTTCGGGAAGTCATCGAAAACGTAGGCAATGCACGGATCGATACAGGCTTGCACATCGGCAAGACCAATCAACGTGGTGTGACTTCGCGTGGCATGTTCGATGGCGGCGATCAGGAACGTGTACTCGAACAGCAGTACCGGGAGATGGCTAGCAAGATCGCCACAGGGTGGCCACGCACGGCTCGCATCCTGCGGGGCATCGCGGATAGCTATCAGCATGAAGCCCGCCGAAACGACGCAGAAGCTGAACGGATGGGCGACGACGGGTAATGCTCCTCTACCCCTCCACGACGATGGATCGTGGGGAGGCATCCGCGATCCATTCTCACAGCACTCGATCCACGCCGGAAGTATCCCGCAGGGCTGCTCAACTGATCGATCGCCCACCAGGTTGCGCTCTCAGCAAATCTCGGCTGCGGGCGCTACACCTGCCCAGGCTCAGTTTCTCCCTGCGGCTGGCCGATGAGGTCGAGTGAATACTTGGTGAGCGCCGCAGCGAGGCTGAAGTAGCGTTCCTTGTGCCATGGGACCGTAATGTTCTGGGTCTTCGGGCGGGCGTGATACCCGTAACCAGCGATCTGCTTATCCGTCTGTTCCCCGACAACCGGCACGCCCCACATCACCTCTGCCAGGTCCGGGAACATGACGCGGGCGACAGGCTCCCGCCCCGCTCCAACGGCGGTATTAACGCAGTACCGAAACGCCCCGAGTGCGATATCCGCCGCCGAGCTGAGGTTCGACGCGTTGTCGTTGGTCATGCCAAACAGCTTGATCCTGTCGTGTACTCGGATGTGGTCTCCCGAGAACATCCGCAGACCATGCTGGAAAAGGTACTCGAGATGGTCGAAGCGATCGTTGTCGCGATCGATCAGCATGATCCCGTGTGCCCGGTCAGCCACCAGCAGTTTGCGGTAGGCCCCCGCAAGGGTGTTGAGTCCCCAGTCCATCCTCGTGTCGTACGGCTGGTCACGACACAAGTCGTGTAGAACTACTGACACGATCATCCGCACGCCAATCTCCTTGAGGTCGGCGATGACCAGTCGCTTGACTTCGCGGTGCTGATCAGGCGTCACGTATGCGGGTCGCTCATTGGTGTTGAACTTGAAGTTGTCCCCAGGGCGATATCCAAACTCTGCTCTGCGGGCCGATACCGCGCGATCAACCGCGAGAGCGTGCTCGGGAGTAAACACCAAGCCGCCCACGATGAAGAAGTGGCCCTCAACGTAGTCACGGTTCGTCTCGTCAACCATGAACATGTGCATGCGCTCATCGTGGCAGAGGCGATTGGTAACTGGGGCCCTTTTGGAGCCCTTGGCGTTTCGCAGACATACAGAAGGCCCGGAGACTCTTACGAGTTTCCGGGCCTCTATGTGGTCGGGCTGACAGGATTTGAACCTGCGACCCCTTGACCCCCAGGTAGACGGATGAGCTCAGATCCTTGATTTTCCGGGCCCCTCTGCCCCTCTAATGGCCTCATTTCACGTCCTGGCTTGCATGGTTTGCATGTGTCAGGTCCCGGCCAGGTCCCGACTCGTAGTCGTCTGGGGTATACGCGGGGTTTATGGAGGTGTCCTCTTATCCCATTGAGGTGCGTGGCGGCGTTGGCGGCCTGCAGGCCGAGGGGAGACCTGGGCACCAGGGCGCATCTGCCGGCCCGAGCCTCTCCACGGACGGTGACCCCGTCACCTGGCGCCGCTGATCCTCGGGGCCGCGATCCCTTGGGCGAAGACGGCTAGCCGAGTCCTCAGGGGTCATGACGAGGAGGAGTCGGTAGGGTCGGCGAAGTTCTTGGATCACAGCCGGTCTGCGTTGCGGCACAGCTTGGCCGGGTCGAGCCGCTCGTGGATCACGTGCGCCTTCGCCCGCAACAGTGCGGAGAGCCCCGCGACGTATGTGTCGACGGTCGGTCCGTCGTCGAACGAACGGAGCGTGTGCCACTGGCGATCGAGGACGCTGAGCTCAGTACCACTGGTAGCGGAGACAGCTTGTCTGCCGTGGGCACCCGCGCGAAGCCTCGGCTGGTGAAGCGCCGGTCGGCGCGCGCGTGGGACACGACCATCGCTCAAAGCATCGGGCGGCGCATACGGGCATTTGACGCGCTCAGCACTCTTCCTCAGAGGTCCTGTTACAAGCTGGAAGCCGAAGCCAGCGAGTCCACGCCGCTCAGCGACCGTTCACAGGGCGAAGTCGCCCCGCACGCGGACGCTAAGACCCGCGCACGACTCGAACGCCGGTGCCGAAGCCCCATGCCCACGCCCGTGCGATCTGCCCGCTGAACGAGCTGCTCGGCGGTGAGATGGGATGCTGAGATCTATGGACGCATATGCCCAGTACGCCCGATCCCGACGAACCCGTCCCCTCGGGCTGAGCAACAGGCGCTTGGCCGCCATCCTGGGGGACTTCGTATACGAGACCTCAAGTGCAGAAGACGAGTCCCGGCGGTACCTGGAGATGCTTCACGGCAAGGGCAAGCAGGTTCTCACCGGCCGAGACCTGGACTCTCTAGAGCGCTTCACGAGCGAGCACAATCGAGAAGAGCGTCGAGCCGCCGGCATGGAGGAGGAGTACTTCTCGTGGAGCCGTGTCGACGGACTTTCGCGCAAAATCATCCGCACCGCCTCGGAAGCCTTCGCTCGCACAGAACCTGAGTTGACCGAGAACTCCGCCGCGCTGGATCGGATGTTTGCCACGACGAACGCCCTACGCGAGTTCCGAAATCAGGTTGCGCATCGAACTCCGAGTGATGGCGGAGGGCGACTCCACTTCTATCGCCAAAGCGACAGTCCCGTCACCCCGCGTGAGATCTGGGGCTGGACTGAGGTAGCCGCTAGTTACTGGTCAAACCTGACCTCGATCACGAACGCGATCTCGATGGCAACCGGAGTTGTCGCAGGCCAGTGGATGATGATGAGGGATCCCCACCCGCTTCAATGGCCACCAGCCGGCATTTCCATCCATGGCCTACGGGTGATCGAACGAAGCGGTATCTCGGTGCCCGAGCAGAGACTCAGAGATGCCCGGTCGGAGTGGACTGCTGCGACGCGCCGGTGGAAGCTTCAACGTCGATAAACCTCGCCTCACCAGTTCGGGGGCGATGTCACCTACCTTTACCTCAGGGGACCCTTCCCAAACGATCGTTCGGTGGACTGATGGACTGATCGTTGGCGGGCTGTGCAACAGGGGGCTGTCAGAGTTCGGGAAGCAAGTAGCCTTTCTCTCGAGCTGCCGTCATAAGCGGTGCGAGCTCTTCCGGGGAGAGGGACTCACTGAGGCTCTCCGTTAGTCGCGATCGCTCACCGCTGCGTCGACGTTCTCATCGGCGGGTATATGGAAATCGTCCACCCGTACGCTGCGCTCATCTGTGCTGATTCCGAAGACGCACTGAAGAGCCTGACATGCAGCTGTCTTCCCCGACCCGTTGTTGCCGATGAGCGCGGTCAGCGCGGGGTCAAGGTCTATGCGCGTTCTGCCAGAACCGAAACACCAGAAATTGCGGATCGTGACGGATTCGATGTGCATCGTTACCCCCTTTGCGTGCCCCCGTTGCGAGGCCGCTCGCACAAGATCACGATCGGTCCGCGCTTCTCGTGACCCGTGATCGCACCGGGCGGCTCAGCTCCGCCAGCAGGCGCACGGGACTCGCTTTTCCGCCTGCGCGAAGGGCTACGGGTAACGTCATTGGAACGGAAGGAGCTTCGGGATGAACAAGGTGTACCTATGGGATGCCAATGACCGGCTCGATGAGTGTCGCGAACGTGGACGCGACTACGTCACAGAAATCGTCAACGCAGACTATGCGCCGCCCGTTGGCGCCCTCCTCGTTGGAATCGTCGACGTCTCAAGACGCGAGCTCGCCGTGGAAGCGCTCGGCGTAGTCAAGTCCGTCACGCGGGTAGCACAGGGGCGGCGTCGAATCCGAATCGAGCCTCTCCTCCTTATGGATGCGTTGCCGGTCGACGATCTTCTCAGTCAGCTCGACAAGAAGATCCGCGGACGCATCGATCGGGCGGGGTGGCCGCTGGAGCTTCGACCGACGAAGCTGCCCGCTACCGCAGCTGACGCAGTCCTAACATTGCTCCGAAAGGACGAGCTTGTTCGCGAATGGCTTGCATCCCTCGACGATGCACAGCCCGCTGCTGGAGAGCGATTACAGGAAATCCAAGAGTCCCGAGACGCGATCGGCCTCGCCTTGGAGATCGCTGCCCTGCCGGGTCTGGATCAAGCCGTGTTCTCTCGTCAGGGTCAGGGTCTCGCGCCGGAGGACGTGATCGCCTCTGTTATCAAGAGCGCACATCTTGCCGACAACGAAGAAGACCTCATCCCCGAAGACTTGCGACGATTTCAGAAGGACACCAACACCACCCTCGTGGCCGGGCATGTGGCACAGTTCCGAGGAAGAGACTACGAGCTCACCGTGTTCAACGTGAACAAGAAACCGTTCGAAGTGGCTCTCGGGGTCGATCTCATTTACTGGGACACAGTCCACAACATCTTCACGCTCGTCCAGTACAAGCGCCTCGACGCGGACCAGCCGCAAGGCGGAGTCAAGGACTGGGTCTATAAGAACGAAGCGGAACTTCGGCGTCAACTCGGGCTCATGGTCACGCCGTCGTCGGTCGTCAAATCCGCCGCCGACTGGCGGATGACGTCGCCTTACTGGTTCAAGTTCGTCAGACGAGACGCTGCGCGATTCCAGGACACGAGACTTCTCAAGGGAATCTATGTGCCCGCCGACTATCTACGTCTTGCACTCGACGACGGTTCGTTGCGCACCGGGCCGCAGGGAGGGTTCCGCGTCAGCTACGACAATGTCAAGCGCCTTACACGTGCGACCTTCTCCGAACTAATCCGACGTGGACTTATCGGAACGATGTCGACACAGTCCGCCGATCTGGTCAGCGTGATAGGCGACCTCAGCGCCTCAGGACGAAGCGCGATCGTCGCTATCAAGTCACGGTGGGAAGAGTCGGAACAGCTAGAGACGGTTGCCGACCTAAACTCACTTCTCGACTCAACCCCGCCCGATCAAGATCCAACCACCCCAACGACATTCGACGAACTGATCGCCGAGCTCGAGGACTAAGCAGAGCCTAGACGTCGGCTTCCGCACCCGACGGGCGACCGGAAGAGCGCGAGCCGGCAGCGTGCGTCCCGCATGAAACTCCGGCGGGGGGCTGCGGAGTCGGGTGGCGCTTCGCGGGCGGCAACGAATGCGGTACGGGCTCGGGGACGACGTGCTCGCAAGCAACCCAGCCTGCAACAGGTCCGGGCGCAGCCTCGGCAAGTCCGCCCTCATCATCCTCGTCGAACACACCTCGCTGTGCCGCAAAGCCGCTCGCATTAGGCTCTTGAGCTCTGCCTTCGAGCCGGCTCTTATCACCGAGAATGACCTGGGGCGTTAGGCCACCTGGAGGATCTGAAGCCGTCCACTGTATCGGCGCTCGAACGAGATCCTCCCGAGCCTCTAGGCGCCTCGCGCAGCACAGATCAGGGCCGCTCCGACTCGGTACGTCGGTGTCTGCGCGCGGTGTGCTCACTCGTGTGGTGCGTAGACGTTCCCGAAGAACGCCGCGGCGGGGTCAGAGTCCACACTCAGCGGGTGCTCCGCGAGCCTTTCGAGTTGCTCGGCGGACACGGCCACGACGCCGATGGAGCCATCCCAAAACGCCAGCTCTTTCGGATGCACCGGTGGAAGTGCGCCGAAGTCGACCTCATCGGGGTCGGGCCATAAGCGTGCTGCGCGCCCGGCGTCCACCTGAGCGTGCTCGATCGGCCACCCTGGGTGCCACACGATGGTGGTGTTCACGCCGGCGAATCCGAAAGACCGGCTCATGAAGTTGCGGTCGTTCCCATCCACGATCAGCCTCGGCAGCACGATGTGCTGCTTTTGCGAGGGCTCTGCGTCCTCGCCCCGAAGGTCCCTCCTTGTGATGAACACGGAGAACCCTGTCGGCGGTGCGCTTCCGGTTCGCATCCAGTCGAGCCACTCCGCTCGAACGGCCGCGAGCTGCGGTAGGTCCTGGTCGCGCTGAACTCCTGGATGATCGTGCTCGGCAGCGGGATGCGCTGACAGCGACCCGACCTTGAGCAGCCACCGGGCCAAGGCACCGCATTCGTCGTCGGTCAGGATGAGTTCGTCGGGCGAGCTCTGATGTGCGAGCAGCCGCCGGACGACGGGCTTCGCTGGCTTCTCGATCGTCGTGTCCAAGACAGCGTTGCACTCCTCGCACGCCGGGACGTGAACCCCGAGGAGAGCATCTGAGGTCATCGGAGTGACCTTATCGCGCTTCGTGTACGGATCGCCCGCACGAGACGTCGTGAAGGGACCTTGCCCGTGGAACTCGCTGATGAACCAACTCGGCCAGACATGCTCCCCCACCCCAAAGCTCGGGTTCGGGCAGAACACGCATGTCTGGCCGGGGAATCTGTTTCGCATGTAGCAACGATACGGCGGTGATTCTCGGCGCACACGTCACGTCACCGGTCGAGGGAGTGGTGGCGGGCCGCCTGGGAGACTGAAGCCGTGCATAACGAGATCACATGGACGGAACCGCTGATGGAGTCCCTGAGTGGCGGGAGGGGTCCAGCCTTTGCCGATGACGATGGGTTCAATCCGACATGGTGGCGGCGGAATGCGAACTTCGGCCCACCCGAACACCAATGGCGCTCCTATGTTTGGCGGGGCGAAGAGGTCGCACGTCTGCTCCTCGCCTGCCGGTTCTCCAGTCATCTACCAACCAACCTGACCCCTGCCCTCATGATCTGGAGTTTCGAGGTACGCGGAGACCTGCGCTGCAGCGGCGACCACATTGGCACCCGGATCATCGAACAGTTCGAGCACGAGTTCGATGATGAAGAAATCTACGTTGGCCCCACATCTGAATCGATGTCCTTCTGGACGAGGTTCGGTTGGCCGATGTGCGAGTGCGACAGCTGCCGGGGCCGCGACTTCATCGTTCGCCGCCCCTGACATAGCCCAATGGGGCTGAGGCGTCCAGCGATGGTGGCGCCTGACCCTTTAAAGAGTGCGTACTTTGCAACTCAAGCCCACACGGCGGCCGACCATCGCGCCTTACTATTCCTCCCGCAGATGGTGGCGCGCTCAGTTCACCGATCATGCGAAGGGACGTTCTGCTCGTTCGCGTCGCATTACTTGCCGCGAGTGCCGCTCCCCGACTTCAGACCGGATGAGGGGTATCGAGACCGCCGGTGCCGGACTCAAAGGTGCCGAACCGGCTCATTGTCGAGCGCTTCTAGAATTCGCGCAGGCTGCAGGATGAGGTCCATCACATCACGGACGTAAAAGGCCCAGTCGTCGGGCGCCGTGTCATCACTGAAGGCAGCGGCAGACTCGAAATGCCAGCGCAAGTTCACCGGTAACCGTTCGGCGAGTGATGTCGTGAGTTCACGCGCTCTGCTGGTCCGTTGAGAGGGCGCGCGGCGTCTTCCGAGCGGACGAGAGCCACTCGAAGCGGATGTTGTCACACTTGCGCTGTCGAGCTCGCGAATCGCTTCGACCATCCAGGGAGGCTCCTCCTTGGAGGCCAGTGGAATCGCAACGCGTTGAGTGGAGCCGATTGCGGTTCGGCCAAGCGCTAGCGAGATCGCACCGGGGTCCTCGTGGTAGTTGAGGTAGCGAGCGACGTCAACACCTGGTGGGCAGACCTCGTTGAGAACGACGTCGCCAACGAAGTTGCTCGGGTCGATGAGCCACCCTTCCCGCACGGAGATCGTGGGTACGAGTTGAACGCGGTAGAGGTAGAACTGGGTGCTATGGTCGCCCTGGTCATCGATTCGTCGCAGCATGTTGTGGATTGCTGCTTCGTAGGTTCCGACATGCAGCGCCTTTGCTCTCTGTCGTTCGGCCCAGCGGGCTACATGACCGTCTCCGCCCATCCTCTGCCGAGTCTCTTGGGTCAGCTCTCCGGCGGGATCGAAGTCGTGCGTGGGCCAATCCGGGTGAGTGCTGGTGTGATACCAGACAAGCTGTGCGACCTTCTCGTCTGTCAAGGAAAGATCTTCTCGGTCAACGGTGACCCGTGGCGCGGTTTCCGCTTCGCAGTTGACGCCGCATCCTGGACAACTCTCGAGGGCTTGGTCCCACCGGTCGATCCAGTCGAGGTCGGTCACCCACTGGTGGCTGCATTTCGCGCAGAGCATGTGGCGTTGGCGGGAAAAGTCAATCGGTCGTTCGATAGCCCCGGCTCCCGCAAGCACTAGGCAGCGTCCCCGTCGCCGGGCGGTACCGCAAGGAGGTCGTCGTGCCGCGCGTCGTCCACGCCGAAATTAAACCGATCACGGAGGACGGTCAGCACGGCGGTGGTGTTCGGGGTTTGTGTATTCAGATGCAGCCCGAAGGAGTGCAGCGTGAGCAAGGCAGTGAACTCCAGCGCGTCTAGGTGTACCCGGCCATGAGGTTGGTTGTGGTTTGGGTCTTGTGAAAGGGGAGAACCTCCGGGCTTAGTGGAGATATCTGACGTCTTCACGAACTCGGAGGTTCTCGTGTCCCACCGTAACGCCCGCCTGACCGTGCATGGCAGGTTGCTCATCGTTCAACGCGCCCGTTCGGGGTGGAAACAGGCGCATATCGCTGCGGCGATGGGGGTGTCTCGACGCTGCGTGAAGCGGTGGTTGGACCGCTACCGCGCCGAGGGCGAGGCCGGTCTCCACGACCGGTCCTCCCGCCCGCATCGCGTCGCCAATCGCACTCCCGACACCAAGGCGGCAGCTGTGATCGCGATCCGGAAGAAGGAACGCATAGGGCGTGACGAGGTCGCGGCCCGGACCGGGGTGCCGGCGCGGACGGTGTCACGCATCATCGCCAGGTCGGGGTGGCCTCCGCTTGCCGATCTGGACCCCATGACCGGCGAGCGGATCCGCGCGTCGAAGACCACAGCGGTCCGATACGAACGCGAACGTCCCGGCGAGCTGGTGCACATGGACGTGAAAAAGCTCGGCCGCATCCCGGACGGCGGCGGATGGCGAGCACGCGGCCGAGACTCAACACAGACCGAGAAGAACAAGCGCGCGGGCGCCGGTTACGACTACGTCCATTCCGTCGTCGATGACCACTCCCGCCTCGCCTACAGTGAGGTTCTCCCCGATGAGAAGGGGCCGACATGCGCCGCGTTCTTCGAACGCGCGATCGGCTACTTCGCCGCGCACGGCATCCGCAGGATCGAGCGGTTGATCACCGACAACGCCTGGGCATACCGGTACTCGCTACGCGATCTCTGCGCCACGCACGACATCCGGCAGAAGTTCATCAAACCGCACTGCCCCTGGCAGAACGGGAAAGTGGAGAGGTTCAACAGGACCCTGCAGACCGAGTGGGCCTACCGGCAACCATTCACCTCGAACGACGATCGCACCGCAGCCCTTGACCCCTGGCTCGAGCACTACAACACTGGACGACGCCACTCAGCCCTCGGAGGCAAACCCCCGATCAGCCGACTGCAACCAACGTCCTGACCGGGTACACCTAGGAGGCGAATCCGGACGTCGAGAAGAGGAGGGGGTAGCGTGGCTATTAGCAGCGGTGATGAGCTGGCCGACACGGTTGGTGAGTCGAGCGTTGAGAGCATCCAGGAATCCAAGTACCCCGACGTCGTGGCCTTGATTCCAGAAATGTCGGACGAGCTACACGCCGAGTTGTTCGAGTTGATTCCGGGACTCCTGCAGTTCTCGCTCGATGCAATGAAAGCGGCGGAGGAGACGCTCAAGACGACCCTCGCCGCGAACGCACAGGATCAGGCGGAGTTGAGCGCCTCGTTCAGCGAGTTGCAGGCCATCGCGAAAGGCCGTCTTGACCGCGATGGCATCAGCGAGGAACACGAACGTTTCCTCTTCGACTACCTCATGAAATTGCAGGACAAGCGGGTCGAGAGCAGTCGCGAAAACAAGCAGTTCATCGCGAACGAGGCTGCTGCTGCCCGTCGGGCGAGGATGTTTCAGTCGTCGCTGCCTGTGCTCGAGATGGCGATCATGGCCGGCGCACGGATCATGTTGACCCGCGGACGCTGATAGGCGATGAACATCTCGTCCGGGATCTTCCGGATAGCAAGGCCGTTCAGGTCTGCGCCCCCCGTTTATCTCGCTGGTCAGTGAGTTCCGACGTCCGCTGGACCTGCGATCTGTGCGCGGTGAGGTGTGTGCGGGAGTGCGCTGAGCCCTTCGGCGGGGAGTAAAGAGGAACTTCCCGCATTCCGCACGAACAGGAACAGCCCTCCCGCGGTTGGGTCAGAACCTTGCGGCGGGTTGAGCTCGCTGTGGAATTGCATGCCGGGCATCCAACTATGTGTCGGAGCCTGACTTCGATGGGATTGATCTGACCGAGCTCCCCGCAGACGTCGCTGAGAAAGCGAAGCAGTTCGCGAAGCAAACGTTTCAGGCGAATCTGGCGAAGTCGCTCACCGCGGTGGCGCGACCGATCAACTGGCGCACCCTCCCACCCACCGGCCTCGAGCACGAGCTTCTCGAGCTGAACGGATGGGTCGACTGGCTCCGCCACGCCTACGGCCTCCCCGCACAAGTTGTGCTGCCGATATGACATCGCCACTCCGAGCTCCTCTGGGAGCTGTCCGCCCTGCGTCAGCACTGGCTGTTCTGCTTCGATCCACAAGCGAAAGGCAATCAGGCCCTCGCCTGGCACCACGACTTCAGCGTCGCCCGCGAACGATTGCGGGACTGGGTCACGATCTCCGGCACACGCCTGGACCGCGACCGCCCCACCCGCATCACAGTGTGGCCCGGAGGCGAAGCCGAAGACGGGACAGAACCCGACACCACCGAGCGCCCCGTCGCGAAGCGCACGGACGATTTCCTCGCGTTCGTCGAGGAGCAGGTCAAGGCCCGGATTGTGGAGCAGGACGCGACGATCCGGGAGATCGTGAACATCGATTGGAGCGAGCAGTCATGACCGAATAGACCGGTGACGTCCTCGTTTCACCGTTGCGGGATAGCCGCGAAATTGCGGCGTCCTTGCGGGTGTCGGAATCGACGCTGTCGAGGTGGCGGGCCGAGATGAAAGGGCCCCCGTTCATCCGGATCGGTGGGGTGACCCGGTACCGCTTCGAACAGGTCGAGCACTGGCTCGCCTCCCTCGGCACCGATGAGCACGCCTGAACCGACCGGACCGCTGCCGGTGCCGCCGATCGGGGTGGAGGTTACCACCGATCGGCACGTTGATCAGAACACCCACCACCAGCCCAGCGTCCCGGCGAGCACGCCGCCGAGGAGGAGGCCGAGGATGACCCCGAAGCCGCTCATCGCACCGTAGAGCGAGAGGGCGTTGTCGCGGCCCTTGCGGTCGGCGAAGGTCGTGGCGATGAGCGCAAGCGCATTGAGCCGCCAACGCCGCCCCGAGCCCCTGCACAGCACGGGCGGCGATGAGCATCTCGAGGCTCTGACCGAGACCGCCTACGAGGGAGGCGACGACGAAGACGGCGAGCCCGACCTTAAGCGTGCGCTTTTGACCCCACAAGTCACCGATCCGCCCTCCCAGGAGGAGCAGCGCACCGAAGGTGAGGATGTATCCGTTGACCACCCAGCGCGGGATTCGATCAGCAGGCTGGCTCGGCGAGCCGGCAGCCATACCCTTGGGGGGTATGTTCTCGGATGCCTCTGCCTGAGACCGCACGGAGCCTACGCCGGTGAAACGGACCGGGACGGCGACGAACTACCCGTTGACCATTGCGGGGCCGGTCACGGCGAGCTGTAAGCTGCCCTCACTGGCCTCCATCATGCTTCCGAACAGCGCACCAACACCCCCGACACCGACGTCCTCCCCGGAGAACTGGTTCGCCCCCGGCTGGTGCCACACCACCTCCGGGCTCAGCTGGGCCATTGCGATAGGGACGTGGCCGCTCCCCAGGGCATCGAAGCAGGTGGCCGCGACATCGGCGGGGGTGTTCTGATATTCGGTCGGCAGGCAACGAGCCCAATGGCACCTCAATCAAGCAATCGCCGTGGAGCCGACACGACTCGCCCATTCTTGAATCGGCCACCTTTTCGCGACCACAGCGGTTGTCACCAAGACCGTCGAGGCGCTTCAACTGCGTATAGCGTCGAGACATGGACTATGGCAGCATCGGGAAACCTCGTGTCACCAGCGCGGACGTTGCGGCACTCGCAGGCGTGTCCCAGAGCACGGTCTCGTACGTGATGACAGGAAAGCGAACCATCTCGGACGACACCCGAGAGCGCGTGCTCGCCGCCATGAAGAAGCTCGGCTTTCAGCCGAACGCCGGTGCGCGCGCACTGGCCGGGCGTCGCAGCAACGTGATCGGACTGCTGATCCGACTGGACACGACCACCGACATGGAAGGCACCCTCCCGTTCATCGACACCATCACGCGCGTGGCCCGAGAGTTCGACTACGACGTGGTGCTGGTCACCGGCGAGGATGGGGCGGCAGAGATGGAACGTCTCGCCGGCCGCTCGGCGGTCGACGCGATGATACTCATGGACATTCGTGATGTGGATCCACGTCTCGATGCCGCATTGGACCTCGGCGTACCGGTGGTCCTCATCGGCGTCCCCCGCGAGACGACTCTGTTCGATGCCTTCGACTTCGACGTGACGGCCGCCGCAGAGCTGGCGGTCGAGGAGCTGGTACGAGATGGCACCGACCACATCACTCTTGTCGGAGAACCTCCAGCTGTCTCATCTGAAGGCTACGGGTTCATTCGCGGATTCGAAGAGTCCGCGCAGCGCGCGGCGGACTCTGCCGGCCTACCCCTGCACATCGTCCGGCCTCCCGTACCGGGAGTCGCCGGCTTTCACGCAGTCGCCGATCAGCTGCTTTCCGCGCCGGGCAGGGCAGGGATCATCGCGCGCGCTCCGCAGGTGGTGAGCTGGACGCTTCATCACCTGAGTTCCCTCGGAGTGACGCCTGGAGTCGACGTCGGGTTGGTTGGTCTATGCACGGACGAGGCCGCGACTGCGTTCACCGAGGCAGTGACCAATGTCTCCCCGGAGCCGCGAGCCGTATCGCGAGCGGCAGTCGAGCGATTGGTGCAGCGCCTGGCGGGCATCGAGCCGGCGCGCACCCCTCGGGCCACTCTCCTGCCTCCTCGGCTGACCAGACGCGCCACCACGCGCGGTCACGAATAAGCAACAAACGCTCGCTAGGCAAAGAAGCGATGTGTTACTGTCGATGCGCATCGAATCGATGCGCATCGACAGTCGAAGTTGACTCTGGAGGACCCGAAATGACTCAACGGCGAGCAGCATGGACCGCTGTCCCACTTGCCCTTTTCACCATTGGAGCACTCGCTCTGTCCGGTTGCAGCGGTAGTAACGCCGCCGCACCAGGCGACGACGCCGACAGCGTCCTGCTGGAGCGTCCCGCCGGCTCGACCAACGACAAGAAGGTCTACGACGACGTTCTCGCCGCCTGCGAGGAGACCACCGGCGTCACCATCGAAATGCAGGACGTCCCCTACGACGGATACCTGGCGAAGGTGCTCCAGCAGGTGTCCTCCAAGACGATGCCCGATGTTCTGATGCTGGACAACGGGGACCTCCCGCAGATCGCCTCATCCGGCGCTCTCGCCCCGCTGTCAGACTTCGACATCGCCGTCGACGGATACGCCGACGGCGTCATCGAGGCATCCAGTTACGAGGGCGATCTCTATGCCGTGCAGCCGGTCGCGAACACCATCGCCTTGTTCGTGAACACGGACATGCTCGCTGCGGCAGGTGTCGACGTCCCGACCACGTGGGACGAGCTGAAGACCGCGGCCGCGGCGCTCAGCGGGGATGGCAAGTACGGCATGGCGTTCTCCGCCACCGCCACCGAGGAGGGGACGTTCCAGTTCCTGCCGTTCTTCTGGTCCAACGGCGGCGACGAGACGGACATCGCCACCGAGGCCGGAGCGGAAGCGCTGCAGCTGTGGGTAGACCTCGTCGACAGCGGTTCGGCCTCTGAGTCGGTGCTCACCTGGACGCAGGCTGACGTCAACGATCAGTTCGTCGCCGGCAACACCGCGATGATGGTCAACGGCCCCTGGCAGTTCCCGTCGCTCGACGAATCCGGCGTCCCCTACGAGGTCGTCTCGATCCCCGCCCCGCAAGATGGCGACGAGATCATCTCTCCTTTGGGCGGAGAAGTCTGGACGATTCCGCAGACCGGCAATGAGGCCAAGATGACCGCAGCAGCCTCGGTCGTCGAGTGCCTCGGCAGCGACGAGAGCCAGATGGCGCTCGCCTCTGGTCGCGATCTGGTTCCCACCAACACTGACCTCGTGGATCAGTTCATCGCTGAGAACCCGAAGATGGCCGGTTTCGCCGAGCAGGTCCCCGGCCTGCGCGCGCGCACCGCCCAGCTCGGCGCGGATTACACCGCAGCCAGCGAAGGCATCTACACCGCCATCCAGACGGCCCTGACGGGTGGCGCAGACCCTTTGACCGCGCTGCAGCAGTCTGCACCGAACAAGTGACCTACCTGCAGGCAGGGGCCATGCGGCCCCTGCCTGCAGTATGCAGGGAGACCCCGTGACCTCGACAACCGCGTCCTCGACGCCCCCGCGCCGCAGACGAATGACACTACGCGCCGAACGATGGCTTCAGTTGGCTTTCGTCGTCCCGGCAGCGCTCTATCTCGTTCTGTTCTTCGGCTACCCCATCGTGCAGAACGGCGTGATGAGCTTTCAGGAGTTCACCACTCGCACGTTCTTCACCGGTGAAGCGCCGTGGGTGGGATGGTACAACTACGTCGAGGTGATCTCTTCCCCCGGCTTCGGCCGAGTCATGCTGAACACCGCGATCTTCACTGTCGTCTCCATCGTCGCTCAGTTCGTCATCGGCCTCGCACTCGCCGTCTTCTTCCGACGACGCTTTCCGCTCAGCGGTGTCGTGCGCTCGCTCCTCCTGCTTCCCTGGCTCATACCTCTCATCGTGTCGAGCGCGATCTGGCGCTGGATGCTCGATAAGGACTCAGGGGTCATCAACCAGGTGCTGTCCGGTCTCACGGGATCAGACGTGTCCATCGGATGGCTGACGGACGTGAACATCGCCCTGCCCGCGGTCATCCTCGTGAACGTCTGGCTGGGCATCCCGTTCAACATGACGATCCTTTACTCGGGTCTGCAGGACATCCCCGAGGAGCTGTATGAGGCAGCGGCGCTCGATGGCGCGACCGGATGGCGAGCTTTCTGGGCCATCACCTGGCCCATGCTGCGTCCGGTCACGGGAGTGGTCGTGCTCCTTGGTGTCGTCTACACGTTGAAGGCCCTCGACATCATCCTCGGTCTCACAGGCGGCGGCCCCGCCGGTTCGACAGAGACGCTGGCCACAGAGGCCTACCGTCTGTCGTTCGGCCAGTTCGACTTCGGTGCGGGTGCCGCTGTCGGCAACATCCTCATCGTCATCTCTCTCATCTTCGCGGTCCTGTATCTGCGAGCAAACAGGAAGGCGGTGGACGAATGAGCTCCGCCGGACTCATCGGTGCCAGCCGCGGTTGGCGCCGCCCCGTCGACGCAGTCGTCGGCATACTCATCCTCGCGGTGCTGCTCTTCCCCGTGTACTGGATGGTGAACGTCTCGCTACAGCCCGGAGGCCGCGCAGTCGGCACCCCGTGGTTTCCGCTCAACCCAGACATCGGCGGCTACGTTCAGGCACTCGAAGAACAAGGCGCGAACCTGATCACCAGCATCATCGTGTCGTTGGGCAGCGTCGTCTTCTCTCTCGCCGTCGCCGCGCCCGCGGCCTACGCACTCGCCAAGTTCCGCTCACGCTGGCTGACAGGCCTGCTGTTCGCGATCCTCGTCAGCCAGATGGTGCCAGGCATCGTGGTCGCCAATGCTCTTTACTCGATGTACAACCAGCTCGGACTGCTGAACTCCGTCGTCGGGCTCATCATCGCCGACTCGAGCGCCGGCATACCCTTCGGAATCCTCGTGATGCGCGCGTTCATGATGAACATCCCGCAATCCATCGTCGAAGCAGCGCGCGTCGACGGCGCGGGGATCATCCGCACGTTCTGGTCCATCGTGCTGCCGGTGAGCCGCAACGCGCTCATCACCGCAGCGATGTTCACCTTCCTCTTCACCTGGGGCGATTTCCTCTTCGCCCTCACACTCACCACGACCGCGGACGTTCGTCCCGTCACGCTCGGGCTGTACTCATACCTCGGGTCGTACGTCAACGATTGGAGCGCTGTCATGGCGACCGCCGTGCTCGCTTCCATCCCCGCTATCGCAATGCTCGTCGCCGCCCAGAAATTCATCGCTGCCGGCGCCACAGGAGGTGCCGTCAAATGACGCTCATGGCCGACCGTACAGTCGCAACCCGCCCGTTCACCCTCGGCGCCGGCAGTTTCACTCTCGACGAGAGCACAGGAGCTCCCGTCCAGTTCATCGATGCAGAGTCGCCAGACCGACGCTTCCTTCTCGAGTTGACCTCTTCGTGGCACTCGGACGAGCACCAGTGGGGCTCCGGATTCGTCATCACCGACAAGGGCGCCGTCCGATGGAACGCACCGTCAGACCTGGAATGGACACAGACCTCCAACCGCGCAATCCACACCGCGTCCCAAGACCTGCGCATCGTCGTCGAACGCGACTGGGAGAACGAGCAACTGCGCGAGCGCTACACATTCCGAAACATCTCTGAAAGCCCGATGTCTCTCCGCTCCGTGGGGATCCAGACCCCGTTCAACGATGTCTACGAAGGCGCGAGCGACGCACTGGCCCAAGCGGTTCACGCCCACGTGTGGACAGGCGGATCATGGGCCTGGGTTCTCGCTGAACCTATGAGCGGTCAAGGCCGCACTCTCGGGCTGATCGTGCGACGAGGTGCGCTATCCGCGTACTCGATAGAATCGCGGAACCCCAATACGCTGTCCAACGCACGCGGTCACATCGTCCTCCACCCCACCGACGCCGGGCGGAACCCCTCAGCATTCGGTGGACAGACACCGATCCTTCTCGCACCCAGCGAATCATGGACGATCGAATGGACGGTCGGCTGGTATGAACACACCGAGGCGTTCATCGAGGACACTGCCCCGCCCGCACTTCTCGACGATGTCGCCGTCCCGTGGACCGAGCCACTCTTGATCACGACCTCGCAACCCGTCGTCTTCGAATCGGGCGAGGTTGCCTTCACCGACGACGGTGTGGTCCTTCGTGCGGCGACGCCCGGCCTGCACACAGTGAGAATCGGTGACTCAGCCACAGAGCTGCTCTTCCATGCTCCGGTCTCCGAAGTCGTCAGCGACCGAGTGCGCTACATCCTCACCCATCAGACCGCTATCGAGCGGTCTGGCACGCTGTCCCACGCGTTCGTGCCTGTGAACACAGAAACGTTCCTCACACAGCTCACCAACGGGTGGAGTGACTGGACCGATGGGTCCGAACGCATCAGCATGGCGATCCTCATTCAGCAGGCCCGTCTGCGCGGACTGGTCGGAGACGACGCGGATGCTGCGTTGGACGGGTGGGCCGCATTCGCTCGACAGCATCTTCTCGATTCCACCGCTGCCCCGCGGCGGGGCTCTCAGGATCACCACACCGGTCCTCGTCTCTACGACGCACCATGGCTGGCGCTGTTCTTCGCGATGCGCGCTGAGCACCTTCGCTCCCAAGGGGCGCACGACAGGGCCGCCTCAGAACTCGATCTGGCAGCATGCATCCTCGAACGCGCCTACGAGCTCGGCGCCGAGCGGTTCCTCGCCATTCTGCAGAGCGACGCCGTCGAGCGCGTCGCGAACGATCTGGAGCAGACCGGAGACTCTCACCGCGCGGCCTCGTTGCGCGACCTTCTGGTGGTAAGTGCCCGTAGTTTTGTCGCCGCGGGCCGGGATCTGCCTGCCCATGAAGTCCACTACGAGCAATCCATCGTCGCCCCGCTCACGAGCCTCCTTGCCAGCGCCTATCGGCTCACAGGTGATGAGGTCTTCCTCCCGGCCCTCGAGGAGCGCATTGATTGGATGATGGCCTTCGGCGGCCCGCAGCCTCACGCGAGGCTTCGAGACATCAGCATTCGCCACTGGGACGGATACTGGTTCGGACAGCGCCGACAGTGGGGCGACATCTTCCCTCACTACTGGAGCACACTCACCGCAGTCGCCCTTCTTCGACTACCCGAGCACATGGTGACACCCGACCGCAGACGTCATGCAGACAACATCCTGGCAGCGAACATGGCGAACTTCGGCCGAGACGGGTGGGCGACATGCGCCTTCATCTTCCCGTCCACGGTCGACTCCGAGCCTGCTCACACGGCCGATCCTCTGGCCAACGACCAGGACTGGCACCTGGTCATGTGGCTCATGCTCGACGAGTGGGACCTCGCTCCCCTCCGCTGAACACCACCGACTCGAGAGGAAACCGTGTACTACGGCGCTGACTACTACCCGGAGCAATGGCCGGAGGAGGTGTGGGAAGAAGACGTCACACTCATGCGAGAAGCGGGCGTCAACCTCGTCAACGTCGGCATCTTCGCGTGGTCACGCATCCAGTCAGCCGAAGGCCACTACGACTGGGGGTGGCTCGACCGCATCCTCGATCTGCTTCACCGCAACGGCATCGGCGCGGGCCTTGCGACGGCGACCGCGTCGCCGCCCCCCTGGGCTACAGCTGCGTACCCGGAGATGCTCCCCCGCGATGCCGACGGCACCGTGTTCTCCCCCGGTGCACGCCAACACTTCTCCCCGACGTCTCCGGACTACCGGCGATTGGCCTCAGAGCTCGTCGAGGCCATCGCGACGCGCTACGCCACCCATCCCGCCGTCAAGCTCTGGCACGTCGACAACGAGTTGGGGTGCCACCTGCATTACGACTACTCGGATCACGCTGCGCGCGCGTTCCGAGAGTGGTTGCAAGAGCGCTTCGGCACCATCGACGCACTGAACCGAGCATGGGGGACGACGTTCTGGTCGCAGATCTACACGGACTTCGAGCAGATACTCCCCCCGCGCAAGGCCACGTACGGCGTGAACCCCGCGCACCTGCTCGATTTCAAGCGTTTCACCTCGGATGCTCTGCTCGGGCTGTTCACGATGCAGCGCGACATCATCCGCAGCGCTGGCGCGATGCAACCCGTGACCACGAACTTCATGGGCGCATTCCCCCCGGCCAATTATTGGAAGTGGGCGAAAGAGATGGACGTCATCGCTGATGACAACTATCCCGACCCGAATGTCCCGGAATCGTTCAGGGATTCCGCTTTCGCTCGCGACCTGATGCGCTCGCTCAAGCCCGGGGTGCCATGGATTCTGATGGAACAGAGCACGAACGCCGTCAACTGGCGTCCGACCAACGCACCGAAGAAGCCCGGCCAGATGGCGGCATTGTCGATGCAGGCAGTGGCGCACGGCGCCGATGGCATCATGTTCTTCCAATGGCGGCAATCGCAGCGAGGCGTCGAGAAGTTCCATTCGGCGATGGTTCCGCAGGTGGGAACGGACTCGCAGGTATGGCGCGATGTCGTGGCGCTCGGCGCCCAGCTCCGCGCCCTCCCCGAGACGGCTCCCGACAGCCATGCGCGGATCGCGCTCGTCTTCGACTGGGAGTCGTGGTGGGCTCTCGGTTCCGGCCATCACCCTGTCAGCATCCGATATGACGAGGTGGTGCAGCGATGGTACAACGCTCTGCATCGCCTGCATTACTCCATCGACTTCGTCCATCCGCACAGCGATCTCGGCGCGTACGCGCTGGTCATCGCGCCGACCGTGTACTTGCTCGACGATCTCGGCGCAGAGAACCTCGCCGCTTTCGCGCGCAGCGGTGGGACCCTTCTCGTCTCCGCGTTCTCGGACGTCGTCGACGAGGACGACGCGTTCATCGGCGGCGGGTTCCTGACTCGCCTCAGCAGCACGCTCGGCATCCGCCTGGAAGAGTTCGGCGCCCTGGTGCCACCACCCGCGGCGGTCTCTTCGAAGTCTGCCGGAGAGCCCGCCTCTGCCACTGGCTCCGAGGCCGTCGGCGAGCGTGAAGCTCCCTTCAACGGCCCCAGCGGAGGCGGCAAGGGCCAGTACCTCGCCGAGGTCATCCACCCCACCACAGCATCGGTGATCGGACGGTTCATAGCAGGAAGAAATGAGGGCAGAGCCGCGTTGACCGCCAACAAGGCAGGCCGGGGAAATGCCCTGTATATCGCTACTATCCCGGATGACGCAGGCATGACCGGACTGGTGCGCTATGCGGCAGGCATCGCAGGCATAGATCCGGAGATCTCTCACGGGTCTACGTGGCTCGAAGCCGCACGTCGAGGAGGCATGCTGACCGTCCTCAACCATGGGGACATCCCGCACACCTTCACTCACGCTGACCGCACGTTCACCGTGGATCCGTTCGCATGGGTACAAATCGAGGACGCAACGCTGGATCGGCGAGTCTCCCTACCGGCGTCGCCTGGACACAGCCAATCGTGACCACCGTCGCCGGGCCTTCAGTAGTGTCACGACGGCAACGGTGCATCGTTGCGCTAGGCGTACACGAGCCTGTCGGAGAGGCCCGCAGCACGGAACGCGTCGGTGAGGTCGTCCCGAGTTCCCAGGAAGTGTGCCCAGCCGTCGAAGGGCGCGGGGACCACGCGCGAGCACCCAAAGCGCATGCCAGCCACGTCGCTCGGTCATTGCCGAGGGTCACGAGCTGTGCGTCAAGTATGGGCTTGTGACGGACCCCGCCGAGGAACAGCATCGTCGTATCGATCGGAGCGCACCGTCGGGTATCTACTGGACATAGTCCATCGATGCTTTGTCACCGCTGATCTAAAAGCTAGGACGCCCCGGCGCGGTCAGCAGGAATCAGGCGCGGTGAGGGTGACGTCGCCCCGGGCGAGCGGGGACGCGCGTGTCTTAGTCATCGAGTAGCCGGGCATCACGAGGTATATGCCGGCCCGTCTGCTGACTACCGCCATCGCGCTGCGGTGAGCCTGTTCGATCCCGGGCTGCAACCGGAACGCACAGAACTCGCGTGGCGGCGCACGGCGCTGTCGGTCTCGGTCGGATCGCTCATCGCTCATCGCTCTCGTGCTGCGACCCCTCGTCTAGGACTGCGAAGGACGCGGTTGCGCGTCGACGACCGGTCTTCCCGCCACCCCCTCCGATGAGCAGAAGCGAGGCCGCTACAGCACCCCCGAAGGAGGGCTGTAGCGGCCTTTTCATCTCAGCGGTGAGGTCAACGGTGCGACTGGACCTCGACTTCGCGAATCGGAGCGGGCGAGTTCCGACTGCGGAGGGCACGAATCTGCCCGTTGATGATCACGCTGGCGATTCCGGTGATGTCACCACGGTTGAGGGCCTTGATCGGGTGATCCGCCGGGCCGCCCACGGGCTGCTGCACCAGCACCAGGTCGGCCGGACGTCCTTCTTCCAGCACGCCCTCCTCCCGGCGCAGAACGCGGGCGGCATTACTGGTGGCGTAGGCGATGACGTCAGTCGCAGGTACGCCACCAATCGACGACAGCTCGGCGATCGTCTTGATGATCGCCAGCGGCATCACGCCGGTGCCTGACGGGGTGTCGGAGCCGAGAATGACCCGGTCCAGCGCGCCATGTTCCGCCGCCATGCGCTGAATGTTCAGGCTTGCCGAGAGATTTCCGGCCTGCACGAGCTGCAGCGCAGCATCCGACTCCTTCACGAGTCGCTCGACGTCGGCCTCCGGAAGGCTGGTCGTTCCGCCGTTGATGTGACCGGCGATGTCCGGACGCATCGCGATCAGGTCGTCGACCGTGATCGGCGCGACACCGGGAACCGAGGATGCTCCACCCGAGTGCGACATCACCACGAACCCGGCCTCCTGGGCCCAGCGCACATGCGGAACGGCATCCTTCGGGACGTTGAATCCGCCGAATCCGACCTTCATCAGCCAGATTCCCTGACTTGCGAGCTCGGCGTAGTCCTCCTGCTCCATGTAGGGACCCGTCATCAGGGACCCGCCGTGGATGCGCACGCCACCGGGGCGGTTGTTGGTGAACGAGCGGTTCGCTGCGACGGCAACCGCTTTCACTCCATGGCGATCCATCGGCCGCCCGGGGAAGTGCACTTCGCCGGCAGACATCATCGACGTCACCCCACCGTGCATGTAGCTCTCGATGAAGCCGATCGTGTTCTGCTTCGGGTTGAAGTCGCCGATCGAGAAGTGAGTGTGCGTGTCGAACAGTCCCGGAAGTGCGACCGCGCCCTTCGCGTCGATCACGACGTCGGCATCCGCGTCAGCGGAACCACCGATCTCGACGATGCGGTCGCCCTTGATGAGCACCGTCTCGACTTCGCGCAGCGCTTCTCCCAATCGCCCTGTGACGACGCCACGCAGATTCTTGATGAGGAGCGTTCCCTCTGTCGGTCCGAAGAACTTCTCCGGGTAAGTCTCATCCCACGTCATCTGTATTCCACCTATCTGTGTCGGCGCCCGCGCTCTGTCGCAAGCGGTGTGTATCTGTCGTGTCTGTCAGAGTGTCGATTGTCAGGCCGGATCTGCGCGCAGGAGGGCGATGACCTCGACCTCCACGGGGCTGTCTCTGGGGAGCGAGGCCACCCCGACCGCCGAGCGTGTGTGCGCTCCCGCGTCTCCGAACACGGCTTTCAAGAGCGAGCTGGCGCCGTCGACCACCCTGGAGTGGTCGGAGAAGTCAGGGTCGCTGGCGACGAAACCAGTGACCTTGACGATGCGAGCGATACGGCCCAGATCGCCGATCTCACCCCGGAGTGCAGCGATCGCGTTCACCGCACACTGGGCGGCGAGGCCGGCAGCAGCGTCGAGGCTGACGAGCCCGCTTCCCTCCCCGACCTTTCCGGTCAGGGAGATGACTCCATCGCGAAGCGGAAGCTGACCCGAGGTGAAGATCAGGTGTCCCGCGGTGAGTGCTCCGGTGTATGCACCAATCGGTGCGGGCGGCGCCTCGGGGAGATCGTATCCCCCGTTCCGGAGACGCTCGATGATCATCGCATGCCGGGGGGAGATCATTCGCGAGCCTCCGTCGCAGAGAGCGTCGGAGTGTCACGGGAGGACTCCCGCGCGATCATCACCGAGACGATGGTGATGATCAGCATGACGGCGACATAAGCCGCGATCGGAACCCAGCTCTCGAAGCGGCCGTAAAGCGCGACCGCGATGATCGGCGCGAGGGCGCCACCGAGAATGCCCGAGAGCTGGAACCCGAGGGAGGCGCCGCTGTAGCGCACGTTCGCGGGGAACAACTCCGTGGTGAACGCCGCCAGCGGCCCGTACATCGCTGCCCAGCACAGCATCCCGACGAAGTCCGCCAGCAGGATCAGCGCGATGTTCTGGGTCTCGAGGAGCGGGAAGAACGCGAATACCCAGAGCATCGCGCCTACCGCGCCGCCGATGTACACGGGCCGCCGGCCGACCCGGTCCGACAACGCGCCGAACAACGGGATGAAGAGGATCATGGTGGCCGCGCTGACCAATACGACGAGAGTCGCCGTGGTCTGCTCGATGCCGACCATCTGAGTCAGGTAGGTGACGACGAAGAGAACGAAGATGTAGAACGCCACATCAGTGCCGATGCGCGAGCCCGTCGCGATGAGCAGTTCACGACGCTGGGTGCGCAGCACCTCGAGGATGGGGTGCTTGACCCGGTGTCCTTCGGCGGCCAGTTTCTCGAACTCCGGCGACTCTGTGACGTTGAGCCGGATCCAGAGACCGATCGCGATGAGGACGGCGCTGAGAAGGAACGGCACGCGCCATCCCCATGCCAGGAACGCCTCATCATCAGTCAGCCAGAGCATGAGGGTGAGCGCGCCGTTGGCAAGCAGCAGTCCCAGCGGCACACCGATCTGCGGCCAGCTGGCCGCGAGACCACGGCGCTTCGGGTCACCGTGCTCGAGAGACATCAGGACGGCACCGCCCCACTCGCCACCGAGACCGAATCCCTGCACGAACCGCAGGACAGTCAAAGCGATCGGGGCGAGGATGCCGACCGTATCGTAGCCCGGAAGCAGGCCGATGAGCATGGTCGAGATACCCATGATCATCAATGTGATCACGAGGATGCGCTTGCGGCCGATCCGGTCACCGTAGTTCCCGAACACGATCGCCCCGATCGGGCGAGCTACGAACCCCACCGCGAAGCTGCCGAAGGCGAGAAGCGTGCCTGTGAGCGGGTCCAGCGTGGGGAAGAACACCGTGTTGAAGACGAGGGCTGCGGCGGTGCCGTAGAGGAAGAAGTCGTACCACTCGAGGGCCGTACCGATGACGCTGCCGCCGATGGCGCGTCTCCGGATGCCGCGGTCGTGTGAGCGGGTCGTTGTCTGTGAAGCCATCTTTCCGTTCTCCTTGGAAAAGCTCGGGCCTGCGTTCGCACAACTGATCGCTGGGCTCCTGATACCGCTCGGGCGATGCGGTTCTCTCATCATCACGAGATGAGAGTCAAATGCAAACCATGGTTCGCTTGCGCTAGTCAAACATCTGCTTATACTTCAGCCATGCTCGACACACAGAAGCTCCTCACGTTTGCCGCGGTCGTTCGGCTCGGCAGCTTTGCTGCCGCGGCACGTGAACTCGGGTATACCCAGCCCGGCGTAAGCCAGCAGATGAAGACTCTCGAACGCGAACTCAAGACGACACTCTTTTCACGCGAGGGCCGCGGTCTGAAACTGAGCGAACAGGGTGAGGTACTCGCGTCGCGCGCCGAATCCCTCATCACCGACCTTCGGGCCACAGAGGAGCGAGTCGCTGCGGTCGCTCGCCTCAAGGAGGCCCGCGTCCGCGTGTGCGCATTCCCGAGCGCGAATGCGACCCTGATCCCCTCGGCGATCTCACGGCTGCGGGCTCGCCATCTCGGCATCGAGATCGAACTGTTCGAGGCGGAGCCGCCTGAATCGCTCGACGGTCTGGAAAGCGGCGAGTACGACGTGGTGGTGGCATTTCGATACGACGATCAGCCTGCCCCCGACATCGGAGACAGCGTCGTGTCGATCGAGCTGATCGACGAGCCGATGGTCTTGATGCTGTGGGATGACCATCCGCTCGCACGTCGGAAGCAGATCGAACTCGCCGAACTTCAGGACGAGCGTTGGGTGGCCGGCTGTGTGCGTTGCCGCCAAGAGTTCGTCAGCGCCTGCGCCGTCGCCGGCTTCGAGCCTCGCATCGACATCACCACCGACGACAATCTCGCTGTTCAGAGCTACGTCGTCGCCGGCCTTGGCCTCGCGATGATGCCGAGGATGACCCAGTCCTTCGTAAAGCATCCCAAGCTGCGCACCCGCCCCTTGCTGCCTGAGCGCCACCGTCACGTGACTGCGACCGTCCTGCGCTCGCAGCGGCAGAAGCCAGCGGTGCTGCGGGTGCTCGAGTCGCTGAGGGCGGCGGCCGAATCCATGGCTCTTGCCGCCCATACATAAGCTCAGCTTTGGGATGTCACATCTTCTCTAGCTTCTCGTTTGTTCTCGCCGCGCTCACACTGTGAATGTGCGCGCAGCGTGAGTGCGTGGCGCGTCGACAGCGAGAAGCGAGAAGCGAGACCATGATGTACAGCGAGTCCCCGATCACTAGTGCGACTGATGCGAGCGATGTCATCCGACCACGTCGAACAGATCGACGGTGGGTGACTCATGCCCTCGAACTCCTCACCGCCGAAGCAGGGCGCAGCGGATGGACACCACTCATCCCTTTCCACGCTCCCGGGGTTCGAGAGATCGACATCTACCTGAAGGATGAGTCCCTGCATCCGACCGGCAGTCTCAAACACCGCCTCGCCCGATCACTTTTCACACACGGTCTCTGCAACGGCGACATCGGCCCGCAGACCACGATCGTTGAAGCATCGAGCGGTTCCACCGCGGTCAGCGAAGCTTATTTCGCTCAAATACTGGGGCTGGACTTCATCGCCGTCATCCCTACCGCCACGAGTCGCGAGAAGATCGCGCTGATCGAGCGGCATGGGGGCCAGGTGCTCATTGTCGACGATCCCGCAGATGTGGTCCGCACGGCTCAAAGAATCACGGTCCAGCGCGGCGGACACTTCATGGATCAGTTCACATTCGCGAGCCAGGCGACGAACTGGCGCGAGGGCAATATCGCCAGTGAGCTCTTCCATCAGATGCGCCGAGAGAAGCACCCTGTGCCGGAGTGGATCGTGGTCGGCGCTGGCACCGGTGGAACGAGCACGTCGATCGCGCGATACGCCCGATTCGCCGGTCTCGCTACGCGCATCGCCGTCGTGGATCCGGAGGGTTCAGCCTTCTATGAGGGTTGGCGCCGGAACGATATCTCCTACGTGACATCGACACCGTCGCGGATCGAAGGTATCGGGCGCACCCGCGTCGAAAGATCGTTCGTCCCGAACCTGATCGATGAGGTCCTTCCCGTGCCCGATGCGGCGTCGATCGCCACCATGCGATGGGCATCCCGCATCATCGGGAGACGCGTCGGAGCCTCCACCGGCACGAACATCTGGGGCACTCTCCAACTTGCCCAACGTCTCGGCTCCGGCCGACGCACCGGGAGCATCGTGAGCCTCATCTGCGACACGGGCGACCGGTACGCCTCCACCTACTACAACGATGAGTGGCTTGCGGCGCAGAACATCGACATCGCTCCGTTCGAACGCACCCTCGAGGACTTCACCTCCACCGGGGTGCTCCGGGCCGCGTGAGTGCTCGACGGCCACATCGGCTCCGGCGATACAGTTCTCCTGGACCCCTGGCGACAGGGAACCGAACCGAGGGAGACACAGATGAGCATCGCCGGTCATGACGGAACCCGATCCGAATCACCCGATGTCGTGCAGATCCGGGGGGCACGGGTCCACAATCTCAAGAACATCGACGTCGACGTACCGCTGCGCGGTCTGGTCGCGATCGCCGGGGTGTCCGGCTCAGGCAAATCGTCGCTGGCGATGGGGGTGCTCTACGCGGAGGGCTCGCGCCGCTATATTGAAGCGCTCTCTACCTATACCCGGCGACGGATGTCCCAGGCAGCACGCGCGGATGTCGACTCGGTGCGCCACGTTCCCGCCGCGCTTGCCCTCCGCCAGCGACCCGGCATACCGGGAGTTCGGTCGACCTTCGGTACGTCGACCGAACTGCTGAACGTGATCCGGGTGATGTTCTCCCGGCTCGGCACACATGTGTGCCCGAACGGACATCGACTGGAGCCGACCATCGATGTCGCCGCGAACCTCGACCTGGTCTGCCCCGAGTGCGGGGCGGTGTTCTACCCACCTGGCGCGGAATCCCTGGCGTTCAACTCGGAAGGCGCCTGCCCGACCTGCGCAGGAACAGGCATCGTACGTGCGGTCGATGACAGTTCTCTCGTGCCCGACACGTCGCTGACGATCAGCTCGGGTGCAGTGGCGCCCTGGGGAATGTTCGGCCTCACCGTGATGCCGCAGGTCGTCGCCGAGTTCGGCGTACGTACCGACGTGCCTTACTCAGAGCTCTCCGATGCTGAGCGGGAGATCGTTCTGCACGGTCCAGAAGAGAAGAAGCACATCGCCGTGCGCTCCAAGAACGGCAAGCTCTTCGAGCTGGACTTCACCTACCGCAACGCGCGACTCGCGGTGCAGGAGGCGCTCGACAATGCGGCGAGCGAGAAGGGGCTGGCCCGGGTCAACAGGTTCATCACTTCGCAGACGTGCTCGGCGTGCCAGGGCACGCGCTTGAGCGACGCAGCGAGACTCCCCCGCGTCGCCGACAGGAATCTGGCCGAGGTGACCGCGATGTCTCTCGACGACATCATGCCGTGGCTGCAGGCCATCCCCGCGACTCTCCCGCAGGAGATGCAGACGATGACCATGTCGATCATCGGTCAGTTCACGCAGATGGCGACACGACTGCTCGAACTCGGTCTGGGTTACCTGAGCCTTGATCGCTCCAGCTCGAGCCTCTCGACAGGGGAACGACAGCGAGTGCAACTGGCCAGAGCCGTGCGCAACGAGACCACTGGCGTCCTCTACGTCCTCGACGAGCCGTCCGTGGGACTCCACCCGGCGAATGTCGACGGTCTGATCGGGGTGATGCGCGATCTCCTGTCGAACGGCAACTCGGTGGTACTCGTCGACCACGATGTGCAGGTGCTCCGCGAGGCGGATTGGATGATCGAGATCGGCCCGGGGTCAGGGGCTGCCGGCGGAACTGTTCTCGCCGCAGGCACTGTGTCAGAGCTCGGCACACTGCCTGAGTCGCTCATCGGCGGATTCCTCGCCGATCGTGAGCCGCTGTTAGTGCGCGACCGCGCCGAAGAAGAGAATGTCTTCGCTCGTGGCCGAATGGAGCTGCGCACGCGGGCTCTGCACACCGTGCGAGCCCTGGAAACTGCGATCCCTCGCGGTCGCTTGACCGCAGTGACGGGGATGTCCGGCTCGGGCAAGACCACTCTGGTGTTGGACAGTCTGGTGCCGGCGCTCCAGTCGCTCATCGGCGACACGAGCCGCCCTGCACATGTCCTCGACCTCATCGCAGCGGGCATCGCGCACGTACACGTCGTGGATGCCGCGCCGATCGGCACGAACGTGCGCTCCACCATCGCCACGTACAGCGGAGCTCTGGACGATCTTCGCAAGGCCTATGCAGCGTCACCCGATGCTCAGTCGCGCGGGCTGAAGGCGGCCGACTTCTCCTACAACACCGGGTCTCTGCGCTGTTCACGTTGCGAGGGCACTGGCCAAGTCGTCCTGGATGTGCAGTTCCTTCCTGACGTGGACATTCCCTGCCCCGACTGCGCCGGCAGCAGGTACGGCGCCGAGGGCCATGCGATCCGGCGAACCCCATCCGATGCTCCCCCGATCTCGCTTCCGGCGCTGCTCGAGCTCTCGGTTGCGCAGGCACTGCCCTACGTGACGGACCTTCCCAAGGTGCGGAAGAAGTTGCAGACCCTCCTCGACCTCGGACTCGGATATCTCACGCTCGGCGAAGACACCCCCGCGCTGTCCGGCGGAGAGGCGCAGCGGCTGAAACTCTCCACAGAACTCGGACGCGATCAGTCCGATTCGCTCTTCGTGCTGGACGAGCCCAGTGTCGGCCTGCATCCGCTGGACACGCGCGTGCTCCTGAGCGTGCTTGATCGGCTACTCGAACGCGGAGCAACGGTGATCGTGATCGAACATGACCTCGACGTGATCGCGAATGCCGACCACGTCATAGACATGGGTCCGGGCGGCGGCGTCGCCGGGGGACGCATCGTGGCCACCGGAACTCCCGAACGGATCGCCGCTGCCGCGGACAGCATGACCGGTCGCTATCTCGCCGCAGCGTTTGCGCGTCATACCGCCGGCACCTCTCAGGCGTAGAGTCCGTTGCTGCACGGAAAGCATCAAGTACAGATCATGCACTGAAGGCCGTATCCTGAGGCCATGAGATTCGATCATTGCTCGCTGCAGGAGTGCGGCGTCGCGCGGTTCCTCAGTCTGCTCGACGGCCCCTGGGCGACACTCATCGTGCGCGAGCTTCTCAAGAAGCCGCATCGGTTCAACGAGCTCCTCTCTGCACTGCCGGGAATCAGTGCGCACACCCTCTCGAGCCGACTGCGCAAGTTCGAAGCGCACGAGCTGGTGACCCGCACCGCCTACGCCGAGATCCCTCCTCGCGTCGTCTATGAGCTGACGCCGGTGGGGATGCAGCTGCGTCCGGTGCTCGACGCGATGAATGCCTGGGCGATGACCGTCCCGCCCCACCTCTTCGGCCTCGAAGAGGAGTCTGTGTCCCCGGTCACCGTCGACTGACCTGGGCCCGGTGACGGCGAACGGCGTCGTAGTTGCCGCACTTCGCCGAGCAGTAAGAGCGCCGCCCATTGCGACTGGTGTCCACGTACACGACAGGGCAGCGATCCCGCTGGCAGGCGCCCAGCCGAGCCCCGTCCGACTCGACGATGAAGAGCGCGAGTCCGCCCGCGGTGACAGCACGCACCCGTGCGACGACATCCTGGGCATCAGGGGCGAAGTGCAGGTGCGGACGGAGTCCGTCGTGCGTCGTGAGATACGGACGAGATGCGCCGGCCGCGAGAAGGCGATTGATGGCGCCGCAGCGCTCGTCGACGGTGACTGCTAGGAACACCGGGACGATCTGATCCGCCCATGCCCGCAGCTGCTCGCCGCCCCGTTCGTTCAGCTCTGCCCGCCGGATCTCGTGGGCGTCCAGGACTGCGGTCGCGGCGCCGACGTCCCAGCCCCGCCGCACGAGGGTCACGAGATCCGCGGCGAGCAGCGGGCCGGTCATATTGTCATGGTTGAACTGCATTGACACATTGCATCACAGTGGGGGGATGGACGTCATCACCGCGGGGATCGCCCCGATCATCCTGCTCCTCGGGGGCGGCCTGATCCTTCGGCGACGCGTGCTGACAGACGTCGGATTCTGGTCGGGACTGTCGTGGGTGAGCTACTGGGTCTTCACTCCCGCGCTCTTCCTCACGTCGATCGGCGGCGCAGATCTCACGGCCGTGGCCGCGGGTCCACTTGCGCTCAGCGTCGGCATTCCCACACTGGTGGTGGCCGCACTGTCGTTCGGCGCGGCGCTCCTCACCCGGGCGGATGGCCCCCAGCTCACATCCCTGATCCAGGGATCCATCCGCATCAACACCTACGTCGGGCTGGTCTTCGCATCCGCGCTGCAGGGGCGAGAAGGAGTGGCGACGTTCGCACTCGCCAGCGCCGTCGTCGTGCCGCTGGTGAACCTGATCTGCGTCACGACGCTCTCGCTCTTCGGCCAGCACGACACCGAGCGACGGAGTTTCGCGCTGTGGAGAGACCTCGCATCGAATCCCCTCATCCTCTCCTGTCTGGCCGGAGTGGCGCTCAGCCTGGGCGGCATCGCGATGCCTGCGCTCCTGCAGACGACGATCGAGATGATCGCGGCCCCCGCCCTCGTCGTCGGCACCATGGTCGCCGGTGCCGCACTGCGATTCACTTTCCGCCTGCGAGACCTGATCGATGTCGGCACCGCTGCTGTCCTCAAGCTGGTCGTGCTGCCGCTCGCGGCATTGTCCATCGCGCTGGCGTTCGGAATCACCGGCGCGACTCTCACGAGCATCATTCTCATCACAGCGGTTCCGACTGCACCCAGCGCCACCGTCCTCGCATCGCGCATGGGCGGTGACACTCGGCTCATGGCGGCGATCACCGGCGTCCAGACCGTGCTCGCCATCGTGACGATCCCGCTCCTGCTTCTTCTCGCTGGCACCCTGTCCGCGTGATCTGATCACGCGGACAGGGTCGTCGTGCGGGGCGGGGTCAGCGCGCCCCGTAGCTCAGCCCGTGCCCGTAGCGCAGCAGCGGATCGGCAGTGTCGAACGGCACATCTGAGCGCGAAGCCTCCACTGCCGCCATGCTGGATGGGAGATCGAAGGGGAGACGCCCACGTGGCTCATCGCGACCGAACAGCACGTCGAGCACCGCACGCGGGTGAGCCCCGTAGTTGGCGATGACAGCATCCGCCGATTCCAGGATCGGGGTGAGGATCGCCGGACGATCGAGGAAGACATCGACGACCGTGGTTGTCGATGTGCTCAGCTGTGCGATGTGCGACACAGTCTCGTCATCCATCTCGAGCGAACCCGCATGGAAGTAGTTCTCGAAGGCCGTCGACCGCTTCTCATACGGTGCATGGATACGCACGATGGCGAGGTCGGCCTCGAGCGGATCGGCGACGACAGTGCCGTACTCTGCAGCGACCTCCTCGGGAATGCCCTCGACGTACAGGCGCCGTCCCTCCGCGGCGGGCAAAGTGGAGCGCCCGCCCTCGGAACGGTTCGTGAGCAGCGTCAACGACGCACGCTGAGCCGCGAGGCCCGCGGCGATGAATGCTGACGCACCGACCACACGAGAGGCCTCCACCGGATCGACGTACGGGTCGTCGAAGAGACCGAGCACGAATTTCTCGGCGAGGAGCCTGCGCGCCGAGACATCGAGCCGAGCTTCCGAGATTTCACCCGCCTCAACCAACTCGACCAACATCTCGGGACATGCTTCTCCGCCGAACTGATCCACGCCCGCATCGATGGCCTTGCGCATCCGCTGCCGCGGAGTGAGGTCTTCCACACCCCAGGCCCGCGCGGGGAACGGTTCTCCCTCGACCGTGGCGTCGTTGATCAGACCCCAATCCGTGCAGACGATTCCGTCGAAACCAAGCTGTTCGCGAAGAAGTTCCGTGATGATCGAGCGGTTGAACCCGAAGCCCACTTCTTCGTACTCCGTGCCGACCGGCATGCCGTAGTACGGCATCATCTGCGACGCGCCTGCGGCGATCGCCGCACGGAACGGCTCCAAGTGCAGATCGAACCGACCGCCGGGGTACACCTGCTCGCGTCCGTAGGCGAAGTGCGGGTCCTCACCATCCTTCTGCGGCCCGCCGCCCGGGAAGTGCTTGGCCATCGTCGCGACCGAGTCCCTTCCGAGCGCCTCGCCCTGGAAGCCCTGGATGTACGCGACACCGAGCCGACTCGTCAGTTCGACGTCCTCACCGAAAGTGTCGAGCTGGCGCGCCCAGCGCGGCTCGGTGGCGAGATCGATCTGCGGGTGCAGAGCAACACGGATGCCGACGGCGAGATATTCCTGGCGAGCGATGTCAGCGAACTGCCGAACGACGCCCTCGTCTCGGATCGCGGCGAGCCCCAGGGCTTCCGGCCACACGGAGAACGCCCCGGCGAGAAGTCCGGCGAGCGGATTGTCGCTGTAGGAATTCCGAGGGTCGGTCGACACCGTCACCGGAATCCCAAGCCGCGTGGTGAGCGCCAGGTCTTGGATGTGATTGTTCCAGCGCGCCATCGCCTCCGGCGACCCTCCGGTGAGGAGGTTGAAGTGACTCATGTGCCGATGTGACACATACTCCGCGTTCGATGGGAGGTCGAACTCTTCATCACCATCGGAGAGAGCACCGTCCTCCCCCATCGAGATCATGGCGTGGAAGAACAGGCCGGCCTTCTCCTCCAGCGTCATCTGCGCGAGGAGGATCTCCACCCGCTCCTCAACTGGAAGACTGCTGTCGCGGAAGCGTACGTCGATGCTCAGATTGTCGGAATCCATGAGTGCGCCTTACTTCGTGCCCTTGACTCGGAAGATGAGAACTGCGCCCGCCAAAGCGGCAGCCGCGCCCACCAGGTAGAACAACGAGTAGCCGCCGATCGCGGTCGCCGCGCCCAGCGCGATGACTCCCGGTGCGATGGCCGGAGCGATGGACTGCGGCAGCGCATTGGCGATGTTGATCACGCCGAGGTCCTTGGCCGTATCTTCGACATCGGGGAGCACCTGCGTCGCCAGGGCGAGCGAGACCGAGAGGAAGGACCCGATGCCGAGTCCGATCAGTCCCTGACCGACGATCACCATCTCGACGGTCGGCGCGAACGCGAGAACGACGAGCCCGGCCACCATGATGATGCCGGCGGCGAGGACGAACGGCTTCCGGCGCCCGAGCTTGTCGGAGAGGTACCCCGCGAGCGGCCCGGAGATCGCCTGCGCGCCGACTGCCGCGAGGTTGCAGATCAGGACGGCCGTGATGGCCTCCGCTTCCGTCAGGAGGAACTTGTCGGTCAGATAGAGCGGCAGATACGTGGCGATACCGGCGTAACCGAACATCACCAGGAATGTCGTGAGCCAGGTCCAACCGAAGTCGGGGTTCTTGCGAGGGTTGAAGACGAAGGATCCGGCGAAGTCCTTCCAGCCGTAGCTCGTCGACGGCGGCGCGAGACGCACCCCATCCTTCAGCAGCATCGCGAACAGCACCGTCAACACCAGACCGATGAGCGCGGGTACCGCAAATCGCGAGAGATCCGAGTCGAGGAAGTTGACCGCGAACGTTCCGCCCAGGATGCCGAGCGACGTGGTGATCCCGATGATTCCTGACGCGAGGCCGCGCTTCCATACCGGCATACGATCCGCGATGGTGGCGTTCAACGCTGCCAGCGTGCCATTGAGGGCGGCCTGCGCGACGCACCATCCCACGAGGACCATCCAGACCTCGCTCGCCAGACCGATCGTCACGAGAGCCGCGAATCCGACCACTGCGCCCGCGATGAGCCAAGGGCGCCGCATGCCGAAGCGCGACATGGTGCGGTCCGACAACCGCCCGACGAGCGGATTGAAGATGATCGCGAAGAGCGTGCCGACGCCCATGACGAGGCTGAGCGCAGCCACCGATTCGCCGCGGTTCGCGGTGATGTGTTCGAGCTTGAAGGCCAGCGAGACGAACACGGGCGTGAGCAGCGCCAGGTACACGCCGAAGTTGGCGAGACCCAGTGTCGGCAGATACGCCGGAGAGACAGGGCCGGCCGGCAGGGACCGGGTGAGAGGTGTGGTGGTGGAGGGTTCAGTCATCGTCGACTCCTTGGTCGCGCCCGAAGGGGGTGGGCTCGCAAAAGAGTAACGCAAACTCGAACAAAATGTAAGTCAATACCGATCTATTTGTAGCTGAATCGTGCGTGCGATCATGAGACGGTGAGATCTTCCGAGCACGCTTCGTCCCGCACCGCATCGACCGCACTGACGCGGCAGCGGATCCTCGCCTCGGCCAGAGCGCTGATCGGCACGCGCGGCGGCGCTCAGGTCTCGCTCGAGGACATCGCGGCCGCGTCGGAGATCACCCGACCCGGCCTCCTCGGCCACTTCCGCTCGATGGATGCACTGATGACAACAGTGGAAGCCGAGTTCTGTGCGGAGAGTGGGCGCCAGATGACGCTCGGGATCAGCTCCTGGGCGAACCTGCTGGAGATCCCCGACTACCGCTCGATGTCCGTGCAGTTCTTGAGCCTCGCCATGACGGCCGATTCTCCGTCACCGTCCACGGCCTGCCATCATCGGCAGCTCCTCGAATCAGCCGAGAGCATCCTCACCGAGCACTCCGACTCGACCGCGCTGACCCCCCAGGGGCTCGTCGCCACGTGGGAGGGGCTGCTCGTGCTGCAGTCCTACTTCCCGTCGCTCGATCCCGCACGAATCATCCAGGCGCGCCTCGATCCCGCGCGAGCGCGGCCGTCCGCCCCTTCCTCCCGCACGGCCCCGGTATCTCCGGCATCGCTGATACCCGCCGAGTTCGGTTATGCGCGTGGTCGCTCCCGTCGGCGGCAGATCGTCGAGGACGCCACCATTCTCTTCGCCCGCAACGGGTACCACGGGACCACCATCCGACAGCTTGCATCCGAGGTGGGCATCTCCGCATCCACACTTCTCCACCACTTCGGACACAAGGCGGGCCTGCTCGCGGAAGTGCTTCGCCACAGGGACGAGCAGCTCGTTCATCGACGCGCGCAGCGCGACATGGATGCGCGTACCGAGCTCGCAGAGCTCGGCGATGAAGCGCGCCGAGATCTGAACGTGGAGCGAGGGCTTGTGGATATGTACGCCGTCCTCTCCACCGAGGCCATTCACCCCGACCATCCGGCGCACGCGTACTTCACCGATCGCTTCTCCCGCACGATCGACTACTTCGAGGGCCTCATCGCGAACAGCGACTCCGGGTCTCCGGATCCACGGCTCGATGCCGTGTGGCTCGTCGCCCTATGGGACGGACTGCAGTATCAACTGATCCTGAGTCCTGACGACATGGATCTCCCCGCACAGCTGGATCATCACATCCAGACGTCCCTGGGAATCACTCCGGCAACGAGGAGCTCGATCCTTGACGAACCGTACACCCCGGAGGAGCGCACATCCTCCAGGGTGTAATACAGTAGCTATCAGGTTTGTAGAGTAATCCGTTTCGGACCTCATACCCCAGTCGGAAGGAGGAGCCATGGCCGGAGAGAGAACTCGAGAGCGAGGCGAGCTCGAGGGCGAGGTCATGCGGCTGCTCTGGAAGCACGTGGATCCCATGAGCGCACGCGACCTGCAGGACCTCTTCACGGGACCGGTGCCCGCGTACACGACCCTTCTCACAGCGCTCACCCGTTTGGAGAAGAAGGGCCAGGTCATCCGCTCGGGAGACTCTCCCCGCAAGGTGCGCTTTCAGGCCGCGCGCTCGGGAGAAGATTTCACGAGCGATTCTATGCTCTCCGCCTTGGATCGCGCGGGAGACCGCCACGCGGCACTGCTCGCCTTCGCCGGAACGCTTGACGACGACGACGTCGCGCTGCTGAAATCCGCCTTCGGTCGAAAGTCGTCGAAGCGCTAGCACATGCTCTTCTGGGTTGTGCTGGCCTGCGGCATCGCATCGATCACGGTCGCACTCCTCGCACCCCTTCTGCTCACCGTGGGACGCTGGCAACTTCTGCACCCGCGTACAGCTCTCTCAGTGTGGTTCGGGGCTTTCTTCATAGGCATCGGACTGGCCCTCGCGGGACTGATCATCGGCGTTGCTGGTGCCGTCGCCGCCTCGCACACCCCAATCGGTTCAGAGACGCTGCTGATGACGATCCTCGGCTGGGTGGGCTTGGGAGCCTTCGGCGCGATCGCCGCTTTTGTCGCTGTGTCCGCCGAGCCGGTGCTCTCCTCCGAGACAGGGGCACTGCATTCACTGGCACCGATCGCCATCAGCCGCGAACAGCGGCGCGGGTTCACTCTGGTCCGGTTCGAATCGGATCAGCCGATCGCCTTCGCCGCACCGGGCAGACCGCCCGAGATCCTGCTTTCGACGGGAATGGAGTCGCTGCTCCCCTCCGCTCAGTTGCAAGCCGTCCTCGCTCATGAGTACGCGCACCTGAGGCAACACCATGCGTGGGCCACCCGAATCGCTCGCATCAACGCTCTCTGCCTCCCCCGAACACACTCCGCGCGCGCGCTGCGAAGAGCCACCACGCTTCTCGTCGAACTGGCTGCGGACGACCATGCAGCGCGCCTCGCCGGACCCGCGCATCTGGCGAACGCTCTCTCAACGCTCGCTGCAGCATGGAACGATGTCGGTCTGGAGCTTCGCGCCGAGAGGCTCGTGGACAAACGATGGCCGGGCGCCGTCAAGCGTCGCCGGCCCCCCGCGGCCTTCGCCAGCGATTCCTCGGCGTGAGGCGGCCCTGGATCGACCCTGCTCTCGCATCGTGGCTGTTCAGGCCCGAGGCTTCCAGCCGCACGCACGGATCACCCATGACCATGCCGCGCGCACCCGTCGACGGATCCGATGGAAGAGAAATCTCGTCGCATCCCATTCCTCAGCGAGAGTGGACGGGCGGTCATCCTCATCCCTCGGGGGCGCAGTGAGTCCGATGACCAGGATCAGCACCAGGAGCGCCACCAGCAGCATGACGGCGGAGATCATGCTCACTTTCGCGACTCCGTCATCTGACTCACCTCTTCGATTCCGCCTCTCAGGAGATCGGCGATACGGGCCTCATCAAGATCCGAAGCAGGTAGTGTTAACGCTACATTCGGTAGTTATCCCCGCCATCGCGGCGCGCTGATAAAACTACAGGATGTAGACTTGAATGCAGTAAAGAGTGGAGTGGAAATGTCGGAGTTCACATTCGAGGTCACCGGAATGACGTGCGAGCACTGCGAGCACGCGGTGGGATCAGAACTGTCCCAACTTCCCGGTGTCCAGAACGTCGTCGCGGATGCGACGACCGGACGCGTGAGTGTCACCCACGATCTCCCGGTGGACCGGAGTTCCTGGGAAGCCGCGGTCGGTGAGGCCGGGTACAAGGTGGGATCGTGGCCTGTAAGCCACGATGCCTGAAGATTCTGCCTCGAAGGCCCCCAGCGATCCCGCTCTGCTGCGCCCGTCCCGTCGCCTCCTGATCGGGGGCGGCCTTGCTGCGGCCATCTTCGGAGTCGGTCTGCCCGTCGGCATAACTGTCATACTCGGGGAGGCGCCCTACAAGAAGCTCTTCCAGTCATTCCCCGGCCTTGATGTCGGGGTAGTGACCACCGCGCTCCTGGTGGCGGCCGACACCGGGATTCTGCTCAGCATGGGCATCCTCGCCTACCTGCTGTTCTTGCGCGCCACGCCTGCGAAGCGCGCGATGCACCTCGAGTACGGCTTCGAACTCCGCGCTCTCCGAGTCACCGCATCGGTCTGGGCAGCGAGTGCCGCCGGGCTGACCGTGTTCGAAGCATTCGACACCAGCGGCGTGCCGCTGTCCCGCATTCTCGAACCGGGAACCCTCGCGTTCCTGTTCGAAGCGAGCTACGCGCCCGCCGCCTGGATGATCAGCTTTGCGGGTGCGCTCGTGGTCCTGTTCGCATCGTTCTTCGTCGATCGCTGGACGGGGATGCTGATCCCGCTGTGGGCATCTTTCCTCGCCTCACTCGCTCCGGTCGTGTCGGGGCAGATCCTCGTCGGGCCCGACCACGACTTCGGCGGCGATGCCGCTGTCTTCCAATCGCTCGCGGTCAATCTGCTCTTCGGCGTCGTCGCGGTCTACTGGCTGCGGGTGTGCTCCGGTCGGTTCATCGACCCCGAGTCCCTTCGGCGCCTCTTCCTCCTGGCGGCGATCCTGCTGCCGGTCATCGCCGCGTCCGACGTCATCATCACCTTGTTCAAGCTCGCCGGGACACCCCTCCTCGGGTCTCTGACCGGCTGGCTGATCGTCGGGCGATGGGCAGCCCTCCTCATCGTCGCGATCCCCCTGATCGCGCTTCGCTCTCTCTGGCGTCGCGCACGCGTCCGCGCGGAACATATCGTCTCCCACCTCTCGGTCGCATCCTTCGGCGTCATCGCGTGGATAGGCATCACCGCCGCGATGACCCGGCAGCCCCCGCCGCAGTACTTCGTGCCCACGACCATCTCGCAGACCTTAATGGGTTTCGAGGTCGCGGATGCGCCGAGTATCGAGGTGCTGTTCGGGCATTGGCGACCCAACGTGCTGTTCCTGACGATCGCGACGGCGGCGGTCGTCGTGTACCTGCTCGCGGTACGCGCGCTCCACCGGCGCGGCGACCACTGGCCCACCGGCAGAACCGTCGCCTGGCTGCTGGGGTGGGCGATCATCATCTTCGCGACCAGCTCAGGCTTCGGTAAGTACTCGGCGCCGGACTTCGGCATCCACATGATCGTGCACATGAGCCTCAACATGCTGGCACCAGGGATGCTCGTGCTCGGCGGGATCGTCACACTCCTGCTGCGCGCCACGCGCTCGGCGCCCGGCTCACCAGCGGGACCCCACGGCTGGATCACCTGGGTCCTGCACTGGCGAGTCCTCCAGTTCCTCTACAACCCCCTGATCGTGTTCGTGGTGTTCATCGGCTCCTACTACGGGCTGTACCTCACGGGGATCTTCGGCGAGTACATGCGCTTCCACTGGGCGCATCAGCTGATGAATCTCCACTTTCTGATCGTCGGCTACCTGTACTACAGCCTCATCATCGGCGTCGATCGCCCACCCCGCCCGCTCCCCCACGTGGGAAAGCTGGGGTATGCGCTGGCCGCAATGCCCTTCCACGCGTTCTTCGGCATCATCCTGATGACGAGCACGACATTGATCGCCGAGAACTTCTACCTCTATCTCAAGCTCCCCTGGGCCGACCTCCCCGCACAGCAGTACCTCGCGGGCGGCGTCGCATGGGCCGGAGGAGAGATCCCGCTCCTTATCGTCATCATCGTGCTTCTGATCCAATGGGGTCGCCAGGATTCGAAAGAAGCACGACGCAAGGACCGGCACCTCGACACGGGGAGGGACATGGAGTTCGACGCGTACAACGAGATGTTGCGTCAGCTGTCCGCCCGCTCCGCAGCAAGCGATGAACTACGCCCGGGCATGCAGCCCGAAAAGGAGCCACAGCGATGAACACTCAGACCGCGCAGCTGCTCGAAACCCCACTCGAGCTCGACGTCTCAGGGATGACCTGCGCAGCGTGCGCCGGCCGTGTCGAACGCGCTCTGAACAAGCTCGACGGCGTCACCGCAACCGTCAACTACGCGACGGAGCGGGCGGTGCTGACCGGCATCTCGACCGAGGAGTCGGCACGCGCGATCGCGCAGATCGAGAGTGCCGGCTATGGCGCCCATCTGCGAGACGGATCGGATGATGCCTGGTCGCAGCGTGCCACCGAGTTCCGGATCTCCTCGCTCCGGCGACGGCTGGCGGTGGCCGCACTCCTGACCGTGCCGCTGATGGACATCACCCTGGTCCTGGCCCTCGTCCCCGGATGGCGATTCCCCGGCTGGGAGTGGGTCTGCGTCCTGCTCGCACTGCCGATCGTCACCTGGGCCGCGTGGCCTTTCCACCGCGCCACCTTCCGCAACCTCCGCCACGGCATGGTGAGCATGGACACGCTGGTGTCCCTCGGCATCGCGGCGTCGTTCGGCTGGGCGGTGGCGACACTGCTCTTCGGCGTGGGTGCCGGGTCGGAGGGCTACTGGCTCGGCTTCGGCTCCACGCCGGAAGGCGCCGACTCCATCTACCTCGACGTGGCCGCGGGCATGACGACGTTCCAGCTCGCGGGCCGGTACTTCGAGACACGCTCCCGCCGGAAGGCCGGCGACGTGCTCGGCGCCCTCAGCGCACTCGCTGCCACGCATGTGCGCGTGCTGCGCGATGGGGTCGAGACGGTGGAACCCGCCGGCCAGCTGCGCTCCGGTGACGTGTTCGTGCTCCTGCCGGGCGAGACCGTGCCCGCGGATGGCGTCGTCCTGAGCGGCAGCGCAGCCGTCGACGCGAGCATGATGACCGGCGAGCCGATGCCGATCTCGGTCACGAGCGGAGACACCGTCACGGGCGGTACCATCAGCACCGATGGCCGGCTCGAGGTGCAGGCGACGTCAGTCGGCGCCCACACCCAGCTCGCCCAGATGGCCGCACTCACCGAGCAGGCGCAGGCGCGCAAGGCCGATGTGCAGAAGCTGGTCGACCGCGTGGTGACCTGGTTCGTTCCCGTCGTGATCGGACTCGCGATCGTCGTCGGAATCGCGTGGGCACTGAGCGGCGCCCCCGACGACAAGGCCATCGGCGTCGCCATCAGCGTGCTGATCATCGCCTGCCCGTGCGCACTCGGACTGGCCACACCCACTGCACTGATGGTCGGCATCGGACGCGCCGCGACGCTCGGCATCCTCATCAAGGGACATGACGCCTTGGAGGCATCCGAAGCCGTGACCACCGTGGTGCTCGACAAGACCGGCACGCTGACAACGGGCACGATGACGGTGCAGGATTCCGCGGTGTTCGATGTGGCCCCGCACGACATGTGGATTCTTGCAGCATCCGCCGAACGCGGCTCGGAGCATGCGATCGCACGCGCCATCGAGCGTGCGGCCGCACCGTTCTCGACCGATCTGCGCCCGCTCGGCGAGTTCACGGCGAAACCAGGACTTGGCGCCGTGGCCACGATCGACGGCATCCGCGTAGTCATCGGCAATGTCTCCCTAATCGAAAGCGAGTCGGTGCGCTTCCCGGCCGAGGCCCGCGCGGCCGTCGAGCGTTTCGAGAACGACGGCCACACGACCGTGATCGTCGCCGCCGCCGATGTCGTCATCGGCGTGCTCGCGCTGTCGGATTCCCTCAAGCCGCGTGCAGCCGAGGCCGTCAAGGCCCTCCGCGAGCAGGGGCTGGATATCCTGCTGCTCACCGGCGACTCTCCGGCGGCCGCGGCGCGCATCGCCGCCGAGCTCGGTGTGGATGGGGTCCATGCCGGGGTCCTTCCCCCACAGAAGGCAGATGTGATCAGGGACCTTCAGACGTCGGGCAAGCGGGTTGCGATGATCGGCGACGGAGTCAATGACGCCGTCGCACTGGCCACCGCCGACCTCGGCCTCGCGATCGTCACCGGCACGGACATCGCCCTCAAGGCGGCCGACATCATCCTGGTCCGGGATGACCTGCTCGTCATTCCCGACGCGATCGCGATCTCCCGTAAGACGCTGCGGACGATCAAGACGAACCTCGTCTGGGCGTTCGGCTACAACGTCGCGGCGATACCGATCGCCGCCGCGGGCCTGCTCAACCCGCTGATCGCCGCCGCCGCTATGTCGTTGTCCTCGGTGTTCGTGGTCTACAACAGCCTCCGTATCCAGAAGGTACGCGGCTCGCACTGAACCCTTCCTCCTACCGCAGGTCGTACGCCTCGCGCGCCACGAGCACCTCCTCGATGTGCTGTTCAGCCCAACGTCCGAGGGCCGTCAAAGGCTCGCGGAGCGTGAGCCCCAGGGGCGTCAGGTCGTACTCGACGCGGGGCGGCATCTCGTCATAGGCCGTCCGCGTGAGAAGGCCATCGCGCTCCAGATCGCGAAGGGTCTCGGCGAGTACCTTCGCGCTGATGCCGCCGACGCGGTCTCGGATCGTTCCGAATCGCGCCGGCCCCTCGCTCAAGGCGATCATGATCATCGCGGTCCACTTGTTGGCTACCCGCGCCAACGATGTGCGTGAAGGACACGTCGCCAGCATCACATTCCAGACGGGATCAGGCATTTCGGAAACCCACTCCCTTAGTTACGTTGAGGTAACAGCTTACCATATGTAACTATTAGCACATACCGCTCAGCTAAGGAGAGAATCATGACTGACACCACCCCCACCGGCATCGCCACCACCTACTTCGATGCGCTCGCCCAGGGAGACATTCCCACTGTGATGGCGCAGTTCAGCCCTGACGTCGTCTGGCACCAGCCCGGCGGACACCAGTTCTCAGGCCTGCACGCGGGCGTCGACGGCGTTGGCGCCCTCCTCGGCGGCATGATGGAGGCGAGCGAAGGAAGCTTCGCCCTCGTCGTCACCGGTCCGGCGATGGTCAACGGCGAGATGGTCGCGCTTCCCGTGCGCTTCTCCGGCACCCGCACGGGCGCCTCGATGGACATGGCCGGCGTCGACCTGCTCACGGTCCGCGACGGGAAGATCATCGCCGTACACCTGTTCTCCGAAGACGGCGCCAGCGAAGACGCATTCTGGGGTCAGGCCTGACCCCAGGCGACGCTACGATGCCGCCCGGCGACATCAGCGCCGAGCAGCATCGTAGTCTCCCATCTCACACCATGATGCGGCTAGTATCCACGGGGATCGGACGCGCGATGCACAGCACTCAGCAATGACCCGTGAACGGATCTCTGCTCCGCGATCTCACTGAACCCGGCAGTCTCGAACAGTTGACGCAGGCTTGACGGCGGCCCCCCGGACGGGGGTGTGAAGGCGCAGACCACAGGAGCGCCGTCTCGCAATACTCGTCGCACCTCAGCCAGACCCGCAAGGGGGTCGGGCCAGAAGTGCAGGTTGTCGACGAAGATCGCGGCATCGAACTGCTCGTCCGGCAACGGGAGCGTGCCAGCTGTGCCCGCGAGCAGGTGCAGGCGTCCGCCTTCGATGGCTGTGGCATTCCGCATGGCGGCATGCCGGTGGCTCACCTTCGAGGGATCTACTCCGACGATCTCTCCCTGGGAGTAGGTGCTCAGCAACACCTCGAGTCCGACGCCGGGACCGAACCCGATCTCGAGCACCCGCGCCCGGGGGTCATTGATGCCCAGCAGCGCCACCGCCTCCAACGCCATTCCGCGCCCTGCCTGCGCCATTGTGCGCAGGCCTCTCTCACCCGCGGCACCAGCGGGCCGGACGAACATGTCATTCATAAGACCAGTCTCGCGTGCCGACGGAGGAGCGGGGCCGCCGCCATCGAGATCCCCCGAACCGATCCGTCGAATCGACGCATCATCCGTTCATCAGTACCAGCATCCATCCCATGCCGGCAGCCATGGCGATATGGCAGACAGAGTGGATGCGGTGATGCGGCGAACGGAACAGACGCCAGATCCACCAGACGGTGGCCGCCGCGCACAGCACGATGAAGCCGACGTTCGCGATGTCCGCCCACGCCGGTGTCGTCTCGATCATGAGCCCGCCGCCGCCGTGGTGCCCCGCATGGGCTCCACCGGCGTCGTCGGACATATCCATCCCCGCCATGAGGAGCGGCATCGCGGCGAGCATCCAGATCATGGCGACGTCGAGCACGATGTGGCCGACGAGATCGACAGCCTGCGCGCCCTTCGCTCCGCGGAAAGAGGGCAGGAGCGCCAGCGCCAGGACGGCGAAGATGGCGACCTGCGCCCACGTCACGGCGTCCCACACCGTCCACCAGGTCATGACGATCATCGCGACGCTCATGATGCCGTGCGTGATGTCGATCAGGTCGGAGTCCGTGAGACCGGCGTCGCGTCTTCTCCTCGACCGGTCGGCGAGACCTGCGAAGCAGATGACGGCGGTCACGACGAAGAGCAGAGTGAGGATGACATTCCAGGGTGCGGCGATCACGAAGCCAGTTTAGTACTACATTATGTAGATATCCGATTCCGCCCATTGAAAGGCCGCGATGATGACCACGACCGAGATCGAGTCGACGGGCACGCCGGCGAAGGCACCGAGTCCCCGCACCCTGAAGATCAACTGGTTCGGCGCCTTCTGGCGCTGGCACTTCTATGGCGCACTCCTGGTGATACCCGTGCTCTTCGTCCTCGCCGTGACCGGCATGACGTACCTGTTCCGCGCGCAGATCGACGCCGCGATGCACCCGGGCGTCATCACGGTCGCCGTCCCGGACGGAGCGGAACGACTCCCCCTCTCCGCCCAGCAGGAGGCGGTCGTGGCGGAGTTCCCCGACCGTTCGGTCGTCTCGCTGTTCGACAGTCTCGGTGACCGATCGACCGTCTTCGTCACCGAGCTTGCCGACGGCACCACCCAGAACGTCTACGTGGACCCGTACCGGGCCGTGGTCACGGGTTCGCTGACCGACGACCAGCTCATCTCAGACGTGTTCATCCGCATCCACGGGAATCTCCTGGCAGGAGACTTCGGCGATCGGCTGATGGAGCTCGGCGCCAGTTGGGCGATCGTGCTGACGATCACCGGATTCCTGATCTTCTTCCTGGGGCGCAAACCGCGAAAGCTCGCAACGCAGAAGAAGGTGAAAGGATCGCGACTGCGCAGCGCCCACGCCCTCGTCGGCCTGCCGGTCGGTCTGGGGATCCTGATGCTCGTCACCTCCGGACTCCCCTGGACCGGACTGTGGGGCAGCGTGTCCGAAGAGGTCGCGGCAACCGGCGGGTCTTCCTTCTGGGGAGCCGATCCGGGCGCGGAGTCCACCATGAAAGACCTCATCGAGCAGACGGACGGCTCTAGCGCGCCCGCAGGCTGGGCAGTGGGCATGGGCCCGACAGGACAGAGCACGGGCCAGGGCGCAGGCGTCTCGATCGACGCTGCCATCTCGGCCGCCGAGGCCGAGGGTGCACCGAGCCCGTACTACGTGATCTATCCCGTGGACGACGCCGGCGTCTTCAGCGTGATGAGCAGCCAGTGGTACCAGCAGGGCAACCCGGCGGAGTCCGATGTCACCCTCGAGCAGACGGTCCACGTCGATCAGTACTCCGGCGAGGTCGTCGCACAGTACGGCTACGACGACTACAGCCCGCTCGCCCAGGTCGTCTCCCACGGAATCGCGATCCACGAAGGGCGGCACTTCGGCCCCATCAACACGATCCTGACGACGCTCTTCTGCCTCGCCGTGATCTTCATGTGCATCTCCGCGCCCATCATGTGGTGGCGTCGCCGCGGCACCGCGAGCGGCATGGCAGCGCCGCGCGCGCGACTCCCCCTCTTCGGCAACATCGCTCTGCTCGTCGGCGTGGTCGCCCTGGGCATCTTCCTGCCGATGTTCGGCTTGTCGGTGCTTGTGATCCTGGCCGTCGATCAGCTGCTCATCCGTCGCATCCCCGCCTGGCGGAAGTTCTTCGGCACCGTGTGAGACAGCACCGCATGAAACAGTGATGGTCTCGGTCGCCCTGTGCGCCCGAGACCATCACTGTTTCCAGATCACTGGTTCCGCTGTTTCAGATGTCGAGTTCGAGCTCCGGCGTGAGAGATCGCGAGCAGCACACGTTGATACGGGAATGCGCATCAGGGCCCTGCCCACTCTGCGTGTGGTCTCGGTGGTCGGGAGTCCCCCGCAGCACCGTCGTAACACACGATCCGCAGATCCCCTGCCCGCACGACCGGTAGGTCTCATAGCCGTGGCGCTCGAGCACCTCAGCGATCGACTCGGTGGCCTCCACCCTCATGGTCTGCCCGGTCGATGCGGCGACCACCGTGAACGCTTCATCGGCATCCGACGCGGAAGGCGCGGCGTCGGACGAGAAGCGCTCTGTCACGAACTGGTCCGCGCGCCAGCCCGCCTCGAGTGCCCGCTCTCTCGCGAGCGTGATGAATCCATCCGGCCCGCACGCATAGATCATGCCCTCGACAGTCGGTTCGAAGAGACCCTGAGGCCCGCTGGCTCGGAAGGAGTCACCGTCGTAACTGAAGTGCGTGAAAATCGATGACGCATAGGGGTGCGATCGCAGTTGTTCATGAAGCGGGAGGGCGGCGGCGCTCGCGGCGTACGCGTGCAGCTCGAAAGCACTTCCTGCTCGGTACAGCGACGCGGCCATCGACACGAGCGGTGTGATGCCCACCCCGCCGGACAGAAGAAGCGATGTCGATACCCCCGACGCCATCGCGAAGGTGTTGCGTGGCGGCGAGATGTGAAGGCGATCGCCGACGCGGACGTTCTCATGCACGTGACGCGACGCGCCACGCCCATCATCTTCCTTCTGCACGCAGACCGAGATGATTCCCTCATCCGGTGCCACATCCACGAGGGAGTACTGACGAATCAGCGTCTCCGTCAGATGCAGATCGACGTGCGCGCCCGGGTCGGGCGCGATCGCTCGTCCGGTGTCCACCAGGCGCAGGCTCAGCAGCACCGCGCGGTCAGAGACGAGTGTCCGATCAGCGACTACCACCTCCATCCGTGGCGACGAAGCCCGCCGATCCTGGGTGCGGTCCCGTTTGCGCAATGCCGAGAAACGTTTCATCTCTCGACTCCTCTCTCCCGACTGCGGCATGACCACCGCCTACTTCTGATGGATCGCAACGACGACGGCGGGCCCTGGTGACGACCATGGCCCGCCGTTGTCTATTCAGTTGCGGTTCGAAATAACTCTACAACAAGTAGTGGTGATTTGTGGCGGGCAGAGCGCGATCAGACGGCGAGGTCTCGCAACCAGGCCTCAACGGTGCGCGGAGTGATTCCGAGGAGCTTCTGCGCCGAGCGCTCCTCGTCGATCACTTCTCCGGGCTGGGTCCACCGGAAGTGATACGAGTCGACCACAGGCCTGGCCGCATCCGCACCGAACATCGGGATGATCAGCTCACCGTAAGCCTCAGGCTCCTGCGCCTCGAACACGACAGGCTTGCCGAAGTACCGGGCGAAGCCCTCCGCGAGATCCGCGCCGAACTGAGGCGGAAGGGCGCCGGCAGTGACCACGCCCGTCACAGAGTTATCCGTCAACAGCGCGACGGCGATATCGGCCATGTCCAGGTGCGAAACCCACGACACCGGGTAGTCATCGCGAATCGGGTAGCGCAGCGCTCCGTCTTCACGAGCTGGGCCCAGCGTGACCGGAAGCAAGAGGTTCTCCAGGAAGATGCGGGGCGCGATGACCGCGTACGAGACGCCAGACTCCGCCAAAGCCGCCGCCAGCATGCCGTGCGCCGTCAACGTTCCATCGCGAAGCTCGGTCGGGTAGCCGCTGGTCGAGAACACGACTCGACCAGGACGCGCCTGGACGACGGCTTCACCGATCTTCTGGGCGTAAGAGACCTGCTGATCGGGACTCGCGAGTGGCAGGTGCACGAAGACCGCCTCAGCGCCCGCGTACGCCCGAACCAACGATTCCACCGAGTCGTTGTCGATGGACAGTGCCGGCCCCGTCACCTTCGTGCTGTCTCGAACTGCAGCTGTCGGGTGATGCCCCGCCGCCCGAAGAGCAGCGAGAACAGGGGAACCTTGGGCGCCGGTGGCGCCATGCACGATAATTGCCATACCTCCATTAATGCATACGACGCATTGGTTCTGTCAACTGCATTAATGGAGAATCGAATCAACCCGTGGAGTCCATAGCCAAGCGCAGACCCGAGTTGACCGTCGCGCTCTGCGCGGGTGTCGTGGCCGACGGGACATCTGCCGGCCACGACACCCTGGTATTCACGTTCAGTCGGAGATGACTCCGCCATAGTTCAGGCCGAACCCGTAGTCGTAGATGCTGCCGACGGTGTCGGTGTACGGCGTCATGTCCTTCGGGACGTCCTCGAACTGGGCCTCGACCGTCTCCATGTCAGCGGGGAACTGAATGGGCAGACGCCCCTTCGGCTCGTGCATTCCGATCGCGACTTCGATGAGCGAACGATCGCTCGTCCCGAAGCCGACCAGGATCGCGTCCGCGTTCGGCTCGAACTCGGCCGGGATGGTCGCATTGACGGCCTTGAGCACCGTGACCACCGGGATCTCCTTGCCCGAGGCCTCGACGGCAGCGACCGCACGCTCGAAGGCGTCGAGGTCGGCGCTGTTGAGAACCTTCGACTCGGCACCGAAGTACCCGCGGTTCTCCTTCGAGCCATCCGCGAGGATGTCACCGCTGATAGACGTCTTACGTACGCTCTCGCCGTCAGCGACATAGGGACGGTATTGCAGCGACAGTGGGTAGTACGCTCCCGTGTCGGGGTCCATGCCCGGGCCATCGAACTCTTCGCCGTTGTCAGGGCTGTTCATTCCGACCAGTACGAGATCGACATCCGAGAGGTCGGGCGCCGTGTAGCTGGTGACGACCCCGTCAGCATCCATCACGGCTTCATCTGTGACCACGGTGCCGAAGTATTCTTCCGCGATCTCGAGATCGATGCCTGCGTACTCCTTGTACTCGGCGGGACCGAAGACTCCGGGCAACCCGATGTTGTACGAACGCGGGATGTAGACGGTCTTGTCCGACCAGTCATCCGCCTTCGCTGCGGCGATGGTCTCATCTTCGTTCTTGAGCATGACGACCGAGTCGAGCTGGGCTGCGTAGCCGGCATCCACCTTGTCCTTGCTCGCGAGCTCCTTCTTCGAGACCTCGGGGTCGACGAACGCGTTCTCGTACAGTCCTGGCGTGAACATCATCATCAGAATCCGCGATGCCGACTCGCGGAACCGCGTCTCGGCGTCGATCTCGCGCTCACCGGCCTCGAACTCCTGCTGCCAGAGATCGGCTGCTTCGAGAATGTGAGTGGAGTCGTTGACCCCTCCGAACATGTCGTGCCCGGTCGTGAGCACGGTGAGGTAGCGCTCGGGCAACGACATCGCTTCGGCCCCCCAGGCCATACCGATCGTCCCCTCCCCGTCCTCCACTGAGTCCATGACACCCCAGTCGGTGACCACGACGCCGTCATAGCCGTTGTCGTCGCGCAGCACCGACAGACGGCCGGCGTCGTACGCCGATCCCGTGCGGTCGTCGAACAGCGCGTCGCCGTTGGCATCCAGCGCAACCCCGTAGGCCGTCATGACGGCGGCCGCGTCGAGCGCACCGAGGAACGGAGCGATCTGCTCGTCGAAGTTGTCACCCGGGTAGACCCCGTACTTGCCCTGGTCGGTGTGCGCCTCGCGCCCACCCTCGCCGGGCCCGTCACCTGACCAGTGCTTGATCATGGCGTTGACGAAATTGTTGGTGCCCGACTCCGGATCGACGGAGCCCTGGAATCCATCCACATACGCAGATGCGAGCTCGGTGACCTGATCGACGTCCTCGCCGAACGTACCTCCGACGCGAAGCCAACGTGGCTCAGTCGCGAGGTCGATCTGCGGGCTGAGCGCCGTGGCGATGCCCAGAGCGCGATACTCCGCAGCGGTCATCTCGCCGAACTGACGCACGTACTCCGGGTCGAAGGTCGCCGCCAATCCGAGGTTCGACGGCCAGCGGGAGATGTCGCTTCCCTTGGCGTTGTATCCACCCGTTCCTGCTGTGGAGCGGGGGTCGGTGCTGAAGTTCACGGGGACATAGGGCATGTCGGCGGAGGCGAGACCCTCCACGTGGGCCTGCATCTCGTTCACCCACGGAACCGTCTCATCGATGACGCTGCCTGCGGCGTTGAGCACGTTGCGCACGTTGCCGTCTTCGAGATACGTCTTCTGAGGATCGGTCAGGCCGTCACCCGGGGAGCGTTCATGCGTGCTCACGAGCATCAGTCCGGCGATCTGCTCGATGGACATGCCAGCCGCGATATCGTCCGCACGTTCACGGTCGTCGAGACGCCAGTCTTCCCACTTGTCGAGCTTGCCGTTGGCGTTCATGTCCTTGAAGGCCAACGTCGCGCCATCGTCCTCGACCTCGATGAGTTCGACCGGCCCATCGGCGGCGAAAGACAGCGTCTTTCCACCGCGAGGGTTCTCCACGACCGTGAAAGTCGTGGTGCCGTCGTTCACCTCACGAGTCGAGTACTCGGACGGTTCTGCCACCGAGCAACCTATGAGCGTGACGGCAAGACCTATCCCGGTGATTGCAGCAATTCCCTTTTTTGACTCGGCCTTCATTGGCCTGTCCCTTCGTCATGGGGATGCTCCTCACGAGGTGGCACTCCCGAACCTCGACCCCGCCTCTGGAGCCGTAGCACCCCGCCCGTGATCCATTCCATGGCCGAGGCCGAGGAATGCATCAGAGGGGATTTATCGCCTTATTCAGATTCACATCGCGGCGCGGACCGCACCCGTCTCACCGCATATTCGGTCGGTTTCGGCGCATATCCTGTCCGAGCGGCACCGCGCGATGACGCTCGTGCGCCATGCACGGCCTCACGAGACGATGGAGTACTCACGTGCGGGAACCACCACGACAGCGTCCTCACGGCGGAAGATGAGCTTGAAGATCGGGAAGAACACCGCGCACGAGATGAGTGCGTTGATCAACATTGTGACGGCGTCTGCTGTGGCCTCCCCCGCTGCGCCCATTCCCCAGGACGTGATGAACAGACTGTAGATCGGCCCCTTGTAAAGGCCCTGGAATGCGGCGGCACCGAAGGTGATCACGACGAAGGCGATCAGGTACCAGAACGCCGCCCACCAGGGGTTGCTGTTGGACTTGAACGTGATGTTCCGCTGGGCGAAGAAGTTCAGGATCTGCGCCACGGCAAGAGTGATCTGGACTGCGAGGAAGTACGCCAGACCACCCCCACCCTCGGGAATGGGGCCGGCCGGATAGTCGAAGATGAAGTAGTCGCCGAGTGGCAGCGCACGAAACGTCACGTCTTCGAGCGTCGTGGTTCCGAGCCAGATTCGCACGAGCGGCATCATCACGAGCTGCAGGACCGTCATTCCGACGTTGAGCGCAGAGAAGATGATCAGCTGTGACCATGTGGGTCGGGCGAGGGCGAAGTCGTGCCAACGTCGAGTAAGGGTGCGGGACATCTGAGCAGTCAAGCAAGTGGGCGCTCACCCCCAGGAACAGGCTCATGATCTGTCGGATCATCCGCACGAATTGCGCGTTCGACCTCGCTAGCGCTCATCCTCGTGTGCCCGGAGCCCCCGGAGGACGAATTCGCAGCGCCGAAGGTACTCGGCCCGGGAAGAATCGGTCTGTCGCGCGATCACACCGCGTTCCCAGATCACGCCGTGGAGATCATCCTCGGTGAGGTCGCGGCGGATTCTTCCCGAGGACTGTGCACCCTCGAGGAGTTCCAGCGCGAACGTACGTGCACGATCACACAGCGCGATGAGAACCTCGGAGTCGGGTGATACCCGCAGGAGCACATCATTCGCCGCCGGTTCATCGAACTGCAGCGACCACACCCGCAGCAGATACTGCTCGAACCGCTCCGCGGGAGCGGCCTCCAAAGCACCTACATCTCGGATGATCTCATCGACCTGAGTAGCGACGAGTTCGTCGATCACGGAATCGATCAAACCCGCCCGGCTGCCGAAGCGGTGATAGATCGTCCCCTTGGCCTTGCCTGCGACCCGAGCGACCTCTTCTAAAGGCGAGGTCAAACCGTTCGCACGGAACACCTCCAAAGCAGCCTGGCGAATGACCTCGACGTTGTGCCGCGCGTCAGCCCGCATCGCCGCCCACCACCCTCATCAAGAAGGCACGACGGCATCGTCGATCGTCTGCCACGTCGACGCCAGAGCGCGCTCGAATGCCGCCTTCGGCTGCGCGCCCGAGAGCGCGAGTCGACCGTCGAACAGGAAGTAGGGCACGCCCTGAACCCCGAGCGATCGGGCACGCGAGATGTCCTCGGTCACCTCGTCGTCGTAGTCCGTCCCTTCGACGACCGCACGAACGTCGATCTCGCTCAAGCCCACCCCGCCGGCAAGTTCCGCCAGCACCGCCGCATCCGCGACATCGCGACCCTCGGAGAAGTGCGCCCGGAACAGCGCCTCGACCATCGCATCACCGGCTCCATGAGCAGCCGCGTAGTGGATGACCCGGTGCGCGCTGCGCGTGCTGATGGTCAGCACGTTCTCGAAGTCGTACTCGATGCCCGCCTCCGCTCCGCGTGTCGCCAACTCCCGGCGGCCAGCCTGCATCTGTTCGGTCGGGACGCCCCTCTCCCTCATCAGCGATTCGAGATCGGTCGGGTGGTCGGCCGGAAGGTCGGGCATCAGCAGGAAACTCCGGTGACGGACGCTGATGCGATCTGCGTGCGGCGAATCGGCGATCGCCTGCTGCAACAGAGAGTGTCCGAGATAGCAGAAGGGGCACATGATGTCACTCCACACCTCGACGGTGAGGACCGGGCGCGAGTTCTGCGGCGAAGCGTTCATGCGCAGTATCCGTTGATGTCGCACACGCCATACGCTCCGTCGTCGATCAGAACGATCTCGGGAGCCTCCTCTACGGCCGACGTCTCCTGATGCACCTGCTGAGTACTTGACTTCATGGGCAAGAACTTAGACTTTTCTTGACCAGGTTGTCAACTTAGACCCGACATCTGATCTCTGCACTCCCCCGACCGGCGGACTACTCCGCTACGGCCTGCCGCCGGTCCTCCTGCGTCGATGATGTCCACGCATAGGGAAGGAACTTCCCGTCGATCCTCACCACCACACGATCTCCATCAGGATGCGCCACCCGATCCAGAGTGATGCTGCAGTTGATCGCGCTCATGATGCCATCGCCGAACTCATCGTGGATGAGCGATTTGAGAGCCGGACCGTACACCTGCACGAGCTCATGGAAGCGATAGATGGTCGGATCCTGCGAGACGTCGTGGCTCGGGACCCGCGTGGGCTGCCGGACGAGCGCGTCAACGACGTCATCGTCCAGCGCCAAGGCATCCCCCAGCTGCTCGGCCTCCCGTTCGGGGATCGGATGCGCCCCGAGTGCGGCCGCGGCGGTCCACACGGGCGGCCGCCCCAGAAGCTGGGCGAGATCACGCCAGGACAGCCGCTGTCGCCGACGACGCTCATCGACCAGGTATCCGGCATCCTCCTTGCTGATCACTCCGCGTGCCCTGCCGCGTAGTAGTCGTTGCCGCGCGAGAACTCCACGAACGTGCACGCGATGTCGCCCACGGACCAGGCGTCATGCCCGGGCGGGAGCAACATGACGTCTCCCGCGGAGAACTCTTCCTGCTCACCGTCCGCCATCAGGACCGCGAGCGTTCCCGCGATCACGAGGGCGACGTGCGGAAGTTCGCAGTCCTCCGTTCCCGCGTACTCCTTGAGGTCGTTCGACCATTTCGCCCCGACGCCGAACGTCACCTGCGTCACCTCGACGCCGTCCAGAGTCGCGGTGCGCTTCGAGATGAGCCCGTGACCGTCCGCCGGAATGTCTGCGAGAGTGGCCTTCTGCATCGCCGTGTTGTACGTCATGTCGTGATCCTTCCGTCGGCTTGCGCCATGTCCAGTGAATGCTCCGATCACATCATCGCGGCCCCCGTCGAAGAAGGAAGAACGCGCACGCCCTTCATGTCTTCGCGTTTCGTCGGTTCTGTAACACGACGGTCACATGCGCGACCCGACGGGGCAAAACCACTCCTCTAGCGTGAACGCATGGGTGAACGATGACCTCGGCGCGCGACCCGTGGACGGGTGCGGTGCTCGACGCCGTGCCCCATCCGATGCTGGTCATCGACGCGAGCGGAGGGGTCGCGCAGGTCAACCGTGCCGCGACCCGCATCCTGGGGTACCCGGATCCACGGGAGTTGAAAGGGCGAACCAGTCACGACGCCCTCCACCGTCACCGGGAAGACGGGACGCTGTATCCCGCCCACGAGTGCCCGATCGTCCGTGCCTCACCGGGGCGCTCACGGACGCCGGCGCGGGAGATCTTCATCGACCGGTCGGGACACGCGGTCCCCGTGACCTGGACCGTGTCGGCACTTCCCGATGCCTCCTACAAGCTCCTCTCTTTTCACGCAGCTATTGCCGGGGGCGCAGTACTCGCCCGACGGCTTCCGTCTGCCGCCGACATTCGCTCGCAGATCGCCGCGAGTTTCCGGGACCCCGACCTGACTCCGCTGCGCATCGCCGCGACCAATCACATGTCCGTGCGGGCCCTCCAGAGCATCCTGGCCGGCGACGGCATCTCGCCGGCCTCGCTGATCCGATCGGAGAGGCTGCGGCACGCAGCGGAGCTGCTCCGCAGAGGAATGCCACCCCGCGTGGCCGCGTACGAGTCAGGTTTCGGCGACCCCGATACGTTTTCACGTGCGTTCCGGCGACACTTCGGCGTCGCCCCCAGCGCGTACACGGCTCGCAGCCCCCGAGGAATCACGAGGGGGTGAGCACGCGAATTCGCTTCTTTACCTCCCCGGATCATTTTACCGACCGAGCGCACGGTCTGTATGCTAGATTGTGATCGATGCAATGCCGCGAGGATGCCGCACTGGCTGTCGTGGCGCTGACAGAGGGAGGCACCGGCGTGCTCATCGTGATCATCGCTCTCGGAGTAGTCATCGGGGCACTGACCGGGCTGTTGGGCGCCGGCGGTGGGATTCTGACCGTCCCCGCACTGGTGTACCTCGTGGGACTCCCCGTCTCCTCAGCGATATCGACCTCCCTCGTCGTGGGAGCGATCGGCCCTCTGGCCGCATTGGCCCCACGCCTGCGAGGCGGCGTGGACTGGAAGATGGTGTTGCCTGTCGCCGGCGCGGGCGTGGTAGCGGCATTCGGCGGCACACTCGTCGGCCGACTCATCTCGGAGGAGATGCTCCTCCTGCTCTTCGCCCTTCTGATGGTGACCTCCGGCGTACAGATGCTGCGCGGACGACCTCGCGCCACAGGGAACGACCGCCGACCGAAGCTGTGGGCCCTGCGGGGAATCGCTGTCGGGCTGCTCGTGGGGTTCCTGACCGGCCTGCTCGGCATCGGCGGCGGCTTCATCACCGTCCCCGCTCTGGTCTTCCTCCTCGGAATGTCCATGAGGCTGGCGATCGGCACTTCGCTGGTCGTCGCCATGATCAACTCGCTGGCAGGTATCGCTGCGCACGCGGGGGTCTCGAACCTCGACTGGGGGCTGATCATGGCCTTCGTCATCCCCTCGATGGCCGCATCGTTCTTGACAGCGCTTGTCGCGAAGCGCGTCAGCAACGCGTTCCTGCAAAAGGCCTTCGCCGTCATGGTCCTGACGGTCGCCGCGATCACGGTTGCGCAGGTGCTTCTGCCCTAGACCGTGTTGCTGAAGCCCGGGTGGTCGGGTTTCATGCTGATCGTGCGCAACGGAGCTGTCGGATGCGAAGATCGTCAGATGCAGGCACCAGCAGATTCTGAAGAGCTTCCAAAGTTCCGGTTTCACCCCAATGCCTATGACTTGGGGGCGTTCGAAAGTGTTGTCGGTAGATGTGACGCCTGCCGGAGCGACCGCACGCTGCGATACACGGGATCGTTCTATGCAGTCGACGAAGTGGAATACATCTGCCCGTGGTGCGTGGCCGACGGAACGGCCGCTCGTTTGTTCGATGGTGAGTTCTCGGACTACGCGGGCATTGAAGGCATCCCGCCCGAACCCGGCTCGCCAGCAACGGTTGACCTCGACGAGGCGATTGAAGTGTGCACACGCACGCCGTCCTACCCTTCGTGGCAGCAGGAGCAGTGGCCGTCGCACTGCGGCCGCCCCTGCGCCTTCATGGGTGACATCGGCGCGTCGGATCTCCCCCGCTACCAGGATGAGCCCGATTTCGCGGCCGACGTCGATGGTGGCCTGGGATGGGATCCGCCTCTGCTCCGCACACATCTGACGGCGGGCGGAGACCTCGCCGGCTACCTGTTCCAATGTCTGAGTTGCGGCGCTCATCGACTGCACGTCGACGCCAGCTGAGCTGACGGAAGCAGTGGAGCCGGGCCCTCAAGGAAGCGAAGGAGCGAGCTCCCAGCACACGCGGAGACCGGAGATGTGCGCGGATACCTGACTCACCATGTCGATGCGCCGGTCGACCAACCACTGCTGCTGGATGCCGTCGAGCACGGCGATCGTGTTCCCGACCAACAGCTCCGTCGGGGCATCCGCGCGGATCACGCCCGACTCCTTCCCCTGCTGCACGGCATCACCCAACCACGCACGTGCGCTGGCGTAGTGATCTCGCAGCCACTCATTTGCCGGGTGATCGGGCTCTGTGGCCTCCGCGGAAACGCGGACGAACACGCCCACCCATTCCGGGCGCGTCGAGTTGCGGGCCGTCAGAGGCACGAGAGCCTCGAACGCGTCCCACCCGAGTGGAACCGTGCCGTCGCCGAACAGGAATGCGTTGTCGTCCCGCTCCCGCTGCTCCAGAATCGCGGCCAGCAATGCCACCTTCGAGGGGAAGTGATGCAGCAGCCCCGACTGGGAGATTCCGCTGGCGGCCGCGACATCCGCGATCGACATCTTGTGAAAACCGACCTCGGCGATCTGTTCCACAGCGGTGCCGACGATCTGCTGCTGCGTCTCAGCGGCAGATCGTCTCACACGCCGTTTGCGGGTGTCAGGGGCGTATCTCGGCGGGAAGGACAAGGATACCTCTCTCGATGGGGGTCGAAACCGACTGACGATGCGCTATCAGTCCAGCCTCAAGGAATCGTAACGCGGACGTCTCCCAAGCCTCGACCGATGAGCACCGTTCCCGTGTGGATCGGCACCCACCCCTGCGCGTCCTGGTCCCAGCGACGCTGGAGCCGAAGGTCGCACGCGGCTCGAATCCTGACTTCCTGGCCGGGAAGCACATCAGACTGCCCCCAGCCGATCAGGCGGATCGGCTCGTCATCGCTCTCCGGGTCGAAGTAGATCTGCACGGTCTCACGACCGTCGAGCCGGCCGGAGTTGCGCACCGTGACGTCAACCGCATCGATCCGTCCGTCTGACGATCGCACGATATCCGCGTCCGAGTATTCCCAGGTGGTGAGCCCCAGCCCGTGCCCGAACCAGAAGGCCGGCGCCTCCCCGCTCCCGAACCAGCCGCGGTGGCCGATCGAACTTCCCTCGGCGTACTCCAGGACTCCCCGTCGAGGCGTGGTACTCCAGGCCGGCCCGCGGTGATTGCTCGCAGGGAAGGTGGTGACCAGACGGCCCTCCGGAAGCACATCGCCCAGGAGCGCAGCGGCGACGGCATCCCCCGCTTCCTGACCGGGGAGGCCGGTGAACAGCACAGCGTCGACATCGGCGATCCAGGGCATCAGCACCGGAGTGGCGGCGTTGACGACGACCACAGTGCGCGGCGCGACGTTCGCGACCGCCGCGACGAGGGCATCTTGATCACCGGGTAGCGACAGCGTGGTCTTGTCCTCGCCCTCCGTCTCCTGGTCGGGAGTGAAGCCGACGACGACGACAGCCACGTCGGCGGTCCGGGCCGCGGCAGAGGCTGCGGCGATCGCGGAGGCCGATGATCGCACCGCCTGACTGACCACCAGGCCGAGGATGCGCGGCAGCTCTTCCCTCTCCACCGTCGCGGTGACGAGCTGCCCCGGCTCCACGCGCACTGCGGTGGCCTGGCTCTTGGGTCGGAAGAAGCCGCCGCCGGGGCCGGGGTGATAGTCGATCCGGTAGCTGCTGTCATGCCCCTCCGTGACCAGATGCCAGTTCCCTGGGCCCCGGGTTCCGAGCTGCACCATCCGGCCCTCCCGGAGTTCCAGAGTCGCGCTCAGCTCGATGCGGGCGGCCCCCTCGAGCCATCCGATCTGGCTGTCCTCGAGCTCCGCCACCTCGAGATGGCGGCTGTGCACGAGATCGCCGGCATCGTCGAAGACCCGAACACGGATGCCGCGCTCCCCCGTTTCGGGATCACGCACGAGCGTGGGCTTCACGGTGGGCAGCGTCTTACGCGTCTCGACGCCGTCGGTGAAGATGACGTGGTCGGCGCCGAGGCGCGCTGTCATCCCTTCGACGATCGAGACGACGTGCGGAGCGCGAACCTGAGCGGATCCGCCGCCCTGTCCGATCGTGTCCGTGGCATGGCGACCGATGAGCGCGTGGGTGGCATCCTCACGGAGGGGAAGGGTGTCATCGACGTTCTTGATGACGACCATGCCGGCCGCCGCAAGCCGCCGGAGTTGCGCCCGCCGCAGAGCGCCGGCCGGTACCTCGACGGCTTCGGGCCAACTGCGGGGTACGGCGAGGCCGCCCACACGATGGGCGAGCAGGAGCAGACGCCGCACATGATCGTCGATGGCTTCTTCAGAGACGGCCCCCTCACGCACTTCTTCCTCGAGCGATTCCGTCCAGGGTGTCATCGGGCCGGGCATCACGAGGTCGAGCCCCGCGGCAGCGCTCTCGGCGGCCGTTTTGGTGGCGTACCAGTCCGACAAGACCAGTCCGTCGTAGCCCCACTCGTCTTTCAGCACCTGGGTGATGAGCTCGTGATGCTCCGTGGAGGGAACACCGTTGACGCTGTTGTACGCGGCCATCACGGTCCACGGATTCGCATCGTCGATCGCGATCTCGAAGGGTGTCAGGTACACCTCCCTGAGCGTTTTGGCCGTCATCCGCACATCAACCGTCGTCCGTTCGGTCTCGGATTCATTGCCGAGGAAGTGCTTGGCGCTGGCACCGACGCCGCGCTCCTGAAGGGCGTTGATGTATGCGCTCGCCAACCGTCCGGTGAGCAGCGGATCCTCACTGAAAGCCTCGAAGAGCCTGCCGCCCAGGGGCGACCTGTGGAGATTGATGGTCGGGCCCAGAACGACGTGGGTGCGCTGCGCCTCTGCTTCCTCGGCCAAGATGCCCCCGGCCTCGGCGAGCGCCTCCGGATTCCAGGTCTGCGCGAGCAGACTCGCGTTGGGCAGCAGGCAGCTCTCACGTCCTCCGACGACGATCTCACCGCGAACACCCGTCGGGCCGTCCGAGAGCACGAGGCCTTCGAGGCCGATCGACTCGTCGGCGTGCAGCGAGAAGTTGTCGGCCCCGGAGAGCAGCCGCAGCTTTGCTCCCAGCGTCAGCCGTCGAACGAGATCCTCGATGGCCGGCGCGAGTGCGCCCGTCCCAGCGTCATTTTCCTCATGGATCGTCATCGGCTCACCTCACGCTTCGGACGGGAATGATCAGGACGGCACCGATGACGGCGATCGCGCCGGCGATGATGAGCATGATGTCGTAGTTGGCTCCACTGCTCAAGCCGACGATCCAAGCAGCGAGCGCGGGTGCAACCACCTGGGGCCCCGCCATGGCGATGTTGAATACACCGAGATCTTTCGCCGTCTCTTCGGGGTCGGGCAGCACATCCAGCACGAGCGCCAGGTCGACGGCCACGTACGCCCCGAAGCCGACCCCGATAATTGCCTCGGCCACGAAGAACATCGTGGGCTCCGTCGTCTGCGTGAGAAGGATCGTACCGGCGGCGAAGATGAGCGCTGCGACGATGATGAAGACCTTGCGCCGTCCGAGCTTGTCCGAGAGCCATCCGGCGATCTGGCCGCTGACGATCAGGGCGATCGTGAAGACCAGGACGCCCGTCGCCATGATGCGCACCGCCTCGGCAGGCTCGAGGTTCATCTCGTGTTGGATCCAGAGCAGCCGGAAGGTGATGAACATGAAATTTGCCAGCACGACCAGGAAGCGCGACCACCAGGCGAGTCCGAAGTCGGGGTTCTTGATCGGGTTCACCCAGAACGTCTTGAGCACGGTGCGGACGCCTCCGCCAGACTGAGCGCGGAAGGGGCGCGGCTTGTCAGGCAGCAGGATCGCGTAGATGAGCACCAGGATGAAACCGACCACTCCGGGGATCAGGAAGAGGAGCAGCAGTTGCGTGGCGAAGAACTGCGCGGCGTAGGCGGCGCCGAGGGTCGCGGCCTGCTGGGCGATGCCGATGGCTCCGGCGACCTTGCCGCGTTGCGAGGAGGGGAGCTGATCAGCGATGGAGGCGGTGTGCGCGGCGATTGCCGCATTCGCCGTGATCTGCGCGAGGATCCACCCCGCGCCGACGACCAGAGCCGTAGGCGCGATGGCCATGATCAGCAATGCGACCAGGAGACCCGCCATGCCGACGATCATCCAAGGTCGACGCCGCCCGAACCGACTCATCGTCCGGTCACTGATTCGCCCGAACACCGGGTCGAAGAACAGCGCGGACAGCGCGCCGATGGACGTGATCAGGCCGAGCGTGCCGATCACCTCTTCCTGCGGCATCAGCGACTGCAGCTTGAGAACGAGCGCCGCCGAGATGACGGTCGACAGCGGAAGCATGAGCCCCAGGCGGGCGAGCACCATCGTGGTGACCACGGCGGGCCGGGCGCGCATGGTGGGTGCGGCGAAAGTTGGGGGCTGGGGTGAGTCACCGACAGCGGTGTCGTCGATCATGGCGCTCCTCGTTGAGTGGGTTATACAGACCGAGCACTCGGTCGGTACAACCGTAGCGCACTGCATTGAGATTCTCAATGGTCCAGCGAGTTCGTGCGAGTACCGCATGCTCACCCACCATGATTCCCATGCCGGGTCCACTATCAGCGCTGCCCTGGGAACGGGCCGCGACGGATCATATCGGTGGCCCGAAACCATCGTTAAAACGCATTCACGCCAGTGGTCATCGGCTTCATCTTCGAGGATGCTGGAAGCTCACACCACACTTCCGTCTCCAGGAGGACACATGTCTACTCCCCGCCGCGCCCTGATCGTCATCGACCCCCAGCAGGAATACTTCACCGGCCTCCTATCCATCCAGTACCCGCCGCGCGACGAGTCGATCCAGCGGATCACCGACGCGATCGATGCCGCGGAGCGCGCCGGCATCCCCGTCGTCATGGTGCAGCACACGGCCGGGGACAGCGCCCCGGTGTTCAACCCGACGAAGCCGGAGTTCCGGCTCCACCCGGCGCTCGAGGAACGCGACTCGAGCGCGTGGAAGCACGTCGTCAAGCAGTACAGCTCCGTCTTCCCCGAGACCGGCATGCACGAGTGGCTGCGTGAGAAGGAGATCGACACCATCACGCTGGCGGGTTACATGACGAACAACTGCGTCATCGCCACCGCCGCCGATGCCGAGACACGGGGCATCGCCGCGGAGGTTCTCGCCGATGCCACCGGCGCGATCGACATCACCAACGGGGCAGGATCCGTCGATGCCAAGACCGTGCACACCACGCTGATGGCGCTGCTGAACTCGAACTGGGCGGCCGTCGCGCCGACCTCGGCCTGGGTCGGCGCCGTCGAGTCGGGTACGGCGCTCGACAAGAGCAACCTGGGTGAGTCGGCCGCTATGGGTGCCGCCGCACACGCCTGATTCTCATCATTCGGCCGGGCACCATGCGCGCATGGTGCCCGGTCTCACTTTTGGAGGTCCCTCGTGTTTTATCCAGAGTCATTCGGAACTGCCCCGTTCGCCCTGTCGGTTCTCGACGGCGGCCTCACCGGTGTCGGCTCCTCCGCCGCCATCGTGCTCGATGAGGTGATCACTGCCGCGCGCATCGCGGATGCGCGCGGTTACGCACGGTTCTGGATGTCCGAACACCATGCGATGCCCGGAGCATCGATCGCCTCGCCCCCACTCATGGCCGCGCGCCTGGTCGGCGAGACGCACCGGATTCGCCTCGGCGCAGGAGGAGTCATGCTGCCCAACCATGCACCGCTGCTGGTCGCCGAGCAGTTCGGCATGCTCGAGGCCCTGGCTCCTGGGCGCATCGATCTCGGCGTAGGGCGGGCACCCGGCACTGACCACACCACAGCGGCGGCGTTGCGGCGCCACGGATCCGCCAACGAGGAGTTCCCGCAGCAGGTGCAGGAACTGATCGCCTTCCTGAACGACGATCCCTCCGCTGCGCCTGTGAACGTGCATGCGGTTCCGGGCCCGTGGCAGGAACAGCAGAACGCCACCGATGCGCCGGCCCTGCCACCCGAACTGTGGATTCTGGGATCGTCGCTCTACTCGGCGCAACTCGCCGCTGCACTCGGGCGTCCCTACGCTTTCGCGCTGCAGTTCGGCAGTCCCGACGTCGTCAACGCCCTCCGCATCTACCGCCAGCGCTTCCGGCCCTCCCGTGCGCTGAGCGAACCGTACGCCATCGTCAGCGTCGGTGGCGTCGCCGAAGAAGACCCGGCAGAGGCCCGTCGAGAGTCCACGACCAACGCGATGGGGATGATGCGGATGTTCCAGGGCGAGACGTTCGCGCTGCCTTCCCCGGATGCCGTGCGTGACCACCCGTCGTCCGCCGCACAACGACAGTTCCTCGACGACTGGACGGATCGCACGTTCCACGGCACCGCAGCAGAAGTTTCCGTTCAGCTGGAGGAACTCCACTCGATCACCGATGCCGACGAGTTGATGCTGGTCACCGGCAGCCACGGAGTGGGAGCCAGGTCCACCACGCTCGAGTTGATCGCCGACCACTACGGTGCGGGCGACGCCCGACACTCCTGATCACCCCTGCCCGATGGTCGCGCCGGTATCCTTCACCGGCGCGACCATGGATCACCGGCCGAATAGACGCCCGAAGAACCCTGTCGCTGGAACCTTCTCGTGTCCGGTGCAACGCTGAGCGGACGGCACGTGACGCATGACATCCGCGACGTGCTGGCCGCATCCGGCCCAGGTCGTCTTTCCGCAGGTCTTGCAGGTGACTGCTCTACACATGAGCGAGGTCCTCTCATAGGGGGGTGGGTGTGTGGACGAGGCGTCACGCGAGGCTGAGGAAGACCTTCTCGAGCTCATCAACGGTCGGCCCCTCGGCGTCGTCATCGCGACCGACGCACTCCTGCAGCGCCGCCGCAACGATGACGAAGCCGGCCCTGTTGAGTGCGTGCGTCACCGCGGCCAACTGCGTCACGATGTCGCGGCACGACGCCTCGGTCTCCACCGCGGCGATCACGGCGTCCAGCTGGCCTCTTGCCCGGCGGAGCCGGTTGACGACGCGCCGCTGTGCGTCGAGATCTGCACTATCCATCGGAATTTCTCTCCTTCTCTGGCAGTGGAACAGGAAGATCGGCCTGGCCCGTCAGCGGGTGCGCACTCGTCGGTGAATGCTCGGCCTGCTGCACCCAAGAGGAGGCGCAGCGTCCCGTCGCCGCCATGGCCGCGACCGCGATCGCGATCACTCCTGCCACGACCGCGACCACCGGCGACGATGGGAACATCGACGCGGCGAACGCGGCGATGAAGACGGCAGCAGCGAGGTAGGCGAGCCGCTCGCCCCATGTCGCGCGGCAGACGACGCGCGTGGATCGATCAGACATCACGTGCCGGTCTCGGCCTTGTCAGCACCTGATCTTCTCGGTCCGCGAGCACCATGCGGAGCGTCGTCATTCCCCCGGAGAGCGATGCGGAATCGAACCCCGACTGAGCGAGGATCCGGTGCGCGATCGCCGATCGGACGCCGGATGCGCACAGCACCCGTACCGGCCTGCCGGCCGCGGCCAGGCGCACCTCCCCCAGACGCTCACGCAGCTGCGTATGCGGGATGTGAAGCGCTTCGGGGATCATGCCCTCCGCGACTTCGGTGTCACGTCTCACGTCAAGGACGAGAGACGTCTCCCGCACGAGGTCGAGATCCTGCGCATCCCACAGTCGCATCGTGCCGTCGAGAACGTTGGCGCCGAGCATGCCCGCGAGGTTCACAGGATCCTTCGCTTGACCGTACGGCGGGGAGTACGCAAGATCCAGATCGATCAGATCGTCCACCGACATGCCTTCCCGAAGCGCTGTCGCCAGCACATCGATCCTCTTGTCGACGCCGTCGGTTCCGCACGCCTGCGCGCCGAGAATCCGCCCGTCCTCTTCGCTGAAGTGCACGTTAAGGTGGACCGGAACGGCTCCGGGAAAGTATCCGGCGTGCTGATTCGGATGCAGACTGATCGTCCGAAAATCGATCCCCGAGCGAGACAGCGATGCGCGGCTCGCGCCGGTCAATGCGACCGTCAATCGGCCGACCCGGACGACGGCTGTTCCCAGCGGTGCTGGCATCGGCCTCGCACCTTCGGGGCGGAGGATGGCGTCGGCCACCAGGCGCCCCGCACGATTGGCTGGTCCGGCGAGCGCCACCGGTCGGCGGACGCCGGTCACGGGATCCTGGCTCAGCACGGCATCCCCCACAGCCCAGACCCGCGGCACGGACGTGCGTCCGTGTTCATCGACGATCATCGCGCCGCGCTCGCAGGCGACCCCCGCAGCTTCGAAGACAGCGGTATCGGGCCGGACTCCGATCGAGAGCACGACGAGTTCGGCGCTCACCTCCGTGCCGTCCGACAGGGTGATGACGTCGGCATCCTCGCCGGCGAGGATCGCCTCGGCGGCGACCCCTGTTCGCACATCCACACCTAACCGGCGCAGCTCTTCCGCTGCCAGCCAGCCGAATTCGGTATCGACCGGCGTGAGCACCTGGTCGGCGAGCTGAATCAGAGTGGTCTCGACGCCCTGCAGCGCCAATGCCTCTGCCGCTTCGACGCCGATGAATCCGGCCCCGAGGACGACGGCTCGCCTTACGCCTGCCTCGAGGTGTGCGCGCAGGTGCACTGCATCCTCGACGCTGCGCAGCGTCCGCACCCGCGGCGAGTCGATGCCGGAGATGTCCGGTCTCACTGCTCGCGCGCCCGGCGCCAGGACCAGGGCGTCATATCCGATGCGCTCCTCACCCGCGGAGGTGCGCACGACGAGCGTCTGCGCGTCTGCATCCACACCCACCACGTCGTGCCCCGTGCGCACATCGAGGTTCAACGACGCACGCAGCATCTCCGGCGTCTGCACCAGCAGCGAGCTCTCGTCCTCGATCTCACCTCCCACGAAATAGGGAAGTCCGCAGTTCGCGAACGATACATTCGCGCCGCGCTCGAGCACGACGATCTCCGCAGACTCGTCGAGACGACGGGCTCGCGCCGCGCAACTCATACCGCCTGCGACACCCCCGACGACGACGATCCTCACGTGGATGCGTCCGACTGCGCGGCGATCTGCGCCCTCACATCATCCATGTCGAGTCCCTGGACCGCATCGACGACCTGCTGCAGACCGGCCGCCGGCAGCGCGCCCGGCTGCGAGAACACCAAGATTCCGTCACGGAATGCCATCAGCGTGGGAATGGAGGTGATCTGAAAACCGGAGGCGAGTTCTCGCTCCACCTCGGTGTCGACCTTGCCGAACACGATGTCGGGGTGCTTCTCGGACGCAGCCTCGAAGATCGGCCCGAACATGCGACACGGACCGCACCACTCCGCCCAGAAGTCGAGCAGGACGATCCCCCCGCCGTCCAGGGTCTCATCGAAGTTCGTCGCGGTGATCGTTTGAGTAGCCATGTCCCGACAATATACCCCGTGGGGTATGGTACGCCGTTGGCTCATGAGCCAATATACGATGAGAACGGGTCACCCGAGAGGAACAAGATGAGGATCGCGATCTACGCTTTCACCGGCGTGACGATGTTCCATCTCTCCGTGCCGCAGATGGTCTTCGACGAGGTCGCCCGGCTGGGTCTTGGCGAGTGGTCATCCGTCCTCTTCTCCGAGCGGGGCGGATCCATCCGCACCGCCGAGGGCTATTCGATCGGCGGCATTCAGGCGCTGTCCGCGGTGACGGATGCCGATCTGATCGTCATCCCGTCGTGGGTGGATGACGGGCGCTTGCCGAGTACCGCTCTTCGCAAAGCCGTCCTCGCCGCGCATGCCGACGGCACCGTCGTCGCCGGCCTCTGCCTTGGCGCGATCGCAGTCGCCGATATCGGCCTTCTTCGAGACCGAAGCGCGGTTACGCACTGGCATTCGCTGGGCAATCTCGCCGAGCGGCACCCGGAGATCGACATCGATGCCGATGTGCTCTACATCGATCACGGCGATGTTCTGACCTCGGCAGGCACCGCCTCGGGCCTCGACGCATGCCTGCATGTAGTCCGCCAGAGGCTCGGCTCCGACGCGGCGAATCGTGTTGCTCGCAGCCTGGTGGTTGCACCCCACCGCGAGGGCGGGCAGGCCCAGTACATCGAACGTCCGATCGCGGTTCGCGAGGCGGATGACCCGATCGCGAAAGCACGCACCTGGGCTCTCGCGCACCTCGATGACGAGCTCACCGTCGAGAGACTCGCCGCCGCCGCGCACATGAGTCGCCGCTCCTTCGTGCGCTCCTTCCGCGATTCAACCGGCTCCACCCCTGCTGCGTGGGTCCGATCTCGACGGCTTGATGAAGCACGACGGCTCCTCGAGGTCACGAGCCTCTCGATCGATCAGATCGCGGCATCCTGCGGATTCGGAAGTCCCATCACGTTGCGTCAGAACTTCATGGCCGCATTCGGCAGCACACCGTCCAGTTACCGCCATCGCTTCGATGCGCGTACTTGAGTCAGCCGTCTCTCCACTTCGCACCTCCGCACACATGCGGATCAACGCATCGGCGCAGTGAGCAGATGCGGCCGCCCGGTGATCGGATGCTCGATGAGTCGCGAGTCGACGGCGAAGACCTCTCGCGTCAGCTCCGATGTCAGTGCCTCGGACGGGATACCGGCCGCCTTGATGCGCCCCTCATGCATCACGATGATCCGATCGGCATGGGCGACCGCGTGATTGAGATCGTGCAGAACGACCACGCGCGTGAGATCGACGGATTCCAGAAGGCTCAGCAGATCGTGCTGCGCCGTGATGTCGAGGTGGTTCGTTGGCTCGTCGAGCATCAGAACCGGCGCATCCTGAGTGAGAGCCCGCGCGAGGAGCACCCGCTGCCGCTCACCCCCGGAGAGCGTGGCGTACTTGCGGTCGGCCATGTGCGCGGCCCCGCATCTCACCAGTGCGGCGTCAGCATGGTCGCGGTCAGCTTTCGTCTCACCGCGATACCAGGACTGGTGGGCATGACGCCCGGTCGCGACGATGTCGCGAACCAGCATGCTGTCATTGCTCGTCTGATGCTGCGTCACCACCGCGCGCAGCTGCGCAGCCCGCCGTGGCGCGACATCCCAGACGTTCACGCTCCCGATGAGGATGCAGCCGGCATCCGGCTTGAGCGCGCGATACATCGCGCGCAGGAGCGTGGACTTTCCCGAACCATTCGGACCGACGATCGCGACGAACTCACCCGAGGTGATCTCGAGCGAGAGCTCCTCGATGAAGCGCGTGCCTCCGACACTGAGGTCGAGGTCCGTGATGGCGATCTTCATGTACGGCCTTCCGGTGATCTCATCAGCCAGAGAAAGAACGGTCCTCCCACGAGCGCGGTGAAGATCGTCAACGGATACTCGTTCGGGCTGCCCACGGTTCGGGCCACCAGGTCGACGGCGATCAGGAAGATCGCCCCCGCGAGCGCGGCGACCGGGAGCAATCGCCGATAGTCCGCCCCGACGATCATGCGCACAGCGTGCGGAATGATCAGACCGACGAAGCCGACGCCGCCCGCGACCGCGACGGTCACGGCCGTGAGGAGCGCGGCGACGATGAGGAGTCCGAGTCGGAAACGGCGCAGATTCACGCCGACCGCGACGGCGTCATCGTCGCCGAGCGCCAGGGCGTTCAACCCTCGCGCCTGGCTCAGCAGCCAGGCTCCCGCGAGGACCATGACGATGGTGGGCAGTAGAAGGCCTTCCCATCGTGCTCCCGCGACGCTCCCCATCATCCAGAAGAGGATCCCTCGCACCTGCCCCGGCTCGGCCTGCAGCTGAGCGAAGCTGGTTCCCGCCATCGCGACGTATCCGAGCGCCACACCGGAGAGAACGAGTCGCATGTCGGTGAAGTTTCCCGATCGTTGCGCGAACGCGAAGACCAGAACGAGGATGACCAGTGCGCCGACGAACGCTGCCGCCGGAGTGGTGAGCCCGAAGATCACACTCGAGCCGAAGGTCATCACCAGCACCGCGCCGAGAGATGCTCCTGACGAGACCCCGACGATGTACGGATCCGCCAGCGGATTCCGAAGCAGACCCTGCAGAGCTGCGCCGGCCAGCGCCAGCGCCGCGCCGACCACGCCCGCCATCAGCACCCGCGGGACGCGCAGCTCCCAGACGATCTTCTGATAGATCGAATCTACAGCGCTGGACTCGCCTGTCACGTTCGCCCACACCACTCCGATCACGCGATCGATGCCGACGTTGACGCTCCCGAAGCAGACAGCGACCACTGCAGTGACCAGAATCACCGCGGCCATAACCATCACCCACAGCGGCAACGACACCACTGCGGCGATACGAGGTCGGCGGCCTCGAACGAGTGCCGTCTTCGAGAGCGTCAAGAGCTCGTGGGCGGGACGAGCTCTCCGCCGGCGTCGTCCGCGGGTCTGTACACGAACGGGCTGAGAGCGACGGTCGCGAGGGAGATGAGCGCGGCGATCAGGAACGCCGCACGTGCTCCCGTCGCTCCCGCCGCTGCAGCCGTGAGGCCGTCACTCTCGCCCGCATGCAGGATCAATGAGTACGTCACCAGCAACACTGCGACTCCGGCCGCGCCGCCGACCTGCTGCAACGTGTTCAACACCGCGGTACCGTGCGAATACAGCCGGCGGGGAAGGGAGCCCAGCGATGCGGAGAACAGCGGGGTGAACGACATCGCCAGCCCGACCGACATCGCCGCCTGCACGATGATCAGCACCCACCACACGGTGTGCTCGCCGACCGTCGAGTAGTAGAAAAGCGCCGCGGACACGAGGACCGTGCCAGGGATGAGCAGCGGGCGCGTGCCGCGTGCGTCGTAGAAGCGCCCCATGACCGGACCGAGCAGACCCATCAGCAACGAGCCGGGGAGCAGGATCAGACCGGCCTGGAGCGGGTCGAGCCCTGCAACGTTCTGCAGATACTGCGGTAGCAGGGTCAGCGTGCCGAACATCGACAGCGCGAGTATCGCCATGATGATCACCGAGACGGTGAAGTTCCCCGAACGAAACACGCGCAGATCGAGCAGCGCGTCGTCGTTGCGCTGCAGCAGGAGCTGACGCCAGACGAACAGGCCGAGCGACACGCCACCGACGACGAGCGAGAGGATGCCGACCGTCTCGCCGGATCCGCCCTCGCCGCCGAACTGGCTGAGACCGAACACGATGCCGCCGAAGCCAAGCGCGGCGAGCGGGATCGAGAGCACGTCGAGCGGCACGTTGCGGGTCTCGCCGAGGTTCGTCATCCACTTCGCCCCCATCGCGAGAGCGATCAGCGCGATCGGGAGGATGATGGCGAAGAGTGCGCGCCAGCTCGCGAAGTTCAGCACTGCCCCGGCGAGCGTCGGGCCGATCGCGGGGGCGAGGGAGATGACCAGGCCGACGCGGCCCATCATGCGTCCGCGCGACTGCGGGGGCACGACGTTCATGATGGTCGTCATCAGCAACGGGATCATGACGCCGGTACCGGCCGCCTGGATCACGCGTCCGACGAGCAGTGTCGCGAAGCCCGGAGCGATGAGCGCCACCAGCGTGCCCAGGGAGAAGGCAATCATCGCGGCGATGAAGACCTGACGGGTCGTGAAACGCTGGAGGATGAATCCGGTCGTCGGGATGACGACGGCCATGGTCAGCATGAAGGCGCTTGTCAGCCACTGACCCAGCTCGGGCGGGATGCCGAGATCGGTGTTGAGGTCAGGGATCGCGATCCCCATCGTGGTCTCGTTCAGGATCGAGACGAACGCGGCGACCAACAGCAGCCAGATCACACGCATGTCAGAGCGCCGGATCATCCCTGACGTGGTGGCCGGAATCTCGATCGGACCAGTATCGACGGCAGACATGCGGCCTCCTGGGCCTGGAGAGAATGGGGCGACGAACGGGAGACCGGGCCGTCAGGGCAAGTATGAGCGGCTCCCGCTTGCCGACCGGAGGACGGGATCGGGATGCACGGCTCGGTCTTATTCTACGGTACGTAGAGTTAACAGGGCCATTCGAACCTGCCGGGCGAATCCTTAACACTACTTATTGTAGAGTTGAGCCACTTGACACCCAGGAAGGTTCGTCCGATGCACATCACGAAATCCCGAGCTGCGACCGCGCTCACTTCACTCGTCGTTCTCAGCGTCCTGGCCGGGTGCGCCGCCAGCCCGTCCGATGCGACCAAGACCGAATCGCCGACCGTCGATGGAACCGCCCTGATGGGCGGGAGCACCGAATACCCCCTCACGATCGACAACTGCGGCTTCGAGCAGACCTTCACGGAAAAGCCCGAGCGCGTAGTGCTCATGAATGGCGCGTCCGTCGCCGAGGTCGAGTCCCTCCTACTGCTCGGACTCGACGACACCATCCTCGCGAACATGCAGAACTACGGGATGTCCGATCAGCCAGAGCTGGTCGCGCAGATCGACGCGCTGCCCACAGGCGATCTGGACATGGCCGGGAGCTTCGAGATCCCCGCCGAGCAGTTGCTCGCCCTCAAGCCCGACCTGGTGATCGCGACGACGTCGGGCGGTTTCGACTCGGCCAACGGCCAAGCGTCACGCGACGAACTCGCCGCCGAGGGCATCAACACGATCGTCAATCCGGCGAACTGCGCCATGGGCAAGGAAGACCCCACGGAAGAAGAGCTCTCCGCCTTCGACAACGCCACGGTCGAGTCGTCGTTCGGGTTCCTCAACCTCGTCGGCAACGTCTTCGATCGCCAGGACGAAGCTGAAGCGCTCGTCAGCGACCTCCGCTCTCAGATCGACGCCGTATCGTCTGCCGTGGAAGGCCAGGAGACGCCGACCGGTCTCATCGTCTTCCCCAGCATGTCCATGATGACGACCAACGGCATGCCTGCGGTCTTCCTCGGCGGCATCTTCGACGATGTTCTGAACCGGGCCGGAGTCGTCGGGTCGTTCCAGGACAGCGACCTGACATTCACGTCAACCATTGACGCGGAGCACCTGGCCACGGCAGACGTCGACGTTCTTGTCGTCGGTGGGTTCATGCCGGGTGAGGATCTCGACGCCGAAGCCGCCGCGCTCTTCGCTGAGTACCCGCAGTGGGATGCCGCGAAGAACAACAACTACGTCACCGTCTCCGACGGCGTCTACGTCGGCCCGACGAATGCCGCCGCGATCGAGAAGATCGCGCGCGCAGCGCACCCCGACGCGTTCTGAACATACCTCGAGGGGTCCGGCGATCACACGATCGCCGGACCCTTCGGCACTCCGCGATCAGCGCTCCGGCCAGATCGGAAGCGCCCGGCCCACGGCGACCTTGTCGAGGCCGGCGGCGCGCCTGCCAGCGCCTCGTGAGGAAGGGTTCCATCTCGCGTCAGCGGAGCGACCCATCGTGCAGGCTTACTCCCCAGCGATGAGTTCGCCTCCGGCTGCACGCCAGTCGATGAGACCCCGGCTCATGTTGACCGCGTCGTAGCCGAGCTCCACGAGCATGTTCGCCGCACCGCTCGACAACATGCCGCCCGTGCAGAACGTGATGAGCAGCCGGTCCTCGGGCAGTTCATCGGCACGGTCCTCGAGTTGCGCCAGCGGGATCAGCACCGACCTCGGGATGTGATGCCGCCGCCACTCCTGCGCACGCCGCACGTCGACGATGAGGGCACCGTTCTCCATGAGCGCCCGCGCCTCCAAAGCGCTGACCGCGCGTGGTCGGCGGAAGAAGTGCCGGGCAGGCGTCACCGCCGATTCTCCGTGCGCACGTTGATGAGCGTGAGAATGCCGCCGAGAACAGGGATCAGCGCCATCAGACGAGTCCGCAGCAGAAGATCGCGCCCGAACAGTGCCGTCACCCCGACTGCGAGGTAAAGCGCACCGTGAATCGGACCGATCGCCGGGGCCACCCCGTCGGCATGCACGAGGAACAGGTTGACAAGCAGAACGGCGATGCTCAAAAGCTCGAGCACGGAGAGCACGTCGAGGGCGCGCAGCAGGGGTCTCATTCTGCACCCGGCCGAACGATCATGAGCACGACGACAATGACCCACAGCAGGTTGAAGCCCCCCGCCATCACACGCAGATTCGTGAATGCACGGCGATCGAGCGCGGAGCCGAGGGCATCACGCTGCGCGGGTACGATCCTCAGCACGAGCAGGGCGCCCGCGACGGCGGTGAGCACCATCGCGGCGGTGATCCATATCTCGCCGAGCCTTCCCTGCACGGCGGCGAGAGCCAGGCCGACCAGAGGAACGCTCAGCGCCAGAATGCCGTAGGTGCGCGTGACCCGATGCAGCAGCTTCGCCGCATCGAGCCCGCCTGCCGCACCATCCGCGGTCGATGCCGAGAGGGCGAACCGTGGAAAGAGACTCGTGGTGACGGCGACGGGACCGATGAAGAGGATACCCGCGACAACGTGCACGGACAGTAGGACGTTTTCCACTCCTTTAGTTTACCTAAAGGTTGTCCGTTCCCGCAAACGTCGCGATCATGTGGGCGCGGAGAGCGTCGGTGAGTTGCGGATGCCTTGCAGCGAATACCTCGTCCAGCGCGGCGATCCTCGCCGCGGCATCCTCCAGGAGCTGCCTACCCTGATCGGTGACCTCCAGATGCGAGGCAGCGCCGGCGCGGGCCGTGGCGTCGTCGACCAATCCGGCATCCTTCAACGCGGCGACCGCGATGTGGGCGCTCGGCGCCGTGATGCGGGACCGGCGTGCCAGCTCGCTGAAGGAGATGCCCGGAGTGACGCGGATGTGTCCGAGCAGTGCGTATTTTCGCGACGTCAGACCCAGCGGCTTCAACGCGTCAGCGAATGACTCCTGCCACCCCGCAGCGACGGCGAGCAACGCGATCGTGGGGCTGAAAGGCGGGATCTCGGGCATCCGCTCAGGCTACCCGCCATCCCAGCCCCGATCACAGGCGTCAGAGCTGATCCGACGAGGTTTACCGACAGCAACGGACCCGATGATCGCGCCGAAGCCCATCGACGACGCCGACATCACCCACCGGTATCGTGACGACGAGTTCGCTACGGCTTGCGCTCAGTCGGGGGCCGGCGACGCTCCCACGCTTCGAGGATGTGATAGCGCATCGCCGCCTCGGCGCGCTCCCCGTCCCCGTCGCGGATGGCGTCCAGCACCCGCTCGTGCTCTTCTAGCGTCGCGTCGAATGCGGCGCGGGTCGCGTTGCGAGTGAATCTCGCGCTTTGCCTGGCACGCGAGTACAGGGTGTTCGTGATGCCCTCGGCGAGCGGGATGTGCGAGAAGGACATGACCGCGGCGTGGAAGTCCCCGTCCGCGTCCGCAAACTTCTCGACGTCATCGACCGTCGCCCCCATCGCATCAAGCGCTGCTTCGAGCTCGGCGATCTCGTCGGGTGTTCGTCGTTGCGCGGTCGCGGCGGCCATGGCCCCTTCGAGCGAGCTTCGAACGATTGCCAGGTCATCGAGCACTCCGAGCGTTGCGTCGTTCTCGAGCATCACCTGAAGGACGACGGGGTCGAGCAGGTTCCAGTGGTCGCGGTGGCGCACTGTTGTGCCGCTCTTGCGGACGACGGTGATCATGCCTTTTTCTTCGATGCTGCGGATGGCCTCGCGGATGACCGTGCGACTGACGCCGAAATGCACGCTGAGTTCCGCTTCGATGGGCAGCAGCGCCTTCTCCGGCAGGGTGCCTGTGACGATCGCGGTGACGATGTCGTGGACGACGATGACGCCCAAGCGACCGGCTCGCTCGCGAGCGGTTCCGGGGAATATCTGTTCTGAGCGAGGGGGAGGCAGTGCGTCAGTCATCGTGTGCAGTCTAGTTCCGGGGTTCGGACTCGGTTGCGAGGTGGGAGGGGAAGGTCAGCGCGAATCCGGCTCTTGAGGGCCGGACGTGTGGCCCCGCCGCTTCTCGCCAGTTTCCATGGGCGTCCTCTGTTCGGATCAGCGTTTCGTCGATCGTGATGCCGGCGCCGATGTGATCTCCCAGGACGATTCCTCCGCCGTCGTACTCCTGATCCACGGTGACGCCGAAAGGAGCGCCCAGATCCTGGACCTCCGCAGAGAGGTGGTTCGGCGTTGCTGCTGCCGCGTGGGCGACGGCAGGATTGGCGGTGAGACCGACCGGACTCACCGGTACGTCATGGGCGAGGGCTGCTCCTGCCACGCGCAGGAAGTGCGTGATTCCCCAGACAGCTCCCGTCTGGAGGATGTCGGCGGCTCCTCGTGCGAGGAGCGCACGAAACTGTTCCAGGCCGGTGAGGTTCTCACCTGTGGCCACGCTCGCTCGCACCTGCGCAGAGAGGCGTTTGTGTCCCTCCACGTCCCAGCGACGCAGGGGCTCCTCGATCCACGTCAGATCGACAGCCTGTTCAACCTCTGCGACATAACGCACGGCCTGCTTCAGGTGCCATGACTCGTTGGCGTCGAGCATGAGGGCCGGTCGCCGCGTCCGCTCCCCCAGTGCATCCCGCATCAGCAATAGCCGCCGAATGTCAGCCTCGGCGTCTCGTCCGCCTTTCAGTTTGCCCGCGGTGAAACCGCGCTGCGCCATCTCCTGGTAGAAAGCGACCAACGCCTCATCGTCGAGAGCGATGTCGAGGCCGGAGGCGTAGCCGGGAACGAACCGGTCCTCCGCACCGAGCAAACGCCACAGCGGCTGGTCGACTGCTTTCGCTTTGAGGTCCCAGAACGCGGAATCGAGGATGGCGATACCGCCGAACGTCGCTCCGACGTGACCGGCCTTGAAGGAGCGCGCGAGCAGCGAGTCGTACAGACTGATGACAGCCCGCGGGTCCCGCCCTTCGATGGCGGGGAACAGTTCTGCGACACCGTGGTCCGAGCCGATGCCGACGCCTTCGAGGCCCGCGTCGGTCTCGAGGATGAGGACGGACACTTCAGTGATTCCCGAGGCGATGAACCCGTTGACGTCGCCGACGGGGCGCCCCCAGTTTCGATGGGTGCGGAGCGTACGGTATCCGGTGATCTTCATGGTGCTGCCGAACCTGACTGTGCATTGAATTGGGAGTGTGGGGCTGTGCTTGGCGCGCTCAGCTGCTTCCAGACGTCCTCCGGAATGCGCGCGGCGTGCCTGCGGACGGCGGCGTTGACATGCTCTGGCGTCCGCATACCGACCACAACGGATACCACCGCGGGATCTCTCAGCGGGAACCTGACCGCTGCGTCCGGCAACTCCCACCCCGCTGCTTCGCATACCTCCGAAAAAGAGCGAGCGCTCTGAATGAGCTCAGTGGGCGCCTGGCGGTAATCGAAGCTGGCATCATCGGGGACGAATCGCGCACTGAGAAGGCCCGAATTGTAGACCGCAGCCGCTACCACGGCGACGTTGCGTTCGGCGGCAAGAGGCAGCAGCTCTTCTTCCGCTGTCCGGTCGAGAAGCGTGAGGCGTCCGGCGACCATGACGACATCCACATCGCACTCGCGGACGAACCTGGCGAGCATCCCGGCTTGGTTCATCCCCGCACCGATCGCGCCCACGACTCCTTGATCGCGGAGCTCGATGAGCGCCGAAATGCCGGCGGTCGAGGCCTGCTCCCAGTGGGAATCCGGATCGTGCAGGTAGGCGATGTCCAACCGGTCCAGCTGCAGTCGGGTGAGGCTCTCCTCGACGGAGCGAAGGATCCCGTCGCGAGAGAAGTCCCAGTGTCGTGTGTGGCTCGCCGGAACGATGAACCCGTCGGCACTGTCCGTCTCACCGGCAGCGGCGCGCTCTGGCGTCGGAAGAAGAATCCGGCCGACCTTCGACGACACGATGTACTCGTTCCGAGGCCGCGTCGCTAGCGCCTCGCCGAGACGGCGCTCCGACAGCCCTAGCCCGTAGTGCGGCGCTGTGTCGAAGTACCGGATACCCGCACTCCATGCTGCGTCTACTGCAGCTTTGGCCTCGACATCATCGATCCGGCGTCCGAGGTTTCCCAGTTGAGCGGCGCCGAAGCCGAGTTCGGTCACCGTGACCCTGCCGACAGATCTCGTTCCCAGGCCCATCACGTCGTCAATCGAGGTGCCAGATCTCATCGAACTCCTCCCAGTTCTGTGCGGAGGAATCGGCTCGGAATGGCAGCTGGCACGGGCCGGTCTCTGCCCACCATCGCCGTGTGATCTCGTCAGCGGCCATGGTCCGCTGGTCTGCTTCGAAGTCGTCGCCGACATATTCGAAGTACGCCAGAAGGACGCCGTCGAGTTCGAAGATCGTGTAATTGCGAATCCCGCAGGCAGAGATCACCGTCTCCACATGCGACCAGACGTCACGATGGAGCTGCAGGTACTCGTCTCGCTTGTTCGGCCGTAGCCGTGCGGCCATGCCGAAGCGCCGCGGTGGTCGCACCGTCGTCTCTGTCATTCTTTCGTCCCGCCTGCGGTCATCCCGCTCACCAGGAATCGTTGAGAGAAGAGGAAGATCACCAAGACCGGTGCCACGGAGACGATGGTCGCCAGGGCGAGCACGGGAAGGCTGATCGTGACCGATGCGGAACTGGTCGGGTTGAACAGCGGCACATTGGAGAGGAGTTCGACGAGTCCGACCTGGATCGGGGACTTCCGGCCTGGTGCGGTGACGAAGGGGAGGAAGTAGTTGTTCCAGTTCCCCACGAGGTTGAAGAAACCGACCAGCGCGATGACGGGAGTGGCGAGTGGCATCGCGATTTTCACGAATACACGCACCTCTCCAGCGCCGTCGATGCGTGCGGCGTCGAGAAGGTCCTTTGAGATGCTGGTCGAGAAGTAGATGTACGTCAGATACACGCCGAAGGGGAAGAACGAGAAGGGCAGGATCACCGCGAGCGGGTTTCCGATCAGGCGCACCGCAGAGAGTTCCAAGAAGATCGGCAACACCAGCGCCGTATTCGGGATGAGCATCACCACGAGGGTGATCATGAGCAGTGCCTTGCGTCCCCGAAACTCGGTCAGCGCGAGAGCATAGCCAGCAGGGATGCTGACAAGCAGCGTCACCACGAGCGCTACCCCGCTGTAGAGCACCGAGTTGCCGAGCCACGTCCACACGACACCGCCTTGGAAAGCCGCAAGCGAGTTCCAGTTCGCGATGAGAGCGTCGAGACCTCCGAAGCTGAAGGGCGCGTTGAGCAGGAGCTCCCCCGAAGTCTTCGTCGGAGCAAGTAGCAGCCATACGATCGGCACGACGAAGAACAGAGCGAAGAACACCATCACGGCGATGATGAACACTCGGCCGATCCATCCAGCCGGACTCAATGGTCGACGCTCCGCTCGATCGCGGGACCTCTTGTTCGACATCTGTTGAATCTTGGCGGAATCAGTCGCGTTCAAAGAGTCCTCCTCGGAAGACGAAGATGGCCGACAACGCTGCCGCCACGACAAGCAGGAGTAGCGAGGTTGTTTTCATGGTGATTCAGGGTGCGTCCGGCACAGGCGGGGCTCACCTACGAGGAGTGGCGTGAATGGAAACGGCAGTATCCGCATCGATACTGAGACGCCACGTCTCTTTCGCGGCAATCGCGTGCGAGCAACGTCAATTGAACTGGAAGTCGCGGTAGCTGCTGCGAACGTTGAAACGCCGGCCATCCTTGCGTCGTTGCAGGTACCCAGCCACCGTATCGACGTCGTTCGGGCGCATCCCAAGTTCACGACACTTGGCACGTACCTGCTCGACCGAGATCAGCGCCCACCGTTCGGGACGGTTCGTCATGTCTGCTTTGAGCTTGTCTTCTTCGTTCCATTTCAGCCCGGACGAGTAGCCAGCGGCCATGCCCGCGATGTGTTCCGTCCTCTCGTCTGGGAGCATGATCGTCCAGGGCACCCGTGACGATCTCTTCGAGCACGGACCACCTTTCTTGCGCGAGGACTCGAGATGGAGGTTCGCGGCATAAAACGCATGGGCCCCGGTGCGCATGAGCGACCAGCACTCCTCCAGCGGGCCCGGGACGCGACCATCCGCGAGCACCGCCGCCGATCCCGCGCCCCCGGCCATCCGATGAGCAACTCTCCGAGGCACATTTTGCCGTCGGCACGATCGACGACGCGATCGAGGAGAGCCCCGGCAGCGACGTCGCGGGACCCGACACGCTCATCATCAGCGCCGGGACGCCCAGTGCGAGCTCCCGCACCGGGCGTCCCGGGTCAGTGACTCGACCTCGCGCACGGCTGGAGCGAGAGCCACGGCGCGCCGATCGACTACGCGTACACGAGCCTGTCGGAGAGACCAGCAGCACTGAACGCCTCTGTGAGGTCGTCCCGAGTTCCCTGAAAGTGCGCCCATCCTTCGAAGTGTGCGGGGATCACGCGGCGAGCGTCCAGAGCGCGCGCCACCCACGTTGCTTGGGTGTTGTCGAGGGTCACTAGCTGCGCGTCGAGCATGGGTTTGTGACGGACCCCGCCGAGGAACAGGATCGCGGTGTCGACAGGCGCGCACCGGTCCGCGATCTGCTGGACGTAGTCCAGGGATGCGTTGTCGCCACTGATATAGACACTCGGGTGCCCGTCGGCGGTGAGGAGGAATCCGATGACGTCTCCGGAGACAGGTTCGCTGCCCTCGGGGCCATGGCGTGCGGGCAGCCCAGTGATCGTCACCTCGGTGCCGCCTGGGGCAGTGAGGGTGACCTTCTCCCAGAACGCGAGGCCGTGGGCGTTGTTGCCTAGACGTCCCGCGCCGGAGACGGTGGTGTAGACGACGGGAACGCGGGGCAAGAAGGCGCGGCCGACGCGATCGAGGTTGTCATCGTGCTCGTCGTGAGAGAGCAGCACCGCGTCGATGTGGCCCACATCATCCGGACTGAGCAGCGACCCGAGGGTCTTGGTCATGGCGTAGCCCGGCATGACGGGGTACTCCCCCGGCGGGTCGAAGGTGGGGTCGGTGAGGAAGCGCAGCCCGGCGTACTCGATCAGCGTTGTCGGGCCGCTGAGCACTCGGACGGGGACATCGATCGGGGCAGGTTGGGTGATCATGAGGTTCTCTTTCAGGATTGGAATATGGTGGGTACAGATAGTTCCATGGAAACGATGCGGGGTTCGAGATGGACTGCGGCGTCGACGCAGCCAGGTGAGGTGAGGGATGACCGACGTGCGCATGCTGTACCACGATCTGGTGCGGTTCGAGACTGAGCTGTGGGCGGCGGTCGACGCGCGGCTGCGCTTGGACTGCGATCTGCCGCTCACGTGGTTCGAGATCATGCAGCTACTGCGCCATCGCGAGGGGCAGCGTGTCCAGGACGTGGCAGAGGAGTTCGTGATCACCGTGGGCGGGGCGAGCAAAGTCATCGACCGGATCGAGAAGGCCGGGTACTGCCGGCGGGTCCCCAACCCGCACGATCGCCGGTCCACATTGATCGTGCTGACCGCTGCCGGGACCACGAGGGCCGACGAGGCCGCACCGGTGTTCGAGGACGAACTCACCCACCGCTTCTCCTCTGTCCTGGGCCCGGCCGAGCTGGACCGGATGGCGGCCGGGCTGCGGCTCCTGCGGTCCGCGACCGCAGGTACACCCCGCAAGACCGCCTGACAACAACGCGGCGCGCGGCGAACTGCATGTGGGGCGGGAGACATCGGGGATCAGTGATGTCTCCCGCCCCACAGAATCCAGCTCAGGCGGCGGGGACGGGTGCGGAGTACACGCCGAAGTGATGACCGTTCGCGTCGCGCAGGCGCGCAAAACTGACACCGGACGCATCGACGACGGGCTCCATCGTGACCTCCGCACCCAGGGTCTTGGCCTTCTCCAGGGTGGCTGTGACGTTCTCAACGAGGACGTAGAAGACGGCGTAATCCTCGAACCGGCCAGCGTGGTCGAAGATCCCGCCGGTCGGGCCGGGCGAGCCCGGCGTGATCGCGGCGTGGTAGTCGACACCCTCGAGGTCGGTGTTGAGCTTGAACTGCCATCCGAATAGCTCGCTATAGAACTTCTTCACCTCTTCGGGCTTGTCGCTGCCGATCTCAAACCAGGACACCGAGCCGATTGCTGGCACGCTCATGGCTTTCTCCCATCTTCCCCAGTGGGGGGGGAACTCATTGACCCGTCGCGAGTCATACGACGGCCGCATCAGACTACCGCATATACTTGACACGGAAGATAGATCGGTGGAACGAATGACCTGCGGGTCGCGTGGAGGTCTGATGGGCAGCGAACACTCCGAGGCCCCTGGAGCATGGGCTCCGTTGGTGACCGAGGTGAGGGGCGCTCGGGTGCACAACCTGCGCGACATCGATGTGAATGTCCCGCTGAGGCAGCTGGTCGCAGTCGCTGGGGTGTCCGGTTCAGGGAAGTCGTCGCTGGCTTTGGGGGTGCTCTACGCGGAGGGGTCCCGGCGGTACATCGAGGCGCTGTCGACCTACACGCGCCGGCGCATGTCCCATTCGGCTCGCGCGAGCGTCGACTCGGTGCGGCACGTTCCGGCGGCATTGGCGCTGCGACAGCGTCCCAGCGTGCCCGGTGTGCGGTCGACCTTCGGAACGTCGACGGAGCTGCTGAATGTACTGCGGGTGATGTACTCGCGGCTCGGTTCGCATCTGTGCCCGAACGGTCACCGTCTGTCTCCGACGATCGATGTCGCGGCGAACAAGGACCTGATCTGCCCGGTCTGCGGCGCGGAGTTCTACCCGCCGGGTGCGGAGTCGCTGGCGTTCAACTCCGATGGGGCGTGTCCGACCTGCGCGGGGACTGGAACGGTGCGCGACATCGACGACGCAACGCTGATCCCCGACCCCTCGCGGTCGATCGCCGAGGGCGCGGTCGCCCCGTGGGGGATGTTCGGTCTCTCAGTGATGCCACAGGTCGCCGCCGCGCTCGGTGTACGCATCGACGTCCCCTACGCCAAGCTCACCCCGCAGGAGCGAGGAATCGTGCTCGATGGTCCCGCGGAGAAGCGCGAGATCGAAGTCCCGTCGAAGACCGGGAAGCTGTTCGAGCTGAACTTCACCTACCGCAGCGCCCGCCAGGCCGTGCGAGAGGCGATGAGCAATGCCACCAGCGAGAAGGGCCTAGCCCGTGTGCAGCGGTTCATCACCGCGCACACCTGCCCGAGCTGTCACGGCAGTCGCCTGTCCGAAGCCGCGCGGGGAACGCAGGTGGACGGCAAGGATCTCGCCGAGGCCTCCGCCCTCACCCTCGCGGAGACGATGGCCTGGACGCCGACGGTTCCTGCCACGCTACCTGCGGACATGCGCCCCATGGCGGAGATGATCGCCGGGCAGTTCACCGAGATGGGTCGCCGCCTGATCGAGCTGGGCCTGGGCTACCTCACGCTCGACCGTGCCAGCTCCACCCTGTCGACCGGAGAGCGGCAGCGCGTGCAGCTCGCGCGAGCGGTCCGCAACGAGACCACCGGCCTGCTCTATGTGCTCGACGAACCGTCGATCGGGCTGCACCCCTCGAACATCGAGGGCCTGATCGGCGTCATGCGGGATCTCCTCGACGGAGGGAACTCCGTCGTGCTCGTCGACCATGACGTGCAGGTCCTGCGCGAGGCGGACTGGATGATCGAGATCGGCCCCGGCTCCGGTTCCTCCGGCGGCACGGTCCTCGCCGAAGGGAGCATTGACGCCATCCAGGAAAACCCAGCGTCTCTCATCGGGCCGTTCCTGTCCGGCAACGAGACGGTGGTCGTCCGCGACCGTGCAAGCGAAGACACCGTGTTCTCCCACGGAGAGATCCGTCTGAAGACCGCCCCGATCCACACCGTCCACGCGCTCGAAGCCGAGTTCCCGAAAGGCCGCCTCACCGCTGTCACCGGCATGTCCGGGTCCGGGAAAACCACCCTCGTGCTCGAGAGCCTCGTACCCGGCCTCGCCGCCGCCCACGACGGTGTTCCGCTTCCCGGGCACGTCATCTCCCTCGACGCGGCAGGGGTGACACGCGCAGACGTCGTCGACGCGACCCCGATCGGCACGAACGTCCGCTCCACCGTCGCGACCTACAGCGGGGTCCTCGATGATCTGCGCCGCGCCTACGCAGGGCTCCCGTCCGCGAAGGACGCCGGACTGAAGGCCGGGGACTTTTCCTACAACACCGGGTCGCTGCGCTGCCCGCGGTGCGAGGGCACCGGCCAGGTCGTCCTGGACGTGCAGTTCCTCCCTGACGTCGATATCCCCTGCCCCGACTGCGGCGGCACCCGCTACAACCCCGCTGCCTCCGAGCACTGGCTTCCCACCAGCGACGGGCACCGGTCCCTGCCCGAGCTGCTCGGCACCACCGTCGCCGATGCCGCGACGCTGCTCGGCGAGCGGACGAGAGTGCGCAAGAAGCTGTCGACGCTGATCGATCTCGGCCTGGGCTACCTGACCCTCGGCGAGGACACCCCCGCGTTGTCCGGAGGAGAAGCTCAGCGTCTCAAGCTCGCCGCCGAGCTCGGTCGCACCCACACCGGTACCGTGTTCGTGTTCGACGAGCCCTCTGTCGGCCTGCACCCTCTCGACATCCGCACGCTCCTGAACGTGCTGGACAGGCTGCTGTCCACCGGAGCTACCGTGATCGTCATCGAACACGACCTGGACATGATCGCCAACGCGGACCACATCATCGACCTAGGCCCCGGAGGCGGCGTGGACGGCGGACACATCGTCGCCACCGGCACCCCCGAAGCCATCGCTGCTAACCCTGACAGCGTCACCGGCCGCTTCCTCACCCCAGTTATGCTCCGCACGAGCTAGACAAACAGTTGGGCGCCAGTGACCTTCGCTCCGAAAACCAAGCGGCGCGGGGCTTGACTATTTCTTCGCGCCTTATTCAGGCAACGTGGTCGTGGATTGGAGGCAGTCGCGCATCACCGAGTCTTCTAGGTCCTGTTGCGAAACCTCTCCTGGTACGCGCCGGGGCGAGACCGGAGTGTTCGGCGTGATGTGATTCCTGAAGGGGTGTGGGCCGTATTCGGTCCGCTGTTCCCGAGCATGAAAGTCTCCTAGGCGACCGCCTGTGGCTCGGCAGACGGTCATCGAGGCGCCGGCGTGGCGGTCCCCGGCAAAGGTCATCCATCAGGCAAATGGCAGCAGTCCCGCGAAACATCACCTCGCGGGGCTGCTGTCGTTTCAGGTTCGTGTGAACTCAGCCGCGGACCCAGAAGGCGTCCTCGGTGAAACCGTCTTCGGAGAACAGGTACACGGCGATGATCTTGCCGTCGCGGACGGTCAGCAGATCCACTCCTGCCATATCCATCGACACATCAGATCGCGCACCGGTGAAGCGAACGAGAACCGCGACGAATTCGCCGTTCACCATCACCGGGCCAGTGACGGCGAGATGGAAGCTGCCCTCGCTCGTTTCCACCATTCCGTCGAGCAAAGCCCCGACTCCGTCAATGCCCACGTGGTCTCCGGAGAAGCGGTCGGCGCCCGGCTGGCGCCCGACCACTGCGGGCTCAGCTGCCCCATCGCCGTAGGGACATCACTACGGCACCTAGGGATTCGAAGTACGCCGCCGCGACATCGGCGGGCGGGTTTGGTTCTCGGGCACGAAATCTCCACGAGAATGCGGTCGGCGATGACTGCCGGCGTCGATCGGTGGGGGATCACAATGCCCGTGCACTCTCCAATCGCGGCGAGTGCTGCCTCGTCGAGGAGTTCGGCGTCTGCAGAGCCGGCCTCGGGGGTAGCTTCGTCGAGGATCACGACGGATGCCTCTGACAGCGCCACGCGCACAAAAGGCGAGATGCTCGGACTGCCCAGGGTGAGCGGATGTCCCGCCTCGCCGATAACAGTCTCGAGGCTGTCGAGCAGCAGCATGATCCAGTCAGCGCCGAACTGGGCGATGACCGATTCCCTCGCTCCCACCGCACCTGCTTCGTGGCGCCGTCTACGAATCTCCAGACCGCACCGGCATGGTCATCTTGGCCACTACCGGCCGATGCTCGACGTGCTGTTGGCCGTCTCTGGCGCGCACCTCATGGGGGAAGCGTGATTGCCCTCGTGGCTGTGGGCGTCACCGTCGGGCTCCTTGGACTTCGTATCGTCGCGGTGGTGTGGGGCGTGTGTGGCTTCGGGGGTTTGGCCACGGGGATGCCTCGTCGTTCACGACGGCGGCGGCCGTTGAGACTCCAGAAGGGCAGGCCGCGCTGGACGGTCATCGGGCTCGCGCAGCGACCGTGCACGACGCTCACAGCTCTCCTATTCGCCCGCGGCCTGCTGCGCACCGCGCGGACAGGTGGGGTTGTCGTGGCCGTCGCTGGCTTCGAGAAGCTCGCCGCGGGCTGTGCCAAGCTCGGATTCACGCGCGGGCACGGTCCACGGGTGTACCACGCCAAGTACCGTGCAGCTGGGCGGATCACGCTGCGGGTCTCCCCCACGTGACGATAGTCTCGACGAACAAGGAAGTGACTCGCCATGTCGCTGACATTTGGCCACCCCTCGTTGACGCGGGGTGTGGTCCGGTTCAGGCGATAGTGATTCGTCATGCGTTCGCGCAAGAAGCCAAGAGAGTGGCCTGACGGGCTACATATGGACTTTGGCTTGCTTGAGCGCCATCAACAACGACTGAGCGGACGCAGGCGCCGACTTAAACGCCGAAGAGAAGTCCGGCCCAGGTCGGCGTCACAGTTGTGGTTCCGTCCTCCTGGGGGTGATCCAGAAGGACGGAACCACGTCACTTCACACAGCGCGCATCGGGGAACCGTTCAGGCTAGATTCCGAGGTCTCGCAGCCACTGCTCGACCGTGCGGGGGGTGATCCCGAGCAGCCTCTGAGCGGAGCGTTCCTCGTCGATGACCTCGCCGGGCATGGTCCAGCGGTAGTGGTAGCTGTCTACGACTGGCTGTGCCGCGCCCGCTCCGAACATCGGGATAATGAGCTCGCCGTAGGCCTCAGGGGTCTGAGCCTCGAACACCACCGGCGCGCCCAGATACTGTGAGAAGCCCTGGGCGATGTCACTTCCGAGCAGTGCCGGCAATGCACCGGCGGTTACCACGCCCGTGACGGAATGATCCGTGAGCAACCGCACCGCGATGTCGGCCATGTCGAGGTGCGAGACCCAGGACACTGCGTAGTCCTCGCGGATCGGGTAGCGCAGCGCGCCCTCCTCACGCACGGGCGCGAGTGTGACCGGGAGCAGCAGGTTTTCCAGGAAGAGCTTGGGCATGATGACCGCGAACGAGACGTCCGTCTCAGCCAAGGCGTCTGCGAGCACGCCGACGGACGTCTGGGTTCCGTCCGGCATTGCTGTCGGGTAGCCGCTGGTCGAGAACACGACTCGCCCGGGGCGGGCCCGGGTCACGGCATCCGCGATGGTCTTGGCGAACGCGGTCTGCTGATCCGGGGTCCCCAGCGGCAGGTGCACGAACACTGCGTCCGCGCCCCTGTAGGCCTCGACCAGAGAGTCTACGGAGGTGTTGTCGATAGCGACGGCAGGACCGGTCACCTTGGAGGTGTCGCGAACAGCTGCTGTCCCGTCGTGGCCCGCCGCGCGCAGAGCAGCAAGAACGGGAGAACCTTGAGCGCCAGAGGCGCCGTGAACGATGATTGTCATGTTTCTATTAGTGCACATGGTGCATCGGTTACGTCAAATGCACTAATGGGTGTGATGAAGATTGACTTTTTTGCGAAGACTCGCGGCCCGAGTGCGGTGTTGCCAGGTTCCTCACACTGCTGGACGGGCCGTGGGCTACCCTCATCGTTCGCGAGCTCCTCAGGGTGCCGGCGCGATTCTCGGAGTTCAAGAGTTCGCTGACGGGAATCAGCGCACACACGCTCTCCAACCGGCTGCGCCGCCTCGAGGCCCATCGCCTGGTCACCCGCACCGTGTACGCGGAGGTGCCGCCACGAGTTGTCTACGAACTGACACCGTCCGGCGAGCGACTGCGCCCGGTGCTGGACGCGATGAACGTGTGGGCAGCTACCTTCCCACTCGTGGAGAACCTGGACGAGATCCGAAGCTCGGCAGGCCAGTGACTGGCCAATACTCCTGGCGCTGATGACGCAGCCGCGCATGGCGGCGCCGCACTGACGTGAAGCAAACTCGGGCGACCAGCGGATCTTGACGGGCTTGCGGCTCGACGACGCCGAGCTGACACTCAGCCGCTCCACCATTCTCGTCATTGCGACCATTCCACGACATCCGCGAACTGACACCAACTGTTCACAGTTACGTCGGACAATAGACGCGGAGTGCAGAAGCGTGGAAACAGACCTCACGACCTCGCCCGTCGCTTCCGAAAACCGCGATCTGCCGTGTCGGCCGACGCCAGCTGCACCTCGCCGTTCGCGGAGTTCACTCACGCCCGCACGTGCTGGGTGGAGAGTTGGCCCGAGACTGGCTGGACGCCTTGAGTACTGGAGACGGCTGCTGCTCGTCTAACCGGCGGGCGGGCTCATCTGGGAGGTGCAACTCACCGAAGACCGCTCGAGGCTCTCGTGGACCCAATCTCCACTTTCGGCTCCGACACCGACCACGCCCGCCTGCACCACTCTCCGCGGTGGCAAGAGACGGCAGTCAGCCGCGAGTGGCCCTTCGAGCAGACCACGATGACGGTCGGTGCCGTGGCCGTCTCGGCGGCTCAGGGTGACCTCCCGGCGGACCTCGCGTTTCTCCCCGACGGCGAGCGCGCCAAGCTGGCTTTGTCACGCCTCTGTACGTTCGCTACCAGTTTGCTCTCCGGGAAGGAGGGTGCCTTTCGGCGTTGGGGTGGTCATCGGTGGAACAGGCGAGCGAAGATTCCGGACGAAGGTTCCTTCTCGTGGCCGGGACAGCGCGGTGAAGCAGGGACGCGACGAGGCCGGCAATGATCCCGATAGCGGGGAACCGTGAGCGAGGCTGATGGCGAACACTGCGACGATCCCACGCAGCACGCGCTCACCTGGCGCGGCTGCGCATACAGCGGCTTGACGCTTCATCCGGTCAGAGATGGGCGCGGCTTCCCCGCTTCGAGGTCACCAAGATGCTCTCAGCGCGGTCGCCGAGCACGGCACGGCACGGCACGGCACGGCACGGCACGGCACGGCACGGAGGGTGAGCATCCCGCCGGACAGGAACGCGGAATCGAACCCGGCCTGCGACAGCACCCGATTCGCGATCACGGACCGTACTCCGGACGCGCACATCACCCGTACGGAACGTCCCGCCGCCGCATCCGCGACCTCATCGAGCCGGCCGCGCAGCTCGGTATGTGGGACGTGTACCGAGTCGGGCAGGAGCCCGATCGCGACTTCGTCGGCACTTCGCACATCCAGAACTAGCACCTCCCGTAGTCCCTGATCAAGATTCAGTGCGTCCTAGAGAGTGAGAGTGTCGTCCAGGAAGTTGGCCCCGATCATCTCGGCAAGGTTCGCGGCGTCCTTCGCCTGTCCGGACGGAGGCGAGTGCGACACGTCCAGATCGATCAGTTCGTCGACCGCCACCTTCTACGGTCTGGGCGTGATCTCTGAGGAGTTCGAGAAACAGAGGGGGTCGCTCATCGACGACTAGGACGAGGCTGTAGAGCAGCCAGGTATTAGTGAGCGTGGCCTTCTGCTTGCGGGCGAGACTTTGTGCCTTCGGGAGCGGCGAATTGGGCATCCCGTCTGTGCGCTCGATGGTACGCAGCCAGGCTCGATCCCAGCCGGCCGCGCCGAGCTCTGGTTGTCCCATCAGTTGAGTCGCGGCCGTGGTCGGCCTGCGATCGGCAGCCGGTTCTGCGGACGGTGGGGCGTGTTCCGACGAATTCGTTCCAGGCCGCTAGTACGGGACGATGACAGCTGAGCGAGCGCTTCGTTCTTGCGACCGGGATCGCGCAAGGAGCACGAGACTCCATGGCCCGAAGAGGAGGAACTTGAGTGCGTTCCACAGGGCGAGCAAGAACACGAGGTAGAGCCAGGTGCTCCACCCGTGTTCGATGAGTCCGGTACAGGTCACAGCGATCAGCACGTAGATGACGCCGAGGAACATCGCGGGGATGCCCCATTTAAGGCCGCGACGGGTGCGGAGCACGTCCAGGAGGATGTTAGTGGGCATCCATCTCCGGAGGAAGACGCGGGTGTGGACGCTGGCGTTCCAGAGTCGGTTCAGGAACATGACGTGGGCCTCACTCTCGCACGCAGGACAACGGTGGTGTGGCTGGTCCTGAGTGGTTCAGTGCCCGAGGTACTTCTCGAACGGTCTGCCGTTCCCTGCTTCTGAGGGGTTGGCGCGCGATTGCTCCTGCCACCGCCAGGATACCCAAGTGCTCAGCGAGAAGGAAGGGCGAACACTCTGAGGCGCTCCAGCGTCACAGTGTTCCGAGGGTCCGCCCGACCCCTCGCTGCACGGTCTCGCGGCGTTGCGCGTTAGCGTCCTGTTGAAGGCGGGTGAGCGTGTCTCGGGTGCGTTCGTAGTCGATGCGTTGCGCATCGTCGGCGGATACGGGCCCCAGTGGGCTGGTCGAGGCAATGCTCCATCGGTCACGGTACGCAGCAACCGCACGGACCGCGACGATGCGAGCCTCGGCGTCGAGAAGGCCGAGTCCTACCGTCCAGGGAAAACGCTGTTCGAGCGCTGCTGTGGTGAGAGCGTTAAGGCGTTGGACCATGAGGTGTTCGCGTTCAACGGGACTCTCTACCTCCTGGCCACGGGTGCGGGGGCGGGGGCGTCGTCGGCGTTGGTGGCGACGTTTATCGAAGACCTCGTCGAAACGGCGAGGAAGATCGCCGCGCGCTCGCCCGGAGCACGCATGGATCCACCGCTCCTGCTGGCGCTGGATGAGATTGGGAACCTCGCCCCACTCCCGTCGTTGCCGACGTTGATGGCGGAAGGCGGCGGCACCGGAATCACCCCGCTACCGGTGCTGCAGTCCCTCGCCCAGGCGCGGGAGAAGTGGGGCGAGAACCAGGCGAACGCGATCTGGGACGCCTCCATCGTCAAAATCATCCTCGGCGGAGCCTCCAACAGCCGAGACCTCCAAGACCTCTCCACCCTCATCGGCGACCGCGACGAAACCACCGACAGCATCACGACGGACGCCTACGGTGCGCACTCATCGCAGCGCTCGATCCGGCGGGTGCCGATCTTGCCTCCGGACGTGTTGCGCACGCTCCCGTTCAGCACAGGGGTCGTGATGCTCCGCACCGCCCGCCCCATCATCACGAATCTGCGCCCGTGGCCCTCCCGGGCCGACGCGAAGCAGCTCCGCGCTGACCGGGGTGAGATCGAGCAGACCCTCCAAGGCGGTGCCCGATAGCCCAGGGGCGCGGTAGCCGCGTGGGGTTCGTACCTGTCTGGTGAGCCCGCGGCTGCGGGATTGACATCGACACATTGGGAGACAGCACGATGACCATCCGTACGAAGGAATCCCTCTCCGGGTTCGTCGCCACTGACCCAGAGCTGACATTCACCAGCAAGGGCGACGCCCGCCTCTACGCCCGGATCGGGCAGCCCCAGGCACGGGTCGAAGACGACGGGACATTCACCCAGCTGGAGCCGACGTTCACGGACCTGGTGATGTTCCGAAAGTCCGCGGAGCTCGCGCATGAGCAGTTCCGCAAGGACGACAACTTCATCGCCGAAGGCGAAACCCGCACCTACACCGGCAGCGACGGCACCGAGCGCGAGCAGTTCGTCGCGTCCCGGATCGGACACGACAACAACATCACCCGCTACACCGTCGACCGCACCCCGCCCGAACGAGAAGCCCCGCAGCAGGAGGTGCCGGTGCGGGAGCAGATGCAGCAGGCTCTCACCGAGAGGGAAGCACAGCTCGACCCGGAGCCGTCTGCGACGACCAGCAGCACGTCCGTGCAGCGCGAGGCGGTCGCCCGATAAGCCGCGGGTGCGGCGACCAGCCCCACCATCACCTCCGCCTGGTCGCCGCACCCGCCCCCTTCATTTCGCCGCGTCCCTCGCGGCTCTCCTCCTTCTTTCTCGCCTCGCCTTGCTCCTGGAGTCTTCTGATGACGACCGACAATCCCACACGACCCGACCTGCCCGATCCTGATCTGCCTGATGCGGATCTGCCTGATGCGGATCCGATCGTGCAGGGGCCTGACTTCGATGGGATTGACCTGTCCGGGCTCCCCGCAGACGTCGCTGAGGAAGCGAGAGCGTTCGCGAAGCAGACCTTCGTGGCGGACCTGGCGAAGTCCCTCACCGCGGTGGCACGTCCGATCAACTGGCGCACCCTTCCAGCCGGTGACCTCGAGCACGAGATCCTCGAGCTCAACGCCTGGGTGGACTGGCTCCGCCACACGTACGGACTACCCGCGCAGGTGGTGCCTCCGATGTGGCACCGCCACCCCGAACTCCTCTGGGAACTGTCCGCCCTGCGCCAGCACTGGCTGTTCTGCTTCGACCCGCAAGCCAAAGGCAACCAGGCCCTGGCCTGGCACCACGACTTCTCCATCGCCCGCGAACGGTTGCGGGACTGGGTCACGATCTCCGGCACCCGCCTCGACCGCGATCGCCCCACCCGCGTCACCGCCTGGCCCGGTGGCGAATCCGAGGGCTGGACCGAGCCCGACACCACGGAAACGCTCGTCACTGAGCGCACGAAGGACTTCCTCGCGTTCGTTGAGGAGCAGGTCAAGGCGAGGACTGCGGAGCAGGACGCGACGATCCGGGAGATCGTGAACATCGACTGGAGCGACCAACCATGACCGAACAGGCAGGCGACGTGCTCGTCTCGCCGCTGCGGAACAGCCATGAGGTTGCCGCGTTCTTGCGGGTCTCGGAGTCGACGCTTTCGCGGTGGCGGGCAGAGAAGAAAGGGCCGCCGTTTATCCGGATCGGTGGTGTGACCCGGTATCGCATCGAGCAAGTCGAGCAGTGGCTCGCCTCCCTCGGCACTGATGAGCACGTCTGAACCGACCGCACCTCCCCCGGTGCCGCCGATCGGGGTGAAGGTCACCACCGATCTCGAACACCGGGCCTCCGGGATCCGTGCTCGCGCCCGCTGGATCGACCCGCACACCCGTAAGAGAGTCACCCGCGCGCTCGTCGTCCCCGATGAGGACGCCGCGGACGAGTTCTTCCAGTACCTGCAGGCCTCCGCGGAGCTCGGGATCGACAAACGCATCCCGCTCTCCGACTACGTCGAGATGATCGGCGACCGATGGCAGCGGGGCTTGGACCCGACGTCCACCGTCGACGGCTACAAGCTTGGACTCCGCCTCCGTGTCCTCCCCGCCCTCGGGCACCTGCCAATGTCACGGATCACTGCCGGGATGATCGATCGCACCATCGACCAGTGGGAAACCCGCCATTCCGCGTCAACCATCAAGAACACCATCGCACCTCTCGTCCGCGTCCTAGACGAAGCCGTCCGAGACGACCTCCTCCCCAGCAACCCCGCCCGCAACCGGTCCAGGCGTTCTCTGGGGAAATCAGCTCTCAACCTCAAGGAGGACGATCTGTCACCGCGTGTGCACGCGCTCAAAGACCTCGCGACGCTCACGATGTTGGCGGATCGGTGTGGAGAGGTGCATCAGAGCTATTCCGACTTCGTGATGCTCTGCGCCCTCCTCGCTGCCCGCGGCTCCGAGATCTCCGGTCTTCAAGTCGGCGACATCGACTGGGAACAACGGATCGTCACGATCCGCCGCCAAACCTACCCAGGCGCCGGCGGCCTCGTCACCAAGCAAACCAAGGGACGAGACATCCGGCACGTCCCCATCCTGCAAGCGCTCACCCCCGTGCTGGAGCGCCTCACCGCAGGACGTGAGCCTGAGGAGCGGCTGCTGACCGGACCCCGCGGCGGCGTGCTCACTACCGCCTCCGTACGGGACGCAACGAAATGGGATCAGCTCGTCAACGACCTTGAACTGACGAGCCTCACCCGGCACGGCCTCCGTCACACCGGAGCCACCTGGCTCGCCGACGCCGGCATCCCCCTTCACGTCCTCCAAGGCATCCTCGGACATAAGTCCATCGAGACCACCCGCGGCTACCTGCACCCCGACACCAGACACCTCACCGACGCCGCTGCCCGCGCGAACGCGTTCCTCAACGGACAGGAAACCTCCACCCGCGAACCTCCCGCCAAGACCCATCGGACAGCCGCACCCGGGCGATGAAAACGGTCGCGGATCGAGACGAAATCGGTCTCCAGGTCCCGACCAGGTCCCGGCTCGTCACAACAGCCGCAGCTGGGGGTCTCGAAGGGCATCAGCCTTCACTGGTGTGATGCTTTCATAAACCCCTCCGAAGAGGATCACGGAAACGACGAAGCCCAGGCGAGAAAAATGCTCTCACCTGGGCTTTTCTGTCGGGATGACAGGATTTGAACCTGCGACCCCCTGACCCCCAGTCAGGTGCGCTACCAAGCTGCGCCACATCCCGTTGTTCACTTTTCAGGCTGAAACAGCCGCTACCGCACTTAACCCCCAGTCAAGTGCGATACCAAGCTGCGCCACAGCCCGTTGTTCTGCACTCTCGCGCAGGCAACTCCCCTATCTTAGCCGCAACCCAAGCCCCTCCGCGAACCGAGCCGTTGCGGGTTGTCGGATGCCGCGCGTACCGTCGCGTGCATGGTGACGATCACGACCGAGGTGGCGACGACCGACCGCTGGGACGATGTGCAGCACGCTCTCACCGGTGGCGGCGACGGCGCGAGCTGCCAGTGCATCTGGCCCGTGCTGAGCAACAAGGACTGGAACACGACGACGACTCCGCAGCGCACCGAGATGTTCCGCGCCGAGATCGACGAGGGGCCGCCGCCCGGGATCATCGCCTACGTCGACGGCGAGGCGGCCGGCTGGATCAGGATCGGGCCGCGCACCCGCCAGGCGCGTATCCCGCGGACGCGCATCATCGCCGCGGCGACCAACGAGCCGTTCGACGACGAGTCGGTCTGGGCAGTCACGTGCTTCGTCGTGCGGCGGGAGCACCGCGGCACTGGGCTGAACCGCGCGCTCCTGGAAGCCGCCGTCGACTACGCCCGCGAATCCGGAGCTCGACTGATCGAGGGCTACCCGGTCGACACACGCGGCGAGAAGCAGCGGGCCAACGATCTGTTCCACGGCACGCTCGGCACGTTCCTCACGGCCGGCTTCACCGAGAAGATCGCACTCAAGCCGGGGCGCACCCTCGTCGCCCTCGACCTGGCCTCATGATCGCGCCATACCCCCGAGCCACTAGCGTGAAGGCATGAGCGACGCGAGCCCGACCATCGACGATCCCGAACTCGGCACCTTCACCCGCGCCACATCCGAGCTCACCGACGGCTCCGTCCTCACGCACGACTGGTTCGTCGGCACGGTCTCGGTCGAGGGCACGGAACTCGAGCTCATGCTCGAGGGAACGACTCCCGACGAAGTCACGCTGCTGCTCCCCCGCATGCGCGAGGTCGTCAAGCGGCTGCACACGCTGCGGCGGATCGCGACGGATGCCGTCGTCACGAACTTCACCACGGGCGAGCCCGACCCGCAGGACCTCGATGACGCCGCCTCCGATCTCGCGCTCGAGGCGATCGAGGCCACCCCCGACGGCACGGTCATCCTCCACTTCACCGACAGCTGCGGCGAGCACTTCCCCGAGGGATACTGGCCGGCCGTGCACCTGGGCATCGACGATGCCGTCCAGCAGGTCACCGTCGAATCCTGAGCCCGCGTATGCCTCATCCGACAGCGCGCCCGACGATCGGCCGAGCCTACGATGGGGAGATGCAGCGCCGCGCCCCGTCCTCGCTCATCGCCTGGACGTTCCTCCCCTACGTCGCGGTCTCCGTTCTCCACGTCATCCTGCTCGCCGTCGGAAGCCCGCTCGCCGGACCGACGAAGCTTTTGCTGATGCCGATGCTCGCCGTCCCCGTCCTGGCCGCTGCCCGGTGGATCAAGCCGCCGATGACCCTGGTCCTGCTCCTCGCGGCGGTGCTCTTCTCCTGGCTCGGGGATGGCGTGGGCGCGTTCTTCCCCGCGGCACCGGAACTCCCCCTCATGCTGCTGTTCTTCGGCATCGCCCATGTGGCATACATCCTGCTCTTCGCCCGCCGGCTGGGCGTGCGGCGGATGCCCTGGTGGGCCCTGATCTACGCGCTCTGGTGGGTGGCGATGATCGCCGTCCTCGGCCCGCACACCGGCGGCCTGCTGATCGCGGTCGCCGTCTACGGACTCGTGCTCGGCGGGACGGCCGCATTCTCGGCGCGGTGCCATCCGCTGATCGCGGTCGGCGGAGCGTTCTTCCTCGCCAGCGACACGTTGCTCGCGTTCCGCCTCTTCCTCCCCGATGGGCTCCCCGCGTGGAGCAGCCCGGCCGTGATGCTCACCTACACGCTCGGCCAAGGCCTCATCGTCGCGGGCGCGCTGGTCACGCTGCGAAAGCGAGCTTCCTGATGGATGCCGCACGCGTCGACAGCTGGCTCTGGGCGATCCGCGTCTACAAGACCCGGTCGGCGGCGACCACCGCATGCCGCGCGGGGCATGTACGGGTGAACGGCGACAAGGTGAAGGCCGCCCAGCAGATCCGCGTGGGTGACGAGCTGCGTATCCGCATCGCCGGATTCGACCGGATCCTCTTCGTACGTCAGCTTCTCGTCAAGCGAGTCGGCGCTCCTGTGGCGGCGCTCGCCTACGAGGACAAGACGCCCGAACGGGAACCCCAGGCGGTACTCGGTCTGCGTGACCGCGGGGCCGGGCGACCCACGAAGCGGGAGCGTCGGGACATCGACAAGCTGCGCGGGCGGAGCCACGACCCAGAGGATTGATATGCCGTCATCCTCGCGTCATACTTTCGAAGATTTGTTCTAGAATAGGGTTATGGCTACTCGGACCGACCTCGACCTCGAACTCGCGGAGCGACGCCGCGTGCTCGATGCCTGGGCCGAGAAGCGACGGCGCATCGCCGCGCTCGAAGCGGAGGCCGCAGAGCTGCTGGTGGAGCAGATCGCTCTCCACGATGCCGAGGTGTCAGCGAGCCCGTTCCACCGCGACGCGATTCACCGCTCCATGATCGCGGAGTTCTCCGCCGCCGGTCATGTCTCCCGTGGGTCGATGGACTTCGCATTCGCCGACGCACAGGCGCTTCACGACCACCTCCCCGCGGTCCGTGCAGCGTTCGCCGCGGGTTACCTGAGCGCCGGCCATGTCCGCGAGATCGCCCGCGCGAGTGCGCTCATGGCCGAAGCCATCCGCAACAAGAAGGTCGATGCCGGCGTCATGGCCCTGTTCGAGACGGCCGTCCTCGTCGTCGCCGAGCAAGACACGGCTGCCCGCACCCGCGCGCACGCCCGACAGGTCGCCAGCGCACTCATCGGCGAGAGCGTCGACGAGCGGCATCGCCGAGCGGCCGAGGAGCGCTGCGTGACCGTGAAGTCGCTCGACGACGGCCTCGCCCTGCTCACAGCTGTGCTTCCCGAGTGGATCGCGACGGCCATCTCCGACCGGCTGAGCCGGATGACGCGGGAGGTCGTGCGAGTGCGGGAGGATCATGTACCCGAGTTCCTGCCCTGGTGGTCGAACGACGATATCGATGCTCTTCACCCCGAAGACTTCGCACTCGACGACCCAGCCTTCGACGCCTACGCCGAGACATGCGCCGACGGGAGAATCTTCGGCGCCGACGGCGACACGTTCGCGACCGACCCGGAGACCGAGCACATCCCTGCCGACACGCGCACGTGGGCGCAGGTCCAGGCAGACCTCTTCACCGACCTCCTCCTCGCCGGCGACCCGTCCCTCGCGCACGGCGACGGCCTCGGTCGCATCCAGGGACGCGTCCAGGTCACGGTCGCCGCGACCACGCTCGCCGGCATGGACGACCGACCGGCCGAGCTCGATGGGCACGGCCCGTTGCACCCCGACGTCGCCCGTGCTCTCGCGGGGTGGAACAGCGGATGGACCCGCCTGTTCCTTGACGCCTCCGGAATGCTCGTCGAGACCGATACGTACACCCCGACCGAGGGCATGCGACGGTTCCTGCGTGCTCGTGACCAGCACTGCCGCTTCCCCGGCTGTCGCATGCCGGTGCACCGCTGCGAGATCGACCACCAGCACGACCATGCCAAGGGTGGGAAGACGCGCATCGACAACCTCGGGTATCTCTGCCGCGCGCACCACACTCTCAAGCACCCCGACATCCCCGACCCGCATCGGTGGGCGGCGCAGCAGGAACGCGACGGCAGCATCACCTGGCACAGCCCGCTCGGACGCGCCTACACCGATCCGCCACCCCGACGAGTCATGTTCGTCTGACGCCGGTTCGGCCGGCTCAGTGATCGATCAGGTCGCGCAGCCATCCGGCCGATCGCACATGCTCGGCACCGGCGTGCTCGACGCGTTCGCGCAGGCCCCGGTCACTCGTCACCGCGACCACGGTGTGCTTCGCGGCCACCAGACGCTCGACCTCTGCGACGATCGCATCGTCGCCCGCGGCGTCGGCGCGGATGACGGAGACCACACTCGAATCGGAGTCGATGCCGCGAGCCTGCCCCTCGACCACCATCGACACCTCCGGGAACCACACCGACCCCTCGAGTTCCAGGTCGGCGGCAGGCACGGTCAATCCCTCCAGCCGTGCACGCAACCGCCGGGCCGCTCCCGCGCGGTCCTTCCACCACCCGTCCGGCACCGACCCGACGACGTTCGCCGCGTCGACGACGACCACGGGCCGTACCTCGAGCAGCGCGCGCAACGCCGACCACGACGCACCGAAACCCGGATGCAGCGGCAGCTCGGCGACCTGGTCGACCGGCACCCACTCGAGCGCCACACTCTCCGGATCGCTGATCACCGGGTCGAACGGCACGCGCACATCCGCGACGACCGTCGTGTACGACCAGATGCCCAGATCGAGAACGCTCGTGAAGCGAGGCCGCACGGCGCCGTCCGGCACACCGGCTTCCTCCTGCGCCTCGCGGATGGCGCCAACGATCGCACTCTCGCCCTCATGCAGCGCACCGCCGGGCAAGCCCCACGTGCCGCCGAAATGACTCCACGCGACCCGATGCTGCAGCAGGATGCCGCGAGCGGGGTCATACGCCAGCAGACCGGCAGCACCGAAACGCCCCCAGTACCGCTCCCCCGACTCGGCGACCACCCACGCGTCGCCCGGGTCCCGCGGCCCCTCGGGGCGACGCGGTTCACCGGCGGCAGGAGGTACGACAGTCACCCCCTCAGCCTTTCACAGCATGGGGGTATCGGCACCACGGCGCGACATGCGCCGGAACAGATCAGCGCTGGCGCTTCTCACGCACACGCATGTTGATGACGATCGGCGTGCCCTCGAACGAGTAGAGCTCGCGCAGACGCCGCTGGATGAACCGACGGTACCCGGGGTCGAGGAAACCGGTCGTGAACAGCACGAACGTCGGCGGGCGCGTCGACGCCTGCGTGCCGAACAGGATGCGCGGCTGCTTGCCACCACGCAGCGGGTGCGGGTGCTCGGCCACGAGCTCCGCGAGGAAAGCGTTGAACTTGCCCGTCGGGATACGACGGTCCCAGTTCTCCAGCGCCGTCTCCAGCGCGGGAACCAGCTTGTCGAGGTGACGACCGGTCTTGGCCGAGATGTTCACGCGCGGAGCCCACGCGACGTGCGCGAGGTCCTGCTCGATCTCACGCTCCAGGTAACGACGGCGGTCGGCGTTCTCGAGGTCGTCGTCGTTCAGACGGTCCCACTTGTTGAACGCGAGCACGAGCGAGCGGCCGGACTCCAGCACGAGGTCGATGATGCGGACGTCCTGCTCGCTGATCGTCTCCGACACGTCGAGCACGACGACGGCCACTTCGGCCTTCTCCAGTGCCGCGGAGGTGCGGAGCGAAGCGTAGAAGTCCGCCCCCTGCGCCATGTGCACGCGACGACGGATGCCGGCGGTATCGACCAGGCGCCACATCTTCCCGCCGAGCTCGACGACCTCGTCCACCGGGTCGCGGGTCGTGCCGGCCAGGTCGTTCACGACCACGCGCTCTTCGCCGGCCGCCTTGTTCAGCAGCGACGACTTGCCCACGTTCGGGCGACCGAGGATGGCGACACGACGCGGTCCGCCGATCTCCTGCTTCGCGACGGCCGAGACCTCGGGCAGCTTCTTCAGCACGGCGTCCAGCAGGTCGGCGACACCACGTCCGTGGATGGCGGAGACCGGATGCGGCTCACCGAGGCCGAGGCTCCACAGAGCCGCGATCTCGGGCTCCTGACGGGCATCGTCGATCTTGTTGGCGACGAGGAACACCGGCTTGCCGCTCTTGCGGAGCAGCTTGACGACGTGCTCGTCGGTCGAAGTGGCGCCGACCATCGCGTCGACGACGAACAGCACCATGTCGGCGAGGTCGATCGCGACCTCGGCCTGCATCGCGACGGAACGGTCGATGCCGCGCGCGTCGGGCTCCCACCCACCGGTGTCGACGAGCGAGAACCGCCGGTCGCCCCACTCGGCCTTGTACGTCACGCGGTCGCGGGTCACACCGGGGGTGTCCTCCACGACGGCTTCGCGACGGCCGAGGATGCGGTTCACGAGCGCGGACTTGCCCACGTTCGGTCGCCCGACGATCGCCACGACGGGAAGCGCCGGGCTGAACAGGATGCCATCTTCGCCGAGCGTGATGCCGGCGAGCAGCGCCGCGTCCTCATCGTCCAGGTCGTAGTCGGCGAGCCCGGCGCGCAGCGTCTCCGCCCGCTGCTCGGCGAGATGCTCGTCGATCTGTTCCATCTTCTCGGCGAGCTGGTCGGGGCCGCCTTCGTATTCTTCGTCAGCCACGGTGTGCTCCTTGGATTCGCTCGATCACCGTGAGGACGGCGTCGATGGTCTGGGGGAAATCGAGTTCCGTCGAATCGACGACCTCGACGCCTTCTGCGGCGTTCAGGAAGTCGACGACGGCGCTGTCTGAGGCGTCGCGCTTGTGCAACGCCGAGGCGACAGCTGCCGCGTTCTCGCCGGCGAGTTCACCGGCACGTCGAGCGGCCCGTACTTCGGGGGCCGCGGTGAGGAGGATCCGCACGGGGGCGTCCGGTGCGACGACGGTCGTGATGTCGCGGCCTTCGACCACGACGGCCGGGTACGACGACTCGGCGACGAGCGTGCGGAACAGCTCGTTCACCTGGGCGCGCACCGCGGGCACGCGCGCCACGCCGCTCACGGCACCGGAGACCCGCGGGTCCCGGATGGCTTCTGTCACATCGGCATCGCCGACGCGGACGGTGCGGTCGTCGGGGTCGAGCCCCAGTCGCACCGGGAAATCGGATGCGGCGGCGAGAACCGCGTCGGCATCGGAGGTGTCGGCGCCGCGGTCCAGTACATGCCAGGCGAGTGCGCGGTACGCGGAGCCCGTGTCGAGGTAGCCGAAACCGAGCGTGCGGGCGACGGCCTTCGACACGCTGGACTTGCCCGAACCGGCCGGGCCGTCGATGGCGATGAACTTGTGCGCGTCGGTCGCGGAAGCCGGTGCCGCGGACGGGGTGGTGGTGTCAGTCATTGGTGTTCCCCGCAATCCGCCAGCCGCGTTCCTGGAGCCCGGTGATCGCCCCGTGCAGTGCAGCGGGGTCGACGCTGATCTCGGCCAGGCCGAACTGGGCCCCGGGCGAGTGCTCGAGTCGGAGGTCCTCGACGTTCACACCGAGTTCTCCGAGCTCGCCGAACAGGCGACCCAGCTGACCGGCGGTGTCGTCGATCATGACGATGAGCGACTCGAAGCGCTGGTTCTGTCCGTGCTTTCCGGGAAGACGGTCGACGCCGTCGTTCCCCTGACGGATCGTCTCCGCGACGATGCGCCGGGCACCGGGAGCGCCCGGCTCACGCAGCGCGGCGGCGACATCGGCGAGATCGCCCGCGAGAGCGTCGAGGATCTCGACGACGGGACCGGCGTTGGCGCCGAGGATCTGCACCCAGAGCTCGGGGGCGGAGGCGGCGATGCGTGTGGTGTCGCGCACTCCCTGGCCGGCGAGGCGCAGAGCGCCCTCCTCGGCATCCGCGAGACGGCCGGCGAGCAGGCTCGCCACCACCTGCGGCACGTGGGAGGTGAGCGCGACGGAGCGGTCGTGCTCCTCCGGCGTCATCTCGAGCGGCATGGCCCCCACGTCGAGCGCGAGGGCTTCGACCAGGGCGAGATCGGCGGCCTTCGTGTCTTCGTCACGGCACACGACCCAGGGGCGACCGACGAACAGGTCGGCGCGCGCCGAGATCGCTCCCCCGCGCTCGCGCCCGGCGAGCGGATGCGAGCCGATGTAGCGGGTGAGGTCCACGCCCCGCGACTGCAGAGTGCGGAACGGCTCGAGCTTCACACTGGCGACGTCGGTGACGACGGCCTCCGGAAAGCGCTCCAACTCGGCCTGGATCACGTCGGCCGTGACGTCGGGCGGCACGGCCACCACGATCAGGGCGGGCTCGTCATCGTCGGCGGCGAGGCGACCGGCGCCGTAGTCGACCGCGAGGCGGAGCTGCGCGGGCGAGGCATCCGTCAGCACGACGTCGATGCCCTTCGACCGGAGCGCATGTCCGACGCTCGCCCCGAGCAGGCCGGCACCGACGACGCGGACGGTGCCGGAGAGCCGCGGCGCGACGGCGCCTGCCCTCCGCGCCGTGGGCGCACTCGTCGTATCGGTCATTCGTTCTCCTGCTCGCCTGGCGCCTCGGCGACACCGGAATCACGGCGCGACAGGGTGAGAAGCGCGCCGAGTTCGATTTTAGTCAGTTCCCGCGTCTTCCCGGCCGGGAGGGTTCCCAGGTGGAGCGGTCCGAACTGCCGACGCACCAGTTCGGTGACCGGGTGGCCGACCGCGGCGAGCATCCGGCGCACGATGCGGTTGCGCCCGGAGTGCAGGGTCAGCTCGACCAGGCTCGACCCGCGCGAGGTGTCCAGCAGGCGCGCCTTGTCGGCCGCGATCGGACCGTCCTCGAGCTCGATGCCCTTCGTGAGCTTCGAGATCGTCTGGGCCAGCACCGTACCCTCGACCTTGGCGATGTAGACCTTGGTCACCCCGAAGGACGGGTGGGCGAGCACGTGCGCGAGCGCGCCGTCGTTGGTGAGGATCAGCAGACCGCTGGTCTCCGCGTCGAGGCGGCCCACGTTGTAGAGACGCTCCTCGTAGTCTTCGGTGAAGCGACGGAGGTCGGGACGACCGCTCTCGTCCTTCATGCTGCTGACGACGCCGGTGGGCTTGTTGAGCATGACGTAGCGCTTGGAGACGTCCAGCTGCACGGCGGTGCCGTCGACGTCGACGAGGTCGTGCTCCGGGTCGATGCGCCGGCCGAGCTCCGAGACGACGATGCCGTTGACGCGGATGCGCCCCTCGGTGATGTACTGCTCGACGACGCGGCGCGAAGCCACCCCGGCGCCGGCGAGCACCTTCTGCAGACGGATGCCCTCGGGGGCGCCCTCGGAGTCGGTGGAGGCCTCGAAGCCGCTCATCGGATGGTCCCTTCGTCGAAACCGTCTGCACCGTCATCGAGCAGAGGGGAGATCGGGGGCAGCTCGTCCAGCGAGTTGATGCCCAGGTGCTGCAGGAGTGCGTCGGTGGTGCCGTAGTTGATCGCGCCGGTCTCGGAGTCGGCGAACAGCTCGGTGATGAGACCACGGGCGAGGAGGGTGCGCACGACGGAGTCCACGTTCACCGCACGGATGGAGGCGACCTGACTGCGCGTCACCGGCTGCTTGTACGCGATGACCGCCAACGTCTCGAGCGCCGCCTGCGAGAGTCGAGCCGGAGCCTGTCCGCCGACGAACTCGGCGACCAGCGAATCGAGGTCCTCGCGCACATAGAGACGCCAGCCGCCGCCGACCTCGCGGAGCTCGAAACCACGGCGCGGGCCCTTGCCCTTCCCGTCGTAGTCGTCGACCAGCATCTCGAGCGTCTGCCGCACGGCGGGTACCGGGGAGCCGACCGCGGCGGCCAGCGCCACCAGCCCGAGCGGCTCGTCGACGATGAGGAGGATGGCCTCGATGCGCTCGGACAGCGGGATCTCGGTCGCCTCGGTCGCCTCGTCGACGGTCTCGGTCATGTCATCGGTCATAGTCGGCCCCCAGGGTCGCAAGAGTCTCGTCCGACCAGGAGTCGGCTGCCCAGCGCAGCGTGAGCTCGCCGAGCGGTTCCAGTTGTTCGAAGGACAGGGCCGCGTGGCGGTACAGCTCCAGCACAGAGATGAAGCGCGCGACGACGATGCCGGGCTCGCTCACCCCCGAGACGAGCTCGCGGAAGCTCAGCGACTCCGTGCCGCGCAGCAACGTGACGACGATCGCCGCCTGCTCGCGGATGCTGACCAGCGGCGCGTGCAGATGATCGAGGCCGACGTGCGGGATCTCCTTGGGCGCGAACGCCAGGAGCGCGAGTGCCGCGAAGTCGTCGACGGTCAAGGACCACACGAGCTCGGGCGTCTGTTTACGGTGCTTCTCGTCGAGGCGTGCCGCGCGCACGTGCCGACGGTCCTCACGCTGCAGACAGCGGGAGAACCACGCCGAGACCTCCTTGAAGGCCCGGTACTGCAGCAGGCGGGCGAACAGCAGGTCGCGCGCCTCGAGCAGCGCGACGGCCTCGGCATCCACCAATTCGCCCTGCGGGAGAAGCCCGGCCACCTTCATGTCGAGGAGCGTCGCCGCGACGACGAGGAACTCGGACGCCTGGTCCAGCTCCTCCTCGTTCTCGAGCTGACCGAGGTAGGCGATGAACTCGTTCGTGACCGCGCTCAGCGAGACCTCGGTGATGTCCATCTCATGCTTCGAGATGAGGTTCAGGAGCAGATCGAACGGGCCGTCGAAGTTGGACAGCGAGACCCGGAAGCCCGGCTCGGCCGTATCGCCCGCGCTCTCTTCGAGCGTCGCGTCGACGGATCCCTCGCTAGGCGACAGCGCCACGGGCGACCAGCTCCCGCGCCAGCCGCAGGTATGCCTGAGCGGCCGCGTGCTCGGGGGCGAACTCGGTGATGGGCACACCCGACACCGAGGCATCGGGGAACTTCACGGTACGGCCGATCACGGTCTCCAGCACATCGTCTCCGAAGGCCTCGACCACGCGCTCGAGGACCTCGCGGGAGTGCAGGGTTCGCGGGTCGTACATCGTCGCCAGCAGACCGTCCATCGTGATGGAGGGGTTCAGCCGGTCGCGCACCTTGTCGATCGTCTCGATGAGCAGTGCCACACCGCGCAGGGCGAAGAACTCGCACTCGAGCGGGATGATCACGCCGTGTGCGGCCGTCAGGGCGTTGACTGTGAGGATGCCGAGCGAGGGCTGGCAGTCGATGAGGATGACGTCGTACTCCCCCGCGACCTGGCGCAGGACCCGGGCGAGGATCGTCTCGCGGGCGACCTCGTTGACGAGGTGCACCTCGGCGGCCGACAGGTCGATGTTCGCGGGCATCACGTCGAGGCCCTCGACGCTGGAGTGCACGATCGCGTCATGCGCGTCGCGCTTCGTGTCGAGCAGGAGGTCGTAGATCGTCGGCACGTCGTGCGTCGGGATGCCGAGACCGGCGGACAGTGCGCCCTGCGGGTCGAAGTCGACGGCGAGCACCTTCCGGCCGTACTCCGCGAGAGCTGCGGCCAGGTTGATGGAGGTCGTCGTCTTGCCGACGCCGCCCTTCTGATTGCACAGCGCGATGATGCGTGCAGGGCCGTGGGACTTCAGCGGTTCCGGGATCGCGAACCCGTGATACGGACGGCCGGTGGGTCCCATGGGGGTCTCGTCGGCCTTCTGCGCCTTCGCCCTGGACTTCGCCACTTTCTCAGCCACCGATTCTCCTGCTCCTTCGTGCTTGGTCGATTGTACCGGTCGGCCCGTTCCTCAGCCGCCTCGGCACGCGGCACGGCGCCTGTCCCGCATCGGCGGACGTCACCGCGCGCGCGGGTGCGAGGTGGCGTAGATGTCCCGCAGCGTGTCCACCGAGACGTGCGTGTAGATCTGCGTCGTCGCGACCGACGAGTGCCCGAGCAGCTCCTGCACCACGCGCACGTCGGCTCCGCCCTGCAGCAGATGCGTCGCGAAGGAGTGCCGCAGCGTGTGCGGCGATACCTCGGAGGTGATCTGCGCCTTCTCGGCGGCCGCCCGGATCACGAGCCAGGCGCTCTGCCGCGACAACGGTGCTCCGCGTGCACCGAGGAAGAGCCGGGCCGACGCGTGCCCCTTCGCCGCGAGCGCCGGACGCACGCGCGTGAGATACGCATCGACGGCTGCGCGCGCGAACGATCCGATCGGCACGATGCGCTCCTTCGACCCCTTGCCCCGCAGCCGCAGCACATCGCCGTGTGCCAGGTCGTCGACGTCGAGCCCGATCGCCTCGGACACGCGGGCACCCGTGGCATAGAGAAGCTCCAGGAGCGCGCGGTCGCGCACGCCGATCGGATCCTCCGGTGACGGAGCACCGAGCAGCCGCTCGACCTGATCGATCGTCAGCGCCTTCGGGAGTCGACGCGGGGCCTTGGGGGGACGCAGCCGTCCGCTCGGGTCATCGATCTCGATTCCTTCCCGAGCGAGGAATCGATGCCAGCCCCGCACCGACGATTGCAGCCGCGCGAGACTCGACGACGCCGGGGCCGGCTCGGCCGAGGCGCGTTCCGCGATGAAGCGGTCGATCACCGCCGCCGTGACCGCCGACGTGTCGGTGATGCCTTCGGCCGCCAGCCACTCCGTGTAGACCCCGAGGTCGCGCCGATACGCGGCGATCGTGTGCTCGCTCAGACCGCGCTCGATCGTGACATGACGCAGGTACGCGTCGCGGGCGCGCTCGAGCAGCATCCCTCAGCCCCGATCGCGGAGCCTCTGCGCCGCGGCCAGCACGCCGATCGTGAGGATGCCGTTGTGCATGCGGCCGCCGAGAACGGCCTCCACCGCATCGTCCAGCGGCACCCACTCGACGCGGATGTCGGCTTCCTCGTCCTCACGGTCGTGCGGGCGCTCGGCCGAGGCGATGCCCGTCGCGAGGAAGATGTGGATCGTCTCGTCGTTGCCGCCGGGGGTGGTCCACGAGGAGACCAGCGGCTCCCAGTGGGTGGCCACCAGGTCCGCCTCCTCCGCGAGCTCGCGCTGGGCGGCCGCGAGCGGCTCCTCCCCTTCGACGTCGAGCAGACCCGCGGGCAGCTCCCAATCCCGATGACGGATCGGATGCCGGTACTGCTGGATCAGCAGGACACGCCCGTCGTCGTCGAGCGCGAGGATAGCCACGGCGCCCGTGTGGTCGACGTACTGCCGCACGATCTCGCCGTCGCCGTAGCGCACGCGGTCGGAGCGCACGTCCCAGACCCTGCCTTCGTAGACGAGGTCGCTCTGGAGCACCTCCGGCTCGAACGGCTCGTCCCGGAGGGGCTCGATCGGCTCAGGCATCGGCCGTGACGTCATCGCTCACGTCGAACAGTTCGCTCGCACGGTGACGCTCGATCGCGGCGCCGACGAGCCCGCGGAACAGCGGGTGCGGCGCGGTCGGGCGCGAGCGCAGTTCCGGGTGCGCCTGCGTGGCGATGTAGTACGGGTGCACGTCGCGCGGCAGCTCGACGTACTCGACCAGGTCGAGCTCGGGGTTGAGGCCCGAGAAGACCAGGCCGGCGTCCGTCAGACGGTCGCGGTAGGCGTTGTTGACCTCGTAGCGGTGGCGGTGCCGCTCGGAGGCCTCCGGCGCGCCGTACAGCTCACGAGCGAGCGATCCTTCGGCGAGGGTCGCCTGGTACAGACCGAGGCGCATCGTGCCGCCGAGGTCGCCTCCGTCGAGGATGTCGATCTGCTCGGCCATCGTGGCGATGACGGGCTCGGCGGTCTCCGGGTCGAACTCGCTCGACGAGGCGCCGACGATGCCGGCCACATCGCGTGCGTACTCGATGACCATGCACTGCAGGCCGAGGCACAGGCCGAGCGTCGGGATGCCCTGCTCACGTGCGAACTTGAGCGCGCCGAGCTTGCCCTCGATGCCGCGGATGCCGAAGCCGCCGGGCACGCAGATGCCGTCGAGCTCGGCCAGCTGCTCCTGGGCGCCTTCCGGCGTCTCGCAGAGGTCCGAGGGGATCCAGCGGATGTTGACCTTGGTCTCCTGCGCGAAACCGCCGGCCTTGAGGGCCTCGGTCACGGAGAGGTACGCGTCGGGCAGGTCGATGTACTTGCCGACCAGGCCGATCGTGACCTCGTGCTTGGGGTTGTGCACGGCATGCAGCACCTTGCTCCAGCGCGTCCAATCGACCTCTTCCGCGGCCTTCTGGTCGAGGCCGAGGCGGCGCACGATGTACGAGTCGAGACCCTGGTCGTTGAGCGTCGACGGGATGTCGTAGATGCTCGGCAGGTCGACCGTGTTGATGACGCCTTCGACGTCGACGTCGCACATGAGGGCGATCTTGTTGCGGTTGCTCGCGCTCACGGGGCGATCGCTGCGGAGCACGAGCGCGTCGGGCTGGATACCCACCTGACGGAGCGCCGCGACGGAGTGCTGCGTGGGCTTGGTCTTCTGCTCCCCCGACGCACCCATGAACGGGACGAGCGAGACGTGCACGAAGAACACGCTGTCGCGGCCGAGCTCGTGGCGCAGCTGGCGGGCGGACTCGAGGAAGGGCTGCGACTCGATGTCGCCGACCGTGCCTCCGACCTCAGTGATGATCACATCGGGGCGCGGGTCCTCCGAGGCCTGAAGACGCATGCGGCGCTTGATCTCGTCGGTGATGTGCGGGATGACCTGCACCGTGTCGCCGAGGTACTCGCCGCGGCGCTCGCGCGCGATCACCTGCGAGTAGATCTGGCCGGTGGTGACGTTCGCGGCCTCGGACAGGTTGATGTCGAGGAACCGCTCGTAGTGGCCGATGTCGAGGTCGGTCTCGGCGCCGTCGTCCGTGACGAAGACCTCACCGTGCTGGAACGGGTTCATCGTGCCGGGATCGACGTTCAGATAAGGGTCGAGCTTCTGCATCACGACGCGCAGACCGCGGGCCGTGAGGAGGTTGCCGAGGCTGGCCGCCGTCAGTCCCTTACCCAAAGACGAAACGACACCACCAGTCACGAAGATGTGCTTGGTCGTGTCGTTCTTGGGTGCCGCGGAAGAAGAGTTCATCACGGGCTTCGATCCTATCAGGCGGTGGGGACGCGGAGGCTGAGAAGTTCACGCGCATGGGTCAGCGCGGCGTCGGAATCGGTGAGTCCGGACAGCAGACGGGCCATCTCGGCCTCTCGGTCTTCGCCCTCGAGACGCCGCACGCTCGAGGCCGTGACCGCGCCATCATTGGCCTTCACGACCGACAGGTGATTGTTCGCGAACGCTGCGACCTGCGCGAGGTGCGTCACCGCGATGACTTGCGATTTCTCTGCGAGCCGGGCGAGTCGCCGCCCCACTTCGATGGCCGCCGCACCTCCGATACCGGCGTCGACCTCATCGAAGACGAACGTCGGGACCGGGTCGGTCGCCGCGATGACGACCTCGATCGCGAGCATCACGCGAGACAGCTCGCCGCCGGAGGCGCCCTTGGAGACGGAGCGGGGCTCCGCACCAGGATGCGGGGCGAGGAGGATGGCGACGTCATCTCGACCGTGGGTGCTCTCGGCCCCCTCGGAGACGGCGACCTCGAGGCGCGCATCCGGCATCGCGAGGGCGTGCAGCTCGTCGGTCACGGCTTCGCCGAGACGGACGGCGGCGTCGGTGCGCGACGCGGTCAGCGCGGCGGCATGCGCATCGAGTTCGGCGCGTGCGGCGTCACGTTCGGCGATGAGACGTTCGATGCGATCGCCGTCGTCGTCGAGTTCGGCCAGGCGCGCGGAACCCGTCTGCCACAGCGCGAGAGCCTCGTCGAGGGATCCATGCGCGCGGATCAGTGTTCCGAGCGCCGCTCGACGCTCTTCGACGGCGGCGAGCTCGTGGGGGCCCGTCTCGTCGAGGTCGGCCAGGTACGCGGACAGAAGCCCAGCGGTGTCGGCGATCCGGTATCCGATGTCGGCGATGCTCTCGCCGATCTCGGTGAGCTTCGCATCGGCGGTGCGCTCGAGCAGGCGACGCGCCTCGGCGACGAGGGCCGATGCGTCGGGTTCACCGTCTTCGCTCGAGAGCGCGCCATGCGCGAGAGAGGCCGCGAGGCGCAGCTCTTCGGCGTTCGCAAGCCGCTCGGCACGTTCGGCGAGCTCCTGATCCTCCCCGGGTTCCGGTGCGGTCGCCTCGATCAGCGCGAGGGCTTCGCACAGTCGAGCTGCCTCTTCCGCACGGCGGTCGCGGTTCTCGGTGATCTCGGAGATCTCGGCGTCGAGTGTCCGCCACCGGACGAAGGAGCCGGCGTACGCCTCGAGCGCCTTCGCGATCGGCGCACCGCCGAAGCGGTCGAGCGCGTCGCGCTGCGCAGCCGCGGAGCGCAGACGCAGCTGCTCGGACTGTCCGTGGACCACGACGAGTTCCTCGGCCAGAGCCGAGAGCACGCCTGCCGGTGCCGCGCGGCCACCGACGCTCGCGCGGCTGCGGCCCTCGGCGCTCAGCGTGCGCGAGACGTAGAGTTCGGCGTTGCCTGCCCCTGCGGGCTCCAGCTCTCCCCCGGCGTCCGCGACGATCTCGGCCACGTCGCCGCTCTCGGGGACGATCCAGACTCCTGCCACCGAAGCCTGGGCAGCGCCGGCGCGCACCGCGCCGGAATCGGCGCGCTGACCCAGCAGCAGCCCGAGTCCCGTGACCACCATCGTCTTGCCGGCACCGGTCTCGCCGGTGATCGCCGTGAATCCCGGACCGAGGGGCAGCACGGCGTCGGCGATCACGCCGAGGCCCTGCATCCGCATCTCCTCGATCATGACGGCGCCCCCGGGGTCTGACCGCGCCATCCTTCGACGGGCAGCTGGAACTTGCGCACGAGACGATCCGTGAACGCCGTGGGGTGCAGCCGCGCGAGGCGGACCGGGCGTGAGGACCGCCGGACGACGACGCGTGCGCCGGGAGGCAGGTCGTGCGAGCGTCGCCCGTCGCACCACAGGATGCCGGAGCCGTCGGTGCGCTCGAGCATCTCGATGGCGACTGCGGCATCAGGGCTCACGACCAGGGGTTTGGCGAAGAGCGCGTGCGCCGACAGCGGCACCACGGCGATCGCCTCGACGCTGGGCCAGATGACCGGTCCCCCGGCGGAGAAGTTGTAGGCGGTCGAGCCCGTGGGAGTGGAGATGACCATGCCGTCGCAGCCGAAGCTCGACAGCGGGCGACCGTCGATCTCGAGGACGACTTCGATCATCCGCTCCCGGCTCGCCTTCTCGACCGTGGCCTCGTTGAGGGCCCAGGTCTCGTACACGACGGCCCCTGCGGCATCCTTCACCCGCACGGAAAGCGCGAGCCGTTCCTCGACCTCGTAGTCACGATCGATCACGCGGCGGACGGCCTTGTCCATGTCGTCGCGGTCGATCTCGGCGAGGAAGCCGACGTGGCCCATGTTGATGCCCAGCACAGGTGCGCCGCTGTCACGGACGAGCTCGGCCGCACGAAGGATGGTCCCGTCCCCACCCAGCACGATCGCCAGTTCGAGGTCGGCCGGATCGACGGATACGCCGAGCACCTCGGTGTCGGCGAAGAACTCGTCCACGGCGACGAGGGCCTCATGGTCGTCGGCGGCCAGCACCGGCCGGGCTCCGGCCTCGCGAAGCGCCCCGATCACCCGACGGGCCGCGTCGACCGTGTCCACTCGGCCGGCGTGGGCGACGACCAGGATGCTGCGCTCGTTCATCGTCCTCCTGCCAGTCGGTTGATGGTGTCCAACCATTCTGTCGGATTGCTGCCCCGACCCGGCGCGAGGTGCACCAGATACTCGGCATTCCCGTGCGTTCCGAGGATCGGGGAGGGCAGGATGCCGAGCATCCCGAACCCGAGATCCCAGGCGGTCCACACCGTGCGGGCGACGGCGTCCGCACGCGTGGCGGGGTCGGTCACCAGACCGCCGCGCACCGCGGTTCGCCCGACCTCGAACTGCGGCTTCACGAGCAGCAGGACGTCGGATCCCGGCTCGGCGATGACCGCCACTGCGGGCAGAACGAGCTCTAGCGAGATGAACGACAGGTCCCCGACGATGAGGTCGGGCGCGTCGCTCTCGCCGGTCGCCTCCGCGAGGTTCTCACGCGTCATGTGCCGCACGTTGTAGCCCTCGACGGCGACGACGCCGGGGTCGGCCGCGATCGACGCGGCGAGCTGTCCGTGCCCGACGTCGACCGCCAGGACCTTTCGTGCGCCGCGCTCGCGGAGCACCTGCGTGAAACCTCCCGTGGAGGCCCCCATGTCCAGTGCGAGCCGCCCCTCGACGGGGATCGCGAATCCGTCGAGCCCGGCGATGAGCTTGTGGGCCGCGCGGCCGACATAGTGGTCGGCACCCGCGATCGTGATCTGCGCCTCATCGTCGACGGCGGTCGAAGCCTTCACCGCCTGGCGGCCATCGATGCTCACGAGCCCTTCGGCGATGAGCGTGGCGGCGTGGCTGCGCGAACGGGCGAGTCCTCGGGCGGCGAGGGCAGCATCGAGTCGCGTCATCGGGATCCCGGAGTCTCCCGTTGGTCGAGCTTCGCGCCGCTCTCGAGGCGTCGGGAGAGCTCGTCGTGCAGGCTCGCGTACGCATCGGCTCTCGCCGGAAGGGGCTGCCCCTCGATCAGACGCAGACGACTCCACAGGCCATCGGTCGGCGCACTCGTCGTCTCTTCGCTCACGGTTCCACTGTACGCGGCGCCTCCGACGGCGGCCGGAGCGACGCGAGCTGCCTCAGGGCCGGTGGAAGGGGTCGTCGTAGAGGCGCTCGGGAACGCGCAGCACGAACACGGGTGTCCCCGATGCCCAGATCGCGGCCGCGCCGGCGCGCAGCAGGTCGATCTGCGATCCGGACTCCGCCACGATCTCGACGTCCGCCCCCACGACCCGCACGGCGGCGCCGTTCACGTCGAACACGCCGTCCCGTTCCGTGACCTCCGGATACGGAACATGCAGCTCACGCAGGTCGCCGAGGATGTACGTCGGGCGCGATCCCTCGGGCGCCGCCAGCACATGCTTGGGTCGATCGATTCCGGTGAGGACGAGCACTGAGTCGATCCCGACCCGGCTCGCACCCATGATGTCCGTGTCGAGCCGGTCGCCGATGAACAGCGCCTTCTGTGCGCCGAACCGGGCGAGCGCCTCTTCGAAGATGGGAGCCTCCGGCTTGCCGGCGACGGTAGCCAACCGACCGATGGCCGTGTGCACCGCGGAGACGAGAGTGCCGTTACCCGGTGCGACACCGCGCTCACGCGGGATCGTCCAATCCGTGTTCGTGGCGATCCATGGGATCCCACCCTCGTCTTCGGGAAGTTTGAGGGCGAATGCGGCTTCAGCGAGGTCGGTCCACGCCACCTCCGGGGCGAACCCCTGGACGACGGCGCTCGGCGAATCCTCGGCGCTGCGCGTGACCGTGTAGCCGGCCTTCTGCACCTCGTCGACGAGGCCGTCGCCGCCGACGACGAGGATTGTCGCCGGCGCGGGCACGATCTTCGCCAGCAGCCGCATCGCCGCCTGCGGGCTCGTGACCACATCGGCCGCATCGACGCGGAGCCCCAGGCTGCTGAGGTGCTCCGCGACGGATGCGTCAGTGCGGGCCGCGTTGTTGGTGATGTAACCGAGTCGCGCCGACTTCGCGGCCTCATTGAGGCTGTCGACCGCATGCGGCAATGCGCCGGGGCCTGCGTACACCACGCCGTCGAGATCAGCGAGGATCGTATCGACCCCGTCGACGGGGGTGCGCAGAGCGCGCTTGCGTGAGAACAGCGCCACTACGCCTCCGGGTCCGCGTCGTCGGTCTCGTCCTCACCCAGGAGCTCGCGGACCTCGTCCTCGACCGTGGGCTCTTCGGCGTCGGTCTCGTCGGAGTCCGCAGCGGGCTCTTCAGACACTTCCTCGTCCGCTTCGTCTTCCGACTCGTCGGAGTCTGCAGCAGGCTCGACGACGTCAGCCTCGTCTGCTTCATCGGCCGGTTCGGCGACCTCGTCGTCGAGGAACTCGCCCTCGATCATGCTGTCCTCGATGAAGATCTCCTCGTCACCGGCCTCGTCGATCCCGAGTGCCTCGGCAGCGACCTCGGCACGGTGTGCCCAGAACGCTGCTTCCTCGGTGCGTCCGAGGTCTTCGAGAACAGCGGCACGAGCGGCGAACAGAGCAGGGCTCCATTCGAAAGCCCGATCCGGGTCGAGCTCGGGGATCTCGAGCTCGCCGAGCGCAAGCTCCAGATCGCCCTGATCCAGACGAGCACCCGACATCGCGATCGCCAGTGCGACACGCACGGGAGTCTCGAGGGCCGACCGGTCGACAGCGCGGCCGGTCTCGAGCGCGCGATCGGAACGTCCGATGCCACGCTCGCTGTCGACCATCAGCGCGATCTGATCGTCCTTGCCCGAGATGCGTCGGTAGGTGCGGAGTTCGCGGAGAGCAAGGGCGAAGTCACCCGTCGCGTAAGCGGTGATGCCGAGAGTCTCGCGGACGATCGCGATACGGCCGGCGCGTCGAGACGCCGCCAGCGCGTGCTCGTGCGCAAGCGCGGGGTCCTCGTCGATGAGCTTCGACGCCATCGCCAGGTGACGCGCGACGTGCTCGGCGTTCTCCTTGCTCAGGGTCTTGAGCTCGTTGCGAGCGCCCCCGTTGAGGTCGCGCGCAGTGATCTCGTCGGGAATCTGCGGCTCATCGAACCGCGGACGCTCATTCGCCGCCTGAGCCGGACGCTCCCGACCGGCGCCTCCGCGCTGCGGGAACGAGCGGGACTTGTCGCGATCACCACCGTCACGGCGGGGCGCCGAATCGCGGCGCGGGGCACCACCGTCACGGTTGTACCCACCACCCTCACGACGCGGGGCACCACCGTCACGGTTGTACCCACCGCCCTCACGACGCGGAGCTGCACCGTCACGGTTGTACCCACCGCCCTCACGACGCGGAGCTGCACCATCACGGTTGTACCCACCGCCCTCACGACGCGGAGCTGCACCATCACGGTTGTACCCGCCACCCTCACGACGGGGGGCACCATCCCGGTTGTAGCCACCGCCCTCACGGCGCGGGGCACCACCATCACGGTTGTAGCCACCTTCGCGACGCGGGGCACCACCATCACGGTTATAGCCACCTTCGCGACGCGGGGCACCACCATCACGGTTGTAGCCACCGCCCTCACGGCGCGGGGCACCACCATCACGGTTGTAGCCACCTTCGCGACGCGGGGCACCACCATCACGGTTGTAGCCACCTTCGCGACGCGGGGCACCACCATCACGGTTGTACCCGCCACCCTCACGACGGGGGGCACCGTCACGGTTGTAGCCACCACCTTCACGGCGCGGGGCACCACCATCACGGTTGTACCCGCCACCTTCACGACGCGGGGCTCCACCATCACGGTTGTACCCACCCTCACGACGGGGAGCTGCACCGTCACGGTTGTACCCGCCACCCTCACGGCGCGGGGCTGCACCATCACGGCCGTACCCGCCACCCTCACGACGGGGAGCAGCACCCTCACGGTTGTACCCGCCACCGCCCTCACGGCGCGGGGCACCACCGTCACGGTTGTAGCCACCCTCGCGACGCGGGGCACCACCGTCACGGTTGTAGCCACCGCCCTCACGGCGCGGAGCTGCACCATCACGGTTGTAGCCACCCTCGCGACGCGGGGCGCCACCATCACGGCTGTTTCCGGGGCGTCCGCCAGAAGCGCGATTACCGCGCGATCCGCTGTCGTCGTTGCGACGCGGACGGCGCTCTTCCTCTTCTGGCATGATGCTCCCTGTTCTATTCGTGTAAACGCAAAATGGCCACCCATCGATGGGTGGCCATTTTGTCTAAAAGGAGTCCGGCGGTGTCCTACTCTCCCACAGGGTCCCCCCTGCAGTACCATCGG